>NZ_CAXBGF010000003.1:0-335944 GCF_963975365.1 uncultured Maribacter sp. | reverse complement strand
GAACTTTAAAGATACTCGACTTGCTGCTTTTTCATCGATGCTAAACGTAATGCGGACTTTAGGGCAAAACCGAGAGGTCTATGTATATTTATAAAGTCGCTAAATCTTATGGATTTAGCTTTGGAACGAAAAAGAAAAAGCAAAACAATAAGCTTTAGCTTCGTGCTAAGACGGAAACGAAAAGTTTCTTTACCACCCGCACTACGCTTAGCTAAACCGTTGTGGTTAATTAAAAAATTAATAAAATGAGAATAGCGCTATTGGTTCTTCTGGCAATTCTGTTACCTTATTTGGGTTATGCGCAAGATTTCAACGGCTACACGTTGGATGAAATACAAGCCATTCATGCTGATTTTGATACTAATCAGCAATCGAATAAGGGAGGAGATTTTACTCGCTATATTAATACACACATGTCTGAATTCTGGCCTCATCAGGTCGTTAGCCGATCAGGCGCTATTCGACAACTGGACTATCATTTAAGGGAGGATGTCAAGGTATTCATCACTAAAACCATAGAAGGAGAAATTCTACTTGAAGAATATGTAAAGAGTCCGTTAGTAGATGGCATGATCATTTTGCATAAAGGCAAAATAGTGTTTGAAGAATACCCTCACATGAAGGACTACAACAAGCATCATAGTTTTTCAGTAACCAAACCGTATGTTTCTACTATCATTGGCTTGCTGGAGATGGAGGGCAAAATAGACGTCAATAAGCCTGTGTCAGCTTATTTAACAGAACTGGAAGGTACTGACTGGGGTGCTGTTCCCATTATTGATGTTTTGGATATGACGTCAGGAATGGGGATTGATGATAATCTTTTTGCAAAAATATTTTTAAATGAGAATGGCTGGATAGGCAACGATAAATCTAAAGGTGGGCCATCTGGCCAACTCGCACCCATGAAAAAGACAGGACCGTCAGGACAGATTTATGAATACTTCTCTCTGAACACCGAAGTTCTGGGCTGGATCATCGAGCGAATTACTAATAAAACAGCCGTTCAACTGATTGAAAAAAGGATATGGCAGAAAATGGGCGCAGAGTCTGATGCACTGATGTTTTTACCAAATTCCAACGACCGTATGTATATGGGAGGCCTCAGCGCCACCTTACGCGATCATACCCGTTTTGGCTTATTGTTTACTCCATCGGGCAGAACTCCTCCTTATGATTTTATACCTGATGCTTACATTAAGAAAATACAGCGAGGTGGTAGGCCTGAGATAATAGAGAAAACCGGCCCAATTGATCTGTTCATCTATGATGATCCAATAACTGCAGAGCATTTAGTTGATGGTGAGCCGCCAAGACATTCCACTTATCAATGGGATGTGGTTATGGATGATGGTGACTTTTTCAAAGAAGGAGGTGGTGGACAGGGACTGTACGTTTCGCCAGGTCGTGATTTGGTTATCGCGTATTTTGGTACCCGAGGCTTTGATAGTGAGGGTAACCTTTTACTCAACAACCTGCATCAGATAGCCCGACAACTCGCAAAATCTGGATTATTCGATGATTAACTAACCACAACATTGTATAAGAGCAATAGCGGGTGAAGTGGTAAAATCAAAGTCAGTGCTATTAATAAACTTTTGTGGTGGCGGCCAGGTAATCGCCTTTAAATCCGCTACTTCTCTTATACTTGACCGTTGTGCGTAAGCCGAGAAAAACATATAGCCCAATGAAATTTTTCATCATTTTCACTCTTTTTCTGCTCTCCAATACTTTAATGGGACAAAATTTCCATACCGAATTTGAATATGATAATGGAATTAATAAAGGCATTACAATTCAGAATAGTTATCCAAAAGGCGGACAAAGATTTACAACAACCAACGGAAAAGAATTTGTTTATGTAACATTTTGGACTTGTATTACAAACAAATCTTCTTCTAATTTGGAATTAGAAGTGGATTTTTCAGCTAATTCATTTGTAATACCTTCAGAGCCTAACATAAACTTCAATTTGTTTATACCAAATAGCGAAATGACTCTTGAGAAAGAAAAATTACCGAATTATGGATTGGATATAATAAGTTTCCTTGACGAAAATATAAATAAGCCATCTAAATTGAAAACAGTAATTGAACCAAACAGCTCTTATCTGTTGTATTCGGTTGTAATCTCTGACGAAGGTGTAAACGGAACAATAAGAGCAGGATTCGAATTACAGCAAGATGAACTTATTTATAAACTTAATAATTATGAAATTAACTGTGGAAAAATTGTAATTAAAAATTAATGCACGGATCCTGTAGCGGAAAGGCCTACGCACAACAACGGTAACCGTGGCACAAGCCACTAATCAGCAAAAAACGAATGATTTTAAGCCTCTTCAAGAGGCTTTTTTCTTTCCGGATCAGTATTGAAAAGTCAATTTTTGATGCCTTATCAAAGCTAAAAACGGGTCTCGAACAACACTTTTCACAAAGACCCTAAAAGCAAGCTGCCCCGCCCCACTTTTGGAACGTTTTTCGATGAATTTTAGGTATTTCTTGAGATTATAGGCAATTGCCGAGAGGTGCATCACCTTGTCGGCCTGATTGATCCCGATGGTATTTATCTTTCGAAGTCCCATGAACTGGGTCAGGGTACCGAATACAGGCTCTACCGTGCTCTGTCGCTTGCCCTTCATGTACCTACCCTCTTTGCTGTTCACACGCTCGATATTACGCTCGTATTCTTCGCGATAATAAGTGACCGAGAACTGTTTCTCGTTCACCTTGCCCAAACAAGTTTCTTTAAGCGCACAGCCCTTACAGATCTTGCTCGATGCCCGATAGGACTTCTTCCTGGTCTTGGTGCGGCTGTCCAGGAACACTTTCCTGAACGGGATCACCTTGCCCTGTGGGCAGAGATAATGGTCGTGTTCTTCTATATACGCGAAACCATCGGGGCCGCCCTTGTAAGTGCCATGGGGCGGGATGAAACTTTTCAGTCCCCTTTCCTCCAGAAAGGCATAGTTCTCCCCGCTACTGTAACCGGTATCGGCCACGCAGTTTTCGAAGACCAGACCTTGTTGCCATAAGCGTCTTTGTAAACGCGCTACAATATCTTGAAGCTGCTGGTTGTCCTTTCCATCCGCATGGTAAGCCTTGATATCCGTTATTACATGATGGGCCGTATCCACACATAACTGACTTAGGTAATTCAGCTTTCTGGCCTTGCCAGGCTTTACGCTGATACGCGCATCGGGATCCGTGGGACTATAATGGGTCTTGTTACTGGTGTACTTCGAACCCTTGTTGCCCGCGCCCGGGCGTTGGTCCTGGTCCTTGGCCCACTTCTTGTTCCGGCCCTTTATCGCATCCAGTTCTTTTTCGCTCGCCGTAACACTGCGTTGGCCTTTGTCCGACTTGTCGTTCTTGGATCTACGGTGCGGTCCTTCCTTGTCCATAGCACTGAGCGCACGTACCTTGCGCAAATGTTCGTCAAGGTCCTCTTCCGGCACCTTAAGCTCCAAGGTGTCCATACTTGCGTTCGCTTTCACGGGCGCACTGTCAATGGCCTGGGTATGGCCGCCGACCATTCCTTTTTCAATACAAAGCTTCAATACCTTGGTAAAGACCTTTTCAAATATAGACTCGGGGAAAAGTTGGCGTGTTCGGCTTATCGTACTATGCCAGCGCAGTGGCTCATCGATATCGTAACCGATAAAGTAAAGGATGTCCAATCGCATCGAACAATGGTCGATAAGTTTACGGTCGCTAATGATGTTCTCCAAGTACCCCACCAAGCACAACTTGAAGAACACCACGGGGTCGATGCTCTTTTGGCCGCTATCGCCGTAATGACCCTTGGTCAAGGGGTACAGGAAGTCTAGATCCAATACCTCTTTCAAACGCCTGTAAAAATTGTGCTGGGGAACACGGTCGCTCAATTGAAAATGGGCGAACAGCTTTTCTTGATAATCCTTCTTGCCTTGCATACCTAAAGTTACGATCGATCATTGGATCGGCAATGATCGTCAACGACTTTTTTCCCTAACTTGTGCAACAGGCACAATGTATAAAAATAATAGCCAAAATAGCAGTAAAACAAAGGGTTGTAGCCCGCTTCAACTTTATTGTAACTTGATAGGAAAGTACAACGCAGTCAGCTACTATTCTTATACTTAGCGTTGTACCCAATAGCGGGATTTCGAACATCAAATTAAAAAATAGAGATTATGAAATATTTAAAAGACATATTAATCCTTGTTAGTTTAATTTTATCCTTAACTGCTTGTAAAAAAGAAAAACCAAAACCCAATTTAACAAGTTTAGACCTTTTAAGAGGTGAATTACTATTATGTGGTAATGGAGAATTTGGAGAGGTAAATTTTTCAGAAGCATGTAGTTATGAAACAAGAGAAACCTTTAACCTTGCAATTTCATTGCTACATTCCTTTGAATATATTGAATCAGAAAAAGCCTTTGTAAAAGTTATAGATAAAGACCCAGAATGCGCTATGGCATATTGGGGTGTAGCTATGAGTATTTATCATGGATTGTGGGCACCACCAGAGCAATCAGTTTTAGAAAAAGGCACAAAACTTCTTGCTGTTGCTGAAAAATTGCCTAAAACTAAAAAAGCAGAACAATATATAGAAGCTATTGGCGCGTTCTACAAAAATTGGGAGACCGTTGACAATCAAACTAGAAAAGAAGCCTATGCACAAAAAATGCAAGATATGTACCAAGAAAATGAAGATGATACAGAAGTTGCCATTTTTTATGCTTTAGCACTTCGAGCTTCTGCTCTACCTTCGGATAAAGCCTATTCTAAACAACGTGAAGCTGGAAAAATATTAGAAGATTTGTTTAAAAAACAACCCAATCACCCAGGAATAGCGCATTATATTATCCATTCTTATGATTATCCTGAATTAGCAGAACTAGGATTAAGCACTGCCAGACGTTATGCAGATATAGCACCTAATTCTGCACATGCACAACATATGCCATCGCATATATTTACGCGTTTAGGGTTATGGAATGAATCTATAGAAACAAATCTTAATTCAGCAGAATCTGCAATTTGCTATGCAGAAAGTATTGCTCCAGGAGCGCATTGGGATGAAGAAATACACGCCATGGGTTATTTGGTTTACGCCTATTTACAAACAGGAAATAATAAACTTGCTTACGAACAATACAACTACCTAAAAACGTTTAAAGAAATATTTCCGCCAAATTTTAAAATCGCATATACTGCCGCAGCTATTCCTACACGTTTAGCTGTTGAAAATAAAAATTGGGAGGAAGCTACCAATATTGAGTTCCCACAAGAATTAGAGATAAACTGGGATAAATTCCCTTGGCAAGCCTCATTGCTACATTTTGGAAAAGCCTTGGGATACATTCACATTAATAATTTAGAATCTGTTCAAAATGAACTTAACATATTAAATTCTTTTGAACAGGAATTAATAACACTAAAAGACACTTATAAATCAGACCAAGTTGCTATTCAAATTAAAACCATTGAAGCGTGGATGCAATTAAAAAAAGGTAATGATGATGAAGCTTTATCTCTTATGACTACTGCTGCCGATATGGAAAGTGAAACAACAAAACATCCTGTAACGCCAGGTGAAATTTTACCAGCAGATGAACTTTTAGCGGATATGCTTTTAACCTTAAATAAACCACAAAAAGCTTTAACTGCTTATGAATTAAATTTAGAGAGACGTCCAAACAGATTCAACGGTATTTATGGTGCAGCAATTGCAGCGAAACAATCTGGTGACATGGAAAAAGCAACGCTGTATTTTGAAAGGTTACTTAAACAAACCGAAAACGTAGTAAGCGATAGACCAGAAATTAAAGAAGCAAAAGATTTTCTTAAGCTGAATAGTATTTAATATGAGATTCAATCTATCACATTCAATCTTTATAGTCTTCTTAATTTGTGGTGTATTCTCTTGTAATCAAACAAAGGAATTACCAGTTTATAATCCATCAGATTTTAATCCAGAATTGGTAGATGTAAGTTTACATAATAAAAATAAAAATCATACCGTTGCAGATTTTGAATTGCTAAATCAAAATGGAGAAACGATTACTCAAGACCATTATAAAGATAAAATTTATGTGGTCGATTTCTTTTTCACAAGTTGCCCAACCATTTGCCCAATAATGACAACTAATATGGCTGAACTTCAAAATGAATTTTTAAAAAATGAAGACATTATGTTTTTGTCATTATCTGTAACACCAACAATTGATAGTATTCCTGTGTTACGAAAATATGCAACCGAAAAAGGAGTGATAGACTCTAAATGGAATGTAACTACTGGAAATAAAAAGCACATTTACGAATTAGCCAGAAAAAGTTACTTTGCTGTTGTAGAGCAAGGCGATGGTGGACTGCAAGATTTTATTCATACCCCTAATTTTATACTCGTGGATAAGAAAAAACAAATACGCGGAATTTATGATGGAACAAATAATAAAGAAATTGAACGATTAGTAAATGACCTGTATATTTTGACAAACTAATTATTACCAAATACTACTGGGTACAACAAAGCCTCCTATGAAAAGCCCTAGTCCAATTATCTAAAGTTAGTTAATATTTTCTTTTTGCCTTAAACCACCTTTTTTTTCTTTAATATAACTTGCTCCGCATCCTATATGTGATCCATCTCGAAGAGGTCACCAACATCTGTATGATTATAAGCTATAATAGACCCGGCCACTTGCAATATCTTTAGGCCCAAAAAACAATTGTTCTACCAACTATTTCTATTTTTGATATTAAAATAGAACAAAAGGACACATCAAAAAAGTTACCTTTTCGGTTACCAAACTTAGTTATTGTTTGTAACTGTTTGATTTTTAAATAAATAGAGGAAAAGGATTCTACCTGCCACCCCGACTTTTAATATTTTAATCCTAATAATCAATTGATTATCAGGGTTTTGTTTTTTTTGGACTTTACGCTAAAACAGTTCAAAACAATACAAATTTCATATCGAACGTGTCCTATTACATGTCCTTTTTTAATGCTATCCTACTGAAAGTTCTATGCATAACGGGCTTTAATATTTCAGTTTCGGGGAACTAGGATTTGAACTAAAAAAGTAAAATCCATATAGATATGGACTAATAAATGCCTTTTACTTGTCCTATAGATAGGGAGTATTGTATACGCTGTAATTATTATCTTTGCCTACTTAAAAAATAATGGTTTTTAAATTTTGTTAGGATATTTAACCCATCTTCACAAGAATACTCGTATTTTCAAAGAATTCATTTTTTTAGAATTGTCCCAACCTAAAAAGTCTTTTTAATAGTTATGAAACGTAAACTACCTGTATGTCTTCTTTTCCTAATGTTTTTATCTTTAGGATGTTCAAACGATACTTTTTTTAATGATGTTGCCATACCTGCTAAACAAAGCAAAAGTGGAGATTACGGTTTGGTAAATCTTAACGGAAAATTGGTGGTAGACTTTGAAATTGATGAAAGACCATCAATAATGATAGAAAATAGAGCCCACTTTAAAGAGAATGGGGTTTTAAAATTTGTTGATGAAAAAGGCAAGTATTATACTACCGATTTCTTGAAAGCATTACATTTTAAAGATGGGATAGCTCTTGTTCGTTTAGCTGATGGTAGATTAGCGTTAATTGATACGGATTTAAAAATTAAAAAAATCCTTGTCGGAATTGAGCAAGCAGGTTATGTTGCAGACGGTCTTATAAAGTTTAAGGATACCAACGGCCTTTGGGGATATTTAGATCCTTTAGGCAATGAAATTATTACACCCAAGTATACTAAAGTATTTTCTTTTTCAGAAGGCCATGCTACCGTTGGCTTGAAGGATAGTGAAACAAATTCTATGCTATATGGCGTTATAAATAAAACAGGTACGTTTGTTATCAACCTTACAGATAAATATGATTTAATTGGCCGTTTTTCTGGTGGACTTGCATCTTTTGAAGAGGATAATGAATTAGGATTTTTGAATACCAACGCAGAAAAAGTGATAAGGAGCACGGAATGGGAAAAGGTTTTTCCTTTTCATAATGGGTATTCAACTGTTCAAGGCTCAGATAATGAGTTTGGGTTAATTAATCCAAAGGGAGAAATGATCATAAACACACGAGAAAAATTTCCCATATGTCTTTATAATGACCTTTATCTATATGTTGATGCTTCTAACAAAAAAGGGGGGTTTATGGATAAGGACAGAACGCTTATGGCACGTGCAGAATTTGATGAATTGCTACCTTTTTTTGCAGACGGTGCATGGGCAAAAGATGGGGGCAGATGGTATTATGTGGATAATAAAGGGAAGAGTATTAGTAAAAGAGAGATTCCTGAAATTAAACTACTATACCACGAAGAATTTTTAAAGAATATTATTTTTAACAATATTCCTTTTGATATTGAAGAAACCCTACAAAGTGAATTTGTTAATATAGGTGCTTTTTGTAATGAGTTTTTAAACGCGTCAAAAGAGGTATTATTACTGAATTCTGTTAGTGCTACGAATAACTTAATAGATATTCAAAATCTAGTAAACGATTATAAAGAAGACTCAAAAAAAGAATTGTTTTTAACAGATAAATTAAATCAAAACTATAAACGTTTAGATACCTATTCCATAGTTGATTCCAGGTTGGTTTTTGATAAAAATTTACATTTTTCAATACGCTTAGATTTTAATAAACCATTTTATGATAAAACAGAAAATGGACTTACTCCAAACCCAAATGCCAATCTTAATAAGTTGCGTTTGGCAATATACTTAAACAATAAAGCAACAGGCCGTGGAGAAGAGATGGTAACCTTTATTAAAAATCACTTAGAAAAAATAGGATATATTTTTCAAGAGGAAACCCAAACGTATACTAATAAAGGAATAAATATAAAGCTATCTCGAAATTACAATACTATAAATATTGGTTTAGTCCCAAATTCTTAAAAAGTATAAATTTTAATTCTAAAAAAATTCAAGAATTTGGCAATCATTGTTATCATTAAAATGGCAATAAAAAATTGCGCTGTGTAAGCTTTAGCTGAGTTCAACCCATAAGTGCAACACATTTGTATTTTAGTTCTTATATTGGTCTATTGTAATTAAATTTTCTAATAGGTCTGTAATTTAGTAGTCTTTCTACTTCTTTTATTCTTTTGGTAGACACAACCCTAAGGTCTTTTTTATTAGGAATAAACTTTCTGATAACGCCTATTCTGTTTTCTGCGGCTCCCTTGTCCAGAGAGGGAGATAGTCTTGTAAAGTAAGTTTTAGTGTCCAGGTCTTTGACCAGTTTATGAAGGTAGGCGAACTCCTTACCGTTATCAAAGTGAAGACATACCGTTTTTTGTACAGTCTAGTTTAACGGGAGGAGGTCAGTGGCTACCAGTTTTATTGCGATTTTTTGAAAGTAGCGTAGGATAAGGTGTAACCTGGCTGGAGCGTAATTGAGGTTTTTTTATATATGGCCCATCATTTGTAGACAAGACAGTTTAAAGCTTAAGTACCCTAATCCGTAATTGAATATTTCCAGTATTTGGTATTGTGCTTAAAATATTTGTGTTGTATCATATCTTTTCTGTTCAGTTTCAAGTTTATACCCATACAAACCAATTTGTAATGGTTACCGTTGCTATGTGCTATAACTTTAAAAAATATTTTTAAGATCAAGATCGTGTTGTGGTAGTTTACCCTGGCTTCTGGATATACTAAAATAAATAGTTGTTTTTATGATGAAATTTGCTCATACATTCAAGGGGACGGGTTTCCTGTAATGATAATCGAGTACCTAAAGAACTTATCATTTTTTTCACAGTCCCCAAGCGTATCGAAATAATTTGCTAGCGGTAAAATGTAATCGATACCCACTTCTTTTAAGCGCTCAATGTCCTTGTTGAACTTACTTTCGCTTTTGTAAAAGGTGTGGGCGAAATAAGAAGGATTGTCATCGATAGAATTTTTTTTCGGGTACTTTATAAACGTATTGGCATTGATTCCCCAATCAGAATTTACCGAACTGTAGATGACCATACGATCAAAATTTAAATTCAATCGGGTGTATACTTCCTTGACTTTATTGGTATAAGTATTGTTACTGCAAGGGAAACCAATGCTTGCGTATACGACTTGATTCAAGGGGGTGTTGGATGAGTGCTTGATATTATGAACAAATGCCTCTTGATACAATACCTTTATGTTTTTGATGGTATATGCCGCAGACCCGCCGTAATTTGGAAGATGTTTGGTATTGAACGCCTTGATTTCTTGATATTGACGTATGTAATTTGAAAATTCAAACAATTTTATCAAATCTTTGGAACCAAATGCGGGTTGATAAAGCCTCATCAGAGAAAACCTATTGGCGGTGTTTCCATGAAAAACCCTTTGAAAATCGGAATTGGTGCCCTCATATTGTGCACGATGGGGCAAATTGTCCAAAAATAACGAAGTGCTAGGAAAGCCATATATGGAATCACTTGTGATTTTTATAACTATTTTATCTCTGTCCGAGCTTGTAATAGGGTATCTGGTCAACAAGTTAAAAAACAGGTTTTTAAATAATTCCAATTTGGAATCCCATTCGCTCACATCAGCTATCCAATTTTGGCTTAGTTCAATGAGCTTCTCATATTTGCCCAACCATTCGAGGAAATCCTCTTCGTTAAGTAAATAGACTGCATCAAAATTATAATTATCAGGGCTGTTGTTTTTTTTGGGGGCAATTAAATCATCTGAGGAGAAGGTTTGTGAAAGGAAGTCCCTTTTGCTCCTATTTAGTTCGCGGTATTTTTCATTGCCATTGAAGTCTTCGAGCGATAGGTGAGATTCATATAGTTTGCTCAAGGTTTTTTGAAGGGGGGCAAGCCGTTCTTTCTTGTTGGAATTGTAACGTTTAAATTGTTCGTCAAGGTGCTCAAAATATGGGACGAGGTCATCAATAGAAAATTTGGTGTAGGTTGTTTCGTTTGCCTCTTTTTTCTTTAATGAAACCAGCTCCTTGAATAGAGTATCAATGCTTTTATGCGATGTTTTTACATAAAACGAATTCAGGAATATTTTGTGGTCGTCCCGTAATGTTTGAACCAAGTTTATAAACTCTGATGGTGTTTGTGGCGCCAAGTTTTTATAGGGCCTTAAGGTTTCGTCCATATAGGACTCACTGA
Organism: uncultured Maribacter sp.; assembly: GCF_963975365.1. Classification (GTDB taxonomy): domain Bacteria; phylum Bacteroidota; class Bacteroidia; order Flavobacteriales; family Flavobacteriaceae; genus Maribacter. The sequence continues at coordinate 324,806 of NZ_CAXBGF010000003.1, read as the reverse complement.
TACGGGCACGCTCCCAATAGGAACCTTGGTAATCATATTTTTTTTGGAGAATATCCTTGCTTTTTGGTTCGGGTATGTCTGGAAAAAAACGAAATGAGGGATCGAACATCACCGAAGGGTTTGTCAGTAGTTTTTTGATGAGCTGTGCAAAAAAATCATTGAGCAGGTAGTGTTCAAAATTGAAATCAATTTCAAGGATTCCTTGTTTGTTTGTGTTTAGATTGGAAGGGTAAAAAATTACCGGATTATCGTAAACTACGCCTTCCGCGTTCCCATAATCATCTTTGAAGGGATTCTGTTGTAAAAAATAACCATCCCTGTTAGTCATTGTCTTTTTAAGGGTTTGTTTTTCAGGGGAGTAATTATAATTGTTTTTTGTTATCAGTGTTAAATTGGTTAAATTGATATGATTGTTCTTATGGAAAATATGAAATATTTCACCCTTGTTCTCAACTAATTCATTTCGGTATTTCCAACTTTTGGTGGTACTGTATAGACTGTCCACTATGTTATTTTGTTCATCCAGGGTTTTGAACCCTTTTAAAATGCCCTCCGAAAACAATAACTCGGTCTTTACAATGGGCAGGAAAGCAAGGTTTCTGGAATATTCATAGGTATTGTATTCCAGTACTTGGTTACCTTTCAAAAAGCCATCTTCAAAAAGTAGTTGAGCCTGCTGAACAAGCTCAATTTGGTTACCTTTTTTTTTAGAAAAATATCTTTCAACATTTGTAAGGATGTAGAGAGGGACTTCGGAGTATTGTTCGTTTTGTTCAAATTGACCGATATAATGGTTGGAATTGACCTTCCACTTGATGGCCTGACCGTTGACTTTTCCATCAATTAAGGTAATTCGATATAGGTTGTTGTTACGGTCAAAACTAAACAAGCAATCATCGCAATTTAGGTTTCCTTTTTTAAAGTTTCCTTTGTTATAGGGATCGAAAAAATCTCCATGGAGTTTGCCGCTTAAAGTGTCGAAGGGAATGCTTGCCACGGTTCTGCCATTTTCATTCAAAAAGGAAACGTTCATGGTTTTTAACGAGTTGGATTTGTATCGTACTACTTTTGCATTTCCGTTTTCGAAACGCTCAAGTGTTTCCTTTAATTTGTCTTGGGCAAACAAGCTAGAAAGGGTAAGGAACGATAGCATCGTGAAAATATAAGATTTGGCCATAGTGTTGTTGATCGTGATTAGTGTGGTTGGAAGTTATTGGTCATTTATGGTATTGAACTTAGAACTCCTTTTGCAAATTACAATTATTTATCTATCCTTCATGATTGAATGTATAAGTGAGCTCTAATGAAAACAAATGGGGTCAAAGTACCAGACTATAATACTCCCCAGATTTAGGACAGTAAGTTAAGTTGTAATTTAACCCTGTTGACCTCCTCCCATTTTACAGGATAGTTATTCATGGCAAATTTATATTTAACTTAAATATTATAAACCCGACGGTTTTCGATTTGTAACGTTCAGTTTAACAGTGTTTTATATGATTTATTTAGCAACCGCATACGCTACCGCATACGCTACCGTATACGGTGAGCTTCAAAAAAAAATCCGTTGATACTGAATGTAAATCATTCAATTTCAACGGATTAGTTGTAGCGAGAGGGGGGCACGATCCCCCGACCTCCGGGTTATGAACCCTGAGACCTTTGTGTCGATATGGTCTTAAATGGTTTAATAATCAACTGTTTATGACATATTTGTAATTTTATTTCTTTTCTAAAATTCATAAAAATCCACTTAAAAACATTAAATGTTTTACCTATGTTTTACCTAAAATTTGTATCTTTAAGCTGTGAAATAAGGGGTTATGGCTACTATACAATCTTTTTTGATGAAGAAACCGAATAGCGCAGGGCTTTTTCCTATCGCTATTCGAATTACCAAAGATAGAAGATCGTCCTATCTATTTACGGGACAATATATTGAAATCAAATTTTGGGATGACAAATACAAACGTGTCAAAAAATCTCATCCCAATTCAAAACGTCTTAACAATTTAGTAGCAAAGAAAATCGCGGAAGCAAATGATAGATTAATTGATAGCGAAAATCAAGCTACTTCTCAATCTGCGAAAAAAATAAAGAAAAAGATTATTGGAAAAACAAAAATGGGCTTTTTTGAGGCTAGTGAACTGTTTTTGTCTAATCTCCTAAAGCGGAAAAAATTCAATCAGCATTACAATCAAGAAAAAAGATTGGACATTTTCAAAACATTTTTAGGAAGCAAAAAACTTTCTTTTACAGATTTGGATGTTACCCTGTTAAAAGATTTCAAGGCACATCTTTTGTACGAAAGAAAGGTAGCTGAAAGAACGGCTATTAATTACCTTTTGCTTATTCGCACCATTTACAATTTTGCACGGAAAGAATACCATGTGGATGATAGAAACTACCCATTTGGTAAAGGCAAAATTCGAATTAAGTTTCCAGAAAGTGAAAAGATTGGATTGAATAGGGAAGAGGTCCAATTACTTGAAACGGCGGAAGAATTAACACCTGCCCAAAAACATGCGGTCAATACTTGGCTAATGAGTTTCTATTATGCAGGTATTCGAGTAGCAGATGTACTTCAGCTAAAATGGTCCGATTTCATAGATAATCGACTTTATTACCGAATGGGAAAGAATAAAAAACTTGTTTCGTTGGCAAATCCCGAAAAAGTCGAAAAGATATTGGATTACTATGCGGCTAAGAGGAAAAAGAAAGATGATTTAATCTTTCATTACTTAGAGGGAACAAATCTAAAAGATGAAAAACGCTTGGCTACTCGCATTAAGACCATAAATAGAAATCTAAACAGGCGATTAGAAATTGTGGCCGAAAAGGTAGGCATTGAAAAGAAACTAAGCATGCACATCGCTAGGCACAGCTTCGGCAACATTTCAGGGGATAAAATCCCTATTCAAATGCTTCAAAAACTTTATCGCCATTCTTCGATTACAACAACAGTGAATTACCAATCGAATTTTATGCACAAGGAAACGGACGACGCTTTGGAGAAAGTGGTAAACTTCTAATATGAATTTCATCCATTAAAAATGGTGTTCTGGCGATTTAGATAGAATAGAAAGTGAATAAAACACTATCTTATTGACTTTAAGAAAATTCTAAAGAATTCACACAATTAAACAATGCAAGTCGTTTGTCTACAAGAAGAAGCTTTTTACGCCTTGTTCGATAAGGTAGTTGAGCATATAGAATCCAAACGGAAAGATATGCCCCCCAAATGGGTCGATGGGGAAGAGGCAATGTCCTTGTTGAACATAAAATCGACTACAACTCTGCAAAAATTGAGAGACGAAGGAAAAATCAGGTTTTCCCAGCCCCAAAAGAAAATCATTCTCTACGACCGTGATTCAATCAATGAATATATAGAAAAGTATGTACGCGAAACTTTTTAATTAATTATGGAAGAAAATCTAAAAGTTGACAAGGATTATAAAGAGGCTTTCAATCTTGGATATGAATTGGCTAAAGAGTTGAATTTGACTACGCCAATGTTCAAAGATATAAGTTTGGGTAACGAGCGTATTAATGCTATGCAAGTAGGCATGGAGCAATATAGCAATGAAGTTACTCAAGAGCAGCATAAAGAAAATATCCAACAAATAGAATTAAATAAAAAGACGTCCGATATTCGAAACACGGATTCAAAGAAGGTTGACCATAAAGATCTGGGTAAAGGATTGGACTTCTCCAGTTAATCAATTGGAAAATAGCTAAATTCTTAACGCAGGCTATAGGTCAACATATTCGGTTTAATACCAATTAGCAATTCCGCACGTAAACAGTGGTTTACACTTTCCTTTTGTGTTAAAATTCCGTATACTTGTAGGACAATCTAACAAGTAAGCCCTAACTATTTAGGATTAATTATTAACAACCCCTTTCATAAGGGGTTTTATACATTATATCTATGAGCAATCAATATCGAAAAGGCTCGAAATGGAGGCAATGGGATCTTCATTTCCACACAACGTCATCTTATGACTATCAAGACAAGAGTGTGACAAATGAAGATATCGTAAATGGCTTGATAACAGAGGGGGTTGAGGTAGTTGCGATAACTGACCATCATCTAATCGATGTTGATAGTATTAAAGAGTTGCAAAGATTAAGTGAAGGTAGAGATTTAACGGTACTGCCTGTGATAGAATTTTTATCAGATGCTCGCGGTAACGAGCCTATTCATTTCATTGGCATATTTAGTGAAAAATCCAATTTCGGTTATATCTGGGGGCAAATAAAAAATAACACTGAAATCAGGAAGATAGAGGGAGAAGGTAAAAAACCATGGGAGGTTTATTGTGATTTAGCCGATACTATACGTCTTATCAAAGAATTAGGAGGAATCGTAACCATTCATGCTGGAAGCAAAGGAAACGGTATTGAGAACATTACACATTCCCTACCTCATGCACTAGCACAAAAAGAGGATATTGCTCAAATAGTGGATGTTTTTGAGTTGGGCAAAGAAATTGATTTGGAGGGTTATCTGACCAAAGTAAACCCATACCTTTTTAAGAAAATTGACAAATGGCTACCTACAATCATTTGTTCTGATAATCATAATATTAATACATATTCGAGAAAAGCAAAATTGTGGATTAAAGCGGATCCTACATTTGAAGGATTTAAGCAAATTATTTATGAGCCACAAGATAGGGTAAGAATTTCCGATAGAAAACCTGACGAAAAGAAGCTCTATGAAATTATTGACAAAGTAAGGTTTCAAGATAGCAGTTTCACAACCGAGTTTATTGAGATAAGCAATAACCTAACGGCTATCATTGGTGGGAAATCTACCGGAAAATCGATTCTAATAAAAAGTATTGCCCGTACCGCTGATACAGAAGAATTCAAACAGCGTAACAGGTCTGTTGGAGTTGAGGACAAAAAACCGGTAAAAGGATTTGAGGTGCATTGGGGGGATGATAGTATTAGTTTCTTGGGAAGACCTGACAATCCAACAAAACGCATAATCTACATTCCACAGTCCTATTTAAATCGGGTCGTTGATGAAGGAGAAGAAACATCCGATATTGATGAAATCATTCAAGAAGTTCTTTTGCAAAAAGAGGAATTTAAAGAGTGGTATGATTCGTTAACTGATCGGAAAAAGAAAATTTCCGATGATATAGAATCTACTATTAAATCTCTTTTCGAGAATATTGGTGTAAATATTCAAAAGGCCAAGGAAAAAAAAGAGCTTGGCGATAAAGATGGTATTACGAAACAAATAGATAAGCTCAATGGGGAGATTAAAGATTTACAGGACAAGTCTCAGGTAAGTTCCGAGGACATCCAACTTTTCAACAGTACCACGCAACAAATCAAAGAGAAGCGTGGACGAATTGAAATAATAAGGAAAGACAAGGAAAAGCTGAATACGATAAAGGACATTGGCATTGATATAAATGAATCCCTGATTCAGAACATCAACAACGAGCAATTAAGGAAGGCCATAGATGATTTGGTAAGTAAGAAAAAGAATGAATATAGTTCTGATTGGCAAAAAAATATTGAGCTTGAGATTGCTAGGCTTAATATCTCAATCAGCACACTGCAAGGTGAGATTTTAGTTCTTCAGGAAAGTATTGCAAAGCTTCAGGCGGCCCTTGCGGAACAAAAGGCATTGGCAGATTTGTTGGAAGAGAAAGAAAAAGAAGAAGCCATTTTAATTACTATTGGCGAATTGGACAAGGAAATAGGAAATTCCTATGCGCAGATAAAAAGTAATATTGAACTGTTGGCAGAACTGAATGCCCAATATTATTCACTTTATTTAGAAGCAAAGAGTAAAGTTGACTTAAGTGATTTTGATGATGAACTTTCATTCGATATTCGAACCATTTTTACTAAAGAACGATTCCAAGAATCTTTTGTCAACAAATGTTTGGACGGCAGAAAAACAAGAGGTAATGAATATGATTATTTAACCGGATATGATTTCGAAAACCCTGAGAAACATAAACAATTTTTAACAAAAGAATGTTGGAAAATAGTTAAGCATGAAATTCCGGCACGAGAAGGAATGACCAATAGGGAGTTGGTTACTGCACTTTTTCAGAATTGGTTTTCACATGATTATAAAGTAACCTACCAAGGAGATGATATTTCCGATATGTCACCTGGCAAGAAGTCTTTTGTTTTATTGCGTTTGCTTATCGATTTGGATGATAGCCAATGTCCTATTTTGATTGACCAACCAGAAGATGATTTAGATAACCGGTCAATTTACAATCAAGTTGTCCAGTTTTTGAGAAAGCGGAAAAGAACGCGACAAATTATTATCGTTACACATAACCCAAACCTCGTTTTAGGTGCTGACGCCGAGGAAATAATCGTGGCCAACCAAGAAGGGGATGATACTAAAAACAAGTCTTTTCAATTTGAATATGTTTCCGGATCTATTGAAAATACGAGTAAAGAAGACCTTGCTATAAATGAAGTATTGTACAAACGAGGGATTCAGGAACATATATGTGAAGTGTTGGAAGGTGGGCGCGAGGCCTTCGATAAACGGAAAAGGAAGTATAATTTTTAAAATGATTTACTAACAAGGAACTAAGCAAGCAATTTGAAATATTGGAGGATAACGAAAACACAGATTTTGATTTTGTAAAGGCTATTAATAGACCAGATACTTATGGGCTTCTTTTTCCTGGCAAATTAGAAGGTACGGTCATTATTGCTTTATATGAGAGGTTGAAAACAGGTAAGTACCAAAATGGTTTCTTTAATGAAGAAGAAATCCACGCCATGTTCTCGACTTTTAAGAATACCAGTATAAAAGGAGAGAAATATTACCCCAAGGAGCGCAATAAGCAGAGAATCAGAAAACTTCTAAAGTATTTTCTAAACTATGATGAGGAAAAAAGGCTGTATTCCTTTCAAGACTATGGCCTATCATTCTGCAAAATTGCAAAGAAAACCTTAAAGGGAACCTTTGACCCAACGGAAATTGAGATTATTTGTAATAACCTAAAACGCGACCTTGAAGAAGCATTTGGTAGCGACGAGCAGTTATTAAATTGGTTCAGGGTTAACCTTGACGTTTATAAAACACGTTTGGCACAACAAACGGAGTTTCTTCATCGCCAAATAGACTTTGCCGTAGAAAAATTAAGGAAAGATGTTCTGAATAAACAAATAGACCCACTAGATCTACTTCGAACGGTAAGGGATGATTTAACGGACATTCAAAAAAAGAATGGCGAGCTTAGAATCGCTTTTGAGGATACCAACAAGATAAGCAATACGCTCATCAAAATTGAAACCGATAATGGACAAATAATTGATTTCATTGAGGATACTTCCCATTTCTTTAGCAGCGTGCAAAGTAAACTACGCAGTACCGATAGAAGGCTCGATAGGATACAGCCAAAAATAAAACAACTGTTCGCTACCCTTCGAAGACCTGAACTAAGTGCAAACACGGATGCGTTTATCCATTTCTTATTAAAACATTCCAAGGTCAAACGAAAAGGAAATGATAAGGTAGTCGAACTTCCAAGAGAAGTAAAGCCTTTCCTGCCACATTTAAAGAGACCCAAGCTACTTGTATTTAAAAGGAATACCTCACTCTTTCCGACAGCTTCAAAGAAGCGAAAACGCTATCCCGTCAATGAAGAATTACAGCGGAAAAACAAAACGATATTACAAGAGACAATCAAAGGTTTAAGAAGAATAGATGGCTGGGTAATTCAATTATTGGCCCAATTGGATAAAGACGGTCATTTAGACGTATCCCAATCATTTTTTAACGTGCTTGAAGCTGATAAAGATTTTGAAACCGCTGCCCATGTCATGTATGGAGTTATTGAGAAAGCCTATCAAAAAAAGAAATATAGAGTTACTGTATTGAGTGCAGATACTGTTACGGTAGAAAATTCAAAAAACAGATTATGGAAAACGATGATAGAGAAAAAGTAGGCCTAGATTTTTTGGCGGAAGATGATTCCGAGAGACTCTTTGGGGATTTGGATTACCTTTTGAAAGATGGGGTACATATTCAAAATTTTGGAGAGAACTCCTTTTTTTATGACTATTTGGTGAAAAATCATTCTGAACTCAACGCCTATTATCTGCGATTGTTTGGAGTGCCTCTAAGGAGAAAAGGGGAGGGGAGTCATCAATTTTACTACCTAGACTATCATTCAAGAGAACAAAACCATATTCCGGAAAACCGTCGGTTTACTCTTAAAAACGAATGTGTCATAATGGGTGTTATCATCTATAAGATTATCTTTTTTGACGGCAATTTAGAACTTAACTCCGTTGATAAGCTTAAAAAAACCATTAGTCTTGACTATGAGGAATATGAAGAAGGGCTATTAAAACTAATTGTAAAATCTGATGAGGCGGGAAAATTGGCAGATGATGATGAACTAATTGATAAAATGGTAGGAAAGACCCTTTTGGAGTTTAAAAAACTTGGATGGGTAGATTATAAAGGAGATTATTTCGAAACATTACCCTCATTTCATCGCCTACTCTATATATATGAGGATGTTATTAAAAATATTAAGAATATCTTATCCAATTATCAATGAAGCAGTTTCCGCGCATACATAGTTTGGGTACTATCAACATTATCCATCATCAGGAGTTTTTTTACAAATTACATCCTTTTAGAACGGATTTTGTAGGGGAAAGTGGAGCAGGTAAAAGTATAGTGACGGATTTACTTCAATTAATCTTAGTTGGATCCACAGAATACAGTTCTTCTACCCAAGGGAAAGATGATCGACCATTTTATAGTCTGGTTCTTAAAAATGTAGACAACAGCGATTTCGGCTTTGCCTACATTAATGTGGAAGTGGCCGAACAAAAGTATCTAGTTCTAGGAACGTACATTGAGTTAAATGGCAAACAGTCCCAAGCTTTTATTGTTCAAAAAAGTCTCGATTTTGACGAAGGTTTGCTACAACCACTAGATGCGCCTTTAACGGTAGATGACTTTGAAAAGGATGGAAACTGGATACCTATTCGCGAACTTGACCATTTTTTTAATGTTGAAAAGGAAATTGGTTTCAGGGCTTATCATCGCTTTGGCAATTATCACGAGGTTCTTTACAAAAACAGCCTACTTCCAAAAGACATTACATCAAAAAGTGCTTTACAGGATTATGCCAAAATTCTTCAGGCTTTTTCTCGCAAGGGAATTAGTGTAAAGGACGGAGTAGATTTACAAGAATTTTTATTCGGAAAGCAAGAACAAACGCATTTTTTTCGGGAGTTCGAAAGCGTTGTAGCTTCGATGCAAGATTCTATGGATTCCTATCGAATGAATCGAGATGAGCTACAAATCATTAAACAAAAAAAGTTAGCCCTCGATGAACTCTTTAAGCTGAAGAATGAAAGAGCGACGGCGGAAAACAAATTCATACAGTTGCTTCACTATTCGCTTGTTTATCAAAGAACGCAATATCGTAAGGACTTGGAACAGCTTATTAAGAACTATTTCAGGAGTCGAGCCGTGATATTGGAACTTAATAAGTTATCGGCGAAAACGAAGGATTCTTTAGGTAAAGAGTTAGAAATATTGAATACTCAACTGTCAAAAAAAATTCATGAACAATCTACTTGCCAAATTAAAGTAAATAGTATCAAAACCGTTGATGATTTCATGCAGTCAAATAATTTGGCCACGGTAGATGAGTTAAGACAAGTCTATTTGCAATTTCAGGATAATAAGAAGCTCATTAAGAAATCAGCTGAATTAAAAAATCTATTGTCAGAGAACAATCTCTCAGTTGCATTTGATAGTCTATCACTCAAGGATGGTTATGAAAGTGCGGTCTCAAAATTGGAAAAAAACCTAGCGAAAAAACAGGAGGAACTGGCCATCAATCAGGCACTTAATAAATTCAGCAACATTGATAACAAAAAATCTTTGGCTTATTGGGTAATTAAGAACAATGAAAACCTTACCAAAGAACAAGAAAGCATAATCTGGCATTTTCAAGAATTGGAAACAGAAATGCCTAAAAAACTTATCCAAGGTTCCAAATATATTCCCGATCCTTCAAAGCTAATGAGACCGAAATATGAAAAAGCCGTTGATAATGAGTATTTCTGGGCCGATTTTGGAGGCATCAATTTTTGTATCAAATATGTGGAAGAAAGACTTTTTGATGGTCGTGAAGTCGATAAAATTATCAAGCGATTTGAAAATAACCGAAAATTATTGGGAACAACGATTAATTCCCTTGAAGTTGAAATAAAGAATGTTCTGAAATTATTGAAGTTTTTAAGGCAGCTAGCCGAGCCTCAAGTGTATTTTGAAGCATGGTTGAAGAAAGATAATTTAAACCCTATAAAAACCGACTTTACAAATCCCTTATTGACCAATAATATCGAATTCTTGGATATTGAAATCGGAAAATACAGTGAAAAAGAAACAACGCTATCTAAATTTACTGAAATAAAGAAAGAGGTGGATGAATTGGTCAAAAAGATAGGTAAGGTTGAATCATTAAAAGAACTTTTAGATCAATATCAATATTTTAAACTTGATGCACCGAGTGATTTACTATCTTCTCTATCTAGCGAATTTGTCTTAGCCGAATCAGAACAGATTAAATTTCAATTCGCAAAAGACAATTTCTTTTTTGATTTTGATAGACAATATCGTGAAGCTCTACAGGATATTGTCGCTGATGAAAAAGCACAAAAACTCAAAGATAGCCTTGAAGATAATGATAAAAGGCTTTTTGAGATTAAGTTGGAATATGAGGGATTGATTTTTGAAAATGTCGGGAATGCATCAACGGCTCCCGAAGAAATTGAAACTGCCAAAGATATATTTGAAGAGTTGGATATCGAATATAAGGCTGTCTATAAGGTCATTTTAAAAAACCATGTAGAAAATGACCTTGAACTATTGGAGCAGACCGAAGATTTCAAAATTTTGGTTCGTACTATTCTACCCAACATCTTCAACAATATAGCCTTTGAAGAAAGCGAGGTAATGGATAAAATTGGCGAGTATCTTGACGACATTAATCGTAAAAATGCAGAGATTACCAAAAACAAGTTGGTGCATATCCGAGATTTGTTACAAGACCTGCAAACTGAAGTTTTGAGACAGACTAATATAGTAAGGAAGATTAACAATTTTTTTAAAAAACCATTTGCAAAAATCACAGGCGGGCATCATGTGTCTTTAAGAAAACACGACAATCCCAGAATCTCTGTTGATTGGATAGTGAATTTTTTAGAGGAATTAAGCGTAATCAACGAAGGCCTATTTAACCCTACCGGGGCATTCCTTTCCGAGGATGAAAAAAGTCAAAATACTTCCATAGCTGACCACATTAAGGACGAGTACCTACGACATAGTAAATTCCGTAACGTCAATGTAACCCTTAAAGAGTTGCTGAATCCATTTTCGTACTATTCGCTCAATTATAGCATTCAGACAGCAGGTGGACAGCGTAATTCTGGTAGTACTGGACAAACATATACGGCTATCGCCTTACTATGCATTGCTAAGCTATCATTAACTCAAGAAAACCCTGAAAAAATAGAAAAGGGTTTGAGGTTTATGAGCATAGATGAGGCAGCTGGCATAGGTTCTAACTTTGATATGTTAGGCGAAATCGCCGAGAAGTATGACTATCAGATACTTTCCTTATCCATTGGCCTCAACAGGTTGACCGAAGGAAACCAATATATCTATAGACTGTATAAAAATCCGGAGGAGGATTTCGTAAACCATCATCCAGTTCCAATTTTTAGTAGTACAGAATGAGAGACGACATAGAATGGAGATATTTAAAGGGCTTGTACAAACTCTACAAAGAAGAACGTGTCCGTAACAAATTGATGGGAAGTCCTTTCATCAAGAACATTCTGTACAAAAGGCTTCATATAATCAGTTTCAAGAAAGGCAATATGGATATTATAGAGGCCAAGCCCAGATTCAAGACATATTTCGAAGAAGAACTTTTGGAGCAGTATAATTACTATGCCGATTTTTTTGAAAATTCTGGAATTGAAAATAGCGCGAGAAAGAAGTACGACAGATATGAATTGGAGACCTTAATGTTTATTTATAGGCATCAAGAAGAATTGAAAAAGAACTTAACTACAATTCGAATCTTTAGCTCCAACATATTTCAACAAAAGGACTCCAAGTTTCTTGAAAATCGTTCTGGTCTCCTGAAAGAGGTAAAGTTCTTGCTGCAAATAGAAGAATTTCCAGATGAGGGACCTAAAGAGAATCAATGGCGATTTGTTATAGACTGCCTTAGCCCAGAGGCAGTACTATTGTGTGAAAACTTAGATTATTTAAAAGCGTATTGGAAGTTCACAAAAGAAAATATTGAACTTTGGTATGTTGGTGGAAATAACACGAAAAAATTAAAAAGGCTGTCCAAACGTTATCTAACGTTGCCTATTTATTATGTTTGCGATTGGGATTACCATGGACTACAAATTTTTCAAGGCGTATGTGACATACTGAAAGATAAAGGTGTTTTCCCAAAACTTTTGGTGCCACCAAACCCATTGTTCAAACCTATTGACTCCGGCAAACACAAGAGTCAATGGCCTAGAAAGGATTTTGCTGGCTTGGATAGGACTTACTATTCAGTTGAAGCGATTTCCTTGATTAGTGATTTAATCGCCCAGAATAAATGGGTAGAGGAACAAACTATCGATTCAATTCAGATAATTAAATCTTGGGCTAAAAAATAGTCAGGATTAGCCGATAAAACCTTATTTTATTCGCTCATATTCAGTGAATTCATAGATTAACACGTCCGGTTCTTCCATGCCCGATTCCTTTCGAATACGCAACTGTTGGCTTGTCAATAAGACTACGACAAAGGGTTCACTGATATCCGAATAAAAGCGGTTTAGTTTCCCTGATTCCTGAATAGTCCAAGTGCCAATTTCTATAAATGAGTTGGCTATCTGGTTATGACAGGCAATTTCTCCGATTCCCCAGAAATAAGTGTTTTCTTCTTGTTGTATTGCCTTGACATAGCGGATCATATCATCTTTTCGGCAATTTTCGAATTGGGCAAATAAATCTTCTGTTGGTTCCAATATTCCCAGTGAATCATTAGGTTGCCCCCTAAACTCGGCTATCCTTTTCCAATCTCCTGCTAGATTATCCTCGGTAAACAATAGATCAACTTCTTGAGAATTTTGGTCGTCGTCGTTACATGCCATGATAACCAACAATGAAAGTGACAATATGTAAATCATTTTTTTTAGCATGATTTAATTAAAATAAAGTTGCTTTTTATGGTAACATGGAGCATATCTATTTTTTGCGTTCCACTCACTTTTTCCATTCTAGCTTTTTTAAATTGCCCTGCAGTACTATTCTATTATTGATGTTGTCTTTACGTTTCCCTTCGTTTTCCCATAACTTCTAGTATTTTAATGCGGTAAACAATAGGAATACCCCTGGAGTATAATTTACTAGAAAATTCGTTGATGAACTCGACCTCTTTGTGTTCTTTTCGTTTTACAATACTTTTTATGCCTTCGATAAAAAGGTGTAACTTTTGTTTGGCAATGCTGCCTTCAAGTTCTTCGAATGTGCCGTGCACCATCGCCGACTCCCAATTAAACATAGATTGCATTTCTTCGACCTGTACGGTAACCGTGTTGTTTTTTCGCATTGCATCGATTTTATGGCCTTCCGACGTATAGCTGATAATCGTGCCGTCTATATGATCAAAATAATAGGTAATGGGAATTAAATAGGGTTTCTCTTGCCATAGATAGGCCAAGTGGCCGAGGTAATTGTTTCTGAGAACATGCTCAATCGCGCTAATTGTTAAATCAGTCATTGTTATTGTTTTTAAATATTACTGAGCGTTTTATTTGTGTTGTGCCAAGTGCAGCTTCCGCTTTTATTCAGGCATCGATTATATATTTCCTTTTTTAAGTTGCTGTCTTGCATGGTTTACCACTCGGGTTTTAAGGACCAATAAAATAGCAAAACTATTTAATCATTTGCCAACGCCTTATAACCTGTAGTTTTTCAAAAACCTTAAATGAGGAAGAAAGGTGAGAAAAAGCATGGCTGTCCGTACCATTTGATATGAAAACCAATTGCCGAATTTGTTGAATATACTTGCTCTTTGTCTGAGTGTCCCATTTGTAATTTCGCTACACTCGTTTATAACCATTTCAAAGTCAGCCCGCAGGATTTCGGCAAATTCTACGGAATGAACTTCCACGTTCATTTCAATGCTACCATAGCAACTAAGACTGTTCAGGTTAAATGAGCCGACGGTGGACCATTTGTTATCTACTACCGCTGCTTTACCATGAACTACGGATTTGTTCCACTCATATATCTTCATATGATGGTTTAGAAAATAGGAGTACAAATGTTCGGTAGCCCGACGTACCAAAGTCACATCGCTAATGCCCGCTAAGATCACCGTTGTTTTAATTCCTCTTTTACAGGCTTTTTTCAATGCCTTTGCCATTCTGCTTCCTGGTAAAAAATAAGAGCCTACGATAACTATTTCCTGTTCTGCCTGGAGTATGGCATTCGTGTAGGCATCACAGACTTCTGTTTTTCGCTGCAGCCAGTCGTTTTGCAAAATTCCTACAAGTGCGCTACCTGCCGAATGTAAAACAGGGGGTATTTTTTTTGAGCTCCCTTTTTTGAAAAAATAATCACTGCACAGTTTTTGTAGATTTTCAGCTGCCGGGCAATTTAACTGAACTGCATAGTCCAACCAAGGTTCCGAAGCTACCGTTCCATGGTATTTATCGGCAATATTGATCCCGCCTATCAATGCTGTTTTTTCATCGGCGACCACTATTTTATGATGCATCCGTCTGCCGATATAAAAATTGTTCAAGGACAACAAAGGCGAAAAAAACCGGAGTAAAACACCATGCTGCACCAAATCCTGCGCAAAACTATCGGGTAATGCAGCGCTACCATAGGCATCCAATAAGACATATACTTTTACCTTTCGTTGAGCGGCTTCCTTCAAACTGCCGGCTATTTTGTTTCCAGTTTCATCGTTTTCAAAAATGTAGGTCTGTAAATGGATTTCCTTTTCCGCATTATCAATTATTTCTTTTAACCGCAAAAAATAGTCTTCTCCCGAATGGACCAACTCAATATGTTTAGTATTGCCGGCAACATTCAGAAATGTTGTTTTAGTATGTCTTTTAATTGTCGATTTATGGTTCATCATTAAGGGTTTAACCGTTTCTGTTCGGAGCTATCACTCGTACTTTTTCTCATTTTAGATACTTTTCCGGTTTTACGCTATTTTTAGTTGTCCGCTACATTTATCCAACTTTCAAGAAAATAGCAGCCAAATTCTATATGGTATAATTTTCCGGAATAATCAATAGCGGCACTTTTAAATGCTTCAGCAACTTTTTTTCAATGCTGCTCTTTAATACATGTTTAAAGAAATAATGGGCATGGTGGCCAATAACGAGCATGTCCGCATCCCATTTTTTAATGGTCTTATCAATCTCCACAGCTGGCCGACCAAGGGTTTCAAAATCATGAATTTTCAACTCTGGGTGCTCACTCTTAATCTTGTCAATAAGTTCAATAGCCCGTTCCTTTTCCTGTGCTTGAACGTCGGCTGGAAAAATTCCAGCCGGAATATTACCCGGAGAATACCTGACTACATAGATTATTTCCAATTGAGCATCGAATTGTTCTGCAAGTTGAATGGCATAATCAGCTGCATTCATCGCAGAAAAGCTTCCATCGATAGCTACTAGAATTTTTTTAATCATTCTCATAAACGTACATTTTGGTTTAATCAGAATCAATCAGCAAAAAAAATTTAATGCCTAATTTGATTAGAACAGATCAATTTTGATGAACTTAATTATCTTGTTGTTTTAAAAAATAAACCAGTCCCATAGCACCCAAAACAGTTGTGCCGGCAATGATGAAAGGATAATAAAATCCCCCTGCGATCAGCCAAGTTCCTAACACTGGACCCAAAATTTGACCGATACTGTTCGTGGAACTTTGTATGGATATATTCCTTCCCGTGTTCTCCTTGGATATTAAAGAAACTGCTGAAAGCAGATTAGGAGTTACCATAGCTCCACCGGCTGCGAAAAGTATAATCATAAGATAAACATATAGCTCATTGCTTACGAAAGGGAACACAATTAACGAAACTCCTGATATCAATAATCCTAGCGTTATTTGCTGTTTAGATGTCAATATTTTTTCGCCATAGGTTGCGAACACAGGTTGCAAAACGGCCATTACAGAACCACATAGCATAAAACCAATGCCCACTTGATTACTTGTAAATGCCAACTCGTCCTTTCCGTAAATAGAAAATACGGTCTCAAATAAGGTAACCACAAACTGCATGACAAAGGATAGCAGCAACAAAACGATAAAATATTTACTCAGTGAAAAACTGAATTTAACTACCTCCGAAGCAATGCGACTCTTTATTTCTGTATTCTTCAACCATTTTACGATTATCAACACTACAATAAAGCCCAAAATGGCAGCAAAAATAAAAGGAATCGAAAAACGATCTAAATGGAATATTCCAAAGGAAAATTTCAAGTGCAGGTTCGTTTGCGACAGAAATCCTCCCAGAACAGGCCCAAAAATAACGCCCGAACTGATAGCCACCCCGGACCAGGCCATTATCTTGGTCCGTCGCTTTTCCGAGGTAATGTCACTTAAATAGGCATTGCTGACCGGAATGACCGCTGATGTAAATATGCCCCCTACGATTCGGGCGATATAAAGCATTGTAAGTGACGTGGCCAGACCTGTTAGCAAGTTCATCACTACAAACCCTATAAGACCGATTACGATCAGGGGCTTGCGACCATATTTATCGGAAAGCTTTCCCCAAACTAGTACGAACAAGAGCTGGAACAGCGGATAAATACTGGTCAACATTCCGATATGGAAGTTGATCAGATCCGTGTCCAGATTGTCCTTTAGCGCCAATCTTTCCGTGTAGTAGGGAAGGGTAGGCAATAAAATACCGTACCCTAACATAACCACAAATAAACTCAACAACACTAAATATATCCTGTGGAGTTTTTCCTTTTTGTCCATTACTTTTTACCTATTTTTCTTTTCAACAATTGAGCATTAATGGCCACAATAATAGTGCTCAAACTCATAAATACAGCTGCGATAGCTGGCCCTAGCACAAAACCTGAGGCATAGAAAACGCCCGCAGCTAGAGGAATGGCAACCACATTATACCCAGTAGCCCATATCAGGTTCTGGATCATCTTATTGTAAGTTGCTTTCCCGAACAAAATGAGGTTGGCTATATCTTTAGGGTTGCTGTTCACTAATATTATATCGGCTGTTTCAGCAGCAATATCGGAACCAGAACCCACAGCAACGCCAACATTGGCCTGTGCTAATGCAGGTGCATCGTTTACCCCATCTCCTGTCATAGCTACAAATTCCCCTTTATCCTGTAAGTCCTTTACAATTTCCACTTTTTGGTGTGGTAATACCTCCGCATAATAGCCATCCAATCCCAATTTATCGCTTACGGCCTTGGCGGTTTTTTCATTGTCACCGGTTGCCATATATACCTTGATATTGTTCTTTTTAAAGGTTTTAATAGCTTCGGCCGATTCCGGTCTGATCTCATCGGAGAGTGCGATATAACCTGCTAATTTTCCTTCTATCAACACAAACACTACGGTTTCTGCAGCGTCACTGTAAGCATCATCGGGAATGGCGATTTTTTCGTCACGCAGATAGCCTGGGCTTACTACTTTTACTTGTTTGCCTTCTACATTGGCCTCGACACCTTTACCAGTTATGGAATTAAATTTTTCAGGTTTTGGAATAGTCACCTTATCTGCTTTTACCTTTTTAATAATACCAACTGCAATAGGATGTTCAGAGCTTTGTTCCAAGGCACTCGCAAGCCGTAATACTTCATCTGCGGCATAATTTTTATCAACTGATTCAATACGGGTAACCCCAAAATCACCTTTGGTCAACGTGCCAGTTTTATCAAAAAGCAAGGCTGATATTTTACGCGATTCCTCAAATGCAGTCCTGTTGCGAATCAGTAATCCATTTTGTGCAGATACAGCGGTAGAAATGGCAACTACAAGTGGAATGGCCAAACCTAGGGCATGCGGACAGGCAATGACCATAACGGTAACCATTCTTTCGAGGGCATATACAAATGGAAACCCTAAAAACAACCAAACAGCAAGAGTCCCAAAACCTATGGCTAGGGCAACATAGGTGAGCCATTTGGCAGCCCTATCAGAGAGATTTTGCATCTTGGACTTGGTCCGCTGTGCTTCGTCGACCATTTTGATGACTTTGCTTAGATAGCTGTCTTTTCCTGTATGCTCTACCTTGACTTTTAAGGTGCTATTGCCATTTATGGCACCACCAATAACCTTATCATCCAATTCCTTTTTAACAGGTTTGGATTCTCCGGTAAGCATAGATTCATTGAGGTAGCTGGACCCTTCGGTTATCACACCATCTGCCGGAATTTTCTCGCCTGGCTTAATAAGGATGATATCATCTTTTATAAGATCGTCCAACTTCACATCTTGAATGGTATCCCCAACTACTTTATGTGCTTCGGAAGGTAACATGCTTACCAATAATTGTAGGGCTTTTGAGGCTCCTAAAACACTTTTCATTTCTATCCAATGCCCCAAGAGCATAATAACGATAAGGGTACTTAATTCCCAGAAGAAATCTTCGCCTTCCAGTCCGAAAACCGTAGCGGTGCTGTAAAAATAGGCGACACTGATGGCCATGGATATTAGCGTCATCATACCGGCGCCTTTGGTTTTCATTTCGCCATAAAAACCTTTTAAAAATGGCCATGCACCCCAAAAGTAGATAAATGTGGAGAGCGCAAATAGGATATAGGGATTACGGGGAAGTAGAAAATCATAACCAAAAAACTCTTGGATCATTGGTGATAAGAACAGGATTGGGATGGTAACTATCAACGATACCCAGAACCGTTTTCTAAAATCCTTGACCATCATTTTATGGTGGTCGTGCCCTGTCGCTCCCATTGGTGCGTTGCCGTCATGACCGGAATGGTCCATCTTTGAGTGATCTTCTTTGTCGTGGTTCATTTTGGAATGATCCATTTTCGAGTGGTCCATCTTCGAGTGATCCATCTTTGAATGGTCATCTTTGTCGTGATTCATTTTAGAATGGTCCATTTTGGAATGATCCATTTTTTTGTCCTTGTGATCGTTGTTATTGTCCATAGTATTCTATTTAAGGGTTAACGTAATTTTTTTCGCATTTCTTCCGAGATATTCTCGGCGTATACTCCGTAGGCATCCACTAACATACCTTTGATTCCGTTTTTTGAAGAAATGGCATATAGTATGCTGTTATCGTCGGTACTGCTCATACCTTCAAAGCGGTAGGTTCTATCTACTTTAAAATCTTCTGGTCGAATTTCAATTTTCAGCGAAGCACATTCCAAGCATTCTGGTTTTAAGTTAAAATCATAAGGATATTCGTTTGCCTGCAGATCGTTAATGGCTTCTGAAAGAGTGTCGTAATTTTTCATGTTCTTTTATTTATAAGTCATCGTGAAATAACTGTTGTCTTCTTCGGTGAATTTTTGAAAGGTCAATAAACCGTTACTGTTTAATTTTTCAATTACTGAATAGTTAAGTTGTTTTATTCGAATTCCCAAGGCATAGGCTTTAATATTAATTTTTGATTTAATATTATTTTTGTTACTATCTAATTTTCGGTCGTAAATCTTTATCGTGCTTTTTGAACCAAAAAAATTTAATAAGCCCGAATCAAAACTCATTTCAAGTTCTATATTTTCCAAATTTCCTAAATCGTAGAGCTCTTTGAAATTTTTAGAAGTGGTATTGATTTCGGTTTCCTTTGATTTTGGGCTGGAAAATGGAAATGCCATAACCATTACACTCGCTTCATAAGGCTTACAGCGATAGGTCGTAGTGTATTTGTCGGTAGATTTTTTGTCTTTGTCAAACAATTCTGTAATGACATCAATTTCATAATAGCCATCCTTATCGATAACTTTTCCAGATTTAAAAGTTTGCTTATTCAAAAAAGTACCTTCTTCATCGAAATTTTCTCTAACGACAAGTCTGTCTGAAACCTGCCCGATAAGCATTTCAGTTTGTCCAGTCATTGTGATGCTGAATAAAGTAATTAGTATTATAAAGACCCGTTTTCTCATATATGGTGCATCAATTTTTTTACTTCTTTTGCCAGTATATCGCTTAAATCAATGTCATTTGACGGATGCGTAATAGTATTGCAAGTAACAATCTTTTCTACTCCTGAATCTAACAAATCCTGATAGGCATTACCTGAAAAAACTGCGTGAATACCAACACATATAGGTGGTCTCATTCCTGCTTTTTTTAAATGCACCACGGTTTCAATCATTGTTCGAGCGGTCGAGATAATATCATCTACTAGAATCGGTGTGGCGTTTTTATATTTTTCCACATCTGGGACAGAAACTTCCACATCACGGTCACCGTGACGCACTTTTTGCAATACCGTAAATGGTGCTCCTGCATTTTTAGCAACTTCAGAAACCCATTGCTCACTTTCAGAATCGGGACCTATAAGTACAGGATTTTCTATGTTTTCTTTTATCCAATCTGAAATAGCATCGGCAGCGTGAATTACTTTATTTGGAATTTGATATACTTCCCCTAAAGACCTAATTCTATGTAAGTGTGGGTCAACCGTGGTAATGCTATCGGCAAAACCTGAAATCAATTTTCCGAAGAAACCAGAAGTAACGCCTTCTCCTTCATTGAAAATTTTGTCCTGCCGCATATAGGCGAGATAGGGTGCCACCAAGCACGTGAACATTGCTCCTAATGATTTGGCAGTATGACTTAAAAAATAAAGCGGTAACAATTTTTCGTCTGGTTCGTGTAAGGTGCAAATCAGTACAACACATTTGTCTTTGACATCAGATAATATGCGTGTATAGGATTCTCCGTCGGGAAACTTGCGTAGGGTCGCTTTCCCGATTTCTGCATCCATTTTTTTTGCCATAAGTGCTGTAAGTTCTTCGTTTCCGGGAAGGCTGAATAATATCGTTTTCATCGTGTGTGCTTTTGAGTAATGGTTAATATGTTATTGTGATAATTTTTATATTCCAGAGCATAGTTGAGTTCGCCTTTGGATTCTGCATATATGGTATATAACAATTGGTTTTCTTCAATTTTTTCATCTAAATGGACATTCATAAGAATCCCAGCGGATTTAGACTGCGGTGCACCAGAAAGTTTAGCGAGTTTAGCAATCTTTCTATTATCTATTCGCTTTAAAATCCCAGAGGTTTCTGCTCTAATTTCGATTTTATAGGGTGCTAAAACTGGTTCTGAAAAACGCCCTTGTGCTTTGCAAATGGCAAGAAATTTTTTGTAAGCCTGACCAGATTTAAGGACTTCTTTGGCGGTTTTCGTTCCTTTTCCTTTTTCGACTTTTCTAGACAGTTCCAAAATTTCGCCAGACAAAAGCAACGCTCTATCCATTAAATCGTTTGGTGCATCTGGCTCATTTTGCAAAACTTTCAATATATCGATGGCTTCCAGAGTAGGACCGATACCTCTTCCAACGGGCTGTGTGCCATCTGTAATCACAACTTTCACATTAAGTCCAACAGCGTTGCCTACAGTTTCCATATGGTTTTTTAGTTTTTGAGCCATTTCCGTACTGCGTACCTTTGCGGTTTCTCCCACAGGAATATCAATGACAACATGTGTAGATCCTGCCGCAGCTTTCTTTGAAAGTACCGAAGCAATAAGCTGTCCTTCACTATCAATATCCAAGGCCTTTTCAATTTTTATGAGCACATCATCCGCAGGACTTAATTGCGCTGTTCCACCCCACACAATGCAACCACCTTCTTTTTCTACCACGGTCTTGATTTCTTCTAAAGAAAGCGTCACATTGGTTAATACCTCCATAGTATCGGCAGTGCCTGCGGGCGAAGTGATGGCTCGCGAGGAAGTTTTTGGCATTGTGAGTCCGTAAGCAGCGACAATGGCAACTACCAATGGTGTGGTTCTATTGCCCGGTAATCCGCCAATGCAATGTTTATCGACCACGATTTCTTTGTCCCAATTCATCTGCGCGCCAGAGGCTATCATTGCTTTTGTGAGGTCGGATATTTCGTCAATATCCAATCGGTCACCTGCGCAGGCTGTAATAAATGCCGAAAGGTGTATGTTGGAATAATCGCCTTGAACAATGTCTGTTATGATTTCATCGTAGGCGTTATAATCTAATTTCTGGTTGTAGATTTTAGCCCTGACATGGCTCAACGACTCAATAGGTTCCAAATGTGAAACATATAAGGTTTCATGTTCGGAAATATTCAACTTTTTTGCAGCCGCATCTGATAGTCCGATTTCGTTCGGCAACAGTATATCTGAATTTATAATGTTGAGGCTTGCTACAATTGAATGGGTTGCCTTTGATATCCTTATTCTTGTGAGTGCTTCAAAACCTTCGGAAATACATACGTGACAATCTTCTCGCATATAAACCACGTTTTCGTTCTGGGTATAAATGCCGAGATGTTTATATTTTAGGATATTTGAATGTTGTTCCATAGTTTTGCTTTTTTTTGTAATTTTTACAACCTATTTAATTTCTTCGATGCTATAAAGCTGTGGGATTTCAGAATCCCAATCATAGGTCTCCTTTATTCCTTTCTGCAGTGCTTCTGCACTTTCTTTTTCACCGTGAACAATAAAAATCAGTTCTGGTTTATTTTTTATTTTGCTCATCCAATCTATAAGTTCAGTGTGATCTGCGTGTGCTGAGAGTCCTTCGATTTCTGCAACTTCCATATGAAACGGCACCCATTTCCCGTAAACCTTTAATTCTTTTTCGCCTTCTAATAATTTTCTACCACGAGTTCCTTCGGCTTGATATCCTACAAAAAGCAGGGTGTTACTAGGGTTTTGAGCTTGGGTTTCGAGATAGTTTAGCATACGTCCACCTGTAAGCATTCCACTTCCAGCTATGACGATTTTTGGTTTCTCATCAGTTCGTAATTCCATAGTTTCCCGATAGCTGCTCACAACCGTAAAATAGGAACACATTTCATCACATTCGTGTTTCTCAAGTTTGTGCCATTCCCTTGTGCGATGAAACAATTCCAAAACATTGGCTCCCATAGGGCTATCCATTATCATTTGGACTTTCGGAATTTTATTTTCCTTTAAAAGTCTCCAAAAAATGAGCATCATTAATTGAGCTCGCTCCACAGAAAAACTTGGGATAAACAGACTGCCACCTCTATTTATAGTGTCATTAACTAATTTTTCAATTTTTGGAATGGCTTCTACTTCGTCTGGATGAAACCTGCCACCGTAGGTGGACTCAATAAATAAGACATCAGCTTTATTAGGTTTTAGAGGTGGATAGAGTAATAAATCATTGGTTCTTCCAATATCTCCTGAAAAGACAAAGCGTTTTCCATATACGTCCAACTCGATGAATGTAGCGCCCAAAATATGACCGTTGTACTGAAAACGAGCTTTGATACCATCAAAAAATGGAATCCATTGGGACTGGGGAACAGCTTTAAAATGTGGAATAGTATTTTCAACATCTTTTAAATCATAAAGAGGTTCGGCTGGACTATGTTTGGAATAGCCTTCTTTGTTAGCTCGTTCTGCTTCTTGTTCCTGAATTTTGGCACTATCGTTCAAAATAATTTTTGCAATGTCCAAAGTGGGATTAGTACCATATATGGGGCCATTAAATCCTTGTTTTACCAATCGAGGTAAATACCCTGTGTGATCCATATGACCGTGGGTAAGCAATACCATATCAATTTCTGAAACTTCAACTGGTGGATATTCCCAGTTTTTAAGGCGCAATTCCTTTAAACCTTGAAAAAGTCCGCAGTCTATAAGTATCTTTCTCTCTCCCGAATCCACTAAATATTTTGAGCCGGTTACTGTACCTGCCGCCCCTAAAAAGTGGATGTTTATTTTATTATTTTTCATTTTTATAGTATTTATTTAATGTCCACCACAGCAGGAAGGTGTATTTCCTTTATCTTGATTTGATTTGCTCAATTCAGCTATTTCATTATATAGATTGCGGGAATCTTCTTTGATAAGAAGCGCCAACTTCTTTACGGATTTAGGCTCGAAGTTTACCATACCGAGTAAAATTTCAAGGGCTTCTTCTAGTAGTTTCGAGTCATCTTCCAATGCTAGGTAAAATGGCTCTAAATCTATACTGTTCTGTTTTTGTAGTTCATCCGTTTTCATCTTTATTATTTTTGAGTTACAATTTTGTTTAGTGCTTTAACGAATTTCACATAGTTCTCTTGAATCTTCGAGAACCTTTTTGTGTCTTGATTTTGGCACTCCTATTTGTTCTAATAATTTTGGGGATTCGTGAAGCTCTTTACAGAGCACAATACCTTTATCCAATAACTTTGTTTTTTCGACTTTGGTTAGCGTTGTTAATGCTGTTAAAGGATGAAGTCCTGATTTATCTATTCTGTCTTTTAAACCGTCTGCCTTCGGATAATCCCAACTTGTCAATAACATTCCGACGCATTTACCATATTCCACCGCATCTTTAGTAAATCGTGTATTAGTATACACACCCCCTTTATGAAGCTTGGCTTCGTGACCTTTTTGGTGTTCCCATTGTTTTTCAACATCCAAAAATCTTGAATGGATATATAAAGGAATTTTCACATTGCAAAATCTACCTTGATCACTATGGTATTTACATTCAATCATATAATGGTTATTGTCCTTTTGCGCTATCACATCAACTTCGTGTTGTACACAATTGCCTTGAACTATGACACCAACCTGTGTTGAAAATCCTTCATATGCCATTAGTTTGCCAATCAACTTTTCAAAAGGAAATCCTGTAGGGCCTAATTCCATCAATGCTTTTTTTAGTTTATATTTTGAAGCACTTACTCTAGATTTCCCCTTGAGCATTTTGAAAGCCATTTGATAGATTTTTTTGGTTGTCATTCCATCATAAACCGCTTTTTCAATATCTTGAGCTATCTCTTCGACTAACAACTTGTCAGCACTGGCCCTTTCTAAAGATCGTATCACTTTTTCTATTTCAAAAGGAGCTGTTTCACCGCTTGCTTTTTTAATATATATTTTATCCATTGATATGTATTTTTTTGATATTTGCCAATGCAAATACGATTATAAAAAAGCTTAGAAATATCTCGAGCATAACAACGAATCTAGCTATATCGGAAGTTGGAATAATATCTCCATAGCCTACCGTTGAAAAAGTAATCACACTGAAGTAAAAAAAGTGGTACAAATTATACAAGTACGAGATTGAATACTCGGGAACGCCTTCAAAGGTACTATGGCTGAATTGGTAAAGGCAGGCATAATCGGTTGCAAAGGAGAAAATACTTATGATGATTATCAATCCAAATACCCAAAGCAATCGCTCTAATGAATGACATACCTTTATCAATTTTGATAGTCCCTTTAAAGTGGTCATAGTTATCACTAATGTCTTCCCCAATGCTGCCGTTACAATGATAATATGGAATGGAAAAGCTGGATGATCTACCATTGACATCAAAATAATGTATAGGATGACTATTGCCAAAATGCTAACAAGGGACATTACTGTCCTTCCCAACAATAGTTTATAAAAGGGCTTTTCTCGTATATGATTTAAACTGTCTGACATCGTATTATTTTTTTTAAATTTTAACAGTCATTACCGGAAGGGATGAATGATTGGCTATTCCTTCGGCGATACTTTTGGAAAACAAGCTCAAAAATCCTGTACTGCCGTGTGTAGACATAGCAATCAAATCCGCAGGTTCTTGTCTTAGGAACGTATTTATACCGGTTTCCACAGACGGCTCGTTATTGACGTACATAGAATAATTTTTTAAATCGGGAAACTTTTCCAAGAATCTCTTAATAGGATTCAGACCTGCCGATATACTATTGGTATCTGTTTGGGTGTTGATACGTAACAAACGAAT
Source organism: uncultured Maribacter sp. (assembly GCF_963975365.1). Classification (GTDB taxonomy): domain Bacteria; phylum Bacteroidota; class Bacteroidia; order Flavobacteriales; family Flavobacteriaceae; genus Maribacter. Next base: position 298,794 of record NZ_CAXBGF010000003.1, on the reverse strand, counting down.
ATGGGCATTGCATTTTTTTGCAATTGAGATTACATGAACGAAAGCACCACTCACATCCTCCATGAAATCAGAAACAAATACTATATTTTTAAAAGGTAAGGAGACCTCGTCCTCTTTAACCACGATCACGGGCACATCGGATTTTCGTACGATTTTTTCTATATTACTACCAAAAAGTTCGCGGGCGGTGCCTTTGGTACCGCTACTTCCTGTGATAATAAAATCATGATGGAAATGACCGGAATGTTTTAAAATATTAGTAGTTGATAGTTGATACTCCAAAAAAGTGCGGCACTCTAGGTTTTCTTTCTCTGCTTTTTTCTCCAATTCCCGTAAGGCCGATTTGGCCGAACCGATTTTTCTCAGGGTGTCGGGATATCTTTTCTCCTTTAACTTATCCAGTTTCACCCAGTCCACCGGGGTATGTATCAAGTGAAAGAAATGAATTTCCGCATTATATTGTTTGGCCATTTGAATGCCTAAATTGGCCGCTTTGTCGCAGTTTTCGGAGAAGTCAGTAGGTACAAGAATACTTTTCATAGTGCTATTTTTTTTAAGATTAAAAACTTCCTATAGAAGCTTGTCAATTTATTTACTGGTGACTTCGTTTCCCGAGTCGATTAGTTTTTCAAAACAGTCGAGATTAAATAGGGTAGTGTCGGCAATGTTGGCCAATGCGGTATCGGTCAAGAAGGCCTGATGACTAGTTATCAAAACATTGTTGAAAGTCATCAAACGTGCAATGACATCATCCTGAAGTATTTCTTCTGAATGGTCCTCAAAGAAGAGTCCTTCCTCTTCCTCATAGACATCCATCCCAAAATACCCAACCTCTCCTGTTTTTAACCCTTCGATGACGGCTTTGGTGTCTACCAAGCCACCCCGGCTGGTATTGATAAGCATTGCCCCATGTCTCATATTGGCAATTTGTTGGGCATTGATCAAATGCTTTGTGTCGGGAGTCAAAGGGACATGAAGGCTGATAATATCCGATTCGCTGCATAATGTTTTACAATCGGTATAGTGAACCCCGTACTGTTCGACCAGGTCTTCGTCTTTGTTAACATCGTAGGCCAATATTTTACAGCCAAAACCATACAGTATTTTGATAAGGGTAGCCCCGATTTTTCCAGTACCCATTACTCCGACAGTCTTTCCGTTCAAGTCGAACCCTGTGAGTCCGTTCAACGAGAAATTCATATCCCTGACCCTATTGTGAGCCTTAATCAATTTTCTATTTAATGCAAGTATCAAAGCCATGGTGTGTTCTGCTATGGCATAAGGTGAATAGGCGGGAACACGGGCTATTTTTATATCCAGCGCAGCTGCTCTTTCAGTAGCTACGTTGTTATACCCTGCAGTACGAAGGGCGATATACTTAACGCCTAATTCACTTAACTTTTCCAGTACTTTCGCCGAGGCATCATCACTTGTAAACAAACTGATGGCCTCTGAACCCTGTGCCAAGGAAGCCGTATTTTCGGTCAACCGTACTTCAAGTAGGTTAAGTTCGTGATTGCCTTTATTTGCGGATATCAAATGGGCTTCTTCAAATTTATGGGTGCTGAATAGGGTTGTTTTCATTTTACTTTTTTTTAATTCTATAACTGTATTAATATATAGGCTATGCCCACTATGATAACTGCTCCAAAAATGAGCATCACAAGTTTGCCTGCTTTTTTGGAACCTTTAAAATAGGTAATACCCAGCTTCACAATCATATTACTTATGGTTGCGGTAATAATGACATTGGTTGCGAGCGCAAGTTTGTCCTCCAAAGACCCGAATTTTGCCATACTAATAGTTATCGCATCTGTATCTGCCAATCCTGCAATTAAAGCTGAAAAATATAAACCACTTTCACCAAAAAATTGATTTCCATAAAAAACAGCAAATAGAATTGCGACATAAATTCCCCCAAACCCAAGGGCATTCAAAATATTAAGCGGATTGCCAAGGTTAATAGCTGTCTTTGAGACTTCAGTATTCTTTCTAATAAATAGGATGGCACTTATCAAACAGATCAGTGTTAGGATGGTAAAGGGAACGGCCAAATAAGAAAGTATGGCATTATTAAAGATATATGCTAATATTGCCAGTCTTGGAAACATGATGGCAGAAGCAATAATTATTCCTGCAGCATATTCTTTAGAAAGTTCAGGCGATTCCTTGCTTCGAGCAGCATATATCCACGAAACTGCGGTGCTTGAAATCAATCCGCCTAAAATTGCCGTAAGCAGAATACCACGTTTAGAACCTACATATTTTACGAGGAAGTAGCCAATAAAATTTAAAAAAGAAACAATCACTATAATCGCTCCAATCTCAAAGGGGTTTAACAAACCTTCTGGTCCATAGTCTTGATTTGGTAAGAAAGGCAAAATCAGAAGTGTAATAATCGAAAATTTAATAAAAGCAAAAAGCTCTTCCGAAGTGATATTCTTTATAAACGTATTAAAGGTCGTTTTCAATGATAATAAAGTAACCACTATGACTGCAGTGGCAACTGCTTCCTTATGCAGATGATTGGCTACCATAATACCCAAAATCAACGTAGCGAACAATGCCATATTTGTGGTAATACCGGTCATTAAGTGTTTTTGTAGTATGGAAATATGACTCAAGGACAGAAACAAGAGAAATGCCGCTGAAATAATAATGACCAACCAAGGAGTATAGGTTATGGAAAGATTTCCTAGAATAAAACCTATAATAGCAACAATGGGGAAAGTTCTTATGCCAGCAAATCCTTGTTCTTCTTTCAGTTTATCATATTCACGTTCCAACCCTAGAATAAGACCAATGCCTAGACTAATAAGTAATCCGAGAATAAATGGGTTTATATTTTTTAAAGTTTCTATCATTTTTTACTTGCCAAAAAGTTCTAAAAGTTCTTGAAATTCACCAGTTACTTGATGTTGCTTGACCACTTCTTCAAAGGGGGTAAAGTGTAATTGATTGTTTAAAATCCCAGCCATTACATTCTCTCTTCCTTGTAATAATGCATCTACGGCTGCCACTCCAAGTCTAATTCCCAACATTCTATCTAACGCTGAAGGATTACCTCCGCGTTGTACGTGACCAAGTCTTGTGATACGCAAATCCACATCTTTATTAATTTGCTTTATTTTGGATGCGACAAGTTCAGCGCCTATCTCATCACCTTCAGAAATCACGATAAGGAAAGCATCTTCACTATGGTAATTTTTAATCTTATCCAATAGGTCCATAAAATCGGTGCCACTTTCGGGAATAAGAATGGCATCTGTTCCAGTACACAATCCCGAATGAATGGCAATGTAGCCTGAATCCCTTCCCATAACCTCAATCAAGAATATCCTGTTATGGGACTCGGCCGTATCCCTTATTTTATCGATGTTTTCAATAGCCGTGTTTACCGCCGAATCAAAACCGAGGGTGTAATCGGTACCGGAAATATCATTGTCAATGGTTCCAGGAATGCCTATAAATGGGATGTCACATATTTCGGAAAAAGCCAACAAACCTTTAAATGTTCCATCACCACCTATGGCGATCAGAGCATCGATATCATTTTTTTGAAGATTTTCCAATGCCCGCTGTCTTCCTTCCAGCGTTAAAAAACGTTTGCTTCGAGCTGTTTTTAACAGTGTTCCTCCCCGATGTATCATCTTTTGCAATTTGTGGGCGTCCAAGGGAACCAAATCGCCATCTATTAGGCCCTCATATCCTTTTCGGATACCACTTAACCTGATACCACTTTGTTCTGCTTTTTTTACAATTCCGTATAAGGCGGCGTTCATCCCTGGGGAATCGCCCCCCGAGGTAAATACTGCTATATGTCGGTGTTTTATATTCTTCATTTTCTTACATTTTTAACTATGTGACCTTTTAGAACGAATGCTCAATTTTCCCATTTCCAGTCTCTAATTTCGAGCATATCCAACCCCATTTACCGGATGTAATACGCATCCTGCTTTTCCTATTTTAGGTAAGCTACTTCATCACTTAAGCTTTGTTGCGATGATTCCTAGCTGAACCCTATCATGAATCTGGCTCATTAAAGGCACAATCCTTATCTTTCATTAAGGAGGATGCCAACTCTTTATATTTTGGCCCAAGCTCCTTGCCGCACCATTCCAATAAGGCCGGTTGTTGGGAACAGGTAGTATTGCGAACCGCCTTCTTCAGTTCTATCTTTAGCAACTCCTCGTCGAAGCTGACTTTTTTCAATATAGTTTCGTGATATTCCAGTGTTTCCATTTTCCTTTTTTATTTAAAATTCCATTTTTAATGCTGCCATTGTATCAAGTTGTCCTCCAACGGCACAGAAATGCCTTCGTAACTGGGTACAATGCGAACCGTATAGTGATCGATAGGCCTGGAAGTATTTACTTGGGCATAAAAGTTATGCGCGCCGTCTTCTCCCATCCAATCAAATTTCATCTTGATATTTTCAGACGCTTCACCGTTGATTCCTTCCGCGAATAGTTCTACCTGAATATGTTTGGGGTTTATTCCTTTCAACCATATCGGCACTTTAAAGTGATGCTTTTGACGCGCACTTTCAATTTCGACGCTCCCAAATTGTATGGTATCCCATTTATTTTTGAGCTCATTTCCTGCGCTAACAATTCTTTTCCCTTTAGCTCCTTTTCTAGCTGCGCATTTTTTATAGCTTACTGCGGCTGGCAGGTAATAGTTCTCCGTATATTCGCGAACGGTTCGGTTGGCCGAAAAACGGGGCGTTAGGGTCGCCATACTTTTTCGCATGCGCTCTACCCAAATTTCCCCTACTCCTTTTTTGTTACGTGAATAGAATTCGGGGACGACCTGCTGCTCCAGTATCTCATATAGTGTTGCTGCCTCGTGTGCGTCCCACGCCGGATCATCGCCATGTTCTTGGCCATCGCCCAATGCCCAGCCTACTTCGGGAGTGTATGCCTCGGCCCACCAACCGTCCAGTTCCGACAAATTCAGGCCACCATTTACAAGTACTTTCATGCCACTGGTACCACTGGCTTCCCATGGCCGTCTTGGGGTATTTACCCACACATCAACACCTTGGACCAAATTTTCGGCCAACCTCATATCGTAATCACTTAGAAAGAGGACATGTTTGTGGAGATTGTGTTTTTGGACAAACTGCACCCACTTTCGTATCAAGCCTTTTCCCGCTTCATCAAATGGGGGAGCTTTACCGGCCAAGACCAATTGTACCGGATGTTCCGGGTTGGTAAGAATTCGGACAAAACGTTCTGGATCGTGCAATAAGAGGTCCGGTCTTTTATACGGCACAAATCGGCGGGCAAAGCCCAAGGTCAAGGTGTCCGGGTCAAAAACCTGTTTTGCGCCCCCGACCACTTCCGATGGTAGGCCCGAGATTATTGCCTGCCTCTCAAACCTTTTCCTTATAAAACCGACAAGGCTTTTGCGGGATCGGCACCTAAATTCCCATAGTTTTTCGTCGGATAGTTTCGAAATATGTGCTGAATGGTCATCGAGTTCGCCCCTCCAGCGATCCTTTCCGCAGGATTCCGTCCAAATTTCATCTGCATATTTGGAATCCCAGCTTGGCATGTGTACTCCATTGGTCACATGGCCTACCGGAACTTCGGCTGCCGGCCAACGCGGGAAAAGATTGTTAAAAAGATTTCTGCTTACTTCACCATGCAAACGGCTAACACCATTTACCGCCCCGCTACCACGAATGGCCAGATAGGCCATGTTAAAACTTTCCGATCGGTTATTCGTGTCTGCCCACCCCAAGGCCATCAGGTCATTAAAGTCCAAGCCCAATTCTTCTTTGGTATAAGCACCTAGATGGTATTCCATTGACGAGGGACTGAAATGATCAAAACCGGCAGCGACCGCTGTGTGTGTGGTAAATAGGTTGCCCGCCCGGGTTACGGCAAGTGCCTCTTCGAACGAAGTTCCGTTCGCCTTCATAAAATCATTGGCACGTTCCAGGACCAGAAAGGCAGCATGCCCTTCGTTCATATGGCATACTTCGGGTTTTATATCCAAGGCTTTTAGTAATCTGTAGCCTCCTATACCCAAAATGATTTCCTGTTTTATTCGCAGTTCGGGCCCTCCACCATACAGCTCATCGGTAATTCCACGATGAATCGGCAAGTTGGCGGCATCGTTGCTATCCAATAGATAGAGTTTCGCTCTTCCTACTTGAACCTGCCATGCTCTTAGCCATATCGGGTGGCCGGGCAACGATACCTTTATACGTAGCCTCTCGCCGTTTGGTAGGCGCAAGGGCGTAATGGGCAGTTGTCCCGGGTCATTATAGGGAAACAGGGCATTTTGTGTGCCATATTTGTCGATTTCCTGTCGGAAATAGCCTTTGGCATAAAGCAAGCCAACGGCAACAACGGGTACGCCCAGATCGCTGGCCGCTTTTAGTTGATCGCCCGCTACATTGCCCAAGCCACCGGCATAAATAGGCAGGGCCTCGTTGAGCATATATTCCATACTGAAATAGGCAATGGTGGTAAGTGCCGCCTTAGGATGGTTCTGCTGAAACCACGAGGGCGCGGAAATCGCTTTTTCGTTTGCCTTTAAAAGACCGTCTAACTTCTCCCGAAAATCCGGGTCTGCCAAACGCTCCTCCAGTCGATCTCGTGAAACCGTCTGTAGAATGACCCAGGGGTTTCGCGTGAATTCCCAGAGTTCCGGATCTAGTTGTTCCCATAACATATCCGAGGCATGGTTCCATGACCAACGGATGTTCAGGGCCAGTTCTATAAGGGCATCGATTCCCTCGACGTCCGTATGCATCAATCCATAGAATTGATTTGTACTATATTTTTGTTCTTTCATCTTTCTATTTCATTTTCAAATTAGTATTCATTCCTGTTCACCATGATTTTTCATCGAAAAAATCCCCGACCGCTTTCCAGACTTCAAGTGGTTCTTTAAGAAAGAGCTGGTGGTCTCCATCCTTTACTACCATTAATTTTGCACGGGGAAAGGACCTTGCAAACTTTTCCACGTTTACAAAGGGTGCCACTTTATCGTCGGTGCCTTGGATAAAGAGAATCTTTCGATTGCGTATGCTCTTTGTAAGGGCGTATAGATCCGTTTTGAGAATGACCTCGTTCAACGAATTATAATAGCTCTGCCAGGTATGTTTTTTAGAGTCTTTAAAAACATCGTCGGTCAGATTTTTAGGCTTTAACCATTTGACAATGTATAATGGGTGGAGCATACAGAACACCTTCCCATAGGAGCTTACGGCGAGCTTATCGAAAAAAGAATTACTGGACATCTGTTCGGAAAATTGATCTCTACTTTCAAAAATAGGGAGGCCTATGACCGTAGCCCCGACAAACCGGTTAGGGTGTTTTGCAAAGAGGGCCAAGGAAATTACCGCGCCCATGGAGTGGCCTAAAATAAGGGTGTTACCATCATTAAAGCCTTCTTTCGTGATGATGTTTTCAAGTGCCGCAAGCTGAATTTCGAGACTATATTCGCTTTGGGGTTTTGACGAATCTCCGAAACCCAACAAGTCGACCAAAAGTAGCCTGTACTTTCCGGTAACCTGCGCCAAATCCTTTTTCCAATAATTTTTAGTACCTGCCATACCATGAATCAAGATTATGTTCCTTTCGCCCGAGCCCACTATTTCATAGTTTAGGGGCATGGTATCGGAATCATATTCTGGAGCCAAAACGACGGTTAGGTATTGATATCCCACTACCGATATAACGGATACTAAAATCACCAATACTGCCAAAAAAACCATTTTTATTATTTTTATCTGTACGTATTTCATTATCCTAGGTCAAATTCGTTACGAGGTTCTGTTTCCGCTACTTGTTCTTGAATATCAAAAACTCCATGGGTTTGAGCTTTACCTTGATGAAAAGACGGCCATCGTTCTTATCCATATTTTTTTCTATCCTAATTTTTTTCTTTTTGCCATAGATGCATTCCATAAGCATACCCTCTTTGTTGATAATGCTATCGATCGCTATATATTCTTCTTTGATATTCTTTGGTGAAGAATTATAAACTACCAGAATTTCGCCCTCATGCAGAATCCTTGAAAATGCCAAAAGACATTCCTCACAATCGGGAAACTGAAAATCAAGTCCATTTTTTGAAGTTTCCCGGAAATACATCCTACCGAACTTTAGAATAGCTTCTTTCTGCCTTAGATGTGCCAAGACTGCAATTCTCTTGTATATCCATGAATCTTGGTTCAATACATTCGTCTGTTTATCATCGGGATCGAACATTCCTTCCCGAATATACCGGTCATCCATACCGTTGCCCTCAAAACCTTGTTCAGTTCCGTAATAAATACATGGGGCGCCAAGGGCGCAAATGAGAAAGCCCATGCCCGCAACAATTTGCTCGGGAACGGCATTATAGCCAAAGCGGTGTTTAAAATCCATCCCCACCTGATCGTGGTCATCGATATAGGTTACCAGGAATTCCCCATATTCGCCCCGGCTTAGGGCATTCCTTTGCAGTTCAGAATACCGCTGTATCAATCTGTTTGGAGATGAATTCCCTTTTATCACTTCTGCCAATACGCTATGTAAAGGATGGTCCAAAATGGAATCGAGCCCATAGTATACATTCCGGTCCTCCGGCAGCATTTTGGGGCCTATATAGGGGTTTCCCATCTCATCATTACCAATAATCTCACCGAACAAAAAGAAGTTTCTCTTCCCCAAGGAATAGGCATATTCCCGTATGTTAGAACAAAAACGACTGATATCGCTACCCTTCATATGCTTGACGGCATCTAACCGGAAACCGTCCACATCGGTCTCTCGTATCCAGTAACAATGTATCTTGGCCAGTATCTCTTGTAAATCTTCACTAACGGGGGAATCATCGTTTCTAAATGTTTTTAAGGTAAAGAAGTCACCTTCCTGGGTCTCGGGATAGGCATCAAAATTCCTGATCTGCCCTTTTCGGTTATACAGCTCCTGATTTCTCAGTTCGACTGGAAGCGGCCTGTCTTTCTCACGCCAACCTCCTAGTGGAAACCGTTGCCCCTCTGCATAGAAATAGTCATAATCAAAAGGATACGACCAATTATCCCCGGAATGATGAAGAACGATATCCAAAAAGACCCGTATATCCAGATCATGTGCCTTGTCCACCAGTTTTTCCAGTTCTTCCTTGGTGCCCCAGCGTTTGTCAACGTCCATATAGTTCTGTATGGCATAGCCATGGTAGGATCCCGGATTGTTTTCGAAAACAGGGCTCAGCCAAAGGGCCGTACAGCCTAAATTTTTGATGTAATCAATGTTGTCCATAATGCCTTTAATTGTCCCCCCAAAAGGCTTTTGCAACTGATCTTCGTTCCCGAAACCGGGATGTCGGATACCGAAATTCTTCGAATGCCGCTTTTTGCTGTCATGAAATCGGTCAATCATAAGAAAATAAATGATCTCCTCCCGCCATTCCCTATGACAGTTTATCCAATACTCCTTGCCCGGTTTCGGGGTAAGATCTATTTTGTTAATTGATTTTATCATTATCCTTTTCTTTTAACATTTAAACAGTTGAAAACTCTGTATTTGTTTTTACATCGCTCTGTTTGGCATCTCCTGGTTTATTTCCATAAAACCTATCGAATACCATGCAGGCCGTTAGGTCACCGGTAACGTTGACCGCAGACCGGAACATGCCAAGCAAGCGCTCCACCCCGATGATGATGATAATTCCTTCGGCCGGAATTCCGACACTGGATAGTACAGAAGCCAAAATCACCACGCCTCCTCCCGGTATGGCCGGAGTTCCAATCGAAGCTGCAACTATTGTAATCACGATAACAATGACATTTAGAAGGCCCATTTCAAGTCCGTATGCCTGGGCTATAAACAAAGTCGTAATGGTCTGATAAAGGGCCGTCCCATCCATATTTACGGTGGTTCCGATGGGAATTATAAAATTACTGATAGAGGCATCCACCTTGAGTTCTTCCTCCGCTGTTTTTAGTGATAAGGGCATTACTGCGGCAGAGCTTGTTGTTGAGAATGCCAAAAGTTGGACATCCGTAATCTTACGTAAAAACTTAAATGGATTGCTGCGACCAAGGATGCTTACCAGCAAGAGGTAAATACCGACCAATATGAGCAATCCTATCAGTACTACGAGCACATAAAAACCCAAACCCGCCAAAGAGTTCAGGCCAACGCTCGAAGTCAGCTGTGCCATTAGACCGAATACAGCGACCGGAACCAACAACATGGCCCATTTGACCACCGTCATACAGATTTCCTGGATGGCCCCCAACAGCAACTTTACCGGTTTGAGAAAGTTGTCGGTCAGCGATAACACGGCAACGCCTATTATAATCGTAAAAATTACAATACTCAACATTTCGCCAGTTACAATAGATGCCAATGGGTTTTCGGGCAATAAATTTGTTATGGCATTCGGAATATCGTTTAGTCCAAATGATAGTTCCGAACTTTCGGCAGTACCGGCCAATGCATTTGCATGATCGACTTCTGCCTGTTGGTGCAGATACTTTCCCGGTCTAAAGAGTAAGGCCAGTATTGTGCCTATGGTTACCGATATAATTGTGGTAGATATAAAATACAAGAACACACCACCGCCCAGCCGTTTCAGATTTTCCTTATCGTTACTGGCGATGCCCGTAATGATGGAAGCCACGATCAGGGGAATCATGATCATCTGTACCAATTTAAGGAAGAGCATTCCCGGCAGGGCCAACCAATTCCCTAGAGCATCAGCAGTGCTTTTGGTGATCCAACCGTTTTGGGGGCTTAACAACAGGCCAACACCAACACCTAGGAACAAGGCAATGATAACCTTGAGCCACAGCCTATTTTCTACCAGTTTTCGTAGGTAGTTGTTAAGGGATTTTAATGATTTTATTTCCGTATCGAGCATTGTTATATCTGTATTATGCTATTGTGATTCTTTTTTCAAGGTAAACGCCCTGAACCGCATGTATCAATTCCACCCCTTCCTTAAAAGGTCTTTGAAAAGCCTTTCTTCCCAAAATAAGCCCGGAGCCTCCAGCTCGTTTGTTTACGATAGCCGTTGTGATGGCCTCGGTCATATCGGATGCTCCTTTAGAACCTCCACCCGAATTGATCAATCCTATTTTGCCCATATAACAATTGGCAACCTGTAAACGGCACAGATCGATGGGGTGTTTGGTCGTTAGGGTTTCGTACATAGCATCGTCATACTTCCCGAATTGGAGGTCTTTAAAACCGTAATTAGTAGTAGGCAGTTTCTGTTTGATGATATCCGCCTGTATCGTTACCCCAAGGTGATTGGCCTGTCCTGTTAAATCCGCAGCAGTGTGATAGTCCTCCTTACCCTTTTTAAAGGAGTCGTTACGGGTGTAGCACCACAAGATCGTGGCCATGCCGAGGCTATGGGCCTCGGCAAAAGCTTCCGCAATCTCTTTTAACTGTCGATTACTTTCCTTAGACCCGAAATAGATGGTCGCCCCGATGGCAACAGCCCCCATATTCCAAGCGTCCCTGACCTTTCCGAACAAGGTTTGGTCGTAGCTATTAGGGTAGGACAGTAGCTCATTGTGGTTAATCTTAACAATGAACGGAATCTTATGCGCATATTTACGGGCATACAGACCCAGTGCCCCAAAAGTCGAAGCCACCCCGTTACAACCTGCTCCGATAGCAAGTTTTATAATGTTTTCGGGATCAAAATAATCGGGGTTCTTGTAAAAGGAAAAAGCGGCACTATGCTCAATACCTTGGTCAACGGGAAGTATGCTTAAATACCCGGTATCCTTTAGACTGCCATGCCCGTACAATTGGGCAAGGCTTCGAAGCACTTGAGGATTCCGATTACTATTGACAAAAACTTTGGAGACAAAATCAGCATCGGGCAATTGCAGTTCATCTTTGGTGATTTTTTCGCTAACATGATCCAGATAAAAGGGCGCTTTGTCCCCTAGCTGTTCCACTATATTTTCGTATGTTTTCATTGTTGTTGCTATTGATTAATACCAAGACTTTTATTGGTCTTTTCTATAGATTTATGGGCATCGGTCTCAATGCCGGTAAGTGCACGAATGGCATCTAGGGTCTCGGGAATAACAATCGCTTGGTTATCCACCACATAGGCATAAAAAAGTTCGTCGCCAACTACCTTGAGCATATCTTCCCAAAGGGCTACCTCGTACATATCGCCCCAAGGTCTGCCCATATCCATGAACATTTCCTTGATGGTGTTGTTTGAAACCAGACCTTGATCATAGCGTATCAATTTAATACGGCTCGAAGTTTTAAAGGCGTTGAGCACTTCTTCCTTGGTAACTTGATTTTTCAATTTCACGTTCCAATAATGCATATGACTCAGGGTTTCGGGCACTTTTACCGCTGAAGTAATCACATCCAAATCGGGATCAACGCTCTGTGCATCGGGCCCTTGGTGGCTGGGGATATCCCTTTCAGGAACCATAGTGTTCATGATGCCTCCCAAATGACTTTCCCAAGGATCGGTGGCCCTTCTTAACAAGGTACCCCTTGCGTAGTCCAATAAATCGGCTTTTTTTAAGGCGGTCAATGTTCTTAATATAGAGGTGGTGTTACAGGAAACCACCCTTGTAGCATCAAGATTTACAGCGGATTTGTAATTGTTTTCCGCACTAAAGGAATGGCCCGTGGTTTCGTGTTTTTCGCCACCCTGGACAATGAACTTTATACCTTGTTTCTTATACATTTCAACATTCTTGGCCGCTATGTTCTTTGGGGTACAATCGACCACGAGGTCCACTTTATCCAATAGGCCTTGCATATTGCCCTTTACCGAAATACCGGAAGCCTCCATTTGTTTTTCGGCATCGGCGGTTGCCGCATAGATCTCATACTCTTTTCTTACGGCGTTCTGTATCCGCCAATCACTGATGACGTCGCAAACACCTTTAAGTTTCATATCATCTTGTACGTTGATGGCATCGGCTACTCTTTTTCCGATTACGCCATATCCTATAACTGCTATATTTTTCATATAAATTGGGTTTTTAATTAATTAAGTTTTATTGTTTTTACTATTTGTAGTTTCCATTCCCATCGACATGTTACCTTTATCGTCTGTATGCGAATTCATAAAAAACCGTTCCGCAACAAGTATTAGGATAATTCCAATTGCTGCTACGATGAGTACCATTGGATCGTTTAGATATTTTATATAAAGGAAGGACGTCAGTACTACAATATCCATTACAATGGCTATTAACGGAATGATGGGTTGAAATTTCACTTCTTTTTTTAGATGGCGGAACAGCCCCCAGTGGATAGCAATATCCATAATAAGATAAAAAATAGCTCCTATGGAAGCAATCCTTGTCAAATCGAAAAGGGCAGTGAGTAAAATCGCAAGGGAAACCGTGAATATGAGAGCGGGATTTTTAAAATTGCCCATTCTTTTTAAGGACGGTACCTGTTTCATATTGCTCAACATCCCCAATAAGCGCGATGCCGAAAACACACTGGCGATAACGCCTGAAAAGGTTGCTACAATAGCGATTGCTATGGTAAACCATAAACCCCATTCCCCAAAAACAGGTTCTGCTGCTGCGGCCAAGGCATAGTCCTTTGCCTTGATTATTTCAGGGATGCTCAAACCTCCTGCAACGGCAAGTGCCAAGGCTACATATATGACAGTGCAAATAAAAATGGAAAACACAATGGAACGTCCAAGATTTTTATGGGGATTTTTAATGTCCCCACCTTGATTTGTGATTGTTGTAAATCCTTTGTAGGCAAGGATTGACAACGCCAATGCAGCTACAAAGCTGAATCCTTGTGGCAACGCTTCGGAATTTTTGGGAATATAGTTCCCTGTCATATCAGCAAACCCGGAAACTATAAGGCCGGCAATGGCGAGCAATGCAATACCCGCCACTTTGATAATTGCTGTGAATGTTGCCGTTGCGCCAATAACTTTGTTGCCTAAAATATTTATGACGTAAGCAGTTACCAGAAGGAGAATACCAAGAACGGATGCATAACCGGCAAAACTTTCTGGGAACAACCGAAGCGTATAGGCCCCAAAAGTACCCGCTACCAAACTTTGCGAGACCACCATTGACACATACATCAACAAAGAAAAGAGACCAGTTGTGGTTCCCGGCCCATAGGATTTATTGAAGAATTTGACAACACCTCCCGAAGATGGAAAGGTATTTGAGAACTTTACGTAGGAATAGGAGCTGAAACCTACCACGATGGCACCAGCGATAAAAGCAATCGGGAACAGATCGCCCACCAACTCGGCTATTTGCCCCATAAGAACGAATATGCCAGCACCAATCATTACACCGGTACCAAGGGATATGGAACCTATTAGGGAAAGCTTATCATTTTTGCCTTTGGTACTTTTCATCTTTATGTTATTTGTGATTTTTGTAGTTTCTTTGAACTTTTCATTAAAATGACAGAGCCAATGATGCCGGCTATCATAGAAGCGAATAGAATACTTACCTTGGCCGTGAATATCAAAGACTCATCCGTGAAGGCCAGTTCGTTTATAAATAGTGACATCGTAAAACCGATACCGCCAAGAAAAGCTATACCATAGATCATGCTCCAATTCACGTTTTCCGGAAGCTTGGCCAATTTAAGTGCGACCAGTATTCTTGAAAAAGCGGCAATACCGATAAATTTTCCAAAAATCAAACCTAGGCCAATCCCCAAGCTAATGGGACTGGATAGTACTTTAAACAAATCCCCGTGAAGATGTATTCCTGCATTTGCCAAAGCAAACAAGGGAAGAATGACGAAGCTCACTATGGGGTTTAAGGACCTTTCAAATTTTTGAAGGGGAGTCTCCGCCTCTGAACTTATGGTCTTGATATCCTCCAATATCTCCAACTGTGTTTTTGAGATAAGCGTACTCTTTATCGATTTGGTTTCTTGAAATCTTTTATGAAGATTATCCAAACGCTCCAAAAAGATGTTCTCCTTAATTTTCACCCTGCTCGGAATTGCAAATGCGGTAAGAATTCCGGCAATGGTTGGGTGTACTCCTGAAAAAAAGAAGGCCAACCAAACACCACCGATACCGATGATGGCATAAAACCAGGTGCTTCTCACTCCCGCATAATTGCCGATAATCAAAGCACCGAAGAACAATAGCCCATGTAGCAGGTCCATTGCTGATATATCGGAGGTATAGAAAAGGGCAATGACCAAGACACCGCCCAAATCGTCCACTATCGCCAACGTAATAAGAAAAACCCTTAAAGCGGCTGGCAGTCTTTTCCCGACAAGGGCCAATACTCCTAGGGAAAAGGCAATGTCCGTGGCCATGGGAATGCCCCAACCATTTGAAGCTTCGCCCGAGCTGTTGAACATAAAATAAATAAGGGCAGGAATTGCCATACCGCCGATAGCGGCGCCAATCGGTAATACCGCATTCTTTGGGGATGAAAGTTTACCCCCGATTATTTCACGTTTCAGCTCTAGACCGACTTGTAGAAAGAAAAGGGCCATTAAACCATCGTTGATCCATAACAACAGCGGCTCCGATAGCTGAAGGCTGCCAATGGTAAAGGCAATATCGGTTTGCATTAAGTCGATATAATATTCCTTCCATGGCGAATTGGCCCAGACCATTGCGAAAACGACCGTGATAAAGAGAATAACACCGCTGTTATTGAGTTCTTTGGCCGTATTTCCGAAGAATTTAATAATGCCGTTATTTGTATCCTGTTTAGGCATCAATAGTGGTTTTTTTTGTGGCTATATCCTTTTCCAAATCATTTTTGAAATTCTCTTTTGATCGGGTTTCCGTAGTAGCATCACGTTTGAAATTCCTAATAATGACCCTATTGCTTTTTTCATAAGTAAAATAACTGATGGCCCAATTAAAGCCCACCAATAATTTGTTTCGAAATCCGCTGATAGACATTAGATGCACAATTGACCATAGCAACCAGGCAAAATATCCGGCAAACTTCAATTTCCCCAAATCGGCAACTGCTTTTCGCTTACCCACGGTAGCCAAAGACCCTTTATCCTTATAATTAAATTGGCTTAATGGCTTATCGTTGATGAGCCCTGTCAATGTAAGGGCAAGATATTTTCCTTGCTGCATAGCTGCCTGTGCCACTTGTGGGTGGCCTTTTGGGGTCTCTTCGGAAATCAGGGCGGCAATATCCCCAATGGCATAAATGTTTTCTTGACCATCCACTTTTAAATATGCATCGGTTTTTAAGCGATTTCCCTTGACTACATGCTTCTCATCGATACCCTTTGGGAAGTCCCCTTTTACGCCTGCTGTCCAGATAAGGTTTCTGGCCAAAATTGTCTTCCCGCTTTTGGTTTGCACGACCGTACCGTCGTAAGCACTTACGGATTCTTTCAACAATACTTTCACATTCAGATTTTCCAAATAGGTCAGTGTTTTTGAAGAAGCTTTTTCCGACATCGCCATGAGTAGTTCATTATTCGCTTCTACTAAATAAATGTTCATAATGGAAGAAGGGTACTCGGGGTAGTCCTTTGGAAGGATGTATTTGCAAAACTCAGCTAGTGCACCTGCCATTTCTACTCCTGCAGGGCCACCGCCCACGATTACAAAATTGGTTAGGGCATCGCGTTCCTCATCATCGCATGTAATCGCGGCCTGCTCCAAGTTTTGCAGCATCATGTGGCGGATATTTAGGGAATCCCGGATATCCTTCATGCCCAAACTATTTCTTTCCACTTCTTCCATACCAAAGAAGTTGGTCTTGGTTCCCGTTGCTAAGACCAGATAATCGTAGGTAAGTTTTCCTTTGTCCGTTATGACAGTATTGGTAGAGGCTTGAATTTCCTTTACCTCGGCCAGCCTGAAGCTCACATTCTTATACCCCTTAATTTGTTTTCTAAAAGGGAACACAATACTATCGGGTTCGAGGCCGCTAGTGGCTACCTGATAAAATAGGGGTTGAAATTGATGAAAGTTGTTGCGGTCTATCAGCACGACCTGAACATCTTTGTTTTTGAGCCCTTCCACCAATGCCAGGCCCGCAAAGCCACCACCAACTATAACTACCCGTGGCAGCGTGGAATTTGGTAAGCAGATTGCTTCCGTCATTTTGCATGCATGATCGTCGATACCGTTTAACATTTGATTCTGTTTCATTAACTTTTTACTGATTATTTTTCTCTTTCGAATGGCGTTTCCGTGCTATCAAGACGGAACAGTCGGCATGTGTTGCCACGGACTGGGAAACCGAGCCGAGCAAAAATCTAGAAAATGTGCCATGGCCCTGTGATCCGACAACTATTAAATTGGCGTCAAAGGCTTCCGCCTTTTCCAAAATTGCACTTTTGGGAAGCCCGTCGATTACTGCTGTTTTTATGGACAAAGCATCGTTCTTTTCCTTTAATGATTTTGAGGCATCATTAACAGTATCTTCCACCAATTTCCTTGTATTGGAAACGGCTTCGTCATAATAGTTGCCAAGCGTGCCACCGAATGGTAGGACGCCGGGAGCGGCCAACATGGGATTTTCGAACACATTCAAAATACATACTTCGGTACCCGCAGACAACGGCATCGCCGCAAGTTCATCTATGGCTACCTTACTAAAGTCCGAACCGTCTATTGCTAATACTATTTTCATGATTTGTTTTTTTGGATGATACACTGTCTTTCATTTTGCAGCCTATAACCAATATTTATTATTGGTCCTTCTTGTTCATTCCGCGTTTTCGTGCAATCATGACCGAACAGTGGGCGTGCATTGCCACTGACTGGGAAACCGACCCGAGCAGAAACCTGGATACCGCCCCGTGGCCTTGTGATCCTACAACTATTAAATCTGCGTTAAAGGCTTCTGCCTCTTCCAAGATTGCGTTTTTAGGCCAACCTGTCACAACTGCCGTTGTTATTGATAGTCTGGGATTTTTTTCTTTTAATACTTGGACCGCTCGGTCGACGATTTCTTCTGTTGATTTTTTTGCTCGGGACAAGGCATCTTCATAATAATTACCGAGCCCACCACCCATGGAGACAGCCCCTGAAGTCGCCAGAACAGGGCTCTCAAAAACCGATAAGATTTGTACTTCGGTACCTGACGGCAATGGCATCGCCGCAAGTTCATCTATTGCAATCTTACTAAAGTCAGAACCATCTATTGCCAATACTATTTTCATAATTTGAATTTTTATGAATGAAGGATTTTATCCTTTATTCTCGTTTATAAATGTTTTGGCATCTTCCTTGGATGAGAAGTAAAACACACTTCCGCTGTTTTTATCTTGAACAATAATTGCTGAAGCTTTATCAACTTTTTTATCACTAAGTGGATTGCTTCCGAAGCGGACATCATCCAAGTTTTTCTGTAATTTTTCAACACAATTTTCGCAACAACCGTAGTAGGTAGTTCCGTTGGCTTCAATAGGTATTTGCGCCACACCCATAAACCTATCGTTGACCATACAAACTTTATCGTTGGGGACGATTTCATAGTTTTCGGATGAAGCAACGCCTTCATTTACTGTTAGGGATGTTTCAACAGTTGGCTGGGTTACACTTTCGGCAACTTTCTTTTTCTTGTTGGAACAGGATAGAAATAGTATTGAAGACAGTAACAGGATTAATACACCAATGGATAATCTGCCCATTGGATTTCTAATGGTCACGACTTGGAAATTACTGTTTATCTGATGTAATGGAATAGGTTTCATAGTGCTAATTTTTAAGTGGAATTATAATTTCAGTTTGAATGAGTTTTCGCCAATACAGGTGCTCGTACAGCCCAGACCAGTACATTCCGAAAGTGAACGCGAACAACAATTCTTCAATGGGAATGCCCAAGACAAGAATATGGGTCAGGTTGTCAAGGTTCCAGAACAGCCTCACATATTGTGGATAGATCAGAAGAATGCTTCCGAAATAAATGAAGTACAATACCGTGAACAGAATTCCCCCAACCCAAATTTTTCTTTTCAGATCTGGGCGGCAGTACATTGTTGCCAATCCACCTACGAACAACGCTATGCTGCCGCAATAAATATGATTGAGCGATGTAAATAGCGCTAGAATACCAAACACGATGACAGGTATAAATAGTATATAAATATGCAAACGATGTCTTTGGTGACTGCGCTCGCTATGTGGTATTTCGGCAAGGCCTCTTTTAAAAATAAGGTTGTAGAGTACCGTACCTATTCCGCCTATGGCGAAAGAGAAAATCAAACTTTCGATATCAAATTCTGTTTTTTTGGCTAAATCGAACAACGATGGGGGAAACCAATATTCAGGAATGAACAAAGGCTCTGTAAGCCCAAAGGGCATTGTAATCCAACTCATTTTGAGCATTTCCTTCCTGGAATCCTTTTTCAAAAGGTAAACCAAGCCCCAAAGGGCAAGGAGAATAAGCGACCATATGAACCAGACGTATTGCATAATTCTATACTTTTTGGGTTTTTAAATAATCCACGGTTTCTTTTACTGTCAAGGGATATGTAGCGTTACCGGTGCGCACGTAAAAAGTCGTGCCCGCACCATCGTTTACATAAGCCGGTTCTCTTGAGGGTTCAATGTCTATGACACATATTTCCTTTTCATTGACGACATAAAAAGAAATATGGTTGCTGAAACAGGCCTCGTGCCCCAGTTGAGTGGATATAATCCTGTAAACCTCCCGCTCGTAGCCATCCCTGTTTTTGTGTTTAAGGGTTTTAAAATCCTTTTCCAGACCTAAAACGTTTCCATCATCGTCAACGCCTATAATTAATTTTCCGCCTTTCGCGTTCATAAAACCTACAATGGTCTTGGCAATGACCAATTCCAGCTCGCGGTTGGTGGTTTTCCTAAAATAATCATAGCGAATCGATGACTTAAATTCTACCTTTTCGTTTTCGCCATCTGCGATAATTTCGGTAATGTCTCTCTGTAATAAGCGCTGTTGCTTGCCTATGAGGCTATTTTTATTTTTGAGATGAATCCAAGTCAATCCCGTAAACAGTCCCAGTACAATTCCGAAAATTGTAAGCAGGCCGCCCATTCCCCACATATTAAAGCTGAAGGATTCTAGAACACGCTTGTTTAAAATTTCTAGAAAGCGTGCCGTTGAAAAAGGCGTATTACTATATTCGAACCAATAGATTACCATAGTGAAAGGGTGCACCAGGAAATAGAAGACGCCTGCTCCAATAAAAACATGAATCAAAATAATCTTTAATTTTTGTCCCGGCCTTTTTTGCTCCATCATCTATTATTTGATATAATTATGTTCCAGATTCAACAGGTCTTCCCTGTCGCCGAACTGTTTGTTGAATATTTTACTAAAGGAATACACCAAGGCCAGCTGCACACGGTGCTCACTTTTTCCGAACAAAATTTCCGTTAATCCTTTATTATCTGAGTACCGATACTGTAACCCGATGTCGAAGTCTTGCCCAAGACGATAGAATCCGTTGGCAATAAACATGAACTGGTCGGAATCTAACCCTAAATTCGATAGGGACTTGTAACCACCACCTATGGCCAATTGATAATGCGGTCGCTCCAATTTTTGCTTTAGATAGCGTACCGTTCCGAAAAGGGTCGTTGATTCTGTTCGGGTATAATCAAAATAGTCGTTAAGTGTGGTTACCTCGTCCCAACCAAAATTTTGTATGGCCTGAAACCTGAAGTCCACAAAGTTGATAGGATCTGGTTTCAAGTTGATGGTAGTACTAAACAATAGATTTTTTACCGAAGCATCAAAATCATTGGAATACCCAGACCTATCGGTAAAATAGTTGTTATAGCTCAACCCGATTTCCTGTAAGACGTTACGGTTCCACCGTTGGCTTTCGGGCACTCTGTAGAGAAGGGTCAACCCCATGGAGTTCAACCTAAAGTCGTCTGGTTCGGTGCTGTCATAAAAATTTTCGCCATGCACCGAGACAAAGAAACGTTGCTTGAAGACGCGCGCATATTCGAGCACATTTGCATACTGGTCCCGTTCTGTATTCACCCCATCCGAAAACGGGTTCAGGGCGTAGGTAAAGCGTTGCGCATCATCGTCCCGAAGGGTCGGAAATTCATTTAGATTCGTCTGTGCCAGGGTACGGCCGACCTTGAAAATGTTCTTTTTATCCTCTAGGCGAACGAAAATGTTATTGTAAAAAACTTGTCCCAAATTCGAATTCGCATCCGGAAACTGTAAGCCCAATACAAATTGTGCCCTCCAATCATTATACAGTTTTTGCCGTAGGCCCATTAATAATTGCGTATCGGAAAAATCGGAAACGGCACTGGACTCGTCAGAGTTGAAATTCAGGTTTCCGGAAAAAACGCCTTTTGCACCTATTTCAAATTCTGGGGTAATTTGAGCATAGCCCCAACCTGATATAAATATTATGATATATAGTAAATTTTTCATTTTAATTCTAGTTTCTAATTGCAGATTTGCTACTCGTCCAGGGCTATTTTGGGTAATTTATCCTGCCCGAACATCATTTTATCCATACCGTTCATTTCATTTTTTTCCATGGATTTCATTCCCTTCATATCGGACATCCCCGCTTTTGGATTGTACATTGGATTACCGGAATACTTGGAAATAATAAGCTCATCTTCCGGTAGGTCCTCATAGACCAAAGCCAACAAATTGCCCCCGGGATACAGTCCGTTATTGGTCACTTTACGGGTGTCATGGTCGTGAAAGGTCCAAATGCCTCTATTTTTACCCTCAACAACAATATCGAAGGTCTTACCAGGGGTCAATGGAACGGTATTTCTCTTCCAAGGATGTTCGATGGGCACCCCGTCATCGGCTACCATCCAGAAATCATGGCCATGCAGATGTAAATGGTGTGTTTCGGCACCGGCATTTATCAAACGTATTCTGATGTTCTCGCCAGACTTGATAAATAAATAGGGTGTAGAAGGATAGGACTTGCCATTTACCGTAAACCAATTGGCCTGTGGTAGATCTGAATTTGATCTTCTATTGTTCAAGTAGGGAGGTTGGTAGCCTTTCTCCATACTATCCAGTAATTGCTCCTTATTATCAAAAACGGCCCATTGTTCACTGGTAAACCTTCCCTCTTTCATCAAAAAGCTCCGTTGCTTCATTCGCTCCAGCATACTGTTCATCTCTTCACGGATATAGTTGGTATCATGGGAGGAATACACTAGTGTATATTCCCTCTCATAAGGGAATTTCTTTTTAATAGGGTCATCGGGGTTTTCTACGATCACGCTACCGAACATACCGGCCTGCATGTGCATGAGCGTGCCCCAATGACAGTGGTAAAAATGGGTGCCTTCCGGTTCTGCTACGAACTCATAGATAAATTCATTTTTGGGCATTACGGGAAGTTGTGTCACAAAAGGTACCCCGTCCATACGCCATGGCACATAGAGTCCGTGCCAATGAATGGTATGGTTCAGATCGGTTCTGTTCGTGAACTTTACCCGCACCTTATCCCCGGCGTTGACCCTTATTTCAGGGCCTGGAACCATATCGTTAAAGGCTAACGTATGGTATTTAAAACCCGGTGCCGGTTCGTGTGTATGCAGGTCTATGTAAAGTTCAAATTCCTTCCATTCGCCATCCATTGTATATGGCAATTGCCGTACCAAGCGTTGCTTATTCTCTTCCTTGGCACTTTCTGCAAGCAGATTGCCTGGAAAAAACAACATGCCAGCGGTGGATGCGGCACCAGTTCCTAAAAAGTCTCTTCTATCCATAAGTTGTTATTATTATTTTTTAAGTTGAGCATTATAAAATCCTCCAATACAAGCACCAATAAGCCACCCCAAAATGAATGTTTGAACGATACCGAATAATGCTTCGATAAGAGGAACATCCATTCTTATAATATTGGTCGTGTCCAGACCGTGCAATAGGCTATTGAAAAATAATATACTCCCTTCTTGTCCTGCGGTAGCCATGACGACCATACAGCCCAAATAAATTAAAGCCCCTGTGAGACCGAAGGCAAAACCAAGTTTTTTTACGTTTAATCGATACATGATTCTTGTTTTTATGTTAATAGTTGTTGCAAATTCATTTGCAGAGTAATGACTCATTTTACTAAACCAAAATTTTAATTAATGGTTCTTTTCTAGACTCTTTTTGTACTCCATCTTTTCGTGCATGGTCATTTTCAGATTTTCATTCTCCAAAACATGGTCGCAAAAGGTATCGCTCAAAAGGCTGTCGTTGGCGATGACCGGCATAAAATGGTGGCTGGTCAGCAACATAAGCTCAGGGTACACAGTAATCATATCGCTCAGTTTACTGGCAAGAATCGTATCGTTTGCCGCAGCGTTTACGAGTTCGTCCACCATCATGCCCGTGGCATGGTGGTTAGCCATCATCTTGGTAACATACTTTTTACCCAAATCGTGGTCTTCCACCATCAATGCCAAGACCTTCTCTTGTTGTGCTGGATCCTTGAGCATATCCTTTACAGCACTTTCCTGTTTTTGTGCGCAGGCCGATAACGTAAAAACAGCCAATACAATTCCTAGGGCTTTTTTGGTCTTCGTTTTCATTTTGATTTATTTTAATTGTTAAATTTTATTGATATTAGTGTTACGTCAACTTTGACACGACACTATTCGGATTTTAGAATCCTTTTTGATTCTTCAAATTGCTCTTTTGTAATTTCACCATTGGCAAATCTTTTTTTAAGAATTGCTAAAGGATTTTCCTTCTTTAATTTTCGGTAGGGGATGTCATATGGAACAAAGAAGACCCAGATTAATAGGATCAACCATATGATCCACCATACGAAGTGCATACCGCCCCAGTGTCCATTGAAAAAATGCATAGTTTCAGATTTAAAGATTAATAGTTGTTTGTTGCTGGACTATTTGTCCGCTTTTAAAAGTTCCTTTGACCGCTCATATTCCTCCTTGGAAATCTCCCCCTTGGCAAACCGGATTTTGAGCATTGTGGCCGAATCGTCTTCCATGGTTTCCGTGTAAGTTGTGCTGGAAGGGGCAAAGAAGATCCAGCCTAAGGCCACGATCCAAATTGCCCACCAGATAAGGTGCATTCCCCAAAAAAATCCATCTTTGTAAAACATGTTCTTAATTTTATAGTTACTATTCTTTTTAAATGATTTCTGTAATGGTATAGCCCTCAAGTTTGTTGAGTTGCTCTTGCAAATCTTCTACCGAAAGTTTCTCCTTCATACTTATGATCGTCTTTCCTTTTGGGCTTAAAAAGATTTCCGTTTTCTCAATATCCGGGTGTGCTTCCAAGGTTTTTCTTACCCGTGATACACATCCGCCACAGCTTATTCCGTTTATTTGATATTTATGTTTCATCTGACTCTTCTTTATATTAATGATGGCGGTGACCCTTATGTTCCTCCTTGGTTTCTTCTAGCGGTTTCGCTTCACCGTCTTCGTGTTGCTTGTCATTCTGTTCCGAATGATTATGCCGACCATGACCACCATGCGGAATAAAAAGGTGTACTAAAAACATCAGGATGATAAATCCAAAAAGCCCGTTATA
Organism: uncultured Maribacter sp.; assembly: GCF_963975365.1. Classification (GTDB taxonomy): domain Bacteria; phylum Bacteroidota; class Bacteroidia; order Flavobacteriales; family Flavobacteriaceae; genus Maribacter. The sequence continues at coordinate 274,370 of NZ_CAXBGF010000003.1, read as the reverse complement.
TCCAGTAATACCCAATGCGGGAGCGAAAAATATTAGTAGCAGTGGCAATCCACAACCGATAACCATCCATATCCAATGACCTTTCATAATTTTTATGTTTAGTGTTAAATGTTATCTTCTCTAATGATGATCGCCATGACTTTGGCTTTTACTCAATTCGGGTTGGGCTTGTTCTATCGCATCTATTTCATTTTCATCCATCATCCCCATATCTTTCATGTCCATTGCCTTTTCGCCCATCATCTGCTTACAGGACTCCATACAGTCTTTGCTCATCATGCCCTTTTTATGCATCATTTGCATCATATTGCCCATCATCTTTCCATCTTTCATCATGGACTGCATCATGTTTTTCATCATCATGCTGTCTTTCATTATCATTTGCATGCCACCGCCTTGCATCATGCTGCCCATCATCTGACTGTCACCCTTCATCATCTGCATCGCATGCTCGTTACTTTGCATGTTTTCCATAAACTGCATCATATAACTATGGTTGTTCGCAATCGCATTAAAAATTTCAGTCTTTGTTTCCGAATTTTCAAGAATTGAATTAACGTCTGTTTTCTGGGTGCAACTATTTAAGGATACCAGCCCGATTGTCATAAAAATTAGTGTTGCTTTTTTCATTGTATTTGATTTAAGATTTATTTCATTCGTTTTAACTTTTTCTTTTACTTGCCCCCCAAGTTTCGGGGTCACACTTTATGCTCAAATTTTCCCTTCAATCCAAAAAATCAATTATTTCCCAATATTAATGGTAGTCCAGAATCACCGCTGCCAACTATGACTACTTTCGAGTTAGGTGACTTCGCTAGTTCCAATGTTGCATCGATACCCTTGTCTTGTAATATCTTATCGGTCAAGGAAGCACTTAAAATTTTATTCGCGTCCGCTTTTCCTTGAGCTTCAATGGTTACTTTTTCAGCTTCCTTTTTAGCTGTAACCAAACGAAATTCATACTCCAACGACTCTTGTTCTTGTTTTAGCTTACGCTCGATAGCTTCCTTTATGGTACCTGGCAAAGTGACATCCCGTACTAATATCTCATTGAGTTGAATGTACTGTCCGTCAACGATTTTTTTGGTCTCTTCGTAAATCTCGGCCTGTATAGCATCTCGCTTACTCGAATACAATTGCTCTGGAGTATAGCGTCCCACAACGCTTCTAGCAGCCGATCGTATCGTAGGCAATAGTACGCGTTGAATGTATTCCGACCCTTTTTCTTGGTGAAGCTTTCCTAAAAATTCCCGCTTTGGTTCAAACCAAGCGGAGGCGTCCAGTTTAATCTCCAATCCGTTAGAAGAAAGCACCTGCATTTTTTCAAAAACTTCCTGCTGTCTGACCTCATATATAAAAACCTTGTTCCAGGGTGCCACGATGTGAAAACCCTCGCCCATAGGTGGTTCGTCGGTCACAACGCCTCCACTAAAAGTTTTGTACAACACACCGGCTTGTCCTGAATCGATTGTCACGGCAGATTTTGTAATTAAAACAATCAGCACAATCAGAATAATTACTGCTGGTAACGCAATTTTTGGTAATTTGTCCATTATATTCTATTTTAAATTTGTACTATTTTGCATTGTCCCATTGTAGGATTCGTGCTTCTATTTGTCCCTATCGCTTTTCGACTGAAATAATTATGGGAATATTTCTAGCCATTTTAATTTGCCGATTTGAGGAATTCCTCAATCTTCTTACTTTCCTTTTCCGTAAGGTTGGCCCTGACTCGCATATGAAGGCTAATGGTCTCCCAATCCGTGTCGTTATAATCAGCTGGAGAGGGAGCGATGTGACACCGATTACAAGTTTCTCCCCAAAGCTGAGCCCCTGATTTCTCTATCTTAAATTCATCGGATGCATCTGCAACTGAATCAGTGGGCACATCCGTATATTTATTTTTCGTTGAAGAGCACGCTACCAGCGTCAAACCTACTATTGCTATTAAGGCCAAGGCCCTAGATATTTTATATATAATTTTCATTTTGTTGTTTTTATGGTTCTTTTAAAATCCTATGGCCCAGTGCAGAAACAATCCGTCCGTATTAGTTATTCCGTCACTATCATGACCCCCTTCCGTTTCGGTAGTCTGATAACTCAGCTTGACTACGGAACGCCAGCTTAACCAATAATTAAGGCCGAAGGCATATTGAACTGATTTTTCCTCCCATTCGGCCCCTTCAGGAGCGTTGAAATCCGAATATCTTCCGACAAATTCCAATTTCTTGACAAAGTCACTGCTTGCCATGGTAGGGCGATAGCTCAATTGCCCATAAAAGGAATTACTTTGGTTATCAAAGGAGTACTCTTCGGCAATACCATCCTCCAGTTCTATATAAGTTGCCGTATCCACATTAGAACTATTATATTGAGCCTTTACGTCAACTACGCCGCCTATTTCCGATATTTGTTTGACAAAGGAAAAATCCAAGGCATAAAGGAATGCACCTATATCTTCATATTCCGAATCTTCTTCCCCCGCTCCACTTGTAGAATATGCTGAAAAGCCGATTTCCGTTGAAGAATCCGAAAAGGGCAGTAAGCCTAAACGTCCACCATAGGCCTTGGCCAAGTTATTGTCCTCGTAATTCTGGAACTGGAGCATACCCGCTTCTTCAGGTTCTAAACTACCATCCTTGAGCCGTGGACCGTTCGTGGTATACACAGAATAGTTCAAGGTAGGGCCTCCTAGATTAAATGCCCCCCTTAATTCCACCCCGATACCTGAGGAAGGTGCTATTCCATCATGACCAAAACCAAGAGGTCTTGTGGGTAGTCTATTAATCCATGCCGGATGCAAGCGTTCCATGAATGTTCCAAAGGGCAATAGAAATTTACCGGCCCTAACGGTCATGTTCCTATTAAGCACGTACATAACGTCTGCATATTCCAAACCGGTTTCCAGTTCGTTTCCTTCCAACACAAACTCCAGTTCTGCTTCGAACATCAGCCTGTCCGAATGTTTATAGAGAAAGATCGGGGCGAAAGCCGCACCCAAAAATGTTGATTCTGTTTCATCCCCTGAATCCATGTACTCAAATCCCGTGTGTCCATAACCCCGGATCATAAATTGGGTCTTGCTCGGTTCAAATGTGTTATAGGTCTGCGCATATGCAGTAGTACCTAAGACCACTACTATTAGAAAATATATTAGTTTTTTCATTATTTTAATGTTCTTATATAGTTAATCAATTCCCAGCGTTTCTTTTCCGGGAGCGCTGTTTTGTAGGAAGCCATAGGGGAGCGTCCCTCCTCTATTTTCCAGAAAATGGCACCATCGGTCTGGGCTTGGAACTCGGCACTGGTCAAATCGGTTGGTTTAGGTTTTAATCCTGCACCCCCTACGCCATCGCCCTTACCCTTGGCCCCATGGCAGACCACACAGAGCATTCTGTACGTCCTTTTTCCGGTTGCTGCCGCATCGACATCACCCTTTAATGGGTTGACAAGCTTATCGGCACTGGCCGGTGCTACCCATATGTCTTGGGCTTGGCTATTGAACCCAAGAAATAATAAACCTATGACCATCGCCATGGTCCAACTCCGTACATCTCTATTGTTTTTCATTTTATTCGTATTTAATTGTTAGTAAAATTATTTTTTATTGAATGTTTACATCTGCATGATTTTCGTTTTTATCTATATAATTTCGTCAAGGAAACTCCTTTCCCAGATTTGACTATTTTTATAATCCGTCATACTTAATCCGGTAACGTTCTTGAACTGTCTGGATAAGTGGTTCACGCTACTGTAATCGAGCAGATAGGCAATATCTGAAAATACTAGCTGTTGCAACTGTATGAGCTCTTTGACCCTTTCGATTTTTAGTTTTATGAAGTACTTTTCAATCGTGATGTTCTCCTTTTTTGAGAAAATCTTGCTCAACATCTTATAGTCCCGATGCAGTTCTGCCGCCAAATGTTCGGAAGTCTTTTCCTTAATGTGTAAGGGAAGCCCCGTTACCATTTCAATCAAGGTGATTTTGATGTTCTCAACAATCATTTCCTCTTCGTTTTTTGCAATTCCAAATCCGTTAGAGTGAAGCACCTCAGCTATTTTTAAATCGATTTTATTATCGATTTCAGTAGTGATTCGAATCGTTAGTTTGCCTAGTTCAAGGGAAAGAACATCTACATCTATTTCCCTAAGGTCTTGCTTTATGACTTTAAGGCACCGACTGCAAACCATGTTCTTGATCCAGTATTCTCTTTGAGAATCCATACTTTAGTTTTTATTGAATGTTATAATTGCTTAAACCCACAAGGGCTCTAAACTATTTGGCACTTTGACCAATAGGGATGAGTGTGCCGCTGGAAAATGGGTGCGACAAGAGGGGCCAAATGTAGGATTGGCCAATAGGAAGCACAGATTATTAAAACAATAATCTGTCTAAATAAAAATCAAATAAGGAAAGTTTCGTAAAGCACAAGTACGTCCTTCTCTATAAAAGGGGGGTCATAAGGTAAAAAATGAACGACCTTGCTTTCAAGTCCTTCGAAGTGGTTAATATATGTGTAGAAAAAAGTATGTAGAAAAACAAAATTCTCGGCATTCAGTTCAAAAGAAACCGTTTTGAGATTATTATCGCCTTGATGAATAAAAGACTCATTACTGCAACAGTCGTCTGTATATCCGATAGAGCATTTTTTTGTAGGTTCTTCAGGTTTTTGAATTATTTGACCACAGGACGTTGCTTTCCCGAAAACCGCAACATCTACCAATTTGTCACAGCAATAATGCATATCCACGTTAAATGAAGTAGTCGCAAAAAGTACTGCGAACGTCAAACCAGTGGCTATTATTTTATGCAAAAAGCGTTTCATATTCTAAAATTAGTTAAAATCTGTTAAAGTTTTAAAATTATCTCGGATTTTTTAAATAAGTATAATGCATTTATTTTTAAGTATTTACATTTAAATTCGACTTTAGCGTTATTCAAAAGTAACCTAAGTGCTTAAACATAAATATGACGATCGTCATGTTTGTAAGAAAAAACTGTTGAATACTTCTAAAGGCCTTTAGAAATTAGAGAAGCCTATTAAATAGTTTTAAAAGAATGCAACAAACTTTTACGTCAACAGCTTTCCATTTTCATCCCACTCGGCCATGACCCCCCTTTTGCTTTGATCTATGCATTTTGCCAGCCATTCTTTCTCGTAAGCTACGCCGTGCTGTTTCAATACGTCTTCGGGTACGCCGTCCCAGACATTGGGCGTATTGCCCTTATAACCCAAATCTTCTATCCCGATTTCTGAAGTATAATAACCCGTAAGCACCAAATTTCGCATCAAGGAAAAAAATTGCATTCCCAAAGGACGTGAGGCCTCCGGAACCAATATATCTGGATAGGCAATAGTATCCAATAGTTGTTTTTGCCGGTCTTCCGAAGCCGATTTGAATTCTGTTCTGAATTGGGTATTGCTCTGGTGGTCCAACCACATGAGCCCGCCTCTGACGGTGGTTTGCATCTCCGGAATATCCTTGGCCATGAATTCGATAAAATTCGGTACCCCTGCTTCCGTTGCGCTGCCAAATATATCATTGGAAGGTAAGATCAGGTCGCTCAAAACGGTAATGGTCCCCAACTCGTGTTCGTTGAAAAATTGTTCCGCTTCCAATTCCATGATCCGTTCCTTCTCCTTTGGAGTCCGTCCAAATTTGTAACTATATCCCCCAAGTATCTGGGCGTCTTCTGCCATGACCTCGGCTTCCGGTTTGCATCCGTGGACCGCCAATCCCCCGGCGACCGAACCTAGGATAATCGATTTTATACTATTTCGTCTATCCATTTTCCTATATATTTTGTTGTTTCAATTGTTCTATAATATAGTCGGATGTTCTCCAGGAGAGCGCCAAGATGGTCCATGTCGGGTTCTTGTCTGCTTGGGACACAAAGGGACCGGCATCGACGATAAATACATTGTCGGTATCGTGAAGTTGCTGAAACTTGTTCACTACGGAAGTCTTGGAATCATTGCCCATTCTGGTCGTACCCACTTCATGGATGATCGACCCCGGTGGGGATATGCCATAATCTTGTTCCATAGTGGGTTTTTCGCCCAAGGCTTCCCCGCCCATGTTGTGGATCAGTTCTTCAAAGGTGTCCTGCATGTGCCTAACCTGCTTTCGTTCGTGATCGGACCATTTGTAATTAAACCGAAGCACCGGAATTCCAAACTCATCTACTTTGGTGGGATCTATTTCACAATAGTTGTCCTTCATGGCGATAGATTCTCCCCGGCCACCAAAGCCAAGGACGGAGCCATAGTATTTTTTGACATCGTCCCTAAGGCCATTGCCATAGCCCCCCACTTCTGTGCCAAAAAATTTATTGAATTCGTTCGCATTAAAGCCAAACCCATAGTTGGGCATGCCCATTCCGCCCCATACCTCGATATGGTAGCCGCGGGGGAAGTCCAATTTCTTATTGTCGCCCCACCAAGGGGAATACACGTGCATGCCCCCGACGCCGTCCTCGTTGTACGATACTTTCCGGTTCATCAAATCCGGAATAAAGGCGGCTCTGCTCGCTCCCGTTGAATCATGAAGATATTTTCCGACAATATCGCTGCTGTTGCCCAATCCATTTGGGTGTTGCGCACTTTTGGAATTCAGGAGTATCCGGGCAGAGCTGCAGGCGGATGCCGCCAGAACGACGACCTTCCCCTTTAACTTATACTCCTTTCTATCTTCTTTATTGATATACGAAACGCCCGTAGCCTTACCCTCTTCATTGGTGGTAACCTCCCTTACCATGGCATTCAGGAACAGATCGATCTGACCGCCACTTTTTTGTGCCGGGAAAATCAAGCACGTTCCCGCAGAGAAATCGGCGTATACCATGCAAGCCCTAGAGCATTGCGCGCAATAAAAACAGATGCCCCTATCCTCATTTATCATTTTGGTAAGGATCGACATCCTTGAGGGATAAACAGGAATATTGGATTTCCGTGCCCCACGGATGTAAAAAAGTTCATGCAATCGAGGTTTCGGTGGTGGCAGAAAGAAACCATCAGGATCATTGGGCAAGCCCTCATTGGTGCCGAAAACCCCGGTCAATTTATCTACCTTGTCATAATAGGGTTTTACATCTTCATAGCCTATGGGCCAATTATCGCCCAATCCATCTTCGTTTTTGTATTTAAAATCCCTAGGGCCAAAGCGCAAGGAAATCCTGCCCCAATGATTGGTCCGACCGCCCAACATCCGCGAACGAAACCACTTAAAATTGCTGTCGTCGCTATTTGTGTAAGGCTCTCCTTCGATATCCCAACCACCGTATGCGCTATCGAAATCGCCAAAAGGCCTCACTGTACTCGCCCCTCTCCTTGGCGATTCCCAAGGCCATTTTAATTGGGTCATCAGTTCAGGGTCTTTTGGGTCAAAGAACGGCCCAGCCTCCACAACGGCAACCTTTAGACCTGCATCGGCAAGTATTTTGGTCGCCATGCCTCCGCCTGCGCCGGAGCCGACTATGATTACATCGTATAGGGTCGTAGATTCTTTTATCTGCATATTGAATTTTCTTTTGTAATATACCTGGTAGTAAGACCTGTTCACATTAAGCAAAACCCCACATTCGGCTTGAGTGAACAGGCCCTTGTAAAACCAATCTAAATTATGTTGTCTTTTTAGTCAGTCTGCATATAATTCATAGAGGCTTATCATTTTGTCGTCTAGAACCTTTGTTGAAACCCAAGGGAAACATAAAACTCCTGTCAAAGGCGAGAAATCTTCCACTATATTCCTAGCATCGTATTGACCTAGTAATCCTGTAGCCTATTACGTTTCTTTCCGTGTCCATTATGTCTGACCTTCGTTAAAAGTATTTATTCTCAACAATCTTTATCTGCATAATTTTCTTTCTTTTTTATATAATTTCCCTGCAACACTTTCGCTTACATGCCTGGTTTTCAATAAAGGTCATAGTTGTATTTTACATAAACGCACTTTGCACAGTTTAAATCGGGTGTGTTCGACATATTAAATTGGGTCATATGGAGAGGTGTTATTACTCTTATTTCTTTAAAACAAGCGCTAAGGGGCACATATTTGTTATCTGCATACGATTTTCGAACTAAAAACGTTTATTTTTAATAATCGTTTTTGTTATGGAAAGAAAACAGTTTTTACGAAGCTTGGGCGCTGGTGCGGCATTCGCAATTATTTTTCCCTGTGTTCAAGGTTGCTCCAAAGGGAGTAGGAATGAGGTTGCGCTAGAAGATATGAGACCCATACCTACCGGAATTGACTTTACGATAGACCTCAGTTCTAACGAAGGCAATGGCTTACAGAACGAAGGAGATTATATATTAAAAGACTATGTAGTAGTAGTTAAAAATTTAGAAGGCAATTTTGTGGCGGCCAGTCAGATATGCAGTCATCAACAGACGGAGGAAGTTAGGTTTGTGGAGAATGACGGCGGTATTTATTACTGTTCTACCCATGGCGCACGGTTTGACCAAACCGGAAAGCCTTTGAACAATATTACCAGTAATCCCTTGAAAATATTCAATACAGAACTTACCGGAAACATACTTCGGGTTTTTGAATGAATTGGACTGAGTCAAGGTTTTGGTATCGATTCGATTTTTACATTTTTCAATTCGATAAGCGAGAGTTCTTCCAGTTCGCCCTTGGCAAAGGCCTCTTCAATTTGATCAAAGGGAAAGCCATCCTTTACTTTGGGCTGTAAGTTCCGATAATCCTGTATGGTGACCCCGTTAACGGTACGTTGATTATATGCCTCGCGAAACCGCATCCCTCCTTTACCGGTAAAGTACTTATAGGCCAAGTAGTCCATACTATAATCCTCAACATCGAACCAGTAAAGGAACACATCTTCATAATCAACGCCACCGCCCTCCTTTTTAAAGGTTACGCGGATCTTATGGTATTCTTTTCCTTTGATAGAGGTGGTGCCCTTATTCTCAAGAACAACAGCTTGGTCTTTGAGCCACAAGGGCAGAAATGCAAAGTACATTACGGAATTGACTGAATTTGTATACGCATTTTTTCTTTCCTCCGTGATAGATGCCACGGCATCGTCAATATATCGGGTAAACCCTTTATTGGTATATACATCCCTTACCATACTGCTGTCCTTGTTCTTACCGATTCTTGTATAAGTAAATTGTCCGTTTTGGCGTCGGTAACTATAGGTATGTTTACGGAAGGTAAAGGAAGCCTCTGCATTTTTCATTTTATCCATACCCGATACCTCAATGGCTTTGTCTACGACGCTTTCTTGCGCTACTAAGGGATTAAAATGCAATATGAGCAGGATTATCGGGATGGAAAACGGAAATGGTTTGTGATTTAATAGTTTCATATGTTCTTTGATTATTCTAAAGTTTTTTTAAAATATTTAATGTTTTCAGACACTTCGTTATTCTGTTTCGTCAATGGATCCGGTTTTCTTTTTCAAGAAGTCGGGCGCCAGAAGCTGTATCCGTTCAAGTACCATTTTAGCTTCTTTGTCTTTCCCCACATTTATAAGCTGAATATAACGATGATAAAGCGAACCTATTTTTACGTACCGAATTTCATCAGGTGGCAGGTTCGAAAGATAGGGATCCTCTTCCGGGGGGAGATTGCCGGCAAGTTCTTTGAGAAAGTTTTGCAATTCTGTTCCAACAATATAATTGGCACGCCCGGCATTGGCCTGCTGCGATAAAATGGGGGCTTCGAATTCGACCGATCTTTTGTCATCGGTGTTCGGGCGAATTCCAGATAAACGATTTCGTACGGCATCCAAGTTTCCTAAATAGAACAGGCCAGCCATATGATCGTCTTTGGTCGAACTGCCTTGCCCTCCAACGACATGGACACTATTTTGCCTAAGGATGTTTTCGTCCAGCGGCGTACCTGTCTCTTGGCCAATAAGCACGATACTTGCCCTTGTTCCGGAAAAATCGGCCCTCCATAGGGTCACTTGGGGGAAAACCGAAGCGAACGTAGCGGCAATGATATCGAAGTTTTCGGAAGTGAGTTGGTACATTGGTAACCACTGTGCAAAAATCCCTCCGGGAGATAACCGCTTTTTCGCCTCTTTAAAATGTTCAAGGGTGTAAAGGCTTCCGGTACCTGCGTGCCATGGGGTAAAAAGATCACCAACAATAACATCGAATTGCTCGTGCGTGCCCAAAAGATAGTTTCGGGCATCGTCGGCAACAATGGTTACGCGTTTGTCATTAAAAAGTCCGTTGGTCCAAGGGGCAAAATAGCGCTGTGCGGCCGGAATTACATTGGATACCAACTCTACCGCCACAACCTTTTCTACCTCATGGTGGAGGGCAGCCCCCGCAGTAATACCGGTTCCCATGCCCAAGAAAACTACTTTTTTTGGTGCCGGATGGATAAGTAACGGAATGTGGGCCTGCATTTGTTCGACCAACAGCGAGCCGGAATCCCCGAGCACATAAAAGTTATCCATGCGCATCTGAATATTCTTTGGTAATTGCACGATGGAAACTACACCATCGCTCGATTGCCAGGAATCCAATAAGGTTTCATCAGCATCCAAGCGTACTATTGGTGGATTTTTCAGAACAAGTATCCCCATAATTATAACAATTGGCGCCAAGGTCCAACCAATTTTCTTTCGCCCATAAAACGATAGGGAGGCCATAATGGCCAAGATCCCGTAAGAAACAGCAACGATTTTTATACTGTCCCAAAGGCCTAAAGTGTCGAGTAGAACGAAACCTGATAGTACGGGGCCTACAAAGCTACCTGTGGAATTGAAAAGTACTAACCTGCCAACAATCCGTCCGGACGGCTTATCTATCATGGGAGCTACTTTGAGCAAGAATGGAAACACCGCGCCCAGAACAAATGTTGGCGGCAAGACCACTAAAAAGGCCAGTTTAAAAACGGCCCATATATAGGCGTACCAAGATGCGCCCATTGCCAAATACCCAAGACCGTTTGTAGCGATATTGAAAACATTCGGGGAAACCCCTATTAAAATGGCCGATACGGACAAGAGTAGGGCCAAGGCTCTTTTTGAGGGCATCCTTGACCTAACAAGTAGATGTGCGACGAACCCTCCAAATGCCAAAGCCAAAAGAAATACCACCAAAATAGCGGAGAACGAATACACTGAATTTTGTAGTACTTGAGCGAACATCCTGGTCCATAAGGTTTCGGCCGATAGTGCCAATACTCCTGAAAAAAAAGCCACCACGGCAAACTGGGTATAACTTAACTTGGTCGAACGTTCGGTATTTTTTTTGGGTTTTGGCTTTACCTTGGCCACCGTGGGCGCAACGGAATAAGACACCAGGAATTTATCAAGAACAATTGCAAGAACACCTACGGAAGCTGCCAGTATCAATGCAAGGCCATAGGTTGAGCTTACCCCGTATTCCCTGATCAGGTAAAACCCTGTAAAAAAAGCTCCAAGTGCTGCTCCCAATGTATTCACTGCATATAGAATGGTTCCGCGCCTTTCGAGGTACCTGCGATTTTTACCGATGTACTGTGCCAATATTGGAAAAGTACCGCCCATAAGAAACGTTGGAGGCAAAAGCAATAAAGCACCAAAAAAGAATTTCGCCAGTAAAAGGGCACTTTTTGAACCGCCCAAAAAGGATACTATCTCGGCATAATACATTTCATATAAATCAAGACCTGGTAGTATCAAAAAGGCAGTTAATGCAATGCCCAGCTCCATAAGCCCATATACACGAAACGGTCTCTTCAAACGAGCGCCGATATTGCCAAAAAACCTTCCCCCAAGTGCGAGCCCAAGAAAAAAAACGGAGAGTGTTGCCGCTGTTGCGTACGCGGCGTTTCCGAATACCAAGCCTAAGCGGTACATCCAGACCACCTGAAAAATTAGACCGGCGGTACCGGACAGAAAAAACAAAGCATATAAAAAAGTGAAGTTTCCCGAACGTTCAAATTGTGGAGACATAAACTTACCTTTCATAAAAAATGGTCGTTGATAATGTGGTATTATACAAACATAAAAAGAAAAGAGGCTTTTTTAGCAGCCTCTTTTCCATCTATTTTTTAGTGATCAATTTAATCTAAACAGCCTACATAATTAGGGTTGTTCGATTCTGACTGTGGAACTAGAAATTTAAGGTTTGTACTATATTCCCCTCCCTTGAAATAAGGCCCCCACGGAAAGACATTCGAGGGCATCATGCCGTAAACGTCCACAAGTCTTCTAAGGTCGCCTAGTCGATGACCGGTACTGAAGAGCCAAAATGCACGCTCCGAAAAATGGGCCAGCAATAGGTCGTCACCGCTAATTCCTGAGAGGTCTAAATCTGACAGACCTATAGTAGCCCTAAGTGCATTATGTATGTCCTCCACGGTGGTAGCATCATCCGCATTGGCGGCGGCCTCGGCCTCGATCAATCTTGCCTCCGTTCCAGAAGCCAAGACTACGGGCACATTGGAAGAATCATATTTTAGCTGATTGTAATACAAGGTAATATCATCCTGCCCAAATTCCGTACCGCCGTCCCAAGGCGTCCTGGGATCCATGGAAGAGCGGAACATTAAGCCGTTTCCTCCCTTTCCGTCGGCGATAGAAAACTGGCGGCGAACAGTACTCATAATGTAAATACCGTTTTCTTGTCTTCGACTGTTGTCGGATTGCTCAATATTATAAACAAAATCTGTTGGAATAGCAGCTACTTCAGCGGCTGCCGCATCCATTTGCCCTAGACCCAAAAGGGAGCGAGCCTTGCCTACCCGCCCTAGGTTCGCCAATTTATCATTGCTGCCAGCGTTGGCGATAGCTTGATCGAACCAACTTATCGCCTGGTTGAACATTTGTTCGGTGGTCAAAGGCTCGCCATAGATCAATTCTCCACCATCGGCAGGGGCCTTGCTGAACGGCACCCCACCGCAAAAGGTTTCCGCGAACATGACATAAGCGTAGCCAGTAACGCTTTGCATCTCACTTTCAATTTCTGGGTTTCCACCGAAATCGGCAAGAAGGTCAACCGTAGTTTCGGCGCCCGTTCGCGATCTATGCAGGTTGCCATAAATTGTATTTACGTCACTGTTGATATCTTGAAGATTACGGGTATCGGCCTCGCGTCTGGTGGGAAAGGTTCCTGAATAGGCATACTCATCAGCCATAAGGCCGCTCATAACAATTAGACCCGTAGTGGCACCATGACCTGCAGCGGAACCGCTCATGGCCACTGCTAGATCTCCTAAGGAACCCGCGCGAAGGGTTTGTATACCGGCCTCACTGTTCAGTAATTCCGGGGTAACGATATCGGGATCTGTGACTTCTACCACCGAATCGCATGATATGCACAACGATGTCAATGCCATCAAGACAATGGCGCTAAAAATAAATTTGGAATAGCTTTTTTTTACATTAATTGACTTTTTCATTTTCTTGAATTTTTATGTTAAAAAGATAGATTCAGTCTTGCTTTCCAAGAACGTATAGGTGGTTGACTGAGAAATTCTTCGGTGGTAAAATTGGCTTGTCCCTCAGAACTTATTTCGGGATCTAGTCCGGAGTAATCTGTCCATACTCCCAAATTCTGTCCAGAAAGTGTAAGGCTTATACGGTCAAAACCAAGTTTGCTTGAAAAGGTGCCCGGTGCGTTATAGGTCAATGAGATTTCACGAAGCCTCCAAAAAGAAGCATCTTCGATATAACCTGCATTTGTTCCCAAAAATTTTGAAGCAACGGCCCTGGCCTGATCTTCAAGCGAGGCATTGGGGTCGTTTAGTTCTCGGTTATTACTGTTCCCATTTCTCCATGCACCGGTATTGTTATACAGCTTTTGACCGCCTCTATAGTTAAGAAGTCCTTTCAGCACAAATTGATTTTCGAAAAAACTCAGTGTCGGGGTAAAAGAAATATCGGTCGTTGCAAACGGGGTGCCCAAATAACCTAGTTCCCCTACTTGTACTTCATTTTGCCCAATGAAACCGTCGCCGTTGGCATCGTTATAGGTATAGGTTTCGTCCCAATAGCCACCAAGGGGGAATCCTTCAACATGACGTTGCTGTCCAAAAATGACAGGCTGGATGCCCTCACCCAGTTCAATCAGCTCGTTATCGATAAAAGAACCCACGAAATCCAGTCCAAAGAAAAACTTGTCGGTCTCGATGATTCTAGTATTCAGGCCTATTTCGATACCTGAGTTTTTTACGGAGCCCAAATTTTCAAAACGTCCCTCACCCACTCCAAGAGATAGGGGTAATTGCCTGAAAATAAGGGCATCTTCGGTTCGCTTATTAAAATAGGTCATTTCAAAGCCGATTTTATCAGACAATAATTTGGCATCAAAACCAAATTCAACCTCTGTAGATCTCTCTGGACTTAAACCAGTATTTCCTACACTTCCAATGGTTACCCCCGTTACACTTTGTCCGTCTAATGTAGCCGCGATAGGATTGAAAAATCTTAAGGCATCATTAGTGCCAGGTTGAACCCCGGAGGCACCCCATGCTCCCCTAAGCCGTAAGGAACTTATTCCATATTTATCGGAATTATTAAAGAATTCCTCCTCTGAAATGAGCCACGAGGCACTCACTTTGGGGTAAAATACCGAATTGAAGGAAGCACCAAAAGAACTTCCGCGATCTGCCCGCACCGCACCAGTTACGAATAGTTTATCGCTAAAGCCAATCTGTTCCTCCAAAAAGACACCAACGGTGCGTGATTCGATGGTCTGCTCGTTACTTTGTGTAACAGCGGCACCCGCAATTGAGTTGCTACCCGCAACCAAAAGAAGCCCGGTTGCAAATGTACCCTGTGATAAATTCTGTAAATATTGAAACCCGAGGGAAGTACGTGAATTTATGCCTTCCCATAAGTCTGTTTTGTAAGACCCTACCATATCGAGGGTATAGACAAAGTCGTTAAACCTATTGGAAAATCGGGCACCTTGGTCATAGTTGAGAAAAGCCGGGGCTTCTCCCGTTGGGAAAAACTGGCTGTCCCAACGCGAAGTAAAGTCAAGTCCACCAGAAGCCCTTACATTCAGTTTCTCCATAGGTTGCCATAAAATCTCAAGACCTGAAGTAAAACGATTGATTATTTGTCGGGTATCGATTGTGAACAATTCATCGGGTGTAAATTCGCCCCAACCGTTGTTCACGTCGATCGAAGATGCACCATTAAGTCCCTGACTCATTAGGGCCAAGGCAAAATTATCGTTCAAGGGTAATTCTAGATTACTATTAGTGTAGCCCGTGGTTAAATTAACCTTCAGGTCATCGGTAATTTTAGCCCCAAAATTCCCCCTGAAATTGGTCCTTTTAATATTATTGACCGGTAAGACACCTTCACCGTCGGTAAGACTACCTGAAAGAAAGTAGGTAAGTACTTCCGAACCTCCCGATACGCTTAATCCGGCACCATTAGACTGTCCTGTTCTAAAGGGCGAGGTACGGGGGTCGTTCAAGGGCTGAAAAGAATTGACCGTACTGGGGACAAAAGTGCCGTCGGCCGCTTCAAAATTGAAACCAGGATTACCTTGGGCATCAAGTGCCTGATAATTTAAAGGATAGGTCGTCACATTCTCTACAATACCGCTCTCCATAAAAGCGGACCATCTCGGTTCCCCTTGCTTCCCTTTTTTAGTAGTAATACGAATCACACCGTTCGCCGCAATTGACCCGTACAAGGTCGCTGCTGAAGGCCCCTTGATGATTTCGATAGATTCAATATCCTCTGGGTTGATATCGTTTAACCTCGAAGGAGACTGCCCACCTGTTTCAAACGAGATGGAATTGGCCTCGTTGTTGATAAGAATTCCGTCAACATATATTACCGGCTCGTTGGAGAGGGATGCACTATTGGAACCCCTTACCCTAATACGGGAGCCCATGCCGGTAGAACCCCCACTACTGGAAATTTGAACACCGGTCGCCTGGCCCTGAAGCAGATCTGAAACATTGCTTATTGGGCGTTGTTTTACGTCGTCGGCAACATTGAGATTGGCAATGGAATTGCCCATCTCAACTTTACGGCGTACCCCAGTTGCGGTAACGATTACCTCATTAAGGTCCATAAGATCTGGCTGCAGGGTCACGTTAATACTTTTTTCTTGTTTAACAGTAACTTCACGTGAAGCGAAGCCAATGTATGAGAATACAAGAATATCACCTTCCGAGACTTCGATTTCATATTCCCCGTCAAAATTGGTGGAAACCCCTTTTGTGGAGCCTTTGACCACTATACTTACCCCGCCCAAGGGCACATTGTCTTGATCGGTTACCAAGCCGGTTACCGTCATTGTCTGCTGCATTATCTTGGGAGTATCCAAGGATGATGTCTTGATTTTCATTCTCGGAACTATCTTCTTTTCCAGAAGAACAATAAGTTTTCTCCTTATTTCAAAAGAAACATTGGTTTCCTTTAAAATATGGCCCATTAAATCTTCAATTTTAACTTTATCCGCCTTTATCGTTACTTTTCTGCTGGTGTCCAGGGTGGAATTTTTGTACAGGATGTTGAAATCCGTCTGTCTTTCTATTTCATTAAATATGGACTCAATGGTAGCATCCTCCATATTAATTGAAATTTTTCCCTTTTGGGAATACGCATTCTTGGCACTAAGTTGGAATAGGGCAACCAATAATAACAATGCGGTTATCTTCATTTTTAGGTCCATTTTAATCGTAAAATAGCTTCTACATAGAGTGTTTTTCATACTTTTGAGAGAGTTTAGAAATTGGCTAATTAGTTTTTAAATTCATTTGGAATCCAGGGATTGTTAGAGCAGTCCCTGATTCTTTTGTTTATATCATACGTCTACTTTTTAGGGTTAATCTCTATTTTGTTTTTGGAAATTGAGTACTCAAAATCTTTTATGCGTTGGAACGCTTGTAGCACCTCGTCAATGGTTTCCGTCTTAAATCTTCCGGTATATCTTTCTTGGCCCACCTCTACGTCCTTAATACTGATTTCGATATCATAATGTCTTTCAAGCTTTTGGGTGATTCGATAAAAGTCCTCGTTTTTAAACAATAATATCCCATCCTTCCAAGCGATGTGGCTACTTACATCAACATCGGACACGGTCAGATTTGCGCCGGAGAGGGAATATAAGGCCATTTGATGCGGCTTCAAAACCATAGCCCGTCTATCAGGATTTCCCCCTTCATTTACAGCTACACTGCCCTCTACCAAAACAACCTTGGCATATTCGTCGTCCGCGTAATTGGAAATATTGAATTCGGTACCCAAAACCTTGGTGCCCAGTAAACCTGCATCCACCGAGAAAGGTCTCAAGGAGTCTGACTTGACGGTAAAGTAAGCCTCCCCCCTTAAAACCACGTTCCGAGGTCCTTCATCGTAAAAAGCCACGGGATATGTCAACGATGATCCTGAGTTTAAGTAAACCTCGGTACCGTCGGACAATACTATCTGGAATTTCTTACCATAAGGGACTTCCAGAGTATTGTAGACCAGCGGCCTTAAGTTTTTTAGGGTGTTCTCTGATTTTTTTTTGTAAATAATTTTGCTTCCTTCCTGCTCGGCCACATACGTGCCGGAGCTGGAGACCACCTCCAAAGTTTTGGCTTCCAAAATTTCCTTGGTGGACCCATCACCCAAAGTAATGGTGATTTGCTTTTGGGGTAAATCCTTATCCGCAATTCCCCCCAAATAAAATAAAGTGCCGACCGTAATAATACCTATGAAGACAGCGGCATATTTCAGTACATTGAACCCTCTACTTCTTCTTTTCCTAATCTCGAACTGTTCAATATTGTCCAACAATTCCCTTTTCAGGCTTTCCGCTTTCTCTTCCTCAAAAAGCCCTGTAACGAGATGGTGCAGTTTGATCTCTTCTTGAAAGCTGGCCTTGTTGTTATTGACCCATTTCGTCAAAAATTCAATTTCCTCAGTAGTGGCGGTATTGCTCAGGAATTTATGAACGATGTTTTTGATATTCCTTTTTTTCATTATGAAATATTAAGATAATGCCAATGCATACTAACCAAACGACCGAACTTTACAATACCCTTGCTTTTTATTTACATTTACCTATAATTTTGATGAAATTTTGTTAAAATAGCTTATGAATTCAAATGATCGTAACATAAATGTTGATGTCAATGCAATCCGAAATGGGGACAAGGTGGCATTTAGGGCGGTCATTGATCTTTACTACAAAGAAGTCTATTGGTATGCCAAAAGTTTAGGTCGTGACGACACTTTGGCAAAGGACCTTACCCAAGAAACATTTTTTACCTTATGGAAAAAAAGGGACAAGTTAAGCGATGGGGTGGTGGTTAAGGGATGGTTGTACAAATCTGTTCGCAACAAGTTCCTGGACCACGTAAAAAAATACAGAAAAGAGACTTATTTATTGGAAACCGCTTTTGTTGAGACACTCGATACTGTTGCCCGGTCCGAAAACCAGGAAATTTTAAAACGCAAGATGGAAATCATTGATATGGAGATTCAAAATCTTCCCAAAAAATGCTCCAAAGTATTTTTGTTGAGCAAAAAGGAAGGATTGACAAATATTGAAATTGCAGATTACTTGGGAGTTTCCCTTAAAACTGTAGAAGGCCATCTTACTAAAGCCCTTAAAATTTTGAGGGAGAAATTGAAGGATAAAATTCATGTCTTACTAATGATTCTTCACTCTAGTGAATAAAATCAGAAATAACTTTATAGAAGAATTGATACAACAATGCGTGATTTTTGATTTTTATGTCAAAAACCATAAGCTACTGAAAAGTTAATGCCAAAAGGATGCCCTGGTCTTAGCCCTGCCGGAACCCTGGATACCGCATAGGTTTCATCCAATAAATTGATAATGTTAGAAGAGAAGGTAAGGTGTTTATTGTAAAAATATCGACCCGACAGGTCAATAACATAGTTGAAATCAACTTTTTGGTTTGCCGGTATTGTGCCCGTTCCCGCTTGCGTCCTAAAGGCGTCGGTATATCGCAAACCCATATTTAAAGAAAATTTCTCATGCTCCAGTCCAAGATTCAAATTAAACTGATTTTTGGCGATGTAAGGAATTTCATCCCCTTCTGTAACCTCTCCGAATATATCGGTATCACTTTCAAAGGAACTTAGGAACTTGGTGTCGGTCAAGGTATAGGATACCGATACAGGAAGTCTTAACTTTTCGGAGCTGTTTTTTAAAATATCATAGTTCAACAATACTTCTACCCCGCTTACACGTACCTCGCCCGCATTGAATTGGTCAAGGCCGCCCGTACCACCAGTGGCGGCAAGGTCGCTGCCCAGTAGGTTTTGATAATCATTATAGTACGCTATTATTTCGCCTTTTAGGCCACTATGGTTGAAACGTGTGCCCAGTTCGTAATTTATACTTTGTTCCGGATTTTGGCCGTCAGTACTCCCCGGAGGAGAAAACCCTTTGTGAATTCCACCAAAAACGGACCAATTATTGGTGAACCTATAATTGGCACCTAATCCCGGCATCCAAACATCCACCCTATTTTCCCTTTCGGAAAGGTCAAGGCCCGACCTCTTGGCATCGTTGCTTCCATAATCGGTTCTACCCAACGTTATATTCTCATAGCGTAGGCCTGGAGTAACCGTAAGCCCGTTAATACTTAATTTATATAAAAAATGCGCAGCTACGGCTTTCGCATAACTTATACGATTGGCATCTTCACCCTTTACGCCTACTGTAGTCCTTATTAATTCTCTATTTTGAAATGCATACCTGTCCACCCATTGAAATCTGTCCTCGTCATCTTCGTGATAACGTATTCCCGCTTCCAGGGTTTGTAACCAATCCGAACCCCATCGTAATTTGGCTATGGATTGAACACCATTTGAGGTGTATTTTCTGTTGTTTGCCTTTATACCCATAACATCGTCTTGGCTGTCTTCGTTTCCTAAAATAGTTTGATATTCCATGGGGTAATCCAGTGGTGATGACAAGATGTTGTTTATGCTCACTCTTTCGCCAAGGTTTACATCGGTTAACTTATACCAATTCCGTTTGAATTTATTCAAGTAACCAGTGGTACTTATATTTAGCGATGGGGATACTTGTATAAAATGGGTAAGTTGGTATTGTTGATGTTCAGCGTTCATTACATCCTCAGACGATGCCCTGTACCTTCTAAAGGGGTTTTCTTCAAAGTCTTCATCGGTCAATCCCAAGTAAGTTTTGTTTGCCTCTTCTTCAGAATATTGGATTTTAAATGTTAGTGACTGATACATTTTTGCATCTAAATTTGAGTTGACACTAAACTTGGCTAAATAATCAGATTTATCAAATCCTGTATTGCCACCACCATCTAAATCCTTAAAACCGTCTGAGCTGTAATTGAAATAATCCGTTACAAATCCAAAGTTTTGATAGCTATCACCAAGGACTAATTGCGTGTTTCTTGAGCCATAATTTCCTGCGGCAATGGAAGCTCGTCCAGAAAATTCGTCAGGAATGCGAGTTGAAATCATGTTGATCGCTCCGCCTGTCGTATTTGGCCCATATTGAATTTGACTGCTTCCTTTTAATATTTCGACAGCTTGCATTCGGCCAATGGTAGGGAAATAATACGCCGCCGGGGCACTATATGGGGCCGGGGCAATTAAGACGCCGTCTTCCATAAGGTTAATCTTCGCACTCCGCTCCGGTGAAGTACCGCGTAAGCTAATATTTGGCCGAAGACCAAACCCATCTTCTTCATATATATTTACCCCGGGTACACTTTTTAGCGTTCTGTTAATATCATTGTAATTAAATTTTAGTAGTTCTTTTTCTGATATGTAGACCGCAGAACCTGTTCTGTTCTTTGCTTCGAACGTACTACCTAGTATAGCGTTACCGTTTACAATGACCTCGTTCAACATTTCAGTCTTAAAGGCCGTAGAATCTTTCCGATCTTGATTGTCTTGGCTCAGCACGTTAGTGTGAAAAGAAATAAAAAAGAGGGATATTAGAAATGGCTTCCACATGTTATATTTATTTAGATTTAATATAAAAAAGTACAAACGTAGTTTATTTGCACATATCTCACAATACTATTAAGAAAGATTCTAAATAAATTTTTATGAAGCCCTGTGATTCAATCTGGAAGCATCCTTTTCAAAATGATGATATATATCATGTTGTGAGAAAGCGGAATCGATTATTTTTCCATTTTAGAAAATCGGGAAATTTCTATGCCAAAATTTTGTTAAACATATACCATATGTTAAAATTTTTGTAGTTTTGCAATACGAATGAAAAAAAGTTTTTTCAAGATATCATCTTTTGTAATGGCAATCGTAGTGCTGTTATCGACGTTCTCCTTTGCCGTTGATCAGCATTATTGTGGCGATGTTTTGGTGGATTTTTCTTTTTTCGGCAAAGCGGAATCCTGTGGTATGGAAATGCAACAATTCAGTGAATTATATGACGACAGTCTTGATAAAAAAGGTTTTTGCGAGGATCAGACCTTGGCCATTGCGGGCCAAGATGATTTAAAGATTTCATTTGAAAAACTAAGCTCGGAGCAACAACTCTTTGTTGTTTCATTTATATACTCCTATATAAACTTTTATGAAGGATTCGATACGAAAATCGTTCCTTTTAGGGACTATTCCCCCCCTCCACTGATACGGGACGTTCAAGTTCTAGATCAGACTTTCCTTATTTGATTTTTAAACAATAGACTTTATTATCCAATGGATGCTTTTCCATTAGGGTAGCTTTATGTATTCGGTATTTTCTTTATACCAAAGTTTAATTGTTTAATTATCAAAATTTATGTTAAATAAAATTATCCGTTATTTTCTCGAAAATAAGCTAATAACATTTATATTACTCGCCGCATTTATTGTTGGAGGTTATGTAACCGCTCCGTTTAATTGGGAAAGCTCTTTAATAGAGAGAAACCCAGTACCTGTTGACGCCATTCCTGATATTGGTGAAAACCAACAAATCGTTTTCACCGAATGGATGGGGCAATCACCTCAGGATATAGAGGATCAAATAACCTATCCATTAACAACAGCATTACTTGGTATTCCAAACGTGAAAACCATACGTAGTAATTCAATATTTGGACTTTCTAGTATTTACATCATATTTGAAGATGACGTTGATTTTTACTGGAGTAGAACTAGAATTCTAGAAAAACTAAATTCTTTACCACCTGGTACAGTACCTAACGAGGTAACACCAGCACTTGGACCTGACGCCACAGCATTAGGGCAAGTATATTGGTATACTCTTGAAGGTAGAGATGCTAAAACGGGCAAACCAACTGGAGGTTGGGACCCCCAAGAATTGCGAACCATTCAAGATTTTTATGTGCGTTATTATTTAACCGCTGCCAGTGGTGTTGCCGAAGTAGCTTCCATTGGAGGCTTTTTAAAAGAGTACCAGATCGAAATAGATCCTGATGCTATGAAGGCCAACAACGTGGACGTTAAAATGATAATGAACGCTGTTCAAAACAGTAACCTAGATATTGGTGCCAGAACTTTAGAATTTAATAAAGTAGAATATTTAGTTCGCGGTCTAGGGTATATTAAAAATTTATCTGATTTAGAGGAGAGTGTTGTTACCGTTAGGGATAATGTTCCCATACGATTAAAAGATGTAGCCAAAATACAGTTTGGTCCAGCAGGTCGTAGAGGAGGCCTTGACAAAAGTGGTGTGGAAGCTGTAGGTGGAGTAGCTGTTGCACGCTATGGTGCCAACCCGCAAGCTGTAATTAAAAACCTAAAGGCTAAAATAGATGAAGTTGCTCCAGGATTACCGTCTAAAACACTAGAAGATGGCACAGTTTCCAAAGTAACTATTGTACCATTTTATGACCGTTCTGGTTTAATTCAGGAAACCATTGGAACTCTAGAACTAGCGCTCTCTCATGAAATACTGATTAGTATTTTGGTGGTAATCGTATTGGTTCTTAATCTTAGGGCTTCCATATTAATTTCGAGTATATTGCCCGTTGGCGTATTGATGACCTTTATACTAATGAAATATTTTGGCGTAGATGCCAATATTGTTGCCCTTTCGGGTATAGCCATTGCTATTGGTGTAATGATCGATGTGGGGATAGTTTTTACCGAAAATATAGTCAGGCATCTGGAAATGCCCGAAAATGAAGGCGTAAGAGGTAAAAAATTGGTGCAGGTCATTTATATTGCCACGGTGGAGGTTGCAGGAGCTGTAATTACGGCTCTTGCTACCACTGTTGTGAGTTTCTTACCAGTATTTGCAATGCAAGCCGCAGAAGGGAAGTTATTTAGTCCTTTGGCGTGGACCAAAACATTTGCGTTGATTTCAGCACTGTTCATTGGTATTATGTTTATTCCAGCCTTGGCAAAGGTTCTGTTTTCCATTAGAATTGATTCAAAGCGAACGAGTCGAATATTTAATGCAATCTTAATAAGTTTTGGATTTGTTTTCCTAATCGCTTACGGAAGCATTATTGCCATAGCCCTAATTGCCATTGGTATAAATAATCTATTGACACAAGTACCGGAAAAAACCTTTTTAAAAGGAAAATTAAAGCTTCCTTATTCCGAAAAAACAGCCAATTATGTCAATATAGCCATCGCAATTGTAATTTTAGTCTACTTACTGACTATAGAATGGATGCCTTTAGGAGTTGCTAACTCTACATTTGTCAATTTTATTTTTGTGATAATAGTAATAGGTGTTGTTTTGGGGGCATTAATGGCTGTAGTGTATTTTTACAAAAGCATTTTAACCTGGTGTTTAGATAATAAATGGAAATTTTTATTGATCCCCATTCTCTTGGTTTTCTTCGGAATGACCATTTGGTTAGGGTTTGGCAAAGTCCTTGGTTTTATGCCGGAATTCACTAAAAACAATGTGGTTTGGGAAAAACTGGACAAAGCTCTCCCTGGGTTGGGTAAAGAGTTTATGCCAGCCTTAAATGAAGGGTCATTCTTGCTAATGCCCACTACCATGCCACACTCTAGTATTTCTGAAAATATGGAAGTTATTGCAAGTATTGATAAACACGTCATGACCATCCCTGAAATCGGGTCTGCGGTAGGTAAATGGGGACGTGTAAACTCTGCTCTTGATCCTGCACCTACATCCATGTATGAAAACACCATAAATTACATTCCAGAATATATTCTTGATGAAGATGGACACAGAGAGCGTTTTAAAGTTAATAAAAACAACGCTTTTGTTTTAAAAGATGGTACCACCTATACATATGGTACTGACGAGTTTCGTAAAATAACGGAAGAAGAACTTATTCCAGATGATGACGGTGAAAACTTTAGGCAATGGCGAGAGCATATCCAAAAACCAGATGATATTTGGAATGAAATTGTTAAGCACGCCAAATT
This sequence comes from uncultured Maribacter sp., assembly GCF_963975365.1. Classification (GTDB taxonomy): domain Bacteria; phylum Bacteroidota; class Bacteroidia; order Flavobacteriales; family Flavobacteriaceae; genus Maribacter. Next base: position 250,102 of record NZ_CAXBGF010000003.1, on the reverse strand, counting down.
CCCGGGGTTAACATCAGCTCCAAAACTGCAACCTATCCAAACACGATTGATTATGTTGGCAACAGGTATGCGAGCACCAATGGGGATCAAAGTATTTGGACCCACCTTGGAGTCGATTGAAAAAGTTGGGTTTGAATTAGAAAACATTCTAAAGGAAGTACCAAGTGTTAATCCACCAACCGTGTTTGCAGATAGAGTTGTTGGTAAACCTTATTTAGAAATGAAGTTAAACCGTCAGGCCATGTCTAGATATGGACTATCCGTAAAAGATATGCAAATGCAACTCTCGGTAGCCATAGGTGGAAAACAACTAACTACAACAGTAGAAGGTAGAGAGCGCTTTCCAGTACGTGTACGTTATGCCAGGGAGTTTAGGGACAATCCAGATGATATTAAAAAGATATTGATCCCCACACCCGCAGGAGTTCAAGTAGAATTGGGTGAATTAGCTGATGTTACTTATGTTAGAGGACCACAAGTCATAAAAAGTGAAGATACCTTTTTAACAGGCTATGTTATATTTGATATGAAAGAAGGCTATGCTGAAACCAATGTGGTTGAAGATGCACAAGCCCTTATCAAACAGAAAATGGATAGTGGCGAATTTACATTACCAGCAGGTGTAACCTATCGTTTTACGGGAAATTACGAAAACCAGATAAGAGCATCAAAACGTTTAATGATCGTGGTGCCAATTTCTCTGATTGTAATTCTGTTAATTCTATATTTTCAGTTTAAATCAATGATTCCTTCACTGATGGTTTTCTCTGGTATCTTTGTAGCTTTCGCTGGTGGTTTTATCATGATTTGGTTATATGGACAGGAATGGTTCTTGAATTTTGATGTATTTGGGGTATATATGCGTGATTTGTTTCAGATGCACACCATAAACCTGAGCGTCGCCGTTTGGGTAGGTTTTATTGCCTTGTTCGGGATTGCAACTGATGATGGGGTAATTATGGGAACTTATCTAACCCAAGTATTTGATAAGAGACATCCAGAAACCGTTAAAGAAATTCGGGCTTCGGTAATTGAAGCAGGTTCAAAAAGGGTTCGTCCCGCAATGATGACCGCAGCGACTGCTATCATTGCTTTAATCCCTGTACTTACATCTAGTGGTAAAGGTTCCGATGTGGTTATCCCCATGGCAATCCCTTCATTTGGTGGTATGCTGTTACAGGTCATGACCATGTTTGTAGTACCTGTACTTTACAGTATGTGGAAAGAGAAAGGGTTAAAAAAACAATTAAAATCAAGTAATGCTTAAATTTATAATGATGACAGCGAATACTAAAACATACCTTTTCTTGAGCCTAGTTGTACTGTTTACAACAAGTATTTTCAGTCAAGAAAATTTAAATAACTATTTAGAAATAGCAGCCAATAATAACCCTGCTTTAAAGGCAAAGTTTTATGATTATATGGCTGCTATGGAAAAAGTACCTCAAGTTGGTACTTTACCAGATCCTACTTTTGCTTTTGGATATTTTATCCAGCCAGTAGAAACAAGGGTTGGACCGCAAAGAGCAACTTTTAATTTAGCACAAAGCTTTCCTTGGTTTGGCCTCTTGAGTGCACAGGAAGATGTTGCCACCGAATTGGCAAAAGCTAAATATGAAGACTTTGAAAACACAAAATCCAATATTTTCTTTGAAGTAAAAACAGCTTATTATAATTATTATTTTATTGAAAAGGCTATTGAAATAACAAAAGAGAATATCGAGATACTCGAGGTTTTTAAACGCCTATCATTAGTTAAAATTGAAGCTGGAACAGCCTCTATTGTTGATGAGTTGCGTGTGGAATTGGAGTTGAACGATCTGGAAAATCAATTAGCACTGTTTCTGGACACCAAGGATGCCTTACAGGTAAAATTCAATAACCTATTGGATATAGATGATAGTTCTGAAATTATCGTTCCGGAAGTCTTGTGGCAGGAAGAAATTCCTTTAGATCAATTAAGTATGCTCGATGAAATTTATGCGTCAAACCATCAAATAAAAGGCATAGAACATAAATTGAATGCCTTTTTAAATCAGGAAATTGTAGCTAAAAAACAAGGTTTACCAAAATTCAAAATAGGACTTGGTTATACCATTGTTAGTGAAAATGCTGGATCTTCGGTTTCAGATAATGGTAAAGATGCTTTCTTGTTTCCATCGGTAGGTGTTACTATTCCTTTATATCGAAAAAAATATAAAGCCTTGATTAAGGAAGCACAGTTTAGGCAAGAAGCCGAAATTTCCAGAAAAGAGGACAAAAAGAACACCTTGAGTTCGTTGTATGAAAACACGTATAAGGATTTTAACGATGGCGACCGTCGTATTGCATTAAACCTAACACAGTCGGAAATTGCCAAAAAAGTATTGGATATATTAATTGTGTCGTACTCTACAAACTCTAAAGACTTTGAAGAAGTATTGCGGATAGAACGCCAATTACTTAAATACAAATTAGAACATCAAAAAGCATTAACCGATAAAAATGCCGCAGCCGCATTTATGGATTATTTAATAGGACAATAAAATGAATATCATGGAAAAATATAAAAAATATATCATAGCAGCCGGTATTTTAATACTCGGAATTATTTTAGGAAATGTGTTTTCTGGTGGAGACTCAGAAACTACACATGCGGAAGGGGAACACAATTATGTTCAAGACCCTGTAACACAATTATGGACTTGCTCTATGCATCCACAAATAAAGATGGAAGAACCTGGGAATTGCCCAATTTGTGGTATGGAACTTATTCCAATGGAATCATCTGATGATTCTTCAGAAAACATTGCAGCCAATGAAATTGTAATGAATGAAGAAGCCTATCAATTAGCAAATATACAGACTACAATAGTTGAAAAGGCAAGTGCCGACAAAGAGATACGATTGTTAGGTCGTGTAAAACCGGATGAACGTAGATTGTATTCTCAAGTGTCTCATATTCCGGGTCGTATAGAACGATTGTACGTTAATTTTACAGGTGAAAAAGTATATACTGGTCAAAAAATAGTACGTATTTATTCCCCAGAACTGATTTCTGCCCAAAAAGAGCTTTTTGAAGCTATTAAGTCTAAAGATATTTACCCGCAACTTTATACAGCATCACGCAATAAATTAAAACTATGGAAGCTGTCCGATAAGCAAATTGATGCCATTGAAGCAACTGGGAATGTGCAGGAACAAATCGATATTTTGTCCGATCATACAGGCTATGTCATGAATAGAAATGTTGAGCTTGGAGACTATATCAAGGCTGGAGGTAACTTATTTGATATTGCCAATCTAAGCTCTGTTTGGGTGATGTTTGAAGCCTATGAAGCCGATATTCCATGGATACACATTAACGATAAGGTAAGCTTCAACATACAAGCTATCTCTGGTAAAACCTTTGAAGGTAAAATCACCTATGTCGATCCTTTTGTATCATCCAATACACGAGTTGCCAAAGTACGTGTTGAAGTAAATAATCCTGGTAACAAACTCCTGCCGGAAATGTATGCCAGTGGTATTATTAAAGCAAAAATGAAAGGCATGGAAAATACCATTGTTATACCAAAAACAGCAGTACTTTGGACCGGAAAACGTGCTGTGGTTTACGTAAAAGTGCCACACGAAAAAACCATTTCGTTCGTTTATAGGGAAATAGAACTGGGGCAGGATATGGGCCAGTTTTATAGTGTTGCTGACGGCTTGGAAGAAGGTGAAGTTGTTGCCACAAATGGTGTGTTCAGAATTGATGCTTCTGCACAACTATTGGGGCAAAAAAGCATGATGAATCCTGAGGGTGGAAAGGTAAATACTGGTCATAACCATGGTGGAATGAAAATGGATAATGGTGAGAGCGAAGATGGTGTCGATCATTCTCAAATGGATATGAGCAATACTACAATGGAAGCTGAAACAGATCATACTGATATGAACCAGCGAATAATAACAACAGATACATTTAAAGGTCAATTAGAAGAGGTATTCAACGCTTACATTAAATTAAAGGATGCTTTTGTAAGTGATGATAGCGGTGCAGTCAGTACATTGACTAAAACATTGCTGAGTGCCATGAAAAAGGTGGACATGAAGCAATTAACAGACCATAATGCACATAACCATTGGATGACCATATCCAAAGAGATTACAGAGTCTGCTACCTCTATCTCAAAAATTTCGGATATAGAAAAACAGCGCGGTCATTTTAAACATTTATCGGCACATTTATCTAAAGGCGTAAAGTTATTTGGTGTTAACCAAAAGGTCTATGAACAATTTTGTCCTATGGCCGATAATAATAAGGGAGCCTATTGGTTAAGCCTTAAAGAGAAAATACAAAATCCATATTATGGTAGCAAAATGTTAGGATGTGGAGACAATAAACTGGTAATTATAAAATAAAATTTAAACACAAAAACACATGAAAAATTTAAAATCAATAGCAACTATAGCTTTAATAGTAAGCGTATTAAATTTCACATATGCTCAACATAATCATGGCAATATGAAAATGAATAAAGACAATCATACCATGATGGATCATAGTGATAATATGGTAAAGTTGAATGACAAAAACCTAACCATGGCATATACGCATTATACAATGATTAATAAGGCTCTTGTTGATGCCAATTCCGAAAAAGTACAAAAGGCTTCAAAGATGCTTGTTGGAAATTTAAAAAAGTATGGTAAAGCGGAAGAAGCCTTAAAGGCAGCCATGGAAATGGCATCAAAATCCAATGTCATGGAGCAACGTATTGAGTTTGGAAAACTTACAACGGCATTTGAACCTTTTTTAAAAGACAATGTTGTTAAAGGCGAAATCTATAAAACATTTTGCCCAATGGCTAATAGTGGAGAAGGTTCATACTGGTTTTCCAATTCCAGTAACATTGTAAACCCTTATATGGATAAAGCCATGGTGAGCTGTGGTAGTGTTAAAGACACCTTTAAGTCTATGTAAATGCAGCATTTTGGTTTAAAAAATTAAAACGTATTGTGAGTTTAACGGAAGTAAAAAATCAGAAAAGGTATGTTTGATAAGACATCTTACTTGCTAGTCAATATATTTCTGGAATACCCTAAAAGTTACTAATGTGATATCATTATCTATTCAATTCTTTTGAGTTGAAAAAGGCTTTTAATAATTGGTGTGAATTAACGGAAGAGCTCTAAATACAAAAAAATAAAAAAAACAAAGATGAAAACAATAAAAAACAAAACAAAGCAATTATCCATAATTGCTGTATTGGCAATCAGTTTGGTTGCCTGTAATTCAAAAACAGAAAAAAAAGAAGTTAAGGAACAAGCTGTTGCCACTACCGAAGTTAAAGTCGAAGATACACAACAAAATTACCAAGTCGGTTCACAAGTTCCCAATGAGTTGGTGTGTATGGTAAATAATGCGTATATGGGTATGCCTCAAATAGCAGTGCCAGTGAATGGTAAAACGTATTATGGTTGTTGTGACATGTGTGTAGGTAAGTTGAATAACGAAGAAACTGCCAGAACTGGTATAGACCCTTATAGTAATAAGCCTGTTGACAAAACAGAAGCCTACATTGTATTGATGAAAAAAGAAGGGGAAGTGGCTTATTTTGAATCAGAAGAAAATTATAAGAATTATAAAACAAAATCATAAAACAGTAACACAATGAAAAATCTTGTTTACCTAGTTGGGTTATTACTCATAAGTACAAGTATAATAGCCCAAACAGAAAAATCTGTTGAAGGAAATGTTGATAACCTTCCGGTTAGAGAATACACCATTACAATCAATGAAGCTATTGTAAACAAAGCCGGAAAAGAAGTTAAGGGCATGACCATCAATGGCAGTATCCCAGGACCTGTCCTTGAATTCACCGAAGGCGAATATGCCGTTATTTACGTGAAAAATGAGATGAGTGTGGAGACATCCATCCACTGGCACGGACTCTTATTACCTAATTTTTATGATGGTGTACCCTATTTAAACACGCCACCTATTGAGCCTGGTCATACACTTAAATATGAATTTGCATTAAAGCAATCCGGCACGTATTGGTATCATTCACACACGCTCTTACAAGAGCAAAGTGGTGTTTTCGGATCTTTTATTATCCATCCAAAGAAAAAAACATTGGAGTATGATAAAGAACTGGTATTGATGTTGTCCGATTGGACCAATGAAAACCCAATGAATGTACTACGAAACTTAAAGCGAAGAAACGAATGGTATGGTATTAGAAAAGGAACCGCTACACCACTAAACCAAGTCATTTCGAGAGGTGCTTTAGGGGCTCAACTCAATTTTTGGAGACAGCGTATGGAAGGCGCCGATATTGCCGACGTATATTATCCAGCCTTTTTAGTCAACGGTGAAGAATCAATTGAATATCCTGAATTTAAACCAGGAGAAAAAGTACGATTACGTATTATCAATGGTGGTGCTTCCACCTCGTTTTGGATGACCTTTGGTGGTAAAGACCCACTATTGATATCGGCAGATGGCATCGATGTAGAACCTGTTAAAAAGAACAAAACCTTTATTGGTATTGCAGAAACTTACGATTATATAGTCACTATTCCTCAAGAAGGTAAAGTGGAGTTTAAAATCATGGCACAAGATGGTTCTGGAACGGCTTCGGCATTTTTTGGTAATGGAAAAATACTTGCTGCCAAAACCCTTCCAAGACCTGATAAGATCGGCATGATGAAAGAAATGGCTAAAATGGACATGAAAATGGGAGCGCACGCCCTAAAGTATCGTCCAAGTAAAGATGAGCGTTTTCAAATGAAGGATGAGTATGGCATGCAGATGAAAGGCGACGCTATGGGAGCTATGAAGCAGGAGGGTTCCAAAATGGTCCATTCAAAAATGAAAATGGATAACATGAAAATGCAAGACCCTAAAATGGATCACTCAAAAATGAAGATGGATGGCATGAAAATGCAAGATCCTAAAATGGATCATTCAAAAATGAAGATGAATAACATGAAAACGGAAGACCAAAAAATAGGTGACACGAATGAAATGGGTGGTATGGATTTGTTTTCAGAATACAATTATGACTTCTTGAAATCACCAGAAAAGACAGCCTATGGCAAAGATGTTCCCGTAAAGGAAATTTTACTAAACCTCACAGGAAATATGCAAAGGTACATCTGGAGTATGAACGGTGTACCGTTATCTGAAACCGATAACATAAAAATTGAAGGCGACCAAGTTACCAGAATAACACTCAATAACCTGACAATGATGCACCATCCCATGCATTTGCACGGTCACTTTTTTAGGGTATTGAATGAGAATGGTGAATATTCTCCATTAAAGCATACGGTAAATGTACCACCAATGCAGGCCGTAACCATTGAATTTTATGGCAATGAATACGGCGATTGGTTTTTCCATTGCCATATTTTATATCATTTAATGGGAGGAATGGCACGCGTGATGAGCTACGACACGCCACCCGATGCTCGTATGAAAGAATTTCCGGCATCCATAGCCGTGGCAGAAACCGATCTTTTTTATTCTTGGGGTATGGTAGATGCTTCGTCCCAAAATACGACCATGAATCTGGTGGCGTCTAACTTGAGAAACCAATTCAATGCAACGGTGGAATATGGCTATAACGAAAACCTGGAGGCAGAATTTACCTATGAAAGATATTTACACGATTATTTAAGAGTGTTTGGTGGTGTGAATATTGAAAATGAAATTGAGGATAGCTTTAATGAATTTAAAACGGTTGCCGTTGCTGGTATAAGGTTTTTGACGCCCTATTTGTTTAACCTTGATGCAAGGATTGATAGCGACTTAAGACCAAGGGTAGGAATTGGAAGAAACTTGATGTTGTTTCCTAAATTCTCGGTGTTTGGATACTATGAATACCAACTGGATTTTGGTTGGGTAAATTCCTTACCTACAGGCATTAATAGTGAATCTGAAACCGTTTGGAGTGCAGGAGCCGAATATTTCCTTTCCAGAAATGTATCGTTAGTGGGAAGTTATGACAACCGTTTTGGTGGTGGTGGCGGACTTTCAATACGATTTTAACAATAAAAACAGAATGGTATGATGTACGCTTGGATAATTTTAGTAATTGCAATAATTATTGGGCTTTGGTATTTTTCATCAGGGAGAGTACAACCGAAGCATGAAAATCCTTTGGATATTCTAAAAGAAAGATATGCCAAGGGAGAAATCACCAAGGAAGAATATGAAGAAAGAAAACGAGTCATTAATTCAAAAAAATAAAAACATGAACTATTATTTCAACAAAACCATCAATGGAACTTTTGAAGAGGTTATCGATAGAGTCACTCAAGCATTAAAAGAAGAAGGCTTTGGTATCCTAACAGAGATTGATATCAAGGAAACATTAAAAAAGAAACTGGATGTCGATTTCAAGAAGTATAGAATTTTAGGAGCGTGTAATCCGCCTTATGCCCATAAAGCTTTGCTTGCAGAAGATAAAGTTGGCACCATGCTGCCTTGCAATGTAATAGTGCAAGAAGTTGCAGCAAGAGTCATTGAAGTTGCAGCTGTTAACCCTATGTCTTCAATGCAAGCAGTAGATAATGATGCGTTAAAGGGAATCGCCCAAGAGATAACCCTAAAGTTGGAAAATGTAATTGAAAAACTTTAGGCAGATAACATTATCTTAATAATCAAAACAAAAAATAATTCAAATTAATATTAACATTAAAAACACTAAAACAATGAAAAACTTAAAAGTAACAACAGTAATTCTGGCAATGGCTTTTATAGGTCTAACAGCAATATCCTGTAAAGATGCAAAAAAAGAAAACACGAATGAAGAGGGGTCTCAAATGGAAGCCAGTCACGATAACAGTGACGGACACCATGATAAAGAAGCCATGCACGATAATAGTGACGGACATCATGATGAAGATAGCGATTCTTCTACGGACCATACAAGAGATATAGAAGCAAATACTCAAAAAAATACGGCAACTACACCAATTATAGATGCCTATATTCAAATTAAAAACGCTTTAACAACAGACAATAAAAACGAAGCTGCAAAAGGAGGAACAGCGTTAGTTGCAGCCTTTTCAAAGTTTGATATGAGCAATTTAACCGGAGAAACGCACAAAGAATACATGGAAATTTTAGAAAGTGCCAAAGAGCATGCCGAGCATATTGTAAAAAGCCCAATAGATCATCAAAGGGAACATTTTGAAGTATTGAGCACAGATATAAATGATTTGGTAGCTTTATTAGGAACTGAAAAAACATTGTACCAAGATTCTTGTCCAATGGCAAATAATGGTAAAGGAGCCATCTGGTTGAGTGAGGTTGAAGAAATCAAGAACCCTTATATGGGAATCAAAATGCCAACGTGTGGCACAATACAAAAGCAGATAAATTAAAATGAAGGTTGTTAAAAAAATAGCCCTTGTATTATTGGTGGCGTTTGTGGGAATACAATTTATTCCCACAGAACGCAACCAAAGTGATTCTGTGCCTTCCACCGATTTTATGTTGGTCAATAATGTTCCAGAGAACATTCAAAAAAAGTTACAGGTATCCTGCTATGATTGTCACAGCAACAATACCGACTATCCTTGGTACAACAAGGTACAACCGGTTGCGTGGTACTTGGAAGACCATGTGGAGCATGGCAAGGAAGAATTGAATTTTAATGAATGGGATTCCTATTCATCACGAAGAAAGAATAGCAAGTTAAAATCCATTATAAGTCAAATCGAGGATGATGAAATGCCCCTTAAATCATACACCCTCATCCATAGGGATGCAAGACTTTCGGACAACGAAAAGAAAATCGTTTTGGATTGGGTATCAAAATTAAAGGACAGTCTATAAAAATATTTTAAAAAGGATAACAATGAGGAATTTGAAAAACGGGGTTACAGCCCTACTGTTACTGACCCTTACTTTTTCTTACGCACAGGAAAAGATAAAGTTGAACCATGACCATAGCAAAATGGAAATGAAGCAAACCCCACTTGAGTTCAGCAATGAAAATGTGGCCAATGCCTACGAACATTATGAGCACGTAAAAAATGATCTGGTCGGTTCAAATCCGGGAGATGCCCAAAAGGGAGCGGAGATGTTGAACGAAGCACTTGGTAAAGTTGAAGGTGCCGATGCCGCTTTATCGGCATCACAAAAGATAGCCACTACGGATAATTTAAAGGTACAGCGAAAAGCATTTTCAGAACTGAGCACTGAAATGGAAGCTCTTTTAAGAGGAAAAATAACGTCGGGTAAACTGTATAAGGATTTTTGTCCCATGGCCTTGAATGGGGGCGCCTATTGGTTATCGTCAATTGAGGATATCCGTAATCCTTATTACGGCGCCCAAATGCTCAGTTGCGGAAAAGTGACGGAGGTAATCGAATAATAAAAGCCTGTTATGGGAAGGGGCGATTTAGTTTGGTTAGTTGGTTAACCCCTTCCCTTTCAGGTAATATGCAATTGGTGTTGACCAAAGAATTGAAGGCCAATTTTAGTGATCTTAAAAAAGTAGTCTAAGTAGAAAATAAATGGAAGAATTAAGCCCCGGTATTTTCGTTGTCCCTACCATAGCGTTGACTTTGGTCATTTTGGGCTATTTGTACTTTGCGAAACGGGTAAAAGACAGAGGGGAATATAGGAGGTTTGTGTTTGCAGTGGCAGTTACGTCTTTTGTATTGAATTTTGTATGGGAGCTGGTGCAAGGCCCATTATACGAAGGGTTCGAATATGATTTAAAACATATTTCCTTTTGTGCTTTGGCATCTGTCGCCGACATGTTGATGGTATTTATTCTACTTTTTGCATTCGGACTGATTTATAAAAACGTGTTTTGGATCAAAAGTATGGATGTGAACAAAGTATTGCTTTTAATGTTTGTCGGATTTTCTGGGGCCATACTGGCAGAAGTTTTACATACCCTTCGGGGCGATTGGTCATACGCTTACACAATGCCGTTACTACCGGTAGTGGATGTGGGGATTTCGCCGGTAATACAGTTTACAATTTTACCATGGCTGATTTTTATGATTGGTGATAAATATAAAAAAGGAAATTAAGATACAAAGGTAAAGTTCTGGGCGGGCTTGGGGAGTGTTTTTTATTTGGTTAATTATCTAGTGTTTCCCATTTCTGTCCAGACAATAGTATTAATGGTCAAAGTCCTGTTATGGGAAGGGAATATGTAGTTAATGGTTAGTGTTTAATGCCCTTCCCTTGACAGGCACAATTAAGATAAATAAGCCCATGAAAGATTGTTGTAAAGATTGTGGAGAGAAAAAGAAAGGGAGACCTAAGCATAAGAAATGGTTTAGTTATTTGCTCTATATCATCATTGGAGCTATTGTACTCTGGGCACTGGTCTTACAGATCAGTAACGATTAATTAAAATAGGAAATGAATTACCAAACCGATTAACATGGTAAATAAAAAGGACAAAGAATTTATTCCCGCTTTGGGGTATGACTGGTTGACCAAGTTTTATGACCTGGCTATTAGGGTTACCATGCCGGAGAAGAAATTTAGAAATAACTTGATTGATTTCCTAAACCCCCAAGATGGCGAGCAAATTCTTGAGTTTGGATTCGGTACAGGACAGAATTTAATTATTGCCAATAACCGAAATAGAAACACGTATTATAGCGGTTTGGATATTGACCCGAAGGTCAAATATATCGCGGAAAAGAAGTTTGCTGAAAATGATATCGCTATCAAACTTGATCTTTATGCGGGAGGTCTTTTTCCATATCCGAATAATACATATGATAAGGTATTTAGCTCATTGGTGTTTCATCAGCTGGATAAGAACACAAAGATTTCTTGTTTAAATGAAATCAAGAGAGTGCTAAAACCTGATGGAGATTTGATTATCGGGGATTGGGGAAAGCCCAAATCCAAACTTATGAGATTACTGTTTTATTCGGTACAAATTCTTGATGGGTTTGCGACCACTACCGACAACGTAAAAGGACTTATACCGGATTACATGGTTGAAGCAGGGTTTGAAGACGTTGAAGAATCAAGCTATACAAACACTAAAATTGGAAGCTATTGTTATTACACAGCCAAAAAAATAGGTTAATACATTATTCTCTAAGAGGTTTAAATTTCTAGAATAATATGGAAAACTTAAATGATATAGCGTATAGTAAGACTAGAGGTGATTTTAATGATCCTTTTATTCGGAACATCAATAAGATGAAAACAACAACAATAGATAAATTATAAAATGAAAAACTTTAAAAGACTCTTTTTACTCCTTTTTGCGATTCTGATTTTCGCAAGTGGAAATGCACAGGAAAAAACCATTACATCCGAGAAAGAAGCAGTGGTATTAATACTAAAAAAATACAAGGATGCGCTACACAACCTGACTGCGGAGGGTACATTTGATCTTTTTACAGATGATTCCAACGTATTCGAACAAGGTGGTGTTGAAGGCACTTATAAGAATTATATAGCGCATCATTTAGGACCTGAACTTGGTCATTTTGAAAAATTTGATTTTTCCGACTATACCATAGAAACGGAAGTTAGCTCGCCCTATGCCTTTACCACTGAAACATATGTTTATACAATAGTTTTAAAACCAAAAGATGGGAAAGAGGCGAGAACAATACATAAAAAAGGTGTTGCAACCTCTGTGTTAAAGAAAATAAACGGTGAATGGAAAATTATTAAAACCCATTCTTCTTCTAGAAATGTTAAAAGTAAATAACCAATAAAATCAAAACAGATGAAAAACAACAAAATAGTACTGATTCTTTTAGCATTCGTTTTAGCAGCAAGCTGTAAAGAAGAGAAGAAAAAGGCAGAAGCCAACCACGAAGATCAAATAAAGACAGAGAAAGTGTCTACTGAAAAGAAAAAACTAAGTCCCCACACCAGTACAATGGCTATGGTTAGTGGTGCACACATTCATATAGATTATTCATCCCCGGGGGTTCGCAACAGAATCATATTTGGAGGATTACTTCCATATGATGCTGTTTGGCAGGCAGGTGCACATATGGCAACTTGGATGGAAACTAACAAAGATTTAAGCATTGATGGAAAAGAATTGAAAGCTGGCAAATACGGATTCTTTGTAATCCCTAATGAGGAAGAATGGACAATCATTTTCAATACCAATTGGGATCAACATGGTAAAGATGAATATGATGAGAAAGATGATGTATTACGATTCAAAGTAATTCCTAAAATATCCGGAGATATTCAGGAACATTTAGAGTATAAGATAATAAAAACTACCGGTACATCAGGAACAATTGGTTTAAGTTGGGAGAAGGTCGTTGTTGAATTTCCATTTGAAGTAAAATAGAATGGTTGAAAGAAAGACGGCATTAAAAATTAGAAAAGCACATCGCTATTTGGGAATCTTTTTAGGTGTTCAATTTTTGATGTGGACCATTAGCGGCATGTATTTCAGTTGGACGGATATCGATGAGATACACGGCGACCAATTTAAAAAAGAAAATCCTGAACAAGTTGCATTTAAGAACTTGCTCGGTACATCTGAGTTCGGAAATGAACTAAATATAAAATCTTTAGAGCTATTAGAAATTAATAACACGCCTTATTTTTGGATAAATGAAGAACAACTATACGATGCTATTACAGGAACAAAAAAGAAAGGAATTACCGAACAAGAGGCAATTAAAGTAGCAGAGCGTTATATGTTGCCTAATTTAGAATTTGATCAAATACAAAGGATTGAAACGGTAGGTGATCATCACGAATATCGCGGAAGACCTTTGCCAGCTTATGAGATTTCATATAAAACCGATGAAAATCTAAAAGCTTACGTGGCAATTAAGAATGGAGCCTTTCAAACAGTACGTCATCGCGATTGGCGCTGGTTTGACTTTCTCTGGATGACGCATACGATGGACTATCAAGGGCGAGACAATTTTAATACAATAGTTCTAAGAGCTTTTTCGCTTTTAGGCTTAATAACAGTTCTCAGCGGGTTTTTACTTTGGTATACAAGTTCGCCTACTGTTAAAAAAATAATTAAAAATAAACGTAAATAATTAACACTAAAATCAACTACTATGGAACATAAAAATGACAATAAAGGAATGAGCCAATACACCAAGTTTTTCTTAATGTTAGGAGCATCATTTATAGCAATGTATATTACAATGTATTTAAATACGTATGAGTTTGACCACGTAAGGTTTAGTCTTACAAGATTTTATATGGTTTGTCTAGGTATTTCTACAATGGCTGTAATAATGCTTCTTTTTATGCTCAATATGTATAAAAATAAGAAGAAAAATATCGCCATTTTAGTAGGGAGCGCCGTATTGTTTCTCGGTGCATTGGGATTAGTACGCGAGCAGAAGTCTACTGTTGGGGACATACTTTGGATGAAAGCGATGATACCACACCACTCAATAGCAATATTGACAAGTGAGCGCGCAGATATTAAAGACCCAGATGTTAAAAAACTTGCAGAGGAAATCATTAAAGCACAACGCAAGGAGATTACTGAGATGAATGCGATGATTTCTCAACTACAAAAGGATGAAAATTGATTATAAATGGTTGTTGGTCTAGTGAGAAACCATTTGTAAGGTAACGGACTTCCAGAATTAAGAACCAGAAAATATCTAGTTAAAGTCAAAAAAATACTGGAAGGTAGGGAGGGAGAACGATAAAAATTTTAAAAGATGGAAATAAATGTAAATACATCAAAAGGCATTCTTACCAAAAAGGATAGTTTATATATCATCATTTCCATTATGGCTTTATTTGTCTTCAACATGCTAGTAGTGGCAATAATTATGGCTCTTTCTTGAATGATGTGATTGTAACATAAATAACTACAGTCAATCATACTTGAAATCGGTCTACCGAAAATAGAAATGTGAAATAGGTGTAATCTGGGAAAATAGCATATCGAAAACCAATTTTTAAACCATCGAACTAAAATGAGCTCTCGGTCCAAATAGAGCTGGAAGTAATAGGACTCGTATATGGTAAAATGACAATAATTAATGAACATGAGTGATAATCGTAGAATAAGGAGAAAGAATGAAA
This sequence comes from uncultured Maribacter sp., assembly GCF_963975365.1. GTDB lineage: Bacteria > Bacteroidota > Bacteroidia > Flavobacteriales > Flavobacteriaceae > Maribacter. The sequence goes on along the minus strand of NZ_CAXBGF010000003.1, from coordinate 235,089 downwards.
GAAGTAAAAAAGCTTCCAAAAATGATATTACCAAGAAAGATAAAACGGTAGGGATACTAGCCATTGCATTGTTATTTCTTATGGCTGTAGTGCTGGTTTTATACTTTGCTCTTAACGGTGTTAAAATACGTTAGTAATATTAAAAATAAAAAAGAAGAGGAAATGCCTAATACCATCCACATAAAAAATATGGTCTGTCCCAGATGTATAACAGCAGTAACCAACATTTTGGAAGAGCTGGAAATCCCTTATATATCTATCAAATTAGGAGAAGTGGAATTACCTTCTGCTCTTGCTTTAAAGAAAAAATCATCATTTTCCATAGGACTTCAGGAATCCGGTTTCAGTTTAATCAACGACCGAAAAAGTCAGCTTATTGAACAAATGAAAACAATGGTGGTGGATAAAATCCATCACTCATCAGACGAATTAAATATTAAATGGGCAGATTATACAAGCGAAAAACTACATCTTGATTATAAATATCTAAGTTCCCTTTTCTCCTCCGTTGAAAGCATCACATTTGAACAATTCATTATCAACCAAAAGATTGAGCGTATTAAAGAATTGTTGGTGTACGACGAACTTACCTTGAGCGAAATCGCTTTTAAGCTGAACTATAGCAGCGTTGCCTATCTAAGCAACCAATTCAAAAAAGTTACGGGAATGACCCCTTCCATATTCAAAAAATCAATAGATAAAAATCGTAAATCTTTGGATGGTCTTTAGATAAAATTACTGCTATATCTGAAAATTCTACAAATCATTCAGCATATTACGTAACATATTAAAGCCCTTTAATCCTGAAATTTGTAGTATACAAATAAGAATAGGATTATGGAGACAGTTAGCATATTTGAAAGCAAAGAAAAGAACCGTAAACAGGGAATTAAAAAATCCTTTCCTGTTACAGGAATGACTTGTGCTGCTTGTGCGTCAAGTGTTGAATCCATCCTGTCTCATACCGAAGGGGTCAATAATGCTAGTGTTAATTTTGCGAGCAGCTCGGTACTCGTAGATTATGATGAAAACGTTACCGAAGAAAAATTGCAAAACGCTTTACGTCAGGTGGGCTATGACATTATCATAGATGCTGAAGACCCTTCGGAAGTTCAACAAGAACTTCAACAAAAGCACTATCAGGATATAAAAAAGCGTACTATCTGGTCGGCAATACTTACGTTTCCAATTTTTGTGTTAGGAATGTTTTTTATGCAATGGGAACCTGGAAAATGGATATCCTTGGTTTTAACTTTTCCTGTCCTCTTTTGGTTCGGTCGTAGCTTTTTCATTAATGCTTATAAACAAGCTAAATATGGGAAGGCGAATATGGATACCCTAGTAGCTTTAAGCACAGGAATAGCTTTTCTCTTCAGTGTATTCAATACTTTTTTTCCTGAATTCTGGTTAAGTCGTGGTATTGAACCCCATGTGTATTATGAAGCGGCTACGGTAATCATAACCTTTATTTCCTTGGGAAAACTATTGGAAGAAAAGGCAAAATCCAATACCTCTTCGGCCATTAAAAAACTAATGGGATTGCAGCCCAAAACACTGAAAATGATTGAGAATGGGGAAGAAAAAGAAATCCCTATTTCGTCCGTGCAAGTTGGCCAAACCATTTTGGTGCGCCCGGGAGAAAAGATTCCCGTGGATGGGGAAGTTTCCAAAGGGAGTTCGTATGTAGATGAAAGTATGATTACCGGAGAACCTGTTCCCGTGGAAAAATCAGATGGTGGAAAAGTATTTGCAGGTACGGTAAACCAAAAAGGGAGCTTTCAATTTACCGCTGAGAAAGTAGGAGGGGAAACCTTGCTGTCCCAAATCATTAAAATGGTGCAGGAAGCACAAGGAAGCAAGGCACCCGTTCAAAAACTGGTAGACAAGATAGCGGGTATTTTCGTTCCAGTAGTACTCGGTATTTCCATTGTTACGTTCATTGTCTGGATGTCAGCAGGAGGGGAGAATGCATTTTCGCAGGCTTTATTGACCTCAGTAGCAGTGTTGGTAATTGCTTGCCCCTGTGCGCTAGGGTTGGCAACACCTACTGCCATAATGGTGGGTATTGGCAAAGGAGCTGAAAACAATATTCTTATAAAAGATGCCGAAAGTTTAGAGCTCGGTCATAAAGTTGATGCGGTCATTCTTGATAAAACAGGTACAATTACCGAGGGAAAACCTTTAGTTACTGACATACTTTGGAAGGATAAACTTAAAAATAACAAGGAATATAAAAAAGTTCTTTTAGCTATTGAAGCGCAATCAGAACATCCTTTGGCGGAGGCAGTTGTTAACCTTTTGAAAGAGGAAGATATTGAACAATCTGAAATTGATTCCTTCGAAAGTATTACAGGTATGGGCGTGAAAGCCCAAGCAGAAAATGGGTCAAAATATTTTGTGGGAAACCATAAGCTAATGCTTGATAAAAATATTCAAATCGACGCTACCTTAATGCAAACGGCAGAAAGTCTCGAAGAGCAAGCAAAAACAGTCATATTCTTTGGTAATGAAGAACAAGTGCTTGCGATACTCGCCATTGCAGACAAAATAAAGGAAACATCTAAAAAGGCGATAGCGACCCTTCAAGGAAGGGGCATTGAGGTCTATATGCTGACAGGAGACAATAATAAAACTGCAGCAGCAGTAGCACAAGAAGTAGGAATAACAAATTACCAAGGAGAAGTAATGCCTTCAGAGAAAGCAGCTTTTGTTGAAAAATTACAAGCAGAAGGAAAGATAGTAGCTATGGTTGGCGATGGTATCAATGATTCTCACGCTTTAGCACAAGCCAATGTTAGTATCGCAATGGGTAAAGGTTCAGACATAGCAATGGATGTCGCAAAAATGACATTGATAACGTCAGATTTGCAATCGATTCCCAAAGCATTGGAACTTTCAAAAAGAACCGTGTTAGGTATCCGTCAGAATCTATTTTGGGCATTCATATATAATATCATTGGAATACCAATTGCGGCAGGAGTTCTGTATCCCGTAAATGGTTTTTTATTGGACCCAATGATCGCAGGTGCTGCAATGGCTTTTAGTAGTGTGTCGGTTGTAGCTAACAGCTTACGGTTAAAAGGAGTAAAGCTTTAATACTAATTAAAAATTTAAATACGATGAAAACTTTAAAATTTAAAACAAATATCAATTGTGGTGGATGTGTATCTAAGGTCACACCTTTTCTAAACAAACAAGAAGGGATTGACAAGTGGGAAGTAGATACCGATAATCCAGATAAAATCCTAACGGTGGTGAGTAACGGAGCATCCGAAGAGGATATTAAAACTACCCTGCAAAAAACTGGATTTGAGGCGGAAAGTGTGAGTTCGAATTAGCAGAACTTCGCAAACTGATTTTTCAATTATGTTATACACTATAATTCTTACGCTCATTATTGTACTCGCCGTTTATTTTTTTTCAAGAATAGGAAAGAAAAAGGTAAAGCCCTTCCCAAAACGTTGGCATCCGTTACTGATGGAACATGTGCTCTTTTACCGGAATCTTTCCGAGAGTAAGCAGGTAGTTTTTCAACAAAGAATGATGCAATTTTTAAGTGAAGTCTACATTGACGGAGTACAACTGGAATTACAGGAACTCGATAAAATATTGATTGCCGCAAGCGCCGTGATTCCAGTTTTTGGTTTTGAGGAATGGCATTACACCAACCTAAGCGGGATACTTTTATATCCGGACCATTTCAACGAAGATTTAGAATTTAACAGTAAAGGACAATTACGAAATATTGGAGGACTTGTCGGTAATGGAAGATTCGAAAAACAGATGATTCTATCAAAAAAAGCCTTGTATCATGGCTTTGCCAATACTACCGATAAAAGCAACACTGGTATTCACGAATTTGTACACCTAATAGATAAAATAGACGATGTGACCGACGGAGTTCCAGAACGTTTGTTGTTGGCACATCAATATGCGATTCCTTGGCTAAAATTGATTCATAAGGAAATGGAAGCCATAAACGACAACCAATCGGATATCCGAAAATATGGCGGCACCAACGAGGCCGAGTTTTTTGCCGTTGCTTCTGAATACTTTTTTGAACGTCCCGATTTACTAAAGAAGAAGCACCCTGAACTATATAAAATGCTAGTGGAATGTTTTAGGCAAGACCCTAATAGTTAAAATAATTTTGGCTAATCTAATTGAAGGTATTATCGAAATGTTTGTTGATGGTTTTTCAATTAGAATGGAATTAAAAACGTGCCGCAGCAAGGCATGTAGAGGAAGTAGCGATTTGAATTTAAACTCAAATCGCTCTTATTTTTTATTTTGTGCATTTCATTCTTAAAAGTAGTAGGTATAAATTATCATACTAATAGACAACATTAGTCCCAGAAAGAGGATTTATGGGAATGTTACCTTCCTTTCCAATCGAGGCCTATCAATCTGAAGTTTTATAGAATTAAAAATTTAACATATTCCTGTATTTAAGCAAATACTAAAATACATACCTTTATCTTATGGGAAAACAGATTTGTATAAGATTAGAAGCAGACGCAAAACAGATAATGGACTGTAGGTCTTCAATCGAGGAGTTGGACAGTTCATTAAGTTTTGTATCCGAAGTTCTAAACTTGGCAGGAAACAAAGTTCGGCTTCAAATTCTCTTTTTGCTCCAAAAGGAGAAAAGACTCTGCGTTTGTGATTTGAGTGATATACTTCAAATGAATGTATCTGCAATTTCACAACACCTTAGAAAGCTAAAGGATAGAGATTTGGTCTACGCAACAAAAGAAGCGCAGACGATTTTTTATGCGCTTAACAAGGACAAGTTGATGACATTGAGTCCAATTCTCGATTTATTGAAAAACAAAAATATTGCGGTTTGATTGGAGATAAAAAATTAATCGGAACGTCGGTTCTAACGGCTCTCGCTGCATCTTTATGTTGCATAACCCCTGTACTTGCGGTATTAGCAGGAACTACGGGTTTAGCCTCTACTTTTTCTTGGATAGAACCTTATAAGCCCTATTTAATCGGTTTTACTGTTTTGGTTCTAGCTTTTGCATGGTACCAAAAATTCAAACCTAAAACCGAAGCCGAAATTGACTGTGAATGTGACGATGAAAAACCAAAATTTATAAATTCCAAGGGTTTTTTGTTTTTGATAACAATATTTGCCTTGGCCATGTTGGCATTTCCGTCCTACTCCCATATTTTTTATTCCAGACCAGATTCAAGTAAGCAAATCGTTTACGTGGAGCAATCGAACGTTAAAGAAATCAAGGTGATAATTGAAGGGATGACCTGTGAAGGCTGCGAAGCACATATCGAAAGTGAAGTTAATAAACTAGACGGCATACTAAAGGTCAATGCAGATTATGAAGCGGCTAATACAATCGTAAAATATGATGAAACTAAAGTCGACCTTGAAAAAATAGAAGCTGCTATTCTTAAAACAGGATACAAAATAGTGAAGTAATGGAGATAAAATTGGAATCAACAATTACCTGCCCCAAATGTGGTCATGAAGCCAAGGAGGAGATGCCCACAACAGCATGCCAGTTTTTCTATGAATGCGAAAATTGTAAAACTTTGCTGAAACCGAAAGAAGGCGATTGCTGTGTTTATTGTTCATATGGCACTGTGGCCTGTCCTCCTATTCAAGAAGGCTCAAGTTGTTGTAATTAGGCATGACAAAAGTTTAAAAACATAAGCTCCCTCGACTCTATCCCCACTTCATCTTCTGCAACCGCACCGCGTTCAATATCGCTAACAACGCCACACCCACATCGGCAAAAACAGCTTCCCACATTGTAGCCAGACCACCCGCACCCAAAATGAGTACTATGATTTTAACTCCAAAAGCTAAGGCAATATTTTGCCAAACGATACTTCTTGTTGAGCGACCTATCTGAATAGCACGTGCAATCTTACTAGGCTGGTCGTTCTGGATAATGACATCAGCAGTCTCGATTGCGACATCGCTGCCAAGACCTCCCATTGCAATCCCTACATCACTTGCAGCTAAAACGGGAGCATCGTTAATTCCATCGCCAATAAAAGCAACTTTGGAATCGGGCTGCTTTTTTAGTTTTTCGACTTCGTTTAGTTTATCTTCAGGTAATAGACCACCCTTCGCCCAATCGATTTTCAAATCCTTTGCTATCTGTTGGGTTATGGAATCCTTATCACCAGAAAGCATAATGATTTCCGAAATTCTTGATTCCCTAATTTGTTTTATGGCTTGATGCGCATCTTCCTTCAATTCATCGGCAATGGTCACGTAGCCTGCGAATTTCCCATCAATGGCGACTATTACAATTGATTCTACAATGTCATTGGTTGTGGATGGAACTTCGATACTATTTGAGGTCATCAACGCTTTATTCCCTACCAGAACAGTCTTACCATTAACCGTACCTTTTAAACCCTTTCCTGCAACTTCAGAAACATTCGTAGCCTCTAAATCTGCCCCCTTGGCTTTGTGTTCCAATATGGCTTTGGCAATGGGATGAGTAGATTGTTCTTCCATTGCCATCAAGTATTTCATAAATTCCGTTTCCGAGAAATCGGAACTATTTGCCACTTCCTTGATTTTAAAGACCCCCTTAGTTACAGTTCCAGTTTTGTCCATTACCACGGATGTTACTTTAGTCATTGCATCCAAGAAGGATGCGCCCTTAAATAGTATACCGTTGCGCGATGCCGCACCCAGACCACCGAAATAGCCAAGAGGAATGGAAATGACCAAAGCGCAGGGACAGGAAATCACGAGAAATATCAAAGCTCTGTACAGCCAATTGCGAAATACGTAATCATCTACAAAGAAATAGGGCAGAAACGTCAGAGCGATAGCGAGAAAGACAACGATTGGCGTATAAATCCTTGCGAACTTCCTAATAAATAATTCCGTCTTTGATTTCCTTGCGGTCGCATTCTGTACCATATCAAGAATACGTGCAATGGAACTGTCCTTAAACTCTTTGATGGTCTCAATTTCGATAACACCATCGAGATTGATACTACCTGCAAATACTTTATCATCCTTTGCAATGGTATCAGGTTTACTCTCGCCCGTTAGGGCAGCGGTATTAAAAGAGCCTTTCTCAGAAAGCAGTATACCGTCAAGTGGCACTTTCTCGCCCACACGTACCTGAATTTTCTCCCCAATCGCAACAGTTTCAGGACTTACAGAAATAAAATCGTTGTTGCGGAAAACAATTGCTTCGTTAGGGCGCACATCCAATAGTGCCTTTATATTCTCTTTGGAACTTTTTACAGCTGCTGCCTGAAACAATTCGCCAACGGCATAGAACAGCATAACGGCAACGCCCTCTGGGTATTCGCCTATCGCAAAAGCTCCCAAAGTGGCAATGGACATCAACAAAAATTCCGTAAAGAAATCGCCGTTCCTGATACTGTTCCAACCTTCCTTTATTACAGGAAGACCAACTGGAATATAAGCTACCGTATACCATACAACACGAATCCAACCTTTAAATAATGGTAACACATCGAAATAATCAACGGCAATACCTGCTATAAGCATCACAAAACTGAAAAGGGCAGGTAGATAGGTCTTTAAATTGGATAGCTGTTCAGGGCTACTATGGTTATGGCCATCATCGTGCCTGTGTTCTCCAGAATGTTTTTGCGTATCGATATCCCGTAAGTTTACTTTTTTCTTTTTCATAAGTGCAATTTCCAAATTTGTTTGATGCAACAGAAGTGCATTTATTGCCCGCTGCATTTATCACAGATTCCTTTCAAAACCAAGTTTGCATCCTCCGCAACGTAACCGTCAGGAAGGTTGATATGTGGAATTTTATGCTCGGTTAGACAGACCGTCTCATTGCAGTTGCTACAATGAAAATGCAGGTGTAAATCTTGTTCTATATCACAATTACAGCCCGCCTCGCAAAGCGCAAATTTTGAAATTCCCGTGCCATCGTCTATTTGGTGCACAATGCCGTTTTCCTCGAAAGTTTTAAGGGTACGGTACAAAGTGGTGCGTTCCGCTTTTGCAAAGGCGTTCTCAATATCGGTAAGGGCGATTGCGATTTCCTTTTCGGCCATATACTTATAAATCAAGATGCGCATTGCCGTAGGGCGTACATCCTTGTTCTCTAATGTTTTTTCTATTTCAGTCATAATTTTAAGTATATTTTAGTCCTCGTGCCCACCTTCGGATTTGTTCATTACCGCCTTTAAGGTAAACGCACCATTTAAAACAATTGCTGTAGTGTCCTGTATTTTATCATACTTTTTTATTTGAACATAGTCGTCCGATTTGATGCCCGGCTCAAAAGCGACTTTTTCATAATTGATTTCATCTCCTTCAGTTTCGGTTTTGACAAAGAAGTAGGAAGTTCCTTTGTCCGAGACTATTGCCGACGTTGGTAGTACCCGTGTCTTTTTGCTATCCTGCATAATCCTTGCTTCTGTGTACAAGCCTGGTATCAACCAATCATTTTCCTCGAAATGGGCGTGTACCCTAATGGTTTTAGAATCCATATCTAGGTTTCTACCTACCAAGGAAACCTCGCCTTCAAATACTGGGCTTTCTTCAAATGCCGGAATAGTAAACTGTACCTTTTGTCCCTTCTTGACCTTGGGAATATCCTTTTGGAATAGTTGAAGCTCCAAGTGCATATGTTCCCTGTTGATGACCTGCATTATTTCCTGTCCCGACATCACTTTCTGGCCGTTATGGGCTGAAACCGATGTGACGGTACCCCCAAATGGTGCCCTCAAATAAACACGGTTCTGAATCTTACCCTTTTCTATTGCGCTTGCGCTTATCCCAGCGTAATTCAATTGCTCTTTTAATACCGCCAATTCCGACTTTTTAGCAGAGAACTCGGACTGTGCCTGTTGCAAGTTTTTCTTTGCACCGACATCGGCGTCGTTTAAAATCTGTTGGCGTTCCAGTTCCTGCTCCAAGTAATTAAGGCGACCGTACACGCTCAAATATTCTTGTTGCATTTTTACATAGGCAGGGTCTTTCAATTCCACCAATACTTGGCCTTTTTTGACCACGTCGCCCTCCAAGAAATTGATTTTGACCACAAATCCATTCAAAAGGGAAGAAATGGAAGCCATATTGTTGGGCGGGAGCTCTATACTTCCGTTGGCCTCGATAGGTACTTTGATTTCCTCCTGAGCAAAGGTGCCATAGGCAAGTCCGGCATCTTCCGCCTGTGATTGCGTTAGGCTAATATGTCCTTCTTCGTGATGTTCTTCTTGAGCATTTTCTGCCATTATTTCAGCAGAATCGTTCTGATTCTCCTTACAGGCGGTCAACGAAATTACCGCAAATCCCAAGACCGCTATTTTTGATAAATCTTTCATTTGTATATATTTTTAATGCCCATGATGAGCTAATTTTTTACTTTTTTGCAGTTAAGTATTCGAGTTCTACCACCGACAGGTTGTAATTGAGCAGGGCACCGAACCAATTGGTTTTTATATTGGTTGCCTCGGAAAGACTCTGGATGTATTCGATATAATCAATACCGCCCACTCGGAAGGAAAGCGAAGCTCCGCTTAGTAGTTCCTCGCTCATTGGTAGTCCAGTTTCCTTATAATAGGCTACTTGTTGCAACCATTGGTCATAATTTGCTGTGGCCGTTGCTAGGCTTTTGTTTATGGTCATTCTTTCGCTTTTCAACAATTCCTCTTGACGCATCTTATCGATTTTCAAGGCTTGTACATTTGCCTTCTGAGAATTGAATAGTATTGGAACGCTGATTCCCGCCTGAAAACCATAAAATCCACTTGTACCGTCAACGGACTGTAACGAATATTGCAGGTTGATATCAGGTAACCATTGCGACTGTTGGACATCGGTTTCTTCCTCGGCCAGTTTTACCAACTCGTTCCGATAGGAAAGGAAGGCATTGTCGTCGTTGAGGGCTTCTTCGTTCTCGGAATTCAAAATAGGCATATGTTGTATAGCTAAAGGATAATCCCTATCAGAGATTTCCGAGGCCGTCAACTGTTCCAGTTCCAAAACTGCGGAATTGAAAAGAACCATGGATTCCTTCAGTTTCAGTTCGACTTGCTTTCGTTTGCTACTGGCGTTCAACTGTTCCAATTTAGTTGTCTCGCCTGTCTCATATCGAAGTTTGGCCGCCATCTCAAAATTGGCATACAGACTGTCCAGTTGATTATAGAACATAACTTTCTGCCACCCGTTGACCCATTTGTAATAGGCCTTAGCCACCTGTTTTTCCAGTTCGTTTTGTTGCAATCGATAACTTTTTTCGGCAACTTTTGTACGCTGTTTCAATAATTGTGAACGTTGGATATAGGTGGTAGGGAAATCGAATTTCTGGCCAATGCCATAGCTATTGATTCCGCTTCCTAGATTGGACTGGTTGACACCGTTGCCAGGCACCTCTTCCTCTGAATAGAAAAAATTTGTATTCGACGGATTGAAGGCCGTTCCTTGCAATTTCCTGTTTTTATAGATATTCAAGCTATCTGCCTTAAGCAATGGATTGTTACCCATCGCCCGTTCTTGAAGTTGGGTCAAGGAAATTCCATTACTATCGTTTGGGGTCTGCGCTTTCACGGAAAACGAGAAAACCAAAAACACCAAGACCGTTGCTATTGCTGGGTTTATTTTCATCTTTTTGGGTTTTTCAAACCAGCTGTACAGAACTGGTAATACGATTAGGGTAAGCAGCGTGGCGGTAAACAGTCCGCCAATGACTACCGTTGCCAGAGGTCTTTGTACTTCAGCCCCCGAAGAACCGGAAAGTGCCATAGGTAGAAAACCAACGATATCGGTTACGGCGGTTAAAAAAATAGGACGTAATCGCGATTTGGTCGCTTTTCTGATTCGGGTCTTTAGGTCATTTACTCCGTCCGCTTTCAGTTCGTTCAAACTGCTTATCAATACTAGACCGTTTAGCACCGCTACTCCGAACAGGGCAATAAAGCCCACACCTGCGGAAATACTGAACGGCATCCCCCGCAACCAAAGTGCGAATACGCCACCGACCGCAGCAAAGGGAATGGCGGTGTAGATTAGTAGCGACTGCTTCAAAGAGCGAAGGCTGATGAACAGGATAACAAAAATGAGCACCAGCGCTAAGGGAACGACCAATGCAAGGCGTTTTTTAGCCCGTTGCAAGTTCTCGAACTCTCCGCCATAGGTAACCGAATAGCCTGGTGGGAGGTCTAATTGTTGTTGTATCGTATTCTGCATTTCCTCAACCAATGATTGTGTGTCCCTATTACCCACGTTGACCCCGATAACAATACGACGGCTTGTATCATCACGCGAAATCTGGGCAGGGGCATCCTCAAAACTAATATTGGCCACTTCCTTGAGCGGAATTTTTTGCCCGTTTGCAAGTGGTACGTATAGGTTCTTAATGGAGGCAATGCCATCACGGGATTTTTCTTGCAGCCGAACCGTTAGGTCGAACCTTCTTTCGCCCTCAAAAACCTTGCCGGTGGTTGCCCCTGCGAAAGCGGTGCTTACAATCTGGTTGAGTTCGCGAATAGTAAGTCCATACTCTGCCATTCGGCCACGTTGGTAATCGATAACGATTTGTGGTAGGCCAACGACCTGTTCCACACGAACATCGGCGGCACCTGTAATGCCCCTTATAATCTCGGCAGCTTGGTTTCCTTTTTCCTGTAACAAGTCCAAATCCTCCCCGTAAATTTTTACAGCGATATCCTGTTTCACTCCCGTCATCAGTTCATTGAAACGCATTTCGATAGGCTGGGAAAATTCTACATCCACGCCCGGAAGTACGGACAGGGCTTCCTCCATCTGTTCCGCCAATTCTTGCTTACTCTCCGCCGACACCCATTCATTCTTATTTTTAAGGCTTACCATAATATCAGCACCTTCTATGGGCATTGGGTCGGTAGGGATTTCTCCTGCTCCAATTTTCGTAACAACTGTTTCGACCTCTGGAAATTCTTCCAATAGAATAGCTTCCAGTTTGGTCATATTTCTGGTCATTTCGGAAAGGGAAGTACCTGGTGCCATACGGGTTTCCAATGCAAAATCCCCTTCATCCAGTTTTGGGATAAACTCTCCGCCCAATGTCGAGAATATGAAAAGGGCAATCGCCAAAAGAAAAACTGCACCCATGACCACAAGTTTTTTAGCGGTCAATGCCCAATCCAAAACAGGGCGGTACTTACTTTCCAACCATCCCATGAATTTGTCGCCCCACGTTTTTTTATCCAATTTTTTGGAATACAATAGGCTGGCGGCAATCATCGGAACGTAGGTCAGGCATAATATCATCGCCCCTATGATGGCGAATCCGAATACTAGTGCCATTGGGCGGAACATCTTCCCTTCGATGCCCGTAAGTGTTAGGATAGGAATAAAGACAATCAGAATTATAATCTGACCAAAAATGGCAGCGTTCATCATCTGGGAGGATGATTTGAAAGCTAGTTTGTTTACCTCGGATTTGCGTTCCTCTTTGGATAGATTTTTGAGCGTGGCAAGCCTTGCCACTATAAGGACGACCATTGCTTCGATGATAATGACCGCTCCATCTACGATAATCCCAAAATCGATGGCCCCCAGACTCATTAGGTTGGCCGAAACGCCGAAGGTGTTCATCATCCCCAAGGCGAACAACATCGAAAGTGGGATTACGGATGCCACGATAAGTCCTGAACGCCACGTTCCCAATAGAAATACCAAGAAGAATATCACGATAAGTCCACCGATTATCAAATTTTCTGAAATGGTGGATGTCGTTTTCTCCACTAGGCGGGTACGGTCGAGAAAGGGTTTAATCGTTATACCTTCCGGCAGGGTCTGCTGGATTTTTGCAACGTTTTCCTTTACTCGGGTAATGACCTCGGCAGAGTTGGCATCCTTCAGCATCATTACTATACCTATAACTGTTTCGCCTTTTCCATCCTTGGTTGCCGCTCCGTATCTTGGTGCTTTGCCAACTCCCACTTTCCCGATTTGCCCTACTGTAAGTGGGACACCGTTCCTATTCGTAATTACGGTCTGGCGTATATCGTCAAAATCCTTTACCAATCCTTTGCTACGTATGTAAAAAAGCTCGGGTCCTTTTTCAATATAGCTTCCTCCCGTATTGGCATTATTCTGTTCTAGGGCATTGAACACTTCTGGTAAAGTGAGGTTGTAAGAGTTGAGTACAGAAGGGTCAATGGCAACTTCATACTGCTTGATATAGCCTCCCCAACTACTGATTTCGACTACACCGGGAGTCATACTTAATTGACGTTTTACAATCCAGTCCTGTATGCTTCGTAACTTGACGGCATCGTACTGGGATTCATAGCCCGATTCAACCTCTAGGGTGTACTGATAGATTTCTCCAAGCCCCGTTGAAATGGGCCCGATGGAAGGCGTTCCCAAATCGGAACCGATGTTTTCCTCGGCCTCTTTTAATTTTTCGTTGACGAGTTGCCTCGGAAGATAAGTTCCCATATCTTCCTCAAAGACCACGGTAACAACGGAAAGTCCAAAACGGGATATGGAACGGATTTCCACCACTCCGGGAATATTGGCCATTGCGAGTTCCACAGGGTAGGTAATGAACTGCTCGACTTCCTGAGCTGCAAGGTTCTGGGAAGTCGTAATTACCTGTACCTGATTGTTGGTAATATCGGGTACCGCATCAATGGGTATTTGATTGAGCGAGTAGATACCCCAGCCAACAATGAGCAGGGTAAATAGCCCGATTATAAGTTTGTTATTGATTGAAAAATCAATGATTCTATTAATCATGGATTACAGCGTTAATTCAGTTAAAAAAAATAGGTGTGTTCTTCCGTGAATCCGATAGTTATCGAAACGAAAGCTTCAAAAAAGGATATAGTTATCCTATGGAAACTTAATTATGCCCGTGGGGGCTGTAGAAGAGAGTGTGAAATATCTTTGCCAAGACTATCGAAATGGGCAAATATTTTTTGGCTAACTGAAGGTAGAAAGGGTTTGAAGTTGGCGAGACCAAAATCCACCGTGTGAACATGGCAACAATGGCATTGACAGAAAGGGGAACATAACTCGCACTCCTGGTCGTGATCGCCATTGAAGTCGCTAACCGAAACCTTTTGAGTTTCATCAAGCGCGTTTGCACTATCGCTACAAGGCACAAAGTTAAGTGCCAAAAAGTAGATGGATAGTATGAATGCGATTGTTTTCACTTTGCAAAGATAGCAAGAAATACATGCAACTGTGTTGCAAAAGGGTTTCTATACTGTCAGTCCCTTAAAACAAATATTTTAGGGAACGGACTTCTTTGGTCTAGGCGGTAAAATTCCTTGAAGTATGTCCACGCAGGGATTTTAGCATTAATTCAAAAGAATTCTATGGATTATTTTCCATGTTCCTGCGGAAGTTCAAAATCCTTTCACTCCAGTACTTCCCGAGCGGACACGCTACGCTGGTCCGCATTCGGGGCCCCTCCGTTTCAGGTTTTTGAACATCCTCGAAACCGCACATAAACACATACGGGCGAAGAAAAATCGCCCGTATGCATTTATCTTTCCATCGCTCAAGTTTTCAGAAATACGATTGACCTATGTTAAACGTTATTAGTTATGTCGTCACTCATGAAAAATAGTTAATGAAAATATTATCTTTATGAAAATCCTATTAAATTTTGCTATTATGAAACCAATTTGTAGCATTCTTCTGGTTGGAATTGTACTCGGTTTTTCATCATGTAAAAAAAATGACGATGTATCCGAGTCGGAGCGGGCAGAGACCTTATTGGGACAATGGGAATATCAATCGATAATGACAGATAGAGCCGTTGACATCAATGGCGATGGAACTGTAAATATAGACCTGTTCAATACCCAAGAAATTAGGCAATGCATCAAAGATAACCTCACTTTTTTTACGGCACGGGCGGCCGGAGAAAAAGGAGATTATAGTATTAACGATAATGGTCTGGCTTGTCAAGAAGACACAGAGTTCACGAATATTGAAGAGGACCGATATGAACTCATTGACAACAACGTGATACGTTTCGATTCAAGGAATGAAATGCGCATACAGGAACTAACCAAAACCAAACTTGTAATAGAAACGAACGACAATTTAGGAGATACCGATGTCATAGTTACAATTATCTACAATAAAAGCTAATAGTTTTGTCTTAATACGTTACACCCTAATGATATTGCCAGTTGCCTTTTCGCTCCATTGTCCATTTGTGTCGAGTACCCGAACTTCATATCGCTGATCTAGATATTTGAGTTTGCCCTCACTCGGTTCTTTTTCTAGGAGAAAAAAGCGTTCAACGCCTGAGCCCTGAGCATCATCATAATTGAACAGTTTTGTATCCCATCTTCTATCAGAACGATTATATATGCGAATTTCTACTTGTTGCAAAGTAGCACCATTGTAGGCTTCAGAACAATTAGTGTCAAAACAAGTATATATCCTTACTTGATAATCACATCCGTTAAAACCTCCGCAACTTACATTATGCTTCTCGCCCTTTACGGCTGCCTTAGGTTTTTTTAGTATTGTAACGGACTCACTTGCAGTCTGCGAAATACCGGTCGAATTTTCAACTCTAAAATTTATAGTAAAGCTTTCATCGGTCAATGGCGTAAAATTTAATCTTGATGAACCGTATTCCAAAGGAATTACTTCACCCGCTCTATAGGTTTGGCCATTATGAACTATGTAACCTGCATTTATACCGTCAAAATCAAATGTCATTTCATAAGTCACTTCTGGGTTATGTCCTGCTGTACCATTGACTACAAATGAAAACGGAAAAGGCTGGTCTTGAAATAAGTCGACCGATGGTTGTGTAACCGTCAAATCAAATAATTCTTCATATTTCTCAAAATCAATATTGACGTTTGCTGTTTTTTCTACCTCTGAAGAAGATCGAACAGTAAACTCGATGTTATGATTGGATTCTGAAATACCCGCATATATTCCCTGAAACGAACCAATTGGTACGGTAAAACTCTCCCCAGCGGCGTAAGTTGTTCCTTGATATTCAAAACTACCGTTGCTACTTCCTGAAGAGTAGTACATCACATAGGTGTCGCCACCGATACCTAACTCGGAAATATTAAAATTAATATCTACTTCTTCATTTGTGAATGCCTCTGACTCGGTGGCATTGGCGGTAAAATTGTAGTTCTTTGGACTGACGGAAATGGATATTGTAACCGTTTTTTCAAGACCAGTATCGTTCTGCACATAGAAAATCAAATTGATATTACTCTCGTCTGTTCCTTCTAAGGTCCAGTTGAAATTGCCTTTGGGCACATTATAAATATTTCCCGCATTAACTTCAATCTCGCTTTCGTTTTTAATCAATGCATTACCGTTTAAACTGAAGCGCATTGTATAGTCAGAAGAACCAATGCTTTCCGAAATATTGAAGTTCAGGGAAGTGGTCTCTCCAATTGAGATGTCGGATTTTTGACTTCCCGCCGTAAACAAGAAATCAACCTGATTGTAGTTTATCGTTGTGCTTGCGGTATGGGTTACACCGGCATCTGATTCCACACTTATCACGATATCATGCTGACCTACTTCCGTTCCCGTGTAGACCACATTATTCTCGTTAGGGTTCAACTGAAATTTCTCCCCAGGACCATACTCGGTCCCATTTACCCGAATAGCACTATTTTTCCCTGACGAATAGAATGCTTCGTAGCTCGCATTTGCTCCATCGGGAATCTCGTCTATATCGATAATCACATTGACCGGAATATTTGCGAATTCAGATGTTTTGGACGGTGTAATATTTACTTGAAAATCATTCTGTTTTGTTTCCAAATCGATGATTACGGGGCCTACTTCTTGTCCATAGTTATCGGTTACCAAGAATGACACCTGATGGGAGCCGATGCTTTCGGGGTAATAGAATAATGAAAAATTCCCCAATTCAACGGGATAATCTGTTGAATTTTGGATGTTATTTCCATTGATTCCAGTAAGTCTACCATTCCCTTCCAAGATTTCATAAGTGAGGTTGTATTCGATATTCTCAGTATTCCCGTTAGATTTAATATTAAAATTGAACTGTGAACGTTCGTTCACAAAAACAGAATTACTTTCTGAATTTCCTGAGAAGGTAAAAGGTATATTGGCAACCTCAATTTCAACGCTATCACGTTTGGTCTGTCCGTTTGAATCTCTTAAATCAAAGTATATCTTTCTTTTACCCAATTCAGTACTGGTAAATGTGTAATTATAAGAGTTGGGCACAATGGTTCGGTATTGGCCTGGTTCCATTACACCTCCGTTATGATCTCGAACTGTTCCACTTCCTTCACTTGTTGTGGCAAATGAATGCGTGATCTTGTATGCTACATCCGATTCTTCATCTTGGGTTTTAAGGTCTATTGCAATGGCCAGATTTGTATCCAACTCCACTTGAGTAGATGCAGCGGTCGTATTGATGGTAAAATCGAGATTTAAGACATTCAAAAGTAGTTCTTCGGTCAAAGAGGCACCATCAGGAGCTTTGGCCGTTACAATCAATTTGTGTTCGCCCAAGGTTTCTGGAAGGTAGCTCAATTCCGAAATTCCTTTTGGTAGGTTAAATGGCTTTCCAGCATCAAAAATTTCATTTCCTGAATAGAGTTTTCCAGTCCCATTTTCAATCTGATACGTTACTTCAAAATCACTTTTATTTTCAGGATTCTCGGTTTCTTTATCTCTTAAAAGGGTAACATTTACGGGGTTTTTAGAATTGATTATGAATTCGTTGACTCCTTTGTTCAATAAAAAACTAAAACTGGCGAATTTGGCATTATATAGAAGTTCAAGCTCTTTTGTTCTCAAGTTTGAATCCCATGCCGTAAACTTTACCCTATGAGCACCAGTATCGATGGCAACATAATTAAATGCCCAGTTGCGGTTTTTGATATTCAAAGTGTCATTTTGCCTTAGGGTATCACCTTCCATATTCAAAAAATACCCTCTTGCATTTAAACTCGTGTACTTTAGGTAATAATCAACCGTGGAGATTTCTTTTTCAGGAACCAATGAAAAAGATGTTCTGCTACTTTCGAAAAGAAAGCTTTCTTCTGGATGTTCTCCCGAAAAGCTAAAATCGAAATCATCCAAGATGACATCTTCAAAATCCTTGCTGCATGCAAATACAAAAATAGAAACTAAGGTCAAAAGACCCATTATGATTTTGGTAGGTGTATATAGATTTTTCATTTTCAATTGGTTTAAAACAAAAAATAGCGCAATCCTATACCCGCGTAGGGATAGAAGTTTCCGACGTCACTATTCACATGATAGTATTCATTTGCTTTCAGCAACAATGAAAAATCATTGCTAAGTGTTATTTCTCCCTCCAACCCCACAAAAACTCCATAAATGAATTGGCTTTTGGCATCAATTACAGCACCGGTTTCTAATAGACTGTTTCCATTATTAATGACTTCGTACCCGAAGATGCCGCCACCACCTAGGTTGAGCGCATACTTTTTAAAATTCTTTTGTTCCCAAACCCTTATAAAATAGCCCGGTTGCACAGTAAAAATATTGTACGGAATATTGAATGAGCCTTTGTCCTCCGCTATTGCTGCGAATACGCTTAATTGCGCATAGCGAGTTCGGTTCAAATGATAATTGTACGTGCCCATTACCCCAAACCCGTCTTCAGCATAACCACCGCTGAGGCCTATAGAAGAGGCATAATTGCTACCTTGGGAAAAGGCAAAAGGCATAATGAAAAGTGCTATTAGCAGTATCTTTATTTTCATGGCTTAGAAGTGTATGGGATTGTTAATGATTTCATGTCCTATCTTCAAGGAGAGATTTCGATTGCCAGATTCCTCATCTAGTTCTACAACAACTTCTTTCTTTTCGTCCAAAGCAAATTTTTTGAATACGAGAACAAAGTGGTTCTCACTCTTACCAGCGACCGTTTTTGGCTGCTTGTAAACGAAAACAGGTTCTATGCCTAGCTTTTGATTGCTACTGCTGTTTTTATAATTGGTAGCTATTTGATGTTTTACAAAATTGATATCCAAATCCAAGCCTTCTTTGTTTTCAATGCGATACTGAAAATAGAGCTCGTCTTCATTAAAATAAACACCTTTTAGCCATAGAAAAACATTATCCAACCTTGAAAAATAGCGGCTAATCTTGGCCTTGTCGAATTGCATATAATAGCATCGTAAACGATAATATTCCAACGGATCGCTTTCATAAAGTTCTTTAGTGGCCCTATCTATGGAATTGTCTTTGCTTGTTTTTTCTGAGATAACTGTTTTGACCAAACCTTCTTCGTTTTGTTCTTGCAGCTTTTCAGAGCTATGGGTTTTCTGCTTATATTTTTTTGCTTCTCTACCTGATGCGCCTTCAATATTGGCGACCGACATTTTAGGGTTGATATACCAGGTAGTTTTAGTTGGAACGTCAACTAGTTTGACGAGAAAATCATAAACATTTCCAGAATCCGTAATGACCAAGTAATTGGTGGTATTTTCTTTCTCCGTGGCCAATTCATCATAGTATAATTTTGAAATTCTACCACTATATTTTCCTTCTTCTGATTTTGGTAAATCAACTATAAAACCGAAATCATTGCCAATACTACTTTCAGATATATTTTCGGGAAAGATTACAATGGTTTTGTAGTCCTTGGAAATTTGTAATGTATCACTAAAGGCCTGTGCGGTTAGCTTACCACTTAACAATAGAACCAATATGAAAAATAGTTTTCCTTTCATGTGTTCATTTTTTTTGTACTAGAAATACACGATCTCCATTTACTAATAGAATCTTATCTCTTTGTTTGTATTTTTTCTTTGTAAAGAAGTTTCCAAAAGACCTTAACAGGTTTCTAGCCAAAGGAAGATTGGTAGTCTCGCCCGTCACTTCAGACAATTCATTTACACCTTGCTGTTGGACATCTGCCTTGAACTCTTGCAGTAGCTCGCCCGCTCTATTATTGTGAAGGCCCAGCATACCATCTTCTTGGTCTATTGCAGCTAATGATATTCTTTCATTGTTGATGTTTGTCACCTCCAAAAGAAGACGTGAACCCTGTATATTGGCGGTTGCATACACAAAAGTGTTTTTGGGGAAATGTTTGTGACCGAAGTAAACTTCCTCCTTCAAAATCAAAGTAACTCGGTCGCCCGGTAAAATAAATTGGTCACGATAAATCGACGCATCGAATTTTAGCGCAGTAACTGACGGCATTGAGGCTTCTTTACTATATGGTGCAGAATAATCTTGACTTCGCGAGAGCCTCTCATCTCGTGCTTCCATCAATAGTTTTCTATATTCTAGTTTTTCTTGGGCGGCTGTGGTTTTAGAAACGTATTGCGGTACATCATTCTTAATAGTATTGTTTAGTTTCTCTGTTCTTATATCATTGGTATGTGCTTCGCCCAAAGAGAAATTGTTTAATTCTTCTAAAATTCGCTCTAAAGAATCGTTCTCTTTCTTGGTATCAAGCATACTTTTAAAAAGACCTTTTTCTTTGAGTGCTGCTAAAGAATCTTGTTGCGATTTCTTATAGATGTCGTTTGGCTGCTGTACTTGGAGTTCCTTCTTTTGATTGGGTAGCGTATTGTTATACTTACCATTCCGAATACTATTTTCTTGCTCACCTTTCATTGCGCTAATGTTGTTCGAAACAAAGTAGACCAACAACATCAATATGATGGGGGCAGAAACGGCAAAGAGCGTATGTCGCTTGATCCAAGAATTAAATTTTTCAACGATGCCCTTCATAGTTAGGTTTTATAAGTCCTCATTATTTAAAACATCGAACCTGACAATTTTTAAGCCGTTTAGGTTATTCGGGGTCGATTTGGTCTCTTCTAAATATCCATTGGTAATCAGGGTTCGATATTCTGCATTACCGTTTTTTAAAATCCGTTGTTTACCTACAAATCGAAACGGAAACGGGTAGCGAGAATAGTCCACGAAAATCGAATCCTTTTCAACCTCGATGGAATAGCCACTTTTGGCTATATCCTCGTAATAGTTCTGATCGATCAATCGATTGTAAAGGCGTTGTATCGAATGACCTCCCATATAAAGCGCCTTGCCTTCGATGTTCCTTTTGATATGGCGCAAATCGGGTTCCAAGGCAAAGAATAGTTCATGGAAATTTGAAATATGCCCTTCACATAAAATATCTACCGCTCGCTTTTGGTCCGTGATTCTGACCACGGCTAACTTTTGGCCTTTGTCGAGTAGATAAAATTTGTTCTTGGCACTTTCGTTCGTTCTGTAGGTATAAAAGATATTTAGGGATGTTAATACGAACGTAAGAAATAAAGATACATACAGAACTTTGTAGCTATTGCTACGAATCTTGCTTAAATCGTTGAAAATCTTATAATTATCGTCCATCTGTATTTTCGTATTCGTTAAAAATCCATTATTATCGGTAAGTGGATTATTGTATCATTGTTCTTACTCCCTTTGTAGCCCCTCCCGTTTTTGCATCTACAGCAGTTTGTGCCGCTTTTTTAGCGTAATGTTTAGTCCTGTCCTTCAACTGGCTCGCACTTACGTTCATTCCTTGCACTATAAAATTTGATAATGTCGGGGCTTTCAGGTATACAAAAACGTTCATTATCATAAGTAGCGCACTAGTAAATACAAGACCTAAATTAGCCTCTCCTTCATATAGCAATGTTCGAATCAGATTATCCAGTATGTTCAACATAAAATTGTCAATGAGATATAGCATAGGTATCCATAGGCATACACTCATAAACTTTTGTAACCAAGCTTTCCACATGCCAGAGAATGCGGGTATAAAGGACAATCCTATATTCAATGGTCCAAATATGATCAGAACAAAAAGGTATATGACCGACATCGCTTTGATGCCAACAAAAACTACAGCGGATATAAAGGAAGCAATCGAAGTTGCTGCGGAGGTCATAAACCCTAGAGCAATTGAAGCAAGCCCCTCTGCATCGATGGCCAATAGGCTCCATGTACCATCTTCAGATTCCAGGGCCTGCATCTGCGCTACAAAAATTTTCATTTGGAGTACATCCCAAGAGATATCGTTCGCCTTGAACGTGTTTCCAATGGTTTGATAAAACTCGAAAATAGTCAAGGTAACAACCTTGTAATTTAATAGTAAGATAGCCAAGGGTACCCAACGTAGATAAGCGAACACATCCGCTCTTTTATCTTCATTAAGAAATATGCCTAACGCCATAAGTGCAACACCGATATAAGCTAATTGTTGACCAATGCCTATGATAGGGTCCACCACTTCAAATGCATCGATAATATATTGGTCAAATAGTTCGTTGACTGTTTCCCTTATTCCTTTATCCGTGACTTGCATGGCTGTCTTTTAATCTTTATTCATGTTGATTAGCGTACGACTTGACTTTCGAAAAGCGTTGGTTTGTGATAATTTGTTGTTATATGCAATCAAGTTATCTAAAATGTTTTCTAGTTTAATGTTGATTCCATTGACTTTTTTCAACCGTTCTTCTGGTTGAATGATGGCTTTTGTCTTTAGGATATCATTACATTGTTTGAACAAATCCTTGGTTTCAAGAATTGCGTTTGACGCATAACCTAGAAACTCCTGTATTTCTTTGCGATCTAAATATTCCATTTCTTGCACAGTTTGTTTGGAAGTTCGGTATGCATCCAAGATTTTTGATTTCAGATCCATTGTCATGCTTACATCGGTAGATTTGGTTACATACTCGGGTGCCTGTTTTTTTGCCTCTAGTTCTTCTTTCAATATTTTTCTGGATTTTGAAGTATCATTGTTGTTTTTCTCCATCAGGTTGATTAAGCGGCCAAGGTTTTTGTTTACCGCTTTTAGCTGTATGTTGATGCTTGTCAATTGACTGTTTACCATACCGACGCTTGCATTGGTTGCAACATCTGTTACCGGAATTTGAGCGGTCAAGGTTATGGTTGTGAATAGGCTTACCAGTAGTAGTGTTCGTTTCATATCTTAGTTTTTTGGAGTATTCTCAAAAGCATATGCCTTTGCCGTTAACTCCCAGTTATTATGATTTCTATGATGTAATCGATTGATTTTAGCACTTTCAGTCGGATTCGTTTCGTAGATACATTTTTCTTCCAAAGACGTCTCTACGCCATAGACCTTTACCTTATCCATCCAACAAATTGCGACCTCGCGAAATTTTTTATCCTTCGGAATATCTTTGTTCAAAGACAAGATTAGCTGCTTTTGTTTTTCTCCTAATCCCATGATGGATTGTATTTTGTCAAAGGATTGAGCGAAGTCACGCATGTCAAGGAATACCTTAATATGAGAATTGACGACAATGGCATTTTTAATGATTTCAGAAGAAATAAAATCATCTACCTTTTGCGAAATGAAAATTGGTTGACCACCCAGCTTTCGAGCCATTCTTGATTGACTATTGAAATAGTGTACTAGTTCTGGGCGTTCAAGTGCCTTCCAAGCTTCATCGACGGCCAATATCTTATTAATAGATAGTTTAGACGGGTCATGCATCTTTTTATTGAAGATGTCCATAATCATTAAAGCAGTAATAGGAAACAACAGTTCGTTGTCTATCAGTTTGCCCAATTTGAAGTATACGAGCTTTTCATTGCTTAGGCTAGTAATTCTATCGTCTTCTTTGTTCAATAGGTTTCCCCTTGAGCCCTCGGCATGATATTTTTCTAAAAGGAAAAGGAAAACGTTAGCATCGAATTGCTTTTTTGGAACCTCCTTTGTTTTTAAAAAATCTGTTAAGTGATTTTTGCAATATTTAAAAAAGGTATTGAATTTAAGAACCGGCCTATCAACTAACCACATCGACTCATAGTAGCCAGTAACTAAAAGTTCAAGAACCGTATTGGTTACCTCGGAATCATTGTTATTGCTTTTGTCCCCTGAAATCAACTTCAACAAAGTGATGAGATATAGTAACTTACCCTCACTCAATTTTTTTTCATGGGTTGCACTTTCGACTACATCATGTTCGTCTAAAAGAAAAGGGTTGAACGTAAATGGTCGTTCATCATCATGCTGTAGAATGACTCCGCCAAATACTTCGGTCAGTTTATCATAAGAGTTGCCATCCTCCATGATAATGGCCTCTCCACCTTGCCTTAATTCGGAGGCAAAATAGTGGTTCGCCAAATAGGATTTTCCACCGCCCGACCCGGAAGCGACCAACATACCGCGATTAAATATCCAGTCTTTTTTTTCTGGTTCCCTATACATACTGACGGAAAGTGGGCGACCTGAAATTCGGTCAACTAATCGTATCCCATGAATCGCTTTGGAAGAATCTTGGTAACCTCCCTCAAAGTAGAGTAGGGCAGCGGCCATGTCGCTGGGCATGGGCATATACATATCCGAAGAGATTCCGATAGCATTGCCAGGAACTCCAGCGAAAAATAAGTTTTTACGATCTATAGTATTCTGTTTTACATTGATTTTCAATTTTTTGAATGCGGCGGAAATGTCGTTTTCCATTTGCTTTTGTTTGTTTCGCTCATCCTGAAAACCAAATACGTTTAAGTGATAAAAGACCGTTTCTTTGTGATTTTCAAGAACATCTTTGGTGTAATCGTGGATTTGATCGGCATATATGGAGTTGCTATCATCTTTTTTTCCGGAGCTAAACCGCTCAAAGCTTTTCGCTTTTTTTTGCAAACTCTTTAGGGCTTTTTCTTGGTCTGGAACGTAGATGTACTGATTGATAATGTGTTCATGGGGAACTGTAAAGCCCAATGAAAAAAGATTACCGATTGGGAATCGATTGTGACGGGTCGTGAACTTACCATACAACTCGTGGGTTCCAATATGACCTTTGGTAAATTGATCTAAGTTTTCTAGGGTAAAAAACTGGCCTTGCTTACTTCCTATTTGGATGGTGTTGTTTCCAAAATCAACATCCGCTAAATTGGTATCTGTATCGCTTAGACCGAAGTATTTGGCATATAAACCATTAGGTGAGAATAGCTCCTTGTAATTCAAAATAGTTGATTTGAGAAGTCCAGTCGAATTGATCAGGTTGTTGACACTTTGCACCTGACTTTCGAAATTTTTTAAAATGTTGCCATCTAGATAATCTTTCGGAACCGTTTGTGAAAGATAGAAGTCACGTGTTTTTCCCAAAAACGAATTTGCCCGTTTGGAACTATATTTCATATAATTTTTGGGGACAATACTTATGTACAGATAGTGGGTTCCCCTTAAATACGGACGACCTTCAAAATAATGCTCATTCGCCCTTTCCAACATATCTCCTTGCAACCTTTCTGTTATGGGGGTATAGTTTTCCTGTAGAAAAAAGTCCTGCCGATGTAAAAGTCTATTCGGACCAAGAACGTTTATGATGTTGAAAAAGAGTTCTTGTAGTATTTCATATTCCCTCGCATCCAAAGTAAAAACCTCCGGTAATTGCAATTGCAATGGAATGGTAACGCAACCTTTTTCCTTTGCAATTAGGGATTGCCTTTCATATCCATAAATAGGGAACGCATCCCAAAGAGCTACCTGTTTTTCCATACCAATAGATTTTGAAATGAATTGGCGACCTTGATGGAATCCGGCTTAGCGGCATCCGCTAACTTTTTGACAAAGCCATTGGCACCGTAGGTTCTTGAGTAGAACAAGAGTATTAGAAATACAATAGCGATTGCTACAATAATAGCTATCAACGCCATTAGCATCGGAATAAAAGTGGATAGAACAAGACCCAGCAGAATTGCTCCTATGCCGAGGTAAAGGCAATACATAATGTACTTTGCCTTGAGACCTCTATATAGGACATCCTTTTGTAGCCCTTTCTTAATAGGGATATGATAATTCTCCATGATGTGAGGAAATTTAGATGTTAGCAATTTCCTCGCCTATGGCGATCAATGCAAAAAAGATAGCGATACCGATAATTGCCTTGCCCAATTTATTAGCCAAGTCAGTCTGTTGATCTCTAATGTAGAGATAGGCCAAGCCTGTAATGGCAATGGCCACTCCAGCAATTATCTTGATAATGTCGACGATTTCCCTAGAAAGACTTTTTGAATCGTTCTTGAAATCTTGCGCTTCTTGGAGCAATTGTTCGAATTGGCCATAAGAGCATATGGGAATGCTGACCAGTAGTAAAAATAGGAGAAGTACTTCAGGTTTCGGAATCTGGCCCATTTTTCTCGGCCGTATCCTCGTTGCGGATAACTTTGAGTTTTTCATGCTTTTTGCGAGTTAAGGAATTTGAATCTTCCTGTAATGAACCCTCTTTAAAAGCTTCCAAAAGTTTTGAAGTATCTTCCACTTCAGTTATTTGGTTGAGTACAGCTCCTAAATCAGTTTGTTCATTATCGGAATTATATACAAATTTATTATTTAAATGCAAATAAGCAAGTTTTTTTGATTTTTTTTTCGTTTTTGATTTTTTCTTGAATTTGAGAACCCACATGATATACCCATAATATAGTAGGGCCAAACCAATCAATATGTACCAATAGATGCTCAATTCTTCTTTTATTTAGATTCTAAAAAAGCGATTAGTTTTTCATAGTTCTTATCCGTGAAATCTGTTAAGACCTTACGTATTAGATCGTTTCTTGATGTTTTAACGCCCATTTTATAGGAAATGCCCATAGCCAGTTTTTCATACATGGTTACACAATCTTCATTCATTGTCATAAAAAAGGATTCTTTTTTATTCTTCAGCGTATCCATGTACAATAGCATGTCCAATTTGTTCAAGGTACTACGGTTGGTCTTCGACAACGGTTCATGATTTAATTGTCCCCTGTCATCCATCTTATCCATCAAGACTTCTTTTCTAACGTTTTTTGCTTCAGATTGTTGTTTTCCATCCAATCGCTCGCGTTTGAGGTTTTCGAGAGTGTTTGCCGTATTCTGATTTTTATCTGCCATTTTTTGGATCAATTCCATTGTCGTTACTTTTTTCTGTATTGCCATAAGACTTGTCTTTATTGGTTAGATACTTGTTCTACTTCCTCGAAAAACCGTTTAAGTTCCATTTGGCCACCTTCTTTATTTTCTGGAATGGGGTAGAGGGTATTTCGGTATTGTTCCTTGTAAATCGTTCTGTCCCTAACCACACTATGCATCATGGGGATGTTCGCTTTTTCGAATTGCTCTCGCAATAACGAGAACTTGTTTTTTCTAACGAGTTTATATTTGTTAAAGAAAAGATTGACGCTTTTTAGTACTCGCTCCTCATTGTCCAGAAAGTTGTTCTTTAATGTAAAGTAAAAATTAGATGTGCTGTCGATTTCCAGTTCGTCATGCCCAAAAGGAATAAACACATGCTCAACATACAAGAGGCCTTTGACCATTTCTACATTAAGGCTTCCTGGCAGGTCTAGAATAATGTAATCAACAAGACCGTAGTACCTCAAAATAGTATCTTGAATAGATTCCGCAGTTACCCTCTCGATGGGATAGGGGCTCATCTCGCTTATTGTCGAAGCATCCAACAGACTAAGTTCCCGTTGCCTCTTTTTGTATATGGAGTATTGTGGATTATCTGCATCTAGAAGCAACACTTTTTTACTATTGGCATAGTGCAGGTTGGATGCCAAAATTACGTTCAAGGTTGTTTTTCCCACACCTCCTTTTTCACCTACGATACTAATAATCTTTGTTTCCATTTTATGTAATGATTTTAGTTTAATAGCTATGAATGATAATAGCAAACTATGTTGCTGTAAAACCATAAATATTTCATTATTGTTGAATACATGTATAGTCAAATAGTTGAATATAAGCCTATGATTATATGAGCATATTTACCTATACTAATATTTAAATATATGAATATAATTAGTTAATAAACAAGTGTTTATGAAATAATTTTTGCTTGTTGACCATATTGATTCACATGAAAACAAATGGGTACAATGCATGGTTTAATATGGTCTAATGCGTTTCACTTTTCCTGTAACTATTTTGAATTCAAATGAAATACTGAGGTGGATGAAATTGTAATATTCAGCTTACACCTGAGTAGTTCATTTTCCTTTCGTAGAACCAAAAGAAAATCGACGTTTAAGTCCCTCTCGGAAAATATTAGTATTGAAAAAGGTTTGGTTGTGTGTAGCCTAGTCTCTGCGGAAGTCAAGGAAGCCTATCGGCTCCCATGACATCCTCGAAACCGCACAAAAGCACATGGAGCGGAAGGGCTCCATAAGCTTTTTTCGCCGACGCGCAGGTCAATAGTTCATTGAATTGTCTCGGTATTGAGAAATGATATAGCGAATTACTTTCCGTAATGGTTGATTCCAGTCTCTGCGGAAGTCAAGGAAGCCTATCGGCTCCCATGACATCCTCGAAACCGCACAAAAGCACATGGGGCGAAAAACCCCATGAACTTTTCCTGCCAACGCCCACGTCAAATACCTGGTATGATGTCTAAGTGGATGGTTATGTATTTGATAGATTCCATATCAGTAAATCTGATTTAGAAATTAGGATGAACTAATAAGGATTATGTTTTCCAAACGGCAACCATAGAATAAAAATAGTACACTATCCACACTAGATAAACCATATAGCTTAATGAGGTAATCATATAAGTAAATTTAATGCCGAAATATTTCTGTATATTTATATTCGAAGAATATAGCGAGTTATGTTTTAAGCAGCTTAAAACTTACTACTTCTTACGAAGTGAAAAGGACAATATGTCCATAAAATTGATACCATAGTGGCACAGAATAAGGGAGGAAGAAAGCGTCTTGGAGATAGGAAAAGAGAGCACCGGATTATGCTGCGTTTCAACAATGAAGAATTGGAA
The DNA here is from genome assembly GCF_963975365.1 of uncultured Maribacter sp. Lineage (GTDB taxonomy): Bacteria > Bacteroidota > Bacteroidia > Flavobacteriales > Flavobacteriaceae > Maribacter. The sequence continues at coordinate 206,397 of NZ_CAXBGF010000003.1, read as the reverse complement.
AAAGTCAAAACTATTCTGCAATCATATAACCTTGATTTTAAAAAAAGAGGAACAGTAGGCCCATTTTTGAGACGGTTTATTTTAAATAAAGAAGCCGAAAAGGAGGATAAACTACCAGATGGTTTCTCAAATTTAGTCTATCAAATCAACAAAATCGGGAACAATATTAATCAATTGACAAAAGTGGCACAGTACAAAAACATGAGGTCTCCATCGGCAAAACTGCAAAGTGAGGTGGAAAAATCAAATGAGCTATTACTCCAAGTCATGCAATTATTGATTCAAAAAAAGCCATAATATGATTGCCCGAATCTTATACCGAGAAACCGTACAAGGAGTACTAAATTATGTTTTTGGAAAAGAGAATAGGATGATTTTAGGCTTTCAAAATACCTATTCAGAGTTCGATACGGATACTCGGCTGTTCGGCAATATATTATATGGTTTGGGACAGCGCAAAAAGTCTCCTAAACGGTACGCGCATATCACATTGAACCTGCCCCATGGCGAGCATCTGGAAAATACTAAGTTCTATGAGGTGGCGAAAGAATATATGGAACAAATGGGTTATGGAGAGCAGCCTTATGTTGTAGTGAGGCATGATGACACTAAACATGAACACATACATATTGTCTCCACAACTATAATGGACGATGGGAGTAGTATCAATCTTTCCCATGATTACAGGCGTAACGTCGCCACACAAAAATATCTTGAAAAGACGTACGAGCTTTCCCCATCTCCAGAAACACGATCGGAGCGGCAATTACCCATACATCGATTGCCTGAATTACAGTTTAGTACCGACGATGGCAATGGCAATCGATTTTACCTTCAGGAGGTATTGAACAGCACTTTTCAGAAATACAACATACGTAGCATCGATGAACTGAAAATACTTCTAGAACCCTATCACATTGTCATAAAGCAATCCATTAACGAAAATGGTAGGGTAGGAGTAGCGTATGGACTGAACAATCAAAAACAGTACAAAACACGTTTTATAGATGGGTATCAAGTGCATCCGAAACTGAGTGGACCCAAAATCAAAGCTGTTTTTGAGCGTAATAGAAAGTCGAAGCTCCTTCCGATGCACAAAAAACGTTTGGAGAAACAACTGTCAACGACCATGAAACTGTTTGAAAGTATTCGTTACGAGGATTTGCCGGATATTCTAAAAACATATCAAAATATCGACTGCGAGCTTCAGTATGACCGAAAGCAAAGACCTATTGGTTTAACTCTTTATGATAAGTCAGGATATGTTTTTAACCAGGCTGAAATAGGCCTTGGAATGGATTTTACGAACCATCCAAAGTTATCGGATACACATGAAAGCCAAACCTATATCAACTCGCTGAGCGACCAATATATGCTTGAAGTAAGAAAATTGATAAAAAATGCCTTTATCGAATCCTATTTAGCATCCGACAAAAGAAACCATTTGTTATCTGAATTTGTAAGGACCAAGAATTTGAAGGATTTGCTACCCCATATCGCAAATTCAAAGTCCTATACCTTTTTAAACTTTTATTCTGGCAAAAATGGCAGCCAAGCGCTACTGAAGACGCTGCGACAGGAATTTGACGGAGCACGGAACAAATTAGCTGTTTCGCAGTCAAAACAAGAAATCAAAGCTTTAGAAGAAAAAGTGACGCTATTTAACAAAGTGATGGAAATATCGGCGTTTGAAACCATGAATGATTCAAATATTCCCTTCCACTTACTTCAAAGTCTAGGACTTAAATACGCAAACGGAGGGCTATCTTTTATAAATTCCAATGCCCATTCGGTTTCTATGGCCATGCAAAAACTTCTGATTCCAAAGACAAGCAATTCCTATATTTCCACAGGTTTCATTAGCCAAAATGATAAAGTATTGGAAATGCTTACACAGGTAAATCAAAGTAAATCCAACGATTTAAAGGCAACTTCTTTTTTCCTTCCAATGATGTTTCCTGAACTATATGATAGCATGAAGCCTGAACACAGGGTAAGATTTGAGGAACTTAGCCTTAAAGCGTATCATCAAAAGGCAGAACAGTTTCATATGCCCTACGAAAAGTCTCCGGCGGATTATATAAAACTTTTCAATGCAAAGGGATTCTATTTCGAACGAAAAGAGAATGCCATTCATATTGGCTCGATATATTCTAAGAGTAGAATTACCATTCCGTTGGCACAAAAAATACAGTCGTACTTGTATTCAGTTAAAAACCTGGACTCTCTATTGACGCAACAAAACAAGATTATTGGAGAAATTCAAAAAAGTGCGCAAGGACAATTAAAGAACCTATGGGTCACTCATTTGATGGAGTTGAAACTATACGCTAAGGCGGCCTATATGATGGTTTATGAAGGGGTACATCCAAATCTGCATGACGAAGTTATGGAACATCTTCTGGATGAAGGATTACGAGATAAAATTCTGGAAGTTTCCAATCAAAAAGTTAATAGAGAACTGGCGGCTGTACTAAGAAAAAGCGCATATGCTTTTAGTTCTATAATGGGAGGTAAGGATTATGTGGAAGAAGAAGCTTTTAATGGGTTTAAGGACGAGTTGACTGATTTTTCGAAGTATAGGGGTGTTTTCATGTAGGTAATAACATTTTAGTCTGTTTACTGTTCGGATTTGTTGATAAAGCGAAGTATTAGGAGTTTCACTTTTTGTAAATTTTTGCCTTAACAAGTTTCCTCATAAAGGTTGATGTGAAACTTTTAATGGGAGCAAGCGACAATAGAGAAGTTTAATGTGTCTGAAATGAGGTTTTACTACAAATTCTAATCCTATTGCCGTTTGTCGTAATTGATTACTTGTTAAAAAACAGTATATTTAATTTCTCCATTTTATCTCTTATTTTTTGATAATTACTATTAGAATAACCACCATAAGTTTAAACTATCTTGCAGATTTGCTCGATAATTTTGTAGAAAATGAATAACAAACACGTATATCTCAATAATAAAAAAAATCAACAAAATAGTTTTAACCGTAAGAGAGGATTTTCTCCAGAAGCAATTGAAGAAAGTCCCGAAGAGCCTACTATAAAACAATTTCAGGTCACCAATCTCCGAAATTATTATACTTCCTTTATTCAAACGTATGAGAGGAGATATAATAGAAGAACCATTGAATTTCCCGCGTATATTGATTTAATTGAGATTCGGTTTTTCCCAATTTTTAATAAAGACTTAAAAAATAAATTCTTTCAGAAATATGGTCTATTACCAGTCTCTTATAGTGATTTCAACCGAACAGTTGTTTTTGAGGTAGTTGACAAAAGCTTATTTGATTTTTTCAAAGCGGATATAGAATTTATAATTAGCCTAGATGAGGATGTGCCTTATTCAGGAGAAGAACATAACCTAATCGCTACAATTTACAAGTTTCGTTTTATTGATAAAAGAGCTAGAACTAATGAAGAGAAGGATATAATTCTTTCCGTCATTCAATCTGTATCAATAGAAATTGCAAATCTTCAAAAAGAAAGATTAAAGCAATTTCTTAGTGAAGCCAATTTGTCGTTTTCAACCAACAATAGTGAAGATCTTTTTTATCTAAATCACGCGAGTAACGATATAGTAAATAATATTGAACAAAATTTTGACATAATAGAAAGCATAAGTAGCTCCAGGGCACTAAATGTTAGACCTGGAATGTTGGGTACCCTCAGAATGGAACATGGTTTTGAAGTAGAAGTACCAGAAAACCTTCCTACTGTCGGAATTATTGATACTGGGGTGAATACAATAGAACCTTTTAACAATTTGATTGTGGAGGGAGGTATCAACATAACGGGAGAAACTAATGCAGATCATTCTGGTCATGGTACGTTGGTTGCGGGTTTAGCCATTTTTGGACAAGATTTACCTTCTTCGGTTGAAAATTCTTATGTAGCTAAGTGCAAAGTTTTAGCTATAAAAGTACTCCATAACAATAATGGCGGAATTAATTTCCCAATGCTACTACAGGCAATAAGAACCGCAAATCAAGATAAAGGCGTTCGTATATTCAATATGTCATTAGTATTTTATCCTAAAAAATATAACGAGGCTTTTTCAGAGTTTGCATATGAACTTGATCGACTTTCCCACGAACTTGGTGTTTTGATTTTTATATCGGTAGGTAATTTTGATTCTACATCATTAACGGAATTATTGACGACAAATTTTCATAATGATCACGGCTATCCCGAATTCTATTATAAATTGGATACCACATCTCCTGTTCATAATTGTGAAAATACAAACATCAGTACTCCTTCAGAATCACTAAATAATGTATCTATTGGAGCGTTAGCAGGTAATATAGAAGAAAGTGACAATTCGGACCTTACCCCTGCCAATATTTATCCTGCATATTATACGCGTAAGTTTCATTTTGATTATGAACAAAAGTTAAATACAACAGATTTTAAGCAAAATCAAAAGAACAAAAATTTAAACAAGCCTGATTTAGTGTTTGATGGAGGAGACCTTTTAAATGAGGAATCTGGTATTGAAATTATAGCGAGTCCTGCCGACAACTATTTTAGAAGAGCATCAGGTACAAGTCTTTCCGCTCCTTTAATTACTTCAATAGCAGCAGAAATAGAGGGAATGTATCCTGATTTAAATGTTCAATCAATAAAAGCCTTGTTAATTAACAGAGCCAGTTATTATAAGGCTAAGCAACTACCACTTTTTCAAAATAGTGGTGAGTTATTGCGGAAACTTATTGGTTTTGGCGTACCGAATAGAAATCAATCATTGGTTTCTGATAATAAATCAATCACGATGGTGGTTGAAGATAAAATAAAACTGCTTGAGATTGCTTCTATCCCAATTTTCTTACCAGAATATCTAAAAACTGCTGAGAACAAATTAATCTTCAGAATATCAATTGCCTATAGTTCCTATACTGATAAAGGAAATCATTTGGGCTATTTACCATTGCACATGTCTTTTAATTTGATGAAAAACCTTTCCATAAAAGATATTGCCACAAAAAATGCAGAAGAAATCGTTGCGAAAAAAGGATTTTCATGGAGTGAAGATCATTTTGGAAAGGAAAATATTCTTTTTTCAAATGCCCAAAGTAAGGAATACAGGCTTCAACCCAACGACATCAATTCTTTAAATGGACAAATGGCTGTGGCTATTCGTTGCTTATCAAAAGAGAACATAAGTGAAAATTTGAAACATTACCTAGAAAATAATGAACACGCATTTTCTTTAGTAATACACATAAGAGAGGAACAGAAAAATCATACCGAAAATAATCTGTATAATGAAATGCTTGCTATCAATGATTTAACCCTAATAGGTGAAGCAGAAACAGATGCTAATTTAGATTTGGAGGTGGAAAATTAATTACTTTTTTAATGCTTTTTTTTCAAGATTAATTAATTCAGACCAAACGGAAACGTCAATTTTATGTCCTAATTTTTTATCATCTAACTGCTTGAAGAGTGTGCGTTTAATAGCATTAACTAAAGTTTTCTGAATGCTGTAATAGCTTAGGGTTTCACATTGTTTGATAATCTTATTTAAGGAAGTCTTCGAAGGTATTGAGAAATTACCTTTTTTAAGTGTCAAATGAATCAATTCTTCAATTTGAGATTTATTAGGTAATGAAAACTCCAGATTCACATCAAAACGTCTAAGCAGAGCTTCATCTATCATGTTTTCTTGATTAGTTGCTGCTATAACTATGGACGATTGAGGTAAATAGTCAAAAAGTTGAAGAATTGTATTCACAACTCGTTTCATCTCACCATGATCTTGATTATAGTCTCTTATTTTACCTAAAGAATCAAATTCATCAATAAATATGATACTATCTTCCATTGCCGCTTTCTTAAAGATTTTCGTAAGATTCTTACTAGTTTCTCCAAGTTTAGAGGACACTATTGCTCCTAAATTAACAACATACATTGGTTTATTTAATTCCCCAGCAATAACGTATGACGCTAAAGTCTTGCCACAACCCGAAGGACCATGTAATAAGAGTTTATTAGAAACAGGTAATTCAAACTTCTGTAAAAGTTCAATGGAATTATTTTCTTTGATAAAGTAAATTAGTTCATTTTTTACTTCAGAATCAATAACTAAGTTTTCTAATTTATAATCAGATTTTAGCTTGTCAATAAAAAGGTCATTGATTTCTCTTTCATTTTGCTGATTAAAATAGTGATCAGAACCTACTTTAGTTAAGTTACCGCTATTTCGATTAGATTCCTTTAACAAAGATTGTAACTGAAGAGCAAGGTTGATTTTTTTACTCTCTTTGTAAAATTCGATGAATTCATTCAAAGATTTAAGTAAGCTTTCACGATCGTTTTCTAAACCATACCGCGCAATTTTCTTTATGTGATCGATTTGTCCCACTAATAATTTAAATATACGACAAAATTAAACGAAAGATATCAATATGTATTTCAATTTCAAGATTATAATTCTAGGTTGAACCAATAAAAAATCTGAATAGTAAATTATAAAGCAAGAAATGGATCTAAGAGAGTTTGGACTGAACAATAGACAAAGAATGGCACTATAATTTATCGAGATAGTTTAAACTAGTTATTTAAACTTTAAATTATTCAAGGTAACCTCCTTAAAAAAAACACGTTTTGTAAGTAGCTCAAAATCAATCAGAATAATCATATTTATGAAGAATATTTTAGATAAAAACAAAAGGGTGTTAACACTATGGGTTAAAAACTCGACTATTAATATCCAATTCGTTTCCTAGGCTCATTCTCCTTCACGATAAGTCCCTTTATCGCATCAAAAACAACTTTGAATTGTTGGTCGTATTTCCGTTCCATGGAGAGTATTTGCTTTTCCAGCTCCTTGTTAGATTCTAAGAGCTTTCGCAATTGTACAAAGGTCCGCATGATGGCAATATTGACATCGAGGGCTTTTTTACTCGTTAATACACTAGAGAGCATTGCAACACCTTGTTCGGTAAAGGCCATGGGTACTGCGCCACCAAATATACTTTTGTTGGGTATCACATTTTGTGATACCATCTCTTCTATTTCATTTGGCGTAAGTTCGAACATAAAATCTTTGGGGAACCGATCAAGGTTTCGTTTCACCTGCTGTTTTAAAGAACGTGTTTCCACCTCATAAAGTTTTGCAAGATGAAAATCCAGAATTACTTTATGGCCTCTAAAGTATTGTATGGTATTGGCGATGATTTCAGGTACAACTTTCGTCATGTCTTTCTTTTTTAGGGGTATCACATTTTGTGATACCCTTTGAATGCGATGGTCGGTCTACAGTTTTAAATCTTCTTTTTGAACTCCATCAAAGCATTGACAATGACAGATTCGAGATCTTTATATTCTTCTTGTACATCGGTTTGATACACTACGTTCTCGCCGATATTGTGCTTGGGAATGAACTCGTTGTCGGGCGACAATATCCACATGGGGTTATAGCCCAAGGTATAGTAGTACAAAACCAATTTTATGGTCGTCAGCGACACGGTTCCCCGTTCTACGTTGGCAAGGGTGTTGTAATCCATGTCAAAACGGTCTGAAATGGTTTTTCTTGAAAATTCACTTGTACGTTTGTTGCCGGTGTCCTTTTCAATAAGTTCGTCACGTATAATACGTAGTCGATCTCCGATGTAATCAAAGTCCTCGACAGAGGCTCTCATAATTTCGTCTATGTCTTTCATATATTTTAAGTTTAATCTTTTTAATCTTCTAGCATTTCAATGGGATAGCTGGAGAACAAATCTTCCGAATCGTTAAAGGTATTCCCGCCGTATACCGCGGCCACATCTTTAGATGCAACAGCAACTTTCTCAAAAGTAGGGATTTCATGTACCTTACGGAATGCGTCGGCCAATTCCCTGCTGGTACGTTTGTTATAGTCTTTCATAAACTGGTTAGCGATAGCCTGGTCTTTCTCCAATGATGCACCAATTTCATCCCCCATTTTGTCCTTATCAAATACCGCCAGTTTCGGTTGTTTTCCAGTACAAGCCACGTATTCTTCTTGAACCAGTTCATCAATATCCTTGATAACCTTTAAAAAATTGGCATCCAAAATCGCATCAATTTCTTTGTTTACGAACATGCGGTCTACCAAACCTGCAATAAAAGTTGCAAGTAGTTCATTACAGACAATATTGGCATTCGTTAATTCTTCTATTTTTTGTAGATGGTTAAAGAGTTTCATTTCCTTACCTAAAGTAATAAACTGCATTCGGTGGATAGGATTTTTATAATGTTCGGCAGAAAACACTTTTAAATAGCTATTATAAAAGCCCAGATAGTCCGTTTGGTCAAAGTCAAGTTTGCCAATGATTTCAAAGAAATTAAGGGTCTTCATCAACCTTAATTTACTTTCGACTAATTCTTTATGGTCCTTACTTTTAAAATGTGTGTGTGCCGGAATATCATACTTCCCTTGAATTTTCTTCGATTCCATATTTGGCCTTATCAAGCCGAAACATAATTTCTGTGGTATAGGGTGCTCAAAAGTATCCGCGACAATACCACCGAAATGACCGGTCGACATACTGGTAATCTTGCTCTTGGGAAGAAGCTCGGAAAGTATTGTGCTAAAATTTACAGTAGTATCATTGTTGGAAATAGTCTTTGTCTTTTTCTCTTGATGGATGCGGCCAAATATCTCGTTGACCCGTTTGGCAGTTTCCCCTTTTGCGGCACCGCTAAAAACATTGGAACAATTATCGAAAATGACCTCGGCCAACTCCCTGCCATAGTCGGCTATCAATTGGGTTATACTTTGAATACCCAAAATCGTTGCCACATAATGTGATCGTCCGGTATCGATGATTTTACGAAGCCCCATGATAAATACGGTGGGTAGTTCATCAAGAATCAATCCCAACGGTCTACCGCCAGGTTTATTCACGACTTGTAGAATTTTATTGATATACAAACCAATGGGGGCTGCATAGACTTCTGAACGGTCTGGATTATTCTGTATACAAAGTATTTTTGGCCTCTTTGGATTGTTCAAATCCAATCGAAAATCATTACCGGTCATAATATAATAGATTTCTTTGTTGGCCAACATCGAAAGCGATATCTGGGCACTTGCGGTCTGACCTGCCAATTGTTGGCCCGCATTTCTTTCCATAGCATCTTTAAAAGGAATCATAAGGCTACGTACTTCCACTTCCTGCATCATGATTTCCAATAGGTATTCGATATTGACTGTAGATAGGGTTATTACATGGGGTAGGGTACAAATATTCTTGCCAAGAGCCTCCGACTTTTTTTTGAGGTACCAAATAAGCCCGGACACAAAACTAATGGCACTCTTTGAGAAAAAATCACTCTTTTTTATCCAGTCCTTATTCAAATTTTTCATGATGATTGTTGCGGCATCGGCAGCGTCTGTCTGGTTCGTCATCAAATAGGGGTCTATTGGATTACAGCGATGCGATTTTTCGATATTGTCGAAGCTGATGGTATAGAAGTCGGGCATTTCCGAGATTTCCTCAGATTTCGACTTTTCCAATGTTTCCTTTTTTCGTCGCCAGTAGTTATAGGCGATTTTACTGAGGGTATCGAACTTGAAGTCATAGATTAGAAGGGTAAATCGCTTTTCTATGAACTGTTCTATAATTTCCTCTATCAATGCGAAAGACTTTCCACTTCCTGGCGTTCCAATAATCAACAAAGCCCTGAAAAGATTGACAAAATTAATCCAGCCTTTTCTTATTTTGCCTTTATATCTGTACTCATAAGCTATGTTGACGGAATATTCGGTATCGACCCGTTTCTCCGTTTGCTTAAATGTTTCGTTCTCATCGTTAAAAGGATCATCCTCGGCCAAATTACCAAAGTTCATCACTTGAAAAAGATGTACCGCACCGGAAACTGCGAATAGAAAACCGATACTGTATAGAGCGACCGAAGACCAGATTAGGCCAATATGGGCAGAGGTAATATATCCAGACACCAATAGTAAAAGACATCCCAAGCCAAAGTATAGCAGTCCACCCGATAACGATTTACCTTCTTTTTTTCTTGGGTTGTAAAGTAGTACTGCCCCTAAAATGCACATCAGTAATAATCCTCTGCTTTTAAGTGGATGCTGTAGGAGTTCAAACCGTATCAAAAACCGGTAGACGATAGCCGATAGTTCAGAATTCCATTTTTGACCATGTAGGAGAGGATAATAGGTCGTAAAACCTATAACCGCGAAAAATGCCACCGAGAGTAGCATGGCCGAAAATGCCAAATTCTTGTCCTTCATGATAAAACCTTGGAATTATGAAATGAAGTGATGAATTAGTTGAACATCCGTTCCTTCCATTGTTCGATAAGCGTGGAAGATGCAATCGAAAATGAGGTCTCGTTTTCTCGAATATAATCGATGGTCTGGTCCATCAACAAGCCAGCTTGTTCATTGATGAAACGGGCATAGGTGTCCGCCTTTTGCAAACGGTGTTTTAAAAGTTGGTCGTTTTCTACGATAAGTTCGTCCAAAAGGGAAACGTAGTATTGATTGTCCTTTAATTCTTCGGATAATGGTTCCATGATTTTCATAAAGTATGGGTTTGTAAGTTAACGTTTTTGCTGTTCTTTTCTAATGTAATATTTTCTTTCGCACCATTTTCGGGTGTGATTTTCTTAAAATGAAATGCAATGGCGGAATAAGGAATGGCATAGGTATACCTTAGCCCGAAATCACATTCGACCCCTTTCTCGTTTATGGTTTTAATTATGCCTTGATTGCTTGTTCCCTCGGGCCCTTTGATGGTGTTTATTTCGATTTTGTCCCCTACGGTCAGCTTGTTCTGGAAAACCTTTTCCATTTTTAGATATTTGATTTTTTTGGATTCCCGAAGGTCATCGTTCCAGTCCTTTCCTAGTGATTTATGCATGCTGGTTTTAAATGGCAGATATAGTGCATTGACTGTTTTTATTAGGGTATGGAACACACTACCTTTTTGCTCGATATGCTTCGCATCGATGGTTTCTTTCAATGGAAATTCCAAAAGGAACTTATCAGAAAATACGATACATTTGACTATACCTAAAATAGGGTCGTCTCTTTTCATATCGGATGTCAAACCTTTATGTATTAAATCCTTATGTTTAGATATACGGTGTCTGACTCCCTCTGTATAATGTATATGTAAATTTACTATATCCATTCTGATGGAACTTTCAATATAAACGTTCTTATTATAGTGGTTGATGACCGCTGTAAATACCTTCAAATCGAATTCATGTCCAGAAGTATCATTATCCATAATAGAAACCAAATCAACTGTTTTGGTTTTTAAATAAGGTTTGATAAGCTGTACAAAAAATTGCAATTTTTCTCTATATACATTCCCTCCGAAGGAAATATAAAAGTTATTCGATTTTCCGTGAAGCTCGTGATAGGAGAGGAGGTCAGCGCCACTTTCACCAAAGATTATTCGAGTTGGATTTGCTATTGGCTTTGAGTAAAAAAGGAACCGGTCTTTTTGGTTCAGTACCAGTCGAAACTTTTTGATTTTGTTGTCGGCTTTCCCGCGATATGGCTTGTTATAGAGAATATAGTTTTTGGGATTGTTTTCCAAATCGTACTTCGGAAAAGCAATATTGGCAATTTTGCCTCCATTATCCCTTATGTGATAAGCGTTAAAAATGCGACCTTTGAATAATTGGTTGTTTATCGTTTCATTTGAGATTTGTCTGTCCTTTCGTAAATAGGTTGCATTGCGCAACGGAACGATATTGTAATTTTCTTCTAAGGATATTGCCGACCGTTTTGATTTTTCAGTTTTCAAATCGATAGTTTTAATCTCATGCTTTTGGTTAATGGTTTCTAAACCGTTTTGTACCGCGATATAAAAATTTGGACTTCGTTGCAAGAGATACTTGAAAAATAATCCTTTGTCAAGGGAATCGTTTCGATTGAAATAGGTAAAAGGGCTTCTTGATGTCTGTAACACAATCTGGTCTTCATCGTTTTGGAACTCCATTGATCCTGCACTCTGCTTTATCAAGACATACCCATTTTGATGTAGGTATATGGGAAAATTCGCCCCTTCATTGATTTTAGCAATTAATTGTTTGTAGTGCTCAGGATTATCTTTGTAGTTCGGACTTGACATCGGAAGATTTTAAAATGGCCGACATGACGAGGATGCCGGCCACTAAATTGAGTTAGTAAAATTGGAATTAGAGGCTCATGGCATTATTAGGCTGTCTCTTTTTTTTTTCGCCGACAACAGCCATGTGCTCTTTTTTATCTACTTCCTGAGCCTTTGCTTTTTCCAATGATTTGGTAATAAAGCGTTCGGCACGAGGACTGTAAGTTACCATGTAGGTAACAGGTCCTTTCTTGGTCTTCTCAATAGTAATCTTGGTTTCGATACCATTGTTAATGGAAGTAGCCTGTTCTTGGGTCAATTTTTGCCCGTAGAGATAAGTATTGGAGGTTAAAGCCGATTTCGTCCTGATATCGTTCACTTTCGGCTCATAATAGGCCAACTTCGGGAACTTTTCTCCACTCAACGATGTGCCCGTGAACACAACCGTCTTACCTTCCTTGACCATGGTGTCGTATTCCTCCTTGGTAAATTGATGCTGGTAGGCTTCGGCATTTTCCAATTTAACAGGTTCGTTGCGCTTGATTTGCACATCTAGCCTAGATCCTGAAGTAGAACTATAGACCATCTGAATCATTTTAACACTTTCCTTAATGACTCCATCTTTCGGGTAGGCCGATTGATGCAGGTATTCTTCGCCTTTGACGATAGCATCTTGAACATTCTCAGAAAGTTTGTCAAAACTGATATAAGCTCCTTCAAGACGCTCTTTGGCTTCGCCCATTGCGAAACGTTGCGCCGGGAATTTCTGCTTTTCAAGATACTTACTGCCCTTTTCGATTTCAAAGGTCAGGTTATCCGGTGTCTTAACCTTATAGGTAGTGTCGTTGACTGCGACCGCGTCGCCTTTCTGCCATACTTGGTTGAGTTTTACGTAAACTTTTTCTACTTGTTTTTCCATTTTTGAGTGATTTAAATTGTTAAGGAATTTGAATTTAATTACATTTGAATAACGAGCATTTCGTGAGTGATCTGCTTGTTAAGGAAATTTGAAGGAAAGAGGACCGGAGGGTCCTTTTTCCATTTTAGAACTTCTCAGTTCTTATAATGCGATTCTATATTCTTTTAAATGCACCTCCTTCCCTTTCTTGATTTGATTTTTAGTCGTCGCCCATTCCGAATACCAATTATCGGTGGTAGGCTTTAATATCTCTATCGTCTTGTTCAAGTAGTTCTTGTAATATGACCAGACTACCAACTTTATAGCATTTGTTTCCAATGGCAATCGAACTTTGATATTTTCTCCATCCTTGGATACTAGGACACTATATTTATTGACCATATTTTGATCGATTATTTTGTTGTACTTCAAAAAGCTTTTGGCCAATTCTTGATTGAACCGCTTTGTATGGTCATAAAATTTGGAAAAGGACTTTTCTTCTCCAACGGGGAACCGCAACAACATATCCCTATCTGTCAGGCTCAACTTAAAATCGAAACCCTGGATATAGGATATGAAATGGAGGTCGCGCAAGTACCCCTCGATTTTTTTATCGCCCGTAAAACTCAAGTGGAGCTTATCTACTTTGGTCAATCGCTGAATCTGAAAAAGGATATCCGTTGTTTGGGAATTGATATCACCTAGAGCTAAATAAACCACGTTTTTTAATTGGAATTTGGTATGAAAAGCCAATGCTTCTTTTGGGTCCTTGAAAAGGAACAATCCTTCAATGGATTTAGGGATATTGGAATACCAAAGGGAATGTTTTATTGCTGATTCCTCATAGGGCAGTACCGTTTTGGTCGTATCTGTAAAATAACCGCAGACTTCATTTTGAATATTGAACAAAGGGAACAGCGGTTGGTCGTCTTTACCCTGAAATACACGCTCGGCAAAAGGGGTGGAAGTTGCTACACCAGTATATAACTCTTCAGGATTATCTCGAAAAGGAGAACTATAGGATAAGAAGTGATTAAATTCCGTTCCAACCTTTTCAAGCCCATCAAAACTTGAACTATTCGTCATCAGGCCCTTGGCTTCTAGCACTTCGCTATAATACCTATCGACCTTGCCCCAAACCAATTCTTTATCAACACCTTCGATTTTCGATACATGTTCGATAATCAGATTCGATGCCGATAACTTCTCCTGCGGACGTTGTACTTTATAATATAGAAATCCATCAGCGGTATGGATGATTACAAAATAAGAGCCAGCACCTTTATAGATTAAATGTGTCCGTTTCTCGGTAATACATTTATATCCCCAATGCTCCATGAGGTTGGGAATATGAATATTGTGGTCTTCTGTTAGCCAGTTTCTATGCATTTTCTAAATTAATTGCTTATTTGTAAATAAATAATATATTTGTAAATATATAACAAAAGTATGATAATTTTTGAAACGACCAACTTTTTACTAAAAAAAATACGATTCGATGCGAAACGATATCTACAAAGTTTTGGACGGAAACAACTGGCGTATGTGCTGTTCTTAGCCGTCCTGTTATTATACTATCTCTTCGGTCACGTTTTGGAATATTCAGATAAAAGACTTCCCGAAACTACAGTCGTCATGGAACAGTACGGGCAGCGTTTGGAAATGAATTTAAGTTCAAAACAAACCGATACCATAGTGGTACTGAAAGAAAGAGAACATTTGTTAACGGCCATTGAAGAGCGTATTGTAGCCTATCTCTATCAGATGCCTGATTACTCATACATGACTTCTTTGGAGGTCTATTTAAAGTACAGGCCAGAGCTTTTGCAACAGTTTCCATCCGCAGTACCCTTGGAGAAAGGAGATTATGTTTTGTCTAGTCAGTATGGTATACGCACCCATCCGATTTCTTTAAAAACTAAAAAACATTTTGGTATTGATTTGGCCGCTCCATTGGGCAAAACAGTTTATGCTACGGCCTCCGGAATTGTATCCGAGGTCATCTATTCAAGCAATGGCTATGGCAATCACATTATTATTAAGCACCGCTTTGGTTTTGAAAGTTTGTACGGTCACTTAAATAAAATATTGGTCAGAAAAGGTCAAAAAATACAACAGCACGAACTCATTGCGACGGTTGGAAATTCAGGAAACTCTACTGGCTACCACTTGCATTATGAAACAGTAAAAAACGAATCTAAAATAGACCCCATTCCTTCACTTAACCTTAAAAGAAACGTTTATGCGGAGTTAATAGAGCAAAACAATAACAATCATGGAGAATAATAAAACCAAGGGTTGGCAAAAAGCTATGCTTACTTTTAAAAGAATCTACTATTCCCTAAATAATTATAGGGTCATGAACAAGAATCCCGATTTTAAAGAATTCGGATTGCTCGAATACGGGAAGGTAGTACCAGAAGATATACAAGACCTGAAAAGACTTACCTATGTAAAACGTTTGGAAATGGCTCGAAAAGGTCAAATCAGCAAAGAACTTACAAGCCGTTTGAAGTATTTGAAGGAGAAGGAACACTTTGTTAGTAATGACCACAAAATAGTTCCTGTTGGCATAGTAAAGGTCATGGAAGGAGAAAACAATTTGACCGAAGTGCAATTTGGCTATGATATAGAAAATAAAACTTTCTATATGGCTTCGAACAGTCATGAAAATATTCCATTATGGAAACTTTATGACCATGAAAGAGTACAAAAGCATTTTGCTTACCAACACCCCCAATCGGGAAAGGAACTTCGCTTGGAACATATGTTTCTTGAAAAAGAGATACACCAAACTCCCAAAAAAGATTGGGAAAAAATAAGTGAATTCTATAACGAAGTTGTTCAGCAATCCTTCCAAAGCAACACCTATTTTAAAAATAGCATTTTAATACCTGATGAGGGATTAATGACTAAGCCCGCCGCATATATGAACCGGCAATTTCATCTTAGGCTATCCGATGATAATGCTACTATAATGACCTTGACGGAAGCTACAGACCGTTATTTTGTGTTTCAATCATATCTAAGAAGTGCACCCAATCCGGAATCACTTTATTTCGACAAACAAGAGTTCAAGGAACGTTTTTTGGATAGTGCCATTACCGTACTAGCCAACTTAAAACATGACTTGTGTTTAGGAGTTCAAAATGGTGTGCTTCAAATAGGAAAGTATGAGAAGGGCCATGGTAAAGCGAAATTGCGATGGGATAGTTTTACCAATCGCATAGCATCCAAATCAATTTCTCGCATTGAAACATTCTACGTGTCTACTGAAGTAATTGGCAAAAAGAACTTTTTTGAAGAAAAGAGTGCCATTGTACTGCAATCGAATGGCAAAGAGGCCTGTCTAAAAAAACACTACGGAACTGGGCAATGGTATTTCTCTGAAGTTCAAGATAACCAAAAAGAAGATAAATTTAAACCGATTGACGTTACGGTACTACAATATATCAACAGTACCTATTCACAAAGCAAAAACTTCCAGCTTGCGGTTGCAGAGGTTCATAAAAATAACGATGCAGAGAGTGTGCAAATTAGACCATCTTAAGATAGAAGATTATGGAAAAGAGCAATAGATTCCAAAAAGCAATGGAAACCAAGGATTTCGTGTATTACATGGATTACAGCGAATGCGATGATAACGGAAGTGTCAAAATGTACAGTAGGTCCGCGGGCGTGTTAATTTCCGACAACTATTTTGCGAATAGGGATATGTACGAAAACCTGCTGTATTTTAAATATGAATGGATATGCAAGACATTACTTTATGCAAGGAAATGCATCGTCGAAGAACATAAAATAAGTCTGGCCAAGAAATACTTTTTAGATAATAGACCCCAACACCAAGCTTTTCTGGATTGGTCGAAAAATGCGAATCTGAAATTTAATAAGGCCCTGCGACAAGATTTAGGTTTTACACTTGCCAAAGGAGAATTACAGCTCATAAGAACCCAATTAATAAACAATACTAAAACCAATGGATTGAATATGTAAATAAGAACACGACACTTTCCTTAACTCACTCACTCATGAAATACTCAAAAAAAAAGTATCTGGACTATATGCTCCGGACCATAGACGCACTCAATGACTCAAATGCAAAACAGCATTTTTTCATCAATAATCCTGGGTTTGGAAACATTTTCGATGTTTTAAAGAACGAAGGTTATCGCACCCTTTTAATCCAAAAGTTAGAGCAATACTATGGCGGAGAATATACCCAGACCATAGTAAATAGCCTAAAGCAAAGTTCCCTGAACTCCTATTATACTCCAGATGCCATTGTGCAATCCATAACGGATTATCTAAAATCTAACGAGGCGTTCAAACCACAAAATATTTTAGAACCAAGTGCCGGTAACGGGGTGTTTGTTCGAAGATTGGCTAAAATCTATCCTTTGGCAAGATTTACCACCTTTGAAAAGGAAGTACTCACAGTTCGCATATTGGAGCATAATTTCCAGAACCATAGCAACGTGAAAGTCTACGGAGTCCCTTTTGAAAATCTTGCACAAACGAATGCCACTAAAAAATATGATTTGATTATTAGTAATATTCCGTTTGGAGCAAACAAAATTTTCGATAGCGAGCTACAAGGTCATCCCTTGCAATCCCAAATATCCAAAAATATCCATTCCTATTTCATCTATAAGAGCCTCGTTTCATTAAAACCATCGGGCGTATCCATTCTGATCTGCACCAAGAATTTTATGGATAAAAAACAATATGCGCTAATACGTGAACACTTGATGAACACCAATAATTTTATAGGAGGACTTCGCTTACCGGATTCCACCTTTGCACAGGAAAATACTGCCATAGTAACCGATATTTTAATTTTTCAAAATAATAAGCGTATCGAAGCCACCCTCGAACAAAATGAAATCAATGCGCTGTTCACTCAGAGCGCCGAAGAAGTTTTAGGAGTGAATTCCGTACAAATAAATGAGTATTTCCTATCCCATCCGGAAAACATTTTAGGAACCCTTGCCGAAGGTGGACTTTATAATAATCAGGATTATACCGTAAAACCAGATTACGGTTTTGAGCAATTAGCAAGAGAAATAGCTACTTCTTTATTAAAATTTCAGATACGGACACATCTTGAAAAATCACAGAGTAAAACAGAAGTTCAAGTTTCCAAGGAGGTTATAGCTGAAACTATTACTGTTGTTAAGCCAATAGAATCAAACAGCCTAACTATCTTAAAGCCAGGTAACTTGACCATTGAGCGACAAAAACTCTATAAGGTCAGCCAAGATAACGAATTGGAGCTTCTACAGGTTAAGCCAAGAGAATTCGATAGGCTATCGAAAATCATTGCACTGCGTGATACGTATTTCAAATTACTGGATAGCCCTGAAGTAGAAAAGGAGAAAATTAGGGATGAACTCGATTATCAATACGATGCCTTTAATTTTCAATATGGTCAACTTCATGATAAAGCGAACTATCCTTTTGTCACTTTGGATATTCAAGGACCATTTATTTTAGGATTGGAAACTCCTAAAAATGGAATTTTTATTAAGTCCGATATTTTCGATGCCTACATTAAGCTTACCAGTCCGGAGAAAAACATAGAAGAGCCGCTTAAAATTCTAAGCCTAGAAGATGCTATCTATTATTCCTTGAACAAATACAACAGAATCGATATTGATTCTCTAGTGCAGAATACAGGGAGTGTGAAAGATCATGTTATTAAAGAAGCATTGGAAAGAAAGCTATTGTTTTTAAACCCTACCAAAGAAGGTTGGGAACTTGCTCCAAAGTTCTTGTTTTTATCAGGCACCATTTATCAAAAATTAAATACGTATCGCAAAAACGATTTTGGCGATTACCAGTCCTATGTGGATAAATCCTATATAGACCAAACGGTTCTGGCTTTGGAAAGGGTCAAACCTCCAATGACGCCATTCGAAGACTTGGATATTAAACTGCACGAACCTTGGTTTCCTATAGAATATACCCAAGCATTCATTTTTGACACCTATAATTCTATGGTTCACATGGCGTACAACGATAGTACCTCAAAGTATATGGTCAGAATCGAGAAAGCCGACTATGAATACATCAAAAAATTTAGTGTTCAATCGGAGCATCGGTATTACGGTTTCAAGGAAATTTTGGAAGGCGCATTGAATTCCACCATTCCCTACATATCAAAAGGTTCAAAAGAATATAAGCGTACGGACAAGGCGAAAATGCAGGAAGTACGCATCAAGTTCGACCAGATGTATAAAGAGTTCAATGGGTACATTAACGAAAAACCTGAAATTAAAGAAAGATTAGAACGAATTTTTTACAATACCTATGATGCCCAAGTCCATCCAAAATATGATGGCGATTATCTTCATTTTGAAGGCCTACGGCATTTTACACCTTACAAAAGTCAAAAAGATACCGTTGCAGGTATCATCGTCAATCAAGGATTGTTAGTCAATAAGGAAGTAGGTTTTGGTAAAACACTTGACATAGCCTTGACCGTTCAAAAATTGAAAGAACTTGACCTATCCAAAAAAACGCTGGTCATCGGCCTGCGGTCTACAGTCATCCAATTGGAAAGGGAATTATTGAACGCATTTCCAACAATGAAACTCTTGGTAGCGCATGATAAAGTGGTAAGCGGACTGGCAAAACGAAATACATTTTTTAAAAAAATTGGGGAAACTCAATATGATGTAGTGCTGATGAGCCATGACACGTTTAAGTTTATACCGCAATCCCCTGAAATCATCCATGAAATCATAGCAGAAGAACTTGCGAACCTTGAACGTGACCTTAGTGTTATTTATGAGGATAAATACAATGTGGGTAAAAGAGTGCTAAAAGGTTTGGAACAGCGAAAGGATAATTTAACCGCAGATTTGAAACAGGTCTATTTTGAAATCGAGAGTAAGCAAAGCGATGTTGTGAATTTTGAGCAAATGGGTTTCGAACACATTATGGTCGATGAATCGCACAAGTTCAAAAACCTGATGTACACCACGCGGCATAATCGAGTTGCCGGATTGAATACCTCCCAAGGTTCCGAACGCAGCAAGAATCTATTGGTGGCCATTCGTACGTTGCAGAAATCAAAACAAAGGGATTTTCAGACTACTTTTCTATCGGGTACTCCCATATCCAATTCCATCACCGAGGTTTATGTGCTCTTTAAATATCTGATTCCTCATCGGATGGAACAGATGAACATTACCTCCTTCGACCAATGGGCGCAGGTATTTGCGAACAAATCCTACGAATTTGAACCTACGGTTTCTGGAGATTATAAGGTGCGTGAACGCTTTCGTTCGTTCAAAAAGATGAAACTGTTGTCTTCGTTGTACAATGAGATTTCGATTATCGTCAACGGAACTACGCACCATATCGACCGGCCCAAAATGCAATTGGACGTACATACGCTAAAGCCCACACCTGCACAACTAGAATACTTTGAGCAAATCAAGGAATTTCTAAGAACAGGCAACAGTAGTCTATTATACGGGGATAAAAACTATACCGAGGAACAAAAAAGCGCCATCTCGTTAATTGCGTTGCACCATATGCGCAATGCTTCCATAGATCCGAGGATGTTGAACGAAGACTTGGAAGATCCGGGGGAGGCGAAGTTGAGAACCATTGCTTCAGAAGTCTATAAAACGTACAAAGAGACTGAATCCTTTAAAGGCGCACAGGCTATTTTTTCTGATTTGGGAGTACCCAAGGAGAGCTTCAATATTTATGATGAATTAAAGCGTATCCTAGTAGAAGAATTCGATGTTCCAACGGAAGAAGTCGTATTTATCCATGATTTTAAGACCGACACCAAACGTTTGGAGTGTTTTAAAAAAGTGAATAATGGTGCGTATCGTGTCATTATAGGTTCTACCGAAAAATTAGGAACTGGTACGAATATTCAAGAACGATTGGTTCGCATCCACCATGTCGATATTCCGTACCGACCAACAGATATCGACCAACGTAACGGTAGGGGAGTGCGCAAGGGAAATTTGGGCGCTAAGGAATTTTTTGGGGATAAGGTTATTGTCTCTTTCTATATCGTTGAAAATTGTACTGATGCGCTGATGCTCAATAACGTCAACATCAAAAAGAATTTCATCGAACAACTGACCAATGGCACCATACAATTCAATAGGCTTGATATGGGTGCCGTAAACGATGAAGGTTCCATCGATTACAAAACTTTGCTGGCAGTCGCTAAAAATGACCCGCTATATCTTGAAAAAGAAGAACTCGCCAAAGAATTGGACGAATTAGAACTTGAAAAATCCATCTTTAAAAAGAACCGTTTGGAAGCAAAGAACAATATTTCTTTTTACGAAACGGAACTGAACAGAGTAGCCAAGAACATTATCAAACTCAAAAAAGATTTACCCTTATGGGATTCGTTATCGGAGAAAGGTTCTTATTACACAGCATTGCGAACAGCGCTTCAAACTCCCAATGCTTCTGATGCTTTACTATTGGGAGAAAATTTAAACAACCGCTTACAACATAAAAAGGAAGAAATAGGGGAACATACAATAATCTCAATAGCAACTGCAAATTTGGAACTCGATGTGGAAGACAGACAACATCATCAATTGTTGGTGGTTACTCCCAATGCCTCTTATGGCTACGGTTCTAAAAGAATCGTAACGAATTGGCAAAGCTTGGCGGACTATATGTACAATGCCCTATCTAAAATACCCAAATCCCTTTCTACGCAAAAAGAGCTGGCTGCCGATTATAAAAAATCCGTTAAGGCAAATCAAAAGGTTTTAGAATTGGATTTTGATAAGACCGAAAAATTAGAACTCGTTCATAAAAGATTGGTGGAAATCAATATCGATTTAGATGAAAAGTATGATGCCGAGCCGGAGGAAAACAAAGAGATAGCTAAGTCCGAAACGTCATCCGTAAAGCAAGTAACCAATGCACGACATATTTCCATATGATTTTTAGGGCGTTGGCCGGGCTATCCGCTATATCGCCCTTGCAGGCCCCAAGGTTCCGTAATCCGTGGAAGATCTCCGATGTCGCTTTCCACGAAAACGAACCCTAGCGGCCCGCTGCGTTCGATGCCGCTGCTATCCCTAACGCTTTCAGGTTATTTATTCATAATAAATATGATGTTTAATCTAAAAACTGAAGAAATTTAAATGTTAGGCTATGGACAAATGAAGAATTTTCTTTTCCAAATCATGGATACAATAATCAAATGAATTTGTTTTGTCAAAATTCAATTCTTCAGAAAATTTGTTTTTGGCCGTATTGTAAAAATTCCTTAAGATGAAATCCATGAAAATAAAAGGTGTGATTGGCTTGCATACTGGAATTCTACAATTTTTATACTGACCAATTGTTAAATGCGAGTATGGATGATGAATAATCGAATTGTTTTCGGAATCAAAATCGAATCTTATTGGTGTTGTTATGATGTTTTTTTGGATGATATCTGCATATATCTCATCCATTTCATAAATTTCACTATTGTTTTGAAACTCTTCTAAACTAGGGGATGGAAAAAACGCTAACCTGTACTTCTTTAAATTTCCCTCTACGTTGTAAGAATACTGAATTTGTATAAGCGCACCATCTATCAGTTTAAAATTGTAATTTTTGTCCTCTCTCAGAATACTATATATCTCAGAATAAGGAATATTTTTAAGAGAAATTGAAATATCGTGGTTGCCGCTTATATATATTGACCCATCTTTTTCTGAAGGAAAGTTTTGCTCTTCCGATAAATTCAGTCCGATAAGACTAGATGTAATGAAATTTATTTGATTTAGAATTTCAATTTTTGTCATTACAACAGATTCCTTAACTGATCAATAAGCTCTTCAGGTAAATCTTCTTTGTGAATTTTACCTTCATTCAAATCCTTCAACAAATCCCCTAGATTTTGTTGATTTTTCTGAACCCTATTTTTCTCTTGCATTGACATGTCACGGTTAACGATATTCATATGCTCTCTCTCTTCAGCTGTTGGGTAATCGAAGGTTAGTCCAAACTTATTCTTTTTGACTTTTTTGTATTCATTTTTTAAACCAATCATGTCTTCTCCATAACCACAAACCCTAACCCATGCTTTACTTCTTGTCATTGCCGTAAAGAGTATATTTCTCTTTTTTGCCAACTCGACCCCACTATAGCAATATTGAGAGTTTATTACGTAAACCATTGCGGCTTCATTGCCTTTTGCTCTATAAATCCCAGTAAAAGTTATAGTGTCTTGACTATAAAAAATATCGGGAGAATCAGTTACTCCCGCCACACTCGAATTAATTCCCTTATCATATAATTTTTGGCGAAACGCACCAACAAGATTCTTAGTCGTGATTGGATCAGGGTTTATTACCATAATATCATCCAACCTTAATTCATCTTCATGGATATTTTTAAAAATTTCGTCAACGATATACTTTATTTGCTGCTCATTGTTTTTGAATACTTCAAATTTCAAAAGGTCATCGGTATCAGAATGGTCTGATAAAAATTCAGGACTGGTATCATTGGTTCTCCGTAATGTTACTTGTTCTCCTTCTTCTAATTTACCTTCTTCGACTTTGTAGCCAATATCATTCCAAAGGGCTGAATTATCAAACATTTGAACTAATTTTTTTCTATAAATTCCAAACCCAAGTGCATGAGCAGTAGTTAAGATTTCTAGAGAGTTTCTATAACATTTGTATAATATGATATCTTGCTTAGGCTGATTTGCCTCATTTACTAACTTCACTAATGGAAAGCCTTTTTCATCATCACCAAAAATCTCTTCAGGCGAGGCCATCGTTTTTGTGTTTAAACTTTGTAGTTCATCATAAGCGTAGACAAGTCTTTTAGGGTCGCCAAGAATGTTATAACAGATCTTTAAAAAATCTTTTGAAAAATCTTGTGCTTCATCAATTACAATAAGGTCATATTTCTTTTTGAAATCAGAAATTTCACTCAAGGTTTTTTCACATACCTTGTCAAATTCACGCCCATAAATTCGTGTTAAACTTTTGGCCGCTCTAAAATCAAAATATTCAATATTGTGATCTTTGCATATGTTAAAATAAATTCCTGGGGATGATGGAGTTCCCCAAGCATGAATAATATCTATTTTCTCCCAGTTAGGTTCCTCGTTAATATGCTCATAACTAAATAATGTAATATACTTTCTAAACTGATCTTTTAATGACCGTGTATTAAATGTCACACCGATTTTCCAATCAGGATTTTTAGCATGTAAATATGCTACCTTCAATGCTAGTATAATAGTCTTCCCTGAGCCGGCTAGTCCGCGAATGCGTTGCACGCCCTCTACCGTCTCAATTACAGCTGAACTTTGTTGACGGTCAAGGTTAGCAATAGAATCTTCTAATTTTTTTAGCCTTGCTCCCTTAGAAGTTTCAGACTTTACGTAATCTCTTGATTTATTTTTTCTAATTGAAGTAATCGATTGTAGAACAGACAGTACATTCTCAAAATAGGCAGAATCTTCAGATTCAATGGAATTTATATAATTTGAAAGTTGTTCATCATTGACAATACAAGGATAGTCTTTATCCACAGAATCGGTAGTACTCCAAGCTGGAGCGTATGTCATTGTTTTTATTTCAATGGCTAAATTCCTTTTTTCTGTTAAATTTTTATGTTGAAGAAGTTTTGATGATAATTTAGTAAAATTCTCATCTTGAATTTCTATAAAATCCTTTGACCGATTCGCTCCCTCCTCAATATTAATAATTACTAAACCTTTTTCTTGAGTTAATAGCAAGGCATCAATCTGAAAACCACCTTGAGAAGTTCCAATGATGGGATAACCAATATAAAGCGTCCCAGTAAGCTCACTTTTAATAGACTCAAAGAAATTTATTAACTGTTTCGAAGATTCGGGCTTGTTCTTTAAGTCCCCTCTAACTATGTTTAGTTCCTCCATTTATGACAAAAGATTATTTGACAAAAATAGCCAAATTAACGGATTGGCTACAATGATAAAGAATTCCCTGAGAAACTCGTTACAAATTCAGAAGGACACGATATGAAAATTACTAGTTATTCTTCAATGGCTTTTGAATTTTAAATATTTCAGATTCAAATTCCGATACAGAATCTTGCGCCCTACCGGGCGCTTTTTTTATGGATAGGGAGAAGGAAGAAAAAGGTGGTTTTCCACTCGATTCCGCAAGGGTTTGCGAAGGTGTTGGTGTATCTTGAAGGTAGTTAAGTAATTGTATAACAAGTTAATACCTATTCAAAATGAGTAATTTTTTTTCAACCCTACATCAGACGGGTATCGAACAATACGGCATCAGTATTTCGTTCGATGGAGATTCGGTCAGCGTGTCTGTACTCCCCAAATCGAGTGCGAAGGACAAAGCACTCCAATCTCTAAAACCCCTTACCCTTCGTGGAACATTGAGGGAAATAGACGAGCAATTTTTCCAAATACTCCAAAAACCGTTGGAAAAGACAGCCGTTCTTTTCAGGAACACGATAGCTTTTGAAGAGACCCTAAAGGAAACCGAACTAAAGACCCAACAAGCCAAGAAGAAAAAGGAATCGGTTTCCAAGAAAGCCACAGAGCTAAAACAACTTCTCAAAGAGAAAGATTTTAATCCCATGCAGGACCATAAAAAGGCAACCGACATCGCTAACGATATTTTGAAGAAAGACCCGAACCACAAAGAAGCGCAAAAGGTCATCAAGGATATGAAAGCATACGAATCCCCTAAACTATTTCAATAATGGAAATCGCCACAATAGAACGCAAATACGTTTACCAAAACGGAAACAATAATTCCATAGAGTTGGATGATATTGACGACATGCTATCCCATCAGCAGATTATGGAACACTATTCCCAGTTATATGCAGAACTGACCAACGCCAAGATTATGGACAAGGGTATAGTCAATGGGTTTCATGAAATCCACTTTAAGACTTTGGCAGGAACAAAAGGATAACCCCATGAATGTTGATGAATTCTTAAAACGAAAACAATGCGAAACCAAGCCGAAACTCGAATTATCGAAAGAACTCAAAGAGTTCCACGCCCGACTATTCAAAGCAGTCCAACAGTCCCATTACAGATACGGAACGCAAAGAGCGAAGGTGTTGCAACCAAAAGTTTTTCCCTTTCTGACTTAGAAGTACTTCCTATCCTTACAAAGCCGATTATTGAGGACGAACCGACTATTAACACACAAGCACTAGCAAGTTTGATGGTGGATGCGACCCGAAATTTTTCGGGAAATATTGACGGTTGGCAATTTTCTACAGCCGATAGCATGGACGATTTGATATTGCGATGTGCCAGTTGTTTAAAGGATAGGGCTAAGATAAACCATATCGAAGTTTTACAGGAAGATTCGGATTTGCGATTGATATTGAAACGCCATATCGGGAATCGTAGCACCATCTACTGTATTCCGTTAAGACCCATAATGCCATTGCGGTGGAAGAACCGAACCCTTTTTGATATTCTATTGTCCTTCATCAAAAGTTTACCATATACAGGAATGTTCCAAACCAATGAATCGAGAATAGACTGGCTTTGGGAATATCTATTTGAAGAAGAAGCTTATCACAAGAAAAACGGGAGTGTATTTTCAAATGCCAATTCCGTCAAGTTTTTTGACCGCTACCAAAAGTTGTTCGACGCATACGAATTGCAAGATTGGAAATCCTTATTGCTAAAATACCTACCTCGAAAACCTTTACACAAACAAATCAAGGAATTGTTATTGAAAGCTGATACCATTGATTTTCAAACACCATTCCGCATCGGAACTAGGGATGCGTATGAAAGTATGTTCGAACATTGGGAATCGTTCTTAATAGTTGACGATTCGGACAGCGAGTTTACCCGTTCCTACATCGAAATGCTGAACGAATGTTCCAATGAACACGACATAATTTCAGCTTATGCTTTTACGACAATCGAAAAGGGGAACATACAGCCTTTTGAAGAAGGACTGAGTTACAACCTTAATCAATTGGAAGAATTTCTAACAGATCTCAACGAACTTTTAAGACAGCTTTGAATATGAAACAGATTGCTATTATACAGCCAGATGAACACTTTCTTCCAAAATTCGCCATTATTGGCTATTCTCAGGAGGAAGGTTATTACAACAGGGGACACTACTTTTCATATCACAATATAGTAGGGGCGAAGTTGACAGCAGGTATGCCACTTACCAAAGATACCGCCCGAAACCTCTTTAAGTGTTTAGAAGGCGATTTGATAAAGTTCCGTTTTAAGGGAATTTTGCCCAAAAACCTTATCCATTTTGATTTTAAAGGAAACCTCCAATTGATGTGGTACGTCCATCCAAAACAGCACACTTTATATTTTGATACGCGAACAGGCATAATTTCTGGAAAATATCCCTTGCCTAAACTAATTTTTAAATTATGTGGAAACGCATTACAGGTTTTTGCGATACATCGTAAGGATGCGTTGAACGATTCCATATCCATATATCACGCCCCCTTGCTAAATGTGAACGGACAGGGTACTATTTGTATGGGCAATGCTTCCATGGATTATGACGGATTTGAATTTTATAAGGATATCATGGGGTTTGTCGAGCAGCAATTTTTCCGTTCTGTTTTTACGGCAACCCATCATAACAACATTGCCAAAGGAAACATTGTAGATATAATGAAAGAGAATTTTGAGAAAACGTCTTTTGATGATGAACTACTGAAAGAAAACAAATTGACCTTAAAAGACTTGTATGAAAACTAGAATACATTTTGCACCTAATTATTTTTATAATCCGACCCATCCGATAACCATTGCGCTAATTGGGGTAGGAGGAACAGGCTCTTTGATGTTGGCACGGTTGGCACGAATGGATTTTGCTTTGCGTCAAACTGGACACCCAGGACTTCATATTATAGCCTACGATTCCGATTTTGTCGAAACGAACAACGTGGGGAGGCAATTGTACACGCTTTCTGATGTCGGAGAATACAAAGTTCTCCATGCCGTAAATAAGGTCAATATGGCTTTTGGCCTTCAATGGGAAGGGATTCCAACGGATGCGATACCCGATGGTGAAAATATTCAGGCGAATATTATTATTACTTGTGTCGATAATGCCCGATTTAGAACACTACTGGCTAAATCAGTTAAGTACCCGTATCAAGGTCTAGAGTACCAAACCATGTTTTACTGGTTGGATATTGGAAACAGCAGGGATACGGGACAATTTGTATTGGGAACATTATTCGATGAAAAACGAAACATGGATAGGGAAGATTTTAAAATGGTGGACAAATTGAAAAATATAATCGACTTTTTCCCCGATTTGGATGTACATGACACACCCCGACTTCAAGGTGCTGGATGTGCCTATTCCGATAAGCTAAATGAGCAATCGTTATTCATCAACGATGTATTGGTCGCCCACGCATCTGATTGTCTCTTTCGCTTGTTGTATCACAAACAGATTCAAAAACATGGGGCTTTTGTGAATTTGGAAAGTGGTAAGGTAAACTCCATAGCGGTATGATGGGGAATGTAAACATATATAGTTCCGTCTGACCATAAATTCAACGGAATAAAGTAATAGAATATGCGGATAGGGATTTTATAGGCTTTATCAGAACAGGGATTTCAAAGAAGGCTTTCTTTCCTTGCAAATTGCGGACCATTGCACTTCGAGTTTTGGGAACAGTTGGAGAATAAAAACTGATGGCACTATGATTATGTACGCCCACCTAATCAAGATTTTTAGGAAAATCCACCCTGAGAAATTATTTTGGGAGTTTACCAATTAGAATGCAGAGTCCTTTCAATCCGCTGCTCTTGGTGCGAGACAAAACGAGATTTTCAAAATTGATGGGGGATTTTACCGCTTAGATGTAATCGAAAGAATGATTCCTTTGGAAAAATTGCCGAATTTGTTGGTAAAACACGGAGGGCATGTAATTCTTGAAACTTATTCGGACTGATTAGGAAAAACTGTAAATGTTTTACCTATGTTTTACCTAACAAAAAAACCCAAGATTTTGGTCTTGGGTTTTTTGTCATAAAAAAGTAGCGAGAGGGGGACTTGAACCCCCGACCTCTGGGTTATGAATCCAACGCTCTAACCTGCTGAGCTACCTCGCCATTTGTAATTTTTTACCTGTTTGACCTCAGGGTTATGAATCCGACGCTCTAACCAACTGAGCTACCTCGCCATATTATTTTTAAACGGCTGCAAATATAGTGGTAAATTATTAGTTCTTCAACTAATGTCGCGTAAAAAAATTATAGTGCACAAATATTTTTTAATCATTTAGAAATATATATATTGCTCGGCATAAAGTAGTAGGAAAATGAGCGATAAAATAAAATTTGAAATAGAATTTGTAATTCAGTCTTCACCACAAATGTTATATCAATATTTGGCAACACCTTCAGGCTTATCAGAATGGTTTGCAGATAACGTTAACTCTAGAGGCGAAAAGTTTACCTTTATTTGGGACGGAACTGAAGAAGAAGCTAAATTATTAAAAAGAAAAACCGACGAATTTGTTCGCTTTGCTTGGGAAGAAGCGGAGGATGATAGTTATTTTGAAATGAAAATAATTGTTGACGAAATCACAAAGGATGTTTCTTTATTTATAACAGATTTCGCCGAAGATGATGAGGTTGAGGAATCTAAAATGCTTTGGAGCAATCAAGTATCGGATTTAAAGCAGGTATTGGGTTCTTCTTAGAAATACTCTTATTTACTGTATCTTTGAGCCTTAATTTTTTAAGGCTTTTTTATGTTCAATTTTAATGGCAAACTTATTAATGAGGATGATAAAATTCTAGATGCAAAAAATAGGGGCTTGCAATTGGGTGATGGTGTTTATGAGGAGCTAAGAATAGTTTCTGGTGAAGTTATTTTTTTAGAAGAACATTATTTAAGATTAATGTCTTCGATGCGAATTCTTCGAATGGAAATTCCTATGAATTTTACTATGGAGTTTATGGAAGAAGAAATGCTTAAAACTATCTCAAATGAAGATTTAAAGCATACAAAGCGTGTTAAGTTCACTGTTTTTAGAAACAGTGATAATAATAGTGCCTTGGCTAGAAATAGTGTTTCATACATAGTAACAACTTCTTTACTATTAAATCCATTTTATATTTTAGAAGAGAATGAATATGAAGTAGAGCTTTTTAAAGATTTTTATAAGAATAGTAGCATGCTTTCAAATCTTAATACTACCAATAAAATGCTGAAAATTGTTGGTGGAATTTATGCTCAAGAAAATGATTACCAAGATTGCCTGCTTTTAAATGAACAGAAACAAGTTATAGAGTCTTTAAACGGTAATATCTTTTTAATTCAAAAGAATGTTATAAAAACGCCTCCATTAACCGATGGTTGCTTAAACGGAATTCTAAGAAAAAAAATGATTGAAATTATTTCAAAACTAGAAGATTATGAATTGCAAGAACTAAGTATTTCACCATTTGAACTTCAAAAAGCGGATGAATTATTTACTATCAATGCTATTGACGGTATTACTTCAATTACGAAATATAGGAAAAAGGTGTACTCTAATTCTGTCGCAAAAAAATTAATAGGAAAATTAAATGCGGCTGCAAGAATGTCTGTAAGTAAAGCGGTCTAATTTAAACTAGGATTTTCTGGAGCGTTAGACCAAAGTAAATAATCTCCACCTAACTGTATCATGTTTTCTTTCCAAAATGCATTTGCTGCCTTTTGTATGATTCTACTTTCATGCTCATTTTCAATTACTATCCAAGATTTTGAGGATAACTCATCATCAAGTTGTAGTGAAGACCAGCCCGAATAACCTAAGAAAAACCTAATGTCATCCTCTGAAATAATTTCTTTATTGATGAGTTCAACGGTGGTTTCAAAATCTCCTCCCCAATAAATTCCATCAGAAATTTCTACACTGTTATCAATTAGGTGTGGTACTTTATGAATGAAGTAAAGATTGTCTTGTTCTACGGGACCACCATTGTAAACCTGAAATGGTAATTCAATTTCAGTTACTAAATCATTTATTGAATACTCTAAAGGCTTGTTCAATATAAAACCTATAGAACCTTCACTACTATGTTCTGCCAACAAAACTACAGATCTATTAAAAGACACATCACCTGTAAGTGATGGTTCAGCAATAAGCAATTTGCCTTTAGTAGGTTTTAATAGGATCATTTTACCATATGATTATATTTCTAAAGTAAGACAAATCCTCTTAATTGCAAAAACATAGAAACAAAAAAGCGCCTTTTTAGGCGCTTTTAAAAATTTATCTATGTAAAATTAGTTTACAGCTTTGCCTAAATCAGCACCTGCTTTAAACTTCACTACATTTTTAGCAGCAATTTGGATAGTTTTTCCAGTTGATGGATTTCTACCTTCTCTTGCATTTCTTTTAGATACGGACCAAGAACCGAAACCTACCAAAGAAACTCTATCTCCTTTTTTTAGGGAATTTTCAACATTTCCCAAGAAAGATTCCAATGACTTTTTAGCCGCAGCTTTTGTGATGCCAGCGTCAGCTGCCATTGCATCGATCAATTCTGTTTTGTTCATAATGTGATTAATTAATTGTGATTAAATAATTTATACCTATTAACAAATTTATATGGATTTATGACTAACACAAGTAAAACAAGGGGAAATCCCCTATTTTGTTGATAACTCAGCGTGTTTGTTGATAAAGTAGGGTTTTTTTACAATTCTCGCAGCCCAATGACAACGGGGCTTTACCTCATTATAGCATTTTCTTCAAGATTTAAACCATTCAGTACCTCTTTAACATGCATTCTTTTTTTGCCTTGAAGCTGTATTTCTACTAAATCCAAGTACCCTTTTTTAACAGCAACTTTCATTTCTTTTTTATTGAAAACCAACGTTCCGTTTTCTAAGTCATGTTGTTCAAGTTGCATGTTGGCTTTATATATTTTCGTAATAATTTTTGAATTACCGTTTTCCAAAGTAGTCCATGCTGAAGGGTATGGGCTTAAACCACGAATAAAATTATAGATATCTTCAATGGGTTTGTTCCAATCAATTTGGCACGTTTCTCTATGTATCTTATATGCAAGTTTTAAATCGTCATGATTTGGTTGCTTTGTTGTCTTGAAATTACCATTTTGAATACGCTCTACCGTTTTTAAAACTGTTTTCGCACCCAAATGCATTAAACGGTCATGTAAATCTTCTGCATTATCGGTTTTCTCTATAGCGGTTTCTTCTTGTAATATGATGGCTCCTGTATCTATTTTCTCATCTATGAAGAAAGTTGTAACTCCTGTTTTAGTTTCGCCATTAATAATTGCCCAGTTTATAGGAGCAGCACCACGATACTGTGGTAAAAGAGAAGCATGAAGATTAAAAGTGCCATATTTCGGCATATTCCATACCACTTTAGGTAGCATGCGAAAAGCGACCACAATTTGTAAGTTGGCTTTTAAAGATTTTAAGGTTTCTAAAAAGTCTTCATTCTTTAGATTGGTGGGCTGTAATACATTAATGTTATTCGCTACCGCATATTTTTTCACTGCAGATTCATTTAATTTACGGCCTCTACCTGCGGGTTTATCAGGTGCTGTGATTACCCCGACTATGTTATATTCATTTTTAACAAGTATATCCAAAATGCCTACGGCAAAATCTGGGGTACCCATAAATATAATTCTTAATGCTTCCATGTTATATAAGTTCGTATTCGTTTATAGAATTTAATGTTATCAGATTTTCTTCCAATAATTCTTGTAAGACGGTAATTACTATTGACTGATTTATATTTAACTTTTGTTGAAGTTCTCTTGAGCTCGCTTTATTAATTTTTAAATATTCGATTATTTTCAATTTTGTATTAATTACATCATGTAGACCTAGTTTATTGTTGATACAAACATCACATATGCCGCAAACGCCTTTTTGGTTTTCTCCAAAATATTGTAATAATTGAAAACTTCTACAAATTTTATCGTTTTCTATATAGGCAAGCATTTTAGAAACGTTCTCTATTTTTAGTTGATTCTGGTCATTAATAATATTTGCAAATCTATTTATAGTTCGGTCATCATCTCTATGTACTAAAAACAATAGCTCTAAATCGCTTGCAGTAGTTGTATAATCAATAATATTATCTGTTGCTAATTGCTCGAAATTTAGATGTATGATTGACTCGGATATTTGTGTCTTTTTTGCTAATAGATAGGTGTTTATTTGAGTTTCAAATTCAAAAAGACCACCATAAGTTCGAAGCACAACTTTAATAAAATCTTCTAGTTTAGGTTTTTCTTCAATGTATCTGTAAAGTGTTTCTTTACTAGTTTTAAATTTGATAGATTGTTTTTTGGAGAAATTCTCAGATAATGAAATAACTGAATTTCGATCTAAAATCAATAAGGCATTATAGGTTAAAAAGGTATTCAACTTATATACAGAGCAGAATTCATTAAAATTTAATTGAAATTTTGTTTCGGTAAATTCCCCATATCCAATTTGAAAGTAGTTATTCAATTTTAGATAAATCTTTTTAATATAGGACACATCTGGCAGTACTTCTATAAACTGCTTTTTAACTAATAACTTATCTGCAGTATTTGTTAATATTATTGCTTTTGAAGAATCACCATTTCGGCCTACTCGGCCTGCTTCTTGAAAATAATTCTCTATACTGTCAGGTATTTGATAATGAACAACCAATTCAACATCTGGTTTATCTATTCCCATACCAAAAGCATTTGTGGCCACCATAATGTTCACTTTATTTTGTAGCCAAGAATTTAGTCGTTCAGATTTAGCTTTTTGGGCTATTCCGCCATGATAAAAAATTGCTTTAAGACCATTATTTAATAGGTATTTTGATAATTCTTCAGCTTTTCTCCTACTTCTAACATAAACAATTGCACTGTTCTTGATTTTTCGACAGTACTGTTTAAGGTAATTATTTTTATCCTCGGTCATAATAACTCCGAAGCCTATGTTTTTTCTATAAAATGAATCTTTTTTGACCAAAGGCTCATGAAGATTAAGAGAGGTAACAATGTCTTCGCTCACTCTCTTTGTAGCTGTAGCCGTTAACGCTATCATGGGCGCTTTTGGGTGTAAATCGCGTAATATGGAACAGGTTAAATACGCAGGTCTAAAATCATGACCCCATTGGGAAATACAATGGGCTTCATCGATAACTAATAAAGAAACATTCATTCCTTTAATTCGTTCTTGAACAAGTTCTTGTTGAAGACGTTCTGGCGATAAATATAAAAATTTGTAATTGCCATAAATACAATTATCAAGCAATTTATCGACTTCACTGAATTTGAGCCCGCCTTTTAATCCGAGTGCTTTTATTCCACGATTTTGTAAGTTATCTACTTGATTTTCAATTAAGGCGATTAATGGGGAAATAACAATACAAATACCATCTTTCATTAATGCAGGTACTTGAAAGCAAAGAGACTTTCCGCCACCTGTAGGTAATAATCCCAAGACATCTTGGTTATTAATAACAGCATTGATAATTTCTTCTTGTGAACCTCTAAAACTATCAAAGCCCCAAAATTTAGTTAAGATGTCTTTAGGTGTATTATTCACCGATATTCTCTATATGGTCCACTACAAATCGCAAACGATTATCTATCGTGCCAAATGGCACTTCAATTGGTCTGTATCCTAAATCAATATATGTGTTTTCAAGATGTTTATGAATACCACAAGCTTGTTCAAAATTTTCCATACGTTCATTGTCTTGAACGTAGATATCTTTCCAAGGCGGTAAAATCAAAACTTCATCATATCGATTTTCTAAACACAAAACATTATATCTTTTATCAATAGGTTGTTTAAAGTAATTCATATAAGCAATAACGTCGGGTAAACCTCGATCATAAAATAGATGCTTTTTATCTATGCTTATGCCTTTATTAAAATGATTTAAACGAGCATTGATCAGTTCATCATTAAAACTTTTTGCATCGTCGACAAAATCTATAGGATTTATAAGTATTTCATTTGCTGGTTTGTCGTTAAGAGCATCTAAGGTCATTGTTCTTATCACCTCATGAAAGCAGTGAAAACCTTTTTCTTCAAGGGATGAGATTAATACGGTTTTACCTGTTCCTGGCCCGCCTGTTATAACAATTCTTTTGTTGGTCAAATTCATCATTTATATTGACAAAAGTACATAAACCCTGAGTATTAAAAAATTGACACATTACACTTATCTTTGTGTAAAATAAAAGTCATGGAAGAAAATAACCCAGTAGAGTTTTATAAAAAATTAAAGGAACAATTAGAAGCAACCTCCAAATGGCCATCAAATTATCTATATAAATTCATAGTAAAGAGCGATACAGATAAGGTTGTTAAAATTCATAAAATATTCGATAATATAGGAGCTGTGATCAACTCAAAAAAATCGAAAAATGGAAAATATACTAGTGTTTCTATTACAGTGAATTTGAATAGCGCAGATGATGTAATTAAAAAATATAAAGAAGTAGGCGAAATAGAAGGTGTAATCTCCTTGTAAAATAGCATTTCTTCTATAATTTTATTAATTTGGCATCGTTATAAGAATACTTCTTCAAAACATTAAGTTAAATATTTCAATTTGCAATTAGTAGAAAACCTAGAATATAATACCGAGCGTTCGCATTTAATAATACCAGAGTATGGCCGTCATTTCCAAAAAATGGTTGACCACGCGGTATCAATTAAAGATCCGGTAGAAAGGAATAAAGTAGCTCAGGCAATTATTAGCGTTATGGGTAATTTACAGCCCCACTTGCGCGATGTACCCGATTTTCAACATAAACTTTGGGACCAGTTATTCATTATGTCTGATTTTAAATTAGATGTAGAATCGCCATTTCCTATAACCTCAAAAGAGGTTTTAAGGCAAAGACCTGAGCCATTAGAATACCCTCAGAATTTTCCGAAATATCGATTTTACGGTAATAACATTAAGCGCATGGTTGATGTTGCGGTTGAATGGGAGAAAGGTGACAAGCGCTCTGGTTTGGAGTATGCTATTGCCAATCACATGAAAAAATGTTATTTGAATTGGAATAAAGATGTGGTTGATGATAAGGCAATTTTCAAACATTTATACGATTTAAGTGATGGTCGTATAGACTTAGCTGCAGAGGGTGAAAGTTTAACTGATAGTGGTCAGTTTCTTAAAAACCGTGTGGCGAAAACACCTAGATCTACTAGCGCTGGAAAGAAAATTCAAAGAAATAATAATAACCGCGGTAAGAAACGCTATTAAATTTCCACTTCTTTAGATGGGAACATTCAAAATTGAAGGAGGTCACCAATTATCTGGTGAAATAACACCTCAAGGAGCAAAGAACGAAGCACTTCAAATACTTTGCGCCGTACTACTTACAGATGAAAAAGTAACAATAAACAACATTCCTGATATTGTCGATGTAAATAAGCTCATATCCCTTTTAGAGGATTTAGGTGTAAAAATACAGAAGAAAGGAAAAGGCTCCTATACTTTTAAGGCAGACGATGTGAATATGGATTATTTACAGTCTGATCAATTTAAGGAAGACGGTAGAGGTCTTAGAGGATCTATAATGCTCGTTGGACCGTTATTAGCTCGCTTTGGTAAAGGTTATATACCTAAGCCTGGTGGTGATAAAATAGGTAGAAGACGATTAGATACCCATTTTGAAGGCTTTATAAAGTTAGGCGCTAAGTTTCGATATAATCGTGAAGAATATTTTTACGGTGTAGAGGCAGAGAAGTTGATCGGTACTTATATGTTGCTAGATGAAGCCTCGGTAACTGGTACTGCCAATATTGTTATGGCAGCTGTTTTAGCAGAAGGTCAAACTACTATTTATAATGCAGCATGTGAGCCCTATTTACAACAGTTATGTAAAATGCTGAATAGAATGGGAGCTAAAATTTCTGGAGTTGGATCTAACTTATTGGTTATTGACGGTGTTGATAAACTAGGTGGAACCGAACACAGAATGCTTCCTGATATGATTGAAATTGGTAGTTGGATTGGTTTAGCGGCCATGACCAAAAGTGAACTGACTATTAAAGATGTTAGTTGGGACGATTTAGGCCAAATACCTACCGTTTATAGAAAATTAGGGGTTACCGTAGAACGAAGGGGAGATGATATCTTTATCCCTATCCATAAAGATGGATACGAAATACAGAATTATATAGATGGTTCTATTTTAACGATAGCCGATGCACCTTGGCCTGGATTAACACCAGATATATTAAGTATTATGTTGGTGGTTGCGACACAGGCAAGAGGTGAAGTACTTATTCATCAGAAAATGTTTGAAAGTCGTTTGTTTTTCGTGGATAAGTTATTGGATATGGGTGCTAAGGTGATACTTTGTGATCCACATAGAGCAACAGTAATTGGTCATGATTTCAAATCTACCCTTAAGGCAACTACAATGACTTCACCAGATATTAGGGCAGGTGTTTCCTTATTGATAGCGGCCTTATCGGCAAAAGGAACTTCAACTATTCATAACATCGAGCAAATTGATCGTGGTTATGAAAATATAGATGAAAGACTTCGTGCAATAGGCGCTAAAATTACAAGGTCCTAAATTTCAAATAGAACGTTACTATAAAAATTAAACTCCATAATATGGTTCGTAGCCAATTATGGAGTTTTAGTTTTTTTATAGATAATTCTACTTCTTCTCTTTTTGATAAATTGGTATGTAAAGGGACGAACAATAAAAAGGTGGAAAGCCATACACCAAAAACTAATAAACTACTCGTAATGGTGTAAAAATCAAGATTAGTGTAAATTTGAATACTACTTGTAATCAATTGTCCGAGCATTAAAGGAATTACGATAACAGCGATTCTTTTGGTATAGGTTTCGTGCCATTTAAAAAGGTCTTCTTGTTTGTAATAAGAAAAGCTAGGATATATGACTAGCTGTACCATCCATATTAGAATTAATAAACCACTATCGCATATTAGACGAATTGTTTCAAGCATTTACTTTTCTACTATAGTTCCGTCAGGATATTTAGCAAATCTACCACGGTTTATCTCATGAACGTTATCAGGATATCTCCAAGGCCAGCCCCCGAATTGGGTTAGTCGAAAATCACTCATAGCATTTTCTAACTCTTCATCGGTATTCATAACAAATGGGCCGTATTTGGCAACTGGTTCTTTTATCGGTTTGCCCTGTAAAATTAAGACCTTAGCGTCTTTGTCTCTAGCATTTAGCATTATTTCATTAGATGATTCTACTTCTATTCCGTAATTTAACTCAATACTTTCCCCTGAAATTTCGATGGTACTACCTTCGTAAAAGTATATCGTTCGAATCGTGCCTTCCTCTGCTTTAGGAATTGTAATTGACCCATTCGCATATATATGAATAAGCCATACGGCAACTTGATTCTTATTTTCTGCCGCCCAAGAATCTGGTGCTGGTTTTGGAGCATTGTTGTTATTGAAATGACCAGCGATAATTTTTACCGTACTTTCTTCTAATTCTAATACAGGAATATCTTCGTGCCAAAGCATTTTAAAATGTGGGTCAACAAACTTACTTTTTTGAGGTAAGTTTAACCAAATCTGAAAAAGCTCTAAGGTATTTTCTTTCTCGGTATGCAGTAATGGAAACATTTCAGAGTGTTGTACACCCTTACCTGCAGTCATCCATTGTACATCTCCTTCACCAAAACGACCAGCGGCACCGAGAGAGTCAGAATGGTCACAAAAGCCTTTATTTGCAATTGTAATGGTTTCAAAACCACGATGTGGGTGTGCAGGAAAACCAGGAATTGTTGTTCCATGATACATTCGCCAACCATCTTTTATTGTAAAGTCATTTCCGAGATTTCTATTTTGTAAAGAACTATCAGGTCCAAGTTTTCCGTTACCTTTTGGGTAATGGTCTAAATGATATACACAAAACAGGAATGGATCTCGTGTTTGCCAAGGGAAATCTAACTTGAATATTTTTTTAATTTCATCATTCATTTTGCGCTGAAATTTAAAATGTGCTAAAAATTAATGTACTGCATTATTAATTTCTACCCAATTATTTTCTGGGTCTTTAAGGTAGATTTGGCGAACACCATCCGCTCTTAAGGTTACTGAATTCTCTTTTCCTGGCCAATCCCAATACGTTACATTATTCTCTTCAAGATAAGTGATCAGCTCATCTAATTTCTGAGTTGCTAAACATAGATGAACACTTTTGCTATGCTCCATGGCAACGCTATCCTTGCCAATTAAATGTAATTGTGAATTTCCTTGAATTACAAACCATTTAAACCCCGATGGTGCAGATGGATGTGGAATTTCTTTTAGATTCAATACATTTTTATAAAAAGCACCAACCTTATCTAAATCTTTAACAATTACAGAGTAATGGTCATATTGAAAATTGAATGACTGTGCCGATGCGAATGAAACTGAAATAAAAATAAGTAATAGAAATATTTTTTTCATTTTAAAAAGTATGATTATTTGAATTTTCAAGTTACTCAAAAATGAAAGAAGCTATCGATTAAGATAGCTTCTTTTTATTTAATTTATTATTTGTTATTTAATGGTGGTGGACCATCGATCATTGGTTCATAAATTTCGTCACCTTTTCGTGTTTTGAATTCCTCTTTTACTTTGGTGACTAATTTCGGATTTTGGAAAAGATCTAACATGGACATGGCCATAGCTTTTGATGCATGAATCATTCCTTTATGACCTATAGACATTCCGCCACATGCCACAACGGCCCATGAATGCCATGGTGTGCCTGTTGGGGCAACAGAAACTCCTAAATTAATATTTGGAACATTCCAACTTACATCACCAACATCAGTAGAACCACCACCCGGATTTTCT
This sequence comes from uncultured Maribacter sp., assembly GCF_963975365.1. Taxonomy (GTDB): domain Bacteria; phylum Bacteroidota; class Bacteroidia; order Flavobacteriales; family Flavobacteriaceae; genus Maribacter. The sequence goes on along the minus strand of NZ_CAXBGF010000003.1, from coordinate 166,607 downwards.
TCTGTTTCTTTTAGCGGATGTATGGTACCATCCATACCAACTTCAGGTTTACCTGTTGCTTTCTGTATAGCTTTGCCAAATACTGTTTCTTCTTCGGTATATGAAATAGGACCTAATAATTCTAGGTTGTTCTGCATTATTTCTCCACCAGAACGGTTAACCAAAGTTTCGTAAATCCCTGAAACTAATGATATTTTATAATCTACATTAGCCATAATTGCAGCACCTTCGGCCATTGCTTTTACGCGTTCATAAGTGGGTAACATTTTAGACCTTTTAGGATCTCTTACACGAACCCATAGTTTTGCGTAATCTGGAACCACATTTACCACCTGACCACCATCTTGTATATGGTAATGAATGCGAGATGTTGGTAAAATATGTTCTCTATAATAATTTATTCCTGTCGTGTATAACTCTAAGGCATCTGAAGCGCTACGCCCATTCCATGGATCCATCGAGGCATGTGCAGACTGGCCATAAAATTCAACGATAAAATCAATTAAAGATAATCCGCTTTGAACATCTGCTTCAATACCTGCGGATGGATGCCAGCTTACATTTACATCTACATCATTCCACAATCCTGCTTTTACCATCCAAACCTTTGCGAAATATTTTTCCTCCGCTGGTGTACCTAAGAATTTTACGGTGCCGGTAATCTTTCCAGCATCCATTAATTCCTTTATGGCAATTGCTGAACCAAGACTTGCAGTACCGAACATGTTATGGCCACAACCATGACCAGCTGCACCTTCTTTAAATGGTTCTTTTACCGGAGATGTTTTTTGAGAAATACCAGGTAGGGCATCAAACTCACCAAGAATACTAATCACAGGACTTCCAGAACCATAAGTTGCCGTAAAAGCTGTTGGAATATCTGCTACGCCTCTTGTAACGGTCAATCCATTTTTTTCAGCATAATCAGCTAAAATTCGAGAAGATTCAGTTTCGTCGAAAGCAGTTTCGGCCAATGCCCAAATAGAATCACTGATTTTAATAAGTTCTTCTTTATGCTTTTCAATAGAAGAAATTAATAAATTTTTGTCCTTGCTCATTCTCTGAGAAAAAACTGAAGCACTCATGCACAAACAGAGCGCTATTAGAAATGTTTTTTTCATTTTAGGTAATGTTGGTTATTAATTTTCTCCAATTCTATAAGGAAGTAGAGGATTTTGATATATCATAGTAAATATACCAAATTACACTGTTTAATTGTAGTTACTGATTTGTACAAATACCACTATTTTTCAACTACTGAAAAATAGTAGTATTAAATAAGATTGATTTATATATGAGTAGAATAAAAACTTACCAATTATATAATTTTTAGTCTGATTTTTCGTTTATAATCAAATCGTTTTGTTTTATTTTTTTTGAATTATGAAAAATCTAGTTTTAAAACTACTATTAATTTTCGCATTATTTTCAATTGTTGCCTGAAGTTCAACAAATAGGCTAACGATGGGTATAACCCAACCAGCTCAGATTTCAATACCATCGGATGTTGCCAGTATTGGAATTATAAATAGGAGTACCGCATCTGAGAAAAATAAAATAGTTGATAAAATAGATAAAGTATTATCCTTGGAGGGACTTAATCTTGATAAGGAAGGAGCACAAAATACAATTCTAGGACTTAGTTATGAGTTAGAACAAGATAACCGTTTTGAAACTGTTAAAATAATTGAAGGTCAAAAAGATTTTGAAAAAGGATTAGGTGTTTTTCCTTCTGAGCTTTCATGGGAAATTGTAGATCAAATTTGTAAGGAAAATGGAGTTGATGTTTTATTTTCTCTTGAATTTTATGATACAGATACCGCAGTAGATTATGAAATGACCATGGTAAGAGTACCTAACAATTTAGGAATAGTAGCCGAAGTACCTGGACATAGAATCAAATTAAATACGCTTATTAAAAATGGATGGCGTGTATATGATCCTGCAAATAAAACTATAGTTGATGAATACATTTCAAATGATCAAGTCTATTCTTTAGGTGAGGGAATAAACCCAATAAGAGCTTTTGAGGCCGTATTGGGTCGAAAAGTGGCCGTGTTGGATGTAAGTACCAATTTGGGTACAAACTATGCAACATATACTAAGCCAGAGCGTATTCGAATCGCAAGAGATTACTTTGTAAGAGGAAGCTCTAATTTTAAAATCGCAAAAAGACGTGCACAAACTGGAAATTGGGACGGAGCTGCAGATTTATGGAATGCAGAATTGAACAATTCTAATTTAAAAGTAGCAGGTAGAGCCTATTACAATATGGCCATTAGTAATGAAATTAATGGATACCTTAATAAAGCGATTGAGTTTGCATCGAAAGCATATACCGATTATGGTAATAAGGAGGGCTTGCGTTACGTGAATATGCTTAAAAGAAGGGTAGTGAACCAACAAGAACTGGAAAGACAGATGGCAAAATAGAGATTAACTTAAAGCCTGTTTATAGGTTTCTAAACATCGTTCCCTGGCTATTTTATGGTCTACCATTTTTTCTGGATATTCATCGGTATTATATTCTGTTATCCATTTTTTAATATATTCTTTATTCTTGTCAAATTTATCGACCTGTGTCATAGGGTTGAAAATTCTAAAATAGGGAGCCGCGTCTACACCACTACCGGCTGCCCATTGCCAATTTCCTACATTTGAGCTCATTTCATAATCCAATAACTTTTCGGCAAAATAAGTTTCTCCCCATCGCCAGTCAATTAACAAATGTTTGCAAAGAAAACTTGCTGTTATCATACGTACTCTATTGTGCATGTATCCTGTTGCATTCAATTCTCGCATCCCTGCATCTACCAATAAATAGCCTGTTTTCCCATTTTTCCAATTTTCAAACTCTGCCTCATTATTTCTCCAATCAATACGGTCATATTTTGCTCTAAAAGCATGATTCACCGTATGGGGAAAATGCCACAAAATTGACATAAAGAATTCCCTCCAAATTAATTCGCTCCAGAATACTTCGTTTTCTTCTGCAATAGCCTTTTTTATTATTTTACGAACAGAAACAGTACCGAAACGTAAATGTGGACCTAAACGAGAAGTTCCATTTTTTATAGCGGGATAATTACGTGTATCTTCATAATTGTCTATTAGGGTTGGTGTTACATCATATTCTGGTACGTCAATATCAGATTTCGTAAAACCGATGTCGCTTAAAGACAAGTTTGGAAGTCGGGTATTTTCAATTAAACTCGATAAATATTGACTTGTATTATGAATATTTAAATCTGTGTCAGCATCAAAATTCTCTTTCCATTTATTTTTATAGGGAGTGTATACAACATAAGGGTCACCATCATCTTTAACAATATCCGATTTTTCAAAAATTACTTGGTCTTTGAACGCTTTAAATGTAATATTCCTTTCTAAAGAAAATGATTCTATTTGTCTATCTCTTTCTGTTGCATACGGTTCGTAATCTCTATTTGTAAAAATATTTTTTACCGAATATTCTTCGGTAATATTCTTTAAAATATCAAATGGTTTGCCGTAGTATATGGCTAAAGAACTATCGTTTTCCTCTTGAAGCGTTTTGCGCATTACCTGTAACGTATTATATAGAAAAGTTACACGAGCGTCATCTTTTGGTAATTTAGATAATATTTTTTTGTCAAAAATAAAAATTGGTAGTACTGGAAAGTCACTTTTTAATGCTTCTAAAAATCCTACATTATCATCTAGTCTTAGATCTCTTCTAAACCAGAAAATCGATATCTCTTTTTTTGACATTTAGTTTATGTTTAATGTAGAAAGGCCTCCATCGACACCTATAATCTGTCCGGTAATCCATGTACTTTTATCACTCAATAAAAATACTGCACTATTGGCTATATCTTCTGAATTACCTACCCTTTTTAGCGGATGACGTTCACTCATCATTTCTCTTTTCTTATCGTTGTTTAATAGTCTCTTGGCCAATGAAGTATCGACTAATGAAGGAGCAATCACGTTAACTCTTATTTTTGGGGCATATTCAGCTGCCATAGACTTTGCAAAACCTTCAATGGCACCTTTTGCGGCAGCTACACTTGTATGAAAAGGCATGCCGGTGCCTACAGCAATTGTACTAAAGAATACCATACTAGAGCCTTCATCCATTTTAGATATTATAGTTTTCACCACATTTACCAATGAAAAAAAATTGAGTTCCATATCTTCTTTAAAAGTGGTCAACCCCATCATTTTAAATGGTTTTAAATTAATGCTGCCAGGGCAATAAACGAATCCATCTATCTTTTCTGGAAGTTTTGTTATATCTAATGTGTCTTTAGTTGCATCAAATTCAATATGTACAATATTATGATGGGACAATGCCTCATCTGTACGAGAGGCTACATATATTTTATGTGTTTCTTGAAGCTCTTTTACGATAGAAAGACCAATGCCATGTGAACCGCCAATAAGAAGTACGTTTTTCATTTAAAATGATTTTAGTGTTAGTTCAGTTGGAACCCCTGATAGTGTTCCGAATAGTTCATTTAATTTTTGTTCCCGATGTTTAAAAATTTCGATTAGCTGTTTTCTCACAATTATTGGATGTGCTAATTGTCCCAAAATGCCAAATGGTATTTTATAATCGATTATGTCTTCCATTTCTACGCCTTCATCAATTTCTTTTATAAAGTGTTTATGATGCCAAAGAGCGTAAGGGCCGAAACGTTGTTCGTCTACAAAGTAGTTGCCTTCATTTACATGCGTAATTTCCGTTACCCATTTCGTAGTATAACCAGGGAAAGGTGAAACTTTATATTGTATAATTTGACCCGGAAACATGGGTCTATCAGAACCAGATAAAATATGAAATCCCATATGGTCAGGCGTTATTACTTTTAAATTCGCCGGATTAGATAGAAAACCCCAAGCTTCTTTCTTAGATATAGGTAAGGCTTGCTTGGAATGTAATTGATATAGTTTCATATTTGAAATTTCAACAAATATAGAACCAAATAATGTTTAATAAAAATTAATAATAGTTAAACAATGTTTGAATTAAATTTTACATGGTGGTCTAAAAATAGACTTTAACGAATAAAATAAATTTAGGTCGCATAAATAAACATATTTATCTTTTTTGTAGTTTATTGGTTGTTATGAAAAATCATCTTCGAAAGCTAAGTTTTGCCTTACTGTTCTTTTTAACAGTTGGTCTTTTGGCACAAGAAAATCTACAAACCCGTGGGCAGCTTCCTGATGATGTCTTTGAAACTTCAGGTTTGATTTATTTTAATGAGAGTCTAATTACCCATAATGATTCTGGGAATGAACCAATATTATATGAGTTAGATACCTTAAATTTATCTATTAAAAGGAGGATTACTATTTCTAATATTGCTAATATAGATTGGGAAGCAATTACGCAAGATGAAGAATTTATATATATAGGTGATTTTGGCAATAATCTTGGTATGCGTGTAGATCTAGCAATACATCGAATTTCTAAGGTAGATTTTATATCTTTTGATACCGTAGAAGCCACTACAATTAACTTTTCTTATGAAGACCAAGAAGATTTTAGCAATATGGGTAATAGTGACTGGGATGCTGAAGCTTTTTTTATAGTAAACAATCAGTTTGTTGTTTTAACCAAACAATGGAAATCTTTTGGTTCTGTTGCGTATACACTACCAATAACGCTGGGAATACATAAGGCAATTAGGGTAGGAGCCATTGCAGATGTTGGTCTTATTACAGATGTAACTTATGATGTTGTAACCAATAGGTTGGTGATTGTAGGGTATTCATCTATTTTGAGTCCTTTTATTGGTGTTGTTGAAGATTTAAATATAGAATCTCCATTTGATGGGTATACGCCACAAAATCTAGGTTTAAATTTTGTTCAAGCCGAAGGAATAACTCAAGTCAATTCAACGAATTACTTTTTTACTTCCGAGTATTATTCTAGACAAAGTCCTACAATTGAATCGATATCTAGATTGTTCTCTTTTGAGATTTCGGAAGATGTTCTTGAAATCCCTGAAGTACCTGAGGAACCCGAAAACCCGGAGACACCAATGGAACCTGATAATCCTGAACCTGAAAACCCAGAAGAAAATGATAAGTTAGTTATATTTAAAGATAACTTTACAAACCAATATCACTATTCTCTGTCAACCAATAAGGAGATATATGGTCAAATAATTTATGACGTTTCGGGTAGACAGATTTGGCAAAATTCTGGTAATATTGAAAAGAAAGGAACTATAGAACAACCGTTAGAATCTTCAATCTATTACTTGACTTTATATCTTGAAGATGGAATAATTGCGAAACCTTTCGCGGTATATCAATAGTAAGACCTTCGGGTATTTAGGAATATATTAACATTTCTCAAGTTTGTTTATAATTAGTTTTGCTATTATAAACTAATCAATAAAAATCATGAACAAAGTAGTACTTTTTTTAATAACAATTGTTGCTTCTTTAACTGTTGAAGCACAAATAAATACACCTGCAGCAAGTCCATCGGCTAAATTGATGCAAACGGTAGGTTTAACTGAAGTTATGATAGATTACTCTCGGCCTAATATGAGAGGAAGAGAAGTATATGGTAACCTTGTTCCTTTTGATAAATTATGGCGTACTGGTGCTAATGCCTATACTAAAATCACTTTTGATACCGATGTAACAATTGGCGGTAAAGAGGTCAAAGCAGGTACTTATTCTATTTTTACAAAGCCAGGTGCTTCTTCCTGGGAAATTTTCTTTTATACCGATATCGTAGGTGGTGGTACACCAAGTAATTGGGAAGAAAGTAAGGTAGTTGCACAATTAACTGTTCCTGTTTATAAATTGGATATGCCAGTTGAAACTTTTACTATTACTATTGATGATGTAATGAGTAATGGAGCTAATATTGGAATTATTTGGGCGAATACATACGTAGCTGTTCCATTTACTGTTCCTACTGATGCTACTGTTATGAAAAGTATCGAAAAAGCTTTGAATGGACCAACCGCAGATGATTATTATGCAGCAGCAGTTTACTACTCAAGCGAAGGTAAAGATATCAACAAGGCAAAAGATTGGATGAATAAAGCAATGTCAATGACCGAAAAACCAGCATTTTGGCAGCTTAGACAACAGTCTTTGATTTTAGCCAAAGCGGGTGATAAAAAAGGAGCAATTGAAGCTGCAAAGAAATCATTGGCAGGTGCTACTGAAGCTGGTAATGAAGATTATATTAAAATGAACAATGATTCATTAAAAGAGTGGGGATCTATGTAATCGATATCCTTAAAAAAGCTAAAAAGTCCGTGTATTTATACACGGACTTTTTAATTTTAAGACAATTATATATTAAGAGTACACCTTTACACCATCATCAATGGCTAAATGGTAATATTCGGCATCTATAGTTGTTTGATTTTTATAAGCTTCAAGTATAGAAGTTATACTTGATTCTAATTTAGAAGTCTGAATTAGGTTAATGGTGCATCCTCCAAATCCACCACCCATCATTCTTGAGCCAAGAACACCTTCTAAATTTTCACCAATTTTCACAAGAGCATCTAATTCTGAAGTTGTTATTTCATATTGGGTAGACATTGCCCAATGCCCTTCTTTTAAAATGTTTCCTACTTCTTCTGCATCTCCTTTTGTTAATGCTTTCATCATTCGACGAACTCGCTCATTTTCTTCAATTATATATTTTGCCCTTTTAATATCAATAGGATTAATTGTATCTGAAATATTTTTTAAGTCTTCTAATGTAACATCACGTAGCGAACTAACATCAGATTTGGAGAGTTTAACTTCATTAACAATGTTCTCGCAAGAAATACGTCTTTTATTATATTCTGAATCGACTGCTAGGTTGTGTTTAATATTAGAATTGACCAATACCCAACTGTAGCCATTTAAGTTTATTGGTATATAACTATGTGTTAGGTCTTTACAGTCTAAGAAAAATGCATTTCCTTTTTTTCCGAAGAGAACAGCATATTGATCCATTAAACCACAATTGAGTCCGATTTTGTGTTCTGCTTTTTGAGCAATTAGCGCAATCTCTTCTCTTGAAAGCTCCTTTCCTGAAATTTTGGTTATACCATATATAAAACCACAACACAGTGCTGCAGATGATGAAAGTCCTGAGCCTATAGGAATATCACCACCAAAAACACAATCCAGACCTTTTAAAGGGTAATTTTCAGAAATAAGTATTTCAATAATTGCCTTAAAATAATTTCCCCAAAAAGATTTGAATGTTTTATGGGTTCCATTAAGAGCAAATTCAATTTTTTCAGGCTGAGATAAAAATGCTTCAATTCGAATTATCTCGTTATTATTGGCTGAAACCGCAAAGTAAATTCCTTTTTCTATTGAGGCAGGTAGGACTAAACCTTCATTGTAATCCGTATGTTCACCTATTAGATTTATTCGCCCTGGAGCTTTAATAATAAGTGGATTATCATTATAGTTTCTTTTAAAATAAGATATAATAGTTTTATCTACCATTTACAGTTATGTAAAATATATTTGTTGTTAAATTGAAGGAAGTGGTTTTTTTAACATTCTATCAAACGCTTCAAATACAAAAGAAATAAGTATTACCATAGCAGCACCAAAAAAGTTTAGCCATAAATAGCCTAATTTTTCTTGACCTGAAGGATATATGTGTATTAAATAATAGTATATAATACAAATTATAATTTGTGTAACAATAGCAGCTAAAAATACTGCGTTACCTTTAATAAATTTAAAAAAGAAAGCAATAAGAAAAATGCCTAAAACATTACCATAAAAGATACTACCTATAATATTAACTAATTGAATCAAATTATCAAAAAGGTTGGCAACACTAGCTATGGAAATTGCCACTATGCCCCATAATAGCGTAAAGTACTTCGATGCCTTAACATAATGCGCCTCATTAAAATTACGGGTCATATTTCGCTTATATAAATCTAAAGCTGTAACTGTACCGAGTGCATTTAGTTCAGACGCTGTGGATGACATCGCAGCAGAAAGTATAACAGCCAATAATAACCCCACCAAACCAGTTGGTAAATTATTTAATATAAAATGGATAAAAACATAATCCTTGTCATTTGTTTCTACCAAATCATTTGCTTGACTAATCAATGATTTTGCAGCAATACGATTGGTACTGTCTTTTTGATTGATTCGGATAATTTGATTCTTTGCTTCTTCAACCGCAGTATATTCTTTTATTTCCAGAGCCGATGAAAATTTGTTCTGTGCGATTCTTTTCTCAGCCTCTAATGCAATTTGACCTTCCTGTAAAATTTTATAGTCATTGGCATATGGCGAATTCATGACTGCTTGGGTGGCAGATGGATTAAAGTTCAATGGAGATGGATTATATTGATAGAAAACAAAAACCATAACCCCTACCAACAGAATAAAAAACTGCATAGGTATTTTAAAAATAGCATTAAATACAAGTCCTAATTGACTCTCTCTAACTGATTTACCCGCTAAATAACGCTGAACTTGACTTTGGTCTGTTCCAAAGTAGGCTAGAAATAAGAATAATCCTCCTGTAATACCACTCCAGAATGTATATCGGCTAGAAGTATCCAGATCAAAATTTAATATTTCAAGTTTATTACTGGCACCTGCAATTTTCATTGCTTTACTAAAGGTTATATCTGATGGTAGATATCCTAAAATGAAAAAGAAGGTGATGAACATACCAGTCATAATGATGAACATCTGTTGCTTTTGCGTAACGCTAACAGCTTTTGTTCCTCCTGAAACAGTATATATGATTACAAGGGATCCTATAATAATGTTTAGGGTACGCAAATCCCAACCCAAAACTGCAGAGAGAATTATTGAAGGTGCGAAAATGGTGATACCGGCGGCAAGTCCTCTTTGAATTAAAAATAAAACAGCAGTTAAGGACCTAGTTTTTAGATCAAATCTATTTTCAAGAAATTCGTATGCCGTGTAAACCTTCATTTTATGGTATAACGGAATGAAAACCAAACATATAATAATCATGGCAAAAGGAAGGCCAAAATAAAATTGCACAAAACCCATTCCGTCATGAAATGCTTGACCTGGTGTCGATAAAAAAGTAATTGCACTTGCTTGTGTGGCCATTACGGATAAACCAATGGTCCACCATTTAGAGTCGTTGCCACCACGTACGTAATCGTCGACGTTTTTACTTCCTTTAGTTTTCCAAACTCCATATATAACTATAAAGAGTAAGGTGCTGGCCAAAATAATCCAATCTAATTCTTTCATATTAGTTGAATGAAGTCATGATATAATAGAAAATAAGGATATATATTAAATTGAGCACCAGAAGTATGGTGTACTCTTTTTTCCAAGTTGCATTTTCGTCTTTTGCTGTTTTCATCCCTTTATATTCTCTTTAATCTCCACCTTATCCTTACCTACTGAAAGCATATTTGAGAATAATTTATAAGCTCCAGGCACACCAACTGGTAATTCCCTAAAAAAACTAAGTCCAGTATAAATATAGTTTCCCTTCCCGTAAGGGGCAATTAATAAGCTGCCTTTTGTTATTTCTTCATCTTTATCGTGCATGCTCAAAATAGGAGTGAACTCTGAACTCCATTTATTTGGAAAATATAAACCTCTTTCTTGAACCCATCCTTTAAAATCATCTTGTTCTATTTTATTAGGGAAATTTACTAACGAATTTTCTTTTGCAATTATTTCGACAGCAGAATGTTCATTTGTAACCCGATCTCTAGAAATCTCTAGTTCATACGGAGCTATATTTTCAAATTGACTACCCCATCTACTTGCGGTATTGTATTGGACAACAACGGTGCCACCATTTTTGGCATAATCTAATATAAAACGTTGTTTGAATTTTAATTCTTCAACAACGTTATAGGCGCGTATGCCTAAAACTACAGCATCATATTTTGCTAATGATTCTGTAGTAATTGTAGTAGGGTCAATTATCTGAACATTATAGCCAATTTGTTCTAAACTAGTAGGTACTTCGTCGCCAGCACCCATAATATAACCAATATTATCGCCTGCTTTCTGTATGTTTAAGCGAACCACTTTTGCTTCTGAAGGTAAAAGCACTGTTTGGGTAGGTACATGGTCATAATCAATAGTTACTAGCTCTTTTGTTATCTCGTTGCCATTTAATTTTATGATAGGGGAGATAGTGCTTTCATTCTCTAAAGAAGGTGGACTTAAATTGAAATAGACTGTTTTTTCATCTCCTTTTTTTGCAATGAAAAAAGGCTGAGATTTGTTGTCTATTTGCCATTCTGACCCATAATTTAGTTCAATAGTACCAGAGATACTGTCATGGTGTGCTTTAATGATAACTGGAATTCTTTTTGAAGAAGCGTCTGCAAAAATTAAAACCTTATCAGCAAAACTAGCTGTAGCCTCGGGTATTATTTCAAAAGGCTGATATATTTCTCCTTTTTCGGGTTTGGCATATTTATATATTACCTCTTTAGTTACAGGGATAATAATACCATTAAAATCTATATTAAATGTTGTTGCGAAAGCACTTGGTGTTTCTGGTTTACCTATTAAATCGCTATCGTTTACGGTATAGGTTCCTAGTGTCCCTTTTTCCATTAACCAATAAGGGCTCGTAAAATCAGTTGTTATAGGTATATTTAGAATTGCTTTTTTTTCAAAAGAGTCATTATTCTTTAAATCAATTTCATTAATGGCAATATCTTGTTTATTAATGAAAACAGACTTTATTATTACATTAATAGTACTTCGATTTAAAGCTTGTATTTTTATATCAACAGTTTCAGCTGGGTTTGCATATGGTATTTCTGTAGTAGCTTCTAAGTACAATCCAGATATGGATGTTATTATATTTGTTAATTCTTCGGTTTTAATTGCTTTCCAGTGACCATCAGTAGTTTTCTGAAGTAATTGATAGGCTTTTAGTAGGGCAGGTAAATGAGACGTTGGATTTTTAAAATTGAAATTATTCTGTACTCCATATAGAATTTCGCCAATAGCTTTACCGCCTTTAATTCTAGACCAGCTAGTGTCTATTCCATCGAAAATATTGTTTTTATCCTCTGGTAAATCTCCTTTTAATAATTCTATATATTCATTTTCAGAGCCTCTTGTACTTAATCTGCCAAAACCTTGACATAGATGTTGGCTACTTGCTATTGAAGCTATTTCGTTATTCGACATGCCTAGCATAGGGTAGTAAACACCAACGTCCATATTTAACATTTTAGATTTGTCGGCCTTTTCAAAATTCTCTTCACTACCATAAAACCACCACGAAGTGTTGAAAAACAATCGTTTTGGTTGCCAGGTGCTAAAAGTCTTTAGTTGATTAGGATATGCATTTGCATCATTTGCAAGGTCAAATGCTTCAAAGCTTAGCATAGCGGAAGATGTATGATGACCATGAGTACTGCCAGGTGATCTATGGTCAAATCTATTAATGATAACATCGGGTTTGAATTTTCGAATTGCTTTTACCACATCTCCTAAAATAGCTTCTTTATTCCATATTTCAAGAGTTTCATTGGGGTGTTTAGAATATCCAAAATCATTTGCACGGGTAAATAATTGTTCCCCACCATCTACACGTCTAGCTGCAAGTAATTCTTGCGTACGTAAAACACCTAAAAGTTCCCTTAATTCAGGACCTATTAAATTTTGACCGCCATCACCTCTTGTTAACGAAAGATATCCTGTTCTTGCCTTGTTATTATTTGATAAAAAGGAGATTAACCGTGTATTCTCATCATCAGGGTGAGCAGCAATATATAATGCTGAGCCTAAAAAATTTAGTTTTTCAATGGAATGGTAGATATCTGATGGTGAGCTGTTTTTTGGTGCCTGAGATGAAAGAGTATGAAATACAATTAGGCAAAAGGTTGCTAACCCTAATAATTGGCGCATTTTTGGATGGTTTTTGTAGTAGAGCCAAATATAATAAGATAAGAATCTAACAGGGCTTTTTTACGAGTTCTTTAACAAAATTACATTGTTTGTTCTTCATCTTCGTCGGTATTTAAAAATTCACCTTGCTGATAGGTTGAAATTAGAATAACACCTTTTTGAAGAACCAAATTATTTGGATAGGTAAGAATCTCTCCATTGCTTCTTCTTAAATGAAGATGAAAGGCCCTAATATCTTCAATTACAAAAGAATCTATCTCTGTCGAATTTGTGTCGGTCAATTCTTTGTCTAAAATACGGATGGTGTTTCCTATTTTAAATGGAAAGGAGAAAAAGATGATAACCCCTGCAGTGATATTACTAAGTATTGACCATTGAGCAAATAGTGCAACACCTATGACAGCAAAAATCGAGGATAACATAACTCCTAAATCCTTATAATTTACACTCCACACTAAAGTGAGTGCGACAATAGCAATAATGGTTAACCCAATATTAATGAACTTGAGTATTAAATTGGTGCGAACAGGATTAAATTCACTGATCTTACTCACCTTTCTTACTGCAGTGGAAAAAAGAAATTTTAATATAAGAATAACGATAATAACAATAAGGCTATAGATAAGCTCATTGTGATGATTGGCAATAAAGTTTTTCATAAGGTTATAATCCTAAACTGTCACGCAAAGATAAATCCTTATTCGAATTTTGCTTCCAATATGGTGTTTTAATCCTGTTAATTATTGTTGCTGTAGAGGTCAATACTTTAGCTTTTTCACCAAAACCATCTTTATAAGAGTCCAACCAACCTTCAATTGTGTAAGGGAATTCACTACGGAAATTAATTTTTAATACCCTCTCTAACTCTGGATAGGTGATTTCATAAGTCTTTATTCCATCAGCTTCCGTTAAGGCTGTAATTGCTTTATAAGTCTTTAGTTCTTTATGGGTTAACCTTATAAATTCTAACGACGGGATCATATTTAATTCACCAATAGGTAAATCTGTAGGATTTATTCTGATTTTATTCCATATTTCATTTTCAAGATTAGCTTTGTCCAAATGATAAACTTGGTCTGCTTCAGAGCCAAAATAGGAGTGTGACATAATTTCAAAATCATTCCTGTTATTAAGTTGGGCATAAACATGACCACACCATTCTTGAGAAGAAAATGAAAGCTTCAGTGCATGTTGGTTGTCATAAACAGGATAGAAACTACTTGTCATAATAGAATAAGGGTAAATTCCTGTAATATAATTCTTTGTAGCATTCAGTTTAAGTACTGGAATATTATTGCTATCGTTGGTATCAGCTTTTACCTGTAGGCCAGGTAAAAATGGTTCGGTAACGAATATCATTACAGCATTTCCTTTTCTTATTTCGCCATATCTAGCTTGTTGTAATGAGTAAGATGTGATTTCTGCTGTGCCATTGAACCAATAATCTTTAAATTCTTGGGTAAGTTTCTTTTTAGGCTTTTGGATTTCTTTTTGCATAGAACCTATGGCCAATGTATCGCTATTTTCTACAGATTTTTCTTTGCATGAGGTTATTAATAATACTAATCCGAAAAAAAAGTAACGTATTGAATTGATTTTTAGATTATTCATAATCACAATGTTTTAAAGTATTAATATTATTTCAATCTACCATCTTAGTTAATGTTTCATAAACTAATTGGGTCGGTAGCCCAACAACATTAGTATACGAGCCTTTTATTTTTTCTATGCCAATTAGACCAATCCATTCTTGAATTCCGTAAGCACCAGCTTTATCAAAAGGAGCGTACTTTTCAATATAAAACCGAATTTCTTCATGCGTTAAATTCTTGAACTTAACTTCAGTTACTGAGTTGAGTGCAATTTGCCGTTCAATTGTGGTAAAACAAACCGAAGTGATTACCTGATGCCAATCTCCTGATAATTTTTTAAGCATACTTTCAGCTTCAGAGTCATTTGCTGCCTTGGCCAACGACTCATCTTTGTGCCATACCACTGTGTCTGAGGTAATTAATATGTCTTTTGTGTCTAACTCATTTTTAAAAGCACTTGCCTTTAATTTAGCTAAATAATCCGATATCTCGGCTGCTTTTAATTCGGAAGGATAAACTTCTTCAACAGATTTTAACCGTTCTTCAAAATCCAGTTCCATTTCCTTGAAAAACTGTTGTCTTCTAGGGGACCCGGAAGCTAAAATTATATGGTAATTTTTAAGTTTTTCTTTCAGCATAATTAATCGTTTGCAGCGCTAAAATGACTCATCCAGTCACCACGTACTTTTAAAACTTGTTCAATTACGTCTCGAACACAACCATGGCCGCCATTAATATGTGATATATAATTACTTATGCTTTTTACTTCAGCAACCGCATTTTGAGGACAAGCAGCCAAGGCAACTATTTTCATTGGTGGAATATCAGGTATGTCATCACCCATGTATAAAATGTTTTCTGCTTCAATTTGGTAGATGTCCATATACTCTTCTAAAGCATCAATTTTGTGGTGGGCACCCATATAAATATCTGTAACACCAAGTGCTTTTAATCTACTGCGAACACCTTCATTTGTGCCACCAGTAATAATACACACATTATACCCTTTAGTAAGCGCAACTTTTAATGCATAACCATCCTTTACACTCATTTTACGAAGCATTTCACCATCGGTTGTAATTAAAAGACTTCCATCTGTAAATACTCCGTCTACATCAAAAACGAATGTCGTAATGTCCTTTAAATACTCCTTATAACTCTTTTCCATGTTTCTCTTTAATTGCGTTACTTAATAAGGTATAAAGCTCCCTTTGGTGAGTGCTTTTAATTAATTGTAAATGTTTGTGTACTGTTTTTTGGTCGCCACGTTTTGCAGGCCCAGTTTGCGATTCGTAAGGGGTTAAATCATCTAGTTTGGCGGCAGTTTCCTTTATTAAGGGTTGTAATAGTTTAAAATCGATATTGCTTTCTTTGCAAATATCTGCTCCAATAGTATATAAGTAGTTGGTGAAATTATTTACAAATACTGCTGACACATGTAAAATTTTACGTTGTTCTGAATTTATCTCAATAACAGTATCGCTAAGTGTCTTTCCTAAATTTTGTAAAAGTTCAAGGTCCTTTTTATTCTTCGTTTCAATACATATAGGAATAGTTTCGAATGAAATAATTTTACCTTTTGTGAATGTCTGTAAAGGATAAAAAATTCCTGCTCGATTACATTTATGTAAAACCTCGATAGATGTTGCGCCAGAAGTATGAACAACAAGACCATCCAAATCTTTAAATTTTTCGGCTACTTCACCAATAGAATCATCTGACACTGCTAAAATATATATGTCTGCCGTAGGTATTCTACTGAAATCGGTGTTAATGGATACTTTTTCCTTGGCAAAAGCCAAGTGAATTTCATTTCGGCCGAGTACCTGTTTTATCTCTATATCGGGCACTTTATAAAACGCCTGAAAAAGATTTTGGGCGACATTGCCTGTTCCTACTATAACTACCGATATCATGCGGTAAAAATACAAAGTTTATTGAAGTTGTGTTATATTAATATTAACAGTTTTTAAGTTGTTTTAAAGCAGAAAAAGGAACACGTAAATGATGAAAAGAGCTTATTTTTGCATCTTGAAAATCAACGCCTTGCTTCAATGACGGAAATGTTCAAAAAAATATTCTTTTCTACTCGTTTAATGTCTATACTGTTTATTGTTTTTGCAACTGCTATGGCATTCGGTACTTTCATAGAGAGTTGGTACAGCACAGAAACTGCACGTATTTGGATTTATAATGCCTTATGGTTCGAAGTTATCATGGTATTCTTCGTGATTAATTTTCTTGGAAACATTTCTAGATATCGTTTGTTACGATTAGAAAAATGGCCAGTTCTTGTTCTTCATCTTTCTTGGGTATTAATTATTATTGGGGCTTTTGTAACCCGATATATAAGTTTTGAAGGAATGATGCCGATTCGTGAAGGAAAAACGGAAAAGGTATTTTATTCCGATAAAACTTATTTAACGGTATATGTTGATGGTGATATCGATGGAGAACCACGTAGAAAAGTATTGGAAGATGATTTGATGGTTACCCCTGAAGCCATAAAATCTAACCTACCATGGCAAGAAGACTTCAATGGAGAGGATTTTAAAGTTTCTTATGTTGATTTTATTTCTGGAGCTAAAGAGGGCCTTTTGCCTGACCCAGCTGGCAATAACTATCTGAAAATTGTAGAGGCCGGTGACGGTCAGCGTCATGAGCATTATCTAGAGGATGGTAAAGTTGCTAGTATACACAATGTACTGTTTGCTTTGAACAATAATACAGAAGGTGCCATCAATATAAAGACAACCGATTCTATTTATCAGATATTCGCTCCGTTCGAGGGTGATTTTATGAGAATGGCAGACCAATTTCAAGGTGTTTTGGTAAAAGATAGTTTACAGCCTTTACAATTACGTTCGCTCTATAATACTGCTGGTATGCAATTTGTAATGCCAGATTCTTTAACTCGCGGTTCGTATGGTATCGTTGAAATTCCTGATGCTGAGAAAACCAAGTTTGACCAAGATGCGATAATATTTGATATTTCTGCAAATGGAGAAACCAAACAAGTTAAAGTGTTAGGAAGTAAGGGACCATCAGATTTTAGTGAAAAAATAAAAGTAGGTGGGCTAGATTTTTCAGTGCGTTATGGTTCTAAAATTTACGAATTGCCTTTTGGTATCAAATTGAATGACTTTATTGCTGAAAAATATCCAGGCACAGAAAAAGGTTATGCTTCTTTTATGAGTAGAGTAACCATTGCCGATGAGCGACCTTTTGATTATGATATTTTCATGAATCATGTTTTAGATCATGAAGGGTATCGTTTCTTTCAATCAGGTTTTGATCCTGATGAAAAAGGAACAACGTTATCGGTAAATCATGATTTTTTTGGTACGTGGATTACGTACATCGGTTATTTTCTCTTGTATATAGGTTTAATGGGTATCATGTTTTTTGGTAAAACGCGTTTTAGGGAATTAACTGACTCTTTAGATAAAATTAAAGTGAAAAAGAAAAAGATGTTTGGTGCCATCGCGCTTTTAATGGCGTTTTCTTTTTCGTCATATGCTCAAGACCAACATACTGTTGATGATGGGCATGGACATCAGTCGGCCCCAACCAAAATGCAAATCGATTCTTTGTTGAAATCAAGTATGGTTGATAAAGAACATGCTGATAAATTTGGGAAATTAGTTATACAAGATGATGGTGGGCGAATGAAGCCTATCAATACTTTTTCATCAGAATTACTTCGAAAATTAAGTCTAAAGGACACCTATTTGGAATATAATTCTGACCAGATTTTACTATCAATGATGATGAACCCTGCTGTGTGGTATAATACAGAGTTTATCGCCTTAGATAAAAAAGCTCAAAATGATAGCATCAGGAAAATAATCGGAATTCCATCGGGACAAAAATATGTTAAAGCAACCGATTTTTTTGATGACAAAGGGCAGTATAAGTTGGAGCCGTTCTTAGTTGAAGCAACATCGACAACCAATCCAAATAAATTTCAACAAGATTTTAAAGATGCCAATATTCGATTGAGTTTGTTGAACCAAGCATTGGGCCAAGATATTGTTAAAATATTTCCATTATTGGATGATGAGAATAACAAATGGATTTCAGCCATAGAATATAGGGGAGGGCAATACGAGATAAGGGATTCTCTTTATGCCAATTTCGTAAAAAATGCGATGCCTTATTACTTAATGACATTGGGTAAAGCGCAACAAAGTGGTGATTATGCACAAGCCGACAAATTATTGGCAGCGTTTCAACAAAACCAGTTGAATCATGGCAGCGAGGTTTTACCATCAACAAATAAAATTGAAACGGAAGTTATTTATAACCGCTTAAATATTTTCAATAGGCTCTATCAATATTACGCACTAGTCGGTTTATTAATGTTCTTTACTTTGATTTTTCAAATATTTAAAGATCGTTCAATTTGGCATGTGGCGATATATTTCTTTAAGGGTACTATCATGTTACTCTTTTTGTGGCATACGGCTGGTTTGGCACTACGTTGGTATATTTCCGGTCATGCACCTTGGAGTGATGCTTATGAAAGTATCTTGTACGTGGCATGGTCTACAATGGGTATAGGTTGGGCATTAGGTCGTAAAAGTGATATGACCTTTGCGGCATCTGCATTTGTAACAGCAATGTTATTGTGGATTGCACACCAGAGTTGGATAGATCCATCGATTGCCAATTTACAACCTGTTTTAGATAGCTATTGGTTAATGATACACGTAGCGGTAATTGTGGGTAGTTATGGCCCTTTGACCGTTGGTATGATATTAGGCTTAGTTTCGTTAATTCTAATGATTTTGACCACAAAGAAGAATAAGGAACGTATGGCAATCAATATAAAAGAATTGACCATAATTACTGAATTGGCTATTACCACCGGACTTGTTATGTTGACCATTGGTAACTTTTTAGGAGGTCAATGGGCCAATGAAAGTTGGGGGCGCTATTGGGGTTGGGATCCAAAAGAAACTTGGGCCTTAATTTCTATTATGATTTATGCCTTTGTTATACATACTCGATTAGTACCTGGTTTAAGAGGAAAATGGACCTTTAATTTTATGAGTGTCGTAGCTTTTGGTAGTATTATGATGACTTATTTCGGTGTTAACTTTTACCTAGCAGGTTTGCACAGCTACGCCAGTGGTGCACAAGTAATTACACCTATGTTCATATATTACCTAGTAGCGGGTGTTTTAGCATTAGGCGGAATTAGTTACTGGAGATATAAAGTAAATTTTAGTAAGTAATTCAATCTAACAACAAATCCATTAATTCTTCGGCGGCTACTTTACCTTTCAGTTTTAGAAAATTTCTTGGGGTGTTATCGCCTAATTCAAAAACAATAGCTGGCATACCATGGTTAACGTAAAAGTAATTACGAGATACCATGGTAGGTTTTATTTCTGTTGACGGTTTAATATTTGTGTGTTTTTGAGGCAGGCGTTTGGCAATGTTTTCAATCCAGTTAAAAACAATATCTCCTTTTTTGCCAATAATCGTAGAATCTATTGGGTAATAAATATCATCCCAAGTAGAATGAAAATCTGCTCCGAAAACAAATTCATATCCTTCAGCTTCTTTTTTTACAAGAAAATCTCTCACACTACTAGTTTCTGGCTGATTGAAATCTTGCCAATCCCTATTCAAGTCAATACCGTCCATATTATGGCGCCAGTTGCCGTTATCAACCCCATCAGGATTCATTAAAGGCACAACGAATAAGTCGTAACTATCTCTAAATTTCAGCGCTTTTGGGGAATCTCCGCTAAGTGTTTCAATGAAGGACTTCATAGCCAGAAATCCTGTCACCTCAGGTGGATGCTGCCTTGAAATTATTATTACAGCTTTTTTGTGTGCTCCAGAGCTTACCTCCATTAAATTCAGAGCCCTATTCTCTCTGCTTCTTCCTATCTCATAGGTAGATATATGGGGTTTGGTAGATAAAGAATCAATCCAATTTTTAACTCTTGTTGACCCATAAAGTTCTTGAGCAGTAATATAAGTCGGTTTTTCGCCAATAGTAACTTTTATTTCTACGAACTCTGGTGCGGCATTAATACCGAAAGTTCCAGTGCCTTTATTAAGCACTGTGAAATCTACGCTGTCTAGAGAAGTGAAGTTCTCTCCGTCAGTACTGATTTTAGGATAGTATCTGCTACGAGAATCTTGATAGGTCATTTTTATAATTATGGTTTTTGGGGTATTGGACCACACTTTAAATGCATACCATGGACTAACATTAACAGGAGTGTTTTCGGCCGTGATTAAAGCTGTGTAATGGTCATTACCGTCTGCTGTTATACCGTTTAATCTTCCACTTTCAAAATCATTGCTAAAAAAAGTGGTTTCATTTTCGAATGACCAAATTCCTTTCCATTGCTTTTGTACTGGTTTAGATAATGTTGAAACTACGGCACTTTTTCCTTGTCCTTGATAGCCTTTCGCAATAGGTTTTTGATTCTTACAGGCTGTAAAAATTGTAATTAGTATTGTGATATAAACTAGTTTTCTCATATTCAGAAATATTTGTTAGGTGATTAATGCACGATTGTGTATAATAAAGTGTGCTCAAAACCTATACTAGTAAATCTATTAACAAATATTGAAATGAACTTCTTTACATACTATTTTCTTACCTTTAATTTTTATTATTTTTTGAAATGAAAGCACAAAATAAAGGTTTGAACACCATATGTACTCATGTAGGTGAATTAGAGGATAAACAACATCGTGGGGCGATATCACCACTTTATATGAGTACTTCTTATGCTTATGAAGATGTTGACGTAAAACGTTATCCTAGATATTTCAATACACCAAATCAAGAAGGACTTTGCAAGAAAATTGCGGCACTTGAGCATGCAGAAGCGGCTCTTATCTTCGGAAGTGGCATGGCTGCGGTCAGTACTGCATTACTTGCATTTTTGAAGGCTGGGGATCATGTTGTATTGCAGCAGACATTATATGGTGGTACGTTTAACTTGGTGAATGAAGAATTTGGTAAATATGGTATCGAATATTCTTTTACAGAAGGTTGGAAGGCTGAAGCTTTTGAGGATAAAATTAAAGAGAACACTAAAGTTATTTATATAGAGACACCATCAAATCCGTTGTTGACTATTACAGATTTAAAAGCAGTTGCAACTATAGCTAAGAAGCACGGATTAGTAACGATGATCGATAATACCTTTGCTAGTCCTGTGAATCAAAATCCTATTGATTTTGGAATTGATATCGTAATTCATAGTGCTACAAAATACATGGGTGGTCATTCTGATATTTGTGCAGGGGCTGTTGCTTCTACTGCTGTTAATATGGAGCGTATTTTTCATTTGGCAAAGAACTTTGGTGGTAGTCTAAGTGATTATACAGTGTGGCTATTAGAAAGAAGTATAAAGACTATGGGTATACGTGTAAGAGCTCAAAATGAAAATGCTTTAGCTATGGCTAATTTTCTTGAAGAAAATGAAGACATAGAAAAGGTCTATTATCCTGGTTTGCCTTTGCATGAAGACCATGAGATTGCAAAAAAACAAATGAAAGGGTATGGTGGAATGTTATCGTTCGAATTAAATTCAAGTTTAGATGCTTCGCTATTTCAAAAATCATTAAAATTGATAAAACCTTCAATGAGTTTAGCTGGTGTAGAGAGCACGGTAATATCGCCTACTAAAACTTCTCATGCATTAATGAGTGCAGAGGTACGTGCGGAACAAGGGATAGCTGATGGGTTGATTCGATTTTCTGTAGGGATTGAAGAACCAGAGGATTTAATGCAAGATATTTTACAAGCCTTAGAAGCTATTAAAAAGTAAGTTTAAGCATAATTAGAAACAAATAGTAAATAATGAAGTTGGATATTTTAGTATTTGGAGCGCATCCTGATGATGCAGAGCTTGGTGCAGGAGGTACTATTGCTAAAGAAATAGCTTTAGGAAAAAAAGTTGGCATAGTTGATTTAACACGCGGCGAATTGGGTACAAGAGGATCAGCTGAAATTAGAGATAAGGAATCTTCTGTTGCGGCTAAAGTTTTAGGTGTAGCAGTACGCGAGAACCTAAGGTTTAGAGATGGTTTTTTTATCAATGATGAAACCCATCAATTAGAAATTATCAAAATGATTCGTAAGTACCGGCCTAATACTGTTTTGTGCAATGCTATTGATGATAGGCATATTGATCACAGTAAGGGGAGTAAATTGGTAAGTGATGCATGTTTTTTAAGTGGATTAAGGCGAGTTGAAACCAAAATAGGAGGGGAGAACCAAGTAGAATGGAGGCCTAAATTAGTTTATCACTATATTCAATGGAAAAATTTAACTCCAGATTTTGTGGTTGATATAAGTGATTACATTGAAATAAAAACAGCTGCTATTTTAGCTTATACTTCTCAATTTCATGACCCTAATAGTAACGAGCCAGAAACACCAATAAGTAGTAAAACTTTTATTGAGAGCGTACATTATAGAGCTAAAGACTTAGGTCGTTTAGTAGGTGTAGATTATGGTGAAGGTTTTACAGTTGAAAGAATGGTAGCTGTAAACTCCCTAGATCAATTGATTTAGGCAGATTTTTTAATTGGTTCCATAACTCTTGGCATTGTAAAATAGAAACTTGATCCTTTACCAATGGCGCTATGAACCCATATTTTACCTTGGTTTTTCTCAACCATTTCTTTACATAGAGATAAACCTAAACCTGTTCCTTTTTCGTCGTTTGTTCCATAAGTGGTATGCGTAGAATCTTTTTGGAAAATTTTACCAATAGTTTCTTCGGTCATACCCATACCATTATCCTTTACGTAAATTTCGCAAGTTTTTAGTTTTTGAATAGCACCAATAATAATTTCTCCATTATTTGATGTAAATTTTAGGGCATTACTGAGTAAGTTTCTAATGATGATATCAACCTGATTTGGATCTGACCAAATTTGACAATTGGACTCAATTCTATTAATTAGTTTAATAGATTTTGATTCTGCTATTTCAGATAAAAGCGCCATATTTTCTTCAATGATGCCTTCTAGATTTGTAGTCATAGGTCTTGTGGTAGAGCCATTCATTTGGGTTTGTCCCCATGATAATAAATTATTTAAAGTGAACGATATAGAATCGATATCTACTTTAAGTTTTGGTACGAAATTTAAGAATTCTTCCTTCGTCATTTCACCCTCCTTAAATAACTTTAAAAGACCTTGAAAGGCGCCAATTGGGCCTCTTAAATCGTGCCCAATAATGGAGAATAATTTATTCTTTGTTTGATTTAACTCATTAAGATATGCCTGTTTCTCCTCTAGGTCAGATTTATTTGAACGCAATTCTATATTTAATTTTTTCTGAGTTTTTTCGTTTCTATGTATTATGAAAACAATTATAGCGAAGATGATAAGGATAATAATAAATACATAAATATAAATACTTTGTTTTGCTAATGCCTTTTCATTTTCTATTATTAGCTGCTGCTTTTGTTGGTCATATTCTATTTTCGTTTTCAACATGTTTAACCCCTTCTCATTACTTGTTTTGGTTAAAGATTCAGAGGTTACCTGATATATTTCATGATACCATAACGATTTTTCATAATCTTTTTTGTTTTTATAAATTTTGAACAATTGGTAAGTGCTACCTTTTATTCCTGTGCGAAGGCCTATTTTCTTAGATAATTCAAAAGCATTTAAAGCATATACTTCTCCAATGCTATCTTTTTTCAGGTTTAAAAAGGCTTGGGTCATTCCAATTAACAAATCAATTTCACCTCTATCATCTTCAATTTCTTGATGTAATAACTCGCTTTGCTTGTACCAATAAAGCGCCCAAGTGTTTTTTCCTTTTTTTAAATAAATTTTTCCTTTAACCTCATAACAGTAAGCCAACCAATCAAGTATCCTTTCTTTTTCAAAAATGGCTATACTGCTATTAATGTTGAACATGGCATACTCTAATTCATCCATTTCAGCATAGGTAGAAGCTATATTGCTCATGGTTTCAGCCATGAAAATGGGATTGTCGATTTCTTTATTGATTGCTTGCGCTTTTTTAAAGAACACCATAGCTTGTTCATAATCTTTCTGCTCAAGGTATAGGTGAGCTATGTTTTCATTTATAATTGATAATATTTTTTTATAATCTAACGCTTCTGCAATTTCTATAGCTTCTAAATATCTCTTTAAAGAAAGGGCATAATCACCTTTATAACCTAATTCTTTAGCTAGTTCATTTAAAACGTTGACTTTTAAACGGAGATTGTTTTTTTGACATGCAAGTTCGTAAGCTTTTTTGTAGTATGAAATTGCTTCATCTATTTGACCCTTGTCTGAATAGTACCCTCCTATATTAGAATAAGAATGAATTATACCATTTATATAGTCTGCTTTTTTGCTTATAGTAAGACTTTCATTACTTAAATATAATAAGCTATCTAAATTATGAAAGCGATATTCCGCGGCAAGCGTTATAAGATTATGTATATGTAGAGTGTCGTTAGACTTTTTATGTACTAAAATTTGGCTTTGATTTACATTCTTTAATAAACTAGCTCTTTTAGAAATTTGTGCTGATAAAGTGCTATAAGATAAACTGAAAAATAAAATAATAGGAAGACAGCCTCTGGATAGGCTCACATAAAATAAAGTCATTGAAATATTATTAAACATAAATAAGCGGTACTATTGAATACCTAAATTTAGAGTAGAACTGAAGGAATTAGTAATTATTGTTGTGAAATGCTGATAATTGTGTATTTAAACGAATTAAAGATGTATTTCATCGATAAATTATTATTTTAACCTCTTTATATTAGCGATTTTGATTTGTTTGTTAATTTGATTTATATTGACTTTCTAGCAACACAATTTTAATAGAAATAATCAAGAATATTATTCTAACGGTATTAATTGGAATACTATATTTAAATGGAAGATAAAGGTAGTTTTACAATAAAATGACTGCCTTCATTAATTTTACTTTTAACAAAAATTTCTCCATGATTCGTTATTATCAGTTCTTTAGCTAACCGTAAACCAAGACCTGTTCCTTTTTCTAAATTGGTTCCAACTGTTGATATATACTCGGTGTCTTTGAATAATTTACTTTTTTCCAACTCACTCATTCCTACACCTGTATCAGAAACTTTAATTAAAACGTTCTCATTTCTTATTTTAGAGGTAAGAATTATTTTGCCTTCATTTGGGGTAAATTTTATAGCGTTACTTATCAAATTCCTAAATATCACATTAAATTGATCGTTATCGGCAAATGCGTAATGGTTTTCTAGTATTTGATTGTCAATTTTAATATATTTTTTTTTAATTTCTTGACCAAAGAACTGTAAGATATTTTCTATTTCATTTTTTATAGTAATTCTTTCTAATCTTATTGAATTTCCTTTCATCTGTGTTTTCCCCCAATGAAGTAGATTATCCATTGTAAATTGTAACTGTTCTAAATCTTCTTTTAATAGCGGCGCAAATTTTTCAAAATAGATTTTGCCTTCTGGCTCTTCAATATATAAATTAAGTAGTTCTTTAAATGAAATTATAGGTCCACGTAAGTCATGACCTACTATAGAAAAAAGCCGATCTTGATTTTGATTAATTTTTGAAAGGTTTTTTTGATTATCCTTTAAAACAATTGCTTGATTCTCAAGTTTCTTGTTTAATAATTTTTCTCTTTTAACAGAATTTAAAATTATTAAAACTATTATAAATGATGTTAGCAAGGCTGCCAATGACCATTTTACATATTTTCTTTGCTGGTCGATAGCTAATTCATTTTTTGCTTTCAGGTCATCTTTTTCTTTTTCGAAATTCAACTTTGTATTAAGCATGTTTAAATTTCTTTTATTTTTTTCTATAAAAATATCATTAGCCAATTTTTCAGTTAATTCTAAGTATTCTAAAGATTTTGATATTTGATTTTGTTCTTTTTTAATTTGATATAAAATTCTATAACATTTTTCTAAACCTGTATTAAGATTAAATGATGAATAAAGCTTAAGACTTTCATTTATATATTCTTCAGCCTTGGTAATGTCCTGAAACTCATAATAAGACTTAGCC
The DNA here is from genome assembly GCF_963975365.1 of uncultured Maribacter sp. Lineage (GTDB taxonomy): Bacteria > Bacteroidota > Bacteroidia > Flavobacteriales > Flavobacteriaceae > Maribacter. The sequence goes on along the minus strand of NZ_CAXBGF010000003.1, from coordinate 140,088 downwards.
AAGCCATAATAAATATCTGCTCTACCTTTTATGTCATTATCAGAACCGTGAACACTTAATGCTTTTTGGTAGTTAATTATAGCATCATTATATTTTTTTGATTTCAAGTATAACTGGGCTAAAGTAGAAAGAGAAAAAGCTAGCCACTCTTTGTTTTTTGCAATTTCAAAATAATCAATGCTTTTACTCAAATACTTTTGGGCCTTATCAAAATCTCCTGTTTGAATATAGAGAAATGCTAAATTGCTAGACAACATGGCATCCATATTTGCATCTTTAGTCTTTTTAGTAGAATTAAGCGCAGAGGAATAAAACATTAAAGCTTCATCATAATCTTCTAGAAGATTAAACATGGTGCCTAAATTCATATTCATTAAAAATGTATAGAACTCTTGTTTATGTTTTTCGCCAAGTGCCAATCCTTGCAAAAAGTAAGTGTAGCTTAGTGGGTAAACTTGTTTAATGAAATATGCTTGGCCTAAATTATTATATACTTTCATTTCCATGCTAGGATAATTTATCAACTCGTTATCCTTTAATATTTTTTGACAGTACTTTATAGAATTTTCAGTGTCTCCTCGATATAGATAAAATGTAGAAAAATTTGTTAAGGCTTCTAGTTCACCTTTTTTATACTTAATTATCTTACTAAGTTTCATAGCTCTCTCTGAAATAATTTTCATGGTATCTAAGCCAGAGTATCTTAGTTGAAATGATAAATTATTAATAAGGTCAATGTAAGTAGTACTATTTTCAGAATAATTTGAACTTTGAGAGAATGTTTTTATTTTTTCTTTATAAAATTGAATACTATCTACTTGCGCAATAGTCGTATTCATATTAATACATACCAGGGAGAAAAGAAATAAAATGTGCTTAAGTTTAAATTTGAATAACATTAATTGTTTAAAGTATAAATACTAAGATTCTAATAGTTGCATGACAATTTAATTAGAAAAATATTAAGCATGGGAATAATGATATTTTTTATTCAAATATCATTTATTATTTGTGAGTACTATTTAAAAAATTTACATTTGCACTCGCTTACAAATGGTGGTTGTAGCTCAGCTGGTTAGAGCATCGGTTTGTGGTACCGAGGGTCGCCGGTTCGAACCCGGTCTTCCACCCTAAAGCAAACTAAAAGTCTTGGATTTATTCTAAGACTTTTTTGTTTTTATACCATTTGTGGAGTAAATTTATTTAAATAAAAAGTCCTGTTAAACAGTTGGTTAACAGGACTTTTTTATAATAGTAAAATTAGTTTGGTTGTTTGTCCACTACAATTCGTTGTTCTCTATTTGCAATTTCCCAAGCAGTATAAAAGATAAGTCGTGCCCTGTTTTGCAATAAATCATAATTTATTTTGTCTGGTGTGTCACCTGGTCGATGATAGTCATCGTGAGTGCCATTAAAATAAAATATAATAGGAATATTGTTTTTAGCGAAGTTATAGTGGTCACTTCTGTAATAAAAACGATTAGGATCATTTTCATCATTATAGGTATAATCCAATTCTATATTTTCGGACTTTTTATTTACATTTTCTGAAAGATTATGAAGTTCTGTGCTCAATTTGTCTGATCCAATAAGATAAATATAGTTACGGTCTCCTTCACGTTTTGGATCTATTCTGCCAATCATGTCAATATTTAAGTTAGCCACGGTATTGGCTAACGGAACAATTGGCTCCATATCTGTATAATATTGAGAACCTAGCAGTCCTTTTTCCTCACCCGTAACATGTAAAAATAGGATTGATCTTTTAGGTCCTTTACCAGCATCAGCCGCTAATTTAAATGCTTCTGCAATTTCTAATAAAGCAACGGTTCCAGAGCCATCATCATCGGCTCCATTATTTATGTCCCCATTTGGCGAAATGCCAATATGATCTAAGTGCGAGGATATCACTAAATATTCATTTGGTTTTTCTGTTCCTTTAATAAGTGCAGCTACATTTTCTGTGGTTATTTTATCGTTAGAACTTTCAAAACTTAATTGTAATGCTTTGGTAAGTACTTTAGAAGTGTCATCAGTATCAATAGATGATAGTATGTCTTTTGCCAACACCTGATCTATATATAAGCTATAAAACTCTAATGCGCTATTATCAACAAGTTCCATTCGGTCATTGTTGTTCGATTTCATAGACTCGAACCTTCGTTTAAATCTGTTAAAGTTGTCGGTGTCATAATAAAGTATTCCTGTGGCACCTTTATCAACTGCTATTTGGATTCTTGTAGTAAGTGATTCAGATATGTTGCTCCATATAGAAGCTTCGTTAGTTCCTGAAATTTTGTATGTTCCATCAGAATTTTTAGGTTCTCCTGCTTTAAGTAATACAATTTTTCCTTCTACGTTAATATCTTTGTAGTTGGAGTAGTTTGGTTCTTCGATACCATAACCAACATATGCAATTTCATTAGTAGAAGTGTTGGCCGCAGAAAATGTTAAAACATGTCCGCCAATAGGAAAGTCTTTACCATCTACTTTCAATTTACCAATTGGTAGTTTGCTTATTTCTAGAGGAACTTCTTGATAATAGTCACCGTCGGCTTTCGCAGCAGGAATTTTTAATTTTTCATATTCAGCCTTAATATAAGCTATAGCCATTTTTTGACCTGGTTCACCTGTTTCTCTTCCCTCAAATTCATCTGAGGCATAAGTAAATAAATGTTCTTTTAATTCATTTTCAGTTATAGATTCTGCAAAGGTATTTTCCGAGGTTTTTGTTGAACCAGTTTCAATAGTTGCTTCTTTAACTGTTTTTTGAGAAGAGTTACAAGAAAAGGCCAAAGAGACCAATAGAATTAATGTTTTATTCATTTTATTGTTTAATCAAAATTTATCAAAAATAATCAAAACTTAAGCACGGATTAGGGTCAACAGGAAGAATCAGCAATGATCTTCCATTCTCCATTTATTCTTTTAAAGATAATCATGAACGTTCCTGTTGCATTACCAACTTCGCGTGTTAAGTTGTATTCTCCCATTACAAAGTAAGAATCAGTAGTAATAGCGGAAATTTTTTCAATTGTAAATTTCAGGGTACCAGAATATGACTTGTCGGGATAATTTTTTAAATAACTATTTAGCGTAGATTCCCAACCAGATTTCAGCTTTTTACCACTATAAAAATAAAGTGAATCTGATTTCCAATATCCACTCATAAAACCTTTTAAATCATGATTGTTCCAGTCTATTTCTTGTTGATTTAAGATGGTCATAATCTCTATTTGATCTTGTTCTATTGTATTTTTTGAAGAGCATGAACTTATAATGACTATAGTTATAAAAAGTAATATGGCTTTGATGTTCATAAATAGCTTTGGTATAAAAAATTATATAAATCGAATGACTGTGGAACGTATGAAATAAGTAAATCTACTATTACAATGCATAACATATTTATTGAACCATAGAAGGCAAGTACGGTCGTTTATTTGAGGTAATTCAACTATTAATTTAATGCTGCTTTAATTGCAGCTTCAACTAGAGGTTCCATCATTTTATAGCCTTCAACAGTTGGGTGTACTTCATCTTCAGCATATTTTTTGGGTAAACCGTTACGTTCGTCAACCATGGCAGAGAAATAATCTAAGTAGATATGACCTTTTAATTCGGCATACTCCTTAATCATTTTATTAAGCGCGATAATTTTACCAGAAGGTTCTAAACCTGGTTTCCATGGATAATCATATGCGGGTAGGGTAGAAGATAAAATAACCTTGATGTCGTTCGCTTTCGCCATTTCAGACATTCCTTTAATGTTATCCATAATCATTTCTAAGGTCGAAGGGCCTGTATTACCTGCAATATCATTAGTGCCAGCTAAAAGGATTACTACCTTTGGATGTAAATTAATTACATCCTGTCTAAATCTTACCAACATCTGTGGAGTAGTTTGGCCACTTATGCCGCGGTTAACATATGGTTTATTTGCAAAGAATTCTGGTCTAAGATTTAACCAGCCAATAGTAATGGAATTCCCCATAAATAAAATGCGATTTTCATTTTGTTGAACGCTTGGTAGTTTTGTGTTTTCTTCTTTAAATCGATTTAAGTCGGCCCAATCTTGTGATTGTAAATTAGCAAGTCCAAAAAGAGATAACATACAGGCTACTATTATTTTATTTAAATTTTTCATTCTTAGGTAAAGGTTATAAATTTTGAATTAGAGTTTTTTCTTCTGATGTTAATGGTAAACTTTTGACTATATTTTCTTTATTTGGCTTTTGCACGAATAAATAAGCCAATAAACATATGGTGATTACAACAGGTAAGGCATTACCAGTATTAAAATAAACAAAAAGACCTAGAAAAGCAGGAATTTCAATAAGAGCATATTTTAGATGTAATGCAGATTGATATTTTTTCAACTTATCTTCTAACCGTTCTGATAAATTAATTTTAGAAGTCTTTTTGTTAAAAACAAATTGACTGCCGAAATAGCCTAATAAAGCCGAGAGTGGTACAATAAATAAGTATAAATCCTCACCCTTTGTACTGGTGTTAAAGCTGTTAATTTGAAGTATCACCCAAATGGTAAAAATACTTAGACCAGTAACTAAAAAAAGGTGCATGATTTTTAGACTTTTAATAAAGTTCTTTAATTCCATATTGTTTTTAAAATTCTAAGATACTATAAATTAAAATTAATACAGATTTAGTTTATTGTTCGTAAACCTATTTAAGATCCACAACTGTTTTAGAATATCTATCTTTGCCAACTATGAAAAAAATATTTGCTTTCTGCTTTATTCTAGGATCGCTTCACAGTACATATAGTCAATTAGAACAAGATAAGGCGCTTCACTTTCTTGGAGGAAATTTATATGGTTTAGTAGGCGCAGGTGTAGCTAGTCAAATTTCAGATGGCGATAGAACTTGGACGTTTATTGGTGCTGTAGGAGGTGGTCTACTTATTGGCTTGGCAAAAGAGAGTATAGACCAAAATCAATATGGTGGCTGGGACAATGCCGATTTGTTGGCTACTGTGTTGGGTGGAGCAACAGTGGGGGTTACCATCGATATTTTTAAAAAAAGAAAGCAGCGCAAACGGGATAAGCTTTTTAAAGACGCTGTTGGATATTCTGAATTAGAAATAAAAAAAACATTCCTAATAGAAAACGCTGAAATTAATTCTTTGTCATTATTAGGAATGTCTAAAACTGTAATGGAAAGGTAAACTTATACTTATACGTTAGTATTTTGCACTCTTACCATTTGTCATAGTTTTTTCGATAAAATCGCGAATATCATCATTTGCAGTTTTAAGATCTTCTTTTCTTAAATACATCATATGTCCAGAACGATACCCTTTAAAGCTAAACCTATCCTTCATTCTTCCGCTTGGATCTACTTGCCACATTAGGTATTTAGCGTTAAAATAAGTTGTTGCGCCATCATAATAACCTGATTGTACCATTACGTTTAAATATGGATTTTGTGCCATGGCCTGTCTTAGGCTTTCACGGGTATTCTCGTCAGAGTTGTCCCAAGGATGCACAGGTCCGAACATATTATATTTTACATCGGTCTTAAACTTCAGTTCTTCTTGCAAGTAATAGTTTATTGCTGGGGTAAAACTATGCAGCCAAGAGGTCAACTCAGAATTGTAATCAGGTCGCATGCCTAAAAGCTGTTTATCCATTCCTAAATATCTTGAATCCAATCTTCCAACGGTATAACCTCCTTTTTCCTTTAATAAATTCTTCCAGAAAAAGGAGGTAGGTACAGAAAGGTTTTGGTCTATTATATCTTTCGTTTCCAAGCCGGAGTAATAAGACATCTTTTTAGCAATGGTTGTTTTTTCTTGATCCGATATAAATCCTCCTTTTGCCAGTGCAGGAATCAAGGTATTAATTGTATAGTCTTCGGATTCTGGGAGAATATCCAAAAGGTCTTTGCCTTGTAATTCAGCTGGTAATGCTTTGTGATGCCAAGCCGCAGCCGTAAAATAGGGAAGATTTATTGCTTCTGCCACTGGGCCTTCATTTTGTATAATTTTATAATCGGCAGGAGATACTAGAATTACACCGTTTAGGTACATCCACTGCTTATTCTGCAGTTCTAACGAAAGACCCATAACCCTTGGACCACCATAACTTTCGCCAATTAAATATTTAGGTGAACTCCATCGGTTATTACGGGTTACAAAAGTATTCAGCCATTCTGCCAAATAAGTAATATCCGCGTTGATACCGAAGAATTTTTTACGGTCTACTTCATCCCCAGATTCAGGAATTGTTCTAGAGTAACCAGTATTTGCAGGATTCACATAGACAATATCCGCAATATCAAGAACTGAAAACGGATTTTCCTTAACTCCGTATGGCTGAACTGGAAAGCCTTCATCATCAATTTTCAATATTCTAGGACCTGTATATGCGAGATGCATCCAAACAGAGCCAGAACCTGGTCCGCCATTAAAAGAAATTAATAAAGGCCTAGAAGCACGGTCTTTAATATTATTTCTTGTGTAATAGGAGTAATGCAATGAGGCAATTGGTTTTGCATTTTCATCCCACACAGGTTGTGTTCCTGTTTGTGCTGTGTAAGAAAAGGTTGCGCCATTGATGGTAGCATTATGTTGTGTAGTAATAACGGTGTCGATTGGTAATGTCCTAGACTGTGAAAGGGTAATGGTAGTTACCAAGCAAATGGATAATTGTAAAATTCTTTTCATGGTTTTCTTAAGTTCTGATGTTAAACGAAAATAAGAATAATAAAAGAATTCTTGACCATTAAGTTTTTAAGTGAAAATATGTCAAATTGAGCTAAAACTATTGATACATGAATTGCTTGTTAGAGAATAGTATTCAACCAAATTTTGAATTACCGCTACTTAACATGTTGTGTAACTAATTGATTATTAGTTTTTAATGTGTGTTAATTTTATTTAGTTACAGTTTCTTTATGATTAGAAAATTTTTAAGGTACCTAAAATTTACATCTTAACACTAAGTTAAACAAAGCATGAATCAATGCTAATTTTAATTGAACCTTTAAACAAACAACTCAATCTAGTTTTGTGGAATACATAACCTAAAAACTATATTGATAATGAAAAAATCAAAAAATTTACTATTGAAAGCTATTTTCCTTTCTTGCCTAGGGTTGGCAGTAATCAGCTGTGAACTAGAAGATGGTGCTGATGGTACTAATGGAACAAATGGTGTCGATGGTATCGATGGCGCTGATGGTATTGACGGAGCAGATGGTGCTGACGGTCAAGATTTAACTTTAGAGGAATCAATACCATTAACAAGTTCTGTAACTCCGAATGAATTGTTTGAGCTTAAAGGTCCATTTGCAGGATCTGCCGAGCTTAATATGATTATGTCATCTGCAGATATTTTAGAATCTGACTCGACTTTTGTTTACGGTTCGTATATGGATGGAGCTGCCCTTTTTCCAACAGAGGATGGTAACTACGCTTTGATCAATAATTTAGAGGCAGATTATTCTATTGTAAGAATAATGTTGAACTCTGAACTACAACCCTTACAAGGAGATTATATTGTAAACTCTACAGCTACGGCGTTTACTGCAATGTGTTCTGGTTCTGCTATAACCGTTGAAGAGCATGGTTTCGGTCCTTTATACCTTTCTGGTGGTGAATGGGGCGGTAACGCTAAAGGTGTTTATAAAGTAAATCCTTTTAGAGCTAAAGAAGATAGGGTAGAGGTAGAAAGACTTCCTGCTCTTGGTGAATGGTCTACTGAAAATGCCGTTGCTATCGGTAAAGATGCATACGCTTCACAAACCGTTATTTTTATGGGAGATGATCATAGTGATAATGTGTACCCACAAGCTCATTTTGGTATGTACGTTGCATCTAGAGGTGATCTTTATGGTGGGAAACTTTATGTTTTAAGAGGTAAAAATCCTGTGGAGTCTTTACCTGGCGAAGGAGGACAGCTATTTGAAATGGGTATGGCAGAAGATGTCTCATATGACGTTGAATGGGTAGAAGTTACCGAAAGAACTATAGATGAACTAAATCAAGAAGCTATCGATGTTTCTGCTATCGGTTTTCAAAGAATTGAAGATATAGACTGGAGAAGGGGTTCTGCCGAAGCTCAAAGAGAAGTATATTTTAATGCAACCGGAAGAATTCGTGGAGACAACCCAGATTTAAATTTAAGAGGTACAGGTTTTGGTCGTGTTTATAAATTAGAATTAAATGAAACTGATCCAACTGCAGATGCTGTTCTTACCGTAGTTGTAGATGGTGATGTAGAAGGTGGTAAGGGTGACGGTATGCACTCACCTGATAATATTATGGTAACAGAGAACTATGCTTACATTCAAGAAGATCCTAACGGATACAGTGATTTAAATGCTGATATTACAGGGTTCGCAAAATTATGGCAATTAGATTTAAACACTGGTAGCTTTGTTGAAGTGATGGAGTGCAACCAAACTTTTGCATCTAGCGTAGGTATTGGTAACACTGATAGTATGTGGGAAATTACAGGGTTATTTGATGTTACCGATATCATTGGTGCATCTGAACCTACCTTCATAGGTGGTGCTCAAGTACATGGGTGGAATTTTAATACTACTCCTGAAACTGCAGTTAGGGCTGACGGACTTAAATTTGTTGATCCAACTGCAATTAGTGAAGGTAGTGCTTCTTTAGAAGGATCTGTTCTTTTTAAATTGACAGGATTGCCTAGATAAATAGTCTTATGAAATCTTAATAAAAGGTTCCCTTCTTTGGGAACCTTTTTTCTATTCATAATAATTTTAAAGATATACATGAAAACAGTTCATAATAAATGGATTTTATTAATGATTTTGGGTGTTTTTCTGTCATGTAAACATGAAGAAACAAAACCTAAATTGATGATTACTACTAATGAGCTATCCATGTTCAATGATGCCATACGTAATTATTATTTTGTCACATTAGATAGTGCTTCGCATTATATGCAACAGATAGACACAACCAATAGTCTTTCAAAAAATAAAGAGTTATTTCTAAAAAGTAGAGAATGGTATAAAAGGGTAGAACCAATGCTTATAGCTTATGACTACGAGAATTATGTGTCTATGAATGCCCCAAATTTATTGAAGGTTGAAATAGATGACCACCAAGATGTTAAAATACAAAACCCCAAAAGCTATCAAGTTTTAGAAGAGCTATTATATTCAGAAGACGGATTTTCGAATAAAGAATTAAACTTTGTGTTAACCTATTTAAAAGTTAGATTGCCATTTGTTAGAAAGAATCATATTCTAATAGCACAGCGAGATAGACATCATTTAAAAATGATACGCGATGCGATTATAAATATTGTTACAAAAGGGATTACAGGTTTTGATTCTCCTATGCTAACAAACTCATTAAACGAAGCCATCTACAATTATGAATCAATTCAAAAAGTATTGGATATTTATAAAGATGCATTTTATAATCCAGACTTATATTCAGAATGGCGTACAGAAATAACTTCTTCTATAGCTATATTAAAAGAAGGAAATTTTGATAAATTTGATCGCTATTCGTTCATTAAAGAACATACTAATATTCAATTGGAATTAGTTTTAAAAACTGCAAAAGACTGGAATGTAGAATTAAGTAATTCTCGATCATTAGACCCGAATGCAACAAGTTTATTTGATAAAAACTTCTTCAATATGAAAATATTCTCAATGCAAAGAACTCCAGAAATTACGGAAGAAAGAATAGCTTTGGGTAAGCGATTATTTAATGACAAAGCTTTATCTAGTACAGGTACAATAAGTTGCGCTACTTGCCATATAAAAGAAAAAGCTTTTACCGATGCTCATACAAAAGCTTTGGGTAGTAATGGCAAAGAATTGCAACGTAATTCACCTACATTAACTTATGCTGTTTACCAACGCTCATTGTTTTATGACGGTAGGGCAGATGGTCTAGAAGATCAAATTGTAGGTGTAACTAATAATGAAAATGAATTTCATATAGATTTAGAAAAGCTAGAAGAAAAAATACAATCAAAGATTGTTTATAAAGTACAGTTCGATTCGTTGTATGGTGGTAAAATTACAAATATGAATGTAAGAAATGCCATTGCTACCTATATTAGAAGCCTTTCTAGTTTCGATTCTAAATTTGATAGAAATATAAACGGGCTTGAAGAAACCATGACCAACGAAGAAGTTGATGGTTTCAATCTTTTTATGGGAAAAGCAGCTTGTGCTACATGTCATTTTCCACCTGCATTCAATGGTACGGTGCCACCTAAATATATGGAGAGTGAATTTGAAAATTTAGGTGTGCCTAAGAATGCAAGTTTTGAAAACCCTGTTTTAGATGATGATTGGGGCCAATATTACCCTTACGAAGTAGAAGAAAAGAAACACTTTTTTAAAACGTCAACTGTGCGTAACGTAGCTTTAACGGGACCTTATATGCATAATGGTGTATATGCTACTTTAGAATAAGTTGTTGAGTTTTATAATGTTGGTGGTGGTCAAGGTATGGGCTTAGATGTACCTAATCAAACCTTGCCGCCAGATTCTTTAAACTTAACTGAAAAAGAATCTAAGTCAATTATAGCTTTTATGAAAACACTGACAGATAAGCAATTTGAAATAGTAAACTAGAATTTTTCGAATACACCAAGACCGAATAAAGCAAAATCATATTTAACTGGATCCTTTGGATCCAGTTTTCTTAAATTTTTATCTAGTTCTGCTAATGCTTTGGCATCATTCTGCTTTCGTTTTAAAATCCCCAACTTACGGGCAACATTTCCTGAATGTATATCTAACGGGCAAGATAATTTGGAAGGTGCTATATTTTTCCAAAGGCCAAAATCTACATTTGTTGAAGCATCTCTTACCATCCAACGCAAAAACATATTTATTCTTTTCGCGGCTGAACCTTTTAAAGGGTCAGAAACATGTTTAGTGGTGCGCTGTTCATAGGGTAATTCAAAAAATAATTCTTTGAATTTAGCAATAGTAGGTTGTAAAGAAGTCTTTTCTTGGTAGTCAGTAAATATGCCCTCTAAACCATTATGATTTAAATACATATTTTTAAGGCTTTGAATAAAATATTTTAAGTCAATACCATTGAAAGTTCTGTGTACAAAATTTTCCAAATTATCTAAATCATCATCACTATGGTTTAAAATATAGTCATAAGGACTGTGCCCCAATAATTCCATTAATTTATGAGAATTATTGATGATACTTTTTCTATTGCCCCAAGCTATTGTAGCAGTTAAAAATGCACTGATTTCTATATCTTCCTTCTTAGTAAATAGGTGTGGGATTTGAATGGGGTCGGTTTCTAAAAATTGAGGATTATTGTATTGAATAACCTTTTCATCTAGAAATTCTTTTAATTCAATTTTCGTCATTCTATTGGAATATCTAATAGCTTTAAGAGTAATAAGGGAATTATTAGCACCATGTTGTAACATGCATGAAGTCCCATTGACCAAATTAATCCAAATTTTATACGAATATATCCTAATATGAAACCTACACTTATCTGTGGTGCAACCAGAAAAGGAGAAAGTAATAATACCTGAGTTGTCAATTCAAAATTGCTAATATGTACCAGACCAAAGGCAATTGTAAAAATGTATAGAACAGTTGAAAAATACTTAGAATTTTTAAAAAATACTAAAGGACCTCGAAAAATTAATTCTTCTAAAAAAGGAGCAACCAAAACTGCTAAGACAAAGATTTTAATTTCTGAATTATTATTGAATAAATCATCAAAGGCATGTTTACCCACCTCAATATTAAAAATGTTTTGAATTACGCTCGCTATAATTAACAAAAGAATACTTAAACCTAGTGCCAAGACTAATAGTTTAATAAATAACCTCAATTTATCTGAGGCACTGGAACTCACATCTTTCTCATAAATAGGTTTCTTCGCGAATACAATAAATTCTTCAAGCATAAAATTGTCGTTATGCTTCTGAGATGACTTTATCCAAAATTTTACCATCTACCATGGTTAATTTACGATCTGCCATTTCAGCTAGTTCTTCATTATGGGTAACAATGACAAAAGTCTGTCCGAATTTTTCTCTTAGTTCAAAAAATAATTTATGAAGATTATCCGCACTTTCAGAATCAAGATTACCGCTTGGCTCATCTGCAAAAATTATAGAAGGGTTGTTTATTAATGCACGTGCAACAGCAACACGTTGTTGTTCTCCTCCAGATAATTCTGACGGTTTATGATCATATCTGTGAGATAATCCCAAAAAATCTAAAAGTTCTTTAGCTCTTTTCTCAGCTTCGGATTTAGGTGTTTTTTTAATGAATGCTGGTAGGCAAACATTTTCAATTGCAGTAAATTCTGGAAGTAACTGATGAAATTGAAAAATAAAACCAATATGTTCATTTCTAAATTTCGCCAAATCCTTATCACTTAGGTTGGTAGTTTCCCTACTATTTATTAATAATGTACTATCACTTTTATTTGATTGAACATCTAAGGTGCCAAGAATTTGCAATAAGGTAGTTTTACCTGCGCCAGAAGCCCCAACTATAGAAACGATTTCTCCCTTTTTAATATGGAGGTCGACGCCTTTTAATACTTCTAACTTACCGTAATATTTATGAATGTTAGAAGCTTTTATCATTTGAAATGTGTTGTTTGATTTAGTTTATTGATATTTTCAAAATTAATGAAAAAGGAGCATGGTAAAAATAGTAATCAGGTTTTACTTTATGTATAGAATTTTAAAATGCGTGTAAATTTCAAATTAAGTAGTTTTGCGTTTCGTATTTATGACAATTTTAATGTTGTTGATAAAAGAAAACATTAATTTTGTTCAAGAATATTATAAATATATTAAACATTAAATAAAGAGTATGTCTCCTTATAAAAATTTAGAAGAATACAACCTTGAGATTACCGATGAAGTTAAAAGTAGATATTCTTCAATTATTGATGAAATTGGCGAAGATGTTGGTAGAGAGGGGTTAGTTAAAACACCTGAACGGGCAGCCAAAGCCATGCTTTTTTTAACTCAAGGTTATCAACAGGACGCCGTTGAAATATTAAAAGGGGCTATGTTCAAAGAGTCTTATGATGATATGGTTATTATAAAGGATATTGAGCTTTATTCTTTATGCGAACATCACATGCTTCCTTTTTTTGGTAAAGCACATATTGCTTACATTCCCAATGGTCATATCGTTGGCCTTAGTAAAATACCGCGTGTTGTTGATGTTTTTGCAAGAAGATTACAGGTACAAGAACGGTTAACCCATGATATTTTAGAATGTATTAATAATACATTAAAGCCTAAGGGTGTTGCGGTTGTTATTGAAGCTTCTCACATGTGTATGATGATGCGAGGTGTTCAAAAACAAAACTCTGTTACTACCACTTCTGGTTTTAGAGGTCAGTTTGAAAAAATTGAGACAAGGAATGAGTTTCTTAAATTAATTGGCACCAAACTTTCTTAAAACAGTCCATATTTCGTAATTATTTATTTTAAAAATTTGGCATCTTTGTTGTATTCCAATTAAAGAATAACTAATTTTTGAGTATGTCAATTTTAAAGAATAAAAAGTATAAGCAACTTTTAATGGGATTGCTTTTTGATGGTATAGGTATGCTATCATTTGCTATACCCTTTGTAGGTGAATTTTCAGACATTGTTTGGGCACCACTCTCTGGTTGGCTAATGACCAGAATGTATAAGGGTAAAGTTGGGCAGGCTGCGGGTGTATTTACTTTCGTTGAAGAAATTATACCGGGTTTTGACCTTATACCCTCATTTACATTAATGTGGTTATATACTTATATTTTTAAAGGCGCTAAAAGAGGGCAGACTATTGAAGTTTAAATAATACATATTTTCATACCAAATAACTTAACTTTATCTCAAATCTAGTATGTTTTGAAGAGAAGAAGTTTTGTTGCAAAATCAGGTTTAAGTACACTAGCTACTTTACTTGGTGTTGATATTGTTTATAAAGAGTTGATACCTAAAGGGTATACGCCGTTAGCATTACAGGAAATAGATCCATTTGCCCTTTTTAAAAAAGATGAAGCCATGGTTATTTTAAACGATAAACCGTGGAACATGGAGGCCCAAGCACATCTATTAAATGATAGAATTACACCAAATAAATATATGTTCATTCGTAATAATGGACTGCTACCCGAAAAAATTGAAGAAAATTCTTGGGAACTTAAGATTGATGGTGAATCGGTGCTTGAACCGAAATCCTATTCTCTTTCCGAGTTAAAAACCAAGTTTAAACATTATACTTATCAGCTTACTTTAGAATGCGGTGGTAATGGTAGAAGTGAATTCAATCCGCCAGCGAAAGGTAATCAATGGACCATTGGGGCAGTCTCCTGTGCTGAATGGACAGGGGTTCGACTTAAGGATGTTTTGGCTGATGCTGGAATAAAGGAAGATGCAGTTTACATCGGATATCACTCGGCAGATATGCATTTGAGTAGAAACCCTACCAAAGAACCCATTTCAAGAGGAGTGCCCATGTCAAAGGCATTACAAGATGAAACGTTAGTGGCATTTTCTATGAATGGAAAAGCTATACCATTAGCACACGGTTTTCCATTGCGATTGGTATGTGGTGGTTGGCCAGCTTCAACTTCAGGTAAATGGTTAAAAACCATTAGTATTAGAAATAAGGTGCATGATGGTGAAAAAATGCAAGGTGGTTCTTACCGAGTACCCTGTGAAACTGTTGCCCCAGGTGAAACTGTTGCAGATGAAGATATGTGTATTATTGAATCAATGCCTGTAAAATCATTAATTACATATCCAAAGTCTGGAGCAATAATTAGTGAAGGAAAAGCAATGAGAATAAACGGTCACGCATGGGCTGGTGAATTAGAGATATATGCGATGGAATATTCCATTGATTATGGAACTTCTTGGAAATCTGCAACATTGGAAAAGGCAAAGAATAGATTAGCTTGGCAACATTTTAACGCAACGGTAACCTTTCCAAAAAAAGGATATTATGAAATTTGGGCTAGAGCTACTGATTCTTACGATAATAAACAGCCAATGGTTTTACCAGGTTGGAACCCTAAAGGATATTTAAATAACGCATGCCATAGAATTGCCGTAAAAGTCGTGTAATGCAAGAGAAGGAGAATAACAATGGAATCGTTTTTAAGCCTATTTTTAAGGTTATATTATTGATTTTTACAAGTTTCATGCTATTTGGGGCTTTAGCTATTATTTTCTTTGGACCAAAACAATCTGAAGTTGAAATAGTTGAGGAAGATCTAGAATTAATTGAAAATGGTATTCATGTTCGAACAGGATTAATTGAAGCTGACGGATTACAAACAGTAATTACGAACTGTACTTCGTGTCATTCATCAAAGCTTATTATTCAAAATAGAATGGGAGAGGAGCAATGGGATGCAACCATACGATGGATGCAGAAAACTCAGGGATTATGGCCTTTAGGTGAGAACCAAAAAGTGATTGTAGATTATTTGACGAAAAATTATCCTGTTTTAGAAAAAGGAAGAAGACCTCCGTTGACTACTATTGATTGGTACCAATTAGAAGGTGAGTGATTGATAAGTATTTAAAAAGCCCACATTTTTAAAAAAAAATGTGGGCTTTTTACATCTTATAATTTAATATTAGAGAGGTACACTAATTCCAAAATTAATGTTTCTTCCAATATTTGATATGCCATCACTTTTCAGTCTCGACAAGTGCGAAATATATTCTTTGTCCAAAACATTATTAGCACTCAACTTAAAATCAATCGGTTGGTTAGAAATTGTAACAGTAGCTCCAAAGCCTATATTTAACAGCGAATACCCATCTGTGGGAGTCTCAAAATCACTTACTTTATTTTGGGCGAAGTATGATTTCAACGTCAGAAAACCATAGCCATTATTAAAGTCCTTATTAATTTTGCTAAACTCAAATCGTAAGGTATTAGACCAATTGTTTGCTGGTATTAAAGGTAAATTACCATCGTTCTTCAATTGACCGGTTACGGTAGAAAAATTACTTTCCATATGTAACCAATCTAATGGATGTGGGTGATAATGTAGCCCTGCTTCGCCACCGAACAAATTTGCATCTTGTTGTTGGTAAAGATAAACGGCATTACCATCTATAGATGTACCACTTGGTTCTAAATAAATATAATCTAAAATAGTATTGTAGAATCCATTTACATAAAATTCAAAATGCTCATTCTTAAATTCTAATGATAAATCTGTTTGTACATTTCTTTCGTTATTTAGATTGGCATTTCCAATTTCATATCTATTTGTTCCTTCATGTGCGCCATTTGAAGTCAACTCTGCCAAATTAGGTGCTCTGAATCCTGAGGCGATATTTAAACGTGTTATAAAATTTTCAGAAATAGCTACTTTATATCCTGCGGCGATATTAAAACTATTGAAATTTCTATCTACAGCTTCAATATAGTTTTGATCACCAACAAGGCCATTTTCATCTGAATCAATTGTTCTTTTGTCATAACGTATTCCTAGTTGCACATCACTTTCATTCAAATGAATATGTGATGTGGCTAAAAGTCCAATATCGTTGGTTGTAGCATCAGGTATTAAAACCTCTTCACCAAAATTACTATTATTCTGGTTCATTCCTTGTAAACCAATAATTGTCTCAACAGCACCTATTTTAGCTAAATTGTATTGAATGTTATAACTTAAAGTTTCTAATTTCATGTCCAATGCTGGTGCTTCTACTTCCTTATTTTCCTCTTCTTCCACAATCCCTTCCAAACCATGTTCATGTTCTTCAAATTCTTTTCTGTCATTTCTAGTAAAGCCAATAATCGCTTGAAGGCTAGAATTGTTGAAATAGATATTTGATTTTGAACTTAAAATATGACTGGTAATATCTTGAAATGGCTCTAAAGCAGAGCGATTGGTTGATTGTTCTCCTATTTCTTCGGGTATACCCAATTCAGAATTATTATAATTATAACGTAGCTCAGTTTTAAAATTAGTGAGTTGATATGCAAAACCGGTTTTTAAATCTTTTTCGTTAAACCTAGAATTGGTTACTCGTTCATTATTACCAGTTTTATAATCTATATGTGAACTTCCCCCTAATCGAACTAAGAACTTAAATTTTTCGGAGGAAGCTTTAAATCCGCCATTTCCATTAAATCCTTCGGTATTAGTGAAATAATTTAAGTTTAAATCACCTTCTACATCATTGGAGTTTGCAAATTTTTCAGGGTTTAAATATAGAACACCACCAAGGGCATCAGAACCATATAGCAAAGATGCTGGGCCCTTTATGACCTCAACACTTTCTATACCTGCATCACTAATTCCTAATCCGTGTTCATCACCAAATTGTTGGTTTTCTAATCGTATACCTTGTGTGTAAGTCAATACTCTATTAGAGCTAAGGCCACGTATAACGGGTTTTCCTATTCCGACTCCGGTGGAAACACTTTCTACACCTGGAATGTTGGTAATACCTTCAGATAAATTTAAAGCTCCTGCCGATTTTAGTTCCTTTATACTGGTCCTCTCGACTTTCATTACATTCTCTCGTTGTAGTTTGTGAAAGGGAGTAGAAACTATAACCTCTTCCATTTCAATAGCACTAGGCATAAGTTCCATTGATAATAGGGTAGTAGGCTCTAAAAGTTCAACAGTTTGTGAATAGGTTTGAAAACCTATATAAGAAATTACAATTTTGAACTTTCCAGACGGTAAATTGTTAATCTCAAAGAATCCATCGGCATTGGTAACAGTACCTTTTTCTAATTGAGGAAAATATATTGATACCTGTTCTAAAGATGTTTGGTCCTCTTGATTTGTAATGTTTCCTTTTAATGTGTTTTGGGCAAATGTGCATTGAACCAAAAATGCCATTAGCATTGTTATATAAATATTTTTCATATAAAATTGTATTAGGGTTTATAGACTTCAGCTTGTTAAATTAATTCTTAACAAGAAGGAGGACCTCTTAATACAAAATGAAGTTGTTGATACTTACTTAAAAAATAGTAGTTGTTTATAATAGCTTCGGTAATAGGAGCTAATTCAATAAACTTCGGGTATTCGAATTCTGGATAATAAAGAGAAGATAGTTGATAGTGTTCAAAATCACAATCGAACTCAATAGCATGAATATGTAATTTTTTAGATGTACAGTGAAATTCTTTATGCTCGTTTAGCGCGTGATATATTTTCACAAAATAAGGACCCAACAGACTGGCTATTAAGATTATGGTAACTATTGGGTAAACTATTTTGTACTTCATAAAACTCATCTTTACAAATCTAAACAATGCTTTTAGTAAAGACCTGTTAAGAAATTATTAAATTAACTAAGCAAAAATCCAAGCCCAATTCTTTTGAGCATCTTTTTCTCAAAGCTCCAAAAGAATTTAAATTGACCAAATAGCCAACCGTATATAACCAATAGAATTTGATAAAATGGAAAAATCAAAAGAATTCTTAGAAGCCAATAAAAAGCCGTTCCCCACCAGGTATCTGCAAAATTAGATTGTTGTAATCCTATAAGGTTTAGAAATGGTTTCGCTACATAAACTGAAGATGAGCCTGTTATCGAGAAAACGAAGAAAATGATTATTAATTGAAAATTGCTGGAAACACCCCAGCGTTCTTTTAATCTATGCATAATAATTTTTAAAGCGCGTAAATATACTTTTTATATGCGTGGGATAAAAGGACCCAATCTTTGATTGTACTTTCTTTGAAAATAGATAAAGTAATTATAGAGTTGATAATTTACTTTATAGCCGTAATCTATATTTTGATCATAGTCAATCTGGAGCTCATATAAATTTGGATTATACTGCATAGGTTGCAATACTCTTTGATTCCATTCTAATACCATTAAATAATTGCGATTTTCTAGAAAACTCTGAGAATAATATCCTTCAGGTTTGGCTATCGAGTTTAGCCATGAATAAAAACCAGGTTCAATAATGATAATTTCATATTCAGTTTTATCACTCGAAATAGTTATAGTATCACCAACTTCTTGTTCAAATGCTATTTTTTCATCATTTGAAATAGATAATGGTTCCTTTGTTGATCCACATCTAATTAATGTGATACCAAAAATAAGGATGATAATGAAATTAGGTAGGACAGATTTTTTCATTCTCCCTTTCATAAAGTATAAGATACAAAAAAGCCGCTTGCTATCACAAACGGCTTATGTTAAATTGTAAAAATCTATTTATTTACCGAATAGACCTCCTAATAGGCCTCCTAAACCACCTTTTTTCTTGCTACCACCCATTACCATGCCGGCAACATCATCTAAAATACTACCATCGCCATCAGCATCTAAAAGAGTAGTAATTAAACTCTGATTTTCTTGTGGTTGTCCACCAAGCATACTTCCTAATAAAGCATTCATACCTGAAGAATCATTAACATTACTTTGAGCCGTTTGTTTACCAATCATACCCATTACAATTGGGGCAGCAATTTTAAGTATTTGAGCTATAGAATCTGCATCAAGTCCAGATTTTTGACTTAGGGCATTTTCAACATTTGCTTGTTTACCGCCAAAAACATGTCCTAAGATACCTGCACCATCTTGCATTACATTGTCATCAACACCACCATTGAAAAGTCCACCAAGGTTATCCAAGATGCTACCATTATGTTTGTTGGAAAGGGCATTCATTAATCCTTCAGCACCATCTGGTGAAGAAACATTCTTTTTCATTGCACCTAAAATTAGGGGCATAGCCATACTCAATACATCGGCGGTTTTGTTTTCAGGCTGATTTGTTTGTCCTGCAACGCCACTAATCAATTGTTTGCCCATTGGGCTGTTTAATAAATCTAATAATCCTGCCATAGTAATATAGTTAATTTAATGTTTATACTGTAAAGTACAAAAAGAGTCATTAAAATATGCTATATGCACTTATTTTAGTAATGTTATTATTTGTCCTGCCAATTCTAACCCAATTCGCTCTTGTGCTTCTAATGTGGCAGCACCAATATGAGGAGAAAGTGAAATGTTTGGATGCATAAGAATTTTAATTTCAGGTTTTGGTTCTGACTCATAAACATCTAGACCAGCAAAAGAAACCGTACCATTTTCAAGTGCCTCTACTAACGCAACTTCATCGATTACACCACCACGAGCAGCATTTACAATGCCTACGCCCTTTTTCATTAGCAAAAATTCTTCTTTGCCAATAACATAGCTTTGCTGATCTGGTATGTGTAATGAAATAAAATCGGCATTTTTTAACAATTTAGACTTTTCGGTATTCTTCAGTGAGAAGGTTACTTTTTGTCCGTCAAAAAAAGTTAGTTCGATAGTGGCATTCGCTACATCTGGATCATAATAGATGACATTCATACCTGCGCCTAAAGCAAGTTTTGCGGTAGCACGACCTATATTTCCAAAACCAAAAACACCTAGTGTTTTACCTCTCAATTCTGTGCCTTTTGAATATGATTTTTTTAACTCTTTAAAGTTGCTATCGCCTTCTAAAGGCATATTTCTATTGGCATCGTATAAAAATCGAACACCTCCGAAAAGATGAGCGAACACTAATTCGGCAACTGATTCTGATGATGCTGCAGGAGTATTTATTACATGAATATTCTTAGACTTTGCATACGAAACATCAATATTATCCATACCAACACCACCACGACCAATAAGTTTTAATGTAGGACAAGCGTCAATTAATTCTTTTCTAACTTTAGTTGCGCTACGAACTAATAAAGCATCTATTTTATTCTCATTTATATAATTGGCTAATTGTTCTTGCGCCACAGTAGTTGTTAATATCTCAAATCCGGCATTTTCCATTGTGGCAATGCCATTTACGGAAATACCATCATTAGCTAAAATCTTCATAGTATAATTCTTGTTTAATGATTGAATGAAATGCTTATTACCTAAATTAACAATTATGTCAACTATCCTTTTCGTTCCATTTCACTCATAACGTCTACCAATGCACCTACGCTTTCTAAAGAAAGGGCATTGTACATGCTAGCTCTATACCCGCCAACCGAACGGTGACCGTTTAGCCCAATAATACCTGCTTCCTTTAACATGTTTTCAAATGTGCTTTTTAAGCTATCATCTGTTAAATTAAAGGTAGCGTTCATTAGCGAACGGTCTTCAATATTTGCATATCCTTCAAAGACAGGGTTTAAATCTATTTCTGAATACAACAATCTGGCTTTCTTTTCATTAATCTCCTCAATTGCAGCAATACCACCAAGATTCTTAAGCCATTCTAATGTTAACATCGATGTGTAAACAGGAAAAACAGGAGGGGTATTAAACATACTGTCTTTGCTGATATGTACTTGATAATCTAACATCGAAGGAATTTTTCTTGATACTTTTCCTAAGATATCTTCCTTAATAACAACTAAAGTTGCACCTGCAGGACCCATATTCTTTTGAGCACCAGCATAAATTAAATCGAATTGAGAGAAATCTAAACTTCTAGAAAATATATCGGAACTCATATCGCAAACTAATGGAGCGTCAGTTTTTGGAAATTTCTTGAATTGAGTTCCATAAATGGTATTATTAGACGTAATATGTAAATAATCAAGTCCACCAGGTACAGAATACCCCTTTGGAATATATTTAAAATCTTCATCTTTAGATGAACCGACTTCAACAACCTCACCAAATAATTTAGCTTCTTTAATTGCCTTATCACTCCAAGTACCTGTATTTAAATAACCTGCCTTAACATTCAAAAGATTATAGGCTACCATTAAAAATTCAAGACTGGCACCACCATGTAGAAAAAGAGCTTTATAACCTTTGTCAGTTAGATCAAGTAATTCTAAGGCCAATGACCTCGCATTTTCCATTACGGCGACAAAATCTTTGCTTCTGTGTGAAATTTCGATAAGGGAAAGTCCAGAACCATTGAAGTCCATAATAGCCTCAGAAGCCTTTAACAATACTTCTTTCGGTAATATACAAGGGCCAGCGCTAAAATTATGTTTTTTCATTTTGATTGTAATTTAAGGTTGCAAATGTCAGAATTTTTTCAAGAATTTACGATACTGAAAGGTATTTAATTCTATGATGTTCTCAATAGAAAATTTACCGTATCGATTCCATCAGCATAATCATTTAATGAAGGTTTTTGGGTTTGCCCAAATGAAATTTCGTCATCTATAAAATCGGATGAAACAATGCACTGAATTTTATCCTCTTCTCCCTTTAGTTTTGACTTTAAGTCTTCTAGATTGTCATAATACTCATAGAAAAGTGAGGCGATAGGGGAGCCGTAGCTTTCTTCTTCCTTTAAAATAAGAAAACCATTGTCCAATATCTTATATTCGCTCATGAGATAAACAGCTTTATTATAATCATAATTATTGGCATATTTATTATGATTTATAATGTCGTTATACGGAAACATTGCATTGAAAAAAGTATCAATGTCATAATTTGTTGGAATGAATATTTTAGAGACACTTCTGCAGCCTAAGCCGAAATATCTAAAAATATCTTCGCCCAAAGCGGTTAGCTCTTCTCTAGATTCATTTCCTTTCAAAACGGCTACAGAATTTCTGTTCTTTCTTATTATATGTGGTTTTTTACCAAAATAGTATTCAAAATACCTTGCTGTATTATTACTGCCTGTTGCAATTACAGCATCATAATGTTCAAGCTTTTCTTTAGTAAAAATCACCCTTTCTTCAAAGTATGGCTCTATATCTTTTAGATAATTAATTATGAGTGGAATTAATTTTTGATCATTACTTGATAGTTTAACCAAAGCTTTATTGCCCGTAACTAAAACACATAATAAATCATGAAACCCAACGAGTGGAATGTTGCCCGCCATAATTAGGGCAACGACTTTTTCTTTGTTTTTTGTTAAGTCATAATTTTTCAACCAATTTTCAAGATTTTCTTTCTTCAATAAATTACCCCATTCTTGAAATGCATAAATGCAATTCTCTTCTGAGAACCAACCATTATAATGTTGGGCCATTTCAATTTCAGCCTTAAACAATCCATTCCATTCATCATTTATATTTTCAGAGTAGTTGTCTGATGTTATAAATTCACAAAATGTTCTTAGAAATTCTCCAAGTTTAACAAAAGCTTTTATAGTAAGGTTGTGATAGCTCATTATATTTGTATACTAATCCAGTAGGAATTACCTTTGTGCAAAAATAAGCATGCCCGTTCTTTTTTGGGCATTTTAATGTAGAAGAAATTATGGCGATTATTATAACAGATGAATGTATTAACTGTGGGGCCTGTGAGCCTGAATGTCCAAATACAGCAATTTATGAAGGTGCGGATGAATGGCGATATAGCGATGGTACTTCTTTAAAGGGAGATGTTGTCTTACCTAATGGTAAACAAGTAGATGCAGATGAAGTTCAAGAGCCTATTAGTGATGAAGTTTACTATATAGCGCCAGATAAGTGTACTGAATGTATGGGTTTTCATGAAGAACCTCAATGCGCAGCTGTATGCCCAGTTGACTGTTGTGTGCCTGATGATGATCATGTAGAATCAGAGGAAGTACTTTTGGCTAAACAAAGATTTATGCATCCTGAATAAGGAAAATTTTATCTCTATTCTTTTTTGCATACATATACATTTGTATTAAAAGCATATGTCTCTCTATCAATTATTTCTAAAATTTTAAATCCGGAATGCTGTAATGCTTTGGTAATTTCTTTTATGGTGAAAGCTCTAAATAGAGTTGAGTCTTTACCCAATACTATTTTTTCGGTGTCTTTTAATTGGTAATATGTGGATTTCCAATCAATTAAATGATATTTTTTTGATTTACTTTTCACCCAATTAGAATCTCTTTCAAACTGTTTCTTATTGGAATTTGATTTATGAACTATATTTCTATTCTTTAGAATATATGGCATAAATAAGTCCGCATTGATACAATCAAAAATGAAAAGTCCTTTATCTTCAAGGGCTGTGTGTACAGATTTAAAAGTTTGTTTTAAATCTGTATTATTAAGTAAATAGCTTGTAGATCTACCTGTAATTAGAATAGTGTCAAACTGATTGACAAATTCTAAATGGCGCATATCACCTTGAATAAAATTTCCAGGAGGAAATTTTTCCTTTGCAATATTGAGCATCGATTCGCTAAAATCCAAACCAGCATACATATTAAAATCTTTAGTAAATGATTTAGCTAAATTACCTGTACCACATGCAATTTCTAATATTCGGTTTCTATTATGGTCATTACACAAATTCTTATAAAATTCGTATTCTGCACTATAATCTATAAAACCTTGATAAATTTCATCATAAACCCAAGCTAGGTTTTCATTGTATAACTCACCCATATCACAAAAAAAAAGCTACCTAAATATAGGTAGCTTTCTTATAATAAACTAAATCAAATTAGAACTTATAATTTAATGATAAGTTGAACATAGTACCTAATTGACTAAAATGATAACCATCATATGTCATTTGAGAATAACGTTGGTTGAAGGTAATTAAGTTAGACTGGTTTTGTGTTTGTGCTGCATCGGCTAATATAGCATCACCTGCTGCATTTTTAGATTTGAAACTCCATTCAGGTAAAACATTCAGCAAGTTGTTGATATTTAATGCTAACGTTAATTTGTCGGTTGCACTAAAGTTAACACCTAAGTCAGTAACAATTTTTGGAGTGAACTCTGTAAATATATTGTTATCTAAACCTTGCTGTTGAAAAGTTGTTTTTCCGAAATATGTGTTATTCAAAGAAAAACCAAACTTGTTAATGTCATAGTTTGCACCTAAAATCCACTTTGTCTTTGGTCTTGATGTAAAGAACAAAGCTTCTTGTGTTTCATTAACTACAGACTGACCTGAATTTGCTACCAATGGCACATCTTTTACTGCACCATCTCTTTCGTTTTGTATGGTATAGTTTCCTGATAAATTTAAATCAAGTCTACCTTCACCTAACTCTATTCCTTTATAAGCAAGAACCACATCAATACCAGAAGTTTTAGTGTCTATTGCATTTGAAAAGAAACTTACATCACTTAAATTGTTGTTGTTCAAAAGAATATCAAGTGGGTTTGTAGCATTACCACTTGGTCCTATTTCAGAACCTAATACGATTCTGTCTTTAACGGCGATGTTGTAATAATCAAATGTATAGCTGAATTTGTTTTCAATTTTACCTCCAAAACCAATAGTGAAGTTAGTTGATGTTTCAGCATCTAATTGAGGGATACCTAATAATTTTGCTTGTGTAGACACGTTGTTTATTAAACCACCAACTTGAATACCTTGTCCTGGTACAAAACTGTATTGTGCTTTCTGAGTATAAATTTGGTGTAAGGTAGGAGCTCTGAAACCAGAAGAGATAGAACCTCTTAAAGTGAAAGCATCACTTACTTTATAACGTGAGCTAAACTTATACACGAATGCATTACCAAAATCTGAATAGTTTTCAGTTCTAATAGTACCGCTTAATAAGAATGCATCTGATACATCGTAATCTAAACTTAAATATCCACCAATATTATATCTATTGAATTTTCCAGCATTTTGAGGAGAAGCACCTGCAAATGAATCTGCACCACCACCGTCATAAGAAGCCAATTCACCTTCAATAACTTCGAAAGTTTCTGTTCTAAATTCAGCACCAACACCAATACTAACCTTGTCAGAAAGTATTCTTGAAATATCAATGTTACCCACATTGTGAGAGAACTTGGTTCCTCCTGGATCAAATGATTGTTGACTGTTTTCTCTGTATAATTGAGATCCTTCGGTAAGTTCACCATCCTCAACAGAACCGTTACCATTAGCATCAACCCAAGTTGATGGTGAGTAAACTACATTTCTGTTATGTGAATTGTTTACTTTGTATGTCTGTAAGTTTCCACCAGTAGTAAAACTAGCATCAACGTTCCATTCATTTATGGTTGATTTGAAACCTACAGTTCCATTGTAATCGCTTAGTAAGCCTTCAAAAGTAGGAACGTAACCATCGTAACTTCCACCTGGACCATTTGGAAAGAAATCTGCTAAATAAGGAAAGTCTGCTTCTGTTCTCCAATAAGGAGTTCTGTAATTTGCAAAACTGTTTACTGCCTTGTATACGTAAGCTGCATTCGCATAAAGAGAGGTATTCTCGCTTAGGTCATAACCAAAGTTTACAGAAAATTTAGCCGCAGCAGTTTCTGGAGATCCATTAATGTTTCCAGCATCAGGTTTTCTTGATAAGAAAGATTGTACATCAGCAATGTCAGCTCCAAAATCGCCTGCTTCACCTGCGGCATCAACTGTACCTGGTCTATTTGCAAGATTTACTTTAGAGAAATCTGCGGTATAGTTTACGAAACCTTTATCGTCGCCTATTGATGATCCATTATTAACAGCAACACCGAACATTTCACCATCACCTTCAGAAGTGATACCTGTTCTTACTGTTGCAGAACCTTCATTTGGTGTATCTTTCAAAATAATGTTCATAACACCTGCGATTGCATCAGAACCGTATTGTGCAGAAGCACCATCACGTAAGATTTCAACTCTCTTAATTGCATCTGTTGGTATTGCAGAAATATCCGCACCAGTTTCACCACGTCCTGGAGATGTTTGAGTATACAATAATGCACTTAGGTTTTTACGTTTACCGTTAATTAAGATTAACGTTCTAGATGGTCCCATGTTTCTAATTTCATAAGGATCTAATAATGATGTCGCATCGTTTACCGGAGTTTGAACCGTGTTAAATGAAGGAATTCTATACTGTAAAGCCTTATCAAAAGTAACCTGACCTGTAGAGGTAAGGTCTTTAGCGCCTATAACATCAACAGGTAATGGTGTGTCAGCGTTACTTCTTGGTGCGGTACGAGAACCAACAACAATAAACTCGTCTAATTGCATACCTTCAGATAACTGAACATTTATGACGTTTTTACCAGCAGTAGATACTTCTTGAGTAGCGAAACCAATATAACTAAATACTAATTTTGTATCATTGTTTACATCTATTGAATAATTACCATCAAAATCTGAAGTAGTACCATTGGTAGTTCCTTTTTCAATAATATTTACTCCTGATAAAGGCATTCCAGAATCATCGGTAACTTTACCTGTAACGTTATTTTGAATTACCTCGTTTAGTGTTAAGGCGGTAATACCATTGTTAACAGAATTAACTTTTAAAACTTTCGCTCGTTCCGCCTTCTTATGGTAAACCACGTAATATTTGTTACCTAAATATTCGAAATCGAAACTAGTTTTACGTTCTAATTTATTGATGATCTTATCCAATAAAGGAAATTCATATTCCTCAGGATTTAAACTGGTGGTAGAAACCAGGGTAGGGTTTTAGGTGAAAAACACTTCGTGCTTTGCACTAATATCATTTAGAAACTCACTTAGAGTTACCTCTTTTTTCAGTTCATTAGATGCCATCATACTGGTACTGCTCGAAAAAAGCAATACTGCGATTAGCATTCTCATTAATTTGTCTGTTTTCATAAATAAATAGTTTAGTTAATAAATTGGGTTCTCCTGTACTTGTAAAATATTTCCTTTGTTAATAATTCTTGTTCTGGTTGCTTTTTCAATTGCGGCAATACATATTTTTAAATTTTGATTTGGAATACCTCCTGATATGGGTATATCTTTTAAATAATCAGATGAATACTTGACTTCAAGGCCGTAAGTAAGCTCTAGGTTAATCATCACATCTTTTAGGGGAATTTCATTAAAAACATATGTTCCACCGAGCCATAGGGCATATGGTGTTTCGATAGTAACTTTTTTATGAACAACCTCATTGCTTTTATTTGAAAATGATACCATTTCACCAGGAATCATTTTAGTGACACCGCCATTTTTAAATTCTAAATGAATGGAACCTTCATCTAAAATGACATTTGTTTTTTGTTCTCTAGTGTTTACATGAAACTGAGTTCCAAGAACCTCTACTTTAAGGTCATTCGTTATAACCCAAAATTTCGCATTGGTACTCGGTATAGATTTAACCTTAAAATATGCCTCACCTTTAAGATTTATCAATCGCGGATTATCTTTTTTGTAAGATATTTCTGAGTTACCATTTAATACTACAGAAGTGCCGTCAGGTAATTTTAGGTCTATAATTTCACCAAAATTCGTTTTATGCGTGGTTGTGTTGTGAACATTTAAAAGCGACAAACTTGTCCAACTTAATAAAATAAGAACAAAGGCTGCGGCTGAAAAATATATAGTCTTATTTAATGATCTTGTTTTTGTTAAAGGTTTTTTTGTGGAATTTTCAATTCCTATTTTGGGTAGAATTTTAGCTAGCTCTTGGTTAACTTTCTCATTGCTTAGAAATTGTGGCTTAAAATTTATACCAACTACAATAGCCTTGGCATTTTCAACAGTTTCGATATGCTGAGGATTATTAAGGAGCCAATTATTCCAGTAAGCAATATCATTTTTATTTAAGCCTTTTGCCCAATTCTTAAATGACGTATCTGTTAAGAAATACTGTAAATCGAATTTGTTTGTTTTGTCCATTTAGTAAGGTGTTCCATTTATAAGAGGTTTAATTTTATAAAATATACCCTACTATTTTCAATTTTTTTTCAAAATAGATTTAATTTGTTGATTTTCAGATAATAATCTTAATTTTGATAGTGCTTTTTGGAGGATATTTAATACACTTTGGTAATTCATATCCATGACTTCAGCGATATCAGTGCTTCGCATATTACTGTAATACTTTAAATAAATAACTTCTTTTTGTCTTGGGGAAAGTTGGTTTATTAATTGAGACAATGTCGTTGTACATAGAAATTGAATTTCTTGATTTATGGAAATTTCCTCTTCAGAAAAGGTGAAGTTAGATTTAAATAATTGAGCTTCTGAAATTGGAATGTTTTTCTGATTTTTTTGAAGTTGTTTTATAAGTCTTCTTTTAAAAGAAACAAATAAGTATGCTTTAAGATTTTTTATAGTTCCTTGTTTCTCCCTTTCTTCAAAAAGTTGAATAAAAAAGTTTTGAAGGCAATCTTCAGTAAGAGCAGGAGCATTGCTCAATTTTATTCCATAGGCATGTAATTGGGGATAATACTTTTTAAATAGAAGTGAAAAAGCATTGATTTCTCCCTTTTTAAAAAAATACCAGAGTGTTTCGTCAGAGTGAAGTTCCATTTATTACTACGATTCTTGGCGTAAAATATTAAAAATTATCTTAAAAAATGTTAAAACATCAAACAATAGATATTGCTGGTCTAAAAAATTTGAAAATAATATAAATATTTACTATTCATTTTAATTGAACATAAGAGCAGAAATTGAATGTAGAATGTTCAAGTAAAAACTATATTTGCACCCTTTAAATAATCTTTATTATGAAAGCAGGTATAGTAGGATTACCAAATGTGGGTAAATCAACACTTTTTAATTGTTTATCTAATGCTAAGGCGCAAAGTGCAAATTTTCCATTTTGTACTATTGAGCCAAATATTGGTGTTGTTAATGTGCCTGATGCTAGATTAGAGAAATTAGAAGAATTAGTGAATCCTGAAAGGGTATTGCCTGCTACGGTTGAAATCGTTGATATAGCAGGTTTGGTAAAAGGAGCAAGTAAAGGTGAAGGATTAGGTAACCAGTTTCTTGGTAATATTCGTGAAACGGATGCCATTTTACATGTTTTACGTTGTTTTGATAATGACAATATTATACATGTAGATGGTAGTGTGGATCCAATTAGGGATAAAGAGACTATTGATATGGAGCTTCAATTAAAGGATTTGGAGACCGTAGATAAAAAACTTGAAAAAGTAAAAAGAGCAGCAAGAACTGGTAATAAAGAAGCTCAAAAAGAAGAGGCTGCTTTATTGGCTATAAAGAGTGGACTAGAGGCAGGTGTGTCGGTAAGGGCAATTCAAATTGATGAGGAGTCTAGGCTTGAATTCGTAAAACCATTACAGTTTATAACGGATAAGCCGGTTATGTATGTTTGTAATGTGGATGAAGATGCAGCTGTGAAAGGGAATGTCTATGTGGAGAAGGTGAAAGAAATGGTTGCCAACGAAAATGCTGAAGTTATTTTTCTCGCAGTGGGTACAGAAGCCGATATTACTGAATTAGAGACCTATGATGAGCGAAAGATGTTTTTGGAGGACCTAGGGCTAGAAGAGCCAGGTTCTGCAAAATTGATTCGTGGAGCTTATAAATTATTAAATCTTGATACGTATTTTACTGCTGGCGTTAAAGAAGTTCGTGCTTGGACAATCCCAGTTGGAGCTACAGCCCCTCAAGCGGCAGGTGTTATACATACTGATTTTGAAAAAGGATTTATTAGGGCAGAGGTAATTGCCTATAATGATTACGTTACTTTTGGTAGTGAATCAAAAGTAAAAGAAGCTGGTAAAATGAGAGTAGAAGGCAAGGAATACATTGTTAAAGATGGCGATGTAATGCATTTCAGGTTTAATGTTTAATGTTCATAAATAGTCAACCGATCTCTTAACAATTTTAATTCTTGTTCCAGTCTGTTGACTTTTTTTAACATTTGGTTGAGGGTGTCTATGCCTTCCATATTAATACCAAGATCTTTTCGTAATCGATATATACGTTCTATTTCTATAATATAGTGAGGTTGAACATAAGTTTTGTTTTCAATTTGATGTACTTCAATCATATCAAATTCCAAAAGATCGTCTATGAAATCTAATGGAGTCTGTGTTCGCTCGCAATACACCTCTATTTCTATATAATTTTCTGAATCCATATTTATTGTAATTCTGAAAGTTGTTTGAATAATTCTTTTTCTTTCGCCGAAAGGTTTGTTGGCATTGATATTTTATAGGTAATATATAAATCTCCATGTGCGCCTTTTTTCTTGTATACCGGCATACCTTTACCTTTTAATTTAATCTTTGTGTCGGTTTGAGTTTCTGGCTTAACCTTTAATTTTACTTTGCCGGTTAAAGTTTCTACTTCAATTTCTTTACCTAAAATAGCATCATATAGGGTGATGATATGATTTTTATATAAATCATTACCAACTCTTTTGAATGGCGTATTGTTGTTGATTTCAAATGTTAAATATAAATCTCCTTTGGGGCCTCCATTTACTCCTTCGCCACCATAACCGGCGATTTTAATGGTTTGACCATCTTCAACACCAGCGGGTATTGTAATCCTTATTTTCTTTGCCCCAAGGTCTAATGTTTGCTTCTGATCTTCTAGGATGTCGAGCATATTCAATTTTAAGGTAGCGTTCAAATCTTGACCTTTGAACTGAGTAGATCTTCTTCCTCTACCGCTGAAACCTGCTCCACCGAACATAGACTCGAAGAAATCAGAAAAATCTTCATTGCCGCCTCCTGATGTGCTATACGTGCTTCTGCGTCCTCCCGATGAACTACGTTGATTTCTTTTCGCCTCTTCAAATGCCTCTGCATACTCCCAATCTTTGCCATATTGGTCATATTTCTTTCTTTTTTCAGGATCACTTAGAACTTCATTTGCCTCATTTATCTGCTGAAATTTTTGTTGTGCCCTTTTATCATTGGGATTTAAATCTGGGTGCAGCTTTCGAGCCAATTTCCTATAGGCTTTTTTTATATCTGCCTGAGTAGCTTTCTTGTCTATTTCAAGAATTTTATAATAATCAATAAATTCCATAGGTCTTAAAAATCTAAACTAAAGATATAAAAACAATGAGGTCTTTCCTATGATGGATATCATCCCTTATTTGCCAATTTAAAGTAAGTTTTAGAATGATGGATTTGTTAGTGATTATTCTTATTTGTTAGTGCTATCAACAAAAATGTGGAATTCATTGTTAATTACTTTAACCTTTAGGGGTTTTATCTTTTACCAAGTGGTACTATCTTTAGCAGCACTTTCATAAAATTTTATTTAATGTCCCAAGACACTCAATATACTGAAGATAATATACGCTCGCTTGATTGGAAAGAACATATTCGATTAAGACCTGGTATGTATATCGGTAAATTGGGAGATGGTTCATCGGCAGATGATGGCATCTATATTTTGCTGAAAGAAGTTATTGATAACTGTATCGATGAATTTGTTATGGGTGCAGGCAAGACCATTGAAATTACTATAAAAGATAAGGTTGTTAAGGTGCGAGATTATGGCCGTGGTATACCGCTTGGTAAAGTTGTAGATGTGGTCTCTAAAATGAACACTGGGGGTAAATATGACAGTAGAGCATTTAAAAAATCTGTTGGACTTAATGGTGTTGGTACCAAAGCTGTAAATGCACTATCTAGTTTTTTTGAAGTACAATCTTCACGTGACAATCAATTAAAGACAGCTCAGTTCAGTTCTGGAAACTTAGAAAATGAAGTTGGTCCAGAAGATACTAGTAAAAGAAAAGGAACAAAGGTTACTTTTGTGCCAGACGAAACTATATTCAAAAATTATAAGTTTAGGAATGAGTATGTAGAACGCATGTTGAAAAACTATGTGTATCTAAATCCTGGTCTTACTATAGTTTTTAATGGTGAGAAATTTTACTCTGAAAACGGATTAAAAGATCTTCTTGAGGATAATAATAATATGGATGATATGCTTTATCCTGTTATTCATTTGAAAGGAGAGGATATTGAAGTTGCTATAACACATAGTAAAACACAATATAGCGAAGAGTATCATTCTTTTGTTAACGGCCAACATACTACGCAAGGTGGTACGCATCAAGCTGCATTTAGAGAAGCTATAGTTAAAACTATAAGAGAATTCTACAAGAAGGATTACGATGCATCCGATATTCGAAAGTCTATAATTTCAGCCATTGCATTAAAGGTTACAGAGCCAGTTTTTGAAAGTCAAACTAAAACGAAATTAGGTTCTACCGATATGGGTGGAGAATTTCCTACCGTACGAACCTATATAAACGATTTCATTGGTAAGTATTTAGATAATTACCTTCATAAGAATACAGATACTGCAGATAAGCTTCAGCGAAAAATCATGATGGCCGAAAAAGAACGAAAGGAACTTTCGGGTATTCGTAAATTGGCACGTGATCGCGCAAAGAAGGCAAGTTTGCATAATAAGAAGCTTCGAGATTGTAGGGTTCATTTAAGTGATATGAAGAATGATCGTAGGTTAGAAAGTTCTTTATTCATTACCGAGGGTGATTCTGCATCGGGTTCTATAACTAAATCAAGAGATGTTAATACCCAGGCTGTATTTAGTTTGAAAGGAAAACCTTTAAATTCATATGGCATGTCTAAGAAGATTGTCTACGAAAATGAGGAATTCAATCTCTTGCAGGCTGCATTGAATATAGAAGAGTCTATTGAAGATTTACGTTATAATAATATTATAATTGCTACCGATGCCGATGTGGATGGTATGCATATTAGATTGTTGCTAATTACCTTCTTTTTGCAATTTTTTCCAGAGTTGATAAAAGAAAATCATCTATATATTTTGCAGACCCCTCTATTTAGGGTTCGTAATAAAAAAGAAACCATTTATTGTTATAGCGATGAAGAGCGTCAACATGCTATAAATAAGTTGACAGGTAAACCAGAAATAACACGATTTAAGGGTTTGGGAGAAATATCACCTGATGAGTTTAGGCACTTTATTGGTGATGATATTCGATTAGAACCAATAATGCTAGATAAAGCAATGTCCATAGAAGAACTATTAAGCTTTTATATGGGAAAAAATACTCCTGATAGACAAAAATTTATCATCAAAAACCTTAAAGTTGAAGTTGACTTAATTAAAGATAAAGTAGTATAAATAAAATAAATACGATAGCTTCTGAATGGAAGAAAATGACGATTTGAACGAAGATATTAACGAAAATCTTTCCGAAGAAAACAATATTAATACAGACTCATCTGATGCTTTAACAAGGGTTAGTGGTATGTATAAAGATTGGTTTTTGGATTATGCTTCGTATGTAATTTTAGAACGAGCTGTACCTGCGATTGAAGATGGTTTTAAGCCAGTACAACGCAGGATCATGCATTCTTTGAAAGAATTGGATGATGGTCGGTATAACAAAGTTGCCAATGTTGTTGGGCATACTATGCAGTATCACCCACATGGCGATGCTAGTATTGCTGATGCCATGGTCCAAATTGGACAGAAAGATCTGCTTATAGATACCCAGGGGAACTGGGGTAATATATTGACAGGCGATAGGGCAGCTGCATCTAGATATATAGAAGCAAGGCTATCTAAATTCGCACTAGAAGTTGTCTTTAGCCCAAAAATTACTGAATGGCAATCTTCCTATGACGGTAGAAAAAAAGAGCCGGTAAATTTACCTGTAAAGTTCCCCTTGTTGTTAGCGCAAGGAGCTGAGGGTATAGCGGTTGGTCTTTCTACGAAAGTGCTTTCCCATAATTTCATTGAGCTTATTGATGCTTCAATAAAGCATTTAAAGGGTCAGCGATTTAAGATATATCCAGACTTTCCAACAGCTGGTATTATTGATGTGACAAATTATAATGACGGATTAAGAGGAGGAAAAATTAGAGTCCGTGCTAAAATAGCTCAAATTGATAAAAATACACTGATAATCAATGAAATACCATACGGAACTAATACTGGAAGTTTAATAGATTCAATTCTAAAAGCTAATGATAAAGGCAAGATTAAAATTAAAAAAATTGAAGATAACACGGCTGCTGATGTTGAAATTTTAATTCATCTTCCTTCTGGCATTTCACCAGATAAAACCATTGATGCGCTTTATGCCTTTACGGCGTGCGAATCGTCAATTTCTCCACTAGGTTGTATAATCGAAGATAATAAACCTTTGTTTATAGGTGTAACGGAAATGCTGAAAAGGTCTACTGATTCAACTGTAGAACTTTTGAAAATGGAGCTTGAAATTCAACTAAGTGAATTGGAAGAGCAGTGGCATTTTGCGTCATTAGAAAGAATATTTATTGAAAATCGAATCTACCGAGATATTGAGGATGAAGAAACTTGGGAAGGTGTAATTAATGCTATTGATAAAGGTTTAGCCCCATTTACCAAACATTTAAAACGAGCGGTAACCGAGGAAGATATAACTAGACTTACCGAAATTCGAATTAAAAGAATTTCAAAATTTGATCTGGATAAGGCTCAGCAATATCTAGAGAGTTTGCAGGAGCGTATTGCAGAAGTTAAAAATCATTTGGCTAATTTAATCGAGTTCGCGATAAATTATTTTAAGAATTTAAAAGAAACTTACGGTAAAGATCGAGGTCGTTTAACAGAAATTAGGGTGTTTGACGATATTGAAGCCACTAAGGTTGCTATTCGAAATACTAAGCTTTATGTGAATAGGGATGAGGGATTTGTAGGCACCTCGCTCAAAAAAGATGAATATGTTACTGATTGCAGTGATATAGACGATATTATAGTGATAACCAATGAAGGAAAAATGATGGTGTCTAAAGTAGATTCCAAGATTTTTGTTGGTAAGGGTATTATTCATGTCGCTGTCTTTAAGAAAAAGGATAAGCGTACAACTTATAATTTGGTCTATAAAGACGGTAAAGGTGGCCCGGCCTATATTAAGCGATTTAATATTACGAGTATTACTAGGGACAGAATTTATGACTTAACGACCGGTAAACCTGGTTCTCAAGTATTGTATTTTTCTGCTAACCCAAATGGTGAGGCTGAAGTTATTACGGTGTTGTTGCGTCAGGTAGGTAGTATTAAGAAGCTGAAATGGGATATTGATTTTTCTGATGTATTGATCAAAGGAAGAGCGTCAAAAGGAAATATAGTTACAAAGTACTCGGTAAAACGAATTGAGTTAAAAGAGAAAGGCGTATCAACTTTAAAACCGCGAAAAATTTGGTTCGACGATGTTGTTCGTAGACTAAATGTTGATGGTAGGGGAGAGCTTCTTGGTGAGTTTAAAGGTGATGATTTATTGTTGGTTATCAATCAAAAAGGAGTTGCTAAAACATTTTTACCAGTGTTGACATCTCACTTCGATGATGATATGATTGTGCTTGAAAAATGGATTCCAGAGAAGCCAATTTCAGTTATTTATTGGGAGGGTGAAAAAGAGCGTTTTTACGTAAAACGGTTTCTTATAGAAAATGAGAATAAAGAAGATTTGTTTATTTCTGAGCATTCTAAATCGTATTTAGAACTAGTTTCGACAGACTGGCGACCCTTAGTGGAAATTGAATTCCCTAAACCTAGAGGTAAAGATGCGAAAGAAAATGAATTTGTTGATTTAGAGAGTTTTATATCTATAAAAGGAATTAAAGCTTTAGGTAATCAATTCATTACTGAAAAGGTTAAGAATATTAATTTATTAGATCCATTGCCTTTTGAACCTGCCGTTCCAGAGAAGCCAGAGGATATTGAAGTAGTTGATGAAGAGGCTGTAGAATCTGATGATAAAAATGACAGTGAAGAATCGAATGAGGGACTGCCACCAGATGAGCCTAAAACATTGTTTGATTAATTATTGATATGAAAAAATTCTTTGAAGAATTTAAGAATTTTGCCATTAAAGGCAATATGATTGACTTGGCTATCGGTATAATTATAGGTACGGCATTCAATAAGGTGGTAAGTGCTTTGGTGTCTAAAATTATAATGCCTCCACTTTCATTATTGACAGATGACGTTAATTTATCAAATAAGAAATGGGTTTTAAGAGTGGCTAGTGAAAAAGTTGAGGAAGTCGCTATTGAATATGGAGAATTAATAGAGTCATTGGTCGATTTCTGTATTATCGCTTTCACCATTTTTGTTATGGTTAAGTTTATAAATCGATTTAAAGAGAAATCTGAAGACCCATCTAATAAAGAGGTGGAGACGCCCAAAAATATAGCATTGCTTGCTAGTATAGAGAGTTTGTTGAAAGAGCAAAATGAAATTCTTAGAGGTAAACAATAATGCGATGTGTTTAATAATTGAATTGTCTTATCCTAAAATAAGAAGTTAAGATTGGACAAATTATAGAATAAATGCTTTTATAACTACATTTACAAAAATATTAAATTAATGGATTTTACCAACCCTCTGGTATATGGTGCGCCAGCTTTTATAGCCTTTATTTTATTAGAATTAACCTACAGTAAAACTCATGGAGATGATGATCTTTATGATTGGAAAGATTTTGCCGCAAGTAGTGTAATGGGTATTGGCTCAGCTATAATCGGACCTTTACTTAAGGTGGTTTTATTAGTTGTTCTTTTCGAATATGCATATGAACTTTTCAATCCTATGGTCGATGGTGTAAGAACTAATATAATGGGGTATAAATCATTTGGATATGCTTGGTATGTTTGGTTACTATGTCAACTTGCAGATGACTTTACGTATTACTGGTTTCATAGAGCAAATCATGAAATCCGAATCCTTTGGGCTGCTCACATAGTACATCATTCATCAGATAATTTTAATCTCGGTACTGCTATAAGAAATGGTTGGTTTACACTTTTGTACAAACCTTTTTTTTATGTATGGATGCCTATTATTGGATTTCCGGTAGAGATGGTAGTCGTTTGTTTGGCTATTGAGTCGTTCTGGCAATTTCAATTACACTCGCAGTATGTTCCAAAAATGGGATTCATTGAAAAAATATTCAATACGCACACAATGCATCAAGTTCATCATGCTCAGAATGTAGAATACTTGGATAAAAACCATGGTGGGTTTTTAAACTTCTTCGATAAGATATTTGGAACCTGGAAAGAGTATGATGAAGAAATAGATGTAAAATTCGGTGTAATTCACGCGCCTAATTCTAACAATCCTATTGTAATTCTTACTCATGAATTCACGGATATTTGGGCTGACATGAAAAAGTCCAGGAAATTCAGTCACAAACTAATGTATATTTTTGGACCCCCTGGTTGGAGTCATGACGGTAGCACTATGACAGTTAAGCAGCAACAGCGATTGTTTGAAGAGCAAAAACAGGTAAATCCTAAGGTTGCTTTCAATAGACCAAATTAAAGTATTGTTATAAAAAAAAGGGAGGTTTAAACCTCCCTTTTTTTTGTTCGTTCTTACAGCAAAGAGAGGTGTTAAACCTCCCATCCATTTCTATATGTTCTTCCAACAAATTGGTTGGCTTCTTCCATATTGGTGATTCTCATATTTTCTCCATCCCATAATAATTTTTTACGAGCAAAGAATTCCATAGCGCCTTCTGCGTTTTCTTTTTGAAGCATATAACTTCTAATAGCTAAATTACCCATTAAAACAGTTTCTGTCATAGGTCCGGCATAATCAAACGAAGAAGTAAGTGCTAAGTGCTCAGCGCTACCAAAACCAGCTTTACAGGCATCTACCCATTTACGTTGATGACCATATTCTGGTTCTAAATCTTCCTCTACTTCAGGTCCGAATTCCGTAGTACCATCGTTTAGGTATAATTTTGGCATTAACGGTGAGCTATCATTTATGTTTGTTGAAATAATTCCTTTTTCACCTATAATTAATACACCATTTGCACTATTCTTACCACCTATATCGTCGTTTGCTGGAATAATATCTGGATGCGATGGTCTAATGCCACCATCGCTCCAAGTCATTTCTATGGGTGATTTTGATTTTTCAGTAGCGTCAAAGTGTAATGTTATAAATGATGATGGAGGACAACCATCTGGATAATAATCTGGAGTCCACATCTTTGAAAATACTGATGCGACGCTACATTCTGCATCTGTAGGGTACTTTAAATTTAATGTTCTGAAAGGGATATCTATTAAATGACATCCTACATCTCCCAAGGCACCTGTACCAAAATCCCACCAGCCTCTCCAATTAAATGGATGAAGATTGGGGACAAACTCTCGCTCAGTTGCAGGGCCTAACCATAAATCCCAATTTAAACCATTTGGTTTTAAGTTGGCATCTGGTTTAGGCATTTCAATACCTTGTGGCCACACAGGCCTATTCGTCCATACTTGAACTTTAGATACCGCTCCAATCTTACCTTCATCTATCCAACGTTGTACCATGCCTAAAAGCGGATTTGAGCCGCCTTGGTTTCCCATTTGACTTACTATTTTATTGGTGCGTGCCATTTGGGTTAAAATTCGGGCTTCTTTAATGTTATGTGTCATAGGTTTTTGCACATATACATGAATTCCTCTTTCCATTGCCCATTTAGCTGCAGGCCCGTGAACATGGTCTGGGGTTGATATGGTTACAGCATCGATGTTCTTCTTTTTATCTAGCATGACCCTAAAATCATCGTAAAGCTTGGCTTTTGGAAAATTCTCTATGCTTTTTGCTGCAGTACCGGTAAAATCAACATCGCACAAAGCTGCTACACGCTCTCTTCCCATTACTGATGCATTTTTTATATCACTAATACCTTTACCGCCTGCGCCAATTGCGGCAATGTTGAGACGGTCGCTAGGAGCAATAAAACCCGGGCCGCCCAATACATGTCTTGGAATAATAAATACAGATGAAGCTAATGCAGTTTTTTTAACGAAATCTCGTCGATTAAGATTCGTGGATTTGTTTTTGTTGGATTCTTTCATAGTTAGACTTGATTTAAGTTTGATTGGTAAACCAAGGTAATGAAAAGACCCCTATAAAACAATTACAAAATAATTGATATACAGAGTTCTATGTGAATATTATTAGAATGCTTTATTCTTCTAGATCGACAATATCAACTTTATT
Source organism: uncultured Maribacter sp. (assembly GCF_963975365.1). GTDB lineage: Bacteria > Bacteroidota > Bacteroidia > Flavobacteriales > Flavobacteriaceae > Maribacter. Next base: position 100,507 of record NZ_CAXBGF010000003.1, on the reverse strand, counting down.
TTTTTTTCATACACAGGTCGAAAAATTCAAACATAAGTGAGAATGCGATAGAGAAGTAGAGGTATCCTTTAGGTATTACATCTACTTCGTTACCAAATACAATAAGATGACTTAAATGAGTAGATTCTGCAATAAGTATAAAGCCAATTAATGTTAAGAACGATAATCCTAAAATTTGAATGGTTTGGTGTCTAATAACAAACTCTCCAACAGGATTCGCAAAAAGCATCATAATTACCACTGTGATGATAACTGCAACGATCATTAGTATAAGGGCGTAGTTAGGCTAGGTGAAATGTCGTTGGTCATTCCTATAGCGGTAAGAATAGATGCAAAGGAGAAAACGATATTAGTAACCGTTATATGAAGAATAACATTCGCTAATGAGGTAAATCTAGCTTTCTTTACTTCAGGTTCGTCATGACATTAATCCTCAACCTTTGCATAAACTTCTTTTGTGCTCTTATAGGGCAGGAACCAGCCGCTTAGGAATAGGATAATTTATTGATCACTAATACCTCCGGTAATCCAATGGCTATCGAATACCTAGAAAGGTTTTTTTATAGAGGTGTGTAACGATATCCCGAAAAATAGTAAAATACCCATTACTATTGCTAATACTAAACCTAAATTCGAGGTCTTTTATGATGGCCAGGTTCCAAATATCCGGCAGCACTGAAATGAAAATAATATTATCTATTCCTAAAAGAATTTCAAGAAATGTAAGGGTGAGTAGTGAAACCCATGCATTGGGGTTAATGAAAATATCGAACTTTATAATTTAATCTTAACAGCGGTTCCTGTTTTAACGATTAGTTCCTTGTTTGGATCTTTTACGGCACTTTTGTATTGAAAAGTGTAAGATGAATCTGTAGTACTGATTATTTTATAATGAATGGCAGTTTTGCTGTGAATATCTTGTAAAACAAACTCACAGTCATTAAACCAACGTACCGTGGCGCTATCGATTTTGTTTTCATAATAATCGACGCTAAACTTTTCATCTCTGGTAAATTTACCTTCTTTAATAATCTCTCCTAACTTATAAGTAAATTTAAAAGAGCCTGTTTTGTACTTTTCGCAATCACGTTCCGGTTGGTAACAAGAACTAAAAAGTAGGCATGTGATTATAAGGGTAGATATTTTTTTTACCATGGTGCAAAATAAAGAAAATAGGAGAGAAGTTGATTGAAAAAGACAATAATAGTTTATGTTAAAACATATTCTTATTGCTCTTCATAATTTTTAAATGTGCCATCGGTATAGAAGATTACGATACGCTCAACCTCCTTTTTTTGAATTGGTCTCGTAACCACTTTAATGTTTGAACACTCGTTTGATTTTTTGTCTAAGTTTTTCTTTGGATATTCTCCTTCTCCATATAGAAGCCATTGTAAATCCACCTCCTTAAAAGTGTCGTTTATTTTCATTATAAATTCAAGGCTTGGTTTATTTCTACCATTTAATAAGTGAGAAATACTAGAGCGTTGTACGTCAATTAAATCTGCAAAAGAAGCTGAAGAAAGTTCGTGATGATTTAAAATAGTCTTCAGCCTGGTTATAAATGTGGTAGTATCTAACATGTTTACAAAACTAATGTATTCTTACATTGGTTATTATTATTAGTGTGGTAAATCATATAAATCCGATAATTTTTATTAAAGTTATAGTTACTATTGAATCATATAAAATACTGATAATGTGTATTTTAGTTTGTTATTAAATATAAAAGTTAATTTTGTAAATATTTTCGATTTATTTCGGCCTTATTTTAATATTCAACTGTTTACAAATGTAAACTATAGCTGTGCTATTTTTGTCATTACTAATCTAAGGAAGTATATGGAGGCAATTGATTATGGTCAAATTTATGTATCAAGTATTCAGGGTAGATATATTACTTATGATCATCTAAACAAATTTATTTTAGGTCTTTCCAAAAGTTTTGGGGTTATTACAATTGGGAAATCTGTACGCGATGAACCTATAAAAAGCATTACTTTCGGGCATGGTCCTACACGTATTTTAATGTGGTCTCAAATGCATGGTAATGAATCAACGACCACAAAGGCAGTAATAGATTTATTGAATTTTTTGGAACATGATACTGTTAGTGCTTTAGAAATTGAAAAACATTGTACATTAAAAATCATCCCAATTCTTAATCCAGATGGTGCTCGTGATTATACTAGGGTAAATGCAAACGAAGTTGACCTAAATAGAGACGCTCAAGACTTAACGCAACCAGAAAGTCGAATACTTAAAAAAGAGTATGATTCTTTTCATCCAGATTTTTGTTTTAACCTGCATGATCAACGTACAATTTTCAACGTTGGCAAAACCAATAAGCCAGCAACGGTATCTTTTTTAGCACCTGCTTTTGATGTTGAAAGAAGTAATTCGCCTTCACGTAAATTAAGCATGCAGTTAATTGCTGCTATGAATTCTAAATTGCAGGAATTAATTCCTGGTCAGGTCGGTAGATATGATGATGGTTTTAATGCGAACTGTGTTGGGGATGCATTTCAAATGAGAGAAACGCCTACTATTTTATTCGAAGCAGGACATTATTATGAAGATTATCAGCGGGAAAAGACTAGGGAGTTTATTTTTTACTCTTTATTAAAAGGAATAAATACTATTGTGTTAAAACAAATTGAAGATTATACAATTGAGCAATATTTAGCTATTCCGGAAAATGGAAAACAGTTTGTAGATATTTTGATAAAAAAATCTAGGAATGTAAATGGAACTGAAGTAGTGAAAAGTCCGTTTTCTGTTCAATACAAGGAAGTTCTTAAAGATGGTAGGGTTGTTTTTAATCCAATTCAGCATATTTTCGAAACAACTCCTTTAGAAATATTTGGTCATAAAAGACTTGATCTAGAGGTAAAAGAAGACTTAGAGTGGCTTAAAAACAATAAGATATTAAAACTATTGGATTGATTTTTATTGTCTTATTTCTTTAAAAACTTAAAAATGTTTACATTTTCATTAAAAAAAGTTCATATTCAATGAATTTAATGTGATAATTTTTTATTTTTGCCAAAAATTTTACCACTATGGGCAAAGTCAAATTAGACGAAATAGACCACCAAATTCTGGATATGTTAATTGACAACACCAGAACCCCTTTTACCGATATTGCTAAAAAACTTCTTATATCAGCAGGTACTGTTCATGTGAGAGTTAAGAAAATGGAGGAAGCCGGAATTATAAAAGGTTCTTCACTTACATTAGATTATGTGAAATTAGGTTACGCATTTATTGCCTATGTTGGTATCTTCTTGGAAAAAACCCATCAGACAAAATTTGTATTGGAACGTTTAAACCAAATTCCAAACGTTACCATAGCACATATTACCACTGGTAAATTCAATATATTCTGTAAAATTAGAGCGAAGGATACCACTCATGCAAAAAACATCATTTTTAAAATAGATGATATTGATGGCATAAGTAGAACTGAAACAATGATTTCTTTGGAGGAGAGTTTCAATGATAAGAAACGATTAATGCATACCATATTTAATGAGTTATAATTTTTAACCTTAACTAACTCTAAAGGCCCAGTTATTTTTATGATTGGGCTTTTTTGATTTTCAAATAACTAAGAAAGAAGCTTAATTATGACAATTACAGATTTACATAAAGAGGAATTTGATTTCTATTATGCCACTTACTTGAAAAAACTTGAGGATCAAGAAGATTTAAAGTCAGCTTTATTAATAGGTAAAAAATGGTTTCAGAATTTTGTAGCGGAATTGAATTCTGAGCAATTAGCATTTAGTTATGGAGTAGGTAAATGGACCATTGCAGAAGTGCTTGTTCATTTAATCGATACAGAACGTATATTTCAATATCGTGCATTTAGAATATCAAGAAATGATAAAACGCCTATGCCAGGTTTTGAGCAAGATGATTACATATTAGCGAGTAATTGCAATCAACGAACTAAAGAAGATATATTAGAAGAATATCTTTCCGTTAGAAATGCGACAATTAATTTATTTAAAAACTTATCTGAAGTTGAATTAAGACGAATGGGTACGGCTAGTGGTTTACCATGGTCGGTTGCCGCTTTAGGACTTGCCATAAGTGGTCATCAAAGACATCATGAAATTATACTAAAAGAACGCTATTTGTAAATTTAGTCTAGGTCTGGTTCCACTTCCCTTTCGAAATTCAGATATAATGCATTGGTCATTTCTTCTGATCGCATAACTTCTTCAGGTGTTTTAGGCTCAAGCTCTTTTTCTAAATTTCCCTCAACATTCGCAATAAAGTTTGAAAGGCTTTTACTTATTTTTACCAAATAAAGAGTGTCGGCGGTTTTTATTTGAACAGCTTCTACATAATCACCCTGAATATTTTTAAAGGATATAATATCCTCATCACCATATCCATATGGGTATGTTTCAATTAAAAGTGCCGCTAATTGGTGGTCTAGTTTGCGATAATCGATAAGTCTTCTGGTCATAACTAATTTGTTTTAAGAAGGTTACTTAATTTCTTAACCTAAACTAGTAATTATACAGTCAATTAAATTTGTATAGTTGTGAAAGTGGTGTTTTAGGTATATGAAGTTTTTAAACTTTGTAGTATGCGAAAGCTTTAGCAAATAATTCTACAGGAATTTCAATATCAAAAACAGGATTACCAATCTCTTTCAATAGAACAAAATTTACTTTTCCATGCGAATTTTTCTTGTCGTACTTCATGAGTTTGAGTATGTTATCAAAATCATCTTCTAAGAATTCCACTTTTTCATATCTACTTAAAAAAGTGGTTTTAATATCATTTAAGTCCTCTAAAGGAAGATTTGTTAATTTATAGGATAAATATCCTTCCAAAATCATTCCAATGGCAATGGCCTCTCCATGCAGCAACGTTTCTTTCGAATCATTTTCTAAAAAATAAGATTCAATAGCATGACCTAAAGTGTGCCCGTAGTTTAATATTTTTCTGATATTCTGCTCAGTTGGATCTTGTAAAACAACATTGTTCTTAATCTTAATTGATGAAAGAATATGTTTTTTCATATCCTCTAAACTTTCAGCTTTCTTTAATGTTTCCCAATACAATCTATCTTGAATAAGACCGTGTTTAAGCATTTCAGCAAATCCGCTTCTAATTTGTCTTTTATCTAAAGTATCAAGAAAATCAGGCGCCACCAGTACCATAACTGGCTGGTTAATTACACCTATTTGATTTTTCAAAGAACCTAGGTCTACACCAGTTTTACCTCCAACAGAAGCATCTACCATAGATAATAGCGTAGTTGGAACATTTATAAAGTCAATTCCTCTTTTAAATGTAGAAGCAACAAAACCACCCAAATCGGTTAATACTCCGCCGCCTAGATTAATCAGAATACTTTTTCTATCAGCGTCGAGTTCTGATAGGGCTTCCCAAACACCAACGCATGTATCTATGTTTTTATTGATCTCACCAGATTCTATTTCAATGATTTCAAATTGATATTCTCCATTTATTTCGGCCATAAACTGTGGCAAGCATAGTTCATGTGTATTTTCATCGACTAAAATAAAAACAATCGAATACGCTTTTTTATCTAAATGGGCATTAAGTGATTTAAAAGCATTTTCATTAAAATGTACTGCGTATGAGTCTGAAATTATAGATTCCATAATATGGTATGGCTAAGTATTGGTTTCTAATTGAGCACAAAATAAAGGTTATTTTTAGTCTTAGGATTATAAAATCTGTGATTATATTTACCAGCTATAGAAATAATAAAAAATGGACCAAATATTTGAAAATACCGCAACGGCATTTGCTCTAAAATCAGATTCGGAATTAGAAAGAGCTTATTTTCTTTTTAAAATGATTTCGAATGAACCATTAGTGAAAATGGGTTCGGTAATTACAAATTTTGCAATTAAAGCACATTTGCCAGTAGAAGGCTTAATTAGAGCAACGGTTTTTGACCATTTTTGTGGAGGTGTCAACGAAAGAGATTGTTTACCAGTTGTAGATAAAATGTGGAAGAAAGGGGTGTGTTCTGTTTTAGATTATTCTGTAGAAGGTAAGGAAGAAGAAGATCCTTTTGATGCTGCTACTGAAATTATTTTGACCATACTGGATTTTGTAAAAGAAAAAGAAGCGATACCATATGCGGTTTTTAAACCAACTGGATTTGGTCGATTTGCGCTATACCAGAAAGTAAGTGAGAAAAAAGAACTTACTAAAGAAGAGCAAGCTGAATGGCAAAGGGTCATAAACCGGTTCGATAAAGTTTGTAAGAAAGCTCATGATCTTGAAGTATCGTTGTTAATTGATGGTGAGGAAAGCTGGATGCAAGATGCAGCTGATGATTTAGCAGAAGATATGATGCGTAAATACAATAAAAAGAAAAGAATTGTATTTAATACGCTGCAAACCTATAGATGGGATCGTTTGCCTTATTTAAAATCGTTACACGAACGTGCTAAGAAAGAAGGGTTTAAAGTGGGAATGAAGGTTGTTCGAGGGGCATATATGGAAAAGGAAAATGACAGAGCTAAAGATAAAGGATATGTTTCGCCTATCTGTAAATCTAAAGCTGAGACAGATGAGAATTTTAATGCCACTATTAAATATATGATTGAAAATCTTGATACGCTATCAATATTTTCTGGCACTCATAACGAAGATAGCTGTTATCGCTTAATGAAATTAATGGCCGACAAAGGAATAGATAAAAACAACGAACATGTTTGGTTTGGACAATTATATGGTATGAGTGATCATATTTCTTTCAATTTAGCAGCAAATGGATATAATGTTGCTAAATATTTACCTTTCGGACCTGTTCGCGATGTTATGCCTTACTTAATAAGAAGAGCAGATGAGAATACCTCGGTAGCCGGACAAACCAGTAGAGAATTAACATTACTTAAGAAGGAAAGAAAACGTAGAAAAATTTAAGAATAATTTAGTGCACGTCTATTTGCTGAAGTGTGGCTTTATTTCTGCAATTTTGCACAGTAAATTTCCATTCACGATCCTTTAAATCAGATTCTACGATGTAGGTCTTGCAAGGTACCGATTTGGTATCACTACTACTGAAATCTACATCACCTTCAGTCAATATATGCTTTACATCAAGAGAATCTAATTGGTATTCAACTAATTTTAGTTTGGCCTCATCACTGTAATACATAGGTTTCGAGCGAATATCCTTTAGTGTTCGACAATTTGGTAGATAACAAAAATATACGCCTGTATCTTCTGATTTCTTTTTTAAGAACATGGTTAGAAAAACGATGCCGATAGATAAACCTACCAAGAAAAAACCTAACCTTTTTAGAAAATCCATTTAGTTCTTTGTTGAATTAATTTAGAACGCGAAATTATACCTTTTTATAAGGATAGGAAAAGGAAAATAGGTAGTATTCTAAAAAATTAAGAAATTAATATCACTGTATTGCAAATCAAACCATTCGCCAACAGATTTATTAGTAAGAATTCCGTGGTACATGTATAGTCCGTTTCGTAACCCTTTGTCAAATCGAAGAGAATTTTCAAGTCCGCCGTCCTCACCAATTTTTAAAAGATAAGGGGTGAAAATATTACTAATTGACACTGAAGCTGTTTTTGGATACCTAGAAGGTATATTTGGAACGCCGTAATGTATTACATCGAACTTTTTTCTAGTAGGCTTATTATGATTGGTTATTTCACTGGTTTCAAAACAACCACCGGTATCAATGCTTACATCTATAATAACGGCACCTTTTTTCATATGCTCTACCATAGAACTAGATACAACTACTGGCGATCTATCTTTTCCTCTAGTAGCACCAATGGCAACATCACAACGTTTAAGAGCTTTTAAGAGGTTCTTGGGTTGTATTGTTGATGTATAAACTGTTTGTTTTAAGTTGGTCTGTATATTTCTAAGTTTAGTTATCGAGTTATCAAAAACTTTTACGTTCGCCCCAATACCAATAGCTGATCTTGCTGCAAATTCACCTACAGTACCTGCGCCAATAATTACGACCTCTACAGGAGGTACACCACTAATGTTGCCGAACATTAGTCCGTTTCCATTATTATTTGCGGCCATTAATTCTGCTGCTATTAGAACCGAAGAAATACCTGCTATTTCACTGAGTGAACGTACTGCAGGATATTTGCCTTCATCATCTCTAATGTATTCAAAAGCAATTGCCGTAATTCGCTTTCTTGCCAATTCTTCAAAATACTCTTTATATTGAGTTTTAATTTGAAGGGCCGAAATAATGACGGTCTGTGGATTTATAAAACCTATTTCGTTTAGGGTAGGAGGTTCTACTTTTAAAATTAGCGGACACGCAAATACTTTTTTAGTATCTTTTGTAATTTCACCACCTGCTTGGGTATAATCTAAATCGGTATAATGTGCACCCTCGCCAGCGCCTGATTCAATAAGTACACGATGCCCATTTGAGGTAATTGCATTTACAGCATCTGGAGTAAGGCAGATACGTTTTTCTTGATATTGATTTTCTTTAGGAATGCCAATAAATAATTCACCTTTTTGTCTAAAAACTTCTAATGTTTCTTCTTGGGGAAGTAATTGATGTTTGCTAAATGGCGAAGTGGGTTGGTTCATAGTTAAAAATGTACTTTTTCAAAAAAAAGTATTTGAAACTCAAATGTACAATTTTTAAGGAAATGAATAATGGGGAAAGGTATTTGTAATAGTAAGTAATTAAAACTTGAAGTTTAACCAGCTTTGTATACGTTCTTGGTATCCTTTTAATATATGCTCAATGTTACCTGTTGACAAAGTTGTGTTTAATTCTTCAGACAAAGATGGCATTTCTAATACCTTGTCATTCGAAAGCGTTTGTTCGTTAGATGTAATATTGTTGCTTTCAAAGCCTCTTTTTTTTAATTCTTCAAGCTCAGCTTCAATTGCTTCTAAATCTATACCATGTACATGCTTATCGTAAAGCTTGATACGAATAAAATATACAAAGGGAATAGTAATAAGACAGATAGGTATTAACCACCAAATATTATCAGTGTCAATATAATCATCGGAATCATAGAATACTTCGAAAAATTGAAAAGCATACATTGCTATTGGTATAATAATGATATGATACCACCAATCTCTTGAGGTTAAGAACCAAAAAATTAATAGATAAAGAGGGACAATTTTTGAGGTTAAAAACCAAAGAAAAGTTTGAGTGTCTTGAAACCCATTATCTCCAATAATTATACCTAAAAATGAGGCATTATCATTCGAATCATATGGTAGATAATCATATATTTTATACAAAAATGGAGAAATAGCAATAAAGAAGACTAATAGAGATTCTAGGAATATCTTTTTTTTAGCTTTTTTTCGTTTTACTTTATGAATCATAATACACTATTACAGTATGCTAACGAAGTATAATGCTAAATATTATGTCTAAAAAAAAAGAGCAATAAAATTGCTCTTTAAATCCTAATAAAAGAATAAAAATTATATTCTTCTATCAATTTTTTTCTTATCAACATTAAGTTGCTGATTATCAACATTAATAATTGGTGCAGCCATAGCTAAAAGAAATACACCTAATGCCAGTGAGGCAAGAAAAGTTCTTTTGTTCTTCATTTTCAATGGATTTTTGGTTAAACAAGAATTAGTTCTCCTTACAAACGTAAGAAATAATACGCAAACAAAATGCTGTTAAACGTTAAAATTATACATTTCAACTGATCTTATGAGCATTTCATCGATTTTTGAGTATTTCATCGAAAAAAATACAATAAAAACTCGGTAGTAACGATACTTAAAAATGATTAATACCCTTTGCCTTGAAAATTGTATGCTTTATAAATTGTTTAGCAATGTTAATTTTCTAGATTTCTCACTCAGTATTTCAATTTTAATTATCTGTGCATCAATAGGAACTAGATTAGGTATTTTCTCTGGCCATTCCATAAAAACCCATCCTTTTGTATTAAGGTAATCTTCTAAGCCCATATCCATAGCCTCATTTTCATTTTCTAGCCTATAAAAATCGAAATGATATCCTAATAGCTCTCCATTCAGATTTTCATATTCATTTACGAGTCCAAATGTAGGACTACTTACATTGTCCTTGCCTCCCAATTCCTTGACCAGTGCTTTTATCAGTGTCGTTTTACCCGCACCCATTGGCGCATAAAATGCCAGAATTTTGCTTTTTGAATTATGAATTATCTCATTAGCAATTTTTCTCAACTCATTTTCACTATAAATGAATTCCATAAACTTTAACTTATTTAGGTTCCAAAACTACAAAAGGAATGATCATTTCCTCTAAAGAAACACCACCATGTTGATAGGTATTTCTATAATAGCTTACATAATGGTTGTAGTTATTAGGATATGCGAAGAAAAAATCATTTTTCGCAAAAATATAAGAGCTACTCATATTTATACTAGGTAGGTAAATTGATTTAGGGTCTTTAGCCGCTAGTACTTCATTCTTTTCGTATGTAAGACTCCTTCCTGTTTTGTATCTAAGGTTCAAGCTTGTTTCACGATCTCCGACTACTTTTGATGGAGACTTTACATTTATAGTGCCATGATCCGTGGTAATAATCAACTTCATTCCCAAATTCTGTGCTTGCTGAATAATTTCTAACATCGGTGAATTTTTGAACCAACTGGTGGTCAAGGATCGATAAGACTTGTCATTAGAGGCAAGTTCTTTTATCACTTCCATCTCTGTTTTAGAATGTGAAAGCATGTCTACAAAATTGTACACAATTACCGTAAGGTCGTTATCCTTTTGAGCCTTAAAATTTTGACTTAAATGTTTTCCTTGCTTTAAACTACTGATTTTATGATACTCCCATTTTAAATCAAGTCCTAGTCTTTTTAACTGCGCACCTAAAAACTTGTCTTCATATAAGTTTTTACCGCCTTCATCGGTATCATTCTTCCACCAATCAGGATATTTTTTTTCCATATCCAACGGAGTCAATCCTGAGAATATCGCATTACGAGCGTATTGTGTTGCCGTCGGTAAAATGCTATAATAAGATTCTTCTTTCTTCTTTTTGTAAAATGAGCTCACGGTATCTTCAAAGGCATACCATTGGTCGTATCGTAAGTTGTCTACAACAATAAGTAACGTTTTTTCGTCTTTAATTTCCGGCGCGACCCACTCTTTAAATAACGTGTGAGACATTACTGGGCCATCTACATCGGTAAACCAATCTTCATAATTACGATCAACGAATTTTCCGAATTGTTGATTAGCTTCAATTTTTTGGGATTCAAGTATTTCGAACATACCGCTGTCTTCAATCTCCTCTAACTGTAATTCCCAATAAATCAATTTTTTATATAAATCTGCCCATTCTTGGTAGCTATTTACCATAGAAAGATCCATTGCAATTTTTCTGAATTCTTGCTGGTAATTACTGGTCGTTTTTTCAGAAATTAATCTAGAATGGTCTAAATTCTTTTTAAGGGAAAGTAATATCTGGTTCGGGTTTACAGGCTTAATAAGGTAATCAGCTATTTTAGAACCAATAGCTTCTTCCATGATAAATTCTTCCTCACTTTTAGTAATCATCACTACAGGTATAGAACCGTCAATTATTTTTATTTCCGAAAGGGTTTCTAAACCAGATATACCTGGCATGTTTTCGTCAAGAAAAACAATGTCTACTCTCATATCCGCTAATTCTTCTAATGCTTCTTGACCGCTTTGACAGGTGATTACTTCATAGTTTCTAGCTTCTAAAAAAATGATATGAGGTTTGAGTAAATCGATTTCATCATCTACCCATAATATTTTAATCTTGTTCATTGTATTATTATTTGACGATAATCAAATTCTATGCTGATGCTTTTGTATAACTTTGAAATGTTAATTTCAGAAAAGACAAATCTATATTGAAGACATCGAACAAATTGAAAATCTTTAATGATCCAATTTACGGATTTATTAGAATCCCCAATACGCTAGTATTTGACCTCATTGCCGACCCTTACTTTCAACGGTTGCGTAGAATATCGCAAATGGGGTTATCGTATTTAGTATATCCTGGTGCACATCATACTCGTTTTCATCATGCACTAGGCTGCATGTATTTAATGCAGAAATCGATTCAAGTACTTCGTTTCAAGGGAGTTGAAATAACGGAGTCTGAAACTGATGGACTGCTTGGGGCTATTCTTTTGCACGATATCGGTCATGGTCCTTTTTCTCACGCCATGGAGCATAGTATCGTTGAAGGTGTAAGTCATGAGTTCATTTCTCTTCAATTTATGGAAGAACTCAATGAACGATTTAACGGAAATTTAACGGAAGCAATCTCGATCTTCTCAGGTAAACACCCTAAAAAGTTCTTAAACCAATTGGTTTCGAGTCAGTTAGACATGGACCGATTAGACTATTTAAAAAGAGATAGTTTTTATACCGGTGTGGCCGAAGGGAATACCAATGCAGAACGTTTGATCACGATGTTGAATGTTGTTGATGGTAATCTTGTGATCGAGGAAAAAGGAATTTACTCCGTCGAGAAATTTTTAATGGCAAGGCGTTTTATGTATTGGCAAGTATATTTGCATAAGACAGGTGTGGTCGCCGAGCAATTGCTTATCAGCATTTTGAAAAGAGCACGTTTTTTAATTAAAAGTGGTACAACACTAAATTGCAGCAAAGCATTACTTTATTTCTTATCGCAACATATCGATAAAAGTAATTTTGATAGAATAACGTTGGCAAAGTTTGCTAAATTAGATGATGTCGATATATTGGCTGCATTAAAGGAATGGCAATACTCTGACGATTTTGTGCTATCAACACTATGTGAAATGATATTAAATAGAAAGCTTTTGCATATTAAACTTAAAAAGGAGCCAATAAATGAAACCAAGTTTAAGAATAAGTTCAGTAAAATAAAGAAGCATTACAAACTTACGGATGAAGAAACCTCTTATTTTGTTTTTACCGGCGAGTTAAAGAATAAGGCATATGATAGAGAGCACCAGAATATTAATATCTTGAAGAAAAATGGGAAAATAACAGATGTTGCTAAATTATCGGATCACCTTAATTTGAATGCACTTTCTAAAACGGTGACCAAATATTATATGTGCTACCCAAAAGAAGCAGTTTAACTATTTTTCTTACTTTTACGCCCATGAAATTTACAGCAGGTCAGATTGCAGGTATTTTAGAAGGAGAGGTTCATGGAAATCCAGAAATAGCTGTGTATAAACTTGCTAAAATCGAGGAGGGCGAAGAGGGTTCTCTTACTTTTTTGGCAAACCCAAAATATACTTCATTCATATATAAAACTAAAGCTTCAATAACTATAGTAAATAAAAGTTTTATTCCTGAGCATGAATTATTTACTACCTTAATTAAGGTAGAAGATGCTTATAAATCGTTCTCTAAATTATTGGAATACTATAATCAGGTCAAAAACAATAAACTAGGAATAGAGGAACCTATTTTTAAATCGGATACAGCAACTTATGGTGCTGATGTTTATCTTGGTGCCTTCGCTTATTTAGGAAATAACGTAACACTTGGCGATAATGTAAAAGTATATCCGAATGTATATATTGGGGATAATGTAAAGGTTGGTAATAATGTTACCATTTTTGCAGGAGCTAAAATTTATTCAGAAACAATAATAGGAGATAATTGTGTAGTTCATAGTGGAGTGGTTATTGGAGCAGATGGATTTGGTTTTACGCCCAATGAAGATGGAGAATTCATTAAAGTACCACAAACGGGTAATGTTATTTTGGAAGATAATGTTGATGTTGGTGCAGGGACCACTATAGATCGAGCGACTTTAGGGTCTACAATTTTGAGAAAAGGCGTAAAGTTAGATAATCAAATTCAAATTGCCCACAACGTTGAGATTGGTGAACACACAGTAATTGCTGCTCAAACCGGTATTGCAGGCTCTACTAAAATTGGTAAGCATTGTATGATAGGTGGTCAAGTTGGTATTGTAGGCCATATCACTATTGGTGATTTTGTTAAAATACAAGCCCAATCAGGTATTGGGAGGAATGTAAAGGACCGGGAGGTTTTACAAGGTTCGCCAGCTTTGAATTATGGTGATTACAATAAATCGTATGTTCATTTTAAGAACTTATCAAAAATAATTAATAGAATCGACACTTTAGAAAAGAAGGATTGAGGATGAGTACAACAAAAAATAAACAAAGAACAATTAGTAAAGAGGTTAGCCTAACCGGAGTTGGTTTACATACGGGTAGCAATGTTACCATTAAATTTTTACCCGCAAGTGAAAATCATGGTTATGCATTTAAAAGGGTAGATTTAGAAGGTGAGCCAATTATTCCAGCTGATGCAAATCTTGTTGTGAATACGCAAAGGGGTACCAATTTAGAGAAAAATGGAGTAAAGATTCAAACTTCAGAACACGTTTTGGCAGCTTTAGTAGGTCTTGAAATCGATAATGTATTGATAGAGCTGAATGCTGCAGAACCACCAATTATGGATGGTTCTTCTAAATTTTTTGTAGAGGTATTGGAGAATGCCGGCATTGTTGAGCAAGATGCAGTTCGTGAAGAATACATTGTTAAAGAAGTTATTTCTTTTAAGGATGAGGACACAGGTAGTGAAATAACAATTATTCCTTCAGACGAATATCAAGTGATGACAATGGTGGATTTTGGAACCAAAGTTTTAGGGACTCAAAATGCTACTTTAGATAAAATTTCTGATTTTAAAACAGAAATTTCAAATGCTCGTACCTTTAGTTTCCTTCATGAGCTTGAAATGCTTTTGGAAAACGGACTAATTAAAGGTGGGGATTTAAACAACGCTATCGTTTATGTGGATAAAGAAATTTCTGAAGCCACAATGATGAAATTAGAAAAAGCGTTTAATAAGAAGAAACTTTCTGTAAAAGCTAATGGTATTTTAGACAATCTTACATTACATCAGCCAAATGAGGCTGCAAGGCATAAGTTGTTAGATGTTATAGGAGATTTGGCATTAATTGGTACACGTATACGGGGCAAGGTAATAGCCAATAAGCCTGGTCATTTTGTGAATAACGAATTTGCGAAGAAGCTCTCACAAATTATCAAATTAGAAAAACGAAATAAAGTACCGAAATACGATTTAAGTTTGCCTCCGTTAATGGATATTCATAAAATAATGGATATGCTACCTCATAGGCCTCCTTTTTTATTAATAGACCGTATTATCGAACTTTCAGATGAGCATGTAGTGGGTATGAAAAATGTGACCATGAATGAACCTTTTTTTGTTGGTCATTTTCCAGGGGCTCCAGTAATGCCAGGGGTTCTTCAAGTAGAAGCTATGGCACAAACAGGTGGTATTTTAGTGTTAAGTACCGTTCCTGATCCAGAAAATTATTTGACTTTGTTTATGAAAATAGATAAAGTAAAATTTAAAAGACAAGTATTGCCAGGAGATACATTAATATTTCACTGTAGTTTAATCACTCCAATTAGAAGAGGTATCTGTCATATGCAAGCATACGCCTATGCGAACGACAAGTTGGTAAGTGAGGCAGAGTTAATGGCACAAATAGTTAAAAGAACTTAGAATGAATCAACCTTTAGCCTATATTCATCCGGGCGCTAAAATCTCTAAAAATGTTGTAGTAGAACCCTTTACCACTATTCATAATAATGTGACTATTGGTGATGGTACTTGGATCGGATCCAATGTAACTATTATGGAGGGTGCACGTATAGGAAAGAATTGTAATATTTTTCCAGGTGCCGTAATTTCTGCTTCTCCTCAAGATTTAAAATATGATGGAGAGGAAACAACGGTAGTTATTGGTGACAATACCACTATTAGGGAATGTGCCACAATCCATAAGGGAACCTCTGACCGTATGAAAACTGTTATCGGCAAAAATTGCCTGATAATGGCGTACTGTCATGTTGCTCATGATTGTTTGGTGGGAGATAATTGTATTTTCTCTAATAATTCAACACTAGCAGGTCATGTTACAATTGGGGACAATGTTATTCTAGCAGGTTTGGTTGCAGTACACCAATTTGTTTCTGTTGGTCAACATGCTTTTGTTACGGGTGGTTCTTTAGTTAGAAAAGATGTTCCGCCATATGTAAAAGCGGCTAGAGAGCCATTATCTTATGTTGGGATCAACTCTGTAGGATTGAGAAGAAGGGGTTTTACCTCCGATAAAATCAGGGAGATTCAGAACATTTATAGAATTCTTTACCAAAAGAACTACAATAATTCGCAAGCCGTACAAATTATTGAAGCAGAAATGGAAGCAACTCCTGAACGTGATGAAATACTTCAATTTATACGTGATTCGCAACGTGGTATTATGAAAGGTTATTTTAGTAATAACTAAAGAATACTCCTCAATAAAATTTAAATTAACAATTCCAAATACTATATTTTAATGGCATCTACTTCAGACATTCGTAAAGGACTTTGCATACGTTATAACAATGATATTTATAAAATAATTGAGTTTTTACATGTGAAACCAGGTAAGGGACCTGCTTTTGTGCGTACAAAATTAAAAAGTGTTACTTCTGGTAAAGTATTGGACAATACTTTTTCCGCGGGTCATAAAATAGAAGATGTAAGAGTTGAAACACGTTCTTATCAATATTTATATCCAGAAGGAGAAACATATCATTTTATGAATACGGATGATTATAATCAAATTACTTTGCAAGAAAGTTCGTTAGATGCACCAGGCTTATTAAAAGAGGGTGAAGTTGTAACTATTTTGTTTAACACAGAAGATAATATGCCATTATCCGTTGACATGCCTGCAAGTGTCGTTCTGGAAGTTACCTATACGGAACCTGGGGTAAAAGGAAATACAGCAACTAATGCAACTAAACCAGCAAAAGTAGAGACTGGGGCAGAGGTTAATGTACCATTATTTATTAATGAAGGAGATAAAATTAAGATTGACACTTCTAGTTGCTCATATATGGAGCGTGTGAAAGAGTAATTATAAGTGGCAAAATATACTAATCAAATTTAGCAGTTGAAGTTTCCTACTATATTTTCATTAAAGCAAATAGCCGATATTATTTCGAGTAAATATGTGGGTGACGATGATTTTCCAGTTTTGGGAATGAACGAAATCCACGTTGTTGAGAATGGTGATATTGTATTTGTAGATCATCCTAAATATTATGATAAAGCCTTAAAGTCTAAGGCTACGATAATATTAATCAACAAAAATGTTGATTGTCCAGAAGGCAAGGCTCTGTTGATTTCAGATGATCCGTTTAGAGATTTCAATAAATTGACTACTTTTTTTCAACCTTTCGTTCCAAATAGCCAAGCAATTTCTGTTTCGGCAAAAATTGGAAAGAATACGGTTATACAACCGAATACATTCATAGGTAACCATGTAACTATTGGGGATAATTGCCTGATACATTCCAATGTATCTATATATGATAATTGTATTATTGGCGACAATGTAACCATTCATGCAGGAAGCGTTTTAGGTGCAGATGCATTTTATTACAAAAAACGTCCTGAAGGTTTTGATAAATTAATTTCTGGAGGACGAGTTGTTTTGAAAAACAATGTTGACATTGGGGCACTTTGTACTATTGATAGGGGAGTGACAGGAGATACTACAATCGGTTTCGGTTCAAAACTTGATAATCAAGTTCATGTTGGGCACGATACAGTTATTGGTGAGAAATGTTTAATTGCATCCCAAACGGGTATTGCAGGCTGTGTTATCATAGAAGATGAAGTTACTTTATGGGGGCAAGTAGGTACAAATAGTGGAATTACGATTGGTAAAAATGCGGTTATTATGGGGCAAACCGGAGTTACTAAATCGGTAGCTGGCGGTAAGAGTTATTTTGGCACACCAATAGAAGAGTCACGCGAAAAACTGAAACAATTAGCATATATAAAGAAGATTCCAGAAATAATTAAAAAGTTGGACAACAAATAAGCGAGTTAATGCTTTAAAATTCATTTACAAACCTATATTTTTGTTCTGTTAAAAAATAAAACTACAGTAGTATGAGCGTATTAGTAAATAAGGATTCCAAAATAATCGTGCAAGGTTTCACAGGTAGTGAAGGTACTTTTCATGCCGAGCAAATGATTGAGTACGGTACTAATATTGTGGGTGGTGTAACACCAGGAAAAGGAGGTCAGGAGCATTTAGGAAAACCAGTTTTTAATACAGTTTCTGAAGCTGTTGAAAAAGTTGGCGCTGATACGACTATTATTTTTGTTCCACCAGCGTTTGCTGCCGATGCAATAATGGAAGCTGCAGATGCAGGTATTAAAGTTATTATTACAATTACAGAAGGTATACCAGTTGCTGATATGGTAATGGTTGCGAACTACATAAAAAATAGGGATTGTCGCTTAATAGGACCTAACTGCCCTGGTGTAATTACTCCCGGTGAAGCGAAAGTAGGAATTATGCCTGGTTTTGTTTTCAAAAAAGGTAATGTAGGTATTGTATCTAAATCAGGTACATTAACTTATGAAGCAGCTGATCAAGTTGTTCGTCAAGGTTTAGGTATTACCACTGCTATTGGTATTGGAGGTGATCCAATTATTGGTACTACAACAAAAGAAGCTGTAGAGCTTTTAATCAATGATCCTGAGACTAAATGTGTAGTTATGATTGGTGAAATTGGAGGTCAATTAGAAGCTGATGCTGCACAATGGTACAAAGCAAGTGGAAGTAAAAAACCAGTGGTAGGCTTTATTGCAGGTGAAACTGCTCCTGCTGGTAGAACAATGGGTCATGCAGGTGCAATTGTTGGTGGTAGTGATGATACGGCGCAAGCTAAAAAACGTATTATGAGAGAATGTGGAATTCATGTAGTTAATTCTCCAGCAGAAATTGGATTGAAAGTAAAAGAAGTAATGGGTTAAAAATTCATATTATTCATATAGAATCCCGTTTGTAGCGGGATTTTTTTTAGCCTATAATTTAAACAAAAGGTATATTTGGTAAACGTCCTTAAGTAAATGATTGACTTATGAAATTATTAGAAGATAAAAACGTAATTATTACAGGAGCAAGTAGGGGAATTGGAATGGGTATAGCCCAAGTATTTGCCGAACATGGAGCCAATGTTGCTTTTACATATAGCTCTAGCGAAGCTCCTGCTCTTGAATTAGAGAAAGAATTGAAGGCTAAAGGTGTTAATGCCAAGGCCTATAAAAGTAATGCAGCTAGTTTTCAAGAAGCTGAAGAATTGGTCGCTAAGGTTTTAGAGGATTTTGGTGGTAGAATTGATGTTTTAATCAATAATGCCGGTATTACGAAAGATAATCTTCTAATGCGAATGTCTGAAGCGGATTTTGATGCGGTAATCGATATTAACTTAAAATCGGTCTTTAATATGACCAAAGCGGTTCAACGAACTTTACTAAAACAACGTAGCGGCTCTATAATAAATATGAGTAGTGTAGTTGGGGTTAAAGGTAATGCGGGTCAAACAAATTATGCTGCTTCAAAAGCAGGTATGATCGGGTTTACAAAATCTGTAGCACTTGAATTAGGTTCACGAAATATAAGGTGTAATGCAATTGCACCAGGTTTTATTGAAACTGAAATGACAGAAAAGCTTGATGAAAAAACGGTTCAAAGCTGGCGAGATGGTATTCCTTTAAAAAGAGGTGGTTCTCCAGAGGATATTGCCAATGCATGTCTTTATTTTGCATCAGACCTTTCTAGTTATGTAACCGGTCAAGTTTTGAATGTAGACGGAGGTATGTTAACTTAAGCCGAAAATCAATAATTCGGTTATCAGATAATTCATCTGTTCTAAAGCGCATAATATTTTCTAAATCCATGGAAACCATAACGGTATTGTATATTGTTCTTGCTGCTATCGTTGCTCTAGGTATAGTTGTGCTTCAATATGTTTATAAACAAAAGGCTAAAAGCAACGTATATTTGCTCTTAGCCTTTTTACGTTTTATTGGAATATTTGGTCTTCTCATATTACTTATAAACCCTCAGTTTTCTCAGATATCTTATAGTTTAGAAAAACCAAATCTAGTAATATTAGCTGATAATTCAAGCTCTATTTCTGAGAGTGGAGATGAAATTAAGGAGGTGATTTCTAAATTAAAATCCTCACAAGAAATTTCAAATAAATTTAGAATAAGGGATTATAGATTTGGTGATGAATTAGGTGTTTTGGATAGTTTAACATTTAAAGATAAGAACACCAATATTTTTAAATCTCTTTCTGCTTTAAAAGATGTATTTGCTCGTGAACAGACTGTAACTCTTTTATTATCTGACGGTAACCAGACTATTGGCCAAGATTATAGTTATTTTAAAACTGATGAAAATAATACTCTTTATACTATAGTCTTGGGTGATACTACAAAGTATAAAGATTTATCTGTTGGGCCTATTTTAACCAATAAATATGCATTCTTAAAAAATAAATTCCCGTTAGAAACCTATATTTCTTATCAAGGTAGCACGGCTGTTTCGACTATCTTAACTGTTAAGATGAATGATAGAATTGTATATCGCGAGAACTTTAGTTTTAATAACGAATCTAATTTTAAAACTATTTCTATAGAATTAAATGCTAATTCTGTCGGAATTAAAAATTTGTTGGTAGAAATATCTCAATTACCTGAAGAACGAAATATAGCCAACAATAGAAGGTCTACTAGTATTGAGGTAATTAATGAGAAAACTAAAATAGGATTGATTGCCGATATTTTGCACCCTGATTTGGGAACTCTCAAGAAAGCTATAGAAAGTAATGAGCAAAGAGAAGTAACCATTTTAAAGCCAAATGTTACTAATAGTACTTTAGATCAACTGGATTTATTCATTTTTTATCAGCCAACTATTAGTTTTAAACCATCATTGAATTTTGCTAAAAGTAAAAATGCAAATACCTTTATAATTACAGGTTCCCATGCAGATTATTCATTTTTGAATGAGGAGAATCTTGGTTTTGAGATTGAAAATGGATATCCAAAGCAAGAAGTTTTTGGGTTATTGAATAATGTATTTTCAAAGTATGATATTTCTAAATTCGATTTAACAGATTTCCCTCCATTATTAAGTGATGCTGGACCTATTATTTTTCAAAAATCTTATGAGGCATTGCTTGGTACTCAAATAAAAGGATTGAATGTACAACAGCCGTTATTGTCTATCATAGCGGATAATTCAAAAAAACAGGCTTTGCTAGTTGGCGAAAATCTTTGGAAATGGCGAATGCAAACATTTAGAAATACCGGTGATTTTATCAATTTTGACGAATTCGTCGGTAATTTAATTCGATACCTTACCAGTACAAAGAATAAGTCGCGCCTTAATGTCGAATATGAAAAAATTTATGAAGGCAGTACAAACACCATTATAACCGCAACTTTTTTTGACGAGGCCTTTTTGTTTGATCCTAATGTAAAAATGAATATTAAGGTAACTAATAGGAATACAAATTTAATTCAGGATAATCCTATGGTTTTAAAAAATGGATATTTTGAAGCAGACCTTTCTAATCTTTTAGCCGGTGAATATGACTTTAGAGTATCAGTTGCAAATGAAAGTAAATCTGAAGTCGGCACATTTGTTATTTCTGAATTTGATATGGAAAACCAGTTTGTATCTAGCGATAATTTAAAAATGGAAAAACTTGCTTTAAACGCTAGAGGAAAACAATTTTATCCTTCGCAAATAGAAACTTTAATAGCCGAATTAATTGAAAATGATACCTATGTGCCCACAGAGAAAAGCACTGAAAATATCGTATCTTTGATAGATTTCAAATTGCTTTTGGCAATCATCGTTTTTGCTTTCACGGCAGAATGGTTTATCAGAAAATATAACGGATTAATTTAAATAGACACGAATGGATAAGTTACCTAAGATTGCGTTACCCGCAATATTTATTTTTATTGTATTGATTATTGGAATTTCTAAATCCACCATAACCATAGGCTCCGGGCAAGCAGGAGTTCTATATAAGACCTTTGGAGGTGGTGTTGTAACTGATGAGCCCCCAATGGGTGAGGGTTTTCACATTGTTGCGCCATGGAACAAGGTTTTTGTTTATGAAGTACGTCAGCAAGAACTTTTTGAACAAATGAAAGTATTATCATCGAATGGTTTGGAAATTCAAATCGATGCCTCTGCTTGGTATCAACCAGTTCCGAACGAATTAGGATTTCTGCACCAGAATTTAGGGGAAAATTACTTAGATCGTGTAATTAAGCCGGCCATTAGAAGTGCGGCCCGTAGCGTAGTTGGGAGATACACCCCAGAACAGTTATATTCCAGTAAGCGAGATGCCATCCAAGATGAAATATTTGAAGAGACAAAAAAGATTTTGGATAAACAGAATGTTCAATTAAATGAGGTTTTGGTACGTGATGTTACCTTGCCGGGAACTATCAAGGATGCTATTGAGCGCAAGCTTAGACAGGAACAGGAATCCTTGGAATATGAATTTCGTTTGGTGACCGCTAAAAAAGAGGCTGAAAAAGTAACCATTGAAGCACAAGGGAAAGCAGATGCCAACCGTATTCTAAGCGCTTCATTAAATGACCAGATTTTAAAGGATAAAGGAATTGATGCTACCTTAAAATTAGCGGAGTCCCCAAATTCTAAAGTGGTCATTGTGGGTGGTGGTGGAGAAGGTCTACCATTAATTTTAGGTAATAACTAAAACACGAAGGCTAAAGTTTTTGTTTCATTTTAAACATTTGTTTTGTGAAATCAAAAATACCTTATACTTTTACAATATAATGAAAAACAGAACTACACATCATCATTTCCATACTCACGCTCAGGCGAGGTAGGAATGTATTGTAGTAGTACAACATATTTTAAAACCCGTTTGAGCAATCAAACGGGTTTTGTATTTAACTCTGTTTTGGTTGGTCAAGCATTAAATTAATAAAATGACAAAAATTAGAATTGCTATTCAGAAGGCAGGACGACTTAATGAGGAATCCCTTCAAATATTAAAGGACTGTGGAATTTCCATAGATAATGGAAAAGACCAGCTCAAAGCTTCCTCGAGAAATTTTCCTATAGAAGTTTTTTATTTGAGAAATGGCGATATTCCTCAATATTTAAGAGATGGAGTAGTAGATATCGCAATTATCGGAGAAAACGTATTAATTGAAAAAGGCGAGGATATTTCTATAGTAGAAAAACTAGGTTTTTCTAAATGCAAAGTTTCCTTGGCTGTACCAAAATCTGTGAAATATAATTCGGTTAAGGATTTTGAAGGTAAGCGCATAGCCACTTCCTATCCAAACACGGTTATAAATTACCTAAAGGACAAGGGAGTTACTGCTGATTTACACATAATTAGTGGTTCTGTAGAAATTGCTCCAAATATTGGTTTGGCCGATGCAATTTGTGATATTGTATCTAGCGGAAGTACCTTGTTTAAAAACAATTTAAAAGAGGTAGAAGTAATGCTTACCAGTGAAGCAGTTTTGGCAGTTTCACCAAAAATAACCCAGGAAAGAAAAGAGTTACTGGATAAGTTACAATTTAGAATTCAATCCGTTTTAAGGGCAAGAGGCTCTAAATATGTATTGCTTAATGCTCCAAATGATAAATTAGATGGAATTCTAAAGTTATTGCCAGGAATGCGCAGTCCAACTGTTTTACCCTTGGCCGATGAAGGTTGGAGTTCTGTACACACCGTAATAAATAAAGACAAATTCTGGGAAGTAATTGATGAGTTGAAGAAGGCAGGGGCAGAAGGCATTCTCGTTTGCCCAATTGAGAAAATGGTATTATAAGATAGTAATGAGTTTTAAGTAGTATTCGGAATTGATATTAGTTGAAAAGTTTATTGTTCTTTTTACATTTTGTAAAAGAGCAACAAACAACCATCAACCAACAACTAAATAAAAATGAATAAAATATTTAATCCCAAAAGAGAAGATTGGGACTCTGTTTTAAAGCGTCCTACACAGACCGTAGCCGATATTGAAGGATTGGTAAATGGTATATTTAAAGAGGTTGCCGATAATGGAGATGTTACCCTTTTAAAGTATACAGAACAATTCGATAAGGTTGTACTAGCTAATTTATTGGTTTCCCAAGCAGAGATTAATGAAGCGGATTTATTGGTTTCTGAGGAGCTTAAAGACGCTATTCAACTTGCTAAATCTAATATAGAAGTATTTCACAAAGCCCAAAAAACGGGTCGTGTAACTGTAGAAACGTCACCTGGAGTCTCTTGTTGGCAAGAAAAAAGACCTATTCAGAAAGTGGGTCTTTATATTCCTGGGGGAACGGCACCTTTATTTTCAACAATTTTAATGTTGGCCGTACCTGCTGTCTTAGCTGGATGCGCGGAAATTGTATTATGCTCCCCACCTGATAAGAAAGGGAATTTGAATCCTGCTATTTTATATGCCGCCAATTTATGTGGTGTAACCAAAATTGTAAAGGTTGGAGGTATTCAGGCTATTGCCGGTATGACATTTGGAACTGAGACCATTCCGCAAGTGTATAAAATTTTCGGACCAGGCAATCAATATGTTACAGTAGCAAAACAAATAGCAACAAAGCATGGTGTTGCTATTGATATGCCAGCCGGGCCTTCAGAATTACTTGTGGTTGCTGATGATACTGCAAATGCGGCCTTCGTTGCTTCCGATTTATTAAGTCAGGCGGAGCATGGGGTCGATAGTCAGGTTATTTTGGTTTCAACATCTAATATGTTAATAGATTCCGTTGAGAAAGAGGTTTTGTCTCAGTTGGAAGTTTTGCCAAGAAAAGAAATTGCGAGACAAGCAATAGTCAATAGTAAATTGATTTATGTAGATAATGATCAAGAAGCTATTGACTTGATCAATGAATATGGGCCAGAACATTTTATTGTTTGTGTAGAGAATGAAGATTTTTATATCGAAAATATTCAAAATGCGGGGTCTGTTTTTATTGGAAATTATACGCCCGAAAGTGCTGGGGATTATGCCTCTGGTACCAATCATACCTTACCAACAAATGGCTATGCTAAACAATATAGTGGGGTAAATCTTGATAGTTTTATGAAAAGCATGACTTTTCAAAAAATCACCGAGAAAGGTATAAAGGCTATAGGAAACGCTATAGAACTTATGGCGGAAGCAGAAGGTTTACAGGCACATAAACATGCGGTTACCTTAAGATTAAAGAGTTTAAAAAATTAATTGTTGTCCGGTCGAGCGCAGTCGAGACCTAATTTTGTACTAATGAGTTTCAATTTAAATAACATAACAAGGGCAAATGTAAAGGGGTTAAGTCCGTATTCTTCCGCACGTGACGAATATGTTTCCGATGGTTCTACCATGATATTTTTGGATGCGAACGAGAATCCGTTCGAGAACGGGGTAAATCGGTATCCAGATCCGCAACAAAGAAGTTTGAAAGCCATTTTAGCGGACCAGAAAGGTGTTGATGAGGCGAATATCCTTTTAGGTAATGGTAGTGATGAAGTTTTAGATTTGTTGTTTAGGGCTTTCTGTGAGCCTAAGCAGGATAATATTATTACACTTCCACCAACTTATGGAATGTATAAGGTACTTTCTGGCATCAATTTGGTAGAAAATAGAGAAGTGTTGTTAACTAATGATTTTCAGCCTAATATTCCTGAAATTAAGAAAGCTATTGATGTGAATTCTAAACTATTGTTTATTTGCTCTCCTAATAATCCTACAGGAAATAGTTTTTCCACGAATTTAATAGAGGAACTATTAAATTCGTTCAACGGGCTCGTAGTTATTGACGAGGCTTATGTCGATTTTTCACCCGAAGAGAGCTGGACATCAAAACTTGCAGATTTTCCAAATTTAATAGTCACGCAAACATTATCCAAAGCCTATGGCATGGCAGGTATACGGTTGGGCATTTGCATTGCATCAACTGAGATTATTGCTGTTTTAAATAAAATTAAGCCCCCTTATAATGTTAATCAATTAACACAGGATAAGGCAATTACACGAGTGTTGGATAAGGCATCCGTTAAAAATGAGGTGAATGAAATTTTAAATGAACGCACAAAACTTATTGATGCCTTAAATACGATTTCCTTTGTTGAAACAATTTATCCAACAGACGCCAATTTTGTATTGATAAAAGTGGATGATGCAACATTAAGATATCATCAGTTATTGGCAAAAGGTGTTGTCGTTAGAAATCGTACAACTCAACCTTTATGCCAAAATACACTGAGGTTTACCGTTGGTACATCCAAAGAAAATAATAGTGTAATTACCGCTTTAAAAGCAATATCGAATTCATATGAAAAGTAAAAAACGAGTATTATTTATAGACCGTGACGGTACCATTATCAAAGAAACCATTGATGAGCAGATAGATGCTTTTGAGAAAATGATATTTTATCCTAAGGCATTTACTTTTCTAGGAAAAATTGCTAAGGAGTTGGATTATGAGTTGGTGATGATTACCAATCAAGATGGTTTAGGTACCGATGTTTTTCCTGAAGATACCTTTTGGCCAGTGCACAATTTTATTCTAAAATCCTTTGAAAATGAAGGGGTTTTCTTTGATAAGGTATTTCTAGATCGCACTTTTCCGCATGAAAATGCCAATACTAGAAAACCAGGCACTGGATTGTTAACCGAATATTTTTCCGATGTATACGATTTGGAGAATTCTTTTGTAATTGGGGATCGATTAACAGATATGGAATTGGCTAAAAACCTAGGCGCTAAAGGTATTTTTATCAATGACGAAACGAATTTAGGCACTGCTGAAATCACTATAAAACGAGATGAACTAGAAAGTTACATAGCCATTGAAAGTAACGATTGGGAAAAGATTTATGAATTTTTGAAATTAAAGGATAGAACTGCCGAAATTCATAGAAAAACCAATGAGACCGATATTTCCATTAAACTAAACCTTGACGGTACAGGTAAAAGCGATATCAAAACCGGATTGGCTTTTTTTGACCATATGCTGGACCAGTTGGCACG
Source organism: uncultured Maribacter sp. (assembly GCF_963975365.1). Classification (GTDB taxonomy): domain Bacteria; phylum Bacteroidota; class Bacteroidia; order Flavobacteriales; family Flavobacteriaceae; genus Maribacter. The sequence continues at coordinate 73,577 of NZ_CAXBGF010000003.1, read as the reverse complement.
GCATGGACAAATGGATCTAACCATAAAAGTTGATGGTGATTTGGAGGTCGATGAGCATCACACGATAGAAGATACCGGTATAGCATTAGGCGAGGTTTTTCATAGTGCATTAGGGAATAAATTGGGCATTGAACGCTATGGGTTTTGTTTGCCAATGGATGATTGTTTAGCGCAATCCGCAATTGATTTTGGAGGGCGAAATTGGTTGGTATGGAATGCAGACTTTAAGCGTGAAAAGGTAGGGGATATGCCAACCGAAATGTTTCATCATTTCTTCAAATCATTTACTGACGGTGCCAAAGCCAACCTAAATATTAAAGCAGAAGGTACCAATGAACACCATAAGATCGAGGCCATATTCAAAGCTTTTGCAAAGAGTATAAAAATGTCCGTAAAACGTGATGTAGAGAAGATGGTTTTACCAAGTACAAAAGGAGTTCTTTAAAATAGTATTTAGTAATAAGTACAAAGTATTCAGTCTTTTAAGATTTGCTTTGTACTTAATACTAACTACTTAATACTAGTTTTAATGAAAATAGTCATCATAAATTACGGTGCAGGAAATATACAGAGTATTAAGTTTGCCATTAGGAGATTGGGTTATGAAGCGGTTTTAAGTAACGATGTATCGGAAATTCAAAATGCCGATAAAGTTATATTTCCTGGTGTGGGAGAGGCAAGTAGTGCAATGAAAAAACTGCGTGATAGTGGTTTGGATAAAATCATTCCAACTTTAAAACAGCCTGTTTTGGGTATTTGTTTGGGAATGCAATTAATGTGTCATTCATCTGAAGAAGGAGAAACTAAGGGTCTAGGCATCTTTGATGTTGATGTTGTTAAATTTGATGCTAAAGTAAAGGTTCCACAGATTGGATGGAATCAGATAACAAATTTGAAGTCACCCTTATTTATAGATGTTCAAGAAAAAGAGCATATTTATTTAGTGCATAGTTTTTACGCGCCGTTATGCAGTGAAACAATTGCTCAGTGTTTTTATGGAGTTGAATATAGCGCAGCCTTACAAAAGGATAATTTTTATGGAACTCAGTTTCACCCAGAAAAGAGTAGTTCAGTAGGTGAAACGATTCTTGATAATTTTTTAAGAATGTAATGGAACCCAACTATTTTATATCGACCGATAAAAGGTTATTGAATACGAATGAGATTCAAAAGTTCATTGCCAAAACTTATTGGGGAAAAGGAAGAACGTTAACGGAAATAGAACAGACCATTGAAAATTCGTATTGCTTTGGTATGTATACCTTGGATAACGAACAAATTGGTTATGCCAGGGTCGTTACGGATTATACTTATTTTGGATATTTTATGGATGTTATTATCCTTGACAAATTTCAAGGACAGGGATTTGGCAAATTACTTGTTGAACATATGTTGGCCGATTCAGTTATAAAAAACCTAAAGACATTGGCGCTAAAGACGAAAGATGCACACCAATTGTATGAGAGATATGGATTTAAAAAAATAGCCGATTCACCATTATGGATGTCGGTAGATAAACAAATATTAGAGTAAAAAAACATGAGAATTATTCCTGCAATTGATATTATTGATGGTAAATGTGTCCGTCTTTCCAAAGGCGATTACGATACTAAAAAAATATATAATGAAAGTCCTTTAGAAGTTGCTAAAGAGTTTGAAGCCCATGGCATAAACTATTTGCATTTGGTAGATTTGGACGGAGCAAAATCGAAGCATATTGTAAACCATAAGGTATTGGAACAAATAGCTTCCCAGACTAGTTTGCAAATAGATTTTGGTGGCGGATTAAAGACGGATAATGATTTGCGGATTGCTTTTGAAAGTGGGGCCAAACAAATTACCGGTGGCAGTATTGCCGTTAAAGACTCTGATACTTTTCTTGGTTGGATTGAAAAACATGGTGCAGGGAAGATAATTTTAGGCGCAGATGCTATGGATGAAAAAGTAGCCGTTTCTGGATGGCAAGAGGAATCTAAAGAGGAACTTATTCCGTTTATTAAGTCATATCTATCAAAAGGAATTCAATATGTTATTTGTACCGATATCAGTAAAGACGGTATGTTAGAAGGTCCGTCGTTTGATTTGTATCGGAAAATAATAGAAAATATAAATGTCAGTCTGAGCGCAGTCGAAGACCAAACTGTTCGTGCACTAAAATTAATTGCCTCCGGTGGTATTTCTACTTTTAATGAACTGCCCAAATTGGCAGAAATGGGCTGTGAAGGTACCATTATAGGTAAAGCCATTTATGAGAATAGAATCAGTTTAAAGCAGTTAGAATCTTATATTTTAAGTAATGGATAAAGAATCTCAATTAATTGAAGAATTGGTAAAGAATGCCCTGTACCGTATGGATGAAAGTACCCGAATGATAAAGAAAAGTCTTTCGGATATTTCAGATGAAGAGGTGTGGCAAAAACCGAATTCTTCATTAAACAGTATTGCGAATTTAATGCTTCATTTGTGTGGAAATATTTCACAGTACATTATTTCATCTTTGGGTGAAAATGAAGACAAAAGAAATCGTGACGCCGAATTTTCTGCCACTGGCGGACTCACCAAAGCAGAATTGTTGAAAAAATTGGAAGATGTTGTAGATACAGCGAAACGCGTAATTTTTGATGCAACGCCCAACCAATTGGTAAGAATGAGGTCTGTACAGGGGTTTACATTTTCTGGGGTAGGTATTATTCTTCATGCCGTGGAACATTATTCATATCATACCGGGCAAATTGCCTTTTGGGTAAAGCAATTAAAGAATACCGATTTAGGCTTTTATGATGGGGTAGATTTGAATGTAAAAAATGAATAACGTCACACTGAACTGGTTTCAGGGTCACACATCTTATGCAACAAAGCTTTGTAAATATTAAGACAAATAAGTACCGAATTACTTTTTATATTGGAGTAACTTCCAGTTTATCAAAAAGAATTTTGGAACATGCATTGGGTGAGGGTTCAAAATTCACTAAAAAATATAGTCTAGTGGATTTAGTTTATTTTGAAGAGTTTACAGATATTAATAGGGCCATTTCAAGGGAAAAACATTTGAAAAATTGTCATCTTGATTGGAAATTAAATTTTATCAAACAGAAAAATCCAACTATTCAGACCTTGGATTACTAAATAATGAGATCCTGAAACAAGTTCAGGGTGATGAAAAACTATGCTAGCAAAAAGAATAATTCCCTGTTTGGATATAAAGGATGGAAGAACCGTAAAAGGTGTCAATTTTGTTGATTTGCGCGATGCCGGTGATCCAGTAGAATTAGCGGAAATCTATAGTAAAGAAGGTGCTGATGAATTGGTTTTCCTGGATATTTCGGCAACGGAACAGAAACGAAAAACATTGGCCGAGTTGGTGTATCGTGTAGCGGAGAAAGTAAACATCCCTTTTACTGTTGGTGGCGGTATATCTTCAGTAGAGGATGTGGATATTTTACTTCAAAATGGCGCGGATAAAGTTTCTATAAATTCTTCTGCCGTAAAAAATCCGCAATTGATCAATGATTTGTCCGCAAAATTTGGCTCACAATGTATCGTTGTTGCCATTGATGCCAAACAGATTGCTGGAGAATGGATCGTTCACTTAGTGGGTGGTAAAGTACCAACGGAACGTAAATTGTTCGAGTGGGCAAAGGAAGTGGAGGAACGTGGTGCAGGAGAAATTTTATTCACTTCTATGGACCATGATGGGACTAAAGACGGATTTGCAAATGAGGCTTTGGCTAAATTATCGACGGAATTGAATATTCCCATCATCGCCTCTGGAGGAGCAGGAAACAAACAACATTTTACCGATACTTTTATTGAAGGAAAAGCGGATGCCGCCTTGGCAGCAAGTGTTTTTCACTTTAAGGAAATTGGAATTCAAGAATTGAAGATGGAGTTACGAGATAATGGTATTCCGGTACGTATTTAGTTTTCTGTTTGGCAAAATGTCATACAGCGTTTAGTCATAAAGATTGAAACATGAAAAGTCACATTGTTTATGCTTAGACAGAAAATAGTAATGAATAAGGCTTAAGAAATGAAAAAAATAGGTTTAATTGGAGGTATAACTTGGCAGTCTACACAGTTGTACTACCAATTGTTGAATTCTAAAGTTGCTGAAAAACTTGGCGGACAAAGCTCTTGCAAATGCATACTAGAGTCGGTAAATTTTGCTGATATTTCAACAAAACAAGCAGCAGGTGATTGGGATACTTTACATACCGAAATGACCGATATTGCAGTACGTTTACAAAATGCCGGTGCTAAAATTATTTTAATTTGTGCCAATACCATGCATTTAAGCGTGCCAGCCATTAAAGAAAAAATCACCGTTCCTCTATTGCACATAGCAGAAGTAGCGGGTAAAGTAGTTAAGGACAAAGGCTGTCAGAAAGTGTTGTTATTGGGAACCAAATATACAATGGAACTCGATTTTTATAAGGATGTTTTAAAGCATCAGTTTGGAATTGAAGTGCTGATACCGAATAAAGAAGACCGAGAAATAGTGCATACTATTATCTATTCCGAATTATCTAAAGGCATTATAACCAACGCGTCTAAAAAACAATATTTGGACATCATTAAAAAATCTAAAAAAGAAGGGGCTGAAGGTGTTATTTTAGGTTGTACCGAAATACCTTTGCTAATTCAGCAAGAAGATTGTGATATTGTGGTTATTGATACCACCAAAGAGCATGCGCATGCAGCTGTTGAATTCGCGCTTCAATAATTGTAGGTTGTTAAAAAAATAATTGGAGTTACCTTAAACTAGATTCAGAGTTAAATAAAAATTGAGCTCATCATAATGTGATTCTGAAATATATGCAGAATAACGGGCATGATTAAATTAAGAATGAAATATAAGTACAGATATGAAATTTAATACACCAAACTGGGATAAAATGAGTGACGGACTGGTACCTGCTATCATACAAGATGCACACACTAAAAATGTACTGATGCTGGGGTATATGAATGAAGATTCATTGGAGAAAACGATACAAACCGGTAAGGTTACTTTTTTTAGCAGGACTAAAAAACGACTTTGGACCAAGGGTGAAGAAAGTGGAAATTTCTTGAACCTTGTTTCCATTAAGAACGATTGTGATAACGATTCATTACTTATTTCAGTAAACCCAGTAGGCCCAACGTGCCATAAAGGAACCGATACTTGTTGGGAAGAAGAAAACAACTCTCAGTTCGGGTTTTTCTCTGAATTGGAAGTAACAATAGAACAAAGGCGTACGGCTGCGGATGATGAAAAATCTTATGTAGCATCTTTATTCAAAAAAGGGATCAATAAAATAGCCCAAAAAGTAGGGGAGGAAGCGGTAGAAACCGTTATTGAAGCAATGGATGATAATGACGCGCTTTTCCTTTATGAAAGTGCAGATTTGCTTTTTCACTATCTAATGCTTTTACAAGCTAAGGGTTTTACCTTAAAAGATATTGAGGCGGAGTTGATGAAGCGGAAAAAATAACTTGCAACTACTTTCAGATTATTTTATCACTTCATAAGAAGTCATGTAAGTCGTTGCATTCAATGAAATCTTTTCATTTGTGAAAATAGCCTGTAACTGCTTTACCGTTTTATCATAAATAGTAGTAATGCCAAACTTGTGAACCAATCTCGCATAGTTATTTTTTGAGGACAAAAGTAAATGGGCTAGGTCCGAAGGTTCGATATCTAGCTTAACTTGATTTATTTGTTCAATAATCAGCTTTATAAACTGTTCATTAAGCCCAGAAAAGTTTATCTGGTGGTCATAATTAGATGATGGTGTTGGTTCATTTTCAAGTCCTAATTGTTTGCAAACCGGTTCTAGAACTATTTCAAAATCATAGATAATTATTTTACATTTATTCTTAGCCACCCTTATAGTTTCATTAAGCACAGCTTGTGATTTGGCATAGAATAGAGAACCCGCAAAGGTTATGATATCAAATTCATCATTATCAAAATTGAGTGCATTAGAATCGGCTAGTTTATAGGTAATTCGAGAATGGTTTAGCGATTTATCTAACATTTCTTTGCTAGGATCTACACCAATTACTTTTTTACAAAAATTTGACAATGAAATAGAGGATCGTCCGGTACCACAACCAATATCCAATCCCAAAGTATAGGAGGGTTTAGAACTTAGATGTGATTTTAAAATCTCGGTATGTAAAGAAGGCCTGTAAGCGGCGTAATGCAAAGCTGTGATATGGTCGTATTCCATTGTCATAGGTGGTTTTAAAGTATTTTTTCCATTACTATATAATCAAAACCCTCTTTACTAAATGTTATCGCTGTTTCTTTTAAACCAAATTTGGCGTAGTAATTCGTTTTTTCTTTTCGGGCATTGCACCAAATTTTTAGTACTCTTTCCTTTTCGGCTACTTGCATAATTTCTGTAAGTAATTGGCTCCCTATACCTTGACCTTGGTATTCTTGTAGGGTAGCAAATTTTCGAAACTGGGCTATACTATTTTCAGTGAACAAAGAAATTACCGATACCAAGGTTTCATCCAAAAACAACCCAAAATGTCTTCCCTCAAAATCACTATTTAGTTTTATAAAATTCAAAGGTTTATTGGGCCACATAACTATTTGGCGAATAGGCCAAGTTTCTTCAGCGGTTATTTCTTGTACTTTTCGCACCATCTAACTTGTTTTATAGTGACAAAACTAAATATTCTGAATAAATTAAAATATCAATTTAATACCCCACCGCAGCGCCATCTGGGCTAGAAGAATCGGATGCGCCAATTAGAATTTTGTTTTCGGTATCTATTTGAATCCCCATCAGTTCCCCTAGTACATTGGTGGCTTCCAGGGTATGCCCCATGGCTTGTAAGTTCTTTATGGTGTCTGGTGAAAGAAGTCCGTTCTCATATTCTATGGTATTTGGTAACCACTGGTGGTGAATTTTCATTGCCTCAATGGCCTTGTCTACCCGCATATCATAAGCTAAAACATTGAGTACCGTCTGAAAAACGGTGTTTATAATGGTCCGCCCACCCGGACTGCCGATAATTAAATACGGTTTGCCATCTTTAGCCACAATAGTAGGCGTCATGCTGGATAGCATTCGTTTTTCAGGCTGAATTAAATTAGGGTCCGTACCAATGAGTCCGTCCGTAGTGGTTACGCCTGGTATTGGGTTAAAATCGCCCATTTCGTTATTGAAAATAAAGCCCAATTTTTTGGAACCCATCCCAGAACCATAGCTATGTTCCAACGTGTATGTAACGGATACCGCATTGCCTTGTGCATCCGCAACCGAAAAGTGTGTGGTGCTGCTACCATCGTATAGTTGCCCAAATTTGGTGGAATCACTGACCGATGCCTTGGTCATATCAATATTTTCGAATCGTTTATTCGCAAATGCTTTGGAGGTGAGTTTATCTAACGGAAGGTTTTCGTTAAAATCGGCATCGCCCATAAATTCTGCACGGTCCGCAAAAGCCCTGCGCATCACTTCGGCAACTAGATGCACGTATTCTGTAGAATTGAATTCAATGGTTTTTAAATCGGCCAATTCCATAAGGTTCATCATTTCCACTAAAGCCACACCGCCAGAACTGGGCGGTGGCATGGAGTAAATATCATAACCATTAAAAGTGCCTTTTATGGGATTACGTTCCACTGCATTATATTTTTTTAGGTCATCCATGGTGATGATACCCCCTTTCTCCTTCATGTACCGTACAATTTCTTTGGCGACTTTTCCTTTATAGAATCCATCCTGACCGTAATCACGAATTTCAATTAAGGTCTGGGCCAGTTCCGGTTGTTTCCAAAGTTCCCCAAACTCGGTAAAATCCCCATTATCCTTTTTAAAATACTCCTGTAGAAATGGAATAGGGGAGTTGGCGCTAAAAAAGGTCTCTGCTTCATAAAGGCTGTATGTCAATGGAAATCCGTTAGTAGCAATATCTATGGCCGGTTGTACCAAATCGGCCCAGGGTAACAAGCCATATTTTTGATGTGCCATATACATACCCGCAACGGTTCCTGGCACGCCAACAGACTTCGCTCCAATGTGGTTTGCGGTAGATTCCATTCCGTATAGATTCTTACCCTCGGGTAGGTTGCCTGCGCCATCTAAAAATAGGGTCGGCGATGACGCTAGCGGTGCCTTTTCCCGAAAGTCGATCGTGGTGGCATTTCCACTGGCATCCATAAAGACCAAAAAACCGCCACCGCCAATATTTCCTGCGGAAGGGTGTGTTACCGCCAAAACAAATGCCGTAGCCACGGAGGCATCAATGGCGTTACCACCTTTTTCAAGTATATCAACGCCTACCTCCGAAGCAATTTCACTGCTCGATACTACCATACCATTACGGCCATAGATTTGTCCATTTGCAATAGTGGTGATTAGTAAAATGAAAAGATAACTGAGTTGATATAGTTTTTTGGTTTTCATGGCGGTTAATTTATAGGGATTTGAATGGTTTTTAAACGGTTAATATATGGCTCCGTTGTGGAAAATGTCCAACGGACTTTTCCACTGTAGCCCTAAGTTACCAAATCAGGCTAGAATTTTCATATCGAAATTTCGACCGCCATGAGCTATACGTTGTAACCATTTCGTTGTTTATACTTGGTTTTAATTTTTTATTACGCTTTATTCTTCTATTTAATGCTATCCTAATAAATTATTTTGTAAAGGATACCAAATGTTTTTATCCGTCTTGTTCAGTAATTTTCAGCTAAAATTTAAGTTTTCACAATTCTTTTTAACTTAATAATTTAGAAATTGAATTAAATCAGTACTTTTTTTCAAACCAATATAACTAGCGAAATTTATGACTGCAATCAGTAAAAATATCATTCTAGGATTGCGAATGTCAATTCGCAATCCTCTATAATTAAAAGGTTCTTAGTCCATGAGTAGTCCAGTAAATACGAATGTGGAAACAATTCCAAGAATCAAATTCAAGTTTTTACTTTCCATTTAAATTATTGGGTTTTTGACTTTTTCACAATGATTAACAACGTTTATCTATGATTTGTTGCGGTGTGAAATCCAACAGGATTTTGGCTCTCAAACTAAACATATTGGATATGCGTGGATTTTCCGAATGGAAAATCTGCCCGCAAGTAATTATAGGTGTTTTTAGCAAATGTTTTATTTATAATTACTTATTCTGTTCTGATGTTTCTTAATATCATTTATCATAAATTCTAACATTTCACTTCTTTTTAAGTTGGTCTTTTTCGAGTATAAATCTTTTCTGATGTTAAGTAGCAAGTCGGAAAGGTGGGTTAACATGATTACTGCATATTCCTTGTTATCATTTTCGAAATCCTCTGGCTTAACATTAAAAAAGGCTTGCATTATAGCATCTAAAGCTAATTTAACCACAACAGCAATTATGGTTAGAATGATTTTCGAGGAATATGGATTTTCGGTTAAGGATTCCATGTGAATTGAGGTTTTAATGTTTGCTAACAAAGGGATATCAACAAATGCTATATCCAGCTTATATGTTTTCATCAAAAGCAACCTATTCATACCCGTAGAAAAAATCTGCTTTTTAGCAGTTATCAACCAAAAAAATATAATCTATTTCTTTTATTTTAAAATTTTTATACTTTTCCATCACCACCACACCATAAAAAACTTTTCAAACTCGGTGTCACTTCTTTTCATCCAAACCATAGGTGAATTTTGTTTAAGTAGCTGTTGTTCTATATATAATAACGTATTCGCATGCGAAGTCCATTCAGAAGTAGAAATGGGGTTTAAAACCCATTGCCTTTTATTGGGTATATAAAATTGGTAGGCTGTAAATGCTTCGGTTGTAAAGTCGGGTAATCGTAACCAATACCCAACAACACATTTTTCGTTTAGCGGGTCCATTTGTAGCGTCTTGACTGTATAAGGTTTAAAGAGTTGTGCCTTAAAACAGGTTTGATGTACTAAGCCGGTAATAGATATGCCCTTATCGGCCAATGCTTTTATACCAGCGGTGGAATGTAATAAAGTAAATTGCCTGTTCTTTATTTTTTCCATTTTCATGAAAAATGAATCACGTTTGTTGGGGCCTATCAATTGGTGCAAGGGTTCAACAATATCCGTATTTATAATATAGAATTTAAAGGTGAGTTCTACATGTATAATTTGTTCGGTAACAACATCCTTCAGTATAAAATCTATTTCACCTAAAGTCTGCTTTTCTTCACGAATAGGTAGGTTATAAACAAGCACTTTATACTGTTCCGAAATTTCTAATAGTTGCTTACAGGCATATTCTATTTGATGCCCCAGGCGCAAATTTTCTGGAATGGGAATGGTTGTGAAGTCGGACAAATCGATTATTGGAAATTTAAACTGCTCTATTCCATACTGCGTTTGCTCCCAAATCGGTGGCGTATCTATAAACCCTTTTATTTGTTTGATTGTTAATGGCTGTTCGTTGATGGCTCTTTTTTTTATAATGTTCAATTCGGCCATTTTAGGTAGCCATTTATTAGTTAGAATAGGTTTATTTCTTCTTTGCGTGTTTACCGATTTATATATAATTTAAATCTACCTAAAATATTAAACAATAACGTTAACATTTTATAAATACGACGGGCATCCAATTGAAATGTGTTAATTTTATAGTATGACTATGAATGTAAGAAAAGGGTATCGATTTCAAAAATATGAAGCTCCCGAACAATCTATTTTTGATAAGCTTTTTGATATTTTTCAAGAACTGATTATACATACTTCTGGCGATTTTGACGAAGCCATTGATTGGCTACAAGAATTGGACAAGGAATATGAACTAACCACCGAAGATTATACGATTGAAGATTTTATTGAGGAATTAAAGCAGAAAGGTTATATACGTGAAGAGTATGAAGATGGCGGTGGTGACGGCGATAAAGGTGAAGAAGGTAAGGGCGGTGATATTTCGATTACGGCTAAAATGGAACGTATTATTCGTCAGCGTGCATTAGACCAAATTTTCGGTAAACTGAAACGCAGCGGTACCGGCAACCATAAAACAGGTAAATCTGGACAGAGTGATGAACATACTGGCGATTTTAGAGAATACCGTTATGGTGATGGCCTTGATAACATTTCTATGACCGAGAGCCTTAAAAATGCCCAAATAAATCATGGTATGGGCAGTTTTCAGCTTAGCGAAGAAGATTTGGTTGTTGAAGACACGCAATATAAAGCGCAGATGAGCACCGTGCTAATGATCGATATTAGCCATAGTATGATATTATATGGTGAAGATCGTATTACACCAGCAAAAAAAGTGGCGATGGCATTGGCAGAACTTATTACTACCCGTTACCCTAAAGACACTTTAGATATATTGGTTTTTGGTAACGATGCATGGCCAATTCCTATTAAAGATCTGCCCTATTTAAAAGTGGGACCTTACCATACCAATACCGTTTCCGGTTTACAGTTAGCAATGGACATGTTGCGTAGAAAAAGAAATACCAATAAACAGATTTTTATGATTACCGATGGTAAGCCTAGTTGCCTGCGCATGCCCGATGGTACGTATTATAAGAACAGTGTGGGGCTTGATGATTTTATTGTAGAAAAATGTTATAATAAAGCGAGGGAGGCGCGAAAGTTGCATATACCCATTACAACCTTTATGATTGCACAAGATCCTTATTTAATGCAATTTATACGTCATTTTACGGAAGCCAATAAAGGCAAGGCTTTTTTCACCGGACTTAAAGGTTTAGGGGAAATGATTTTTGAAGATTATGAGGCGAACAGAAAGAAGCGGCTTAAATAGTATTTATTATTTATTACAAAGTATTGGCTATTTAGAAATATTTCAATTTTAAAACCAAAATAGAAAGCTAGTACAGATTATAGAATAGCAATTATAAACCGCTAATGAATACACATTACAACTTAAATGATTTAGAATTTGAAGAGCAGTTTAAAACGGGGGTTTTTAATGCAGCATTGTTCGATCATGAAGCGCATTTGAGACTTGCCTGGCTACAAATAAATAGATACGGTGTTGCAAAGGCAGAGGAGCATATTCACAATCAGTTGTTGGCATTTGTAAAACTTTTAGGAGCTGGCCATAAATACAATAAGACATTGACCATAGCTGGCATAAAAACAGTATATCATTTTATGTTAAGATCTGAATCGGATACTTTTAAGGATTTTATTCTTGAATTCCCAAGATTGAAACATAACTTTAAAGATTTGATGAATACGCACTATGGGTTTGATATTTTTAATTCGGAAAAAGCCAAAATAGAATATCAAGAACCAGATTTATTACCATTTGATTAAAAAAATATATGAAATTGAAGCATACAGAAATAAAAACATTAGGTCAGTTAGTAAAGGCCGGATATCAAACAAAAAAAATTAAGGATGAACTTCGCGATAATCTTCGCGATAATATAAAAGCCGGTAAAGATAGTTTTATAGGTGTTTGGGGGTATGAAGATTCGGTAATTCCAGAATTGGAACGTGCAATTCTTTCGCGACATAATATCAATCTTTTAGGCTTGAGAGGACAGGCAAAAACACGTCTAGCCAGATTGATGGTGAATCTGTTGGATGAATGGATACCTGTTGTCGATGGTTCAGAAATTAATGATGATCCGTTATTACCTATGTCGCGATATGCCTTAGAGCTTATTGCGGAAAAGGGGGAAGATACTCCGATTTCATGGTTACATAGAGATGACCGATTCTATGAAAAATTGGCCACACCAGATGTTACTGTTGCCGATTTAATTGGAGATGTAGACCCTATTAAAGCTGCAAATTTAAGATTATCATATGCCGATGATAGAGTGATTCACTTTGGAATGATACCGCGTGCAAACCGCTGTATTTTTGTTATTAACGAACTACCTGATTTGCAGGCCAGAATACAAGTTTCACTCTTTAATATTTTACAAGAGGGTGATATTCAAATTCGTGGTTTTAAACTTCGGTTGCCTTTAGACCTTCAATTCATTTTTACGGCAAACCCTGAAGACTATACGAATAGGGGAAGTATTGTAACGCCATTGAAAGATAGAATAGGGTCGCAAATTTTAACACATTACCCAGACGATATCGAAACGGCACGCAAAATTACCGAGCAAGAAGCTAAATTAGATGCCAGACAATTAGAAAGTATATATGTACCCGATTTGGCCAAGGATTTATTGGAACAAGTAAGTTTCGAAGCACGCGAGAGCGAATATGTCGATGCAAAAAGTGGAGTGAGTGCGCGCACCAGTATAACAGCATTTGAAAATTTATTAAGCACAGCAGAACGTAGGACATTATTAAACGGTGCAGATAAAACTATGGTTCGTTTAAGTGATTTTGCGGGAATTATACCAGCAATAACCGGTAAAATAGAATTGGTGTATGAAGGAGAGCAGGAGGGAGCTGACGGTGTTGCAGAAATCTTAATCGATGATGCCGTAAAATCATTGTTTCCAAAGTACTTTCCGAAAATCAATAAATTAGAACGTAAAGACGAAGAAACCGTGTATGACGAGTTATTGCATTGGTTTTTTCAAGGTGAGGGATTTGAGTTGTTGGATGATTTCACTGATGAAGAATACAAACGTGCTTTAGACAGTATACCTGCTTTAAATCAATTGATCAAGGACCATCAGCCAGAGTACCCAGAAAAAGATGTTTATTTCTTGAAAGAATTGTTATTGTGGGGCTTGGTATCCTACAAAAAGTTGAACAAGCAACGTTTTACTGATGGTTATGAATTTAAAGACCTATACAGTAGCTTCTTAAATGGTATTTAATACATCATATTTGTATATAAACAAAAAGCCCTCTCAATTATGAAAGGGCTTTTGTTTATTGGATTATTTCCAATGATCAACATGCTGATTCATATCATCAAAAAGATATGTTCCTACTATTTTTTTTCTGTAATCTATAGCTAAGTATGTAACGATTAAGAGTGAAATGTAAAGTAGTAATATAAAATATCCTAATGGTAAAAAAGTGCTGGGTATTAAGTGATTGTCGAAGCTATTGTAACTTAATAGAATGATTATGGTTTCTACAAGTTTGTAAACATAAACCAACGAGATAATGTATAGTAAATACTCAAGTGTGCGCATTGGTGGATCGCTCAATTCATCTTCCTTTATCTTAAACCATAAAACGTATAGAAAAATAAAATGTACGATTGATAGTAAAGGAAATATGTAATTGTCAATTTTAAAGAAATAAAACTTGTTTGTGTAAAGCCCGTAAAAACTAAAAATGTTTAATAATGCCAATATACCAACAGATAAAATTAATGTGCGTTTCCATGTTAGTATATTTTTAATAAAATTCATATTAATTTAGATTTAATGGTCTTGGAAAACCATTATTTTTTACTTCAAGAACGAGCAAGAATTCTCTTTATTTTAAACAATTCGACAAAAGGTATATTTTGTTGTCCAATCTCTTAAAACCTATGTAATTAAAACTTTAGTAGGATTATTTCTTAAAAAAAACATTACTATTTTTGATTATAAGGTTAACAATTACAGTACTTAAAACTACTTAATTATATCAACTAAAACACTACCTATAGTTTATTACAATCCTAAATCTCTAATTTATAAAAAAAGGATGAACATAAGAGTATTTTAATAATATACACAAGGTTACATGTATTGTATTTATTTTTACCATCATGAAGATTCAAGGTTTTTGCTATTTGGTACGGTTACAGTATTTAGGATTTAGATATAGTGGATGGCAAATACAGCCTAAACAACGTACTATAGTTGGTATGTTGAACAAAACGTTTGAATTTTTATATCCCAATAGAAGTTATAAGATATTAGGGGCTGGAAGAACAGATGCCAAAGTTTCTTCTTTAGATGGTGCGTTCGAACTTTTTTTAGAAGAGGAATTACAAGATTTAGAAAACTTTATTATAGAATTTAATAAAAATTTACCTTCTGATATTCGGTTGCTCTCCATAGAACCGGTAAGTCGAAATTTCAACATAATCAAGGATAGTAAAACCAAAGAGTATTTTTATTTCTTTTCTTTCGGATGTAAAAATCATCCTTTCAGTGCACCTTTTATAACAAATTATATAGAGGATCTTAATTTAGAAATCATGAAACAAGGTGCTGAATTATTTGTGGGCAGGCATGATTTTTCAATATACACGGCAAGTCTTAAGCCAAATACTAAAACAGTTAGAACCATTGAATCTTGCTGCATTGAGAAAAATGATGTTTTAACGGCTAATTTTTTTCCTGAAAACAGTTATATATTGAAAATTAAAGGGAAAGGTTTTATGCGTTATCAAATACGTATGATTATGGGTGTGTTAGTACAATTGGGTAAAAGTGAAGTTACCTTAAATCAAATTAAATTATCGTTGGAACCTGGCTCTCTTTTTAAGTTAAATACAATTGCACCTGGATCTGGTTTACTCTTAAACAAGCTAAATTTTAATAGTTAGAAAGGAGTTTTATTATATAAAAAAAATCATTTATGGCTTCAAACAAAAAACTAAACTTCCCAAAGAGAAAGAAGAGGAAGTCTCGTCAACAGAACAAAATGGGTAAGGCACCTGGCACCATTAGTTATATGGGCGATAAAGAACCAGGTGACAGCATTATTTATAGTACGACCTACGATGCCGATAATTTTGAAACCAAAGAGTTTATTGATCTCGATGAATTTATAAAAGAAGATAGGAGAAATAAGATTTCATGGGTAAATGTTGTCGGTATTTCTGATGAACCTTTCATAGAACGTATTGGCAAACATTTTAATTTGAATCCTTTAGTGTTAGAGGATATTGTAAATACAGAACAGCGCCCGAAAATTGATGAATATGATGATTATATTTTCGCTGTTTTCAGAATGCTATATATATCTGAGGAAGATGAAATAATAGGGGAGCATATTGCACTTGTGCTGCTCGAGAATACAGTTTTAGTCTTTCAAGAAGTCAAGGCAGATGTTTTTAATGGATTAAGAGATCGTATAACCGGTAAACTTGGTCGTATTAGAGTAAGAGGAGGCGATTATTTGTTCTTCGCGTTATTAGATGCTATAGTAGATAATTACTTTTTAGCAATCGAGAATTTAAACAATAGAATCGAAAGTTTGGAAGAAGAGGTTTACAACAATCCTGAGCCTATCGTTGCAAAGAATATTCAGCAGTTAAAAAAAGAAGTACTTAAGATAAGAAGATGGATCTACCCTGTAAAAGAATTGATTAGTAGATTAATAGATTCGGAAAACCCTTTAATTACAAAAGATACTAAACTCTTTCTAAGAGATGTACACGATCATACGGTTGAAATAAATGAGAGTTTACAGATTTACCGCGAAATGTCTATGAGTTTAATGGAGATGTACATGAGCAATATGAGTAATAAAATGAATGAGGTAATGAAAGTTTTAACCATTATGGCCTCAATATTTATTCCACTAACTTTTATTGCAGGTATTTATGGAATGAACTTTGATCACATGCCCGAATTACATGCTAAATATGGATACTACTATGTTTGGGCTGTTATGATTGTTCTTATTATTGGAATGATGTTTTACTTCAAAAAGAAAAAGTGGTTGTAGGTTTTCGTTTATTTCCACCTATTTATAAAGATGATTATTTGATAGAACTTTCAATAATATGAGAGCTTAAATTTGGCTCTATTTGTATATTAAACGGTTAAGAATTATTAATCAAATAGATTAGATGAAAGGTAGCGATCTCCTCGATCACAGACTATTGAAACAATTACACCATGATCTAATTCTCTAGCTAAGCGTAAAGCAACGGTAGCAGCTCCGCCACTACTCATTCCAGAAAAAATTCCTTCTTCTTTGGCAAGTCTTTTTGCCATTGATTTAGCTTCTTCTTCATTAACTTCCATAATTCTATCTACTTTTTTAGCATCAAAAATTTTGGGTAAATATTCTTTTGGCCATTTACGTATACCGGGTATACTCGCATTATCACAAGGTTGTACACCTATTATTTGAATATCAGTGTTCTTTTCTTTCAAAAAGGTGGAAGTACCCATTATAGTGCCAGTGGTTCCCATAGAAGAAACAAAATGAGTTATTTTGCCTTCTGTATCATTCCATATTTCGGGGCCTGTAGTTTTGTAATGTGCTTTCCAATTATCTGGGTTTCCAAATTGGTTCATCATTATGTAACCTTCTTTGGAAACTTTACTTTCTGCATAATCTCGCGCACCTTCTATACCGACTTCCTTAGAAGTTAAAGTTACTTTAGCACCATAGGCACGCATTGTTTGTACGCGCTCTACGGTAGCGTTTTCAGGCATTACCAGCTCAATGTCTAAACCGTAAATACCCGCTATCATAGCTAAAGCAATACCCGTATTGCCACTTGTAGCTTCAATAAGTTTATCATTAGTACCGAAATCTCCACGTTCAATTCCAGTTTTAATCATATTGTATGCTGCACGGTCTTTAACGCTACCGCCAGGGTTGTGACCCTCTAATTTAAAATATAACGAAACATTTGGGTTCGTGTTAATAACTCTTGATTTTACCAAAGGGGTATTACCAATAAGGGAAAGTATAGAATTAGACATTAGGTAAGGTTTTAATTTTAATATCAGGGGTATGAAATACAGTTGAATTAGGAGGTACAGATGCTGTTATCCATGCATTTCCACCTATTACACTATTTGCCCCAATAATAGTATCTCCTCCTAGAATAGTCGCATTGGCATAAATGGTAACGTTATTCTCTATAGTAGGATGACGTTTTGTTTTTTGAAGGTTCTTTGCAACAAAAAGACCACCAAGGGTTACACCTTGATATATTTTTACATCATTCTTTATCACTGCAGTTTCACCAATTACTACACCGGTACCATGGTCGATATGGAATGATTTACCAATTTTTGCTCCAGGATTAATATCTACCCCAGTTTGTCTATGAGCATATTCGGTCATTAGCCTGGGTACAAGTGGAAATCCGGATTTATATAGTTCATGTGCCAAACGATATACGGATATGGCGTAAAACCCCGGATAGGCCATATAAACTTCCTCAATAGATAATGAAGCTGGATCACAATTCACTGTTGCTTCAGCATCTAGGTTTAGGCTTTCTAAAACTTGCGGTAGTTTTTCTACATAATTCTCCCAAACTTTCTTGCAAGGCTTTTCACTCTTCCAGCAAGCTAAATCTACAAGCTCATCAAATTGGGCTTGAAGTTTACCTAAATTGTCTGCAACAGGGGTTTCTATATCGAAGAGGGTATAAAAAAGAAGGTCTGTGAATTTTTCTACATTTCTTTTTAACCGAAATCTAAGGTTAGGCTGTTTTTTGTGAGCGTTTATTTTGTCGATTATTGATCGATGGTCCATGGTTCTACATTAGTTAGTCAAAATTAACCAATTAACTAAAAGTACTTCCCTTCTATTGGTTAACTTTAGCTTAAAATCACAAGAGCTAGGTCGTATGTTAGAAACTAATATTACAAAGAGTACCTTCCAATTTTTAAACTCCCTTAAAAAAAACAATAATAGAGAATGGTTCGCCGAACATAAAACCGGCTTTTCTACAGAGTCTGAAAAGGTTAAAGGCTTTTTTAATTACGTGCTTGAAAAACTAAAGTCTCATGACGAAATTGAGCGTTTAAAGGTTTTTAGAATATATAGGGATGTACGTTTCTCCAAAAATAAAACCCCGTATAAAAGTAATTTTTCGGCTTCTTTTACTAGAGCAGGTAGCCATCGACGCGGTGGTTATTACTTGCAAATAGAGCCTGGCAATAGTTTTATTGCTACAGGTTTTTGGAATCCAGAAAAAGAGGATTTGTTACGAATTCGAAAAGAGTGGGAGATAGATGTTACTGAATTGGTAGCTATTATCGAAAATGATGCGTTTAAAAAAGTATGGGGTGCCTTAGAAGGCGAGGAGTTGAAAACGGCTCCAAAAGGTTTTGATAAGGATGACCCAAACATAGAATTTATTAGAAAAAAGCAATTTATTTTTATACGAAAATTTACAGATAAAGAGGTTTTGTCAATTGATTTCGCTGCCCAAATAGATGAAAGTTTTAAATTAATAAAACCTTATTTTAATTTGATGAGCAGTATTTTAACTACAAATTTAAATGGAGAATCATTACTAGACTAGTTCGAATTTCTCAAAGTATTGAATTTGATCTTGTAGGCGTTTAATAACCATGTTCATCATTCGCTTATTTAATGCTGAAGAATTTTGAATGTAAAGCTCATATTCTTCAATGGTGAATTGACCTGTAATCATCCCTTTTAAAGAGTTGCGAAATTTAATATCTTTTTGAATTGATTTAGTAATGTAATTCATACGCTTTTCGAGCTTAAGCTCATAAAACATATTCTTCATTTTTTTAATATAATTCTTAAAAGAAGCCAATAATAAATCGTTTTGTAATTTTAATATTGGACGTAAAACTTGATTTTGAAAACGTTCTTCTTCTGTCATGTTCGGAACTATTTTGGCTGAAGAAATTATTGGTCGTATCGAAAGTAATTTCTGTGTTCTGTCCATGTTTTCTATGATTTTTTTAAAGGTACATATTAGAGTAAGCTTATATTATGAGCCCGTAATTAGTTTTTAACCTGTTATTAACAAAGGAGGTATAGTCTCTAATAATGCGTGTTGTAACTAAGAAAATAGTAGTTACCTCAGGTACATTTTATTAAAATGGAACTAAACGAATACCCAATCAATGGCATTGATAAATCGATAGGTCTTATTCCAAAAAGTCGTATAAATCTTAATATTCGGTATAACTTTGTAATGTATATTACCAAAATTCAAGATTATGAGATTTCATACTAGAAAATTAGTTAAGCCTGGAGATTTAAACTCAAATGGAACATTGTTTGGAGGCAGATTATTAGCTTGGATAGATGAGGAAGCTGCATTATATACCATTGTTCAACTTGAAAACGGGAAAATTGTTACAAAGTATATGTCAGAAATAAACTTCATGAGTGCTGCCAAACAAGGTGACGTTATTGAGAT
Organism: uncultured Maribacter sp.; assembly: GCF_963975365.1. GTDB lineage: Bacteria > Bacteroidota > Bacteroidia > Flavobacteriales > Flavobacteriaceae > Maribacter. The sequence continues at coordinate 53,606 of NZ_CAXBGF010000003.1, read as the reverse complement.
TGGTATTGAGGTTGTTAAGTTTGGCAAAACATCGTTAACATTGAATTGTGAGGTACGTAATAAGATGAACCATGAAACGATTGTAACAGTAGATAATATCATTATGGTAAATTTAGGTGAGAATGGAAAACCTAAACCACATGGTAAAACTAAAATCGAATTTGTAAAGGACCGTTTAGCTGCTTTGGGAGAAGAAGATTAACTATCCCCTAAATTTTTGGCTATAGCCTGTACTTCATCTAATACTCTCAATAAATTGCCACCCCATAATTTAGTGATTTCTTCTTTTGTGTATCCACGTTCAACTAGTTCTAGTGTTACATTAAAGGTTTCGGATGCATCGTTCCATCCTTCGATACCACCACCACCATCAAAATCTGATGAAATACCAACATGGTCTATACCAATTAATTTGACCATATAGTCTATGTGGTCTATAAAATCGGAAACATTAACTTCTTCGGGTGCATCTTTTTTATTTTTTACTAGTTCTTTACCAAGCTTCAGAACTTTAGGATAATTCTCCATAAATGCCTCTTTCTGTGTATCGTTTAGACTTGAGAATTGCGAACGCTCATGCCAATCAATGCCTAATGAATCTGCTACCTGTTGATAAATTAACTTCATATATGCCGATCTTGCATCATGTTTTTCGGTATTTAAATAGGAGCTAAACGCAACTGTTTGAACAACACCTCCATTTTCTTGCATCATCATTAATTGTTCGTCATCTAGGTTTCTACTATGATTACATAATGCTCTAGCTGAAGAGTGCGATGCAATTATAGGTGCTTTGGAAAGTGAAATTATTTGTTTCATTGCTTCTTTTGAAGGGTGAGAAACATCTATCATGATTCCAAGTCTATTCATCTCAATTACAGCTTCTTTGCCTATCTCACTTAATCCATTATGTAACCATTTGTTGTCGGCCTCTCCGGTGTTTGAATCTGAAAATTGACTATGACCATTATGTGCCAATGAGATATAACGAGCGCCCAAATCGAAGTATGTTTTAAACTGGCTCATGTCTATACCAATAGGGTATGCATTTTCTACGCCAATCATTGCCACTTTCTTACCAGAGGCGATAATATTCCTCACATCAGTAGAAGTTAATGCGATTCCTAGTTGATCGGGCGCTATTTCCTCACAAAGCTTATGAATAGCTTTAAACTTCTGCATGGCATTATCTTTTGCTTTAGCATAACCAGTCTCTGTAAGTGTATCTTGACCTGTATAAACAATTAGCCAAGAAACGTCTAAACCACCCTCTTTCATTTTCGGTAAGTTCACCTGAGTTTCTAGGTTTTGTGTGTAATTAATACTATCAGTAAAGTTGTTGACATTGATGTCATTATGAGTGTCAATTGTAATAATATTTTCATGTATTCTTTTGGCTTTTTCAAGTATTGTTTCAGTTGATTTTTCCTTTTTTTCAGCACAAGAGAATACAACGATAAAACAAAATAAATGGATAAACTGCTTCATAAGATAGTTTTTGACCTACAATTTAAGGGTATTTACAACAAATATCCAACCCTTGAAAACATTTTATTGTTGTCACGTTTATAATGGTGCATTTTTAAAATCTCTTAAACAAAATTAGACAAATAATTAAAGAATAGCATTTTATGTCAATTTCAAGAACTACAGATTTACTTGATCAATTAGCTCAGCTAGAGCGCTCTGTGAGTGAGTTCTCTTTTGAGGAATTAAGTGCTGATGAAGCTAAGGTTTTAAAGAAAACATTTAATACCTTTAAATCTAGTTTAGAAAATCAAATTTATAGTCCAAGCCATTACAGTTATTCTCCTAAAAAAGAGGGGCCTATGGTTGTGAATAAACAGGAAGTATCCCAAAAGGAATTTATTACTCATGTAAGTCATGAAATACGAACTCCTTTAAACAGTATAATTGGTTTTGCAAATCTTCTTAAGGAAGAAAGACTTACTACGAGCCAGCATAAAAAAGTTCAAGCTATTCAATTTGCTTCGAATACCTTATTAAAGTTAATTAATGAAGTTTTAGACTATTCAAATATATCTTTAGGTAATACAAGTTTTGAATCTATAGATTTTAAGTTACATGGTTTACTTAATGATGTCATGTACTTGTGTGAGACATTACTAGTTGATAGCCAAGTAAAGCTTATTATTGATATCGATGAGAATGTACCTAAGGTAATAAAAGGCGATCCATCAAAACTTTCGCAAGTAATTTTAAATCTAGTTAGTAACTCTATCAAATTTGTTGATCTTGGGTTTATAAAGTTGGGTGTCTTTGTTAAAGAGGTTAATGAGAATGGCTATTTGTTAGAATTCTCTGTTCTTGATACTGGTATTGGTATTTCTAAAGAAAAGATAAATTCCTTATTTGAACGCTATTCTCAAGCCGATAAAGACACTTACATTAAATATGGTGGCACTGGATTGGGTTTGTCTATTACCAAAGAAATTATTGAAAGGCAACATGGTGAAATAGAAATTCGTAGTGTTGTAGGTAAAGGAACTACTGTTTCTTTTACGTTGCCTTTTTCTAAAGGTGAACTAAAAAAGCTACCTAAAAAAAAGGCTATGAATTTTGATGTTAAGAAAGCAAAGAAGCTATTAGAGGGTACTGAAATAATGGTATTCGAAGATAATTTAATGAATCAACATTTAATAATAGAACAGTTAACGAAATGGGGCTGTAACGTACATACCAATCTAACCTTAAATAATGGGTTAACCATTTTAGCTACAAAAAAAATAGATCTGATTCTGATGGATTTAAAGATGCCAAATTTAAACGGATTTGAAGTATCTAAAGCTATAAGGTCTAATGAGAATTCGCTAATAAGAAATACACCAATTGTTGCTTTTAGTGCTGATTTTACTGAACAAGATCGTATGGATTGTAAATCTATTGGTATCAATGATTTTTTACTAAAGCCTTATACCTTAAATGATTTAATGTCAATTCTAATAAGAAACAAAAGAGATAATAACCCAACTGAGGAGTTTGGGTCAATACTTCAAAAACAAATGATAGAATCTAAGGAAACCACCGTAGTTGACCTAAATAGTCTTTTAAATGATTGTTTTGGAGAACTTGAAATGCTAAATGAACTGATTAAACTTTTTAAGACCAATGTTCTTGAATTTATAGGTAATGTCAAAATTCATCTTAAAACAAATAACTTAGTAGAAATTGCTTTTTCTGCACATAAACTTAAGGCTGGTTTTGCTATGCTTAAGGCGAATGGGATGCGTAACCTTATAGTAGAGTTAGAAGCTAATTGTAAAGCAAATGATCCTGACAAGGTTCAGGAGTTGTACAGTTTGTTTTTAAACGATTATCCATTGTTGGAGAATAACTTGAATATTTATTTAGAAAAATTGAATAAGAAATAATATGGGTAAACGTGAAAGTCCAACCTAATTATTGGTTCGAGTAGCAAGAGAAATAAAAATAACTAAAGAAATTAGTTGATTCCCTCAATACAAATAAAAATATCACGGATTACGGTCCCAGAATTCAATTTGGAATATCTCTGGTGGCTATCCGTTTTATTTATGATATTGGTAGTGATATATTTTATTGGTTTTTTTTTAATTAGAAATCGAATTACCTCTAATAGAGGTCGTACTAAAGATAAGAAGACTGAGTTTTCTTCAATGATCAGTGAGTTTCTTTTCTATGAAGACTCTAATAGTAAAGAGGAAAAAATGAATTATTTAAACTTAAAAATTCAGATAAGGGAATTAATCAAAGACAATTTTGATATAAGCATTTTAAAAGAGGTGCTGCTAGATTTCCGAAAAAAAAATTCTGACCAATCACAAACTGTACTTATTGAGCTTTATAAAGACTTAGGCCTGCACAACGATGCATTTGAAAAATTAGCGATCAGAAGATGACAAATTATTTCAAGTGGAATTCTAGAATTAACCACTATGAATGTAATGGAATAGTATAGTGACCTCCTCCTGCATTTAGTTAGCCTAATATATTTTTAGTGTCATTGTAGACTTTATACAATAGTTAACATACAGCGTGTTGGGTTACTTAGAAACTGTACTAAAAAGTAAGTTTATTCCCAAAGTAGGTTATCATTGTCCAATTTGTCATAATTAGAAGCTTTGGCAGTACCAACTTTTTCAGTAATCGCTGTTTTATTATAATTTTTATCTACCTTATAATTTTGGGTCTTTTTATCAATAAAATAATTTCCTTTCTCAGTATTTATAAGTTTAATTTTATCAATTCCTTTTTTCTTTAATTCTGCCATAAGATTAACTCCACTATCAATTTGAATTTCATCATAATAGATTTGGCCTTTAACACTGGCATTACTTTGTATAGTGACCATGCCTGCGCATTCAAATTTACCATCAAAAACGCCTTGTATGATACTTCCATAACAACTAGCCGTTCCTTTTACCTTGGCACTTTTCCCAATTATTAATCTACCCGTAGTAACAATATTTCCAATAATAGCTCCTTCAACCTTTATATCGCAAGAGCATATCAAATCACCAGTTAGTGTTGCCCCTTCAGCAATAATTGTTGGTTCTACCCAACTAGGCTTTTTAGTTTGTTCTGCTTTTGATTTTGTTTTTGAGAAAAACATATTTTTTCTAATTACTAGTTGTTGGGACACAAACAATTGTACTAGAATTACCTACATCAATACCTACTGCCTTACTTTCATCACCATTGTTTGTTAGAATACTTTGATAGCAATACCCCATTGCAGCTAGGTGTGGAGCATTTTCAGGTACTTCTACTTGTATGAAATCTCCAAATTCTTCTTTAAACAAAGAAACTAAATCGATAAAACCACTACCACCACCGGCAAGATACATTTTGTCTGCTTTAGCAAAATCGGTATCATCAAAAGCTTTTCTAAGAGCAGGCGAAACTACATCGTTATAATATTGTGTTAGAACTTTTTTCCGTAAATCCAAAAGATCTATGCGTTTTCTATTTAACACTATTGAGGCGTCACGGAACGCTATATCTAATTGATGTTCATTCTTTAGATGTAAGTAATAAATTTTACTTAACTCCTCTTTCATAAGATTGACTGCGTATCGTATACCAAAAACAGATAATGCAGATCTTTGTACAATACCATTAGGAGTACTAACAATACCTTCTAAAGTACCGTAACCCAAGCTTAGCATAAAAAAGGATTTCTTTATATCCTGCTGTTTTCTTTGCGCAAGAGCACAACTAACAACCTCTGGCATAACAATAAGCTTATCAATTTCAACAGAAACCTTTTTAAGACTACCATTGGCGAAAGTGCTTGTGTCATATTCGATAGTATGCTCGCCAATAAATCTGCTTTTTATTTCTTCTTTGTAAAGTTGGTACGTTGAAAATGGCAAGCCCGTTGTTAATGTTATTGGATTTCCCATTTTTTGAACCGCCATCAATAAAGCCGATTTTAATAATAAATTATAATCTATCTCATCAGGTGACGCATTTATGTTCCTGTGAGGGGATATCCCTTCAGATAAGGCTAGCTCACCCACAATATATGATTGGTCTTCATGAACTATTTTAAGTCCATTAACTAAATTTTTAGCAACATGTTTTAAATCAAAATTATTGCTTTCATAAACACTTGGTATTACCTCTAAATCAAAAAAATCACTCATCGTTTGTTAATAGTTTTATGAAAATATATTCAACCTTTTAAAGTCAAAACTAACTAAATATCTACTTTTAAAAAAGTTTACCTAGGGAAGGTAGTTTTTTATCTTAAAACTATTTTAAGTAAGTAATAATCGATGTTTTTGGTGAATAAGTGGTTAAAAAACATACATGAATTTGTCGTGTAGAATACATCAACAAGAGTTTCTTACCAGAAACCAAAAAGAACGGAAATAAAAAATAACCTTAATTGTTTCTATATTACCTTTAGATTGATGAATGGCACGAGATTTTTTAGGAACATGTTATACACCGCTGATATGGTTTTGATAGTGCTTTGAACACAAAGGGTAGAATATACATCAATAAGAAATCTGTGCTAAAATATTATAAAATAATCATGATGTTTAAATACAAATAGAACCGGACTTTGGGATCCCAGTTTTTAGCATACTTACATTATACGGCTGCTAGGATTCCCTTTGACCTAACCCTACCATTTTATGTGGTGATTTGAAGCTCGTTTTCATAAGTTGGTCATTAAAAAAAAGTAACGTGATTTGATTAAATTTTAAGTTTTAAAAATTTAGCGATTACATCTTGTTTTCGTTTGGAAATAGGAATTAATTTATCATTATTAATGAGCTTAACAACATATCCATCTGATTTAGATATGTGCTCTACATAATTCATATTAACCAAATATGATTGATGTGTTCTTACAAAGTTTTCATTTGGCAGCAACTTTTCATATTCCCCTAAATTTCGTGAAGCTGTTTTTCTAGAACCATCCATTAGATAAAAATCTGAATAACGACCGTTGGCTTTAATATAAACAATGGAATCAATTTTTATCACTTCGATTTTATCAACAGAGGATATACCTATTAATTGATGGTTACGGTTACCATTTTCCTCTTTAGACTCAAGGGATGCTTTTATCCTTATTTTGACCTTATTGATAGCGGTTATTAATTTTTCAACCGTTATGGGTTTTATAATATAATCTAAAACTTCACTTGAAATTGCCTCTAAAGCGTAATTCTCATGAGATGTCGTGAGAATATAATTATATTTCCACGCTTCTCCAAAATGATTGATTAATTCAAAAATATCCTCATTACCTAATTTAATATCTGCTAAAATAAAATCTGGTTCGCAGTCATTAATCAAAGTTATGGCATCAGAGATAGTTGAAGCAGTACCAATAACCTCTAAATCAGGAAAATAGGAAGTAATTAATTTATCTAAAATTAGTTTAGACCATTCATCATCTTCAATTATAAAAACCTTCATTCATATAGAATTAATTTCTAAGCTAAATTACTTAAATTTAAACCGATGTACATTTAAAACAATACTTATTTCAAAAATGTTATGCCTCTTTTATGGAAAATACTTTCATTTCCAAATCCAAGGTCAATACTCTGCTTTTTGACAAAATTTCTATCCTCAACTCCTTAAATATTTTTGTTGCCTAATATGGTAGATTAGGTAAATATAAGTTGATCAAACAAAGCGTTTATAAGCTATACTTAAGAACTATACATATAAAGTTCATATAATATTGATAGTTTCTAATTTGTTTTTAGCACATCTTTATAAAATACTTAGGTAGAAGATATCTGGTAATTTAATAGATTAACCATTCTTTTTAAAAAGGTGATTAACTTAATTTTTTTTCTAAACGTCAAGCTTTGATTTTCAATAAATGCTTTCATGCTAATCATTTATCGTTTTCAGAACAATCTTTAATATTTCTATTAATTTAGAAGTTTTCTCCTTTATTTTTAAAGGGTCTATTTTCTCATTAGTATCCAAAAAGATGGCTATAGCGAGAGCTGTTTCTATCTTTAGGTCTTCTAAACTAACCCTAAGTTTGTGGGCGTTGTTTTTTACCGTAATCCAGTCTTCATCTATCAGTGCTTTTTGCAATTCTTTTATGCTAGTTTTTATAAGTTTAATAAAAACGGTACGTAGTTGCTCATAAAAATCACTATCACCATTGCTGATCGTTCGTAAATTATCTAACGAAAATAAGAGGTCTGGTGCTATGTCCAATTCTTTATTTACAGTCTCAATTTCATTCGTTTCATGCTGCAATTTAATATCGAGCACTTTAAATATTTTGCTGTATAGGATATTATCTTCATAAGGTTTTATGACCACATCATTCATTCCAGAAGCTAAATATTGATTAATGTTCTTCCTAAAAACATTTGCAGTTATGGCTAATATCGGTATTGAATCACCATAAGTTTCCCTTATGCTTATTGTCGCATTCAAGCCATCCATAACTGGCATCTGAATATCCATCAAAATTAAATCGAAATTAATATTGGGTATTAAATTTAAAGCGATTTGGCCATTTTCCGCTTTTGTTACTTTTGCTCCTAGACTTTTCAATTTTCGCTCTAGAATTAAAGCATTCATGTAATTATCTTCGGCAATAAGTATATGTTTTGTTTTTAAAACCGTACTATTTACTTTGATTTTTTCGGTAGAGCCATTATGCTTAGATTTTTCAAAGGGTAAATTAAAATGAATAATAGTTCCACTACTTTTTGTGCTGTTCACTTTTATAGTGCCACCCATTATTTCAATTAACTTTTTTGAAATAGGCATACCTAACCCGGTACCACTCTGCAAATTATTCACTAAAATATCTCGCTGGTATTCCTCAAATATCCGTTCAATAAACTCGACGCTCATGCCAATACCAGAATCAATAATAGTAAAACCAATTATTTGACTCTTTTTTGTACCCTCTAGCATAGATACTTGTATGGTTACTTCACCGACTTCGGTATATTTAACGGCGTTTCCTATTAAATTAATAAGTACTTGGTTTAACTTATTGTAATCGCCGGTTACATTAGCATGAATCTTATTGTCAACACTAAGCCTATAATTGATTCCTTTTTCATCTGCCAAAAGACTGAAAATCTCAAAAGTTTCTTGAATGGTAGTTCTTAAATTAAAATTTTTACGCTCAAAGCGTATCTCGCCAGCATTAATTTTAGCATAATCAAGAATATTATTCACCAAATTCAGCATATGTTTAGCTGAAGAATTTGCATGATTTAAAAGAAAAACGGTATCATTTGTATTGGTTTTTTTAGCAACTTCAGTAATCGTTCCACAAATAATATTCAAAGGTGTGCGGAGTTCATGGCTCATATTAGCAAAGAATACTTCTTTGGCCTTAGAAGCTTCTTCTACTTTTTGAATTGATTCACGGAGTTGTTGCTCCATTTCTTTTTGATGTGATAGATCTACGATTGCAACAAGGTATTTCTCGGTGCCATTTTCGTCAATATTCCTTACGATACTAGCAAAAACTATTTTCTCTTGTCCTGTCCCATCAACAGTTACTATCTCATCTGTTACACCATCTTTATAAGGTAAATTAAATAGCCGTTCTTTTAAATCACCTGTCTTTTCATGCTTAATGAAGGTGTTGAACAAGTTTTTCTCTTCCAATTCCTTCCACTTATATTTATAAAAACGCAAAAAGGATTGATTCGCAAAAACAATATTAAAATCCTTATTAACCTCAATTAAACCAATATCTATGCTGCTAATAATTCTTTGAAATCGTTCTTTTTGATTTAAGAGCTCCGTTTCATATTTCTGTCTTAAATTTATATTCACCAATATTTCTGCATACACAAATAGTAGTTTTTCTTCTCGTTGGGTATATTTTTTAACTTTTTTTACGGAATCAAAACCAACAAAACCCATTAGCCTATCTGAGTTGTGCATAGGAAGGGTGATTAAACTTTTAATTCCTTGGGGTTCAAGAATCGCTTTTAATCCACTTGGGCCAGTATCGGGTAGGTCTTGAACATTGTCAATTACAAAAGCTTCTCTTCTTTTATGGGCATTGATCCAGTCATTGATATATTCGATCGGTATATTTTGTAAATTTTCTATTTCTGGCGCAATACGCTCGGCACACCATTCATATGTATTTGAAGTTGTGTTGTTTAAAAGATCATAACTAAAGATGTAAGCTCTATCGGCATCTACGAAGGTGCCTATTTCTTTTAAAGAGGTATTGATGACATTATCGTTATTCAGTAAATCTGAATTAATATAATTAGATGCTATTTTAAGGAGCATTTCTTGCAACATCTCTTCATTTGCTACTTTCTCGGCAATTTTTAGTTTTTCTGAAATATCTTCAGAGTTTGCTATTATATAGTCTTTTCCAGAATAATCAACATACTTTAAAATTACTTCGGTAGGAATAGTATTACCTGTTTGATAATTAACAATGTTTCCATTTGTAATTTCTTCAGAAACATTTTTGAGTTCCTTTACATGCTGCTGCCATTTTATTAATCTGTTCCCCTCAAAATACTTCTCAAAATCATAAACTTTCAAGTTTTTGATTTCATTATTTTCTATGCCTAACCATTCTTTACCTAGGTTGTTTGCATAACATAAAGAACCTTCTAAATCGGAAACAAGTATCGATCTTGGTAGTTCATCGACAATATTTTTAAAGATATTAGTTTCTAAATGGTCAGGAATACTATTATTCTCTGTAATCGATGATCTGTTTTTAGATACTATTTGTTGGCTCTTTTCAAGTAGTTTTGAAAAGAGCTTAATGGTGCCATCGAGCTTGTGTGTAATATCCTTACTAAATGCTTTGCCCTTTATTAAGACTAACCATTTATCTTGATACATAAAATAAATATAAATGTGTTTTTGTAAGTATTGGAAATTAAAATCATTAGTTTTTGCTTCCTTGAGCAACCTATTGTCAATTTCATTGTCAATTAAGACCCATTGACTCTCTTGAAGTGTATCTTTTAAAACAATGTCACCAATAATTGAAACTGATTTATCGTACACGGATTTTAAAACAACACCAGTACAGGAAAGTTTTTTATAAAATGCTAGTATCCCCACTTTAACTAGATCTTCAAAAATATCGGGTTCACTAAGTTGAAGTGCAATTTTCAATAACTCTTTTTCATAACCTGAAGATCTGGACATTTTTTTTCTTTAAAAATTAGGTCGTAAATATAAAATTATAAAGTTAAAATTTAACAAGGTATACTTGAATGGTATATGTTTTGTTTTTACTTTTTTTAATTTAAAAAAAAAGAATACATCTTAAATCATACCATATATTCCGCTATTGTACCGAATATGAATTTAGGGTGGGATTAAAAAAAAAACCTTTTAAATTCACTGAAAATCTGATTATTTAGATGTTTAGGGTATACACATTTTTAGGGTTTCTTTTAATTAACTTATCAGTGTTAGCGAAAGAGGTAGACACTATTGAGAAAGACATCTTAATTCAATTCTACAAGGCCACTGAGGGCGAAAATTGGCTAAACAAATGGAATATAAAAGATTCTGTTGAAACCTGGTTTGGTGTAACTGTAGAAAATGGTTTTGTAACTAGTATAGATTTACCTTATAATAATTTAACAGGTTATCTTCCTGAATCACTTTTCAAACTTAAAAAGCTTAAAAAACTTAACCTTCTGTTCAACAGGATTGAAGATAGAATTCCAAATAATTTAGGAGAATTGGAAACTTTGGAGTTTTTGGATCTTTCGCTTAATAAATTGGTTGGTAACATTCCTGAAAATATAGGTAGGTTACAAAATTTGAGAGTGTTGAAGATGAACATGAATCAGTTGACCGGAAATTTGCCTGCAAGTATTTATCAGTTAAAAAGCCTAGAGGTTTTAGAGTTGAATAGCAACTTTATAAATGGAAATTTGGATGGAGATATTGTTTTCATGAAGAGTCTTGAGAAAATAAATCTATCTGGTAATAATTTAAGTGGTGATATTCCAAGTGAAATTGGTTTAATAAGACGTTTAACTTTCTTGGATTTGTCCAGTAACCGTTTTGAGGGAAGTATCCCTTCGTCCTTTGTGGATTTAAAGCAATTGAAGCACTTAAATTTAAGCAATAATGAATTTGCTGAATTTATGCCTGATAAAATTTTAAAACTAACAAACTTAACCGTTTTGCTTAATTGATGTGGATAAACTAAAATTGTAGGAAAAGTACCTTAGTAGCTAAATAAAGAAAGGTATTCTAATGAAAATTATTTATCTAGAATAAAAAAAGAATACAATGATTTCCCCCGAAACCTTTATTTATAATAAGGGAGTAGTTAATTCTACTCCTTTATTAATTTTAAATATTTTGGTTTTATAGACTTTAAAAGTAGCAAAATTATTTTAGTAAAAAATTTGATATAGACCTGCGTTTTGAACCTGGTTAATTAAGGAGTGTATTTGTAATGGGCTTACGTATATTTTAACAGTCTGTAATATGAAAAATAATGGCTTTATAATGCCCAATATCTATTGGTTTGGTTATTTTTTTTTAGGGTTAACCCTTATTTTTATGGATTTTACAACAAAAATGGAGAGGTTTGCCACAATAATTTGTTGCAATTTCAACATACTTTTATATTTACCTCACAAGGATTATTTACCCAAATTGAAATATAATTTTTAAACCTACAAAAATGCTTTACGACACTTACGGTGAGGAATATTTAGTATTTCTTCAAGATTTAAACGAAATTTTAAGTATCAACAAATTAGTTGAGTTGGACTACATGTAAATTGTAACCAAACCAAAAATTAAAAATTAAATTCACATGGCACATCAAAATCAAGATTATTCATCTTATCAAAATTTCATACAGGATTTAAATTCAATCCTTGTAAATTTCAATATCAACAAATTGACCTATTCTTAATTTTGAACATTAAGAAAAAAGAAAGCGCCCGTCTAGACGGGCGCTTTCTTTTTTATAATAGTTTTAATTTTATCCTAAATACGTTTTTAACAACTTACTTCTAGAGGCATGACGTAATTTACGTATTGCCTTTTCCCGTATTTGTCTTACTCGCTCTCTAGTTAAATCAAACGTTTGGCCAATTTCAGCCAAAGTCATTGATTGCTGGTCACCAATACCATAATATAACTTAACAACATCAGCTTCTCTAGGCGATAAAGTATCTAACGCTCTATTTATTTCTGTATTTAATGATTGTTGTAATAATTGATTATCTGGTCTAGGTGATTCACCTGAACGCAATACATCATACAAATTAGAATCTTCACCTTCACGTAAAGGAGCATCCATTGATACGTGTCTACCAGAATTCTTAAGAGACTGCTTTACCTCAGAAACTGTCATTTCTAATTCTTTGGCAATTTCTTCTGGAGAAGGTGGCCGCTCATGCGCCTGCTCTAAATATGAAAATGTCTTCTTAATTTTATTTATCGAACCAATTTTGTTCAATGGTAAACGAACTACTCTTGACTGTTCTGCTAATGCTTGTAGAATAGATTGTCTTATCCACCATACGGCATAGGATATAAATTTAAACCCTCTAGTTTCATCAAATCTTTTTGCTGCTTTAACTAAACCTAAATTTCCTTCGTTTATTAAATCGGGTAATTTAAGACCTTGATTTTGATATTGTTTTGCTACGGATACCACAAATCTTAAATTTGCTGTAGTCAATTTTTCCAAAGCTGCCTGACTACCTTCCCTTATTTTCTGTGCTAATTCTACTTCTTCATTCGCAGTAATCAAATCTATTTTACTGATATCTTGCAAGTATTTATCGAGTGATTTTGATTCGCGATTCGTTACTTGCTTAATAATCTTTAGTTGCCTCATATGTGTGTATGGAATTTAGAAGTTTTACGAACTTACAGTATACCACAAATTATTGTCTTTACCAAAGAAACTACACTTTACTTCTACACTATTTATAAGGTTTAACAAAGTATTATGTATTTAGGACGTTAAAGAAGTATAACTTATTTTTGAACTAACACAGACGTTTTATATGAGTAAAAGGGCTTTAAAAACATATCTATCCAAACTTCCAAAAAAAGCCTTGGAAGAGCAGATAGTAGAGTTATATGAAAAATTTCCTACAGTAAAAACGTATTATGATTTTGCGTTTAATCCGAAAGAGGATAAACTGGTGCAAGATGCTAAGGCTAAAATTTCTAATGAATACTTTCCTTTAAAAAGAAGACGACCTAAAGCAAGACGTTCCGTAGCACAAAAATTCTTTAAGCATTTTATTAAATTAGGTGTTGACCCACATTTAATTACGGACGTTATGTGCTTTAACCTCGAAATTGCCCAGACATTTTCAATGGAGAAAAATGTACCCGATTCTTTCTTTAGAAGTATGCTGAATTCATTTAATGAAGTAATACAGTTTGCAACAGTTCATGGTGTACTGCCTGAATTTAAAGAACGGATTTTAAAAATATATACAGAAACCCAAAACCAAAAATGGCTTTTTGAAGATGAGTTCTCAAAAGCATTGGATATTTTAAACTAGAATATGGCAATTGTAATAATTAGACAGGACCACAAAATTGAACTTTGGCAAAAGGCGTTAGAAAAGACTGACCCTTCACTACAAGTTTATAGTTTTTTAGAGGAGCATCCGAAAGATGAAATTACCATGGCCATCACCTGGAAACATCCTTCTGGTTCACTTTCAGGGTATCCAAATTTAAAATGTATTGCATCGGCTGGCGCTGGTGTCGACTATTTATTTGAAGATGCTACTCGCCCTAATGATATTCCTATTACACGTATTGTTGACCCATTTTTAGCTAGTGACATGTCTGAACATGTTTTGGCGGTGATTTTGGCTCATCTTAAAAATCTGAACACCTATAAAGTAAAACAAATAGCGAATGTTTGGGAACCATTGGAATATCTACGGATAAAAGATGTAACAGTTGGTATTTTAGGTCTCGGTGAATTAGGTGCTCTTACGGGTACTGACCTTACCAAATATGGATTTAAGGTTCAAGGATGGAGTCGTAGTGCTAAAAATATTGAGAACGTTACCACATTTTTTGGCCCTGATTCATTGTCAGAATTTCTTGAATCCACTGATGTTTTGGTTTGTTTGCTACCGTTAACTACCGCTACGAAAGGTATTTTGAATAGAGGACTACTGTCGCAGCTACCTAAAAATGCATATGTTATCAACGTTGCGAGAGGCGGACATATGGTAGATGAAGATTTGTTAGCGTTAATCGATAATGGACACTTATCCGGGGCTTGCTTAGATGTATACCATACAGAACCATTGCCAACATCACATCCATTTTGGAAACATGAAAAAATACACATGACGCCCCATTATGCAAGTGTTTCGGATACCAATTCCGTTATTCCCCAATTTGTAGAGAATTATAAACGATTGCAATCTGGTGAAAAACTTCTAAATATGGTAGATATGAACAAGGGGTATTAATATGGTGTATATTAATATTTTTATTTCATATACCCATAAAAATCCCATAATTTTATAAGGTTTTTGCATTATTAACATAATTAACGCCTATACACCTTTTGAAGCTACAGAAAGATAGTACTGAGAAGACCTTATACGATTATCAAGAGGAAGATCTAAATACGATTTTTAATTATTTGGACGATAATGGTGATAATTCAAACTTACTTTACCAATTACCAACAGGTGGTGGTAAAACCGTTGTGTTCTCCGAAATTGCAAAACGTTACATAGAACGCACCAAGAAAAAGGTAGTTGTACTTACCCACCGTATAGAATTGAGTCAACAGACTTCTAAAATGCTGAAGGGGTTTGGGGTGAAGAATAAGATTATAAACAGTGAAGTTAAAGAGTGGCAAGACCAGAATGAGTATATGTGCTTTGTGGCAATGGTCGAAACACTGAACAACCGATTGCAAGAAGAAAAAATAGAAATAAATAATATAGGTCTTGTTATTATTGATGAGGCACATTATAACTCTTTTCGCAAGCTATTTAAGTTTTTTGAGAACTCCGTAATTCTTGGCGTTACTGCAACTCCTCTTAGTTCAAACATTAAGCTTCCCATGAAAGACAACTATAAAAAGTTGATTGTGGGTGAATCTATTGAATCGTTGATTCAGAAAAAGTTCTTGGCTAAAGCTAACATGTATAATTATGATGTTAGTCTTCAAACTTTAAAATTGGGTATTAATGGTGATTACACCGTAAAATCTTCTGATGAGCTTTACGGTAACTATAGTATGCTTAATAAATTGGTAGCGGCTTATAATGAAATAGCAAAAGGTACAAAAACACTTATTTTTAATAATGGAATAAACACATCAAGATACGTATGCGAAACATTTAAAAAGGCAGGATACAATATTCGCCATCTTGATAATAAGAATAATGCATCTGAGCGTAAAGAAATTCTAAAATGGTTTAAAGAAACACCCGATGCTATTCTTACCTCGGTTAGTATTTTAACCACTGGTTTTGATGAGCCTAGTGTTGAAACTATTATTCTTAATCGTGCTACACGTTCACTAACACTTTATTTTCAAATGATTGGTCGTGGATCTAGGTATTTACCCCAAAAAGAAGAGTTTAATGTAATAGATATGGGTAATAATGTTGCTCGTTTCGGACTTTGGAATGCAGGTATTGACTGGCAAGAGATATTTCATTTTCCAGATTTTTATCTGGAAAACATTAAGAATGATGAGGACATTGAAAGGGAATTTGTTTACGAAATGCCAGCGGATTTAAGGGCGGAGTTTGCAAAATCTATTGAAATTGATTTTGATATTAAAGCTGAATATAAGAAGAGTTTCGCAAATGGTGAAAAATCTAAATTAGTATTGGAGAAAAGTATTGAGCAACACGCAAAAATATGTGTTGAGAATGCTGAAGATGTTTTTGATGCTCGAATTTTAGCAAAAAAACTGAAAGAAGAAATAAAATATAGAGTTCGTCAATATTCATATTGTATCATGAACAATACCAAGAACTACAAAGAGTGGTTAGAGGAAGATTATGAACGTAAATTGCGTTCAAATATTTCTAAGAAGTTCGCCGCAAAGATGTAGGTTTTATAATTGTTGGGCATTAGAAGTTCGAAAAAAGCCAAACCTTAACATTAATATCTTCTATTGTATATTCTAGAATTTCATTGACTACCCTGGTAATTCTATAATCTTACTTACATACCATTACCAGATTTCCAAAAAATAAACGTAGGGTGATCAAAATTCAAGTAAGATGGTTAAATTGATGTGCTTTAACCACAAGCATAACCAACGCAAATGAAAAATCACCTTCTCTCGTTCGTCATTTTATTATCACTTATTTTTTATGGCATAGTAGGATATCATTTTCTAACGGGGTGGCATCCTTTGGTAATGATGTTCATTGGTATTGTTTTAGGTGTATTAATTAACCTAGCTGTTTACGGACTATTAAATCTACTCTTAAAAGTATCTCATAAAATCCCCGTAAAATTTATTATAGCTATTTGTAGCGGTATTATTGGTTTTATTATTTTAAAAATTTTCGGTTTTGGTTGGCCTACACTATTCTATAGCGCGGTTACAGCGCTGGGTATTTTATTTTGCATTTCACTGTTTTTGTTTCAACGAAAGAAAACATTGCTGTCTACCTTATTTTTTGGAGTGTTTCTAATTGGTGTCGGTTATATTCTATTTATTTTGGCTACACCTGGTTCTGATCCTTTTGATAAGGAAGTTCCTTCGGCTTTTAAAGAAGACGGTACGTTTCCACCCTCCGAAGTACTATTTGAAAACCCTGCTGCTAATGGTTCTTACGAGCTACAAACGTTTACCTATGGTAGCGGTGTGGATAAACAAAGGGAAGAATTTGCAACAGGAGTAACCTATACGACCAGTTCGGTTAATGGGAAATGGCTTATCCCTGATTGGAAGGATAAAAAGAAAAAATGGCGTGAACGCTATTGGGGTTTCGGTGCTGAAAACTTCCCTATAAATGGTCGGGTTTATATGCCAGAAGGTGAAGGGCCTTTTCCGCTGACACTTATCGTGCATGGTAACCATAGCATGATTGATTATTCTGATGATGGGTATGGCTATCTAGGTCGTCTTTTGGCCAGCAGAGGAATTATTGCTGTGTCTGTTGATGAGAATTTCTTAAACGCGCATTGGTCCGGTGATTTTATGGGTAAGGAAATGCCTGCCAGAGCTTGGCTGCTTTTAAAACACCTAGAACAATGGAATAGCTGGAATTCAGAAATTGGTCATAAACTAGCAGGTAAAGTTGATATGGAAAATATCATGTTAGTAGGTCATTCTAGAGGTGGAGAGGCCGTATCTATTGCTGCAGCATATAATAAATTGCCTTATTTTCCTGATGAGGCGAAAGAGAAATTCGATTTTAATTATACTATAAAAGGTGTGGTTGCCCTTGCGCCTACGGATTATAGATATAACCGAAAAATTATTTTAAAGGACATCAACTTTTTAAGCATACAAGGCTCGTATGATGCTGATGAAGTCAGCTTTTGGGGTATGCGGCCCTATCGCAGGTTACAGTACACCGATTCCATTTCTAGGTTTAAATCTGGGGTGTATATCCATCATGCCAATCATGGGCAGTTTAACTCAACTTGGGGTAATGCAGATTTTGGTGCCCCGTCTAAATGGTTATTGAATCTTGAACCGTTACTCAAAGAAGAGCAACAGCAAGAAACCGCCAAAATTTTTGTGAGTGCTTTTGCAGAAGCAACGCTAAAGAATAAGCTAGAATATAGTACTATTTTTAAGAATGTGTCTGTTGCAAAAAAATGGTTGCCTATGGAGCATTATTTAACGCACTTTGAGTCTTCTAAATTACAAACGATAGCTGATTTTGAGGAAGATTTAGATATAACCACTGCTAAAGATAGTACTACGTTACAAGCGACGGATTTAGCGTTATGGAAAGAACAGATTTTACCTACCCGCGACGAGCATAGTCAAGAGAATAGTGGAGTTATCTTGGGTTGGGATTATGAAGACCCCAAAAGTTCGGCCAAGAAAGGAGTTTATGAGGTTAACCTGTCTAACGCCGTAATATCGTTTTTTACGCCAGAAGCAAGCTTACAGCTTACATTAGGGGCAGGTAAACATGATTGGTTAAATGTAAACCTATCGGATGAAGAAATAGAAGAGAAAAAGGATGATGAAGAACGGGAGGTTCCGCAGTTGGATTTTACCATTCAGTTGACCGATAAACTTGGCCAATCTGCCGCTATTAAGGTCAGTGATATAAAAGGGATTCCTAAGCCCTTAAAAACCCGCTTTACAAAATTCAAATTTTTAGATAAAGAAATGATTGGCGATGATTGGGAAATTCAATTACAGACCTATCATTTTCCCTTACCTATTTTTTTGCTAAAAAACCCCGACTTTAACATGGAACACATAAAAAGTCTAAAATTCATATTTGACCAAACCGATTATGGTGTAGTCGTAGTCGATGAGATTGGTGTAAGTAGATATTAGTTGTTGGTTGTCCGTATTTAGAAAATTACTAAGAGGGCACCCTGCGTGTAGTCAAAGGTATCGGAACACACAAGGGTTTTCTATTGGACTCATTCTGACAGAATTATTGAAAACAGATACTGAGAACTGTGAACTGACACTGAAAACTGAAAACTGAAAACTGAAAATTAATACTGTTAATTGCTAACTGTCCATCCTTTCACGTACTTTGTACTAAATACAAACAACCATCTCGTTGACTGACAATAATACCCTCCTTGTAATTGCTTTAGTGTGGCCAGAACCTGCTTCTACAGCTGCCGGTGTGCGAATGATGCAGTTATTAGATGTATTTCAAAAGCAAGAATATTCTATTACCATAGCTTCTGCAGCGTCTAAATCGGAGTTTTCATTTGATTTTGATTCCTTAGGATATAAGATGAAAGCTATAAAAATGAACGATAATTCTTTTGATGTTTTCGTTAAAGAATTGAATCCTAATGTAGTGCTGTTTGACCGATTTTTGACCGAAGAACAATTTGGGTGGCGTGTTGCAGAAAATTGCCCTGATGCCATACGAATATTAGATACCGAAGATTTACACTCACTTCGTCATGTTCGGGAACAATGTTTTAAAAAGGGGATAGTATTTACTATAGACACTTGGTTAAAAGATGATAAAACTAAGCGAGAAATTGCCAGTATTTATCGTTGCGACCTTTCTTTAATTATCTCAAGTTTTGAATGGGAATTATTGACCAATGTCATTAAAATTAGTAAAAGTCTTTTTTTGTTACTGCCCTTCATGGTAGATGAAATTACTCAAGAAACGAGTTGGAAGGCATTTGAAGAAAGAAACGATTTCATATTTATTGGTGGTGGAAAGCATGCTCCAAATATTGATGCAATAAAGCTAATGAAAACTACGATTTGGCCTTTATTACATGCGAAATTGCCAGAAGCCAAATTGAATATTTACGGTGCGTATTTACCACAACAAATACTGGAAATGCATAACCCAAAAGAGGGATTTTTTGTAAAGGGCAGGGCAGAAGATGCTGATCAGGTCATGAAAGCAGCAAAAGTATGTTTAGCACCATTACGTTTCGGTGCCGGTATTAAAGGTAAATTGTTATCTGCGATGCAAAACGGAACACCTAGCGTTACAACAACCATAGGAGCAGAAGGTATGCACGGTATTTTAGAATGGAACGGATCTATTGAAAATGACCATACCGCTTTCGTTGAAGCTGCAGTTGAATTATATACCGAACTGCAGACATGGAAAATGGCCCAAGAACAAGGAAAAAACTTGATTAACAGTTTGTATTCCAAAACTAACTTAGGCTATATTTTGGAGCAAAAACTGGAACATCTTCAAAAGGAGCTAACAATGCACCGTAGACAAAATTTTATTGGTTCTTTACTACAGCACCATACCATGAGTGCTACCAAATTTATGGGAAAATGGATCGAGGAGAAGAATAGGGATGTTTAGGGATAGGTTTCGTTATCGGTGAGCTAAGAGGGGTTTCAATTCCTTTTAGCGGATGATAATGAAGTTCGATGTTTCAAAATAAAAATCAAGGATGGCCCTACAGCATCTGTAAGAAGTTATTAACGTAGAACCATATTTTAATGCCCTTCCTTATAAATTTCCATAGGTAGCTATTGGGATAATTGAATGGAAGGAATTTTCAGTTTACTCCATTTAAATTTTAATCCCCAAAATTAGTAGCCGCCAAAAAATTCTTCTACGATAGTTGAGGAAATATAGTGAATATAGTTTCACAGATGAAAATCATGCCATAACCACGAAAAATTGATATTTCAGAAAACTTTTATGAGCTTGTTATGTCAGAATTTGCTCGCGGATATTCAGGCAAAATTTATGTTAAGAATCGTGGTAACGTGAATGTGCATTTTGATATGGCGTAAAAACTGTAAATCCGAAAATAGCTTCGGTAATAAAATAGATACTTTCGGACAATAATTAAGACCATTCGTCCTAGTTCAATCATCGTGTTTTTATATGTAATCTATATTCATTGGTATAAAATTAGTACTAATCTAAATTATCTAACTATGATTGATACAACAGGGTTTTACAGAATTGAAAACCAAGTTAGCGGAATGTTCTTATTGGCCGGTAGCTGGGGCAAAGTCCCTACCGATAAACTGGTATGGCAGTATGCGCTAACCGACGATATTGGCAATGGTTACTATGATCCCGACGGATTTTTATGGCAGTTTGTATCTGATAATAATGGTTATTATAAAATCGTTAATAAGGTTAGCGGTATGTTTTTATTGGCTGGCAGCTGGGGAAAAGTGCCTAGCGATAGAGCAATGTGGCAATATGCACTTACCGATGGCAATACGAACGGTAACTATGACCCTGACGGATTTCTATGGAGCATTAACGACCAAGGAAACATAATAAACAAAGTCAGCGGATTTGGTTTGTTGGCAGGTAGTTGGGGTGCGTTACCTAGCGATAAAAAGGTTTGGCAATACCCCCTTACCGATGGTGACCCTAATGGGTTTCTTTGGAAATTGATACCTACAATAACCCTTTACGTTGACGCAGATTATGCGACAACCCTTACTACCCAAACGGTCGATACGTATTGTAGTTTTGGACAGGATAAGTCGCAAACCACAAATGAAAATTTTTTACGAAGTGTAAATGTTGGTGATACAGTTATTTGGCGAGGCGAAACAACGCCACCATCTTCAAATGTTATTGATATAACCCAGGTCAAAAAGGAAAATGTTCCGGGTAGTTCAAATGTATTTGGCGGTAATGGTATTTTGCAAGGTATTGGTAATCCTGAAACAGTTACTGGTACAGTGCAAGCAGGTACTGGTGGTGAAAATGAAACCTATACAATATTCTTTAAAGTGAATGGTACAGGTCAACAATTCCAAATTGATCCTAAAATTAAAGTTAATCCACAAACGCAACAATGATTATTAAAATAAAAAAAGTCTGTTTTCTAATAGGCTTTTTTTTAATTATTGGGCAAATTGCAAGAACCCAAGACCAACGTTTCGCTGATAGCTTGGTAGACATTTACTTGTCAGATTCATTGATAGGTAAGGCAAAAATGGAGTTGCTTAGGAAGCTATCCTTTAATGAAGTAAATGATTATTCTAAAAGATTGAATTATGCGGAGGAATTGATACTACTGGCTAGCCAATATAATAACAATGAATACCTGTATCATGGGTATTTTCAAAAAGGAAACTCAAATCAATTTTTGGGGGATTTAGAAGAGGCTGTAGCTTCTTATTTTAAAAGCGCAGAAGTCGCAAAGAAAGAGAAATTGATTTCCGCTGAAGGTAGCGCTTATGGGGCCATTGCAGACATCTATTCAATTTCTGACAATCATACTAACGCAATGCTTTATTATGGAAAAGCTATCGCTAAACTACGTAATACCAAAGACACTGTGGCTTTGGCATCTTTTGTTTTAAATGCAGGTGATGCGCTGCTTGCCAATAAAAAATACGATTCGGCCTTAGCATACTTCAATGAATCTGGAGCACTTTTTGAACAGGTCAATTATGTTACTGGAAAGGCTTATAACCTAGGTAATATAGGGATGGTATATGCCCATACGGGTAAAAACAATCTTGCTGAAAAGAACATCAATGAAGCCATACTAATCTTACAAAAATCTGGCGATTATCATCCCATCTGTGTTTATCTTATATATATGGCCGATATCTATTTGGAAAAAAAAGAGCACCAAACTGCAATTGATTATGCACAAAGAAGTCTTACACTCGCAGAACAGTATGGCTTAAAGGAGCAGATTTCTGACGCTAACCTTAAACTTTCAGAACTTTTTGAGATTATAGGCAAACCTGTAATTTCCTATAAATATTATAAAGACCATATCACCTATAGGGACAGTTTATTAAATATTGAAAGAGTACAACAAATGGCGGATCAGCGTACTGACTTCGAAGTTTCCCAAAAGCAAATAGAAGTAGATCTTGCGGAACAAAGGGAAGAAAACCAGCGTACAATAGCGATTGCGACGGCCATTGCTTTATTTTTGATTGGTCTTCTTGCTGTTGGTTTGTTTCGACGCAATAGGTTTATACGGAAAACTAAACAAATCATTGAGCATGAACGGGATCGTTCCGATAATTTATTGCTCAATATTCTACCCGAAGAAACTGCTCGGGAACTAAAGGAGCATGGTAAGGTAAAAGCCAAAAAACACGACGCGGTTACGGTATTGTTTACCGATTTTAAGGGTTTTACCAGTTATTCGGAAAAGCTCTCACCGGAGGCTTTGGTCGAGACCATCGGATTTTACTTTTCCAAGTTCGATGCTATTGTCGAAAAACACGGATTGGAAAAAATCAAGACCATTGGCGATGCTTATATGTGTGCCGGAGGTCTGCATGGATCGGAAGAAACCCACCCACAGAAAATGATCATGGCAGCAACCGAAATAGCACAATTTGTATTTGATACAAAACATGACGATCAGGCTTGTTCCTTGAATTTTGACATCCGTATTGGAATCAATACAGGTCCGGTTGTAGCGGGTGTGGTCGGCACTAAAAAATTCGCCTATGATATCTGGGGAGATACGGTAAATGTTGCCTCGCGAATGGAAACTATGTCAGAACCGGGAAGGATAAATATTTCCCAAAGCACGTATGAACTTATAAAATCAGATTTTCATTGCGAATATCGCGGCGAAATAGAAGCAAAGAATAGAGGTAAAGTAAAGATGTACTTTGTTAGTGGGATTAAAAAAGAACTATTGACACTAGCTTGATGCAAGTCTGGGGTTCGCTATTTTTTAACTGTTTTAAATTTATTCTTAATAGACATACATTATAGTAAAGAGTCTGCATAATACATCCATAGAATCAACGTAAGGCTTTAATATAACCAGTTCCATAGCGGCGCTTCCGCTCTATTTTTATCTTTTAATTCCAAACAAAAGTATAATCTTCATGGTACCTATGACGAACCTGAGGAGTATTGGAGTATGTTTAGGATTTCACGTTTCCAAAATAATAATTTAGAACATTCTAATATTAATTGTAAGACGTAAGTAAAGCAGAAATAGTTTTTAATTCAACTCTTATAAATTTGCAACAGAAAACTATTGGATAAATAAATTTCGGAAATTTTCTGTTCTAACACACATAATCCGATAGACCCAAAATATTTATTTCTTAATGATGTTGTTAAGTTCCTGGAAAGTATGCATTTTTAGTGTTTACAACTATTATATTCTTCCACCAGGGTAAATTTATCCTCTTTGTTATATAATTTTTGGTTCAGTTTGGAAACTAAGGTGGAGCAATCATGGAAATAGCGCAAGGCACTTGATCTGTAAGATTTAGAAGGTCGTGCTGTTTCTAAGGGAGAGGCAAATACCTCTTCATCACGTTTGACTAAAAATTCGTTCAATTGGTAAATGCTCATTATAAACTGGGAATTATGGGTCATTTTAACCGCCCTGCCATAAAGGGTAACCGGCCCAGTTGTAACAATAAAAAAATTTCTTTTTTATTTTCTGATACTGGTACATAGGTAAAATAAGCAATTCCAGAATCTGGAATATTAAATGTAATTAGATGTACTTGTTCCTTATCATAGGTACTTTTAGTCCCTTTTTATTTATTTCTAAACCTAACTTTGTATTTACCGCCAAAAGCCAATAAATCCTTTGAGACCACCAGTATGCGCATTTCACCCGATAATTTTTCCCGTTCTTTAATGTTAGTTCCCCTTCCGTCCATCTGTATTGGGAAAAGGAAAAAATCGTATTCATTATAACTAAAAGTAACACTAGTGTAATTCGGAATTTACGTCGTATTAGTTATTATATTTCTTACGTTTTATTTTAACATCCTTATAAGAATATAAGTACAGAAACCCTTTACAGTTTACGATAATCATTTAATTAAATAATTAAGGTAATCGTATTCAAAATTTTAAAGCATCATACCTCCAGAAACTTCAATGCGCTGTCCATTGATCCATTTGGCATCATCGGTACATAAAAAGGCAACGATACCGCCAATATCATCGGGTTCGCCTACGCGGCCTAATGCGGTATTATTGGAAATTAGCGTACGTTTTTTATTATTGTCCTTATTCTCGCCACCGCCAAAGTCGGTCGCAACGGCCCCTGGTGCCACTACATTGGCTCTTATTTTTCTGCTGCCCAATTCTTTTGCCAAATACTTGGTAAAGGTTTCCACAGCACCTTTCATGCTACCATAGGCGGAAGAGCCTGGCAATGAAAAACGAGCCAATCCGGAGGAAATATTTATGATGCCACCACCATCATTTAAAAACGGAACGGCCTTTTGGGTCAAAAAGTAAACCCCTTTTATATGAATGTTCATCATTTCATCAAAATCGGTCTCCGTAGTGTCTAAAAATGGCTTGTAAATGCCCGTGCCCGCGTTATTAATTAAATAATCAAAATGGGCATCTTTATAGGTTGCGGACAAATAATCGGACAACTCATTAAAAAAGGCATTGAATGCCGCAATGTTCGTGGTATCTAATTGAAATGCTTTCGCTTTTTGCCCTTGGCCGTTAATATGTTCTACCACTTCCTCAGCAGCATGGCTATTACTGTTGTAGGTGATAATTACATCAATCTCTTTTTCCGCCAATCTAAGAGCCATATTTTTCCCTAATCCACGACTACCACCGGTAATCAAGGCTATTTTGTTCTTTTTCATACTTTTAATATTATAGTATTATGTTCTAGGGTCTCTTCAAAACAGCTCTATTAAATCGAAAATAGGTAGACAGAAAACAACCTATATAAATCCAGCAATAAAGTCTCCGGCAATATCGGATAGGATATGAACCCCTTAATAAATCCAACTTATTCCAAAACGTAAAATAGGCAATACCACCAAGAAAATAAGAGCAAAGTTAGGTACTTTATTCATTTTGAACTTATAGAGCATAAATATTAAAAAGACATAGTTGGCCATGGCGCCCATGGCGTGGCCACTAGGGTAACTTAATGTCTCCACTGAAACCAAATACTCAATTCGCGGTCTAGTGCTATGAATAAACCGTTTCAGCATCATGTTGGACACTGTGGCCAAAGCCAATACCAATGTGGCCTGCAACACATATTTCCATCGTTCAAAAACCATTAAGGAAACAATCAAAAAATAGTCAGAACAACGAGATAGCCACTAAATTCGTCAGCATCGGTTACAAACTTAAAATACTTGGTAAGCCTAGGATTTCTGTAGGAAATAATATAATCTGTTATATGGGTTTCATAGGTGGCAAAACATCTTTTTTCAAAGTTTCATTAAGTTATATAAACAATTTATACCTCCAACAACCACAACTAATGCAATAATTCTGATAATTATAAAAGGTAATGTGGTGTTATATTGATTTAATATATCTGCCAGAAATTGGCGAGTTGTTTTTAAAAAAGAGAAGAGAATTCGATTCATACTTAAAGTACTAATTAATGGCATAAACTTATATGAAATTGCATTGAAACACTATTTCCTATACATTGATAAGTAACTCATTTGAGTGAATGAATTTTGTCTAGCGCATTACTTGATTAGTTTGCATATTTGGTAAGCTGGTAATTGAACCCTTATCTTTATGCCACAATTGAATCGTTAGAAATTATGAAATCACCTAACTGGCAAACGGCCATTGAATTTGAAGATATAACCTATAAAAAATGCGATGGCGTGGCACGAATCGCATTTAATAGACCAAACGTTCGTAACGCATTTAGACCTCACACTACCAGTGAATTGATAAAGGCATTTTATGATGCACAAGAAGATACATCTATTGGTGTGGTATTACTTTCAGCCGAAGGGCCATCAACTAAAGACGGGATATGGTCTTTTTGTAGTGGTGGTGATCAAAAGGCTAGGGGAGAAAAGGGATATGTTGGGCAAGATGGTCAACATAGATTAAATATTTTAGAGGTTCAACGTATGATACGTTTTATGCCTAAAGTGGTGATTGCTGTGGTTCCAGGATGGGCAGTAGGAGGTGGACATAGTCTTCATGTAGTTTGTGATATGACATTGGCCAGCAAAGAACATGCGATTTTTAAACAGACAGATGCCGATGTTACCAGTTTTGACGGCGGTTATGGTTCTGCATACCTGGCTAAAATGGTAGGACAGAAGAAAGCGCGTGAGATTTTCTTTTTAGGAAGAAACTATTCTGCACAAGATGCTTTTGATATGGGAATGGTGAATGCCGTTGTTCCACATAATCAGTTAGAGGACACAGCTT
Source organism: uncultured Maribacter sp. (assembly GCF_963975365.1). Lineage (GTDB taxonomy): Bacteria > Bacteroidota > Bacteroidia > Flavobacteriales > Flavobacteriaceae > Maribacter. Next base: position 26,352 of record NZ_CAXBGF010000003.1, on the reverse strand, counting down.
TTCAATGGGCACAAGAGGTTTTGGAGAAATCTCCTATTTCTATTAAAATGTTGAAATTCTCAATGAACCTTACAGATGATGGCATGGTTGGCCAGCAGGTTTTTGCTGGTGAAGCAACTCGATTAGCGTATATGACCGAAGAAGCCAAAGAAGGTAGAAATGCTTTTCTTGAAAAACGTAAACCAAAATTCGGGAAGGATAATTGGCTCCCTTAAATTCGAGGTTTGTTGTTGGTGATTTAGTACCAACTAAATAATACTATAAACCGAACACTTAAAATAAAATAGGCATAAACTAAAAAGAGTCCGATCGGCGAAGAACAGACTCTTTTACGAGAACACTATATGAAAATGAAAAAAATTTAATTCGTTTTTAATAACACTGTAAAGATATAGAGGATGCATAGTTTCTAGAAACTATTGTTGCCATGCAAGAGAAATATGTGGTGTATAACGGTAAAAATGTAGTATTGCTTTAAAATGATTAAAATTTCAACCCATTCATCGAATAGATTGAATAATTTCTTTCAATAAGGTATTGAACTGATTATCTGTCTGCTCTTTTAAACCTGTACGTACCACGACAAGTTCTTTAGAAGGAATAATAAAAATGCGTTGCCCTAGAAAACCATTTGCGGAGTATACCTCACGAGAAATATCGGGATACTTACCTTCTGAATTCAACCAAAAATGTGCACCATACGTTCCATCAGAGTTTTGTGTAGGTCTTGTAACATAGTCTACCCATGATTCAGAAAATATACGTTCTCCGTTCCAATTTCCTTTGTTTAGATATAGGATCCCGAATTTAGCCCAATCTCGTGTAGTAGCCCATCCATAAGAAGATAAAACATAATTACCAACCAAATCGGTTTCTAAAAGCGCGGAGTTCATTCCTATTTTATCAAATAGTGATTGATAAGGAAAATCTAAATATGCTTGATGGTTTTTAAACTGCCCGCGGAGGATACCGGAAAGTAAATTAGAAGTGCCAGATGAATAATTCCAAATTTCTGTCGGAGTTGCTATTACTTCTTTGTTTTTTTGTGCCAAGGTCATATCAGAATCCAAGAAAAGCATACGGGTAACATCAGATATTTTAAAATAATTTTCATCCCAAGATAACCCACTTTGCATACGTAGTAAATTGTTAAGTGTGATGTTAGATTTTAAATTCTTCGTCAGAATTTCGTCAGTAAAAGGTTTGTAATTCATATCGATTTTACCTTGATATTCTAAAATCCCATAAAGGGTAGATAGAATACTTTTGGTCATAGACCACCCTAATATTGGGGTATCCTTAGTAATTCCACGAATGTAACGTTCCCCAATAATCTGATTTTTGTGCACTACTAATAGGGTCCTGGTTTTTTGCTCCGTATCTTTAAAGGCATTAGAGAAAGCCACTTCTAACTTATCATAATCCACGTTTTCTAAAATGGTGTCCGTAACTCCGTTGTTACCATATGGGAAAGGCAAGCTATCCTTTGTTATAAATCTATTGGGAATAAGTTCAAAATTATGTTTGGAAAACTCTTTGTTAGTAAGTACAGCACCAACGCCTTCTTTGTACACAGCGGTTCTTGGCATGAGTCCGTATACTGTGGCTTTAGCTGATTCATCAGCTTCAGAAACTGTACAGTTAGACAAATTTACTAATGGCATATCATTATCGTTCAGGATAATATCTACTGGGTCTCTATCTGCAATATATACGCTAGAAGCCATATTTTTAGAGGCAAACCCCGACATTAGGTTTAACTTTGGATAGTTGAAATATGCGGTTATAATAATCCCGACCAAAGCAATACCTAGAAGCAATTTAATTTTCCTCATTTATACTGCGATTTTTTTTATTTTTTTAAATGTAATGAGATTCGTTTTTAGAACAGGCCCTGTCAATTAAATACCTGTACTTTACTATAATTTCTTCCACGTTTTATCTGCGCTAAGTATAAAACTGCCTATATGGTTAAAATTACATTCTTGCGGTAAAATCAAAGACAGAAATGTGCTTTCATCTTTAGCTTTATATAAATGGTATTCTTTGCCTACAATAGGCTCAAAACTAAATTTGGCACTGTACACTAAATTATTGTATTCAAAATTGTCCATCAATTTTTTATACGCTTTTTGAAGTGCTTCGTATTCAGCTTTAAATTGATTGTTTGCACTTACAATATGTGTGTTTTTCCATGAAGTAACATCTGGCGGAGTTATTTTTGGAGCAGATACACCTGTCGCAAAGGGTGATAACTTTCCATGATATTCTTGGGTTTCTTCATTGAATACAACATTATCTGGTTTTTTTTCTTTATTCATAGTCCTGCAAATTTAAAGAAAAGCCTTCATTTATCACTTGCAAGATTTTAATGGTATAGGTATCTTTCAATCTTATTAAATAATAAGTAAATCATTATAATAACGATGAATTTGAAAACAGTTTTTTATATATCTTTTTTGTTCCTATTTGTTTCATGTGCTACAGAAAATCGTCAAAGAGAAGTTGTTTTATATGAAAATTATTGTGCTAGTTGTCATATAGCGCCGGATATTCAAGATTTACCGAAAGATATTTGGGAAAATAATGTGCTACCTGCAATGGCGGCGCGCATGGGTATTTTAACAACGGAAAACCACCCCTATCATAATCTATCTTTTCCTGAACAGATGGCCATAATAAAAACGGGTATCTTTCCTAGTAAGCCAATTATTGAGGCAGATGATTGGGAGCTTTTAAAAAACTATATTATTGACTTGGCACCTGATAATATTGCCAGCAAAAATGACAGTATAAAAAGTTTACCACTATCTCAGTTTAACAGTAATCCTATTTCTTTGGATAGTGCCGTTGGAAGTTTGTACACCTTTTTAAAAATCGATACAGCAAACAGTACCATTTTAACAGGCACAAGAAAAGGTGAACTAGCATCTTTTGATTTGATAACGAAAGAGAATAAACTTAAAGGGTATTTTAATCGTGCAATTACAGATGCAATGATTATTGGTGATAGTACTTATGTAACAAGTATGGGTTTATTAGTGCCTTCTGAAATTCCGAGTGGTAAAATAATATTAAAGCATAATAATACCTCAGCGTCGATAATGGATTCTCTACATCGACCTGTTCATACCCTTTATATAGATCTTGATAAAAATGGAACAGAAGAGATAGTGGTAAGCGAATTTGGGGACTTGCAAGGAAAGTTGACGTTGCTCGAAAAAAATTCTTATGGTTTTTATAAGGAAAAATCTATTTTGAACATTCCAGGAACACTAAGGGTGATAACAAAAGATATGAATGCCGATGGTAAAAATGATTTAGTCGTTTTAGCTGCACAAGGTGATGAAGCGGTCTATATTTTGTATCAGAAAGAAAATTTGGAATTTGACGTTGAAAAAGTAATTAGGTTTAGTCCTGTATATGGCTCTAGTTGGTTTGAACTGGTAGATTATAATGGCGATGGTTATGATGATATAATTACGGTTAACGGTGACAATGCAGATGAATCATATGTGAGTAAGCCTTATCATGGAATGCGTATTCATTTAAATGATGGCCAGAATAACTTTAAAGAAACTTTTTTTCACCCATTAAATGGAGCAACTCGAGTAATTGCTAAAGATTTTGATCAGGATGGAGATTTGGATTTTACGCTCTTGGCTACTTTTCCTGATTACGAAAATCACCCTGAATACAATTTTGTGTATTTAGAGAATGAAAACAGTGATAATTACACCTTTAGACAACAGCATTTAGCAGATACTAAAATGGCTAGATGGTTCTTAATGGATTCGGCAGATATTGATGGTGATGGTGACCAAGATATTGTTTTAAGTGCATTAACTTATTCATTCACCCCTGTGCCTAAAGAATTGGAAGAGGCCTGGAGCGAAAGTTATACTGATCTTTTAATTTTAGAAAATAAACTACATTAGTAGGTATGGTAAAAAGGATAATCATACTATTCATAAGCTTAACGGTAATTTGCTGTGTAGATAAAAGCTTAGATGAAAAATATGATTGGGCTCCTTTACAAGTTATTGCTACAGCTTATAATTCAATCCCATATCAAACATCCTATGAGCACCCAGGTATTACAGCATATGGAGATTCAATAAAGCCTGGTTTAAAATGGATTGCCGTATCTCGAGATTTGTTAAACAAAGGACTTGTTTACAATACCATGGTCAAAATTGACACTTTCGAAGGGGTATATCTCGTAAAGGATAAAATGCATTCTAGATGGAAGAACAGAATTGATATCTACATGGGAGAGAATGTCAATAAAGCTAAAGAATGGGGAAGAAGAAAAATAACTATTAAATATGCTGTATTAAAGGATAGTTTATAAATATCGATCAATGAGAATCATTTCATATTATTTTTTGCTAATTATACTATTCGTTTCATGTACAACTACAAAAACGATTATAGAACAACCTATTACTTTTAATGATGAACGGAAAATATTAACCTTAGAATATCTTGAGAATAGATATGGCTTAGAGCAAGAAACTCCTCAGATTATTCCTAAAATGATAGTTTTACATTGGACCGTCATTCCTACTTTTGAAAAATCTTTCGAAGCATTCAATCCTGCTAGTTTGCCAAATTGGAGGCCAGATATTAAAGATGTAAGTGGTCTAAACGTATCCTCTCAATTTTTGGTTGACCGAGACGGTACCATTTATAGACTTTTGCCAGAAACTACTATGGCGCGTCATGTTATTGGTCTTAATCACTGTGCCATTGGTGTTGAAAATGTTGGCGGTACAGACGATTTGCCATTAACAAAAGCACAGTTGAAATCTAATATCTGGTTGGTGAAATATCTTAAGGATAAGTATGATATAGATTATTTAATTGGACATTACGAGTATACTCTTTTTGAAAATCATCCTTTATGGCTAGAGAAAGATGATGGTTACCGTACCAAAAAAACGGACCCAGGACCAGATTTTATGTTCAAAGTTAGAAAGGCCGTGAAGAATTTGGAATTTAAAGAATTGCCTAAAAATCCTTCAGAAAATTAATTACAACTTAAATAGAATAGGCCATGAAGCAAATAGTGCTTGCCATAATATGTTCATTCTCTTTGATTGGAATGAGTCAATCAACAGATTTAACATCACAGTTATATGACACCTACGAGAATTATAAAGAAACATCGATTGGTAAAAGACGTATTAAGAGAGCTGATATACAACCCTTAATAGAAAAATATTCTTCTAATATAAAGTTCAAAGTAGCAACGGTTGGTAAATCTATTGGGGGTAAAGACTTGAGTCTAATTAGTATTGGTTCAGGAAAAACAAATGTTTTTCTGTGGTCTCAAATGCATGGCGATGAACCTACAGCTACTCAAGCTATTTTCGATATTCTAAATTTCTTTAATAGTCCAGATTTTAAGGTTGAAAAAGAAGCGATTTTAGCCAATTTAACGGTGCATTTTCTACCCATGCTAAATCCTGATGGGGCAGAGCTTTATCAACGTAGAAACTTATTAGGAATTGATATCAATAGAGATGCATTGCGATTACAATCACCAGAATCTAAAACCTTAAAAAGAGTTCGTGATAGTCTCGATGCTGATTTCGGATTTAACTTACATGATCAAAGTACATACTATAATGCTGAACGCACCGACAAGCCAGCAACTATATCTTATTTGGCACCAGCCTATAATTATGAAAAGGACATTAATGAAACACGTGGTAATGCTATGAAAATCATCGTTTTTATGAATGATATTCTTCAGAAATATGCTCCAGGTCAGGTTGGTCGATATAATGATGATTTCGAGCCAAGAGCATTCGGTGATAATATTCAAAAATGGGGTACAAGTACCATACTTATTGAATCTGGTGGATACCCTGAGGATATTGAAAAACAAGAAATAAGAAAATTGAATTATACGTCAATTTTATCAGCAATTTATACCATCGCTAAAAAATCTTACGAAGCTATTTCAATTGAGGAATATGAAAAGATTCCAGAAAACGACAGAAAATTATTTGACCTTAAAATTATGAATGCCAATTATAATTTAATGGGCAATAACTACATTATTGATTTAGGAATAAATCAAGTTGAAGTAGATTATCCTGAACATAAATCATTTTGGTATAGCAGTCGTATTTTAGACCAAGGTGACCTTTCTACCTATTATGGATATGAAACCTTAGATGCTTCGGCCTTTACGATTAAAGAGGCTAAGGCATATCCGAAAATTTTAAATACGCTAGCAGAAGTAAAGGCATTAAATTTTAATGATTTATTAAAACGAGGTTATGGCTTTGTAAGGATGACCACCATACCTAGTAATGAAATTAACTCTCCCTTTCCTGTTCATTTAATTGGACCTAAATATAAAATACAAGAGTTTAAATTAGAGCCAGGAATAAACCCTACATTTTTTTTAGAAAAGGATGGTACTGTCGAATATGCTGTAATCAATGGTTTTTTAATAGACTTAAAAACAGCATCTATAGAAGTACCAAACAGCATGATTTATAAGTGATAACTTTAAAATTTTAAGCATAAAAAAGGGGGGAGCATTTGCGTCCTCTTTTAATTTTAGAATCGAGATTCTTATAAATTATCTTCTGCATCTAAAGGTGCAAAGAATTTATCCAAGTTTGGCAGAATAATAATTTTTGTTCTTCTATTCATAGCCATGTTCTCTTTAGAATCATTCTCTACTAAAGGTAAAGAACTACTTCTGCCTGAGGCAATTAATTGAGAAGGATCAACACCATATTCTTTCTGTAATTTACGAACAATAGTCGTTGCACGCTTTACATTTAAATCCCAGTTATCAATAACCATAGGTGGGTTGATAGTTCTAGAATCTGTATGACCCTCTACCATAACTTCCATGCTTGGCTCAGACTTGATAACTTCAGATAATTTCTTCAAAATGTTATTTGCCTTGCTGCTAACATTGTAGCTAGCGGTGTTGAATAATAATTCATCAGAAATATTAATCATAACCACTGTCTTATCTATACTTACATTAATACCTTCACCCTCTTCAGATATAGATTGCTTCAATTTTCCTATATGGTAAAACAAAAAAAAGAAGCGTTTTTACGCTTCTTTCTATATTTTAAAAGTATAATAATTATTCACATCCGCCTGTGAACCCACTTGCATTAAACTTGGTTTGTACTGCACCTTGTCTAGAACCGGTATTTAATTCGATAGCCAAATTGTTTTCACCACTACCATCACGTTTAGGGCTACAGTATTCGAATAAGTAATAACTGTTAGCTCTTTCTGATACTTTCTCAGAAATATCTCTAAAGGTTCTTTCTAACTCATCTTTGTTTTGAGCAAATACGCTTGCTGTTTTACCTATGGCAGTTAATACTTGTGTATCAATTTCAGCGCCTAACCCTATACTAAAGAATGAAATATTTGCATTTGCTTCTTTTACCTTCTTTAATGCGGCATCTTCAGTGTAACGTGAAGCTTGGTCAGTACCATCTGTAAAGATTACAACAGAGGCAGCTCCAATTTTCCCACCAGCAGTGGACTTTTTTACTAAATCTGAAGCAATATCGGTAGCCTTAATAACGGCACCATATAAATCGGTAGATGGGTCATTACTAATAGTATTAGTAATACCATCAATTGCTGCTATTAATTCAGATTTCGACGGAGTTAATTCATTTAATAAATGTAAGTTATCTTCACCATCGAACCAGTAAATTGCCATTTTAACAGATTCTTGAGAAGTGGTTGGCATTACAGCATCAATAAAACTAGTAGATGCAAGTTTTAATTCATCAAGGCTACTGCTAAGTACACTATTACTTAAATCTAATACTAATAGAGTATTATTAGAAAAAATCTGTGAATTTGGAGAAATACGAGCAGAAGACTCTGAAGTTGAAATTGTTTTAAAACAATCATCATTTCTTCCTTGTTCGTAAATAGTAAATTGATTTGCAGTTAAACCTGGTACAGGATTTCCACTTGTATCCGATACTCTAAAGAATACAGATACCTTGCCTGGTAGAGTTGTAAACTGTTCTTGTATAGATAAAACTAAATCACCTTGTTCTAAGCCTAAACAATCATCTACTTCCTGACCCTTTCCTAGACCATCACCAGTGTTCAAATCTAGATTTACATCATCATCAGCATTACCACAAGAAACAAGTAGCGTCAGCACAAAAAACACACTTAGGGTCTTTAAAAAAAATTTCATATTCATTAATTATAGGTTCAACTAGCAGAACGGACAAAGTTTATTTAAATTATGGGGATTAAAAAAATTAATGTTAAAGATTGTTAAAGCAGATGTTTCAAATATGTTGAAATGGTCAAAAACCTTATATTTCCATTGGTTATTACGTTAATTACAATAATTTTTTGTAAGTCTTAATCGATTTATTATACTTAAAAATTAAAATAAAAGGCATCTTTCATTGAACGAAAATCTACATGTAGTGGTGCTAATAATGGCAGCGGGAGCGTCTAGACGGATGAAGGGTGTTAAACAATTACTACCCTGGAAAAATTCCAACTTTTTAACGGAAACCATTAATACGGTTCAAAAAAGTAAAGCAAGAACAGTTTCTGTGGTATTAGGCTCAAATGCCGAAAGAATAGAAAGGGAGTGTAATCTAAATCAATTGGGGGTAAACGTTATAATAAATCCCAATTGGGATGAAGGATTGGGTAATAGTATCGCTATAGGTGTAAAAGGAATACTAAGAAAATTTTATGACCTCGATGGTATTTTAATCTGTCTGGCAGACCAACCACTTTTGACTACAGAGTATTTTGATTCGATTATTCGGCAATTCAAAAAAGATACCTCTAAAATAGTGGCAACAAACTATGGTAAACGAGTAGGAGTACCTGCATTATTTCCTCAATTCCTATTTAATGAATTAAAGTGTTTAAATGGAGATCAAGGAGCAAGGGACATTTTGGAGAATAATATTAAAAAAATCGTTTCTATAGATGCACATAATCGACAACTTGATATCGATACAGAAGAGGAGTACCATAAATTAATTACACAAACCAAAATTAAGAATGATGAATAATCTACGTAAATTTCAACTTGTAATCGTAATGGCAGTACTACTTTTAACTGACCTACAGGTTATGGCACAAGAAATGGGTTTTGAAGAATATAATCCTACTTCAACACTTGTAGTTCCAGGGGAAGAAATAACAAGTGCAAAGTTTCCTTTTATAGATGTTCATAGTCACCAAAGAGATATGTCGGTCGAGGCCCTAAATAATTTGATTGTAGATATGGATGTTATGAACGAAGCTATAATGGTCAATCTAAGTGGTGGTTCAGGAGAAAGTCTTAAAGAGAAAATAGACAACATTAATAAAAGTTATCCAAATAGATTTGCAGTATTTGCCAATATAGATTTTGAAGGTGCTAAAGATTTGGATTGGGGTTTAAAGGCCGCAGCACAATTAGAAGAGGATATTAATAATGGAGCAAAGGGATTAAAGATTTTTAAAAGCCTAGGTCTTAGAAATAAGGATTCGGATGGAAAACGCTTAGCGATCGACGATCCAAGATTAGACCCTATTTGGGCAAAATGTGCTGAAATGGGCGTGCCAGTATTAATACATGCTGCCGATCCAAAATCTTTTTGGGATGAAATGGACGCTGAAAATGAGCGTTGGTTAGAGTTAAAGACTCATCCTCGTAGAAAGCGAACGGCTACTGATCCTGCACCATTTGAGCAAATAATACAAGAGCAACATAATGTGTTTAAAAAGCACCCGAATACCAAATTTATTAACGCCCATATGGGTTGGCATGCTAATAATCTTAAAAAATTAGGGGAACTATTAGATGAAATGCCTAATATGAATGTAGGTATCTCTGCAGTTATAGCAGAATTGGGTAGACAACCTCAGAATGCTAGTGCTTTCTTTATTAAATATCAAGATAGAGTGCTTTTTGGAAAGGATAGTTGGAAACCAGAAGAGTTTCCAACCTATTTTAGGGTTTTAGAAAGTAATGATGAATACTTTCCTTATTATAAAAAATACCATGCATTTTGGTCTATGTACGGACTAAATTTGCCTGACGATGTGTTGAAAAAATTATATTATCAAAATGCGTTGAACCTAATTCCTGGTTTAGATACTTCGCTTTTTAAAAGTTAGAACTATACCGTTCTAATTACAACTGTTTCTTCAACGACCGGAATATCTTTAATATCTTGAAAAATACCGCATGATTCTTGCTTTTTAGCAAGTGCTGGGGTATTTTTTCTTTTAGTCAATGCCTCAATCTCTTTGTTTAAAAATTGCATATCAGAATATTTTTTAATTAAACGTATATAAATACTTCATGTTGTTCGAGTTATATATTTTTTACTATAAGTAAAAAAGTTTATACAAAAAGTGTGACAAAATATAATTGCCATATACTAATGGATAAACCAGTAGATTAAATATGTCAAAAGAAACAGTCTTTACTGATTTAATTCGGGAGCACCAAGCACTATTGTACAAGGTAACTTCTGTTTATACAGATAACAATCTAGATCAAGAAGACTTATTTCAAGAAGTGGTCTATCAACTATGGAAATACTTCGATTCATTTCGGCAAGACTCTAAAATTACTACTTGGATGTATCGTGTAGCCATGAATACTGCTATAGCCCACTTAAAAAAGAAAAAGAGAAGACCAAATGTGTTGCCTATTGCTGAGGTACTTATAAAGCAAATTGATTCAATTGATGAAGTTTATGAAGAGCGTTTACATCTTCTTTATAAATATTTGCATCATTTAAACACACTTGACAAAGGATTGATTTTTTTACTACTAGAAGGGAAAAGCTATAATGAAATAGCATTAATAACAGGATTACAAGTTAGTAATGTAGGAACACGTATTTCAAGAATAAAGAAGAAATTAAGAACTAACATGACTAAAAATTAAATCATGGAAATAGAAGAATTACAAGCTGCTTGGTTACAAATGAGTACTGAGTTAAAAAAACAAAAAAAATTAACCGATGATATCATATTGAGTATGACTAAGGAAAAATATCAAAATAAATTTAAAAAGATAAGTACGTATGAAACTATAGGCGCAATTGTATGTTTTAGTTTGGCATTATTAGTGCTAATTAAATTTCACAGCTTAGATACGTGGTATTTGCAAATTTGTGGCCTTTTAACACTTATATTTTTGATTGTGCTACCTGTCCTCGTATTAAAAACCTTAAATAAAATGAAGATGATTGACATTTCTAAAGGTTCCTATAAAGAAAATTTAAGTCAATTCTTAAAAACAAAAAATAGCCTTTTAAAATTGCAAAAATTAGCAATTGGTATTAGTTTTTTCGGACTATCCTTTATAGTGCCTGTTACATCTAAAATTATATCGAATAAAGATGTTTTTCTAATAAGTCTTAAAATAGAGCAGTATATAGCAATGGGTATAGCCATGACATTTGTATATTTTGTATCAAGATTGGGGTATATAGGGTATAAAAAAGTCACTAATTCTGCAGAAGAATTAATTAAGGATTTAGAATAGATAATTTATTCGGTAAGTTTCTTTTGAATATAATTTAAAATTAACATCCAATTCATTTTTAATAGGAGCGAAGCAGTTGGTACATTATCGTCTGCTATTGCAGAAATTATTGATTCATGCTGGTTGTCAGATTTATTATAGAATGAATCATCATTCGTAAAAGCTTTTTCATAAAAGAAAATACGTGTTTTTAAATCATTTAAAATTTGAAGGGCCAAATCATTTTCATACCCCTTGGTAAGCAACCTATGAAACTCTAAATCTGCTTGAATTCTGGTAATTGCGTCTTTCGCATTTTCAAAAATCTCTTGCTGTTTTCTTAAGTTAGCTAAATCTTCTTCGTTAAACTCAGAATTTTCAATAGCCATTACCTCTATATTGGCTACTAAACCATATAAATTTTCGGCTTCCTTAACGTCTAATTCAGGAATAATAAAACCTCTATTGGGTACGGCCTTTAAAATATGTGCTTGCTGTAACTGTGTTAATGCCTCTCTAATAGGTGTAACACTTATATTTAAATCTCTTGAAAGCGCAGCTAAATTAATGGTTTTGCCAGTTCTTAGATTTCCAGTGATCATTTCGGATAATAGATAATCACGTACTTGGTCCCTTAAATTTACCTTTATTAGCATAATCAAATATAATATATCGTATACGATAAAAACTTTAATTATAAATATTTTAGTATAAAATAGATATAATTATTGTCTTATGCTGTTGTTAAATTTATCAAGGTCAATACTTAAAAAGTCTTTTTTTCGTTTATAGGGCTCAACCCTATAAGCAGTTAATATGAATAATTTAAAATTGATTTTTAAAAAACTATGCTTTTTCTTACCAGTGCTTTTTATAGCATATAGTTGTAGTAATGATGAGCGCAATAATGAAGAAATTGTTTTTACACAAACGGAATTAAAAGCCATATTAGAAACCGATAATAAAACGGGCGGTGTTGATATTGCATTGTACAATTTATTTTCGAATCAAAATTCTAATGGAAAATCTACGAGTGAAGAATGCTATAGCGCTGTATATTCAGAAACTGGTTACACAGCAACGTTTAATAATTGCGTCTTAAACGGAACGGAAAACGTACATGGAACATTGACCGTTACGTATGACCTACAAGGAGAAGAGGGTGCGTTTACTGCAAGCTATGTTGATTTTTATGTTGGAGAAACTAAAATTAATGGTTCAAGGTCATATGTTTTTAGTACAAACACAGACCAAAATTCTATCACTTTTGAAGTTACAAGTGAAATGATGATAGAAATGGAGGACGGTTCTATCATATCTGATAGCGGAACCAAATCTACTACAATAACATTTGATGAAACATTTAGCTATAGTATCGATGGTACTTGGACAGTTGTTTATGAAGGAAACACCTATAATGTTACAATTAATTCTTCTTTGATCAGTGATATTAGCTGTAGCTATATTTCTAGTGGTGATATGAATGTATCAAAAAATGGACTTTCTATAAATGTTGATTTTGGAGATGGTAGTTGTGATGATGTAGCTATGCTAACATATCCAAATGGTGTAGAAGAAGAAATTAACCTTAAAGACTAATAAATTCAAAAAAATATAATTTAGATAGTAAAGAGAAAGGATAAGATTATTGAATCTTATCCTTTTTTATCAAGTATTAGAAACTTATAGTGTTGTTTCCTAATCCTAATCCTAATCCTAATCCTCTTTTTACTTACATAAATTTGCAGCAATATTTTGAGTTGCTATTAGGATGACGCCCAATTTTGTTTGTATTATGGTTTAATGCGTATAATTTCTTGCAGCTACCCATTGCACCCTCTTACTATTCTTGAAATTTGAAAAGAATGTATTTCTTCTTGATTCTGTCGGTGTATTTCTGATGAAAGTTCTCATGACGTTCGTTTTTATATCGGTGATTAGCCGAAAGATTAATGATTGTTTTTAATTGCTGTTTTAATGGGTATGGTTTCTAGAGGTTACCCATTGCACCCTCTTACTATTCTTGAAATTTGAAAAGAATGTATTTCTTCTTGATTCTGTCGGTGTATTTCTGATGAAAGTTCTCATGACGTTCGTTTTTATATCGGTGATTAGCCGAAAGATTAATGATTGTTTTTAATTGCTGTTTTAATGGGTATGGTTTCTAGAGGTTACCCATTGCACCCTCTTGCTATTCTTGAAATTTGAAAAGAAGGTATTTCTTCTTGATTCTGTCGGTGTATTACTTATGAAAGTTCTCATGACGTTCGTTTTTATATCGGTGATTAGCCGAAAGATTAATGATTGTTTTTAATTGCTGTTTTAATGGGTATGGTTTCTAGAGGTTACCCATTGCACCCTCTTGCTATTCTTGAAATTTGAAAAGAAGGTATTTCTTCTTGATTCTGTCAGTGTATTACTTATGAAAGTTCTCATAATATTTATTTTAATTGATGATTAATAATTTTCTTATACTAACTAGACGACGATAAATTCATTTTGTTACAGTACTATGTATTAAAAGGTACTATTTTTAACATATTTTATTCATAATTTAATAATAAATTATAAATAAGTAATTGATTAACAATTGATTATAAATTATTTAAAAATTTGAATTTTAACAGTTATATTTTAAAAATTAACAGCTTTGCACTAGTTATGATATGAAGTAGTAGAGAAATTGTGAAGCTAACAATACATAAAACAACATTATTTTCAACCTTACTATCAGTAGTATTCTTAAATATCTTTAAGGAATAAGAAATTTCTATCATTTCATTGATAGTTTGATACATTGATATACTACATATTCCGAATACAAATCTTATCTTTGTAAAACTTTTAAAGGGATGCAGATGATTCTTGCAATGACCTTACAACGAATGAAGTCATAGTTTGCTCAAGAAACCTACCATTCGTTATACACGTCACCACGTATTTCAGTTCCTTTACAGTAAAATAAAGTATTATCATTAAAATTTCGAATGGCAAAATCACAGCAGACATTTAATAAAACTGAAAAAGAAAAAAAACGCTTAAAGAAGCGTGAAGAAAAAAAGAAAAAAATGCTTGCCCGTAAAGCAGCAGTAAAAGAAAGTGGTACTTCTGGTATTCCACTTGCTTATGTTGATTACAACGGTAATTTGGTAGACACTCCACCAGATCCTTCTATGAAAGTCGAAGTTGATGCTGAAGATATTATTTTAGGTATTCCTAAAAAGGAAGAAGGAGATGTTGAAGAGTTTGATCCAGTAAGAAACGGTAAAGTTTCATTTTTCGATACTTCAAAAGGCTTCGGATTCATAATTGATTCTGAAAACAACGAAAAATACTTTGTTCATGTTAGTGGTCTTATAGATGAGATTATGGAAAATGACAAAGTAGCTTATGAGCTTGAAAAAGGCATGAAAGGAATGAACGCCGTTCGTGTTAAAAAAATATAGTATTTAAAGTTTTCCAATGGCAAAAATGCAACGCAATACCATTTTGGTCGTATTGTCTTTTTTTGCCATTTACTTCATTTGGGGATCTACATATCTATGGAATAAAATTGCTGTTAGCGAATTACCTGCCTTTATGTTGGCGGGTATTCGTTTTGTGGTAGCCGGTAGTTTAATTTTTATGATATCCAAAATTCTAGGACTTCCTTTAAAAATAACCAAAAAACAATTTAAAAATACATTTATCGCAGGGTTTTTGTTTCTAATCTTTGGTAATGGAGTAGTGGTTTGGGCATTAAATTATGTTGATAGTGGCTTTGCTGCACTAGAAGTGTCGGCACAACCATTAGTCGTTTTGTTAATGATGCGAGTGTTGCAAGGAATAAAAATACAGCCTATGTCTGTCATCGGTGTAATTTTAGGCATAACCGGTATTTTTCTTTTGGTAGGACAGCAGGAAATTATTGCTCAAGATGGAGCAATTTTAGGAATGGTCCTGATTTTTATATGCATGTTAAGCTGGTCTTACGGCAGCCTTTTTGTTGGTAAGGCTGATTTACCTGCTAATTTTTTTGTGAACACAGGATATCAAATGCTTTCAAGTGGCTTATCATTACTTCTGATAAGTACTTTATTAGGTGAAACCTGGTCATCGCCATACGAATGGAGTACTCCAGTACTTTGGTCGATGTTGTTATTAATTATTTTTGGCAGTATTGTAACCTTCACCGCATTCAATTACTTATTAAGAAATGTATCGCCAGAAAAGGTGGCTACATCTTCTTATGTAAATCCGATAATTGCGATGATCTTAGGGTGGTATTTTTTGAATGAAGCTGTTACATTACAATCAGCCATTGCTTCTGTGATCTTGTTAACCGGAGTTTATTTTATTAATACCAAAAAGAGACTAACCATATTTTCTCGTTTCTCAGGGAAAAGAATTCCTAAATAGATTCTAAATTTATAGATATTGGTGTTACATCACCAGGTATCATCTTTGCCAAATCAATTTTTCCAATACGTATTCGAACTAAGCGTAACGTTGGAAAACCCACTGCAGCGGTCATTTTTCTGATTTGCCTAAATTTCCCTTCCCTTATAGTAATACGTATCCAAGAGGTTGGTCTATGTCTTCCAATTCGTAAAGACGAATGAGCTTCTGGTAGTGTAGGTGTAATTTTTAATAACTGTACTTTGCATGGTTTGGTCAAATATTTTTTACCAAAAATTCCTATACACACTCCCTCAGAAAGCTGCTCTATTTCTTTAGAAGAAATCAATCCATCTAACTGTACTAAATATTCCTTTTCAATCCCAGAACTATTTATAGCATCACTTAATTTTCCATCTGTAGTCATCAATAAAAGACCTTCCGATTTTTCATCCAATCTACCTATTGGCATTATTCCTTCAGGAAAATCATAAAGCTGACTTAAAAATCGTTTTTTTCGTAATTGACGTTCTTCACCTGAGGTCATTTGACTCAAAAGACCGAAAGGTTTGTGAACTAAAAAATGGTAATGTTTCATTAAAATTTTATAATTGGTCTATAATCGCGTGCCAATGGTCGCAAAAGATACCATTTTTATCCTATGAATTAGTAATCTACTTGAGAGAATGCTACCTTTGCAAATTCCAGAAAAGATTTTATGCAAGAGACTGTTTTTGAATTACAGGATAGGAAGACCGATAAGGAACTATACAGCTACCAACAAGGTGCAATTCAACAAATTTTTGACAAGTTCGATTCAGAACGAGATGATTATCACCTTTTATACCAATTACCTACAGGTGGTGGAAAAACAGTAATTTTTTCTGAAATGGTACGGCAGTATTTAAAGAACCATAATAAAAAGGTTCTGGTAATGACACACCGTATTGAACTTTGCAACCAAACATCAAAGATGCTTACCAGTTTTGGAGTTGTAAATAAAGTAGTAAATAGTAAAGCCAATTTAGACGATCAAGAACGCTATAGTTGCTATGTAGCAATGGTAGAAACCTTAAATAATAGGTTAAATGATGGCCACCTAGATATTTCTGATGTCGGTCTCGTAATTATTGATGAGGCACACTACAACTCATTTACCAAATTATTTAAGTTTTTTGAAAATTCCTTTGTTTTAGGGGTAACGGCTACTCCGTTAAGTTCGAACAAAGATTTGCCAATGAACAAAAACTATGATGAGCTTATACCAGGGGAATCTATAGAGAATTTGATTGCTAATGATTTCTTGGCAAGGGCTGAAGTTTTTCAATATGACATGGGGCTAACATCATTAGAAATAGGCTCTAATGGTGACTATACCGTAAAATCATCGGCAGACTTATATACAAGTCCTGCAATGTTAAGTAAGCTGTTAGAAGCTTATACAAAGCACTCTAAGGGCAAAAAGACCTTAATTTTCAATAATGGTATTGAAACATCGGTTCAGGTGTATCATACATTTCAAGCAGCGGGTCTCCCGATTATGCACCTTGATAATACAGCGACCAAAAAACAACGTAAGCAAATATTAAAATGGTTTAAAGAAACCCCAGATGCCATTTTAACATCGGTTAGCATATTGACCACGGGTTTTGATGAACCTACCATAGATACGATAATACTTAATAGGGCAACAAAATCACTAACGCTTTATTATCAAATGATAGGTAGGGGTTCTAGGGTTTTGAACAATAAATCGAAATTTACTGTAATCGATTTAGGTAATAATAAATATCGTTTTGGACCATGGGGTGCCGATTTAGACTGGGGTGCCATCTTTAAGTCACCTAACTTCTACATGGATCGTATTCGTGATGATGAGGAAATTGAAAGTGATTTTATACTAGACTTATCCGACGAAGTAAAAGAGGAATTTAAAAATTCGAAGGAAACGTATTTTGATATTAAAGATACTTATGAAACCGCAACATTTGCTGGTGAATCGTCTAAAGTAGTTTTAGAAAGGTCTATTGCTCATCATGCTTATATATGTATTGAAAATAGCGAAGATGTTTATGATGCATTGGCATTGGCTAAATTACTAAAAGAGGATATCGATAACCGTATACATGTGTATGGTAAATGTATCAGTAAGAGCACTTATAATTTCTTAAGCTGGTTAAAAGATGATTATCAAAAGAAATTGAATGCTTATTTACGTGAAAACTTTGACTCTGTTTTTGAAGATATTCACGGGCATCCGCCAGAGGATTAAATAGAAAGGTTTTTAAATTTCATTAATTCTTTTGCAAAGGAGCGAAAAGTATTTATTGAGCTATCGGAAGTAACTATAAATTCTCCAGAATAGATTCCTAAAATAACTTAACGAAAAAAGCCATCTACTTTTCCTATTTTTATACGAATGGAAAAGAAGACTACTGAAATTGCAATAATCGGAGCCGGAATTAGCGGACTTATTACTGCTCTAAGGCTTGAGAAAGATGGATATTCACCAACCATTTACGAAAAAAAAGATAGGGTAGGAGGCCGAGTAAAAACGGATATTGTTGATGGCTATCAATTAGACCACGGATTTCAAGTGCTTTTGGATGCTTACCCAATGGCAAAAGAATATCTTGATTATAAATCTTTAGAACTTCAGGAATTATTACCAGGTGCACAAATTTTCAATAAAGATAAAAGCTCTGTTCTTGGGGATCCTTTGCGAAACTTGCGATTTTTATTACCTACTCTTTTTTCAACTATTGGGAATTTTTCAGACAAGTTGAAGATTTTAAAATTAAATATTGAATTAAAGAAGAAATCATTAAATGAGATTTTTAATGAAGATGAAATTACAACACTGGCTTACCTAAAAGAAAAAGGATTCTCAGAACAAATAATAGAACAGTTTTTTAGACCTTTTTTTTCGGGTATATTTTTAGAACCCAATTTAGATACCTCTTGTAGAATGTTTCAATTTGTCTACAAGATGTTTGGAACAGGAAATGCAGTTTTACCTAAAGCTGGTATTGAGGCGATTCCGAAGCAATTGGAACAGAAACTTAAACATACTACCATTAAATTTAAAACAGCAATTGAAAGTGTAACTGATAATGGTATAAAATTTACCGATGGACAGTTAATTCAGCCAGACTATGTGATTATTGCCACAGATGCTTCCCCATTAGTACCTAACTTACGAAAACAGCAGCTAGTTTGGCATTCATCCGATACGTTATACTTCACTACTAAGACCAGAAAAATTCAGAAACCCTTAATCGGTTTAATTTCAGATAAGGAGGCATTAATAAATAATATATTTTATCATAATTCTTTAGATACTAAACTTAGTGGAGCAGAAGAACTTTTATCTGTTACTGTAGTAAAAGAACATGAGTTAAGTGAGTACAAACTCATACAGAAGGTAAAAGAGGATCTAAAAATCTATTGCGATATAACTACCGAACGCTACTTAAAGCATTACCCTATTAAAATGGCTTTACCAAAGTTGAACGACCTTCGGTATAGTTTAATGCCTACTGAGACACGACTTACAGAGCGAATATTTTTAGCAGGTGATTATTTGCTCAATGGGTCTTTGAATGCTGCCATGATTTCTGGTGAAATGGCTGCTATTGGGGTAATTCAAACCATAGAAAAATCTTAGTATATTAATTATTTAACCAATAGGTGAATTTTAATGTTAAACCCCAATTGCGACTTTGATAAGGTTCTATGAAATAATTATTGGTATAGACGATAAACAAATCGGAAGCAGGAGTATAACGCCATTGAAAACGGGAGTTGATATTAAAATTATTGCTTTGTTCATTGTATTGTAATAAATTGGCAAAGAATAGCTTATTGGTAAATGTGATATCGGCCTCGGCACCTATCAACCAAAATTCATTCGTATTCCAAGGTGCAGGTAAATTAATATGATTGTAATTAAGATTAGCTTTTAAACTTACATAAGGCTGAAATCTATAACCGACTTCACCGGTTAAACTAGTTCTATTACCATCTTGATAATATCCTCCTAATCGACCTTCAAAGGAATAGGTTATTAAACTTTGAGGCTTTGAAAGATATTCCCAACCCAACGCATTCCAGTTGTGTTTACTACCTGTTGCTAAATTAGAAATGCCAAGCCCGCTAGGGTCGAATGGAGAAAGTAATTCTACATAATCATCCGATAAAAAAAACAGTAAACTGCTACGTTTTCTAAAATCAAATTTATAGGCCATATATGCCGTATGATCTGTCTCTCTTAATTGTTCGTTGAAGTAATAGAATCCGTTTATTTCTGGTCCGTGGCTAAGTATTGGTCCTGCTTTCGGGAAAAATAAATGACCAGCTTTTCCAGACAGGTTTTTATAACCTCTACGCCTTATAAAACCAACTTCAGCAGAATAATCATTACTTACCCATTCTTCTTGCAAGCGTAAATTCCATTTACGACTGGTATATGCTAAATGAGCACCTTGTGTAAATCCGCTGTCATCATCTGTAGGTGCAAAAGATTTGAGAAAAAATGCCTTACCGTTCCATGCATTATTTGCAGAGGCTAGATTGTATTCTATACCTAGGTTGCGATTATATTTAGAATAAATATCAGTTAAAGAATCATTTTCTTGTGGGTAATTAATAGATTGTTTGTTTACGAACATCATACCAATACTACTTCGCCCAAAAATTTTACGCTGTAGCGACATGACCGCAAAGTTTTGACTCGGTTGTCCAGACTCATCAATTGGGGCCGTTTGCATATCCATTACACCCAAACGCCATTTATCATTTAGGTTACCACTTATTCGAGCACCTGCTTGAATAGGTACATTTAGTCCGATTCTACGTGAGAAGAAAGGTCTTATGGTTTCATATCCAAAATTAGCGAACAAGTCGCCATTCTCTAAAAAGAACTGCCTACGTTCTGGGAAAAATAATTCGAAACGGTCAAGATTGGTTACTTGACGATCTACTTCAACTTGCGAAAAATCGGGATTTACGGTTAAATCAAGATTTAAGGAAGAGGTAAGACTAAACTTTACATCTCCTCCAATTTTTCCATTTGTTTTAGCGTAACCATCAATTTCTAAGTTTTTTTTAACGTCGCCTAGTACATAAGGAATAATAGAGAAATTTGTTCCTGGAGCAGGTGGTGGGGCATCCCATACCAAAGTACCCGAATAAGCGAGGGAAGCGGTTGGAAATTGACGAGGAACAGGCGTCCAACTAGATTTTTCGCTCGATTTTAAATCTAAACGGCTAAAATTTATTCCCCATTCTTTTACTCCCTCTTCATATCTTATGGATTTAAAAGGTACTGCCATTTCAAAAATCCATTTTTCGTCATCACGGGTAACTTTAGATATCCATTTACTGTCCCAATTCAAGTCTATTTTTGAACCATCATACATGGTACCGTCCCATTGTGCACCATATGCATTAGAACCAAATGAAAATCCAGTTGTTTGATTATTAAAAGGATCTAAGAATAGTAGGAAGTTGTCGTTCTTACCAAATGAAAAATCACGACGTAGAGACTCTACAAAATAGTTGGCTTTAGTTGCATTATAAAAGGTAGCTAAGAGGTATAAGTTATCATTATCATAAGTCATTTTTATGGTAGTAGGCTCAGTAGCTTTGCGATTATCCATAGGTAACACCATAAAAAAATCATTCGCTTCTTCGGCATCTTGCCATGCGATATCATTTCCTATGCCATCAATATTTATTGGCCCTGACGATTTTTTAATATGTAATCTATAGTTCTCATTCTTTTTTTGCGCATTTATGTTGGATATACATAAGAAAGTAACAAACAGGATGTAATATTTCAATTTTCTTTTAAGTTTAGTTTTACAGTACAACTTAGGTATTTCTTGGCATTTTCAAAGTAAGCTTACCTTTTTATTTTTATAAAATAAATTGAGTATTTGTTATATTCTTTAATACTTATGTTATAGGCATTAACCGTAAGTGTATTTTAAATTATATTGTGGTATTGCAAACTATGGTTATTATCGAATTCATGAAATCACCGGTCGAAACACATATTAAAAAATATATTTCAGTAACAGAATCAGAAATAAACCTATTTCAAAGCCTTTTAACCGAATTAACGGTTAAAGCAAAAAAGTATCTTGTAAAGCCAGGCATCCAATTAAAACATTGCTATTTTGTAAACAAAGGTTGCTTGAAAGCCTATTATTTGGACAAAAAAGGCAACAAACATGTTATACAGTTTGCTATAGAAAATTGGTGGGTAAGTGATTTCGAAGCGTTCTATCACAATCTAGATATCAAATTATATATAGAGGCCATTGAAGACTCTACATTGCTAGCTATTAATCAAGAAAATTTAGAAATTCTATTTACAAAAGCTCCTGCTTTTGAACGCTATTTTAGAATTTTATTAACGAATGCATTTATAGGCCAACGAAAACGTGTATTCTCCTCATTGGAAAAAAACACTAAAGAACGGTATTTAGAATTTTGCGCTTCTTATCCAAATATAGAGAATAGGGTTCAAAATTATCATATTGCCAACTATTTGGGTGTTTCTGCAGAAAGTTTAAGCCGTATTCGTAGTTCTTTAAAATGTTAGTATTTTCTTAATTGACATAGGTCAACCTAATTTACATTTCTTACAAATACTTTTGAAGTCATTGCTTTTCATCGAATAGAATCGCAAAATTGAAAATACAAAGTAACACTTAGAAATGAACATTACATTAGAACAAGCTCAAAAAGCTATTGAAAAAGCAAAAACAGCACGTTATTAAGATATGCCTACTGGCAGTATAGAAGGACTATCACAACCAGGCGGACCATTATTTAACAGAACATTCTAATGGAGGCCTAATTACGTTTCCTGGTGGCATATCTATAAAAGATGCTAAGGGTACAATTATAGGTGCAATAGTCGTTAGTGGAAGTAGTGTAGAAAATGACCACATTGTAGCAGTTGCTGGGACAGAAGAAGAATAAACACTAATTATTAATTATAATAGGGTATCATGCAATTAAATCTGTATGATACCTTTTCGCATTTATAACAATGTTTTAACGAGATGAGTTAATTATTGAGCATTAAATGTTTGAACTTTGTAATGAATATCAAAACAATTTATTACTACTTAATATGCGAAAACAAGCTTTATTAACTCCGTTTCATAAAAATTTGCAATTAAAAAACCGTGTCGTTATGGCTCCGATGACTCGAAGTCGTGCCGCGAATGCAGAGAATAGACCAGTTAAGGAATTGCATGTTGAATACTATAAGCAAAGAGCTTCGGCAGGATTAATAATTACAGAAGGTTCGCAAGTATCTAAAGATGCTGTTGGTTATGTGAATACACCTGGTATTTATTCGAAAGCCCAAGTTGAAGGTTGGAAAAAAGTTACTGAAGCGGTTCATAATGAAGGTGGTAAGATTTTTATTCAATTATGGCACGTAGGGCGAATGTCGCATCCCGATTTTCATAATGGGGAATTGCCATTAGCTCCCTCGGCCATTAATCCTAATGCACAATCATATACTCCAGAGGGGTTTAAAGAAACAGTGATTCCGAAAGAAATGACAAAGGAGGATATTGAACAAACGATTGAAGATTTTGTTCAAGCAGCTAAAAATGCTATAGAAGCTGGCTTTGATGGTGTTGAAATACATTCATCTAATGGATATTTGTTTCATCAATTTTTCAATGGTACTTCAAATATCAGAACAGATGAGTACGGTGGCAGTATAGAAGATAGAACTCGTTTCTTTTTTGAAGTTTTAGAAGCCATAAAAAAAGTCGTTCCACAAGAAAAAATAGGAGTACGATTCAATCCTTCATTGCATGGTCTTTTTGGGATTACCATGGATGAAGAAACAATTCCTACATTTGAGCACATTATTAAAAAGTTAAATGACTATAATTTAGCTTATGTGCATTTATCTGAACCTTTTACCGATGTATCTGAAATTTCTTTTGCAGTAAAACATATTGCAAAACACTTTAGACCCTTATATAATGGTACATTGATAATTAATGGAGGATTTGACCAAAAATCAGGTAATAAAGTTATTGAAGCTGGTGATGCAGATTTAGTAGCTTTTGGTAAACCGTTTATCTCAAATCCTGATTTAGTAAAGCGATTTGAACATGATTATGAATTAGCACAGTGGGATAATGATACGTTTTACACGCCAGGTAAAGAGGGTTATATTGATTATCCAAGATATATCGAGAAAGAATAGTTTACTTAAAGATAGAAACATAATTAAACATTTTAATAGTCAGGTTTTACTATATTAATCTTAAATAAGAAAACATATGAATTTTACAAGAAGCGCTAAAGCACAATGGAAGGGTAATGGAAAAAACGGTAAAGGAACAATGTCAACCGAGAGTACCGTTTTACAAGATGCTCAATATTCCTATAATACAAGATTTGAAGATGGAAAAGGTACAAACCCAGAGGAATTAATCGGCGCAGCACATGCCGGTTGTTTTTCAATGCAACTTAGTTTTTTACTTGGAGAAGCAGGTTTTACACCTACAACTTTAGATGTAGATGCAAAGGTTGATTTTAAAGATGGAGAAATCGTTAAAGTTACTTTAGATTTAAAAGGAAATGTACCAAACATTAAGGCTGATGAATTCAATAAAATTGCTCAAAAAGCAAAAGAAGTTTGTCCAGTTTCTAAATTACTGAAAGCTGAAATCGTGTTGATTGCTAGTCTTTCGTAAATTTAAAATGAAGAGTATGAATATAAAAAAAGCAGCCTATAGACTGCTTTTTTTATATTCATACTTATTTTTTTCTTTTACGTTATAATTCCAACTTTAACATAATCTCGTGTGTGCCGTTATTGGTATTAGCTAAAGAAGACTGCTTAGAAACCTCATAAGCGTAGCCTACTTTCATCCCTTTGCTCAAATCAAAGATAAACAAACCTGAAAAGCCTTCATTTATGCGATAGGAAGACCCAAACTCTAATAAGCTATTATAATTTAGGGTCAAGGTAAGGTCTACCGATAAAGGAGCACTTTCAACATGCCTAATTAAGGTAGCGGGCTTTAAAACTAAATTATCATTAATTTCTATGTCATATACTCCCATGAGGTACATATGCATTTTGTTTCTACCTAATTTGGCTGTGGCGCCGTCCTGTTCCAATCGTTCTGGTTTTAAAATCCTTGGGGCCGAAAAGGAAAGTGACAACTTCTTGGCCTGCAAATAAACCCCTATGCCTATATTGGGCGTGACGCCCCCGTTAAGATTCATCAATGAAAGATCTGATTCTATACCAAAGGTCATTAACCCATCTGTATTTGCATTATAGGAATTACCTGAGGCCTTTAGTCCCAAATAGATATTCGTATCATCGTCCCATTTTAAATGGTAAGAAAAATCTAGGGCGACTGAAGTTTGGTTCTCTATGAAGGTCTTGTCGTTAATAATGCTAATCCCAAGTCCTACATTCTTTCCGAAATAGGTGCTTGCCATAAAACTCTGGGTTTCTGGTGCACCAACAACACCCGACCACTGGCTACGAATATTGGCGCCAAATTCCGTTCTTGATTCTGCTCCCGCATGGGCAGGGTTAATAAAGTTCATATTATACCTATAGAAGGTATAGGCTGGGTCCTGTTGTGCTGCCAATGTACCTGAAATAAACAGTAAGAGCATAACAGTATATAAATGTAATTTATTCATGTTTTTATGGGTTAAATGGTTGATTAGTAATTGATGAATATCCATCCGTTCACAGGAGCCTTGCCATTACCTAGGTTTATTACAAAGTAATAAGATCCTTGGGGTAGTTTTTCTGAGCGAGACTTAAATGTGCCGTCCCAATCATTCTTATAGTTGATCGTCTTGAAAACCTCATGGCCTGATTTATTGTAAACAGTAATTACGGCAGTTGGATGATTTTCGATACCCATAATTATCCATGAATCATTTATATTATCGCCATTTGGGGTAATGGCTTGGGCACAAACAATGGATTCTTCTTCTTCTTCTTCTTCTTCTTCTTCTTCTTCTTCTTCTTCTTCTTCTTCTTCCTCTATTTCATAATCATTGTCGGCGCAATCTGGTATTGAATCATTATCGGCATCCGGTGAGGTAGAAGACGCTTCCAATGGGTCGGACCCACAGTCTATTTCGTTTTCATCACTTTGGCCATCAGCATCATCATCGGTATCATCATTATCGCCTGTGCCGTCATTGTCGGTATCGGTATCCTCTGTCGGGTCCAATGGGAAGGCATCTGCCGTATCCAATGTTCCATCATTGTCATCATCGGTATCGCCATTATCGCCTGTGCCGTCATCATCGGTATCGGTATCCTCTGTCGGGTCCAATGGGAAAACATCCGCCGTATCCAATGTTCCATCATTGTCATCATCGGTATCGGCATTATCGCCTGTGCCGTCATTGTCGGTATCGGTATCCTC
>NZ_CAXBGF010000002.1:0-366868 GCF_963975365.1 uncultured Maribacter sp. | reverse complement strand
CATCGATTTCGTTATCGTCACCATCTTGTTCGATATCACTCTCGTTGTCTTCACCATCTTGCTCAACATCGATTTCGTTATCGTCACCATCTTGTTCGATATCACTCTCGTTGTCTTCACCGTCTTGCTCAACATCTATTTCGTTGTCTTCGCCGCTTTGCTCGATATCGCTCTCATTACCAGTGCCGTCTTGCTCAACATCTATTTCGTTGTCTTCACCTCTTTGCTCGATATCGCTCTCGTTCTCTTTGCCTTCTTGCTCAACATCTATTTCATTGTCTTCGCCTCTTTGCTCAATATCACTGCTATTACCTGCAATTCGATCATCATCGTCATCATCTCTTTTGTAATGATCATCATCGTCATCATCACGACTTACTGCAGAAGACTCTTGGTCTACGGTAATAGTGTTATTCTCGCCAGTCTGTTCTATATCGGAATAGTTGTTATAACCTTCTTGTTCAACAGTAGAGGTTAAATCATTTCCGTCCTCGCCTTGTTGATCGATTTTGGCAATGTTGGCTTTACCATCTTGATCAACGGTAGAAATGATGTTATCATTACCAATTTGAAAAACAGTTGAAGAGTTTTTATCGCCCTTCTGTAATACCGTAGATTTAACTTCGACCTCTCTTTTGTCATCGATTCTCTCAAATCTTGGGTTGTCTTTTTGGTCATCATTGCTTTTTTGTCTACGACCATCATTTTGTTGTGCCATGGCCATGGATGCTACTAATAGTGCCGCAGCACTTAAAACTACTTTTTTCATAATATTAATGTTTACAGTTTAAAATTTATTTTAAACATAGCTTTAATAGTGGTGTTATAAAGGCTTGTATTTCTAGAACAAGCTGTTATATGACCAACAGAAAAATTAAATTGTAGTTCATGATAAAATTAACGTTCTTTTATATTGATACTTCTGTCCAGCCCCAGGTTAATGAGCAGGTGTAAAAACACTTTTACTATCTATATAAAAATATATTCGTTAATTTAATCTGGTAAGAGTTCTGGGGGAACTATATTTCAAATTAAATATTCATTTTATTTATCTATCGTTAAGTCAACATTATAAAAGTTGTATAAATGCTGAACTAAAAGGATAGTCTTGTCATTTGGTTTTGGTTTTTATTTATTCTAACATTTTTTTTAATCTATTTACACAAGGTCAGTATTCGATAAAATATGTTGACTGATGCACCGAGTCAAAATATTGAAAATTATAGCTTTGCATAGCTGGATCAAATATCGTCACGTTTTATCGTATTGTTAGTTGACTTTTAGTTGAACGGTAAATTTGTCTAGATGTAATGTAAATTTGTAAGATTTGTAGTATGTTTTGTATGTAAATGAATTACATAGTATAGAGAGATTTAGGATGATAAGATTAAGAGATGCCACCGCTATTGAAGGATTTAAGACTGTTTTATGAAAATAAGGGGATTAATTTACTTTTTGGAGTGTACCATACTAAGTGAATTCCTAAGTAGAAATGCACAATAAAAATGGGCAACATAGTTCGTATTCAAAGATCCATTTTTTACATGGCAAGTCAACCCATAGGTATTGGTGTTGTTGAATGACCAAAAAAGGAGTACGACTTGATGGATTTTATCGGTCTTTAGATGCTTTTTTTGCTCTAAATTAGCTATGAGCCTAAGGCTCAAATCAGCTGTATCGGCATGTTTGATTTTTAATAATTTACGCTTTTTTCGCCGCTTCCCTATACCTTTATGGTAAGGTTTTTTCTATTCCATTCATTCGTAATAATACTTTTTAAAAGGGTATTGGTTGAATATTTAATGATGACCTATACCCAGTTTCTGCATGTATTTTTGAATTATTAATACAGGCGATTCTAGGTATCGACTTTGAATATTTTTTATATAGGCAATAATTTTGTCATTTGCCCTTATGTTATTTCGGTCAAAGCGCATCCTTTAAAACTTATGAACACCAACTATTTCAAGGCAACTAAAAGGAATGGTGTTCGCTTTGGGTTTTACTGATATGAAGAATTTTAATTATTGATATTCAATTAGTTGAAAAAAAGCAAACTTCAAAACAGAATCAAATTTTGAATTACTAATATATGATTTCTTCATGAGGCTAATGTGAAGCTAAAAACGCACTATACCACTTTTCAGAGTCTTTTATGATTCTAGTTTGATCTTGAAAATCAACATAAATCTGTCCAAATCGAGGGTGATAACCCTCTGCCTATTCGAAATTATCTGTAAATGTCTAGGCAAAATAACCATCTACTTTAAATCCGTCAGCTTTTACTTTTTTTACCTGTTCTAAATAGCGCCTTATGTGTAAAAACCCGGTCCATATCCTTAATTTTTCCATTTTTAATATCATCTTTAAAGGCGGTACCATACTTTGTTATTATTATCTTATTGATCTTATCATATTGTTTGAATTGCGCGATCATGGCATAAATGCTTGGTGGATATACTTCCCATTTCATCTGTGTTATACTTACTTTTAGCTTATGAGCCTTAACTATCTTTGCTTTTAGATAGGGTACAAAATAATTATGCTTTACAACTTCGCGGGTATAGTTCTGTATGCCTATAAAATCAAAATCGAAAACACATTTTTTTTGCATCCTCAGGTTTTTGATATTTTTTCAATCGCTTTAGAATAGGAACCACCTCTTTAGGGTAGCCCATGCCAAGCAAAGGCACTAGAAATAGTGTAGTAAGTAAGGAATTTGCCTTTTGGGCAGCCTGTATATCTTTGTTCTTATTAGAATATGGGGTTATCTGCGAGCACGAAAAGCTGGTGCCAATAGTGCTATTAGGTACTAATGAACGAAGAATTCTACCTCCTAATGCTTGGCATAGCAGCGTATAATAAACTGCGGGTAAAAAATTAGAAAGCTCCTTTCTTCCAGGGGGCATTCCCCCCTAAAAAATATCCTACACCGGCAAAGACCATGGGTTCATTAAGTACGATCCAATTTTTTACCCGATCACCAAATATAGAGGCTGCAATTTTTATAATTCTTCAAACCAAATATAAGATATCCCTATTGGTCAATCCCCCCCCCCTCCTTTTTTTCTTCTAAACATTTCGGTAAATCCAAGTGATATAGTGTGATCCATGGGGTATTGCCACATTCTAAACAAGAATCTATGACCTTATTAAAGAAATTAATTCCTTCTTCATTTATGTAACCAATTCCGTAGGTTAGAATTCTTGACCATGAAAGGGAACATCTAAAATCGTGTATATTCATGGTATTCATTAAATAGATGTCTTCTCGATAGTTATTCTAAGAAGGTTTTTTAATACCCCGAGGCTTGCCTCGCACGGGGAAAAATAGTAATCTTGAGCTTTAGCTCAAGCACCCATATTCATAAAAGCCATAATGTTTCATTGTTGTTATGCCATTTGGTTTGTTCAACAAAGTATCTTCGATTTGTTTTGAGTCCAAAAGTTGATCGTATTTTGAAACGTACCTGTTTGGATATTGAAGATAGGTATGAGATTCATTATCTGGAAATTGGTTCTGATATGGATCATATTCATTTTCTACTTCAAAGTGTTCCTTCCTATAGTCCTACCAAGATAGCACGGACAATAAAGAGTATTACGGCCAAAGAGATATTCGCAGAAGCTCCCGGGGTTAAAAGAGCGCTTTGGGGTGGTGCTTTTTGGGGAAGCGGATATTATATTAATACGATTGCTAGGCATAGTAATGAAAAGGTAATTGCTCAGTATGTAAAGAATCAAGGAAAAAAGGAGGAGTATGGAATATTACCTAAAACCAACCAGCTAAACTTATTCTAACATAATGCCTCGGGGCTTGCCCCGAGGATTATT
Organism: uncultured Maribacter sp.; assembly: GCF_963975365.1. Taxonomy (GTDB): domain Bacteria; phylum Bacteroidota; class Bacteroidia; order Flavobacteriales; family Flavobacteriaceae; genus Maribacter. The sequence continues at coordinate 363,034 of NZ_CAXBGF010000002.1, read as the reverse complement.
TACTTTTTCGACGTGTTTTGTTTTTAATGATTTTATAACGGGTACGCCCATTTCTTTAAGCGCAGCCACATTACATTGCTGCTCATATTGTCCTTTTATAGGAATGACCATAAGTTTTTTACCTAAAAATAGCGCCTCTTCCGGGGTCTCAAAACCAGCTCCGCACAAAATACCCGTACTACTTGCAACGCTCTTAATAAATACTTTATTATCTATAGTGCGTTTGGTGATGTGGCCCCAATTAGATTTTATGTTATTGTGTTTTGAAAAACTTCCCAGTGGGTATTTTTTTATGTTCTAAAGTGCCTTTAAAATTCTTTTGTCGCTATAGTAGGGAAGATAAACTTTATTATGGTTTTCGTTGGTAATACCAATATTGAGTATTTCTTGACGTATGACAGGAGTGAAAATTCGGTCTCCATAATTATGGAAATGAAAGCCATATTGACTTGTAGTAAGAGCATATTTTTTTAAGGATTAAATTACCTAAAAGATGACTTTTTTAGATTTAGGGGCGTAAGAGGAAATCACTGCTGCTTGGTGGCTAAGGCTTACGCAAGGGATGTTCTTTAATTTACAGGACCTAGCAGAAACTGGTTCAAAATCATTGATAACCACGTCATAGTCACCAATAGGAAGGCTTTTGATTTCTTTTTGTAAACGGGTGGCATTTGTTTTTAAATAGGTACACCACCTTTTTTGCCAAAAATAAAGCTCCAGCCCCTTAATTGATATTTTATTGGATAGGGAAGACCGACATCTGCCTGCGTACCACTAACTAAAATATCTAGTTCAATATTCTTTTTGAAGTAGTGGAATAATGTCGCGTACCCGGCTTAGATGGCCATTACCAGTTCCTTGTATAGCATATAATACCCTCATACCCGTTGTGTCAACTATAATTTATGTTCTATTTGTGGGGAGTTCATCTCTTTGAACTCGTTCATGATACTTTGAAAGAGTTCATTTTTTTCTAAGATATCAACAGGGTCGTTAACATCCATATCGAAACTTTTAAGCAAAATATCTTTCTCATAAGAATACAGTTTCCATTGGCCCTTATGGTACTCTAATGAGGTTAGGTTTTCTACCCAATCTCCCGAATTTAAATATTTTACCGAACCCTTTTCGGTTTGTATCTGTTTTATTTCCGGTTGATGAATATGGCCACAAACCACATAATCGAATGCATTTTCAATAGCAATATCGGCAGCTACTGTTTCAAAATCATTAATGAATTTAACTGCTGATTTAACGCTATTTTTAATTTTTCTAGATAGAGAAACAGGCTCTTTCCCAAATTTTTTTATAACAAAAATTATCGGCGCTGTTCAATAGTATCAAGGAGTCATATCCAATAGCCCCAAGTTTGGCCAGCCACTTAGAATGTTGCATGGTATCATCAAAAACATCGCCATGAAAAATCCAATCTTTCTTGCCATCTAAATTGAGTACCATTTTGTTTGAAATATGGAAGGAACCTAATGTGAAACCTAAAAATTTTCAGAGCATCTCATCATGGTTTCCCGCTATATAATGCACCTTTACCCCCTTCTTGGGTATTAATTACATTACTGGTTTTACCACTTTTATATGAGACTTTGGCCAAAACCGCTTTTTGAACTGCCATATGTAAACAATATATCCATTAAGCACAATCTGTTTTGGTTTCATGGACTTCAAGTATTTAATGAGTTCATTTGCGTGGCATCTATACGTACCCAAATGGATATCGGAAATGACCACTAAATCGACCGGTCTTTTTTTTCATGATAGTGGGGATGAAATTAGTGAGTCCAACCTCTTTACATTTGAATAAGTGAATTTTGGGTGTGTGTGGCGAGAAACTGCTCTGAAAAGTAAAATGATAAATCAAAATTATCTCCATCCAAAAGGAATTCGTTTGAACGAAGGTTGTTAATATTAACTGCTTTTGTATCAAAAAGGTTTTAACACTAGGTTATAAAATTGTTACCAAGAACATAGGTTGCCTTAACTTTTTATAACAATCTAATAATATTAATAAGTTTACAAATAGTAAAATATTAAATAATATAGCGGTATAATTTTACTATTTGTAAATATATTTTAGATGCCCCTAGTAAATACAAAATCAAGAATAAAGCTCTTTCTCAATGGTGCCTTTGCTTCTTTCGGACTCTACTTTTGTATGTATGCATTTAGAAAACCATTCACCGTGGCAACTTTTGACGGACTTGTACTTTTTGGTATTGACTATAAAATTTTGCTTATTCTAGCTCAGGTAATCGGGTATATGCTTTCTAAATTTATTGGGATCAAGGTTGTATCTACATTGAAACCCCAAAATAGGGTCGCTTATTTAACAGGGATGATTTTGGTAGCAGAGCTTACACTTATTCTTTTTGGTGCTATACCGAGTCCGTATAATTTTACACTCTTATTTTTTAATGGACTTTCGCTCGGTATGGTTTGGGGTATCGTATTCTCTTTTGTAGAAGGTAGAAAAATGACCGAAATTTTAAGTATTATCTTATGCTCGAGTTTTATTGTTTCCAGTGGTGCGGTAAAATCTGTTGGTTTATGGGTCATGAAAACCTATACCGTAACTGAATTTTGGATGCCTTCTATTACAGGAGGGTTATTTTTAATACCCTTCTTTATTTGCCTATTTCTTTTACAAAGATTGCCTGGGCCAACCGTCGAGGATAAATTGTTGCGGAAAGAGCGAAAACCTATGAATGGCATGGACCGTAAAAAAGTACTGATTCAATTTTTGTTTCCGCTAATAGTGTTAATCTTTTTTTATACGGCCCTAACCGCTTTACGAGATTTTAGGGATAATTTCTCAAGAGAAATTTGGGATAGTATTGGATATAAGGGCGATTCAGCAATTTATACGCTTTCAGAACTACCCATTGCAGTGCTTGTTTTAGTGATGCTCGGTCTCTTTGGTTTAATTAAAAGTAATTACAAAGCTTTTATAGGTTTTCATATAGTCTTGGTTTTTTTCAGCGCACTAATTGGAACGGCTACTTTTTTGTTCCAACAAGAAATTCTTTCCCCTGTTTTATGGATGATTGCCGTAGGGTTTGGATTGTATGCCTGTTATGTGCCTTTTAACTGTATATTTTTTGACAGAATGATTGCTACTTTTAGTATTAAGGGAAACGCGGGTTTTCTTATTTATTTGGCAGATTCGTTCGGCTATTTGGGTAGTATGGGTGTTTTATTATATAAAAATTTTGGTAATACTAACATGTCATGGCTACAGTTTTTTATGGGAGCAACCTATTGTATAGCAGGTTTGGGTATTACAATTTCTCTTGCTTCCCTTTATTATTTTAAAAGAAAATACAAAAATGAAAAAACGAATTTTCAATTTAATCTCCCTATTTTAAATGGCTGATGTAGAATATGATTTAGTGGTAGTAGGCGGTGGGGTACTAGGTACGTTTCATGCTTACCATGCGCTTAAAAAAGGACTTAGGGTAGTTTTGTTGGAAAAAGATGGGCAGCCCCTAGGGGCTACCGTGCGTAATTTTGGACAAGTAGTGCCTTCTGGAATGAATACAAAGTGGCAGGAGTATGGGCGTAAAAGTCTTAAAATTTATAAAAAAATACAGGCCAAGTGTGATATTGGTTTACGGCAAGAAGGATCAATTTATTTAGCCTCCAATGAAGAAGAAATTCAATTATTAGAAGAGCTGAAAGCCATAAATAAGGCTAACGAATATACCTCTATTTTATTTACGAAAACGGAGTGTTTAAAGCGGTATCCAGGATTGAACGAGAATTATGTTAAGGCGGGTTTGTTTTTTCCCGAAGAGATAACCGTCGAACCTCGTACCATGATCATAAGCGTGCATAAATACCTAAAGAAAAAAGGGTTACCTATTTTTTATAATACCCAGGTCATTGAATGCAATACCATTGGAAATATAATAAGCATAAATATAGCCGATGGTCGTGTATTTACATCTGCCAAGGTTATTATTTGTAACGGTAGTGATTTTAGAACCTTGTATCCCCAAATGTTTGCCGCAAGCGATTTAGAAATATCAAAACTGCAAATGATGCAAACAAAACCACAGGGAAATTATAGAATTACGGGGTCGGTCTTAACCGGATTATCCATTCGTCGTTACGAGGCTTTCGCGGAATGTGCTTCGTACTTTAAAATAAAATCTAAAGAGGCATTAAAGAGTCCGGAGAAAAAATGGGGCGTTCATATTCTATTTAAACAGGCTATGGATGGTTCCGTTATATTAGGAGATTCTCACGAATATGCCGACGCTGAAAATATGGATAACCTAGGATTTCACCTAAATATGGAAATTGATAATCTTATACTTGAAAAGGCAAAGGAGATTTTCCAGTTACCAACGTATGAGATAGACCAACGCTGGTTTGGAATGTATTCTCAATGTAAAAATTCTGATATCTTCGAAAGAACTATTGATGAAAATATACATATAGTAACCGGTATTGGTGGTAAGGGAATGACCGGTAGCGCTGGGTTCGCAAAACATAACATTAATCAACTTTTTAATATTTAACATGCATATTATAAAATTAGCCGTTTTCGATATGGCAGGTACAGTAGTAAATGAAAATAATGTCGTTTACAAAACTTTACAAAAAGCTATTAATGCAGGAGGCTTTCAATTAGACTTAGATTTTGTTTTAAAACATGGTGCAGGAAAGGAAAAACACCAAGCAATAAAAGACATTATAGAAGCTGAGATAGGAAATGTTGATACCACTTTAGCGGCCTCTATTTTTGAAGATTTTAAAAAGTTGTTGGTCTATGCATATAAAAATATTACTGTTACTAGTTATGAAGGAGTAGAGGAAATGCTTTATGCTTTGAAAGAAAACGGAATTAAAGTGGCTCTAAATACAGGGTACGATACCAATACGGCACAGTTATTATTAACTAAAATGGGTTGGAGCATTGGAAAAGAGTATGATTTTCTTGTCACTGCAGATGATGTGATCTTGGGCAGACCGAACCCTGATATGATAATTGAAGCAATGATGGAGCTAAATGTGCAAAATGAAGAGTTTGTATTAAAAGTTGGGGATTCTATTATAGATGTCGAGGAAGGTAAAAATGCCAATTGCGGGGTAACGATAGGGGTTACCACGGGTGCACACACCCGTAAGCAGTTGTTAAGTGCTAACCCTACCTATGTGTTAGATAGTTTAGCTGAATTAAAGAATCTTATAAAGTTTGGGTAGTTTCTTAAGTTGTTTGATGTACGTAACAGACATCAGAAATATAGGTTGATTAATCTAGTGTCAGTTCCAGTGAATTTCGAGGCACGAGAAATTAGTATCGAGAACCTATGGAACACGTTGGATTCTATATAAAAAAGTAAAGTACCAACATCGTAGCGGTACTTTTACTCCGGTTTTCAGGTACATGTGCAATTCTGCCATCAAAGAAAATAGAATCGCCTTCTTTTAAAAGTATTTCTTCATCATCAATAACATAGTAACACTCCCCAGAGAGCATGTATTTGAATTCGTAGGCATCTGTATGTACCTTTTCTCTTTTTGAATTTGGGTGTACCTTTAATAATACGGCTTCAAAACCCAAAGAGTTGATTTGTTTTCCAAAAATATAGGAGTATGAAAAGCCAACGGCATCATCCTCTTTCTCAATGACCGTATTTTCTTCTTTTCGTGATATAATATATTTAGAACCGTTTGCTTTAGGTAATCCACTAAAGAAATCGGTAACCTCTATATCCAAAGAACTAATAATTTTTAAAAGTACGGGTAACGATGGTATGGTTCTTCCGTTTTCTATCCTAGAAATTAGTCCAGATGTTACACCAGCTCTCATGGCAATTTCACTAATGGTCAAATTCCCATTTTTACGAATTTCCTTGATCCGTTTTCCAATACCGATAAGATAATCATCCATTCATATGTGTTCTCGTACAAACATAGCGAAAAATAAAATTTATCTTTTTTATAGTTGGTCATATGCAGCAAACCACCATTTTAAAAGGGGTTTACATTAACCTTACATTTTGCATATTTGTAAATAATATTTCACTAACTTTCAGATAACCTTAAGGCTCTAATGGTAGCAATTGCTTAATGTATATAATACAATACATTAGTTTTTCATTTAGATATTTGTTCGTAATAATAAACCAAAGTTTACAAATACGAATAAAAATGAAAAGAACACTATTAATTGCATTATTTGCTATCATGGCAAGTTTTGTTTCACATTCCCAAACTATTTTTATGGGTACTGTGTTAGATGAAAACCAAGTTCCATTACCTGGTGCCACTGTTGTGGTTAAGGGTACTACAAACGGTGTTGCTACCGATTTCGATGGAAAATTCAAAATTGAACTAAATAGTTCAAGTGACATTTTGGTAGTATCCTATATAGGGTATATTAAAAAGGAATTCGATGTCACTGGAAAAAATTCGGGTACGATAGCATTAGAGCCAGACTCGCAACAGCTAGATGAGGTTGTAGTGACCGCATTAGGTATTGAGCGCGAGAAGAAATCGTTGGGGTATGCCTCGCAAGAACTGGACAACGAAGAGGTTGTTCAAGCAAGGGAGCCTAATCTTTTAAATAGCATGTCTGGTAAGGTAGCCGGACTACAGATTACGAATAGCCCAACGGGGTTAGGGGGTTCTGCAAGGGTCTCCATTCGGGGCGATGCGTCATTAAATATTAATGGGAATTCTCCTTTATTTATTGTTGATGGTACACCTATTAGTAATGAAATTGTGGGTTCTAACGGCTCAGGAACACAAGATGTGGATTATGGTAATGGTGCAGCAGAGATTAATCCACAAGATATCGAATCGATAAATGTATTAAAAGGACCAGCAGCTGCGGCACTATACGGTTCAAGAGCAGCAAACGGAGCAATAATTATAACAACTAAAAAAGGAAAATCGCAAAGTAGTAAACTAGGGGTATCCTTTAATACAGGTATTACTGTCGAGAATGTATTGATGTTGCCAGATTGGCAAAATGAATACGGACAAGGGAACAACCAACAGTTTTCCTTCGTAGATGGTAGTGGTTCTGGTATTGCCGATGGGGTTGATGAAAGCTGGGGTCCACGCTTAGATACTGGACTCATGATTCCTCAATTCGATTCTCCAAGAGCAGATGGTACACGTGGTGGTGATACATTTGTGAGTGATTCACCTATTACACCAACTCCATGGGTATCTCAACCCGATAATACTAAAGATTTTTTCGAAACAGGTATTACCAAAACAAACAGTATTGCAATTTCAAAATCGGGTGAAATGGGTAATATGAGGCTGTCTTTTCAAAACCTTGACCAAGAAGGGACCTTGCCGAATACCGAATTAAAAAGAAATACCTTGAGTTTAACAGGAACCATGAATGTTTCTGAAAAAGTAAAGGTGAATGCTAATATCAATTATGTGAAAACGGATAGTGATAATAGACCGGCCGTAGGTTATGGTACAGAAAGTATTATGTATCTATTTATATGGTATGGTCGTCAGTTAAACACTAATAATTTAAGAGATTATTGGCAGCCAGGTTTAGAAGGTAGCCAACAGTTTAATTATAATTATAACTACCATGACAATCCTTACTTTACCATGTATGAAAATACGAATGCACAAGATAAGGACCGTATGTTCGGTAATGTAAGCCTTACATATGATATCAGTGAAAACTGGAAATTATTATTGCGTAGTGGTCGTGATTTTTATAGGGATTTTAGGGTTCGTAAAAGAGCTTTTAGTACACAACGTTTCCCATTTGGCACCTACCAAGAAGATAATGTGTTTTTTGAAGAGAGCAATTCTGATTTCTTGTTGAGCTATGATAAAACATTCGGTGAAAAGTTCAATTTGAATGTATCTGTAGGTGGTAACCAATTACGGCAAAAGCAAGATTTTACGAAAAGTGTAGCTCCACAATTGATAAACCCAGGTGTTTATTCTTTTAATAATAGTAGACAAGCGGTTCAGGTGAGTTCTAACAACAGCGAAAAGCGTATTAACAGTTTATACGGTTACGCACGATTTGCGTATGACAATGTGTTGTTCATGGATGTTACCGGCAGAAATGATTGGTCTAGTACATTACCGGAAGGGAATAACTCGTACTTCTACCCTTCAGTGACCCTAAGTGCCATTGCTAGCGATATATTTAATATGCCAGAATGGGTTTCTTTTGCGAAAGTAAGAGCCGCTTATGCTGAGGTGGGTAATGATACCGATGCTTATAGATTAAGAAGCTTTTATCAAAATGAGACTCCGTTCGATGGTTCTACACCAATTTTGACCGAATCATCATTGATACCAAATGCCAACTTGAAACCAGAAATTACAGGTTCTTACGAGTTTGGTTTGGACCTACGATTTTTTCAAAGCAGGGTAAACTTAGACCTTACCTATTACGATAGTGCTACCAAAAACCAGATCATAAATATCAGTACAGATATTGCAAGTGGCTACAGTAGCCAATTGATTAATGCTGGTGAAGTTCGTAACTACGGTTTTGAAGCTATCGCCAACTTTGTACCGGTTCTTACAGATAATTTTAAATGGAGTTCAACCTTCAATTTTGCGACCAACCAGAGTGAAGTGACCGATTTAGGTGATGACATTCAATTTACCTTAACCGAAAGAAACGGTGCTTTTATACAAGCTCGTGAAGGTGGTTCTATCAGTGCAATTTACGGCAGGGGTTTTCAACGTGTAACTGATGAAAACAGTGAATTCTTCGGGCAGAAAATCATCAATAATCAAGGTATTCCTGTTCGTACCGATGATTTGGTTTATCAAGGTGATTATGCACCAGATTTTACATTGGGTATTCAGAACACATTTAAGTATAAGAATGTTGATTTTGGTTTCTTGATAGACACTAGACAAGGTGGTATTGTTGTTTCTCGTACCAAAACAATAGGTAGTACTTCTGGTCAATTAAAAGAAACATTGGAAGGTAGAGAAACAGGAATTGTTGCCGATGGTGTTGTGAACACAGGTTCTGATGCTAGTCCTGTTTATGTTCCTAATACTGTAAATGTTGATGCGAGAACGTACAACAATAGATACTATGAAAGGGATAATGTTGAAGCTGCCAAGTACGATGCGTCATATACAAAGTTGCGTGAAGTTTCTTTAGGGTATTCTTTTCCAAAGCGAATCATAGACCAATTACCTATTTCAAATGCACGTTTTTCTGTAACAGGAAGAAACTTAATCTTATGGACCGATAATCCGCATTTTGATCCAGAAACTGTGGGTGTATCCGGTGGTACTTTGCAACCAGGTATTGAGAACATGTCTTACCCAAGTTCACGTTCGTTCACCTTCAACCTTCAGGTTAATTTCTAAAAGAAGAAGAAACTATAAAATAAAGAAATCATGAAAAAAACATTAGTTATACTATTATCCTTGGTACTAGCGGTTAGCTGTACCGAGGATTTTGAAACCATTAATATAAATCCCAATTTTCCTGCCTCTGCACAGCCAGAATTATTATTACCAGGTATACAAAGAGAAATGGCTTACAATTGGGGCGGTCAAGGTTGGGAAGAAGGGTTTACCGTAGTACAATACGGAGCTAGACTTCAGTTTACCAGCGGTGATACCTATAACTGGTCGCCATCTGGGGATCCATATGATAACGCCTATGCTTCTCTACGAGATGTAGAAAATATTATTCGCGATACTAAAGATAATCCTGAAGCACAGAACTACTATGGTGTTGCTTTGGTAATGAAATCATGGATCTATTCTTATGTAACCGATGCCTATGGCGATGTGCCTTATTCTGAAGCTACTAAAGGAATTGAAGAGGGTAACGCAACTCCTGCTTTTGATGCACAAAGTGCAATTTATGATGGGATGTTACTAGATCTTGAAACAGCCAATACTGTTTTAACAGGTGCTTCAAATATTTCTGGAGATATTTTTTATAGCGGTGATATTGCAAAGTGGAGAAAATTTGCGAATTCACTAAGATTGCGTTTGTTGATGCGTATTAGTGATGTTGACAATGCAACAGCGGTAGCTGGTATGGCTCAAATAACCGGAAATCCTTCTGCGTATCCAATTTTTGAAAGTAATGAGGATATGACCGTTGTACGATGGAACTCTGATAATCCACAACCAAAATATAATACGCGTAGTGGTAGTTTTGATGAGGTTCGTTTAAGTCAAACTTTAGAAACACGGCTGAAGGAGTTAAACGATAATCGTTTATATGTATATGCTCAACCAACTAGTAATTCTGGAAAAGGAATTTTTTCTGAAGATTTTGATGATTATGTAGGTATGCCGAACGGATTGGATGATGAGGCCGCTTTAGGATACAGCCCATCTGGAAATCCTGATGAATCTGGATCTAACTTTATTTCAAGATTAGGGATCTTATTAGGTTGTAGAGCATGTAACCCAGAACAGGCTTCGGCAACTGCATCTCAAACTATCATAATGAGCTATTCTGAACTTCAGTTTATTTTGGCCGAAGCAGCTGAGAGAGGATTCATTTCTTCTGGTGATTCGGCTACCTTTTATGAAAATGGAATTAGAGCTTCTTTTGAATATTATACCGAACGAGTTGCTGCTGGAGGATGGGCCGATATTGCCAATGCCATGCAATCAACAGACTTAGATAGTTACGTAGCTCAAACTACTGTTGCGTATGCAGGTTCTTCAGATGAAAAACTGGCTAAAATAGCTCTTCAGAAATGGATTTCTCTTTTCTACACCGGTTTTGAAGGGTGGTCAGATTGGAGAAGAACAGGAATGCCAGAAGTAATTCCTGGTCCTGATGCTGTTAATGATGGTCAGGTTCCTGTTCGTTTTCAATATCCTAATTCCGTGAAATCTACAAATAGCGAAAATTATAATGCCGCTGTTCAAAACATGGGTGCAGATAATATCAATACCAAACTTTGGTGGGATGTTGATTAAGGAAATAAATAAGCAAACCAAATTATCCATTATTTCAAGTGTATTACTGACCATAGGGATTTTCTCCCTATGGTCTTGTAATTATAAGGATTTGGATACAATGGACGAACAGAAAGCAGAACACGTCATCGTTATCGGTTTTGATGGTTTAAGCCCAGACGGATTAAAGAAAGCAAATACACCTACTTTTGACCGATTGATCAAAGAAGGTGCTTCAACCATTCATGCACGTTCGGTTTTGCCAAGTAGTTCTAGCCCAAACTGGGCATCCATGATTATGGGAGCTGGACCAGAACAGCACGGTATTACATCGAATGCTTGGAATCGTGATAATCTGACCTTACCAGCGGTTACCCAAAGCGAGCAATTTATTTTCCCTACCATTTTTCAATTGGTTGCTGATCAAAGAGATTCGTCTGAAATAGGGGCGATTTATCATTGGGGCGGGTTTGGAAGGTTGTTCGAGAAGGATGCCGTTAATTATGACATCAACCCAATGACGGAAGATGAAACCTCCGTTATTGCATCCGAATATATAAAAGAGAAAAATCCTGATTTAACCTTTATTCATTTTGACCACATAGATCATGCAGGTCATGAATATGGACATGGAACCCCAGCATATTATGCATCCGTCGAGAAAGCTGATTCGTTATTAGCTGAGTTGATCGAATCACTAAGAGCATCTGGAATGGCCGAAAATACCTTGGTGATTATTAGTGCAGATCACGGGGGCGTTGGAAAAGGCCATGGGGGTGAGTCGTTACAGGAAGTGGAAATTCCATTTATACTTTGGGGTAAAGGCATAAAGAAAAATTACAATATTAAGTATCCTGTATATCAATATGATAATGCGGCTACAGTTGCCTTTGCCATGGATATTAGAACACCACATGCATGGATTGGTAAACCGGTAAAAGAGGCATTTGAGGGCAATACTGTCGAAGATTCCTATCCAACTTTAGTGCAATTGAATAAACCTACTTTTGTTCCTTCTTCAAAAGGTTATGTGGCACAAGGCGGATTATTTAATGATAAAGCGAACCTAATTTTGAAGAACCCCAATAATGAAGGAATATTGAAATATACCTTGGATGGCACTTTGCCTACAAATGAATCCAAAACCTTTGAAGCTGAAATCCCAATTACTGAAAATACAGTGGTGAATAGTGCCATTTTTATCGATGGAAAAATGAGTAGTGAAGTTGTCGAAGGCTTTTTTAGAATCAAATCAAGAGTGTTTGAAGAGCCGGTTACTGTTGAGGTCTTTTATAGAGATGATTTATCGTTTCTACCATCATTGGGCATTAAAAAACCAGATATTGAGCGTAATACCTTTGAAATCAATTCTGAAGAAGTTAAGGAATTGATAAAGTCGAATACGGTATTCCGTTTTAAAAGCGGGTTGGAAATCGAAGAAGCCGGCAGTTATCAATTTTCAACTCGATCCGATGATGGTAGCCAGTTGTTCATAAATGGGGAGCTGGTCGTAGATAATGATGGTGACCATGGCGTACGGGAAAAAAGCAGCGCTAAAGAACTGTCTAAAGGAAAACATAATATTGAGGTGCTTTGGTTTAATGGAGGTGGTGACGGTTGGTTAGATGTGTATGTGCAAAGTGAAAAAATGCCCAAACAGATACTTTCCACGAACCTATTAAGAAGATAGTACCATGAAGCCAATCAGCAACGTGATTTTAATTTTGTTCCTAGGTATGATGACTGCTTGTCTTTCGCAAACTACGGATAAGCAATTGCCGCCCTGGGAACCGGGTATGTTGGACATTCATCATATCAACACCGGTAGGGGCGATGCCTCTTTTTCCATTTTACCGGATGGAACAACGTTATTGGTAGATGCTGGTGATATTTCAGATATCCATTCTAGGACCTTATCCGCTAGAAATGCAAAGCGAATACCTAACAATAGTAAATCTGCATCGGGTTGGATCGTGGATTATATCGAACAATTTCTTCCGAAGGAAAATAATAGGGAATTAAACTATGCCTTGATTACGCATTATCACGATGATCATTTTGGGGAGATGGATAGCCTTAGACTAAAAGCAATGGAAGGAAATTATTATCTGACAGGTATTACGGAAGTAGGTCATTTTCTTCCGATTAAAAAAATGATTGATCGTGGCTTTTCATATCCAATAGACCTTACAAGTGAAACTATTCAAAACCAAGACCGATTTAAAAGAGATGCTTACGGCATGATTCCTACCCTAAAAAATTATTGGAGCTTTTTGGATTTTCAACATAAAAAAAATGGATTAGTTTATGAAAAGTTTATTTCCGGCCAAAAAAATCAAATCAGATTGGAACATGATTTTCGGACATATCCAGATTTTTCTGTACAGAATATAGCCGTAAATGGCACTATTTGGACTGGAGTTATGTCCGATACTTTAGCGCTGTTAAAGCAGGGGGAATATCCTGGAGAAAACACATTAAGCATTTGCTTGAAAATCAGTTATGGTAAGTTCGATTATTTTACGGGTGGTGATATTAGTGGTATAGATGAATATGGAGGTACGGATATTAATTCGGTAGAATCCCAAATTGCTCCTGTTGTAGGTCCGATGGATGTTGCTACTTTGAATCATCATGGAAATCGGGATTCTCAAAATTTGGATTATGTACGGACAATTCGCCCACGGGTATGGATTCAACAAAATTGGTCGTCCGATCATCCCGGGGAAGAAGTACTTAGAAGAATAACCTCTGAAAAACTGCATCCTGGAGAACGGGATATTTTTTCTACCGTAATGCTACAACCACTGAAGGATGTAATTGGTGGTCGCTTAAATCAATATAAAAGTCAGAACGGTCATATTGTTTTACGTGTGCATCAAAAGGGAGACTCGTATGAGATTTATATATTGAATGATGCAACCGTGAAACGGGAAATAGTAGCCAAATATGGACCATATGAATCAAGATAAGGAAGTGAACAAGCTACAGGGTCAGAACAAACGTACAGAAGGCGATATCAATGGTACCGTTGCCAGACAGGAATGGGCAGCGGGTATTACCGATATAAAAACGAAAAAATTGCTCAAAAAAGATGCGCGTTATTTCTTCCATCAAGCGTTATCCACACCTTGTTTAGATGTGTTGGGAGATTGCAAAGGGGCTTATATCGAGAATATATCTGGCAAGAAATATTTGGATTTTCATGGTAACAATGTACATCAATTGGGGTTTTCACATCCAAAATTGGTGCAGCGCTTAACAGAACAATTGCAAGGTTTGACCTTTAGTACCCGGAGATATACCAATGAAACCGCCATCAATTTTGCCGAGAAATTGACATCGATTCTACCTTCAGATTTGAATAGGGTTTTAATGACGCCCAATGGAAGCTCGGCAATAGGTATCGCATTAAAATTAGCACGCGCCATTACAGGTAAATTTAAGGTAGTATCATTTTGGGATTCTTTTCATGGTGCCTCATTAGATGCTATAAGTGTGGGTGGCGAAGCGGTATTTCGTGAATATATGGGGCCTATGATGCCAGGTATAGAAAGAATTCCGCCACCAGTATCTTATCGCGGAATTTTTGAAGGTGATCAAAACAAGTGTTTAGAGCATTTAGAATATGTGTTTGCCAAAGAAGGCGATATCGGTGCCTTTATAGCAGAAACTGTCCGTAATACAGATGTGCAACTACCTTCAGTTGAATTTTGGAAAGATGCACGAGCATTATGTGATAAGTATGGCGTAATTCTTATTTTAGATGAAATACCGATTGCATTGGGTAGAACCGGTAAAATGTTCGCATTCGAGCATTATGATATTGAACCAGATATTCTATGTTTAGGAAAGGGATTAGGTGGAGGAATTTTTCCACAAGCGGCAATTGTAACCCGTGACCGATATAACCAGTTCCCAGATATATCTTTGGGGCATTACACCCATGAAAAGAGTCCACTCGGTGCTATGGCTGCATTAACAACTTTGGAGATTATTGAGGAAGAGAAGATACTTCATAAGGTTGCTGGTGACTCATTGACCATGTTTACGGCCATTAACATTTTAAAAGATAAATATGGATTGATCGGTGATGTTCGTGGTCGTGGATTATTGTGGGGTGTAGAATTAGTGAAAGATAGAAATACCAAAGAAAAAGCAGTGCATCAAGCGGAACAGGTAATGTATGAATGCCTTAAAAACGGATTAAGTTTTAAGGTGTCTGCGGGCAATGTGCTACAATTGGCACCGGCACTGACCATTTCTCGAAAAGAATTAAAAAATGCGATACAAATATTAGATAATGCGCTAGCTAGCGTCAGTAATTAATGACTTATGAAAATATATAAATTTATTTGGGCAGCTACCTTGTTAATGGGAGTTGTTACCTATGCGCAAAAAAAACCGACTTTTGTGGTAGAGCCCTATTTGCAAAATGTAAATCCTAGTGAAATAACCATCATGTGGGAGACTTCTGAGGGAGAGGAAAGTGCTGTAGAATATGGTACTTCGCCTAAATTGGGCAAAAAAGCTACGGGAGTTGCTATTGATATTAATTTCACCGAATCTCGTATTCATGAAGTGAAAATTACAGGATTAAAACGCTTTACCGAGTATTATTATCGTGTACGGACAGGAAAGTTGGTATCGGATATATATCAATTTAAAACTCCGCCATTTGCCAGCGATCATGAATCATTTAATCTTTTGGCGATGAGTGATATGCAAATAGACCACCAGAATCCTGATAAGTTCAATGAAATAGTCAACAAGGGAATTTTACCATTTTTAAAATTGGAATATGGTAATGAGGTGCCAGATGATTTAGCAATGGTTTTAATAGCTGGTGATTTGGTTGAAAATGGAGCTAATTATGAGCAATGGCAAAATAATTTCTTTAAACCGGCTAAGAACTTGTTTTCAGAAGTGCCCGTTTACCCGGTACTGGGTAATCATGAGCGAAATTCTAACTTTTATTTCAAATATTTCAGTCTTCCCAAAAACGGAACTCCGGCATATGCAGAGCATTGGTGGTATAAAGATTATGGCAATACCAGAATAATAGGACTGAATTCAAATGAAGGGTATCGAGATAATGGAGAGCAATTTACATGGCTAAAATCTTTGTTGGAAGAAACAGCGAAGAACGGGGACATCGATTTTGTATTCGCGCAATTACATCATCCGCACAAATCAGAATTATGGATTCCCGGTGAAGAGGAAACTTCAGGTAAAGTGGTGAAAATGTTGGAGGAGTTTACTACTGAAACAGGGAAGCCAAGTCTGCACTTTTTTGGACATACACATGGCTATTCTCGTGGGCAATCTAAAGACCATAAACACTTATGGATCAATGTTGCTACAGCTGGTGGTGCTATTGATAACTGGGGCGAGTTTGAAGGTAGGGATTATGATGAGTTCAGTGTTACCCAAGATGAATACGGCTTTGTTATGGTTGAAGTAGATGACAATAAAACGAATCCGAAATTTACCATTAAAAGAATTAGCCGTGGTAACGAAAATGTATTTCGAGAAAACGAACAGACCGATGAAATTACGATTTATGCGAACGAGCATAAACCAAATATTCCTATAACCGTATCACCTAAAGGAGCTATAGAATTTACGGGAGATATGCTAAAGGCACAGCCTTTTAAAAGTACTTTTGAGAATGCCTATCATGCAGCTTCGCAATGGCAAATTTCAACTTCTGATGATTTTATCAATTTGGTGTTGGATAGCTGGAAACAGTCCGAAAATTGGTATTATTTGGAAGACCGCCAAAAGGGTGATGATTTAACCGATGAGCCTACTAGAAGATTACAACCAAATACCGCTTACTTTTGGCGTGTACGTTATAGGGATCAATATTTAAATTGGAGCGACTGGTCTACAACACAATCATTTACTACTAAAAACTAAATCACTTATGAAAGCATTATTGAAAATGACCGTTGTTATGGTTTTGTTGACTACAATGACAATAGAAGCGCAACAAGACAAGAATCCGAATGTGTTTTTAATTACATTAGACGGGGTGCGTTGGCAAGATGTATTTACAGGTATTGATACCAATTTATTAAAAAGCGATTATACCCAAGACAAAGATTTATTGACCAAAAAGTTTGTTGGTAGTTCAGAAGCAGAAAGCAGAGAAATGTTAATGCCTTTCTTCTGGAATACTATTGCCAAAGAAGGTCAACTGCATGGAAATAGGAATAAAGGAAGTAAAGTCGATCTTACCAATAAAATGCTGTTTTCGTACCCTGGTTATAATGAAATTTTAACGGGTAGGGCAGATGATGGGAATATTGACAGTAACGATAAAAATTATAATAAGAATGTGACCATTTTAGAAACAGCTAATAGCTCGGATATCTATAAGGGTAAGGTGGCTGCTTTTGGTAGCTGGGATGTATTTCCGTTCATCATTAACGACAAAAGAAGTGGTGTGCCTGTAAATGCCGGTTATATGGATGCAACGGGCGATTTGAACGAAAAAGAAAAATTCTTAAATGAAATGCAGCGGCAGGCACCAGTTATTTGGGAGAGCGTTCGTTTAGATGTTTTTACACATCATTTTGCAAAAGAATATGTACAAAAAAACAAGCCAAAATTGGTATACATCTCATACGGTGAAACCGATGATTTCGCACATGGTGGCTTGTTCGATTTTTACATGAAATCATTACAAAATACCGATGCATTGATTGCCGATTTATGGAATTATGTTCAAAATGATCCTTTTTATAAAGACAATACCTATTTTATAATTACTACGGATCACGGTAGGGGAAAGGGTGCTCAAGAAGATTCCAAATGGACCAGCCATGGAATCGATGTTAATGGTGCAGAACATACGTGGTTGGCTATTTTAGGTCCTAATGTAGAGGTTACAGGTGAAGCAAGTAATGAGCAATTATACACGAATCAAATTGCCCCAACGTTATTAAGGATCTTGAATATGAAAATAGATAGTAATAAGATGTTGGCATATCCAATCGATTTTAAGTAACCAGGATGTTTAGTTAAACTTAAAACAAATTAATGAGCACATCTTTGCAGCAAGTTTGAATTAGTTTGAGATAGTTGAATAACCGGTGCATTTCTCTTGATGTATTGGTTTTTTTTAAATTAATTTACGCGCTAATGTAGGCTATAGGCCAAAACAGATACTATCAGAATTGAAACCTATAATTGCATATCAATTTTATTAGTTCTAAAAAGTTGTGTTCTAAGAAAATTTCGAAATATTTAATCTTTCTTTGGCTTTAGCTTAAACCTATTGTTATTTTTAGATTTAAAATTTGCATATTATAAGTTTACACTTAGGTTTGAAAAATTTTGAACCTTTATAAATTACCTTTTTTACATCTTGTTATTATGAAATCTAAACTTCGTCTTTCGGTTTACTTGTTTGTTTTAGTAATGAGTATTGGTGCCGCTCAAGATTATAAGGTACATTCCCATAACGACTATAGGCAGAATATTCCTTTTTGGAAAGCTTTTGCTGCTGAGGTACAATCTATCGAGGTTGATGTGTTTCTGCACGATGGTAATTTGTTGGTGGCACATGAATTGAATGAAGTTGATAAGAATAGAACATTACAACGATTATATTTAGAGCCATTAAATGAGGCTTTGGCACTAGCGCAGTTCGATAATAAATCATTACAATTATTAATAGATATAAAGTCCGATGCTTATAAAACCCTTGATGTAATCGTTGGTGTTTTGGAAGAATACCCAATGATTATTGAAAATGAAAGTATCTCTATCTTAATTTCAGGTAATAGGCCAAACCCATTCGAATACGTAAATTACCCGCAGTTCATTTCTTTTGATTATCAAAGTTTAGAACCGGTAACGGATGTTGCCATTTTAGATAAAATGGGAATGGTGAGTTTAAGTTTTGCGAACTTTTCAGAGTGGAACGGCAAGGGGCGGTTAACGGCCGAAGATTACAAAACGGTAACCGATGTTATAGCTAAAGCGCATGAATTAAAAAAACCATTTCGATTTTGGGCAACACCAGATTCCAAATCTGCCTGGAAGGCATTTGCGGCTATGGATGTCGATTTTATTAATACTGATATGATCTATGAGTGCGTTTCTTATTTGAATACATTAAAAGAAAGAGTGGTTCAGAATACCGTTTTTTCTAAAGTGTATCAACCAACTTTCGAATCGGATAAGAAAAAACAGAAGCCAAAAAATGTTATTCTATTAATTGGAGATGGTAACGGACTTACCCAAATATCGTCTGCTACATTGGCAAATAATGGCGAGCTTTCTTTGACCCAATTAAAGAGTATTGGGTTCTTAAAAACACAGTCTGCAGATGATTTCACAACAGATTCAGCCGGTGCTGATACGGCGATATCTACCGGACAGAAAACAAATAATAGGGCTATCGGTACAGATAAAAATGGCGAAGCTATACCCAATATCACCGAAATTCTATCTAACAAAGGGTTTAACACGGGAGTGATTTCTACAGACGATATAACAGGTGCCACACCTTCTTCATTTTATGCGCATCGCACGGATCGGGGCATGGTCGAAGGTATTGCTGCAGATTTACATGAAAATCAGTTAAAGCTATTGATCGCTCAAAAAAACGACGAGGTTAAGGGGATAGAAGATGCTGGTTTTAAAATGATGACCAATATCGATGCAATCGGTAAAAGTACTAATAATAAGGTAGGTGCATGGTTGTATTATGGTGAAGAGGAATCAATAGAAACTCATGTTGAAAAATTGGCATCAGCTACAAAAAACGGTATAGCCTTTCTCAATAATAAGAAAAAGCCTTTTTTCTTAATGGCCGAGGGAGCTAAAATTGATAGTTATGGTCATTTGAATAATATAAGAGGTGTCATTTCTGAAAGTATATCATTTGATAAAGCAATAACCGAGGCATTAAAATTTGCCGATGCAGATAAAAATACCTTGGTCATTATTACAGCAGATCATGAAACGGGTGGGTTGACAATTCCGCAAGGTAATTTAAGCAAGCATGAGATTGAAGCCGATTTTACAACACAAGATCATACCGCTATGATGGTTCCAATCTTTGCTTATGGGCCAATGTCTCAAGAGTTTCAAGGGGTTTATGAAAACAACGAGATCTTTCATAAAATCATGAAGGTCATAGGTCTATAGTTTTTGTTGATTTACAACAGGCACCTCTAAAATTTCCAGTCTTTTAGAGGAAAAATAACACCTATTTATTAGTAATTTGTTTCTAATGAAACAAGCAGCAAGTGTTGATTTAACATCTTGATAATATTACCTGTATTGGAATATAATTTCCTAATGTAAGGGTGTTTTTAAGTTAATAGTAAACAGCATTTCGAAATCTACTTTTGCAACTTAAAATGAAACTTCGGTTTTAGGAAACATTTCAAACCAAGTTTTTTAACGAACACTTAAACCAATTTTTATTAAACCAAACTGTATGAAAAAACTAAAATTTTTAATGCATTTCTGTGATTTCAAAACCATTGTTAGGTCCTGGTCTTGCTGATTTACTTCAAAAGGTAACGACAAATGCTGTTGCTAATTAAATTATAAAATAAAGAAAAAGCAGTAACTAAAATGCAGAAAAACGGAAGGCAAACGCTAGAATCTCGCCAGTATAACGAAAAAAACCACCCTTAAGGTGGTTTTAGTAGTGGAACCGGAGGGATTCGAACCCTCGTCCAAACAAGTAATTAAAATGCTTTCTACATGCGTAGTATCTGATTAATTTTCGATAAGTACCTGACCAGAAACCGCCCAATACAAACTTATCTTCTTAAGGTTTTAGTGATACCGCCAAAGCGAGCAGGTATCCTTATGTTGACTTTTCTGGTGCTCCTATAAGAACCGCCATCAACAAGGGCTGTTCAGGAACATCTCGCTTCCCTACCTAGTAGGGACGAGGCTAAATCCTACTGTAATTCGGATTAAGCGGCAAGAGCGTAATTATTTTCGCCAATTAAAAGTGTGAAAAATGAGATTAACGAGCTGTTTATCAGCGCTCGGCATGCTTACATTCCAACTAGTCTCGCTGTCAAAACCGGTCGGCCCCAATATGTTAATGAACTTTACACTATCTATTTATACGTTCCCTTTTTTGCAAAATGGTCGGGTTTTCGGCAGTACATGGTACTCACATCAATCCCTAACGCGGGCAGCAAAGCTAACAAAAGTTTACGAGCCCAAATAATTTTTATTACGACCTAAGCCGAAGTGTTTCTAATTGTATAATTTAGTACAATATTTATACCAAAATACCATATGAAGTTCGGAATCATTAGAGAACGTAAAAATCCACCAGATAAACGTGTAGTACTATCGCCAAAGGCCTGTCAAAAAGTCTTGAAATCACATAAACGGGCAGAATTGATAGTAGAGCCGTCACCAATTCGTGCGTATTCTGATGATATGTATACGCAGCTAGGTATTACCGTTGCCGATGAAATGACTGATTGTGATGTACTTATAGGTGTAAAGGAAGTTCCTATCGATGCGCTGATTCCAAATAAAAAATACTTTTTCTTTTCCCATACCATTAAAAAGCAACCTTATAACAGAGATTTGCTACAAGCTGTTTTAGAAAAGAACATTGAACTTTATGATCATGAAGTCATTACCAATAAGCAAGAACAACGTGTAGTCGCATTTGGTAGGTATGCAGGTATTGTTGGCGCTTATAATGGATTTAGAGCATACGGACTCAAATATGGATTGTTCAAATTGCCAAAAGCTAATGATTTGGATGACCAAGAGGCTTTAATCGCTGAACTTAAAAAATTGAGGTTGCCAAGTATAAAAATACTTTTAACGGGTAAGGGTCGAGTTGGTAATGGCGCTAGGGAAATGTTGGACGGTATGGGCATGCGACGCTTAAATGTTGCTGAATATCTTGAGGGAACATTTAATGAACCTGTCTATTGTCAAATAGATGCTGGGGAATACAACAAAAGAAAAGATGGTGCTCGCGGTAATAAAGCTGATTTTTTCGCCAATCCTTCAGAATACAAGTCTAACTTTTTTCGATTTGCAAAGGTGACCGATTTCTATATTGCAGGTCATTTTTATGGACAGGGTTCACCTTATCTTTTTACGAGGGAAGATGCCAAACATCCTGAATTTAAAATAAGGGTGGTAGCGGATGTTAGTTGTGATATTGATGGTCCTGTTGCGACAACCATACGCCCATCAACGATTGCAGAACCGATTTATGGTTATGACCCCATATCTGAAACTGAAACAGATTATCAAAAAACCACAGCAATTGCTGTTATGGCGGTAGATAACCTACCCTGTGAACTACCGCGCGATGCCAGTGAAGGCTTCGGTGAGGCGTTCATTAAAAATGTAATACCTGCCTTTTTCAATAATGATAAAGATGGAGTCCTACAAAGAGCCCGCATGACTCAGAATGGAAAATTGACAGAGCGTTTTACTTATTTACAGGATTATGTAGATGGTAAGGAATAACTAAGTTGTTCATCCAAAAATTGAAAGTAAGGCCTATTCATTTTAATATCGATAGGTTTGTCAATAATACACTAGGAAAACTTTGCCTTAAATTTTATCTTGAAGTTTGTTATGCGCTATTTTGCCTTAATATCCCATTGAATAATGGGTTGTGTTTTAGGACCTGTAAAACACCCTAAGGCTTTCAATTTTAAAGTGATTTCATCTTTTTTAACCAAAGTTTTTAATGATATTTTTTTTGTTTCACCTGCACCAATTTCAAAAACCGGAGAACTATCATAAAACGAATAATTGGATTCGTTTTGAAAAAGTAAATCACTACTAGTGGTATTCTTTAATTCCAATTCAAGAACTTGAGTATTTTTGGCATAACTAGCGTTCTCTACAACAATACTAGCTTGTAAAAGCGGCACTAAAAATTCAGCTTTACCTACCATTAAATCGTTGTAAACAGCAACCGTTCTACCATCAAAAAGTGCTTCCTGCATGCTTGCTATACTTCGTTCTTTTGCAAAGACTAAAGTTATTGGTCGTTGATTTCCTTTTTCGGTATAATCCCAATCAATTAGTCCGTGAATGTCGCTAGTACCCATGATAGTTAAATTATGTTCTAAGGCTAATGCCAGCGATTCTTGTGCATAATCCACCGAATTAATAACCTCTATCCCGTGCAGTTCTCCTTTTTTAATTCGTTCTTTTTGAAAATCGCTTAGAATGGGGTTTCCCTGTGGTGCTTGGTTATACCATGCTGGGTGGTTCCAAAATACGAATGCTCCTTGTTTTTTGGCTTCTGCGAAAGCATCTTCTGCTTTATCTTGAAGAATAGGGTTTGCATCTTTTATAAATACGGCATTGTTATGTCCCATAGGTGCGCTACGGGTAATTTCAGAACCATGAACAATGAGTAAGTCATGTTCTTTTGCTTCTTCCAATGCAATGGTATAAGACCTATTTCTATCTGCGTGTGGAATATCATCTAGGTGAGGTTGATACTCTAAATGTTCTGTAAGTGAGATAGCATCTAAGTTGTCGCGTAAGGCTTCCATTACTCGAATATTAGGCCAAACATATCCATCGGAGAAAACTGTGTGAATATGTAGATCGGTCTTTAGGCTTTTATAGCCAGGAATATCTGGAAAAGACAAAGGTTTAGCGGATGAATGGCTATGTGCTTGTGAATAAAGAAAACTTATGGATAATAAAGCAATTATTAATATTGATTTTTTCATGGTCTTAGGTTGTTTATTGGTATTTAGAAATGTACTAAAATAGCTTTAAATTATAGGTCATTTACCACGTCTGTTTTTGGCCAGTCTGTTCGGCTTTCTACTTTTTCTCTCATAAAATTTCGAATTGCCTGAATAATTTCTAGAAAGTCTGGAGCACTTTTATTAACCAAAACAACAAACGATGTTGGGTAACCAACCTCTAAAACACTTATACTACCAGGTAAATATCCATTGTGATTCCAGCTCTTTCGTTTTAAATAGCTAAGTTTATCTTTAGGTTCTAAAAAGTCAGGAACCGAAGCCTCATTGTCCGACTTCATTGCAAATAGGGCTAAATCTTTAGCAGAAGCTATCCACCCACCATGAGAATCCATTCGCTTGACATTAATGCCATATGGATCAATATATGGATTTGCAAAATTCGTATAATAAGTAACCTCTTCTTCAATACGCTCAGATTTAGTGTTTAAGCCTATCGCCATCTTCGAAATTTCCATTGGGGCTAATATAAATTCCTTAACATATGACTCATAGGTTTTTCTTGTAACTTTCTCGATAACACGACCTAATAGGCTGTATCCGAAATTTGAAAATTCATATCTACTACCTGGTACAGAGGCTAATGATCTTTCATCTAATACTTTGGTAATAAGTTCTGCTTGTGTTAAATCATTATCATCGAACATAATATCGATGGGGAAATTTGTAAAGCCCGCCGTGTGTTCAATAAGGTGTTCAATAGTGATTGATTCTTCTTCAGAATCGTAGGGCATAACTCCAAATTCTGTTCCTAAAATTGATGATGGGCCAAATACACGGTCATCTAATGATAATTGGCCATCTGCTACAAGTTTTGAAATTGCAGTTAAGGTAATAGGCTTCGATATGCTCCCAATTCTAAATAATGAATTATCATTAACGGTAATTTTAGCATCAATATCTGCTTTACCAAAAGATTCTAAATATACTATTTTGTTATTTCTAGTGATAGCTACTTGAGCACCTGAAAATCCATAAATAGTCATTAGTTGTCTGAAACCAGAAGTAATATCTTCTAAGCCTGTGTTAGAAACACTTGAATTTTCACCTGTATTAGAATTTATTTGACTGCTAGATTCATCGGTCTCAGCACCAATTTCTATATCATTAGTTGGTTCAGAATAGGGGGCAATATCATCGCTTTTACAGGAGTGTGAAATTAATAGTAATAAAATTATTCTAATAATGTTTTCATTACTAACCATGGTATATTCATTTTAGGTTCGAAAGAGAATTATCATTTAAAAGATACGTATTTTAAACTACTATAGGAATACTCTAATCATTATTACAATTTTGAGTTCTAAGATGAAGTAAATATGTGGCAAAAAGGATTAAGTTGCGGTTATTAAACCAGTTTAACCATTTAATGTGAGTCAGAAAATACCAACTGTTTATAAAGATTTAATTAAAGACACACCAATACTAAAAGTTGTTTGCCTATGATTATAATCTATTAGGGTTTCACCATAGCCATCGAAGAATTGTAGATGACCATTGAAATTCTCAAAAATAGGGAATGACCAATTTAATTGGATGCTACCCTTACTTTTGGCTCCGTAATTTAAAGAATGCCGTGCAATGGCTCTAAACCGCTGTCTTCCCAAATCATATGTGATATTGGCTTCACCTCTTCCAATATAATCTGAGATGTTCTTATTGTCATCTATTTTACTTCCAATACGAATCCAAGGTTTAAGCATAACCTGCCAATTGTTACGTTCAAAACCAGCATGAAAAGCAAGACGGTTCCAGCTTCTAGAAATTGGGTCTGACTGTCCGTTCGATTCATGAATTATTGAAGCACCTATCATTTTTGCATTAAAGCCAAGAAATTTATATTAGACAGGGAAATTGGCAATTATTTCTGGTTGATAATTTAATTCTCTAAAGGGTCTAGAGCGTTCTATATTATAAATTTGCCAGTAGGCGGTTTGTGAATATCCCATCCATAGATCTATACGACCATCGAACATTTTATGAAAAATCTTTGTTTTAAGACTAACTTGAAATTTTGATTCAATTGGGTCTAAATTTACAGGAGAATCTGGTGTTTTTGAAGAATTTTCTGCAACAGGAAACTTATTGGTATCTGTTGAAAATTTGGCAGCGGTTAGATAAATCGGTTTATAAGATGTAATTAAGAATGTTCCTCGGTGATGTTCAGCATCTAACTCCCAAAGCTCAGGCAAATTTTTACTGTTCTTAAAAATCCATTTTTTATCTAGGTTATCTTGTGCAAATATATTGAAGGGGTTAGAAAAGAAAACAATAAAGCTAAATGAGAAAGTTATTTTTTGAACATTAAAACATTTTAAAAACGCAAAATTATATATTTGAAATCGTTAGAAGTAGTTTTTACATAGTAAGGGTAATTCAATCATGAAACCAGCCAGAACCCTACAAGGCTATTTTAATGGATTTGCAAATGCAAATTGAGCTAACAATACCTGAGGTGGAATTAAAATACAAATGGAATATTCCATGCTTCTACATTGGTAAATCACCTATCTGTTAATTGAATGCATCACATAAAAAACAGTTTGTAGATATTGCCTTTTGGAATTCTGTACATCTTACCAAACATTTGAACATATTACTTTTCGAAAATCGAAAAGTAATATGTTAGTTGCATTACTTCACTTTAGAAGAGATGGATGACCACATTCTAACCGATGTACTGAAAGATGCATATTCAGTTCGTCAAAATGGATTTTATAAGCGAAAAGATTTAAATTAAAACTGATTTACTACTGTTCTAAGTGCCACCAAATCGGTCAATAATTTTTTCATTAACCCTAAATCGAGCATATTGGCGCCATCACTTTTTGCATTGGCACAATCGAAATGGGTTTCTATGAAAAGTCCGTCAACACCTGCTGCTATTCCTGCTCTTGCCATAGTGCCAATTAATGCTGGTCTACCACCTGTTACTCCCGATGATTGATTTGGTTGTTGTAGCGAGTGGGTGACATCTAAAACAACAGGTGCATACTCTTTCATAGTGGGTACACCTCTAAAATCAACAATCATATCTTGATAGCCGAACATAGTGCCACGATCAGTGATAATTGCTTGTTGGTTACCTGTTTCGATAACTTTATTTACAGCATGTTTCATACTCTCGGGACTCATAAATTGTCCTTTTTTAATGTTTACAGTTTTGCCTGTTTCAGCAGCTGCAATCACTAAGTCGGTTTGGCGTGCTAAAAAAGCAGGAATTTGTAGCACATCTACATATTCAGCGGCCATTACAGCATCTTGTTCTGTATGAATATCCGTTACGGTGGGAATTTTAAATGTTTCGGAAACTTTCCTTAAAATTTTCAATGCCTTTTCATCTCCAATACCCGTAAATGAATCTAACCGACTACGGTTTGCTTTTTTAAAACTTCCTTTAAAAACATAGGGAATTTTAAGGTCATCTGTTAGAGTTACAATATGCTCCGCAATACGCAGTGCCATATCTTCACCCTCAATGGCGCATGGGCCAGAAAGCAGAAAAAAGTTATTTGATTCAGTATGCTTTATTTGGGGAATTTTAATCAAGTCCATATCATAAATTTTATATAAAGATAGTACTATTCCACCGTTTTGTTTTTAGTTTTAAGTACAACAACCGCCTATTTATATGAAAAAAGTTATTGTATTATTAGTGCTTTCTGCCTCTTTTAATGGATTTTCTCAAGTTAGAGAAATTGCTGAAAAAGGTTCGGGAATTATTAATCTTGAACCGCATCAAGTAACATTTAACTTGGTAAATCCTGGTATTAGTTATGAAATAGGATTATTTAGAAATGTAAGTGCCTCGGGTGCCTCAGGTTTTGGTTTGGTCAGCTATGAAGAGGGTTATGCTTTTGGTTATGCTTTACATAATAGGGTCAGGTATTACCATAATTTTAATAGGCGATTGGATATGGGTAAAAACGTATCCGGAAATTCTGGAAATTATATAGCCTTGTCGAATACAATTTTCTTTTCTCAACTGCGAGTAGCAACGGATATTGAGGGACCTAAGGATTTTAATATTGGGTTTTATGGGATGCTTTATGGTATTCAGCGTACTAATAACAATGGCTTTAATTTTAATGCGGAGTTGGGTGCTGGTTATTATTTAGGCGATGGTGTGCCTAGTGGCTATGGACCACTTATAAATTTCAGCTTTGGCTGGGTTGCTACAAAACGAAAATCTAGAAAACCAGTTTTTGATTAAATAAGGTCTGATTTTTGACACCTACTTTAAAGCTGTTAAATTAATCTATACCATAAGAAAAACCATAATTTGAGTTATTTTTTTTATGCTTGGCGTTAATCCTTAATGCACAAATAAACAAAGAAGTAAAAGACGGACTTTTTAAATTTAATGTACTGGCGCCAAGTGTGTCTTACGAATTGGGTGTCGGTTCTAAAACTACGTTGAATTTTGAAGTTTTTTAGGTTTTGCACTTAACGGAGTGTCTGACAGAGAAACCAATTTCGGTCTTTACCCTGGTATAGGCGCAGAATTTTGGTACTTTAATAATTTGGAAAGGCTATTATTACAAGATAAAAATATTTCTGGAAATTCAGGAAACTACCTTGGGTTTTTAAATCAGTTTCAATTCGGTCAACCTATTTTAGGAGATTTAGAATAGGCATCAGAGTACTATTATAATCTTGCTATTGTTTATGGTATTCAGCATACTAGGTCTATGGGTTTCTATTGAGGTATTTCTTTTGGACCTGGAGTTTTTGTTGATGAAATTGATGCAACGCCCGGAATTTTAATAGATACAAGATTAGGTTGGGTGATAAGATGGAGGAAAAAAGTAGGTCTTACTTTAGCAGAACCCTCTCAAAATCAATAAGATAAAAATAACATAAGTTTAAGTGTAGCTATTAAAAATTGAAGTATCTTTGCACGCTTAAAATAGACCTTATGGCCACTACAAAAAATATTGCGATCATTGCGCACGTTGACCACGGTAAGACCACCTTGGTAGATAAAATAATGTACCACTGTAGCTTGTTCCGTGAAAACGAGAATACAGGTGATTTAATTTTGGATAATAACGATTTGGAAAGAGAACGTGGTATTACCATTACTTCCAAAAACGTTTCCGTTATATATAAGGATACTAAAATAAATATTATTGATACTCCTGGTCACGCCGATTTCGGTGGTGAAGTTGAGCGTGTATTGAACATGGCAGATGGTGTTTTGTTGTTGGTAGATGCTTTTGAAGGACCAATGCCACAAACGCGTTTTGTATTACAAAAAGCAATTGATTTAGGTTTAAAACCTTGCTTGGTTATCAATAAGGTCGATAAAGAAAACTGTACACCAGAAGAAGTACATGAAAAAGTTTTTGATTTAATGTTCGAACTAGGTGCTGAAGAATGGCAGTTAGATTTCCCTACGGTTTACGGTTCTGCAAAGAACAATTGGATGAGTGAGGATTGGAAAAACGAAACTGATAATATCGAGCCTTTGTTAGATATGGTTATTGAGCACATACCAACATTCATTCCGAAAGAGGGTAATACTCAAATGTTGATTACATCTTTAGATTTCTCTTCATTTACTGGTAGAATTGCTATCGGTAGATTACAAAGGGGTACTTTAAAAGAAGGACAACAAATTTCATTGGTAAAACGAAATGGTTCTATCGTGAAATCAAAAATCAAAGAATTGTACGTTTTCGAAGGTCTAGGTCGTAAAAAAGTACAAGAGGTTGAAACAGGTGATATATGTGCATTAGTTGGTGTTGAAGGTTTTGAAATTGGTGATACTGTTGCTGATTTGGAAAATCCAGAAGCATTAAAAACTATTGCTATAGACGAACCTACAATGAGTATGTTGTTTACCATTAACGATAGTCCGTTTTTTGGTCAAGATGGTAAATTCGTTACCTCAAGACATATTAAAGATCGTTTGGCTAAAGAATTGGAAAAAAACCTTGCTTTACGTGTAAATGAAACTGATAGTGCAGATAAGTTTTTAGTTTTTGGCCGTGGGGTATTACACCTTTCTGTACTTATAGAAACTATGAGACGCGAAGGTTATGAATTACAGATCGGGCAACCACAAGTAATTATAAAAGAAATTGATGGCGTTAAATGTGAGCCTATCGAACATTTAACAATCGATTTACCGGAAGAAGTATCTGGTAGAGCAGTTGAAATGGTATCTATTCGTAAAGGGGAGATGACCAAAATGGAAGCAAAAGGTGATCGTATGTTATGTGAATTCCAAATTCCATCACGTGGTATTATCGGTCTTCGTAATCAATTATTGACGGCAACGGCTGGTGAGGCTATTATGGCACACCGCTTTTTAGAATATCAACCAATGAAAGGTGAAATTCCACAACGACAAAATGGTTCGTTGGTATCTATGGAGAAAGGTAAAGCTATTCCTTATTCTATTGATAAATTACAGGATCGTGGTAAGTTTTTCGTTGATCCAGGGGAAGATATTTACGAAGGTCAAGTAATTGGTGAAAACTCTCGTGGAGATGATATGACCGTGAATATTACCAAAACCAAAAAGCTATCTAATGTACGTTCTTCTGGTGCAGATGATAAAGCTAAAATTGTACCGGCAATTAAGTTTTCATTAGAGGAAGCTTTGGAATATATTCAAAAGGATGAGTATGTGGAGGTTACTCCTAAACATTTACGTCTTCGTAAGATTTACCTAACGGAGAATGACCGTAAGCGTAACAAAATAGCATAAGTATTAGAGTCCCTTTTCTTAAGGCACTTTTTTTACTTTTTAATGTAAAAGCCACCTTTTAAGGGTGGCTTTTTTACTTTACCGTTTCTGCGTATCCTAATTCACATATCATTTTTTGAAATTACTAGACCGATTTCATGGTGATTAATACGGCTTGATTAAGAAAAACGCAAAATTTTAAGATAGATTTTCTTACTTCCTTAATAATGTGTCCATCTCACATTTTTCTTCGTTTCTATATAGAATTTTATCTAATTTGAAGTAGAATTTAAACTCACCTCAAACTATCACTATTATGCAACTAAAAGATAAAAATGTACTTATTTCAGGCGGTACTCGTGGTATTGGAAAATGCATGGTTCAATACCTAATTAAAGAAGGGGTGGCCAATATTGCCGTAATTGCCCGAGACAAACACCACCTTAAGGAATTATCATTAGAATATCCAGAGGTAAATTTTATAAGAATTGCCGGCGATGTGGCCAATATTGAAGTTTTACGAGATGCTGCGGCACGTATAGAAGATAAATGGGGTCATTTAGATATACTGATAAATAATGCCGGTATTGTAGCTGCTGGTCCATTAGAGGATATACAGGATGAGGATCTGTATGATCAAGTAGCGGTAAATCTTACTGCGGTAATGTTATTGACCAAATACTGTATTCCACTTTTAAAGTTTTCCGAAGACGCCTATATCTTAAATATTTCATCGGGATTAGGATTGATTGGTATGCCTTTTTACGCAGTTTATGGCAGTACTAAAGCAGCTATTCGTCAGTTTTCAGATTCAATGAGAAGAGAATTGGCACCTTTTAAAGTGTCGGTTACCTGTGCTTTTCCAACAGCTACCGATACCGATATGATGCAAAAATTTAAAGGTAGAAAAATGGATTCGCCAGAGTTTGTGGCCGAACGTTCATTAGAAGGATTATTTAATAAAGAGATTCAAGTTATTTTTGGTGGTGAGGAAAGACTTAAAGAAAATCGTTTGAATTTTGAGGCTCCAGAAGAACTTGATATTCTTGTGGCACAAAATTATGAACAACGAAAAATAGCTAGTTTAGATCATAAAGCCGTGTGATTTATATTACATAATCAATAAAACGGTAATTAATTATGTCATATTTTAATCGTTATGCCTTCTTTGCTTTGTATTGTGAAGCTACAGCAGCACCTATAATGCCTGCATGATTTTGTAATTCTGCAGCAATGACCTTGGTTTCGATTTTTATTTGAGATTTAAACTGTTCGAAGTCTTTTGATGCACCTCCACCAAGAATAATTAAATCTGGAGATATGATTAATTCAACATATTCTAAAAATTTATTGAATCTCTTACCCCATTTTTTATAGGAAAGCTTTTCTTTTTCCTTTGCTGAACCCGCAGCCCATAATTCAATTTTTGAATATTTTTTATAAGGAATTTGGCCAAGTTCAAAATTAGGAATCAATCTGCCATCTAAAAATGCACCACTTCCAAGTCCAGTGCCAATTGTGATCATAACGACCAAACCTTTTTCGCCTTTACCAATACCATAATTCATAGTGGCGTAACCAGCTGCATCAGCATCATTAATAACCGTAAAATCCAGTCCGGTTTTTTTTTCCAATAATTCTTCAACATTAACTCCTAACCAGCTAGGGTCCAAATTACCAGTAGCTTTACAAACACCGTTTTTGATGATGGTTGGAAAACCACAACCCACTTTGCCTTTGTAATCGAAGTGGGCAACAATTTCTGCAATAACATCGGCCATTGCATCTGGAGTTCGAGGAGTAGGAGTCGGAATTCGAAAGCGTTCAGAAATCATTTCTCCTGTTTCCGAATCAACTAATGCTCCTTTAATTCCAGAGCCACCAACATCAATACCAAGTAAAATCATTTTATTTTTTATTATCAAATACAAAGAAACGAAAAAGAATCGGCTCTTCGAAGTGGGTTTTTATGGAGATATATTTTATATGATTTAAAAAAATCCGAGCACAAATTAAAAGGACTTTTACGTCCTTTTAATTTTTTATTCTGGTATTAAAAGCGCTATAATCGTACTTACTTGTATTTCTTCATCAAGTTCATCCATTTCTGTTTCTACGATGAAAGTGATAATAAATTGTTTGCCAATATATGTTTTGTCAGTTAAATTGTATTTATTGCTAACCTCCTCCGCCACATTGGTAAACTCTACATTGTAGCCGTCTTTATCTGTAAAAACATATACCCCATCTTCATAACTTACAAAGGTTCCGTTCATTTTTTCGGTATCTTGGCAATAAACGCTTGTGAATGAAGTAAGGGCTACGAATAATACTACTAAAATTGATTTCATTTTTTTAATTATTTAGTTTAGTTGTAATTTTTTTGATTGTTTTTTTAGTTACTAAAAGTTGATACAAATGAACTATAAATAGTTGAATCACAATTTATTTTATCATTTTATTATGAAAGATTTTTATATTCTTAAATACCTGTATTCCAGCGTACTAATTTTAGTATATTGAAATAAAATAATTTATAAACACATAGGTTTGTAGTTCAATTTGATACTACCTTTGATGAATAATTCAACACCATTCAATTGAAAAATAGAAAAATATATTCCTTTTATAGAATTCTTTTTGTGGCATTTTTTGCTGCAGTCCATATTTCTTATTCCCAATCACCATTGTTTGCCGATAATATTAAGACATTGGTTGAAAAATGTAAGAATGATATACGCGGACCTTATAAAGATATTCGTTGGTTTTGTACAGATGGCAGTGTAAGGCAGCCAAAAGACCCTTGTCCTGATAATATTGGGCCTGGGGTTCAGCATGCAAGATATAAAGATGAAGTTATTGCCTTGGGTAGAAGCAATCATATCTTTTTAGGTCAAATTTTAGCCTATTCAACAAATGATGATTTATGGGATATGGACCATAATCATTCTCGTTTAAAGCAATACCAATTAGATAAATATCTTCGTCTTATTGATGACGGCTGGGTGAATCAAAAAGGTCAATTTTATAGAGGCTCAGTTCAGGTAGAAGACGAAGAAGCTTGGGGTATCGGTTTTTATGAATGGGTTTTAGCAAAAGATGTTGTGGTCGCTGACAATTTTTACTTTCTAAGACAATCTTTAAAAGACATACCTCATAATGGTGATGATAATGTAGCACAATTAATGCGCAGTGAATCTAAAGTTATTTCGGATATCTATGTACCTTTTATGGATTTGAGGACCAAAATTCATAGCCAGCCTGAAATATCGGATATTCAAAAAGTATTAGATTTTAAAGCCAATAATCAGAAGTCTTTAACTGCTGATTTAAATAAAAAAATAGATGGTCTTGTGGTAACCATGCAAACCTTTTTCAAGCCAGTTGATGTTCAGTCTTTGTGGAATGAATCGAAAATGGTAAAAGGCACCAATTTAGGAAGTAAGGTACAAGCTTTTATCGAAGGGAAGGCTACTAATGAGACACCTTCATATTTGGTTAATGAAGCGGCGCAGTTGCTTTTAGATATTCGAGAAGGATTATTGGAAGAAAAACGACCAATGGCGCGTTTGCAATTATTGGATATTTCTTTAAAACTAGAAGAACTATTATTTCAAAATGCACCAAATTGGGAGCCAACTACTTTAAGCGGGCAATTGGAAAAAATATGTGCACTAACTACTGCATCAGTTGGTGCTGGATATTTAGAGTTGTGGGAATGGGAACAAATCTCTGGTACCTTAAGCAAGTTCGGTCAAGATCAATTAAGCTTGGCAGAATTAACCCAAATTTTGGAGACGGCAAGAGCCGCAGTTGAATGGAGTGCAGCAATGGTAAAAGCTAATTACCAAGAGGTTGTAGATATCTATGCAACTTTTGAACCAAAATCATATGCTTTTATTGATGACCGAATTAGAGGTTCTGTTGCTTTACATTTAGGAAAAAGTGTTGGAGAATTAGGCGATTTTATTGCTAATGAATCGGCGCTTACCAATATGGTAATGGATATTTCGAATCAAAGTACGTTTAGAGGATTGAATCCTGGGTATGCATTTGGTGAATTGGTGGTAGTCGATGGTGCTTCTGAAGATATTGAAGTGTCTTCTGATAAAATTTATATTTTTCAACGTTCACCGTCAGATTTAAAGCCTGTTGCTGGTATCGCAACAGTTGCAGAAGGTAATATGGTTTCTCATGTGCAACTATTGGCACGTAATTTAGGTATACCGAATGCTGCATTATCTGATGCGAATCTCCAAAGCTTAAAGAAGTATGACGGTGACAGAGTTTTCTATGCGGTTTCGAAGAAGGGAAATGTGATTTTGAAGCCTGAATCTCAAATGACAGATCAAGAACGTGGACTTTTTGTAAAGAAAGAGCGTAATACAGATAAGATTGAAGTGCCTATTGAAAAAATTCAATTAAAGAATACCGATGTTTTGAATATGCGTGATGTAGATGCTAGTGATTCTGGTGCGTTATGTGGTCCAAAAGCGGCAAACTTAGGGCAATTAAAAAAAATGTTCCCAGAGCAAGTAGTTGAAGGGTTAGTAATTCCTTTCGGAATTTTTAGAGATCATATGGACCAACAAATGCCTGGTGTCGATAAATCGTATTGGGAGTATTTGAATGCCATGTTCATTGAAGCAGAGCGTATGAAAAATACTGGTATTGCTGAACCTGAAGTTGAGAATTATCAATTGCGACAATTAGAAACTTTAAGAGATGCTATTAAGAAAATGCCTTTAAAAGCTGATTTTATGAATCAATTGGAGACGAAGTTTAAAACGGTTTTAGGCTCCGATTTTGGAAAAATTCCGGTGTTCTTGAGAAGTGATACCAACATGGAAGATTTGAAGGATTTTACCGGTGCTGGACTAAACCTTACATTATTCAATGTTTTGGATAAGGAGAAAATATTAAATGGAGTAAAAGAGGTTTGGGCATCACCATATACAGAGCGTAGCTTTAAATGGCGCCAAAAATATTTATTGAATCCTGAGAATGTGTTTCCTTCTATTTTGGTGATACCAAGTGTTGATGTAGATTATTCCGGAGTATTGATAACTAAAGGGATCAATTCTGGTAATGACAAAGATTTGACTGTTGCTTTCAGTAGGGGTGCAGGGGGCGCCGTTGATGGGCAATCGGCAGAAACCTATACTATTTATGATGCAGGTGGCTATAGATTGTTAGCTCCTGCGCGAGAGCCTTTATATAATATATTACCCGAAACTGGTGGTACCGGCAAGAAAGTTGCTACATTTCAAAATAGGGTTGTACATGAGAAGAATTTAAATGAAATTAAGATTTTGGCAAACACTATTCGTAAGACCTTACCTAAAGCTACAAATTCAGATTATGAAGGTGCTTATGATGTAGAGCTTGGTTTTAAAGATGATAAATTGTGGTTGTTTCAAATTCGACCTTTTGTAGAGAATAAAAAAGCGGTGAGTTCAGGATATTTAGAGTCTATAACTCCTATAATTGATACAGATAAAGAAATCTCTTTAAGTTCAAAATTATAATGAAGAAAATTTTAGTATTACTGATTGTAGTATTTACGGCTTCCGCATTTACAACATATAAGTACTACCCTATTGACGGATACGAGCGTACGGGCATTAAACGGTTAAAACGTTTAGAGTTAATAAAAAGTGGTGAAATTAAGGACGCCACAGCACTACCGGCTGGGGCACTCAAATCTTATAGCGAAATTCAATTGAACTTGCTATCAAGAAAGAACGATAGCGCTATGGGATTAATGCAGGTGAATGAGGATTTTCAAAAGGAAATCAATGCACTGTTTCGTGGTTTGGATAAAAGCTATTCGTTAACGGTATTGGATATATCAGATCCTAAAAATGTACGGTATGCAGAGCGTAATGAAACGGCAGGCTATCAACCAGGTAGTGTAGGTAAATTGGCAGTTTTAAACGGATTGTTCACTCAGTTGGCAAAAATATATCCAGATTCGTTCGAACAAAGAACTGAACTATTAAAGAATAAATCCGTAAAAGCGGGTGTTTGGGGACTTACCGATGAACACACCATCCCTATCTTTAATATCGAAAAGAATACACTAGTAAAACGCCAAGTAATCGCGAGTGACGTATTTACCCTTTATGAATGGACGGATCATATGTTATCTGTAAGTAATAACGGTGCAGCAAGTATCGTTTGGCGGGAAGTACTTCTAATGGCTGCTTTCGGAGATAAATATCCTGATTTGACGCCTGAAGAAGCCGATACATATTTCAAAGAAACTCCGAAAAAGGAATTGACCGACCTCGGTAACGATGTAGTTAATTTACCACTACGTGATTTAGGAATCACTGCAGACGAATGGCGTTTAGGTAGTTTTTTTACCAGAGGGGCAAATACCTATGTAGGGGATAAAGGCGGAAGTATAGGTTCTCCACAAGGATTAATGAAGTTCTTGGTTCAGTTAGAACAAGGCAATGTTGTTGATGAGGCCTCAAGTTTAGAGATGAAGCGGTTAATGTATATGACAGATCGACGAATACGGTACGCACAATCACCTGTTTTAAAAGAAGCCGCTGTATATTTTAAATCGGGCTCTTTATACAAATGTGATAGAAGTAAAGGTGAAGCTTGTGGAAAATATATGGGTAATGTTACGAATTTCATGAATTCTGTTATAATTGTTGAACATCCCAATAATTGTCGATATATGGTGGTATTGATGACCAATGTACTACGGAAAAATTCTGCCAGCGATCACATGTATTTGGCTGGGAATATAGATAAGATAATACGGAAGGGGTAAGTATTTGTAATAATATATGTTATTACCGAATCTATTCAAATTCTAATTGAAACAAATTGCGGAAAAGTCATATAGACATTTCCGCAATTTGTTTTTCATGAAACTTAATTTTCGGTTTTCTAGCTTAGTACATTGGTAACGCCAGGGGTGGGAATTGTGTACTTTCCATCTTGTCCTGGGACACTTGGTGGCGTGGAATTCCAAGTAAGTTCACTAGGCATCAATAATTTTTCAGATGCCATAGCATCCTCCCAAGTAATCACCTTACCAGAATAGGTTGCCATGCGGCCCATAATAGCAGTCATAGTACTTTTAGCACCGTTTTCAGTATCGCTAATTACTTCATTGTTACGAATCGATGCAAATAATCTATCATGTTCCACTTGATAAGGATTAGGGTCGTTTCGATTACGGTAGTCGAACATTTTTTCACCGTCTAGGCCTATAATACTTGCAGCACCAGCGTCATTCATATCAATACTGCCTTTTGTTCCTTGAAAGTTTTCGCCTACTTTAGACCAAGTACCAGGTTGGTGACGACATTGGCTAGCGATTACGGCCCCACTAGGGTATGTAAATTCTACAAAATGATGGTCAAAAATCTCACCATGGTCTTTTCCTGTTCGAACCAATCTACCACCCATTCCTTGTGCAGAAATAGGGTATTCACCTATAAACCAGTTAGCGACATCTATATTATGAATATGTTGCTCTAGAATATGATCACCACATAACCAATTGAAGTAATACCAATTACGCATTTGATATTCTAGTTCGGTTTGGCCTTCTTGTCTTGGTCTAACCCAAACGCCCCCACTATTCCAGTATACTTGTCCTGATACTATTTTGCCAACATCACCTTGCTTTATTTTCTCTGCAATGGCTAAATAATTATTTTGATAATGACGTTGCAGACCTACAACCACATTCAGCTTTTTCTCCTTGGCAATTTTCGCCATTTCTAAAACCTTGCGAATACCAGGTGCATCTGTGGCAACTGGCTTCTCCATGAAAACATGTTTGCCGTTATTAATAGCGTACTCAAAGTGATAAGGTCTAAAACCTGGTGGTGTTGCTAAAATAACAACATCAGCCTGGTCTATTGCTTTTTTATAAGCATCGAATCCAACATATTTATGGGCATCTTTTACATTTACTTTTTTAGTGCCTTCGAATTCTTTTTGTAAATTCAGTAGACTATTGTCTAATTGGTCTTGAAAAGCATCTGCCATGGCTACCAATTCTATGTTTTCATCTGCTTTTAAAGCTTGGTTGGCTGCGCCACTACCACGACCACCACAACCTACGACAGCTAGTTTTAGTTTTTTGTTGTTAAAGACGTTTGCCATCGCACTCATCTCTAATCCTGGTAGTAAAATTCCTGCACCCACAAGGGCTGTGCTTTTGCAAAAATCTCTTCTTGAGTTTTCTGGTTTTAAACTGTTTTTTTTGTTAGAGTCATTCATGTTGTTTGGTTTTAAGGTTTTAGGGACTATTCGCCCCAATAGGAGTTGATTTCAGTTTCTTTTGGCACATTTGGATCTCGTATAATTCTAAAGCCAACAAAAGGGGCGTCAGTATTCCACCATTTACTTTTTGGGAATTGCGGATCTCTCATTTTCCAATTCTCATTAGAGCCTAAACGAGCTGCACTTCTTAAATATTCAGCATCGTCATAATAAGAACCACCGCGCACAGAACGTGGGTATTCTTCCTTAGCAATTTCAATAGGTGATTGGGTTACGCCATCTCTAGTAGTATAAATTTTTGGGATATATTGGTCTAACGTCCATTCAGCCACATTACCATGCATATCATATAACCCCCATGCGTTAGGTTTTTTTTGACCTACTGGGTGGTAGGTGTCTTCACTATTCTCATAAGACCATGCATACTGTTCAAGCATTTTTGGGTCATCACCAAAGTGGTAAGCGGTAGAACTTCCTGCACGAGCGCTATATTCCCATTCCGCCTCTGTTGGTAATCGATAAAAATGCCCTGTTTTTGCTGATAACCATTTGCAAAATTGAGATGCAGCGTAATGTGTTACATTGCCAACAGGTAAACCTTTACTTGTTCCCATGCCAAGACTCATGTCAACATAGGGTATGGTTGCGCCAGAAATAGCATCAATTTCAATTTCTAATTCTTTTGCTTTACTGATAGGTTCAATACTATCTATTGCTCTGTTTACGAATAGATTGTAGAGCTCCCATGTTATTTCATACCTAGACATCCAAAAAGAATTTAATTTCACTGTATGTACAGGGCCTTCATCTTCACCTCTTTTTTCTTCGGTTGTTATACTTCCCATCGAAAAGCTTCCAGCAGGTATGGCAACCATTTCAATACCTAAATTTGAACCTCCAATAGATTGTGTGTAGTCTTGATATATTTCTTCTTGTGAATATAAATGATTCATTAAAATAATGCACAGAAGGGTAATAACACGTTTTGATAAATTCATATCTTAAATATAAGATATTATCAAGAATAAATTCATAGGTAAAAATCGGTTGTTATAACATATCCAAACAAATAGCTGATGCCTTTATTGAGTTACCTTCGAGTTTAAAAGCTGATTCTATTCTCAATAAAAATATAAACAATGAATAATTATAACAAATTGTTATTTATTAAGTATTTATATAATCGTATACTGTTGCCTGTTTAATAGAATAACTGTTAAATATTAAAAAGTTGATAATGTATCAATAGTAATTCTAGTGATTAACTAATATTATACATTTGCTTAGAGCGTTTGTCAATCAAATGCTGCAACAAGTAGTATTTTTATTGTTATTTCCTTTGGGATATAATAATTTGGCCAATTTTTTAGGCTCCCTACAACATGATCGTTTACAGGTGCCTATGTTGAATTAGAGTAAAAGGTATAATTTATTAAAGACTGTATGATCCATAAAAATGCTGAGGAAGAAAGACTAGCCGTTGAGGATAATTATAAATATTGGAAGAGATGGGGCCCATATTTGGCAGAAAGGCAATGGGGAACCGTAAGAGAAGATTATAGTGAAAATGGTTATGCTTGGGATTTTGTCGACCATGACAAAGCTCGTAGTAATGCATATAGGTGGGGAGAAGAAGGTATTGGTGGTTTTTGCGATTCTAGAGAAATACTTTGTTTAGCACCTGCTTTTTGGAACGGTAAAGATCCAATTTTGAAAGAGCGGTTATTTGGGTTGACCAACAATGAAGGCAATCATGGTGAAGATGTAAAGGAACTTTACTTTCATCAGGTTTCTACGCCAACACATTCGTATGCAAAGTATTTGTATAAATATCCACAAAAGAAATTTCCATATGCTGAAATACTAAAGAAGAATAAAGACCTTGGAAGAGAGCATTCTGAATTCGAATTGCTTGATACAAAAGCTTTTGATAATAATACATATTTCGATTGCTTTATAGAATATGCCAAAGAAGATGTAGGTGATATTCTTATGAAAGTCACTGTAATAAACCGAGGGCGAAAGACAGAAAATATTCACGTATTGCCACATCTTTGGTTTAGAAATTTCTGGAAACATAACGACCGTTTTGAACGCCCAGAAATGAAGTCTATTTCAACCTCTACAGTACAAAGTAGAAGTACAAGAAATGGTAGATATTACTTTTATCATGAAGGTGGCGAACAACTGTTCTGTGAAAATGAAACAAATAACAAAAGAATCTATAATGTACCTAATGAAGTCGAGTATGTGAAAGACGGTATTAATGACCATGTGGTTAATGGACTAGATACCGTAAACCCTGCGAAAAAAGGTTCTAAGCTTGCGATTTGGCATAAATTACGTCTTAAGCCAGGTGAGGAAAAGATAATTAAAGTTCGATTGAGCAAGAAAAAACTTGCCGACCCATGGAGTACATACGATGCTATTTTTGATAAAAGAGTTAAAGAATGTGAAGAGTTCTATGGTTCTATTTTAAAGAAAGAATTACCGAGCGATCAACAAGAAATTGCGAGAAAAGCTTTTTCTGGCCTTCTTTGGACCAAGCAGTTTTATTACTATGACGTTTACAAATGGTTATTCGGAGGCCCCGGGGAATTAAAACCTTATCGTAAAGATTCACGAAATATACATTGGCAACACTTAACGAATCGCCATGTTATTTCAATGCCCGATAAATGGGAGTACCCTTGGTATGCTGCGTGGGATCTTGCATTTCACATGGCTTCTTTTGTAGAAATAGATCCTTATTTTGCAAAAGAGCAACTGCTTTTGGTGTTGCGGGAAGGCTATATGCACCCAAACGGACAAATACCTGCATATGAATGGAATTTTAGTGATGTAAACCCTCCTGTGCATTCTTGGGCTGTTTGGAATGTGTATGAAAAGGATAAGAATCGTAAAGGAAAAGGTGACACCAAATTTCTAGAAAAGGCTTATCAAAAGTTACTTGTCAATTTTACTTGGTGGGTAAATCAAAAAGATAAAAGCGGAACAAACCTTTTTGAAGGCGGTTTTTTAGGGCTTGATAATATTGGTGTTTTCGATCGTAATCATATGCCAGAAGGTATTACGCGCATGCAGCAAGCAGACGCTACTAGTTGGATGGCCATGTTTACCTTGAATATGTTGCGTATGACAATAGAGTTGGCAATAGTCAACCCTATTTATGAGGATAGTGTCGCGAAGTTTTTCAAGCATTTCTTGAACATTGCTTGGGCAATGCACCATATTGGACAAAAAGAAATTTCATTGTGGGACGATGTAGATAACTTTTATTATGATGTTGTTGAAATGTCCAATGGAACTACTGATCGTTTAAAAGTTCGGTCATTGGTAGGTATTATACCATTATTCGCCGTTGAAATTATTCATAAAGATTTATTTGAAGAACTTAAACATTTCAAAGTTAGAGCTGCTGAAATTATACGTACTCGTCCTGATTTAGCATCATTGGTTTCAAATATTGAAGAGTTTAATGAAGATGGCAATTATCTGTTCTCTATTATGAGAGGCTTTAGATTAGAAAAATTACTTTATCGTATGTTAGATGAAGATGAGTTTTTGTCTGAATTTGGAATTCGTTCTCTTTCAAAGTACCATGAAAAGCATCCTTTTGTATTTCAACATAATGGATATCACCAAATTCAATATGAGTCTGGAGAAAGTCGTTCAAACATGTTCGGTGGCAATTCTAACTGGCGAGGTCCTATTTGGATGCCCTTGAATTATATGATTATTCAATCGTTACGAAAGTATTACTTGTTCTATGGTGAGCAATATGTATATGAATTTCCAACAAGATCAGGTAATAAATTGAACTTGAACGAGATTGCCAATGAGCTTTCGAAAAAGCTTATAAAACTATTTCAACCCAATGCTGACGGTAAATTTCAGTACCATTCTGAAGATGTAAATAAGGTGTTTACTAAAAATGAACATTTTAAAAATGAGCATTTCTTTTATGAGTTTTTTGATGGGGATTCTGGTAAAGGTCTAGGAGCATCACATCAAACAGGCTGGACCGCTTTGGTAGCCAACTTGATTATGGAGTTGGAGCAGAATTCATAAGCAGAGAAATTTTAAATTTTGTATATTAGAATACTAATAGGCTATGTCCATTAACATGGCCTATTATCTAAATCAACATTTTACTGATGAAAAACGATACAATTAATATATCGAAAATAGTCAAAAATGTTTCCCACTCTACTGATGATTCTGACTATGCTGTTTGTTGGGTCAAGGACGAAATTAAAGGCGTTGAGATAGATGGTGTTTTATATCCAAACATATCAAATTCTATTTTTTTCTTGGATAATAAACTACAATGGAAGCTTTATACTAGAGAAAATAGTGTAAATGCAGGGTATATACTTCAATTGTCACAGGAGATACTTAGCAATCCATTGTTGAGCAAACTTCATATCAACCAAGTAAGATTGTTTAACTCCGGAACCATTCCGCTATTTAAATTAAGTCCGGGTATTGAGAAACGAACCCAAGCTATCTTAGAAATGATAGATGAGCTTTTGGGTTCTCATCTAAATAATAAGGAGGATGCATTAATTTCACTACTAAACACCTTCTTTGTATA
Source organism: uncultured Maribacter sp. (assembly GCF_963975365.1). Lineage (GTDB taxonomy): Bacteria > Bacteroidota > Bacteroidia > Flavobacteriales > Flavobacteriaceae > Maribacter. The sequence continues at coordinate 319,806 of NZ_CAXBGF010000002.1, read as the reverse complement.
CTGCGATGGTCAATGTAATATAAAATCAATCATTGAAAAAAACCAAACAAAGGCAAACATTGTATATGCGTTTAAGCAGTTAGTAGATAAGAATATCGTGAAATCTCATGAGGTAGGGTACTATGCGTCACAACTTAATATATCTGCAAAATATTTGAATGAATGCGTTCAAGAAGTGCTTAATATAAGCTCTAAGAGTATAATTATTGAACAGTTACTGATTCGTTCACGTCATGCTTTAAAATTCACCAATAGAACGATAAAGGAGATAAGCTATGATTTAGGTTTTTCTACTCCAGATTATTTTAGCTATTTCTTTAAGACCCAAACGGGAACCAACCCTTCTGCACTAAGAAGAAGCAGAAGTTCTTAAATTCAAAGTTTATACCGTGGTTTTCACATTTTAACCGATTTTCTTTATTCCTAATTTGGTGCAAAATTAAAATCATGGATAGAAAACGTTTCATTAAAAATTCAGGAATAGGTTTGGGAATAGCATTGATGCCTGGTGTACTACTTAGTCAACCAAATTTATTTTCAACTCCTCATGTTTCTCTTAATGACCCAAAAGTGGTTAAAGATGATGATGGAGATGTACTCAATGTTATCGGGGATGTACAGACCCATAAATTGGTGGGCGCAGACACAAACAATCAAATTGTGGAATGGGTGGACAATGTTGCTCCAGGTGTAGGAATACCTCCGCATATTCATACCAAGGAAGATGAAATTTTTAGGGTGGTTAAGGGAGAAGTGGAAATAACCGTAAAAAATAAATCCACCATCTTAAAAGCGGGTGATATTGCTTTTGCCCCAAAAGGTATAGCACACGCTTGGAAGGTTGTAGGAACAGAAAAGGCAAAAATGATTACCTCCGCTTTTCCTGCAGGTATTGAGTTTGTGTTTCAAGAACTGGCACAATTACCTGCAGGACCACCGAATTTTGAAAAAGTAGCGGAAATTTGTGGTAAGCAAGGAATTACTTTTGTGTAATTAATAAATTGGGTGAAAGGTGTTTTAGTTTTTTGCTTATGAATTATAAATCATCAGCATGGGTTTCTGCTTCAAACCCATCTACATATTTTAAATCTTTAAACCAATAATGGGAAGAAATCACATCAGCAATTAATTCATTATTGTCATTTTTATTTATTTTCAATTGCCAGAGAATGTCCTTTGCTTCTTGAAATTGTTCACCTTCAAGTTTATCATCGAAAAGGCGATTAATAACACTATTTTCCGGTAAGCCATTTGCCAATAAACGAACTAAGGGGGCTTCAGGATAATTTTCAAATAAAGTAAGACTATTTTTCGCCATTTCCTGAATTTTTATTTGAAATGAAACAGCTTCTGGATGAGGGAAAGTGCCTTCAAAGGCATCGTATAATAATTGATGCACGGCGAAAAATTCTTCATGTAGACTTAAATCAGCATATTCTTCCCATAACTTTTCTTCTAGCATTTCATTTGAAAGATTATCGATTTGACCCTTATTAAGTCTGTTGCCAAAAACATAGTTGAGTACAATTTTTGCGGCATCTTCTGGTTCATTATCCGTGAGGGACATTAAGCACATATCCTTTATTTCAGACTTTTCTAAACCGGTAAGATTATCAAAATCCATTAGGTCTAATAAATGAAGATATTTTGTTTCTGTCCAATATCCCGGTAATTCAGATATCGTTTTAAACGACACTCGAGTAACATTAAAAGATTTTTTCATAAAGAGAGTAATTAAAAATTAAAACCAGTTTCTTTTTTTTTCAACTAACACACCTAAAATATAGGTATAGTTGTCAATAACAATATCTATTAGGGCAAAGGTTAAATAGTCTGTCCAGCCATTTCGAATACGCATTCTGTTTTTTTTGAATTCGATCTCTAATAGGTTCAAATACATCAACCTTTTTTTCTTGAAAAGAAATCAATACGGTTTTCGTAAGTATCAAGCTTAAATTTTCAACAGGAAGCCTACTATCTTCTTCATTAAGTTGAAGCATTTTTATGGAAATAAAAATACAATTATCGAATTCTTGAACCGTAGGTCTCGATGAGGTATTCATAACATTTGCCAATACGAGTTCATCTAGTTGAAACCCTTTTGCAATGTCTAGCATTAGCTCTTTGTAATGTAAACCATCTATATTTAACCAAGTAACCGTTTTTTTTTTTTTTGCCTTGGTATGATATGGCTTCGGTAATATCCTTTAAAGGCAGCTCATTTAGATTATTCGCATCAAAATCGATTACTCGAATTAAGACTTCGTCTATCTTCTTTTCTCCCACCGTAGAAGAGTTCGTCAGGTGCCCTACCGATTTCATCTTTACTCTTTTTAATAAATCTTGCCATGCTATGTTTTTTTGTAATCAGCCATACCAAATAGTTAATAAGGTACAAGAAAATTTAATAGTTGTGAAAACAATTGATGACTAAGAGTCACTTATGGCGGTAAATGCCTCTAATGCAAAACTTCTAATTTTTGGGTCGGCATGGTTAAGATGTTCTTCTACAAAACTTAAATATCGCGGTTCTTTTTGTTGTGCTATGAGGTATAATACTGCCAACTTAATTTTTAGGTCGTTACCCTGTAACAACAATTTAAAACACTCCAATTCGGAGGGAATTTTATGTTTAATTTTTTGAAGCTCTTCTTCTGATGATATATCAAGGGCTGATTCTTCAATGATAGGTAGCAGCTTGCGCTTAAGCTCACCTGTTAGCAGGTTGTCTAAAAATTCAATGGCATTGTGCTGGGCCTCTTGTTTATGGCTTAAAAGACCTTCATAGGCAATGGCAACATCTTTTTGTTGGTAGCGTAAACCTAATAATTTAAATATGCGCTCTAAACCAGAATCTAATCTGCGTTCTAAAAGTTCTAAAAGACTGGTTCGCGCATCTCGTTCAGCATCGCCAATTTCTTTTTTAGACTTGGTTCGGTTTCGATAAGATATAATTATTTGGGTATGCATGGAAGACAATGTTTGATGATGCAACTTACACTCATCAAATATTACCGACACTACTTTATAACGATTAAATTTTAACTGCGGATGTGTTGTTCGAATAGCGCTTAAAGCTCGTACGACTTCTAACCGAACCGTTAAATCATTATCTGTTAAGATTCCAAGCAATTGATGAACGGCTTCCTTTGAATAAAAAGATTGCATGGCCATAGGTATAAACCGAATCACGGATAAAGGTTGCAGCCTTTCTTGAACATTCTTACGAAGTAAAGGTAGTATTTGAGGGCCATACTGCTTAAACGCTTCAATAACTGTAGGTCTATATTTTTTTTGTTCTAAAAACGGAATAATATGTTGGGCTAAAATAGGATCCATTGTACTTCCGATAGACTTGATGGTGGTCATTACAATTTCTTCATTTTCATGCTTTAAAAACTCAATGAGCTTACTGTGATAAATTGGTAAGTTCGCAACTCCCAATATGTCTATCACGGTTTCTAAATTGCTAAGGTTATCTGGATTCTTATCAATAGAAACGAGCGACTTTGAAATTCGGTCAGATAACGAATAGCGCTGTTTTAAAGAATAATTATGTTTAGCTTCTCTTGCCAAACAAAATAAGGCTGCCGAAGAAATGCGTTGATTTGAATTTTCTAAATAAGCGTCGAATACGAACGATTTGTCTTTATGGGCAAAACTTAAAATGTATGCTAAGGTGGCAATGGTCAATTCTCTATCTTCAATTTTTAAAAGCTCAGAAACTTCAGAGGTCATACTTTTTGAATTTAAAAAGTATAGGTTTTGAATAGCTGATATTTTCACTTTGTTACTTGGGTGCTCTAATAATAACGCAACATCATCGGTAAAACGCTTATCATTGATTTCCATTAATTTATCGAGCATGAAGAGAATTTGCTCTTCACTACCATTTTTAAAAACGGTACGCATACCGGCAACTACCGAAGTTTTAGAAGCAGTGATTTTTTTTGTCTTTTTGAAAGTATCGGTTAAGACCTCTAGGTTTGTTCTAAAGGTTTTGTAGTATTCTATTCGTACTTTATAAATGAAATACAACCAAAGGCAGACAAGTACAATAATTAAAATACCTATGTAAAAAGAAGGAAGGTCAAGTCCTCGTACAACGAAAATTAAAAGACAACCGGCAATACCTGTAGCCAAACTATCTATAACAACATCGATAAACGATTTGGTCCTATTCTTTAAATCGAATGGTAGGGGTAATGTCAATAGTTCAGAGGCACTCTTGTGAATAGACTGTTTAAGTATTCCATCCATAGCCTTTATCACTACCACAGCCGAAAGTTCTGGCAAGAGAAGAAATAATATACTTCCGCTAAAAATACCAATAGGCAATAAAAGTAATGAAAAACCAACGCCCCAAATACCTACAATTCTATGGGTGAAAAATAATTGAATGACCAGCGATAATAGATTGAATGTTGAAAACCAAAAAGCAAAAAAAGAGGTTAGATCATCGGCATTGGTTATCGAAGATGATGCAAATTCACTAAATAGATAATCGACAAGCTTTGCGACAACAACACTTACGGCAACAATACTTGCTATATAAGTGAGATGTTTAGATTTTAAAATAAGCTTTAGAGGTGGTTCTGTATTATTTACCGGATTCTTATGCTTTCTAAAAGAACCATTTTTCTTGACCCTAATATTCCAAATCTTACGAAGCAATGGTATGCAAAAGAATAGGAGCAGCGCAGCCACGAACATCAAGTTTTCATTACCAATAAGTGGCGCAAGAATAGAGGTGAGATAACCACCGAAAATTCCACCAATAATGGCCCCAGAACCTATAAAGCCAAATAATCTTTTTGCTTCTCTAATACTAAAGACTAAATTGGCTAATATCCAAAATTGAGAAGCGGACAATACTGCATATATCGCTACCCATATGTAAAAGAAGTAAAGTAATACACCACTAACTACATGTAGCGACAATAAAATACCTAACCCGATAAGAATTATGATAGAGCTTATAATAGTTACCTCAATAACTTTTTTAAGCGATAACCGAGAAACTGCTTTTGAATAGAAATATGAGCTTGTTACTGCCGTAACCGCAACTAATAAGAAAGCAAATGGTAATTGCTCAATACCTAATTCTGAAAGAAAGAGTGCATTTACCGTTGGTTTGATAATCAGCAATACAGCAATGACCAAAAAGATATAGGTGAGCATCCAAAGAGATACTTTGAACTCACCTTCCCTTACATCAAATACTTTTTTAATTAACCTTTCTAACATCAAGAACTGGAAATCTAAATTCCAAGACCTAAAGTACTGGCTTTTTTAGCACCTTTTCTATTGGTTTTACTAAATCTCTTATAATTTGTTCACCGTTGGCGTCATCTATTAGTGCTACTAGAATGTATCTTCTATTGCTGTCCTTACCCCAAACTAAGATAGAATCGGAATGATAAGTTCGCCATGAACCTGATTTTCTGAACAATCTTGCATTGGGAGCAATTTGGTCTAACGTGTTTACAAATTTATGGTGCAATTCTGGATCCTCCATTATGTCTAGCATTTGTTTTGAACGCTTCTGATTCACCAATTTTCCGTTAGCCAATAAATAATAATACCTACAAACTTGAGTAACAGAAGCCGCATGGCTTAAGTTCTTTAATGGCTCACGATTGGTGTCGCCACCACTTCCATAGCGTTTGCCAACCCAGAGTCCGCCACCTTTTTGTTCGTCGTAGAAAGCATATTTGGGGTCAGTCATTACGGCTTCTAATTGTTCATATCCTACGCGATCAATCATTCGCGTAGACGCAGCATTATCGGACTTGCTGATCATTAAGCGCATATCTTTTTTTACTTCAGCAGTTTCTTTCAATTCACCTTTTTCAATAGCATCCATGGCAGATAATAGAATGGCAATTTTAGGTAGACTTGCGGCGTACATCATATGGTTGCCATTAACTCTGGCAAAACGTACGTGTTCTGGATCACTTAAGTCAACAAGGCCAACGGCCATTTTCTTTTGTATTATAAGGTCATTCCATTCTGGGTGCGACGCTAGCTCATCTCTTAAATTGGTTTGTAATGAACTATCTAATAGTTTTTGTAGAGGTTTGATCTTCGAATTGTCTATTCGTAGGGGTAACTCATCTTGCGCGTAAATGGCAAAACATAATAGGAGTGAAAAAAGTAAAAAGAATCGGGTTGATTTCATTGATTTATGCTTAGTTAAAAATGTAGTCAAAATTAGGTAACGGACTGATTAGCCCAATGTTAATTTTTGCTGCCCTCGGATAATTAAAAAATTCAATAAACACGCCATATGTCTTTGATTACTTAAAAATCCTATGTTAAAATTTTAAATATTTTCAGAGAAAATAGTACCTATGTATCCCTTTTTTAAAAGTAAAATTTCGCTAAAATATAAAAGGAAAATTAAAATAATTACTGTATATTAAAAAATGGATTTTAAAGAAACTTATGGATCTTAAAGACGGCGTTAAAACGGCTGAAAATAAAGTGTCTAATGAAGCTCGAAGATTGAGTGGAATAGTTAAGGATACGAGCAAATCAATAGTAGATCGGCTAGAGTGTTTCGAAGACATCATAAGTTTAGAAATTGGTGATACAGGATTGAGTCGTGCAAAGACTTTAGAACGTGAGTTTGATCTTCGTCAATTGTACATTAAATATGAAGGCGATAACCCCACTGGTACCCAAAAAGACCGAATTGCATTTGCCCAATCGTATGATGCATTAAGAAGAGAATTTAAAGTGGTAAGTTTAGCTACCTGTGGTAATTATGGTGTGTCCATGGCCTTGGCTTCTGACTTAGCAGGCATTGCTTGTAAAATTTATATACCAGAAACGTATCATACAGATCGTATAGTAGAAATGGAAACCTTGAATGCTGAAATTATTCGTATTCCTGGTAGTTATGAAGATGTGGTCACGGAAAGCTCAAAATTAGCGGCTGAGTATGGCTGGTATGATGCCAACCCAGGCGGTGCAAATACACCACTTCAAATATCTGCTTACGCGCAAATTGCTCAAGAAATTTTTGAAGATTTAGGGGATGCCCCAAAATACTGTGCTGTTCCGGTTTCCAACGGAACCTTATTTGCAGGAATTTATAGAGGTTTTGTAAATCTATATAAAAGAGGCAAAACTTCTCGGATTCCTAAAATGATCGCTGCTTCATCTTCTCATAAGAATCCGATAGTGGAATCTTTTTTATTGGGATTAGACCATTGTAAAGATTTGAATCCTAAGGCAATTAAAGAAACAAAATATAATGAGCCGTTAATTAACTGGCATAGTTTTGATGGGGAAGAGGCCTTATATGCTTTACGCGAATCTGAAGGTGAGGCATTTAATATAAGTGATAAAAAATTAAAGGAGATGGCCTCCTTGTTATATAAAAAGGAAGGATTTCGAATTCTACCTGCTTCAACAGCGGGACTCATTGGACTTCTGGAATTAGATAAAAAATTAAATTTTGAGCCGGATCGTTTTGTGGCTGTGCTTACTGCAAAAAATTAATATAAATAGATGAAAAAAGTTATTGACGGTAAGGCACTTGTGTATTGTGAAGGTGCTTTTAATACACCAAATGGTAAAACAGCTCATGGCTTGGTTCGTTTCACCGAACGATACGAGGTGGTAGGTGTACTTGATAAAAAATATGCTGGCACAGATGCTGGTGATGTTTTAGATGGAAGGCCAAATGGTATTCCTGTTTTTAAGGATATGGATACTGCGGTGACAGCTCTTAAAGCAACAGATAATATGCCTAGTTATTTGGTAATAGGCTTAGCTCCTGATGGGGGTAGATTGCCAAAGGAAGCAAAAGGGACGATAAAGGCAGCCTTACAACAAGGATGGAATGTTGATAGTGGTTTACATGATTTTCTAACCAATGACCCTGAATTGGTTGCATTGGCAAAAGAAAATAATGTTAAGATTAGAGATATTAGAAAAACACCAGACCGCGATCAATTACACTTTTTTACAGGTGATATTGAAAAGGTTGATTGTTTGAAATTGGCTGTACTTGGAACGGATTCTGCTTTAGGAAAACGTACCACTGCTTGGATTTTAGTGCATGCATTTAGAAAAGCAGGTAAAAAATCTGAAATGATTGGAACAGGGCAAACAGGTTGGATGCAAGGTGCTAAATACAGTATGGTGATGGATAGTTGTATTAATGATTTTGTTTCAGGTGAAATTGAACATGCTGTGGTAAGCGCATGGAAAAATGAAAATCCAGATGTTATTGTTATCGAGGGTCAAGGAAGTTTAATGAACCCAGCTTACCCTGGTGGATTCGAGATATTGGCGGCTGGTAGACCTGATTATGTGATTTTGCAACATGCTCCAAAACGATTGGAGTATGATGGTTTTCCTGGTTATAAAATGCATTCGTTGGCTGAACAAATCAATGCAATACAAGTTATTTCTGGTAAAGAAGTCATTGCTATAACCGTCAATCATGAAGGCATGGAAAAAGATGAAATATTAGATGTCTGTAAAGCAATCACCCTAGAAACCAAGTTGCCGGCATTCGATGTATTGGAATATGGGGCAGAAGACTTAATCGCCTTATTGATGCCTAAAATTAGATGAGAATAACGAATATTTCTTTCGAGCGTTTAGACCTTAAGTTATCTGATCCTTATACGATTGCCTATGAAACGATCGACCGTACTAGCAATTTTATTTTAAAAGTCGAAACTGATAGCAAAATCGTTGGATATGGTTGCGCAGCGCCCGATCCAGTGGTAACCAATGAGTCGCCTGGTGGTGTTACTGATGCTATTAAAAATATTATAATTCCTTATTTACGTGGAAAAGACCCATTTACGTATGCTTTGCTGTTATTGGAGCTCAAAGAGTTGTTAGGTAAAAGGTCTTCTGCTTTGGCGATGGTAGATATGGCTTTGTTCGATATTATGTCGAAAAAAGCTGAGGTTCCATTGTATAAATTTTTAGGTGGTTTTCGCACCCATATGGCTACTAGTATTACTATTGGAATAATGGGTTTAGATGAGACCTTATCGTATGCAAGTGAATTTATAAAACAAGGGTTTACTATTTTGAAAATTAAGGGCGGTTCTAATCTTGAAGAAGATATCGCTAAAATGAGGTCGATTCACGAAAAGTACCCGAACATAGAGTTGCGATTCGATGGTAACCAAGGTTATTCGGTTAGAGAATCGGTAGATTTTGTAAAAGCTACCGCTTCGATTGGAATCGAAATTTTCGAACAACCTACAAAGATTGGAGCTGAAGAGCGATTAGGGGAAGTTACGGGTCAAGTAAGTATACCTGTAATGGCAGATGAAAGTTTAAAAACATTGACCGATGCTTTTCGCTTGGCGCAGAATGAACGTGTTGATATGGTCAATATTAAATTGCAGAAGGTCGGTGGTATTTGGGTAGGTATGCACATTAATTCGGTAGCAAAGGCAGCTAAATTAGATGCCATGGTGGGTTGTATTGATGAATGCGGTCTAGGTATTGCTGCAGGCTTACATTTTGCATTATCACGACCAAATATCGTGTATGCAGATTTAGATGGTCATTTAGATATCATCGATGACCCATTTCATAATATTTTTAGATTGGAAAAAGGAATTTTATACCCAACAAATAAATATGGTTTGGGTTTTTATGATGCTAACTTTTAATTTATATCTCAATGTATCTAACACTACTTGCCGTTTTTATTGTTGGTTATCTATTTATTGCTTTAGAGCACAATATTAAAGTTGATAAGTCTGCGACAGCCTTGCTTACAGGTACTCTTTGTTGGGTGGTTTTTATTTTTGGTAGAGACTCCTTTTTAACGAATATCCCTGGGGATGAATCAATTCATTTTGTAACCGAAAGTTTGCGTGAGAATTTAGGTGAAATATCAGAAATCTTATTTTTCCTTTTAGGAGCAATGACGATTGTCGAAATCATAGATGCTCATGGAGGGTTTTCGGTTATTACCGATAAAATTACCACCACGAATAGAGTGAAACTATTATGGATACTTTGTTTATTGACGTTCTTTCTTTCTGCTGCTTTAGACAATTTAACCACGGCAATTGTGATGTCGGCATTGCTTCGAAAATTGATTCATGAGAAGAAGGATTTATGGATGTTCGCCGGACTCTTGATTATTGCAGCAAATGCTGGTGGCGCTTGGTCTCCAATTGGTGATGTCACAACCATAATGTTGTGGATTGGAGGTCAAATAACAGCAATGCATATCATCAAAGAAATTTTCTTACCGAGTTTGGTATGTTTAATGGTGCCTTTAGCGATAGCATCATTTCGCTTTAAAGGACATATTACCAAAACAAAAGAGAAACATAATTTAGAATCACATGGTTTTGAAATAAGTAAATTTGAAAAAAATCTTGTATTTACAATCGGTATTGGCGCATTACTTTTTGTGCCCATTTTCAAAACTATTACACATTTACCGCCTTTTATGGGTATACTTCTAGGGCTTAGTGTTGTTTGGATTATAACCGAAATAATACACAGAAATAAAACCTTAGAAGAAATGAAAACCTTGGCGATTTCTAATGTGTTACGTAGAATTGATACCCCGAGTATCCTGTTTTTTCTAGGTATACTGGTAGCGGTTGGAGCATTACAATCTGCAGGACATTTAGCTGATATGTCTCGTTTGTTAGATGCTAATTTCGATAGTATTTATGCTGTTAATGCTATTATAGGAGTTTTATCATCTATCGTCGATAACGTGCCGTTGGTTGCGGGTACTATGGGGATGTATAGTTTAGAAACCTATCCGATAAATTCTGATTTTTGGGTATTATTAGCTTTCTGTGCAGGAACGGGTGGCAGTATTCTTATTATTGGTTCTGCTGCAGGTGTCGCTATTATGGGAATCCTTAAAATTGACTTCATTTGGTATCTAAAGAATATATCGTTATTAGCGATATTAGGATATGTTGCTGGTATATTGACGTTTATGCTGATAAATTGAAGTGCTATTTGTGTTTTAATTATTCAATAAGATTAGCGGCTAAAGCTGTCCACCCGGTTTGATGTGATGCCCACAAGCCGCTGCCATTTTCTACGTTAAAATGTCTATAGAACAAGATAAGATCTTTAAAGTTTGAATCTTGATACTGCTGTTGGAAATTTTCATTTATCGGTCTGTTTACTTTGGTATCCTTTTCGAACATTACCCATCAGGTAAAGTTTAAAGACATTTTGTTGAACATTCGTTTTAAGAACTTGATATTTCCTTTTCCGCTCTTTTCTTTATCGGTATTGAAAGTTTGTAGGGTGGCCCATTTTAACTAATCTTTTCTTCACTTTTATGTTGGGCTAAACGTGTTTTTTCAGGGTTCTTCATAGAAGAGTTTTATATTTTTATTTAACGAAAAACCTACAATGATTACAACTTACGAACATCAATTTTAAAAAGCTCAGCGGCGTTTTTCCAAAGAATTAACTCTTTTTTTTCATCGGTTAAATCTAATTGGTTCATGAATTTTAAGTAAGATTTCATGTTGGAAATTGGCCAATCGGTACCATATAAAAGATATCTTGGGTCGCCGGCATAGGTAATCATTTCTTCGATTTCCTTTTTCATGAAGCGTTCAAATTTATCGGAGAAATCACCTAGCACTAAACCTGATATATCTGCATAAACGTTTTTATTTTTGTACACGACTTCCATACAGTCTTTGATCCACGGATTGCCCACATGACAGATTACAATTTTTAACTCCGGATAATCAACCGCTAAATCATCGATATGAATAGGGTGTGAATATTTTATTTTCCCAGTTGGGGCATAGGTGTCACCCGAATGAAACATAACAGGCACGTCATATTCTATAGCCATTTCATACATCAGCTTAAACCGAATATCATTCGGATAAAAAGGCTCGTAGCCAGGATAGAATTTCAGTCCCTTAATAAACCCATTTTCAAGGTATTCACTTATTTCTCGAACATCTCTATGGTTATAATGTAAATAACTAACACCTGATACGACTCCCAAGTTATTATATCCTTTTATAGCTTCTACTACTTGTCTCGTGCTCGGTCTATGTTCATTGACCTTGTAGGATGTTAACACCAATGAATAATCGATATTATTGGCTGCCATGTTTTCAGATAACTTGTCTAAACTTTCGTTTAAAGAAATTACGCTGTCTTCATGGTAATTGTTGATGTGGGTATGTACGTCTATAATCATGTTTTTGTTGGTAATTAAGCATGCTTTATCTCTATTAAAAAGATTATTTATTAGAGAATGTATTTAAAATTTTACAAAAATTAGGAAAATTAAAGTCGATTTATTAATACTTCCACTTTGCTAGATTTATTTCAACATCGTTTTTTCTATACTTAGCAATTTTTTGGATAAGCTCTACAGGTAAAGGTTTGCTGTAAAGAAATTGAACTGAATCTTTATTGACTTTGTAAGGTTCAAGTTCTTTTTGAAAGGGTTTTAAGGCGGGACCAGTTGGGATAAAGGATAAGTGTGATTTATGGGCGGAATATGCAAATAAAATAGTTTCTGATTTAAAAACAGGTTTTCCCCATTTTAAAACTTCAATAGCATTTGGAGCTATATTTTTTAATATGAATCGTAATTCATTTAATTTTTCCAACTTTTCTTCTTTTACTTCCTTGAAATATTCTTCAACAGTTGTAGGTTTCATTGGCTACACTATAGGTTTTGTGTCTAAAAATCAAATAAACTAAACCGCCCTTTGCACTACCTCAAATACCTTATTGGCATCACACTTAATGGTTTTTGCTGGGTATTTAAGAATCAAGGCATAATCATGCGTAGCCATTAATATTGTACGTCCAGCTTTATTGATTTCTTGTAATACTTTCATTACTTCTACACTGGTTTGTGGGTCTAAGTTTCCTGTAGGCTCATCGGCAATAATCAATTCAGGATCGTTTAAAAGTGCACGGGCAATGGCAATACGTTGTTGTTCACCACCAGAAAGCTCATGAGGAAATTTAAATCCCTTGGTTTTCATGCCTACTTTTTCAAGAACATTCAATACTTGTGTATCCATTTTAGATTTGTCCGTCCAGCCGGTTGCCTTCAAAACAAATAGCATATTCTGGTTGATGTTTCGGTCTGGGAGTAGTTTAAAATCTTGAAAAACAATACCTAATTTCCGTCTTAGAAAAGGTATGTCTTTTTCTTTCAAAGTCTTTAAGTTGAACTCAACAATATGACCTTCACCTTTTTGTAATGGTAAATCGCCATAAAGGGTTTTCATGAAGCTACTTTTGCCGCTTCCAGTTTTACCAATGAGGTATACGAATTCCCCTTTTTCAATCTTTAAACTCACTTCGCTCAAAACCAAACTCTCTTTCTGAAATATAGAGGCATCCTTAAGTTCTAAAACAATCTCTTTCATAGTGCTAATGTTGATATAAAAGTAATAAGTTCCTACTGATAATTGAGAACCCTTTTTCAAAATCTTTTCTTTTGCAGTGGTATTGCACATACTTAGGTACAATTTTTGTCGTTATGACATGTTATAACGGTATTTCTAAATAGTAACAGAACACTATGCTTAAAAAAATCACCGCTTTTATTCCAATGGTATTCGGATTGGTCGCTTTGACCAATGCCCAAGAGTCTAAGATTTATACCCACGAACAAAAAGCTTTTCAAGACGCCCTAACGCTTTACAACAACGAACAATATCAAGCGTCACAGACTATTTTTGATAAGGTCAAAATGACTACAAAAGATGAGGAGACCGCTGCTAATAGTGCATATTACGCGGCTAACGCGGCAGTTCGACTCAACCAAATTGGTACGGATCGTTTAATGGAGGATTTTGTTGAAAAATATCCTACCTCTACAAAACGTAATTCTGCTTTTGCAGATGTGGCAGAGTATTATTTTCAAACTGGCAAATATCCATATGCTCTAAAGTGGTATGACAAAGTAGACCAGAAGTCATTGTCTCGTGGTGAGATGGACAAGTTTAATTTTAACTATGGTTATTCTTTATTTTCATCCCGTAAAACCAAAGAAGCTGAAAAGTACCTAGAAAAGGTTACTAATTCAACGGTTTACGGTTCACAGGCCAAGTATTACCTAGGTTATATTTCGTACCAAGAAGATGATTACGAAACTGCCAACCAACGTTTTGACCAGATTACCGATCAAGATATTTTAGAGGAGAAATTGAGTTATTACCAGGCAGACATGAATTTTAAGCTTGGTAAATTCGAAGAGGCAATTGCTTTGGCGAAAAAACAACTACCAAAATCTGATAGAAAAGAAGTTTCTGAATTGAATAAGGTGATTGGCGAGAGTTATTTTAATCTTAAGCAATATGAGAATGCGGTTCCTTATTTAAAGGAATATAACGGTAAAGGAGGTAAGTGGAGTAATACAGATTACTATTACTTGGGATATGCCTATTATAAAGGCGGCGATTATGCAAATGCCATTGCTCAATTCAATAAAATTATTGGCGGTACAAATAGCGTTGCGCAAAATGCGTATTACCATTTGGCGGAATGTTATTTAAAGTTGGATAAAAAACAGGAAGCGCTAAACGCTTTTAGAAATGCTTCTCAGATGGACTATAGTGCGGAGATTCAAAAAGATGCCTTTTTAAATTATGCACGGTTGAGTTATGAAGTGGGTAACGCTTATGAACCCGTTCCACAGGTGATTGCCAATTACCTGAAAACCTATCCGAACGACGAACACCAAGAAGAAATGCAAACATTGTTGGTCGATTCATACATTACTTCAAAGAACTTTGCCGGAGCGATGAAATTGCTCGAAGAAAATAAAAACTATGCCAGTAAATCGGTATACCAAAAAGTAGCATACTACAGAGGTATCGAACTTTTTATGGAACGTGATTACACAGCTGCTTCAGAGAATTTAGCTAAGTCATTGTCGAGTGCCGAAGATATATTGTTCAAAGCAAGAGCGAGCTACTGGAAAGCAGAAACAGATTATTTATCCAATCGATTTGATGATGCGGTAAAAGGGTATGCTGCTTTTAAAAATAATCCGTCAGCAAAGAATACAGAAATGTATGCCGATGTAGATTATAGTTTAGCGTATGCATACTTTAAGCAGAAAAAATATTCAGATGCTATAACTTATTTTAATTCATTCATTGGTAACAGTAATGCTGAAGTAGAGAAATTACACGATGGCTTTTTACGATTAGGAGATAGCTATTATGCTACCAGTAAGTATTGGTCAGCGATAGAAACATATAACAAAGCGTTAGACTTAACTGGTCCTGAGAAAGACTATGCATCGTATCAAAAAGCAATGAGCTATGGTTATGTTGATAGGAGTACCAGTAAAATTGAAAACTTAGAATCTTTTATAAGTGAGTATCCAAGATCAAGCTTTAAAGATGATGCGCTGTTCGAATTAGGAAATACCTACATTTCACAAGGTCAAGAGAAAGAAGGATTGGAAGCTTACGACCGTTTAATAAATGAATTCAAAGGCAGTTCTTTAGTGCCACAAGCCTTAATGAGACAAGGTTTGGTCAATTATAACGCCAACAGAAACGAAGCTGCTTTGGCGAAGTTCAAGATTGTTGTGCGTGATTATCCAAAAACACAAGAAGCAATACAGGCCGTTGCTACTGCAAAATTGGTTTATGTTGATTTAGGACACGTAAACGAGTATGCAGATTGGGTTCGTGGTCTTGATTTTGTTGAGGTGACCGATACAGAATTAGATAATGCTAGTTTTGATGCCGCTCAAAAACAAAACCTAGAAGGTAATGTTGAGCCTGCCATACGCGCATATAAAAATTACATTCAGCAATTTCCTAATGGCCTGCATGCCGTTGATGCAAATTTTAGTTTGGCACAATTGTACTTCGGAAAAGGAGAAAAAGAATCGGCTTTACCCTATTACAAGTATGTTGCCGATAGAAGTACTAGTGAATATGCAGAACAAGCACTGACACGGGTTTGTGAAGTGTATATCGGTAAAGACGAATATGAAATAGCATTACCTTATTTATTGAAATTGGAGAGTCAGGCGAATATTCAACAGAATAGAACTTTTGCTCGTTCTAATTTAATGAAAGGGTATTATGGGCAACGTAATTATGCCAAAACTTTGGAGTACGCCGATAAGGTATTGGTAACTTCAAATATAGATAACCGTATTAGGAGTGATGCACATATTATGATTGCAAGATCAGCAATCGCTACTAATAATGAAGTAAAGGCAAAATCTGCCTATGCCGAAGTATTGAAAATTGCTTCGGGTGAGACCGCTGCGGAAGCGCTATACTACGATGCCTATTTTGAAAATAAGGAAGGTGCTTATGAAAACTCTAATGTTGCGGTTCAGAAACTCGCAAAAGATTATGCGGTTTATAAGGAATGGGGTGGTAAAGGTTTGGTCTTAATGGCGAAAAATTATTACGCACTTAAAGATGCCTATCAGGCGACTTATATTTTAGAAAGCGTGATTACCAATTTCAGTCAGTATCCAGAAATTGTTGCTGATGCAAGGGCAGAGCTAGCCATCATCAAATCAAAAGAAGCTCAAAGTAATTCATCGGTTAATCCTAATTAAACAACATGTACACCAGTAAAAGAACACCTATGTACAATAAACATATAGTTACGCTTATTTTTTTGGCTCTTTGCCTGCACATTAGTTTTGCCCAAGACGATAAGAAAGATTTGGGCACAGAAACAGTGACGGTTACTAAAGCATATACGCCTACGGTTTCAGATGCCTTTAAAATAAAGTCCGTTCCTAATTTAAATGATTCTATCGTTCTTCAAAAAAAGTCGATTACCTATAGTATTTTTTCAGTGCCTGTGGCGTCGACATTTACACCATCAAAAGGAACGGCTTCTAAAGTGGAAAAATTACCGCCACCGCAACTCTTTAATTCCTATGCTTCTTTTGGAGCAGGTAATTATGGTAATGTTTTAGGTGAATTTTACACGAGTAGAACAATTAATAGAGACGAGAATTTTGATGTAGGTTTTAATCATCTATCCTCACGAGGTGGTATTAAAGGAGTAGAATTAAACAATACATTTTACGATACAAAATTAGACGCTTCGTATGCAAAACGCGATCGTGACTTGGATTGGGGAGCGGCAATTGGACTTCAACATCAATTATACAATTGGTACGGTCTGCCTGAAGGTGTATTTAGTGAAACTGATATTAATAGTATTGATGAGAGTCAAAATTATTTTATGGGTGAAGCTGGTGCGCATATTAATGTAGAAGATACCTTCTTTAAAAGAGCGGATTTTAAATATCGCAGATTTTTTGATGCACTGAGTTCTGGTGAAAATAGAGTCATCTTTAATACCGATTTTGAATTTCCAATGAACGAAGAAGTTTTTGCTGTAAAGACCAAAGTCGATTATGTAGGTGGTTCTTTTGCTAATGATGGGTATAACCCAATAATAAATTCAGCACCGATTAATTATAGCAATTTACAGGCAGGTATCAATCCTTCTTTAAAGATGCTTCGTGATGACCTATCATTGAATCTTGGTGTGAATTTAGTATACGGAATGGATATGGAAAACAGCGAAAGCAATTTTTATGTCTATCCAGCAGTGACCGCATCGTACAGATTATTGGATGAATCTGTAATAGCTTATGGTGGTGTAACCGGTGAATTAAAACAAAATTCATATTATGATTTTGTTGAAATGAATCCTTTTGTATCGCCAACATTGACCATTACGCCAACCGATAGTCAGTATAATGCCTATGTCGGATTAAAAGGCCAGTTGATGCCAAATTTGAGTTATAATATTAAAGGTTCATATGCTGCAGAAAATAGAAGACCACTTTTTATATTAAATCCGCAAGAAGACTCTAGAAGTGATGATAACGGATATTTCTTAGGCAATTCGTTTCAAGTATTTTACGACGACATAAAGACCTTAGGCATCTTTGGAGAATTAAATGTTGATGTGAATCGTAATTTTACGTTGGGTGTAAATGCTGAGATTTATGATTATAATACAGAAACTGGTAACCCAGCTTGGAACTTACCTAACTTAAAAGCTTCATTATTTATGGATTATCAAATCGGTGAAAAATGGTTTATGGGTGCGAACCTATTTTATGTCGGAGAAAGAGACGATTTTTCAAGCGAGTTTACTTCAGGAGCTGCTAATCCGCAACCTGGTATCGATACACCAATAACCTTAGCAGGTTATTTTGATGCCAATGCACATTCGGGTTACAGATTTAATGATCAACTTTCCTTTTTTATAAAAGGTGCAAACCTTTCCAATAACCAATATCAGCGTTGGGTCAATTTTCAGGTACAAGGAATTCAGGTTTTAGGAGGAGCAACATATAAGTTCGATTTTTAGGAGTACGTTCATCTAAAATGTTCGACTATTTAATAGCCCCTCTTGTAATCTAGAAGGGCTTTTTTTGCATATAGTTATGATTTTAAAGGTTTTCAGTACTTTAGAGAACGTTTCATAGTATATGCGGTTACGAGACTTACTTTTAAGAATGATTTTTTTGTCACTCTTTTGTATGCCTAATTTTGGCTATTCTCAAAATTTGGTATTAAACCCAAGTTTTGAAAACTTCATCAATTGTCCCGTTAAATTAGGTAATCTAGAACAAGATGTTGAAGATTGGAAAATGCCCACCTTGGGTTCTACAGATTATTTTAATGGATGTAGTGAGGCCATGGGAACCCCCAAAAATTTTAATGGGCAGCAACCAGCAGATTTCGGAGAAGGGTATGTGGGTTTGTATATGTATGCCCCAAACGACTACCGAGAGTATTTACAAGCAGCCTTAATTTCAACATTGAAAAAAGGTGAACACTACTCGATTTCTTTTTATGTGAGTTTGGCAGAACGTTCAGATTTTGCGGTAAAGGAATTCGGAATTAGATTTACGGAGTTTCCAGTACAGGTAGAAACTAGGAAAGTGTTATCGAGCATGCATTTTTCTAAATTAAAAGGTGATACTTCAAATCAGCTAGAAATTAAATATTCAAAGTTTTATTCTGACGAAATAGAATGGATAAAGCTTACCCAAGAGTTTGTGGCAAACGGTACAGAGAAATATTTGATAATCGGGAATTTTAAGAATAACAAACGCACTCAAAAATTTCAGACCAAAAGAAAAATCAGTAAAGGGTCTTACTATTACTTAGACATGGTGTCAGTTTATAAAATAGATTTGCAAGAAGCAATATTGACCGCTGAAGGACAAGAGAACTTTAAAATAGATAGCGTTCATGTCTTTAGAGATGTTCATTTCGATTTTAACCGAAGTATTCCTAGAAATTCACATCAATTGGAATTGAACTCATTAGTGGCTTACATGAAAGAACATACTAAGCTAAAAATAACCATAACAGGGCATACCGATAATATTGGGTCGAATACATTTAATAAAACTCTATCCTTTAAAAGAGCTGAAGAGGTGGCCCATTTTTTAATCAATAATGGTATTGATGAAAATCGAATAGAATACGCGGGCGTAGGTAGCATAAAACCAATAGCTGATAATACTACAGACGCCGGTAGATTACTCAACCGGCGCGTAGAATTTATTTTAATGGACTAATTTAATAATCGGAATATTCTGTTGGATACAATAGAAAAATGTCAGCATTACTTACGGTGTTCAGATATTTATCCATTACTGAAATTTCTTTCCATTTATCAGAATCGACAAAATTTTTCCACAAAGCATTGCGTTTATCCATGTCAGAAAATGTGGTCATGTACATTAAATTCGGCATCTTATCTCCTGAAATAACATCGGCATAGAATACGGCATTGAATCCTAAATTTTCAAATAGTTCAACTTCACCACCTTCATTGAACATATCAACTTTTCTATGATACATTGCCTCTGTTGGCCCTTCATAACTGCGTAATTCGTAAACCCTGTCTTTACGTTCGCCATCTACACTGCTAGGTCTCATAACAGGCATATCAGGAAAGGCACGCATTAAAACTGAACTGATTCTTTCGTACGGTTTTTTGTCATGAGTGGCGTTTATATAATCTGCACCTGAATCTAGATGTGCTTTGTCTACGGCAAGCATAGCATCTAGTTTATCAAACTCTGCCAATGTTTTGAAAGGTATTAAAACATAGATTTTATCACTCAACTTAAATTTATCCGGTCGTACCTTAAATACCCCAATATTTTCTATGCCCATTCTTTTTAATGCAGGTATATAGGCATCTTTCAAATAGGCGTCTACCCTTTTTTCTTGATCATCGTTTTTTATAGTGTATGTTTTTAGCTCGTAGTATTCTTTATTTTGACCATAACTAGAAAATGAAGAGAAAACCGTAAGCAAAATTAACACCAACGGTATAAGATGTTTGTTTTTCATGAATTTCATTGTGTTTAAATTAGGATTAGAAAGTTAAGGATAAAATTACTGATGGCGATGATGTATTTTTGTTGATAGTTACGCTCCTATGTCAAACTTTCTTCAAAAACCACTTATTGATCCTGCCAAAAGCCCCATATTTTATGGCTATGTAATACTTGTTATAGGTACAATTGGAATTTATTGTAGCATACCAGGCCAAACCATTGGTGTTTCGGTATTTACTGACCCTGTAAAAGATGCGTTAGGATTATCTAGAAATCAATTTAGTAATGCCTACATGATCGGTACTATTGTGAGTTCACTCTTTATTGGTAGGGCAGGGGTTTGGTTCGATACTTACGGAGCCAGATATGTCGCATTCTTTGCAGCTTTAACTTTAGGGATAACCTTGTTTTTATGTTCTTGGTCGGCACTTATGAGCTCTTATATCAAAGAGATCTTATCGATAGATACGTGGATAGTGCCTTTTATGGTTATGACAGTTTTATTTTTTTTGTTACGTTTTGCAGGTCAAGGGGTGTTGACCATGGCCTCTAGAAACGTAATAATGATTTGGTTCGATAAAAATCGAGGAAAAGTAAATTCGTTTAGCAGCGTGGCGCTTTCTTTCGGTTTTTCATCTTCACCCTTATGGGTCAATTTTCTAATTGAAGGGTATAGTTGGCAACGAACATGGCAGTTTTTAGCAATTGGCTTATTGATATTCAGTGTTTTTATATTTATTTTTTATAAAATATCGCCTGAGAAACATGGTCTTCTACCTGATGGGACAAAATCATTATCTGCAGTTAAAGGAGAGATAAAAAAATTATCAAAACAATTTACACTTGACGAGGCTAAAAAGGAAAGAGCATTTTGGATGTACGGACTTACCCTAGCCTTTAATAGTTTTTTTATCACCGGTCTAACTTTTCATGTGGTTTCTATTTTTACGCACGAAGGTTTTATGAAAGAAGATGCAATAGCGATATTTCTTCCTGGGTCTGTGGTTGCGGTATCAGTTTCTATGCTGTTTAATTTTTTAAGTGATTATTTACCGTTAAAACTGTATTTGTATTTAATGCTTTTAGGTGGATTTTTAGCTTCGTTAGGTTTCTTGTTTTTGTCTACTTCCGCTGGAGTTCCAATGTTAATTGCTGGTTTTGGAATTTTGGGAGGATTTTTCGCAGTACTAAATGCAGTGGCTTGGCCTCGTTTTTTTGGAAGATCCCATTTAGGAAGCATTACCGGAAAAATCATGAGTTTTTTAATTCTGGCAAGTGCATTGGCACCTAGTATTTTTAGTTTGTGTTTATCAACCTTTGGTTCCTATGAAATGGTAGGTTACTTAGGTTTGGCATTTCTTCTCTTTCTTGCAATCGGCTCATTAAAGGCAGATAATCCGCAGTAATTTGATATTTAAAGAAGTTAATGCTTAACATCTTGCTGTTCAAGTAGAAATCAAATTATCTTTACATAAAACACTTACTATGGATTTAAATCTTGCAGTTCTTATAGATGGCGATAACATACCATCTGCCTATGTAAAGGAAATGATGGAGGAAATTGCTAAATATGGTAACCCTACAATTAAACGTATTTATGGTGATTGGACCAATCCTCGTTTAGGAAAATGGAAAAATGTATTACTTGAAAACGCTATTACTCCTATTCAACAATACGGCTACACACAAGGTAAAAATGCTACCGATTCAGCAATGATCATCGATGCCATGGATATTCTTTATACCGGTAAGGTAAACGGATTCTGTATTGTTAGCAGCGATAGCGATTTTACACGTTTAGCTACAAGATTACGAGAAGCGGGTATGCAAGTATTTGGTATTGGTGAACGTAAAACACCTAATCCATTTATAGTTGCTTGCGACAAATTTATTTATATTGAGATTCTAAAGAGTAGAACAGAGGAAGATACTTCAGATACTGTGAGTGAAACCCCTACGGCCAAAAATACGGTAGATAAAATAACACCAAAGGCATTGCGGTTTATCGCAACAACTATCGATGATGTTGCCGATGATGATGGTTGGGCATTTTTAGGTGACGTAGGTAGTTTGCTGCAAAAGAAGCAACCAAATTTTGATTCTCGTAATTATGGGTTTCAAAAACTGACACCATTAATTAATTCAATTCCTAATTTTGAAATTGAGCGAAGAGAAGACTCCAAAGGGCGTAAAAAACTAATTTACGTGAAAATTAAGGAGAAGGGGAATTCCAAATCCAAAAAGTAAATCGTTTTTAGTTTTCAGTAAAATTGTGCTAAAACAATCATATTAGTTTTCGTACTTTTCAGTACAAATTCTTAAACTATGATTCGTACGCTTTGGCTTCTGTTATGTATTGTTATTTTCAATTCTTGTAAAGAGACTTCAAATCAAGACAAACCAACTACCACAAAACCTATTGCCGAAGTTTTTGCTGAGTTTTATGAGTTTAAAAAAAGTATCAATCCAATAGAAGCGACCAAAGCTGGTTATTCGCAATACAATGATACGATAGCTAATTACATCTCAGATAACTACATTTTACATTTAAAAGACCGCTACACCTACTTTTTAGAAGAATTGAGTACATATGATTCTACTCAAATAAGTTCAGAAGATTATATGAGTATGCGCGTTATGGAATGGGATTGTGGCATGAAACTCCAGGGCGTAATGAATCCTATCGTAACAATTGCGTCGCCAATTTATGATTTACCAAGTTTTGAAATAATGCCCCTTTTTCAGATACAATCGTTGCATTTGTATGTTGCTCAATTAGCAGGTGGTACAAGTGTACAGCCTTTTAAAACTATAGAAGACTATAATAATTGGCTAAGTAGATTAGATGATTATCTATCTTTTTTAGATACTTCAATTGAAAAAATGAAACTGGGCATGGCCAAGGGAGTGGTTTTACCAAAAGTGTTGACCCTAAAAATGTTGCCCCAAGTAAGGTCATTTATAGATATACCGTTAGAGGAGAATCTTTTCTATCAGCCTATATTGAATTTTCCAGATGGAATGTCAGATGTTGATAAGGATATATTAGAAAGTGATTATGCTGCCTTTATTAAGGAGAAACTGAATCCTAAATATGTGGAGTTGAATAAATTTTTGACGGAAGAATATTTGCCGAAATGTAGAGAAACTGACGGACTTTTAGATTTGCCAAACGGAAAAGAAACGTATCAATATTTAATAAAACTGCATACGACCACGAACATGAATGCCGATGAAATTCATGAATTAGGCTTATCAGAAGTGGCGCGTATTTCAAGTGAAATGGAAATTGTAAAAAATAAAATCGGTTTTAAAGGTGATTTAAAATCTTTTTTCAATTCACTAAGGACTAAAAATGAGCTAATGCCTTTCACTAATCCAGAGGAGGTAATTGCTAATTTTAATAAAATTAATGACCGTATTGCTTTAAGGATTGGTTCTTTGTTTGCACTTACACCGAAAGCAGGCTTTAATGTTCGTAGAACAGAGGCTTTTAGAGAAGCATCGGCAAGTGCAGAATATACACCGGGTTCAAAAGATGGATTAAGGGCGGGTATTTTTTATGTCCCAATTCCAGATGTAAAAACATATAATACGGTACATGACGAAGCTCTATTTTTACATGAAGCAATACCAGGGCATCATTTTCAATTATCATTACAGCAAGAAAATAAACATCTTCCAGAGTTTCTACATCCAGAAAGTATGGGTGTTTTTGTAGAAGGATGGGCACTTTATGCAGAATCTCTAGGTAAGGAATTAGGCATATATACAGACCCTTATCAATATTTTGGAATGTTGAGTATGGAGATGCACAGAGCTATACGATTGGTTGTTGATACCGGATTGCATGCAAAAGGATGGTCTAGAGAAGAGGCAATACAATATTCTTTAGATAATGAAGCTGAGTCAAAAGAAAGTATAATTGCCGAAATAGAACGTTATATGGCCACACCGGGTCAGGCACTTTCCTATAAACTAGGTCAACTAAAAATTAGAGAATTGCGCACAAAAGCAGAGAAAATTCTTGGTACTAATTTTAATATAAGAGAGTTTCATAGTCAAATTTTGAATTCAGGTAGTTTGCCACTGGTACTACTCGAAGAGAAATTAGATAGTTGGATAGTGAGCCAAAGTAAATAATGTAGTAAAATGCTTATAAATAAATAAAATATTAAAAGAATATACACGTTCGAGATTTATAGTTTAACGTTTCCTTGAATGAACATGACTCAGATTATAGTAAAAAGTTTTTTTTTTGATTCAACTATTATATGCCTTTTCTGCGATAAAAGTGCCGAATTTAGAAAGCGACACTAATGTTTTACAAGAGTGTCTTGTTTCCGGTGAGTCCGTTTTAGGTATTTGGAATTACACGATGATCAATGTGGAGTCTTCCTATGAAAAAGGTGTATTATTCATTTCTAAAAATGAAAATACTTACGATGTTGTTATTAAATATCCAGTAGGTATATATACCTGTCAAGATGTTATTATAGATAATGATCGCGTGAATTTTAATGTTAATATAGCTGGCTTAGAGCGTGTTTCATTTGTATTGATGGTAGAAGGAGACCTAATTATTGGGGAGAGCTATTCTACTTCGGGTTCTAGTCAAATTAAAGGCACACGTCAATTGCCTGTGCGTTAAAGATTTAAATCTTATTAAAAAAATACTTAGTTTTCAATATTATTTGAAGTCGGTCTTGTTGGCTTTCTTTACTTATTATTGGTGAACTAATTTTTGTGTTTTGAAAAAACTACTACCCATTCTACTCGTTTTACTATCTGGTTGCGAACTCATGAAAGAGAAAGTTGACCTGATCATTGTAAACGCCAATGTATATACTGTAAATGATGCTTTTTCAAAAGCTCAAGCTTTTGCGGTACACGACGGTAAGTTTCTTGCGGTTGGTGCAATTGATGAAATTCGTGAAAAGTATACCTCTGATCAACTTATTGACGCTGATGGTAGAACTATTACGCCAGGTTTAATTGATGCTCATTGTCATTTTTATGGATTGGGATTAAACCAGCAATTAGTAAACCTTGTTGGCACCACTAGTTTTGAGGAAGTACTAGATAAGGTTAAGGAGTTTCATGTTGCGAATCCGAAAAAATTTTTAAGAGGTAGAGGTTGGGACCAAAATGACTGGGAGATTAAAGAATTTCCGACAAAAACAGAATTAGATTCTCTTTTTCCAGATATTCCTGTTGCGTTAGAGCGAGTTGATGGTCATGCTTATTTGGTTAACCAAAAAGCATTAGATATGGCAGGTATAGATTGGAGTACCAAAGTTGAAGGTGGTGAAATCGAAAAAAAGTGGAAAGACGGATTTTCTGGAATTACAGGTATACTTATCGATAATCCTATGGCGCTTATAGATAGTATAATGCCTTTACCAACTTTAGATGATAAAATTAAGGCTCTAAAAGATGCTGAACGAATTTGTTTAAATCACGGACTTACCACGGTAAACGATGCAGGTATCGATAGAAATACTATTGAACTTATCGATAGTTTGCAGCAAATCGGTGAGTTGTCAATAAGGGTTTATGCAATGGTAAGTAATAATAAAGAAGATGTAGATCACTTTATTTACAAAGGACCTATTAAAACTGACCGTCTTAATGTTAGGTCGGTAAAAGTATATGGAGATGGTGCTTTAGGGTCTAGAGGGGCAGCATTAAAAGAACCATATAGCGATTTACCTGGCCATTTTGGGGCCATGGTAACTCCCGTTGAAGAAATAGAAAATCTTGCAAATCGTTTGGCAATTTCAGAATATCAAATGAATACCCATGCCATTGGCGATTCAGCCAATATTGCTGTATTAAGGACGTATAAAAAGGTTTTAGATGGTCAAAAGGATAGACGATGGAAAATTGAACATGCACAGATATTAACAGAGGGCGATTTTGATTATTTTGAGAGTGGTATAATACCTTCTGTACAGCCAACCCATGCGACCAGTGATATGTATTGGGCGGAGAATCGATTGGGTGAAAGAATTAAAGGTGCATATGCGTATAAGACGTTATTAAATAAAGCAGGTTTGGTGGCTTTAGGTACCGATTTTCCGGTAGAAGATGTTAGCCCATTTTTAACTTTTTATGCTGCAGTATCAAGAAAAGACACAAGTGGTTTTCCTAAAGAAGGGTTTCAAGTAGAGGAGGCTTTGAGTAGGGAGGAAACACTGAAAGGAATGACAATTTGGGCTGCCTATTCAAATTTAGAGGAAGATGAAAAAGGAAGTATAGAGCCCGGTAAATTTGCAGATTTTGTTATCTACGATAAAGATATGATGACCGTTCCTTTAGAAGAAATATCTACCATACGGGCAGAGCAAACTTTCGTAAATGGTGTAGTTCGTTAAAACAAAACCTCGGTCTTAGACCGAGGTTTTTTAATTATAATAATATTAAACTTACATGGTAATTGGAACAGCAATTCTGGTTTTGTCCCAACCCATTACTAAATGTGCTCCACCGTCAACATCTTTAAAAGCAATAGAAAATTCTTCTAGAGACGCAGCGTCAGAACCATTAGGTACTGTTACACGAGCAACATCGGCAGCCTTATCATAGAAGTAAGAACCCCATTGATTTAGATTTTTGTTTAATATAATAGTCCAATTTTCAGCACCTGGTATGGTGAATAATGAATACGTACCAGCTTTAACATCTTTACCACCAAATTTTACGTCTTTGTAGAATGTAATCTCAGGAGCTTCATTTGCTCCAGTTCTCCATACTTTGCCTGTAGGAGCCAGTTCTTCCATAGAACGTCCTTTCAATTGAGGTCTGCCATATATAATACGAACCGCTTTTTCAGAAACTTTATAGTCTGTTGGGTAAGCAGCCATATCCATAGGACTTTTATCAATACCAGAAAATTCTTGGGCCGATACAGCAGTCGTTAAAACTAAGGCTAACATTAAAGTAGCACTTGTAAATAATCTTTTCATATATAATTGTTTTGGTAAATTAAGTCATAAAACTAAGGAGTTCATTACAGTCTTATTGATAAAATGAAGTTAAATTTTAATTCATTACATTATTCTAGGTTCTTTGGATATTTTTGATAAAAAAAATATAAAATTCAATTAAATAAACAAATACGATTATAATGTGTAATTAAAATTTATGTTTGTGTTTCTTAATTGAAACTATAAATTGATATTTGTATTCGAAATGATATAATAATTTAATTATGTGTGGAATAGTATGTGCATTTGATGTTAAGGAAAGTACTGAGGTGCTAAGGCCTCAGCTTTTAGAGATGTCAAAAAAAATAAGACATAGAGGACCGGATTGGAGTGGTATCTATGCAGATGAAAAAGCAATCTTGGCGCATGAGAGATTGGCAATTGTAGATCCTGCTTCTGGTAAACAACCATTATTGAGTCCGAATGGTAAATTGGTGTTAGCTGCCAATGGCGAAATATATAATCATAGAGAATTACGTAAGCAATTTGAAGGTAAATATGATTTTAAGACAGCGTCTGATTGTGAAGTTATTTTGGCTTTATATCAAGAAAAGGGAGTTCATTTTTTAGATGAAATGAACGGTATTTTTGGCTTTACTATATATGATGCTGAGAAAGACGAATATTTTGTTGCCCGTGATCATATGGGAATCATTCCTTTATACATGGGTTGGGACAAGAACGGTACATTCTATGTGGCTTCGGAATTAAAAGCCTTAGAAGGTACGTGTACTAAAATTGAGTTATTTCCCCCAGGTCATTACTTGCATAGTTCAGATGGGGAGTTGAAGAGATGGTATACTAGAGACTGGATGGAGTATGATGCCGTAAAAGATAATGCTACGAGCATACAAGAAATTAAAGAAGCACTGGAGGCGGCCGTACACCGTCAATTAATGTCTGATGTGCCATATGGTGTGTTATTATCTGGAGGATTAGATTCTTCCGTAACATCCGCAATTGCTAAAAAATATGCGCAAAAACGTGTAGAGAGCGGAGATACAACTGATGCTTGGTATCCACAATTGCATTCATTTTCTGTGGGTCTAGAGGGTTCTCCAGATTTAGCGGCAGCCCAAAAAGTAGCTAAACATATAGGTACGGTTCATCATGAAATAAAATTCACTATTCAAGAAGGTTTAGATGCTATTAAAGATGTAGTATATAACTTAGAAACTTATGATATAACTACAATTCGTGCATCTACGCCAATGTATTTAATGGCTCGTGTTATTAAGTCAATGGGAATAAAGATGGTATTGTCTGGTGAAGGTGCAGATGAGTTGTTCGGTGGGTATTTATATTTTCATAAAGCACCTAACGCTAAAGAATTTCATGAAGAGACTGTTCGTAAATTGAGCAAACTACATATGTATGATTGTCTAAGAGCGAATAAATCATTGGCATCTTGGGGTATAGAAGGCAGAGTTCCGTTCTTGGATAAAGAATTTATGGATGTAGCCATGCGTATTAACCCACAAGATAAGATGATTAATGGCGAGCGTATGGAAAAATGGGTTGTTCGTAAAGCTTTTGAGGATATGTTGCCAGAAAGTGTAGCATGGAGACAAAAAGAACAATTCTCTGATGGTGTAGGATATAGCTGGATCGATACTTTAAAAATAGTTGTGAACGAAGAAGTTAGTGATGAGCAATTGGCAAACGCAAAGTTTAGGTTCCCGCTTCAAACTCCAACTTCAAAAGAAGAGTTTTACTATCGTTCTATATTTGAAGAGCATTTTCCATCAGATGCGGCTGCTTTATGTGTGCCCCAAGAAGCTTCTGTAGCGTGTAGCACTCAGATAGCTTTAGAATGGGATGAGGCATTTAAAAATATGAACGACCCGTCTGGTAGGGCTGTAGCAAACGTGCATTCCGATGCATATGTAAAACAATAGGGTTTGAATTAGTCATAGTATCTATTGTGAAAAACCCGTCTATTTTTATAGGCGGGTTTACTTTTTTAATTTTTGATAGATTACAAATCGTATATCATTTTTTTTAGACTCTCCGGACTTCTCTTGTATTTTTCCTAAACGTTCATCCGATTTACCTTCAGCGTATTTTAGGTCGGCATATTTTTGTTTAAGCTTACCTTTTCCTATGTTCCATTTTCCTTTAAATTGTTCTTCATTCATGTAAACCTATTTTAAGATTATATAACTAAGTTAAAATCGATATGTAAAGGAAATCTTAATATTCTCTATGTTTAATCGATACTGCACATATTAATTTCTGACCAATTGTGTTAAGAAAAAATTAAAATTCAATTACGTTTTACGCATTTTGAAAGAGGGTTAAGTGTCAATTACGGACAAATGTTTTTTGAGACGATTAATACTGACAATTCATTTACATCTTTAAAAAGAGAAATGAAGCAGTAACAGTGATTCCTTTTATAGGGTTTGGTTATACACCTTTAATTTTCCACAATGATTGTTGATAACTTGCTATAGCTCAATTGCTAGAAACATCATATTCTATGGGGTATTGCGTATATTTGTAAGATTGCAAAATTTGAAGTAAAACAACCTTAATTTTATGAGCGAAGAAGCAAATAAGAAGAATTATTCCGCAGACAGTATTCAAGCCCTAGAGGGTATGGAGCATGTACGTATGCGTCCATCCATGTATATAGGTGATGTTGGTGTGCGTGGTTTGCACCATTTGGTATATGAAGTAGTGGATAACTCAATAGATGAAGCAATGGGCGGCCATTGTGATACTATTAGTGTTGTCATTAATGAGGATAACTCCATAACAACAAAAGATAATGGTAGGGGTATACCTGTCGACTTACATAAAAAGGAAGGTGTTTCTGCGTTACAGGTAGTAATGACCAAAATTGGGGCAGGTGGTAAGTTCGATAAAGATTCTTATAAAGTTTCTGGTGGTCTGCATGGTGTAGGGGTATCTTGTGTTAATGCTTTATCGGATCATTTAACGGCTACGGTTTATAGAGAAGGTGTTGTTTGGCAACAAGAATATTCAAGGGGTAAGGCTCTTTATCCAGTAAAAAGAGTAGGAGAGACTACCGAGAGAGGTACCATGGTGACCTTTCACCCAGATGAAACGATTTTTACCCAGACAATTGAATATAGTTATGAGACCTTAGCGAACAGAATGCGTGAGCTTTCTTTCTTAAATAAAGGGGTGACGATTACTATTACCGATATGCGTCAAAAAGACGATAAAGGAGAATATATTAACGAAACTTTTTATTCTGATGAAGGGCTTAAGGAGTTTGTTAAATTTTTAGACGGTAATCGTGAGTCGTTAATACAGAGTGTTATTTCCATGGAAGGGGAGAAGAATGACATTCCTGTGGAAGTCGCCATGATCTATAATACAAGCTATACGGAAAATCTTCATTCTTATGTAAACAATATTAATACCCACGAAGGTGGTACGCATTTATCTGGATTTAGAAGAGGACTTACTTCTACTTTGAAGAAATATGCCGATGCTTCTGGTATGTTAGATAAATTGAAGTTTGAAATACAAGGCGATGATTTTCGTGAGGGATTGACTGCTATTGTATCGGTAAAAGTTCAAGAGCCTCAATTCGAAGGTCAAACTAAAACAAAATTAGGAAACCGTGAGGTTTCAGCAGCAGTAAGTCAGGCAGTTTCAGAAATGTTGACTAATTATTTGGAGGAACATCCAGATGATGCCAAAATTATCGTTCAAAAAGTAATCCTAGCAGCACAAGCTAGGCATGCGGCTTCAAAGGCCCGTGAAATGGTGCAGCGTAAGAATGTAATGAGTGGCGGTGGTTTGCCAGGTAAACTATCAGATTGTTCAGAACAAGATCCTGAGAAATGTGAAATTTTCCTTGTCGAGGGTGATTCGGCGGGTGGTACCGCCAAAATGGGGCGTGACCGTAATTTTCAAGCTATCCTACCTTTAAGAGGTAAGATTTTGAATGTTGAGAAAGCCATGCAGCACAAGGTTTTTGAAAACGAGGAAATTAAAAATATGTATACTGCTTTAGGTGTTACCATTGGTACCGAAGAAGATAGTAAGGCGTTGAATCTTGCTAAATTGAGATATCACAAGGTAGTCATCATGTGTGATGCCGATGTCGATGGTAGTCATATTGAAACATTAATATTGACCTTTTTCTTCCGTTATATGAGAGAGTTGGTTGAAAGTGGTCACGTTTATATTGCTACTCCACCATTATACTTAGTGAAAAAAGGACAGAAAAAGCAATATGCTTGGAGTGATAAAGAACGAGATGCAATTGCTGATAGTTATAGTGGAGGCGTTAGTATCCAACGCTACAAAGGTCTTGGTGAGATGAATGCTGAACAATTGTGGGATACCACAATGAATCCAGAATTCAGGACTTTAAGACAAATTGTTATTGATAATGCAACAGAAACAGATCGTGTTTTCTCTATGTTGATGGGTGATGAGGTTCCGCCAAGAAGAGAATTTATTGAGAAGAATGCTGTTTATGCGAACATTGACACATAGAAAGTACTACTTACACAACAAAAACCTGCGCCTACAGCGCAGGTTTTTTATTTTTAGGTAAAATTTTAGAAATGAAGAAGTTACTTACGTTAGTTTTTATTGGGAGTTGTTTAACTGCAACGGCTCAAGTAGATTTTAATGATATCTTTGCTGCAGGTGTTAACGATGCCGAGCAGTTTACGACCGATTATATGGCGCCGCTATCAGAAAGTGTGGTTTATAGCTTAGCGACTGGGTGGTATAATACAGCTGATGCTAAGCCATTAGGCGGATTCGAAATATCAATTATCGGTAATATTACAGGTTTTAAGAATAAGTCAGATAAAAAAGCTTTTATCTTAGATCCTAATGATTATGAGAATTTAGATTTTGTAGATAATCCGGGTGTTGCTCGAGAGGTTTCTACTGCCCTAGGGGATATTTCCAGTACAACTGTATTTGTAGAAGGTGAAGTTGCTGGCTTTACTGCTAGACAAGAGTTTGAATTACCATCGGGACTTTCTGGAGAAGGTGTTGATTTTATACCTTCGGGATATATTCAAGCTAGTGTTGGTTTGATTAAAGGAACTGAAATAAAAGCTCGATTTCTTCCTAAAATGGAATATGAAGATGCTTCGATCGGTTTAATTGGTTTTGGAATTCAACACGATTTTACGAAATTATTACCTGCTGATAAAATATTGCCTGTAGCTATTTCTGCGGTTATCGGATATACTAATATTTCTGGAGATTATGATTTGACGAACGTAAATATTGTTGAAGGTGAAAACCAGCGAATTGAAGCTACTATTAATACATGGGTTTTTAATGGGGTTGTTTCTACTAAACTTCCAATTATTAATTTTTATGGAGGTTTAGGTTATGTTTCAGGAAAATCTGTAACCGATGTTTTAGGAACATATAGAGTAACTGAAGGGCCGTTAACATCAGAAACCTATGTTGATCCATTCGCTATTACTAAAAAGGTTAGTGGAGTTATAGGTACTTTAGGGACAAAGCTTAAATTAGGTTTCTTTAGATTGAATGCCGAGTATAATTTAGGAGAGTTTAATACTGCTACAGTTGGTGTTAATTTTGGTTTTAGATAAAATTGAATTTAAATAATTTATAGAGTTTTAAGTAATTAAGTTTGTTATCATGTAAAAGCCCTATAAGATTTATTGAAATCTTATAGGGGTTTTCTTCTGCTTTAGGTATAAGTTTATAAATGAAACCTCTCTTCAAATTAATCATATGAAGTTATGAACTTGATATTTGTTATTTAGTTCAGATGAGGAGATTTCAATGCCATCAAAATAGCTTTAAATAAAAAAGACTGCCCAGATTGCTCTGGACAGACTTTTTCCCATGGCCCTGTTAAAATCGTTTATTCCCTAATAGCCATTGTGGCACCATCCATATTCTTTAGAAAAAAATTATCTTCTAAACTTTGAATGGTTATGTAATTATTGGGTTTGTCTTCAAGGCCTCTATACTCAATTGTATATATGTCGCCTTGCTTGGACCAGTTGAAATCTGTTTTTAAGATAATGGTAGTACCATTAATTTCATGATACCTTCCTAAATATACATCATTGAATATCCATTCTTTTCGAACGGTTTGCTTAGATGAATTTTCCGTAGTAGTGATTTTCGATTGTGACCATATCCCAATAATGGGATCATTGTTTTGTTCTATCCTAGAACAATTGGCCAGAAAGACTATGGCGCATATGGCCGCCAAAGAGAGGAACTTTTTAGTCATAAGTAGGTTAAATTTGGTTTGGATTTGGGATCCAAAGTAATTAACGCTCTATATTATACGTTATTATTTATATTCGATGTATGGTAACTAAATTCCAATATTTTCGTTGAACCGCATTTTTTTTTAACACCATGTGCATTTAAACGATGTTTTTAAGGAGAATAACTAGTAATTTAATGAGCTGCTCTAGATGATTTTTCATCAATAAATACCTATTTTTGGATTGAAAATTCATTACAAATAGGGTCGGTGATCCTATTTTATAAATAATAATTCATAAAATATATAAACATGAAAGTTACAGTAGTTGGTGCAGGCGCAGTAGGTGCTAGTTGTGCAGAGTACATTGCTATTAAAGATTTCGCATCTGAAGTAGTTATTTTGGACATTAAGGAAGGTTATGCAGAAGGTAAAGCGATGGATTTGATGCAGACTGCATCATTGATGGGTTTTGATACTAAAATTACAGGCAGCACAAATGATTATGCTAAAACTGCTGATAGCCATATAGCGGTAATTACTTCTGGTATTCCGAGAAAACCAGGTATGACTAGAGAAGAATTGATCGGTATAAATGCAGGTATTGTAAAAACTGTTTCAAGTAACCTTTTAAAGCATTCTCCAAATGTTATTATTATAGTAGTTAGTAACCCAATGGATACTATGACGTATTTGGTACATAAAACTACTGGTATCCCTAAAAATAGAATTATTGGTATGGGTGGGGCTTTAGATAGCGCAAGATTCAAATACCGTTTAGCGGAAGCTATGGAAGCTCCTATTTCAGATATCGATGGTATGGTAATAGGTGGGCATAGCGATACAGGTATGGTTCCATTAACTTCTCACGCGACAAGAAATAGTATTCGTGTTTCAGAATTTTTATCAGAAGAAAGGCTACAACAAGTTGCAGATGATACTAAAGTTGGTGGCGCAACATTAACGAAGTTGTTAGGTACTAGTGCATGGTACGCTCCAGGTGCGGCAGTGTCTTCAATGGTTCAGGCAATAGCATGTGATCAGAAGAAGATGTTTCCATGTTCTACAATGTTAGATGGTGAATATGGTTTAAGCGATATTTGTATTGGTGTTCCTGTAATTTTAGGTAAAGATGGTATCGAGAAAATTATAGATATACCATTGAGTGCTGCTGAAAAAGCGAAAATGAAAGAGAGTGCAGAAGGTGTTTCTAAAACAAATGGCCTTTTAGAGTTGTAGTTTATATAAAAAAATGAATAAAAGAAAAGCTTTATAGTTCAACTATAAGGCTTTTCTTTTTAGAATATGATAGACTTCGGAAATATTTATATTGTATAAAATAGACTACCTAGTATAATCTTTATTTTTATATTTGTCGCATGAATGCAAAATGGTGCGTAAGTACTTTAATTATTATTCTTGCCTTATTAGGGCTAAGTCAAGAGCAAACAAAAGCTTCTAATCAGCAAATTTTATTACAATTTACAGATGTAGAATTTGCTTCGGAAAATGCTCATGATGAAGTTTTGGCAGCAATTACCAAAAGCCTTAAAGTCTTAGGTGTTGATGCTATTGAAATAATAGAAAATGACGGGAGACAAGTAAGTATTCGTTATTATAGTGATGTTGATGCCCTTAGTGTTAAGGAATTTCTTACTCAAGAAAACCAACTGTCATTAATATATGATAATGAACTTCCACTTAATTTCCCAAAAGAACAGCTTCCTGAAAAGTATAATCTAATAGTATCAGACCTACATCAACAAGCTGAGAATGGATTCAATTTAAATGGAAATCTTGTTTTAATTCAAAAGCAGGATTATGATAGTTTTTCTAATCCAGTAATCATACAGTTTAACGATAGAATAGTTTTTAAACAAAATGCTATTGTACATGTATCTTTTAAGATTAATAGAAATATTGCAATTGCAATAGATAACACTTCACAGACTATTCCAGAAGTTAGGGCAGGACCTTCTGTTTAAGGGAATAGCTAATTCCAAAAAAAAATCTCTAAGGAACGTAATTACTCTGTGTAAAGGTAGTTTGCTTTAGATTTTAAAGTAAACAAAATTTTAATCAACATAAACTAAATATATTATAAAATGCAAAACAAAGGACTTATAAAGCTTTTTGCTTTATTATTTGGGTTAGTTAGTATCTACCAGCTATCCTATACTTTCATTACAAGCAAAGTAGAAAAAGAGGCGAATGTATTCGCAGCGAGCCGTATAACGGAAGCAGAAGATGGCTATGTAGCAAAAAGGGAAGTTGTAGCTGCGAACTATCTTGATTCGATTGGCAACAATAGTATTCTTGGATATACCAATTATAATGAAGCCAAAAAGAAAGAGTTGAATAAAGGACTTGACCTTAAGGGTGGTATCAACGTAACACTTCAGATTTCGGTTAAAGACATTCTTAAAGGATTAGCTAATAACACAAAAAGCCCAGTTTTTAATAAAGCCTTGGCCGATGCCGATGCTGCAACTACAAATAGTGATGAAACCTATATTGAATTGTTCTTCGAAGCATTCGATAACATTAAAGGAGAAACTAAATTAGCTTCACCAGATATTTTCGCTAACAAAGGTCTTAGTGATGAAATCAATTTTCAAATGTCAGATGATGAGGTTAAGCCTATCATAAGAAGAAAAATTGATGAATCTATCGTTTCTGCTTTTGAAGTATTAAGAGAGCGTATCGATGGTTTTGGTGTTACACAGCCAAACATTCAAAGAGAAGGCAATTCTGGGCGTATTTTGGTAGAATTGCCAGGGGCTAGGGATATTGCTCGTGCTCAAGACCTTTTGTCTAGTACTGCTCAATTAGAGTTTTGGGAAACATACAAGCAAAGCAATACAAGCTTTAGCACATTCCTTATTCAGGCGAATGAAAAATTAAAAGATATTGTAGAAGTTGAAAGACCAGAGCAGATAAAGGAAGAGTCTGAATTGGATTCATTATTGTCTGATGTTTCTGCTGATTCTTTAGATTTAGCAACACAGGTAAATCCGTTATACGAATTGTTAATTCCTGCTAACCCGGGAACTAATGCAATGTTC
Source organism: uncultured Maribacter sp. (assembly GCF_963975365.1). Taxonomy (GTDB): domain Bacteria; phylum Bacteroidota; class Bacteroidia; order Flavobacteriales; family Flavobacteriaceae; genus Maribacter. Next base: position 283,206 of record NZ_CAXBGF010000002.1, on the reverse strand, counting down.
AGAGCAGCTATTAAGGATACTGCAACAATTGGTTCTTATTTTAGGATGCCAGAAATTAGAAGGTTATTGCCTGCCGACATTCAGTTCACAAAATTTGTTTGGGAAAGACCTTCAACCGAAGATACCGAAGTAATCGATTTATATGCCTTAAAATCTAACCGTGATGGTACACCTAGAATTAGTGGTGATGTTGTAAGTGATGCTCGTGCAGATTTTGACCAGTTCAGTAAGCCTGCAGTTTCGATGACCATGAACACTAAAGGTGCTAAGGAATGGGAGAAATTAACTGGTGACGCCTATACGAACCAAACAGGTATTGCTATTGTTCTTGACAACAAGGTATATACCGCTCCAGGTGTTTCTTCCGGTCCAATTTCTGGGGGTCGTTCAGAAATCACAGGTAACTTTACAGTAAACGAAACTAAAGATATTTCGAATGTTCTTAGAGCTGGTAAATTACCTGCTTCTGCAGAAATTATTCAATCAGAAATTGTTGGTCCTTCTTTAGGTCAAGAGGCTATTGATAGTGGTTTTATGTCTTTCTTAATTGCAATGGCTATAGTTCTACTATGGATGATCGCATATTATGGTAAAGCTGGTGCATTTGCTGACATTGCTTTATTGTTGAACATCTTATTAATTTTCGGGGTGTTAACAAGCTTAAATGCGGTATTGACATTGCCTGGTATTGCAGGTATCGTTTTAACTATTGGTATGTCTGTTGATGCGAACGTACTAATCTTTGAGCGAATCAAAGAAGAGTTGGCAAAAGGCAAAGGAAAGAGCCAAGCAGTTGCTGACGGTTTTGGAAATGCTTTGTCTTCTATTTTAGATGCGAACATTACTACAGGTTTAACTGCTGTTATCTTGTTCATTTTTGGTTCAGGACCTATAAAAGGATTTGCGACCACCTTATTAATTGGTATTATAACATCACTTTTTACCGCTATATTTATTACAAGGCTATTGGTAGATTGGTATGTTAGTGGTAAAGGAAGAAGCTTAGACTTTTCAACTAGTTTGACTAAAAACCTTTTCAAGAATGTAAATATTGATTTCTTGGTTAAAAGAAAAATAGCTTACATATTATCAAGTGTTCTGGTAGCAGTTGGTTTGTTTTCATTATTCTTCGGACCTGGATTACAGCAAGGAGTAGATTTCGTAGGTGGTCGTTCATATACAGTTCGTTTCGAACAACCTGTTAATCCCTCTGAAATTGCTTCTGAATTAAATACGGTTTTTGGAAGTGGTACCAATGTGAAAACATATGGTGAATCTAATCAAGTAAAAATTACTACTCCTTATAAAGTAGATGTTGAAGGTATTGAAGTTGATACTGAGATTCAGGATAAATTGTATACATCTCTTCAAAAATATTTACCAGATGGTATCAGTAAAGATGCTTTCGTTTTAGGTGGTGTAGATGATGGGACTGTAGGTATTTTGCAATCGGTAAAGGTTGGTCCTACAATAGCAGATGATATTAAGAATAATGCCTTTTTAGCCATTTTAGGTTCTTTAGCGGTAGTTTTCCTTTATATTTTATTAAGATTTAGAAGATGGCAATTCTCACTGGGTGCAGTTGTTGCTGTATTTCATGATGTATTAATTGTATTAGGTGTTTTCTCTATATTCGGTAAGTTGATGCCATTTAACATGGAAATTGACCAAGCGTTTATTGCGGCTATATTAACCGTAATCGGGTATTCATTGAACGATACCGTGGTTGTGTTTGACCGTATTCGTGAAACTTTGTCAGAACGTGGCTGGAAAGGTGGTGCAAATGTTAATTACGCTATAAACAGTACTTTGAGTAGAACTTTAAATACCTCTTTGACTACATTAATAGTATTATTGGCAATTTTTATATTCGGTGGTGAATCATTGAGAGGGTTTATGTTCGCAATGATCGTGGGTATTGTTGTAGGTACCTACTCATCTGTATTTATTGCAACTCCTGTAATGTTTGATGCATTAAGTAAGAAAATTACTTCTGGTAAATCGGAATAAATAATTACTAACTCAAATTTTAAAATCGCTATCTCAAAAGGATAGCGATTTTTTTATGTGGCAGTTGTAGAACCAATTGAGCCTGAACATGTTTTTTCTAGGGTATAAATGCTCTTTGGTTCTAGGTGAGGTTCTTTTCTGTGAGAAACAAATAGAATGGCTGTATTGGTTTCATGCGCAATTTTGTTAACTAAAGTAACTAATAGAGCGGCAGATTCATCGTCCATTCCCGTAGTGGGCTCATCAAGTATAAGTATTGGAGGATGTTTCACCATCGCTCTTGCCGTCATCACCAATCGTTGCTTGCCTGATGATAGATTATTAAAATAGGTGTCTTTTAAATCATGGAGATTTAGTATTATTAACCACTGTTTAACAATCCTTTTTTGAATGTCGGTTGGTATCGTATAAAGACCTATAGAGTCGGTAATACCGGAAATTAACATGTTTTCTACGGTGTGTCTGCCTTTAAATTTATTGGTCATGGCAGGCGAATAGTAGCCTATTTTCTTTTTAATATCCCATACGGTTTCACCGCTTCCTTTTAGGTTTCCAAAAAGATATATTTCTTGGCCGAAAGCTTTTGGATTATCTCCTGTAATCATAGAAAGTATGGTAGATTTTCCACTTCCATTGGCTCCAGTTAATTGCCAAAAATCCCCTTTATGTATAGTCCAGTTGATATTGTCAAGTATTTTTTTGTCTCCATAAGAAATGCTAACATTCTTAAATTGTATTAATGGGTTGTTAAAGCTAGGTGCATTTTCTAGCGGTTGTGGTATACTTACGTTGCTAAAGGCATGTTTCTTTATTTGTTTTTCAAAATCCAAATCTTGAATTATAGTGAAAGTGTCAAAAGTTAGTCTTCCGAATTGTTTTATAAAGGAAAGAGTATCTGCCTTTCTACTTGCTATTTGTATAAAAGAAATGTGACTTGAATATTCCTTTAGTATAGTTTTAAGTTCTTCTTGAAATGTGATATCTAAATTGTCAAAAGGATTGTCTAAGATGATATAATCTGGCTTTTGCTGAAGTGTATAATATAATAAAGCCTTTTTTTGTTCGCCATTTGACATCGTTTCAAGATCCTGTAGTTCAGAGCTTATAATTTTATGGTCGTGTTTGTCTTCCTCGTCTATAAGCCTCTCTAAGGTAAATTGAGAGTATAAAAGTCCTTTTTTCTGTTGGTATTTTATAAGTTCATTCGGAATTTCACCCTTTTGAAAATCTTTAATGAAATTTTTTTTAGCAGAGTTATTGTCAATGTAGATTACCCAATGATTCATTTATGCTTTAATTCTAAAAATATGAACAGAATTGTCTTTGTAGGTAGTACTAAAGTCAATATTCATTCCATTTTTCAATGCTGTTTTCTGTGATGGAATATTATTTACTTGAATGATAGATATTAAACTTTCTGCCCATTTATTCTCAAAAGCCACTTCTTTGCATTTTTTTGCTGCTTCAAAAGCATAGCTTTGTCGCCAATATTCTGGTAGAATAGAATAACCAATTTCTAACTCTACTATGCCATCTACCTCTTGCGCTAAAAGACCTGCAAGACCAATAAGTTTTTTGGTCTCCTTCGAAAAAAGAGCATTCATACCACCTGACTGTTCTTTATAGCGTTCGAAAATTCTTGAAAATTGTTCCTTACAGGCGGTAATGGGGTCTTTAGATAAGCCTGACCAATATTGACTACTTAAAGGTTCTTGGTGAAATGGAAGCCAGTTTTCAAAATCAGATAGTGATACTTTCTTAAAAAGCAACCGTTCTGATTCTTCATTGAACAATACATAATCTGGCATTTTACTCTTTACTAAATTAATAGAGAAATTCGCAATTAGTCACGACTGAAACTAACGCGGTCTCCAATCGATATTCCTAAAGTTTCTGCAAGACCACCATTTATTTCAAGAACATATTTTATCGGTGCCATTGAAGATAAACCCGTTTCATTAAAAGGTTGCGCGTTTTCTTGCATGCTAGCAATCGTCAAATCCTCTTTTATGTAAATAATATCTAAAGAAAATTCAGTGTTCTTCATGTAAAAAGAGTGCATCGCTTCATTAGGGAAAATAAAAAGCATAGCCTGATTGTTTTTCATGCTTTTTCTGTACATTAATCCCGTTTGTGTTTCGTAATCTGTTTCAGCAAATTCTATGTCGAACTTTGTTGTTAAAGTATCACTAGTATTTACATACACATTTAAATTTCCTTCGTGAGTAAATTCAATCTGTTGTGTTGAAATCGTTCTTATAGCATCTTCCTTACAAGAGGAAAATACCAGCGTAAAAACTACTGTGAAAACCCAAATAATACGTTTAAAACTTAGCATTAGGCAGTTTTAGTTTTCCTGAACATAAAGAAAAGACCAATTAGAATAAATGGAATACTCAACCATTGTCCTGTAGATAAAATACCCAAGGTGTCTTCAAAACCACCTTGACTTTTCTTAACGAATTCTACTAAGAAACGTACCGACCAAAGTAATACGAAAAACAACCCGAATAAGTATCCTGTTTTATTCTTTTTGTCAGTTTTCCAATATAAAAAGTAAAGTAGAATGAATATAAATATATAACCTATGCCTTCATATAATTGAGCAGGATGACGGTAAGGTATTTGTGCTAAATATTCTGAAAATTGAGGATTGTTCTCTATTGCGGCATATGCAGCATTCAATGTTTTTTCTTGAGTAATACCTAATGCTTTTGAGGGATGTAAGTCATCTGAGTCACGTATGAACTTCGTGGCGAAAATGAAGTTTTCATTAACAACTTTCCCATTAATTTCAGAATTAAAGAAGTTTCCCAAACGAACACAAAAGCATCCAATTGCAACAGGAATCACCATTCTGTCAAATATCCAAAGCATGCTGAACTCAGGGTATTTTCTTGTATATAAGTATGTTCCAACAATAATACCTAAAGTAGCTCCGTGACTTGCTAAACCTGTAAAACCTGTAAATTCATAACCATTTATTAGTCCGAATAACAAACTACCCGATTCACTTTCTCGTACCGGTAGTAGAATTTCAGCAAGGTGATTGGAGTAATAGGCCCAGTCGTAAAAGAAAACATGTCCTAATCTTGCGCCTAACATGGTGCCCAAAACAGTATATATAAAAAGGGAATCTAATTGTTCTACCGATTTTTTCTCATTGGTAAAAATTCTTTTCATGATAAACCAACCAAGCGCGAAGGCAGTTATCCAAAGTAGATTATAGTATTTAATCTGTATAAATCCAATATTGAAAAGAGTTTCATTCGGATTCCAAATAATTCCTAAGAAATGCATGTGTCGTATTTTGAAAGGCTAAGATAATAAATAGCAAACAGACAAATCGATTTTGTAATACATAGTTAGGGTAAAAGTTTATCTAATTACTAAAGATAACAATTGTAAGAATTCAACTTTTTAGGGTACTGGGTCATAACCTTTACCACCCCAAGGATTACAGCTAAATATTCTCTTTGTAGCTAACCATCCACCTTTAAATAATCCGTGTTTTTTTAAGGCTTCTAAAGTATATTGAGAACATGTAGGGGAGTACCTGCACGTTGCTGGAGTATAGGGTGATATTGCTAATTGATAAAAGCGAACCAATAGTACAAAAGGGGCAATTAGAATTTTTTTTATTGAAATGTTCAAAACAGCTAATTAATAGTACAAATTTACTATAATACAGGTAACTTTTTAGAAATAACAAGTCCGTATATTTTTACATACGGACTTGTTTTAAATTTTTAGATCTCTTTTAAAGGCCAATTCTTATGGGTTCTAGATGTTCTGCTTCTTCTTTAGAATATAATCTTGACTTAATTAAGAACCGTATGCCTAATGGAATTTCTAATGAAAAACTAGCGCCTCTACCTGGGGTAACATCTATGGTTAATTGTGTGTGTCTCCAATATTCAAATTGGTCTTTTGACATATGAAAATCACATCCTTCAATATTACCTAGCCAAACATCATTGTCGTCGAGCATTAAATCACCTTTGGTGAAACACATAGGAGCTGACCCATCACAACAGCCTCCACTTTGGTGAAACATAAGTTCACCATGTGTCTTTTTTAATTGAGCAATTATAGCGGCTGCTTTTTCTGTTATCAAAACTCGTTTAGTTTTCATTTTTATTTGTTGTCTAAAAGAATCCCATTGCTTTCTTATCATATGATATAAGCATATTTTTAGTTTGTCGATAGTGAGATAGCATCATTTTGTGATTCTCTCTACCAATTCCAGATTTTTTATATCCACCAAATGGTGCATGAGCAGGATATAAGTGATAACAGTTGACCCAAACTCTACCAGCTTTTATTGCTCTTGATATTTGATATGCTTGGTGTGTATCTCTGGTCCAGACACCAGCGCCTAAACCATATAAGGTGTCGTTAGCGATTTCGATTGCCTCGGCTTCATCTTTAAATGTCGTTACACAAAGTACAGGGCCGAATATTTCTTCTTGAAACACACGCATTTTATTGTTGCCCTTTAAGATAGTTGGTTGTACGTAGTAACCACCTTCTAAGCCCTCGTTGTAAGCTTGCTCTCCACCCGTGAGAACTTCGCAACCTTCTTCTTTTCCTATTTTAATATAACTCAATATTTTCTCAAATTGGTCATTAGAAGCTTGAGCTCCCATCATTGTATTTGGGTCTAATGGATGTCCCATTTTTATAGCCTTGGTGCGTTCAATGACACGCGCTATAAACTTATCGTAAATACTTTCTTGAACTAACATTCTAGATGGACAAGTACAGACTTCACCTTGGTTTAAGGCAAACATATTGGCGCCTTCTAAACATTTATCAAAGAATTCATCATCGGCATCCATTATACTTTCGAAGAAAATATTAGGCGATTTTCCACCAAGTTCTAATGTGACCGGGGTGATATTTTTAGATGCGTATTGCATGATTAATTGACCAGTAGTTGTTTCCCCAGTAAACGCAATTTTGTCTATTCTTGGGCTTGATGCCAAGGGTTTGCCTGCTTCTGCGCCAAAACCATTAACAACATTAAGAACACCTTCGGGTAAAATACCTTCGATGATTTCCATCAAGATTAAGATACCAACTGGAGTTTGTTCTGCAGGTTTAAGTACAACACAATTGCCTGCAGCTAAGGCCGGTGCTAATTTCCATGTTGCCATTAAAAGTGGAAAATTCCATGGAATTATTTGCCCCACTACACCTAGCGGTTCGGTAACGTTTAAGGCAACGGTATTGGCATCTAACTCACTTACCGAACCTTCTTCTGCTCTTATTACCCCAGCAAAATATCTGAAATGGTCAATGGCTAAAGGTAAATCGGCTGCTCGGGTTTCGCGTATGGCCTTACCATTGTCCCAAGTTTCTGCTCTGGCCAATACTTCTAGATTTTGCTCAATTTTATCGGCAATTTTTAAAAGCATATTGCTTCTTTCTGTGGCTGATGATATATTCCATGACGGAGCTGCTTTCCATGCAGCATCAATTGCCAATTCAATATCTTCAGCAGTAGACCTTGGAATTTTAGTGAATGATTTGCCATCTACTGGCGAAATGTTTTCAAAATATTCTCCTTTACTAGGTGCTACCCATTTACCGCCAATAAAGTTTTCATATTGGTTTTTAAATTTTGGTTTTTGAAGTACATCTTTTTCTACAGTTGCTGTTGTGCTCATCGTATATGATTTAAGTTAATAATTATATTTCATGGTCGAATCAAAATAATTTGTACGACATTCTAAATTTACTGCGCATATTCTTGAAATATCTGACGCATTCTACGAATAACATGAACAATCCTATCATTTATTGGTATTATGATTTTTTTAAGTGTAAAATTTTGTAAATTTCTTAATCATAAGAATTTATAGTGTGATACAATTATCAGAGAATTTTTTAAAAGGAAGGCAGTTAGAAACTTTGGTTGAAAACCAAACATCCTATACTATGAATAATGCAGCCATGCATGTCTTTGAAACACATGAGCAGGCTAAAAGTGTATTGTTGAAATTTGAGCAACCCGTTTTGGCTAGCATGATTCAAGGAAAAAAGATTATGCATTTGCGTGATTATGAGTCTTTTGATTTTTTACCTGGTGAATCTCTAGTACTGCCAGCCAATGAAAGTATGTGTATAGATTTTCCTGAGGCAATGGCGAAAAATCCTACTAGGTGTTTAGCTATGGCTATTTCCGAAGATAAAATAAACAAGGTGCTACAATTTATGAATGAAAATATGCCAAAGGATAGTAAGGAAGATTGGGGTATTATGGATTACAATTTTCACTTCGTAAATGACAGAGGGATTTATCAAATAATACAGCGACTATTATTTTTATTTACTGAAGACCACCCGTCCAAAGATTTTTTTGTGGATAATATGCTGCGTGAATTAATCATTCGAATTTTACAAACCAACGAGCGAAAAATTTATAGCAATGCAACACTTTCAATTAAAAGTGAAAGTAGGTTAACGGAGGTTATTCGGTATATAAGGAATAATGTACATAAATCGCTTCATGTAGAGCAGTTAAGTAAAATTGCTTGTATGAGTGTATCTAATTTTTATAGAACTTTTAAGTCCGAATTAGGAATTTCACCTGTCGAATTCATAAATAACGAAAGAATTAAATTGGCAGTTGGGTTATTACAAGACCCTAAACGAAGTATAAAAAATGTGTATCTAGATTGCGGCTTTGAAAGTAGGTCTTATTTTAATAGAGTATTTAAAACAAGGCAAAACTTAGCGCCAGGAGAATACCAGTCTAAAATAAAAAAAGCTAGATTTTAGACTAAAACTAAAGGCTATACGTGGTACCTTCTTTACCATCTTTAAGTTGTATGCCTAAAGCTGCTAACTGGTCACGAATCTTATCTGAAGTGGCAAAATCCTTATTTTCCCTAGCAGATTTACGTAATTCTATCAATAACTCAACAACACCAGCTAATTTTTCAGTATCTGCATCAGAACTACTTTTGTTTTCAAGCCCTAATACATCAAAAACAAAATTGTGAATTGTATTTTCAAGTTCTGCTCTATCTTCTTCGGTAATAGATTCTGTACCTTCTTTTATAAGATTGATATGCTTTACAGCATCGAATAAGGTCGCTATTAATATTGGGGTGTTAAAATCATCGTTCATGGCAGCATAACAGGAAGATTTCCAATCTGCAATATTAAAATTTGTTGTCTTGCCCGTGTTTAAAGATTTTAAAGAACTTATTGCTTCCATTAGTTTATTAAAGCCTTTCTCAGAAGCTAAAAGTGCTTCGTTGCTCATATCTAAAATGCTAGTATAATGTGCCTGCATCATAAAAAAACGAACCATTGATGGAGAGAATGGTTTGCTAAGGATTTCGTTTTCGCCTGAGAAAATTTCTCCGGGAAGTATACTATTTCCTGTAGATTTAGCCATTTTTCTACCATTAAGGGTCAACATATTAGCATGTAGCCAATAATTCACTGGGCTTTTTCCATTACAAGCTTCTGCTTGTGCTATTTCACATTCATGATGTGGAAATTTTAAATCCATTCCACCGCCGTGAATATCAAAAGTTTCCCCTAAATATTTTGTACTCATTGCGGTACACTCTAAATGCCAGCCTGGGAATCCATCTCCCCACGGTGAAGGCCAACGCATAATGTGTTGTGGTTCCGCTTTTTTCCAAAGGGCAAAATCTTGAGGATTATATTTGTCGTCTTGTGCGGCAAGATCACGGGTATTCGCAATCATGTCTTCAAGTTTACGACCGCTTAGTTTACCATATTCATGTTCTTTGTTAAACTTGGCAACATCGAAATATACAGAGCCATTGGTTTCGTAGGCAAATCCTTTTTCAAGAATGTCCTTAATAATTTCAATTTGCTCTATAATATGACCCGTAGCTGTCGGTTCAATACTTGGGGGTAAGAAGTTGAATTTTTCTAAAATATTATGGAAATCGACAGTGTATCGTTGTACAACTTCCATCGGTTCCAATTTTTCTAATCTGGCTTTTTTTGCAATTTTATCTTCTCCATCTTCTGCATCATCTACTAAATGACCTGCGTCGGTTATATTTCTGACATACCGGACTTTATAGCCTAGATGCCTGAAATACCTAAAAATCATATCGAAGGACATGAAAGTTCTACAATTGCCTAAATGCACATTACTATACACGGTAGGCCCACAAACGTACATGCCAATATGGCCTTCGTTTATTGGTTTAAAAACTTCTTTTTTCCCCGTTAAGGAATTATATATTCTAATTTCTTGATTTTCGTACAATTGCATGAAGCTATATGCGATTAAAAATGGGTGTCTAGATTAAGGTAATTCAAAAACTCACGGCGTACCAATTCTTCTTTGAATTTACCACCATATTCAGCGGTTACCGTACTGCTTTCTATATCACGTATTCCTCTTGAGTTAACACAAAGGTGCTTAGCATCAATAACGCAAGCAACATCTTCTGTTCCCAAAACTTCTTGTAATTCTCTTACGATTTGAATATTCAAACGTTCTTGAACTTGTGGTCTTTTTGCATAATAATCAACAACACGGTTCATTTTAGAAAGTCCGACTACGGTACCATTAGAAATATAGGCTACATGCGCGCGACCAACAATAGGTAAAAAGTGGTGTTCGCAGGTAGAATATAACGTTATGTTTTTCTCAACTAACATTTCGCCATATTTATATTTATTATCGAACGTAGATGCTTTTGGCTTTCTACTAGGGTGTAAACCTGCAAATATTTCGTTTACGTACATTTTAGCAACTCGATTAGGAGTTCCTTTTAAACTATCATCATTCAAATCTAATCCTAGAGTAAGCATTATGTCACGAACATTTTCACGTATACGCTGAATCTTCGTAGCGTCATCTAAAACAAAGGCGTCTTTGCGTAAGGGGGTATCCTCTGAAGTAGGAATATGATCGTTTCCTAATTCATCAAATTGATTTTCCAATGTATCCTCAATTTTCATTTCAACTAACTTTTACAAGCTGCAAAGATATACAATATGTGCCACTTTATAACTAAATAGGGGCACTACACAACATAAATTAGACATAACGTAAAGGTCTCGTTAATTTTAATATTAGAAATTTCGAAGCCCCTATGACTAAGTATGGTATAACCATTCTCTTTATTAATTTTTTTGGCACCTTATCTTGTTTTTCACAAGTAGCGCCAGATTGTATTAGTGCTATTCCTATTTGTAACAATACTCCAATTAATGCGGGTACCAACGGATATGGCTTAGATGATTTTAATGGAGCTTCAGTATCAGGTTGTATCACTCAAGCAACAGGTACAGTAGAGACTAACTCTGCATGGTATCGTTTTAGAACTAGCGAGACCGGACAATTAGGTTTTAATATAGGTTTTGATTCAAATGAGGATTGGGATTTTGCCTTATATAAAACCAATGATTGTGGTAATCTCGGTGAACCTATTCGATGTAATTATTTTGATAATTCGGATGACAGTATATATATTGGTGTTGGTCAAGATCCAACGGGAGTTGCTAATATTCAGTATGAAGATTGGTTAGAAGCTGCACCGAATGAAGATTATTATTTATTGATTAATAATTATAGTAATAATAATTCTGGATTCTCAATTCAATTTTCAGGAAACATTTTTTTAGAATTTCCAAATTCGGCGTTGGATTGTAATATAATAGATAATTTATTAGGTCCGCCAAAAATTGCGTGTGATAGTGAAAATGTAATTTTAGATGCTACAACATTAGATGCGATAGATTATGAATGGTATTTGGATATAGGTACAGGCTATCAACGCATACCGGGTGAAAGCGGCCCGGAACTAAATGTAGCAGTTTCTGCTATGTATCGGGTTTTAGTCATTAGACCTTTAGGAAATAATTTAATAAGTGAAACACAAGTAGCTTATGCGCCTGCACCATTTACATATGAATTAACTGATGAAACAGTTTGTTTAGATGGTACTGCTTTAGATTTTAATTCGAAGGATTTAGAAGTCTTAGGAGATCAAAGTTCTTTAGAATTTCTAGTCACTTATCATTCCTCAATCGAAGAGGCTGTGAATGGCATTAATGCGCTTACTAAAGAATATATACCCTCACAAATCTCAGAAACGATTTTTGTTCGTACAACATCAATAGAGAATGGTAGTTGTTATGATGCATCAGAATCTTTTGATATTAACGGTATTGAACTACCGTATTTAGATTTTGATACGAGTGTGTTTATTTGTGGAGATACTCCTGTTGTAACGATAGGTCAAAGAATTCCAGATTCTAATTTTACTTATGAATGGAGTTCTGGGCAGAACACTTCACTTATAACGGTTGCAAAAGAAGGTGTTTACACCTTATCCGTTACTAATTTGGAAGGCGCATTGCAATGTGTTACTGTTCGTTCTGTTACGGTTGTTTTTTCTAAACCGCCTGTTATTTCTGATGTAACTATCCTATATGAAGATGATGAATCGAACGTAGTTTCGGTATTTTTGGAAGATGATGGTGATTTTGATTATCAAGTGGATAATGAAGAACCTCAAAGTAGTTCGATATTTAATAATCTGTTTCCGGGCGAGCATAGGATAACTGTTACAGATTTAAATGGTTGTGGTTTAGATTCAAAGAATATAGTGGTTGTAGGCTTTTCTAAATTTTTTACACCTAATGCAGATGGTGTAAATGATAAGTGGAAGGTAGACGGACTTTCAGTTTTAGACAACCCTGTTATTACAATCTATAATCGATATGGCAAGTTATTGTATCAATTGAATGAGGATTCAAGTGGCTGGGACGGTACTTTTAAGGGTGTTTTATTGCCAGAATCGGATTATTGGTTTAAGTTGTCGTATACCAATTCTTTGGGACAAAGCACCAATGCCGCATATATAAACAATCATTTTACTTTAAAACGATAGTGCCATAAAAGCTATCTGAAAAGTGTATTTTATCGATTAAACACCATAATAATCGATGTAAAATACTAAAGTTTGGCATGTGTAGTTATAATATACATTACGTATACTAATAGCCACTCTATATTATGAGAACACTTCTTTGTTCTGTATGTTGTTTGTTTCTTTTCTATTGGAATTCAACTGCTCAAAATTCAGCCGATTGTAGAACAGCAATACCTGTATGTGCTGATCAACCTATTATGGGAATCGCTGGGGGTACTGGCGATGTTGATGATTTTGACCCAGAAGTAATACTACAAACAGGGTGCTTGGAGAAAGGAAGTCTTGTATCTGCAAATATTGAATTCAACACTTCTTGGTTTGTCTTTAGGGCGGGTACCGGTGGTCAAGTTGGTTTTGATATTGAAGCATTGTCTTCATCTGGATCTACGCCTACTGCAGAATGGGATTTTGCTGTTTATGGTCCAGATATTGATTGTGCCGATATTAGTAATGGCACGGCACAACCGATACGTTGTAATTATGAAGTGAACGATACTAATTTTACGGGTCTAGGTGTGAATCCTGAAAGCGGGCAAGAAGGTGCAGCTTCTTTAACAGGAAGTCAGAACACTTATGATGAATATTTAGATGTGCTACCAGGTGAACTATATTATATTCTAATTAATAATTTTGCCGATAATTTTACAGGAGATCCAGAACCTTTTATGTTAACTTTTACAGGAAGTTCTGTTAGTGATGATCAAAATACTGCTTTAGATTGTACGCTTAGGGATGAATTTTTAGGATTGGATATAATCGCATGTGAAGGTGATGATGATATTACTATAAGTGCATTGAATTCTCCTGCTGGTGCAGATATTTTAAATGTTGAGTGGACCGTTGATTATGAAGATGATGGTGTAGTAGACGATACGCTTACGGGATCTGGGGATTTTGGTGCAGAATTAGTTGTAGTAAGTCCTAACTCTGGACGCTATTTTGCGACAATTACTACTATTTCAGGAACACCGCCAACAGTAAGCGATGATAGCGGCGTACTAATTACGTTTTTTGGAACGCCCATACTAGATCGAGTAGAAACATTAGATGCTAACCTATCAATTGATCCTGACCAGAATAACATTGAATTTTTTGTTGAGGGTAATGGGGATTATGAATATGCTATTAATGGTGGTGAGTTTCAAGATAATTCTGTATTTATAAATGTACCTCCCGGACTTAATACGGTAATTATAAATGACAAAAACGGTTGTGGTATTACCGACCCGTTGGAATTTCTTGTGGTAGGGTATCCTAAGTTTTTTACACCAAATGGAGATGGTATTAATGATGGTTGGAATATTAAAGGTATTGATAGACCGGATTTGATAATCAATCCTGTTGTATTTGTTTTCGATAGGTATGGTAAGCTATTAAAACAGCTAGGCCCCGAAGGTGGTTGGGATGGCACTTTTAATGGCCAGCCGATGCCTGCTACCGATTACTGGTTTCGATTTGAATATTCTGAAACCGATGGAAATTTATTGGTAGCTAAAACAAGAAAAACACATTTTTCATTAAAGAGATAAAAAAAGGGAGCAAATTTGCTCCCTTTTTTTATGTATTTAGCAATAAACTTAATCAGAAATTTATCGTGTAGCTTAACGTTGCATTGGTATTAATTCTATTAATAATCGCTGGTGTAGTAATACCAGTATCAAATAATCGTTCGTTAATATCTTGCTGAGAACGGCTTAAGGCAAAATCTAATCTACTACCTCCAAAATTATAACCGATACCGCCAGAAACGGCATTTAAATCACCTATGGTATTTCCATTGGCATAAGGGCTTTGTTCAAAACGATAACCAGCTCTTAAACTAACTTGTTCAATTTTGTATTCTCCACCAAGTCGAAATGTCGATACCGTACCTAGGTCATTAAAAATTTGGTTGTTAACAATTTGAAAACTTGGGTCGCTTGTAGGTCGTAATTCTGCCTTAGAAAAATCTTGATACCCGTAATCAAAACTTAATAATCCATCTTGTGCAAAGATGATAGCTATGCTTCCAGTCATCTTACTTGGGGTTTTAACCGTATATGATTCAAAAAGATTTACAATGTTAAGATCAATAAAATTAATTTCATCATCGGCCAAATCAGAATTGATGCGTTGAGAAAAATCATCTTCTAGTTGATACCATGTAGGGGATTGGTAGCTTCCACCTAAACGTATATTTTCATTTAGTTTGCCTATTGCTCCCAAGCTAAAGGAGAAACCGTAACCTTCTGTCTGTAAGTAATTGTCGAAAGTTGTTCTCTGTATTTCTGAAGTTGGGTCATATCCGTTTTCTGTGAATTGGTCAAACCTTGAATACAATACATTATGAAAATTTAAAGAGGCTCCCATATAAATATTCTCTTTAAATTGAGAGCCCATATTTAAGGTTAATTTACTGTTGTAGCCAGTGGTTCTTCTTAAAAGCTCCTGATTTAAGGAATTGTAAATGGCATTACTAACGTAATCGGTGTTGTTATCATCTCCTGAAATAGGGTCAAGAATACCTCCATAGTACCCTAAAAATGTCTGTTGCTCTTTATAACCCTGATTAGAGCCGATGTCTAAATAAGCTTCTTCTATATATTCTCCGTCTTGGCGTAGAATAGACCCGAAAGGTGTGCCTTGTGCAAAATTTAAAAAGTAATTGTCAATACCTTGAGTGCTGTTTCCAGCAACATAATATTCATTGTCGAAATTTGTGACAACATCATAATTTAATGCCAAGGTGAATTTCTGCCAATCGGAATCGGAATTCGTGTTTTTAAAAACAAATGCACCACCAATCTGATTTAGGTCTAAATTGTTATTCCTTGAACTTATGCTATTTCCAAAATAGCTAGATTGATTGTTGGTGTTGTAATTTGATCCAGAAATGGTAAATAAACTATTGTTGAAAACAGCTGACCCGGCCGGATTTACATTTAAAGAGGATAAATCACCTCCTAATGCTCCAAAAGCTCCCCCCATTGCCTGAAAGCGAGCAGTTCCTTGAAGGTTTTCCATACCATATTGTAATACTTCATTTATGTTCTGAGCACTACCGAAGGCACACACTGCTAGTGTTATGAAAGTTAAATATCTTTTCATATCAATATTTTGGATTTTAAAAAATCATTAAAATTAATTATTTCTACCACTACTTCTGCTAGATGATGAGCCAGAGGATCTGGAGGACCCACTGCCTGAGCTTCTTGCCGACGAACCAGAACTTCTAGAGCTACTACTGCCCGAACTTCTATATGAACCGCTAGAATTACTTCTTGAGCTATTGCCGGAACTTCTGTAAGACCCACTGTTTGAACTGCTTGCAGAACGACCCGTTGAATAATTGTTCCCTGTTCGTGAGCTACTATTTCCAGAACTTCTATATGTTGATGTTCTTGGGGTCATAACTCTACTACTGGATCTTGTGGTGCCTGATGTATTTGGACTTGAAGAATATCTGCTAGAACTTCGCGAAGATGAGTTGTATCTTGGTGTGGCCCTTGTGCTTCTACTAGTTCTGTAATCTCTGTTCTGATCAACACCAACAGTTCTTGTGGTTGTTGTGTTTCCAGAATACGTTCTTGCGCTACGAGAATTTGAAGAGCTTCTTGCTGTTGCCGTTCTAGAATCGGTACTTCTGTATCTAGGAGAATCTCCTCTTGTGTTTACGTTAGATCTACCCCTTAATGTATTTGTTGTAGCACCGTTGTTTATGGTAGTTCTGTTAAAATTACCTCTTCTAGAGTTGTTGTAGGCATAACTTCTGTTATTGTAGTAGCCATAATTGTGGTTATAGTTTATGTATCCGTACCCAAAACCATAGTAAGGGTAGTTCCATCCGTATCCATATCCATAATAACCACCATATCCCCAATTATTCCATCTGTTCCATCTCCAAGGATTGTTCCATCCATATCCATAATAACCACCATATCCCCAATTGTTCCATCCCCAAACTGGGTTTGCCCAACCATAAAGTCCTCCGTATCCCCAATTATTCCATCCATTGTCATAAATGTTAATACTTACGTTAGAATTATTATCGCCCCATCCACCGTAACCTTGGTAGTCGTTTTCACTTGAATAATAATCTGTTAATTGACCTTGTGGTACACTGTCATTTACAGTTTTGCTCGAGTAAGAATCAACATCTGTGAAAATTTCACTATCCAATATTTCATTATATTGATTGGCCTTTTCTTCAAAATAATCAGAATAGGTGTCCGTTTCTGTATTATTTTGTTGGTAATTTCGTTGCTCTGGTCTTCTTTCTACTGTGGCTGGGGCATTATTGGAATAAATACCGTCATTGTCATAATAAGAAGATTGTTGGTAAGAACCACATGAGGCTATTATTATACCTAAGGTCACCAACATTGTTATGTTGCGAAGTCTGTTGTGGGGTAAAGAATATATCATCGGATCAAAATTAAATTGTTGAACATATTAAAAATAACTAGTTTTACCCAATTAATTTATTATAATATTCACAAAATTTGTGCCAAACTCCAGAAAATGAGTAAAAATTTGACTAAGAGAAGTGAGGATTATTCCAAATGGTATAACGAATTAGTAGTGAAGGCAGATTTAGCCGAGAACTCTGGCGTTAGAGGTTGTATGGTGATAAAGCCCTACGGTTATGGAATATGGGAGAAGATGCAGGCAGGCTTGGATAAAATGTTTAAGGAAACGGGACATGAAAATGCATATTTTCCTTTATTTATACCAAAATCTTACTTTAGTAGAGAAGCTAGTCATGTAGAAGGCTTCGCTAAGGAATGTGCAGTAGTTACCCATTATAGATTAAAAAACGCTGAAGACGGTAGTGGAGTAATTGTAGATCCAGATGCAAAACTGGAAGAGGAATTAATTGTAAGACCTACTTCTGAAACAATTATTTGGGATACCTATAGGAAATGGATTCAGTCTTACAGAGATTTGCCTTTATTGATTAATCAATGGGCCAATGTTGTGCGATGGGAAATGAGAACAAGACTATTTTTGAGAACGTCGGAGTTTTTATGGCAAGAAGGGCACACTGCACACGCTACTGAAAAAGAAGCAATAGCAGAGGCGGAACAAATGATGAACGTTTATGCTGATTTTGCCGAGAACCATATGGCAGTACCAGTAATTAAAGGAACAAAAACCGAAAGCGAACGTTTTGCGGGTGCGATTGAAACCTATTGTATTGAAGCATTAATGCAAGATGGAAAAGCGTTACAGGCGGGAACATCACATTTCTTAGGTCAAAATTTCGCAAAGGCATTCGACGTTAAGTTCGCTACTAAAGAGGGTGGTAAAGAGTATGTTTGGGCTACCTCATGGGGAGTTTCTACTAGATTGATGGGGGCATTGGTGATGACGCATAGTGATGATAACGGATTAGTGATTCCACCAAAATTGGCGCCAATTCAAGTAGTAATAGTCCCTATTTATAAAGGATTAGATCAGTTGGATGAAATTTCTGAAAAAGTATTGCCATTAGTGAAAGAATTAAGGTCTAAAGGTATTTCTGTGAAATTCGATGATAGAGATACGCATAAGCCTGGTTTTAAATTTAATGAATATGAACTACGTGGAGTGCCTGTTAGGTTAGCGGTAGGACCAAGAGACTTGGAAAATGGTACATTTGAGGTAGCTAGAAGAGATACACTGCAAAAAGAAACCGTTCTATCGACCGATGTGGTGGCTAAAATAGAGTTCTTAATGGAAGATATTCAGAAGAATTTGTATCAAAGGGCATTGGATTATCGTACGAAGCATATTACTAAAGTTGATTCTTATGATGAATTCAAGAAAATTTTAGATGAAAAAGGTGGATTTATATCTGCACATTGGGATGGTAGCAAGGAAACCGAGGAGCGTGTGAAAAACGAAACAAAAGCAACGATTAGGTGCATTCCTATTGATGCTGTGACTGAAGAAGGCGTGTGTATGGTGACCGGTAAACCCTCAAATAAAAGAGTGTTATTTGCGAAAGCATATTAAAAATTTTAAAAAATAATATTCAGGTGTTGTGATAGTAAAAAATATTTGTATTTTTGCATCCGCAATTGCTCAAAGTATGGTCCGTTCGTCTAGGGGTTAGGACGCCAGGTTTTCATCCTGGTAACAGGGGTTCGATTCCCCTACGGACTACTAAGTAGTTGAAGATTTAGGTTTTTAATTGCTATTTATAAGTTCTAGTTAAAATAATGGTCCGTTCGTCTAGGGGTTAGGACGCCAGGTTTTCATCCTGGTAACAGGGGTTCGATTCCCCTACGGACTACTAGTAAAACATTTTCAGGATTTTAATAAATCCTATAAACAAATTAAGAGATAAAATGGCAAATCACAAGTCAGCGTTAAAGAGAATCAGAAGAAACGAAGCAGTACGTTTACGTAACAAATATCAACATAAAACAATGCGTAATGCATTGAGAAAGTTGCGTGCTGAAGAAGATAAAAAATCTGCTGAAACATTATACCCTACAGTGGTTAGTATGATAGACCGTTTAGCAAAACGTAACATTATACATGATAATAAAGCTGCAAACTTAAAAAGTAAATTAGCGAAGCACGTAGCGGCTCTTTAATTTAGCTTTACTTATAATATTTAAAGCCTTCCTTCTAGGAAGGTTTTTTTGTTGTACTGGACCTTCTTTAAATTCAATATTATTGAGTTTGAGAAGGTCTTTTGTTTTAATGGTAGAATTAATTTAGTTGTATCCTAATTGGTTCGATTTTATACGAAGTCGCTTCATCAATATTAAATCAAGTATAATACATGAGTAGAATATGCCAATTGTTGCATAATGAAATACTGATAAATTGGATTCATTATAGAAATTATAATGGTAGGTATAAAATATACATAGTTACTGGGTAGCATGTATAAAAAATAAAATACCCAAACTGATCCAAAAAGTTAAGTTTGTGTGTACTGGAAGTTTTTGATCTTTCTTGAGTATTTGATATAAGTATGTTAGAACAGCATAGAGTAAAATTATAGCACCGATTAATATTGCATAATTTTGAGGTTGTAAGTAAAAGTCTTGCAAAAACAAATTGATTATACAAGTGGCCAAAAATACCCAACTACCATATTTAATTATCTTTTTGCTTATTGATTTGTCAATGATATGATAAAATATATAATAGAAATATAGAAAAAAGATAATATCAAAAATATTGAAAATAACTGTATTATAATTATAATACCCTTGTTTGTAGATAATCTGAATTTCATCTACATCTCGAATGATAATACCTAGGGTTTCTGTTAAGAATGTGTAGGTAATCAGAACAGGTAGTTATTTTAATATCGTATTATAATAGAGGTGGTATTTAGCAATGGATAGCATTAGAGCAAAAAAGTAGAGTAACATGAAATAATTATTCAATATGTACTCTATCATAATTCAATCTTTAATTAGCAGATTATTTATTCTATAATAGATTTTATATTACCTAAAGGCGTGTCTTCTTCCTTTCATGAATCCAATTATGAACAGACTGTACATTATGACTATAAGTACTCTCAGAACTGATCTTAATTCGTACTTTATCCAAGTCTCATAATCTGTATATCCTATAACATAAATTACTGGAAATACGGTATAAAAAACTAATAAAGCAAGACTTACCCAAAACATTAGGTTGTGTATTTGAAATAATTCTTGCTGTTGTTGGGCTTTATCTTTAAAATATAGAATAATACAAAACACTAATAGCCAAGAACTTATTGCAAGGGCGTAATAGAGATTGGTTTCAAGTGGGTTTTGAAATATAGTACTTATTAAATATGCCAAAAGTGAGATTATTGCGCTAATGATTATCCACTTTTTATAACTTCTATTATGTATTAATTGCCTGTAAACGAAGTAAAAAAAGCAAAAGAATATAATCGCATATATATTATAAATTACATCATTAAAGTTGCTGTATTTGACATTCTGAAAAAAGGAAATTTCGTTATAAGTTCTTACTAAATATCCTAATACTTCATTGAAAAAAGTATAAGCAATAATCATTGGAAAGTACTTTAATGCCGTATCATAATATTTTCTATATGTGGACAGTGATATAAATAGCGTCACTGCATAAACTAGCATATAATAATTTTCCTTGATAAAAGACAATGTAAGCATGCAGTACTTGTTTTAAAAATCTGTTTTTGGCGGTGGGCCACCTTGACCAAAATTTAAAGCTAAGCTTTTGCTAACTTGTAAATTAGTGTTTAAGGAGAATTTGGATACGAACCCTGCTAGTGCTTTTTGTTTTTTATCGTCAGATAATCCCATACCTTCATTAGAAGAATCTTTCCAATCTTTAATCAATTCGGCTTTACCATTACTACCAATGAAGAATCCATAATTAATTCCATCTTTTTCTAGAGTAGGAACCATGAAAATTGAATTTTGTCTTTTGTGAATTACCTTTTTTCCGTTAGGGAATTTTTCTTCATTAGGGTAGTTGGCGAAATACAATCTTAATTTGGTAACTTTGTTAACACCGCCCGAATGAGCTTCTTGGTCTATATAAGCTATGTATTGCTTTAGGGAATCGTAATCAAAATCTACGAATCGAGATGCTTCAAATTTTTCATCCGGTTGCCGTTGTTTTGTTTCGTAAGGCTCAATTAGGCTAACCCTATGTTCTGAATAATTGTCATAAATAGTATTTGCTTCGTTTAGTGAAATAATATTAGCAGGAGCATCAATGATTGGTGGACTTTTTGGATTTGGTTCGTTTTCTTTCTGTATTTGATTACAGCTAAAAATACTACTTAGCACAAGAACACATAGGGTTTTGGTGGTAATTGAAGTTGGTCTTTTCATTTTCCGTGAATTAGGGTTTGTGATAAGAAAACTGAAAAAAGACTGGGGGAGAATCTTTCTCTTATTTGTTAAAGATATTAAAAAAAATAAAGGAGTGTTGAAAGTGGGTTTATGGTATTAATAGAGATAGCGCTTTGTTGAAAATAAAAAATCCCGACTTCAATTTGAAATCGGGATTTTTTTTATAAAACTTATGTTTCTTAATTATTCATCGTCAGCAAGAATTCTTCATTGTTCTTCGTTTGTTTAAAACGCTGCTCAATAAACTCCATTGCTTCTACAGGATTCATATCTGCAAGATACTTACGCATAATCCACATACGTTGTAAAGTAGTTTCATCTAATAGCATATCGTCTCTACGTGTACTAGAAGAAGTTAGGTCAATGGCAGGGAATATTCTTCTGTTGGCAATTTTACGATCCAATTGAAGTTCCATGTTGCCAGTACCTTTAAATTCTTCAAAAATAACTTCATCCATTTTTGAACCGGTCTCTGTTAATGCTGTAGCAATAATAGTAAGAGAACCACCGCCTTCGATGTTACGGGCAGCACCAAAGAATCTTTTTGGTTTGTGTAGTGCGTTAGCATCAACACCACCACTTAATACTTTACCGGATGCAGGTTGCACGGTGTTATACGCTCGTGCTAAACGCGTAATAGAATCTAATAGGATTACTACATCATGACCACATTCTACCAATCTCTTGGCTTTTTCCAAAACAATGTTCGCTACACGAACATGTTCAGTAGGTTCTTTATCGAATGTAGAGGCAACAACTTCGCCACGTACATTGCGTTGCATGTCGGTAACCTCTTCAGGGCGTTCGTCAATTAATAATATAATTTGATATACCTCAGGGTGATTAGCAGCGATACCGTTTGCAATATCCTTTAAAAGCATGGTTTTACCAGACTTTGGCTGAGATACTATCATACCTCTTTGTCCTTTTCCAATAGGACAGAACAAGTCGATAATACGGGTAGATATAGTACTTTGGCGTTCTGCCAAGTTAAATTTTTCTTGAGGGAATAACGGAGTTAAGTGTTCGAATGAAACACGATCACGAACGATTTGTGGGTCAATGCCATTAATTTTATTCACCTTAATTAAAGGAAAATACTTTTCACCTTCCTTAGGTGGTCTAACATTACCTAGAACGGTATCCCCAGTTTTTAAACCGAAAAGTCTAATCTGTGATTGTGATACATAAATATCATCTGGTGATGATAGGTAATTGTAATCTGACGAACGTAAAAATCCGTAACCATCTTGCATAATATCCAATACACCTTCACTCGCTATAATAGAGTCAAATTCATACTCTGGCTCCTTATACCTATTTTTTAGGTCCTTGTCAAAATTACTTTTGTCGTGAGGAGTTCTCGGGTTTGGCTTTTTGCTATTCGGATTATTATTTTGAGGAGAATTCTTCTGAAAATCTTTTTTGGTATTTGGTGTATTCGGAGCTTTTGGCCTTGGTCGTGGCCTAGGCTTAGGTGTTTCTGCGCTTTCCTTTACATCTTTTTCAGGAGCGTCTTCTTTTTTTGAAGACTCTTCTTTTACAGTAGATCTCGGTTCCTTTGCTTCATTTGGAGCAACCCGTGGTCTTGGCCTTGGTTTTGGCTTCGGTTTCGGTTTTTCTTCCACAGGTTTGCTAACTTCTAATGCTTCTGTTTTAACAGGTGCAATAGCAGCAGTAACTTTAGGGTTTGCAGCTTGTAAGTCTAATATCTGGTAGACTAAATCTAATTTTTTTAAGGTTTTGAATTTGGGAACCTTTAGTCCTTTAGCAATATCCTGAAGCTCAGGTAGCTTTTTTGATTTTAAATCTGAAATCTCAAACATTAAGTAGTCGAATAAATTATGAGTATAATATTTTGTAAGAAGTATATTTTTTTTGGATAAACTCAAGGAATGTTTTCCTTATTGGTAGGCGTTATAACATGATAACGAAGCAATATTACAAATTATTTTGAATAAAAGAGTTATAATTTTTGAAAAGACCTGTATTTTTGTGCTATAAAGTGATGATAAATTTATGATTCAAAGGATACAGAGCTTTTATTTACTAATCGTTGCCATTCTTGCGAGCGTATTACCGTTCTTCTTCAATCTATGGATAAACATAGATGGTATTGAGGTTTTTGCGGATAATGAAATGCTTATTTCCATTGTATTTTACATAATTACTGTATTGGCTATTTGGTCAATAGTACAATTTAAAAATAGAAAAACTCAGTTTGTAATTAACAGGCTGAACATGATATTAAATTTTTTTTTAC
This sequence comes from uncultured Maribacter sp., assembly GCF_963975365.1. Lineage (GTDB taxonomy): Bacteria > Bacteroidota > Bacteroidia > Flavobacteriales > Flavobacteriaceae > Maribacter. The sequence goes on along the minus strand of NZ_CAXBGF010000002.1, from coordinate 259,159 downwards.
TTGGATTTTTCGTTTATCGATCACTAAACTTATCCGGAGAGATTTCGGTTTCTGAGAAGGGTATTGGGATGCTGATTCCAGTATTTTCTATCATTTTTTTAGTCCTTGCAAATAGGGCGATAAAAAAGGATGAAGATCTTGTAAAATCTGTTGATCGCTTGCGTTAAACCTAACATCTTAGTAGTATTAGTGCGTTAAACCCGGGGTAGTTTCCGGGTTTTTTTGTTTTAGGAAGTTTTCATTGCTTTGACAGTATAGAGACAAACTATCGACTAAATTATTTAATTGGTTGAAAAGCTTAAATGATACAGGTGCTATCGCTTGCCCAATTCTACAACCACTAAATCTTTAATATCCTCCCCGTCTATTACAAAACGTAGCATTGTACGTACTTGGTGAAAACCGTGTTTGCCACAGGCACCTGGGTTCATATGTAGGACGCCTAATTTTTTATCCATCATAACTTTAAGAATATGTGAGTGTCCGCATATGAATAGCTTTGGCGGATTTTCTTTTATCATATCTCGTGTTCTAATATTGTATTTAGGAGGGTAGCCACCAATATGCGTTATCCAAATATCAACACCTTCGCAGAAAAATCTATTATTTTCTGGAAATTCTTTTTGAATTATATGGTCGTCAATATTACCATGTACACCTTTTAAGGGCTTCAGCTTTTTAATGGCATCCGTAACCTCTAAAGAACCTATGTCGCCAGCATGCCAAACTTCATCGGCCCATCCAACATGCTTTAATATGGCATCGTCAATATGAGAATGTGTATCGGAAAGCAATAGAATTTTAGTCATACTAGGGATTTAATTTAAATGTGGAAATAATCTATAAAAACTATTTTTCATTTATCCTAGGTCAATTATAATTATTACGAATTAACAATTAATAATGAATTTTAAAACGGATTCCTTTTTAATACCTTTACAGAATACAAAACTAGTACATCCCTTTGAGATTCTTTATTCAATTTTCATACTTCGGTAAGGCTTATCATGGTTGGCAAAATCAGCCAAATGCTATAACGGTGCAAGAGGTGTTGGAAAATGCTTTGTCTAAACTCTTGAATAATCCTATTTCATTAATGGGAGCGGGCCGTACCGATACTGGAGTACATGCCAAAGAAATGTATGCTCATTTTGATTTTGAGCAATTAACAAGAATTCCAGAATTACTATTTAGGCTAAATTCTTATCTACCTAATGATATAGCGGTACAGCGAATTTTCGAAGTAATAGACGATGCACACGCACGTTTCAATGCCTCTGCTCGTACATATGAATACCATATTTCAAAAACTAAAGATCCATTTGTAATGGATTTGGCTCATTTTATATGGAAGGATTTAGACTTAGTTGAAATGAATACTGCTGCAGGATTTTTAATCGGTAAAAAAGATTTTGAGTGTTTTTCTAAATCGAATACAGATGTGTTTACCAACATTTGTGATATACGCGAAGCAAAATGGAATGTAGAAAATGATAAGATTATTTTTACGATTACAGCAGATAGATTTTTAAGAAACATGGTAAGGGCTATTGTAGGGACACTATTAAATGTTGGTGTTGGTAAATATTCCGCTGACTATGTTAATACCATATTAAAAAGTAAGGATAGGGCAATGGCGGGAGCATCTGTTCCTGCAAAAGGATTATATTTGACCTCTATTGTTTACCCCAATACTATTTTAAAGAATGGATAAGGATTCTGGCAAAGCATTTGACACTCGTCTTTTTAAACGCTTAATGGCCTATACTAAACCGTACAAGCTTACTTTTTATGGGGTAGCGCTCGCAGCTATATTATTGTCTGGTTTTGCCATTCTAACGCCTCTTATTGTTAAGAGAATCATTGACGATGCCATTAAGCAAAGTAATGAAGAGATGTTGTTATATCTAACTATTGCTATGTTAGTTGTATTGATAGGGCAAGTGGTAAGTCAATTGGCCTTTAATTATTATGCTAACTGGTTGGGTGAGTCTGTTATAAAGGATATACGTATCGATTTATTTAAAAAAATGCTCAGTTTCAAAATGAAGTATTTTGATAATTCTTCATTGGGGGTATTGGTAACTAGAGCAGTTGCAGATATGCAACGTATTGGAGAAATTTTTAGTCAGGGCTTTTTTGTAATTGTAGCAGATTTGTTAAAAATGTTAGTTGCTGCGGTAGTAATGCTCTTTATCAATTGGAAACTTTCATTAATTGTTTTCTCATTATTACCGATAATTATTTATGCAACCAGATTATTTCAGAAGGCAATGAAGATTGCCTTTACCGAAGTTAGGGCAGAGGTGTCCAATTTGAATTCCTTTGTTCAAGAGCGTATTACTGGTATGAAAATAGTGCAACTTTTTACACGTGAAAAAATTGAGAGCGATAAGTTTAGGGTGATTAATGAAAAGCATAAAAATGCGTGGTTGAAAACAGTGTGGTATAATTCTATTTTCTTTCCCATTGCAGAAATTGTCTCATCGATAACTGTTGGTTTGATTGTTTGGTATGGAGGATTGCAAAACGTAGCTAATATTACTACGGATATCGCAGGCACCATCTTCGCATTTATTATGTTGATCGACTTATTGTTTAGACCACTTCGTCAAATCGCAGATAAATTTAATACGCTACAAATGGGCATGGTGGCTGCAAATCGGGTTTTTAAAATATTAGACACAGATAGTCATATACAGAATGTCGGTTCTTATGAGCAAGAAATAATTAAAGGTGATATTAAGTTTGACAATGTTCGTTTTGGATATTTAGAGGAAGAGGAAGTACTGCATGGTATATCTTTTGAGGTGAAAGCTGGCGAAACGGTTGCTATAGTTGGTTCTACTGGTGCGGGTAAGAGTACCATAATTAATTTATTGAATCGTTTTTACGAAATAAATTCAGGAGAGATAACTATTGATGGTGTTGATATTAAGGAATACAAATTAGCATCTTTACGTTCTCATATAGCTGTTGTTTTACAAGATGTTTTTTTATTTGCTGATACAATTGCAAATAATATTTCATTGAAAAGTACTTCTATTAGCGTTGATGATATTGAGAATGCCGCTAAAGCCATTGGTGTTGACGAATTCATATCTAGTCTTCCTGGTGGGTATGAGTATAATGTAAAAGAACGAGGCACAATGCTTTCAAGTGGTCAGCGTCAATTGATAGCCTTTCTAAGGGCATATGTTAGTAACCCAAGCATCTTAATTTTGGATGAGGCTACTTCATCCATAGATACGTATTCAGAACAATTGATTCAATTAGCTACCGACAAGATAACACAGGGTAGAACTTCAATCGTTATTGCGCACCGATTGGCAACCATTAAAAAAGCGGATAAGATAATAGTGATGGATGCTGGTAAAATAGTAGAATCTGGCACTCACAAACAACTACTAAAGAAAGGTGGATACTATAGTAATCTATATGAAGCACAATTCTTAGCTGAGGAGGTTGCTTAACTTTTAAATAAGATCTTGCTTAATCATATTGCCTAATTGTGTGATGGAATCATACAAAATGAATTCTCCATTTTTTATATAGGAAATTAAACCCGTCTCTTCACTTACAACAATACTTAATGCATCAGTTTTTTCGCTGATTCCTACTGCTGCTCTATGTCGTAGGCCAAAACGAAGAGGGATATTTCGCTCGTTAGATACAGGTAATATAACTCTAGTGGCGACTATATAGTTTCCTACTATAACGGCAGCCCCATCATGTAGCGTGCTATTTTTGTAAAATATACTTTCAAGTATAGGCTGGTTAATTTCAATATTCATTCGATCTCCGGTAGACTTAATAAAATCTAAAGAATTATTCCGTTCTATAACCAAAATGGCACCTGTCTTGGTGCTGGCCATTTTTTCACAAGCTTTAAGAATCGAATCTACATCGGTGTCGGTTGAAAGGCCTTCTTGCTTTAAAAATTTGAAGTGTTTTATAAAGTTTCTTTTATTGGCGAAATTAGTTGAACCTATCATCAATAGAAATTTTCGAATTTCTTGTTGAAAAACAATGATTAGCGCGATTAATCCTACTTGCATAAATGCACCAACCATACTACTGATCATTTGCATGTCTAGGAGTTCGGTCAGTTTCCAAAAGGCCCAAATAATTACTATTCCGATAAATATATTGATAGCAACCGATCCACGAACCAGCTTGTATATATAGTATAGGAGTACGGCAACAAAAATGATGTCTAATACATCGGTAATTCTAAAGTCAATAAAATTTAAAAAATCCAATCAGTACCGTTTTAGTAAAAATAAGAAAATTGATTACAAGAATTGAGTATAAACTTAGGCATTTAATTGATCATGTAATTTTACGCATTCCATGGCCTCTTTTACATCATGAACTCTTAATATTTTAGTGCCTTTTTGTAGGCAGACCATGTGTAATGCCGTTGTACCATTTAAAGCTTTATCTACAGAGGTATCTAAGGTTTTATAAATCATAGATTTTCTACTAATGCCTACTAATAAAGGGTGCTCAATGAAACTCATCATTTCTAATTGTCTTAAGAGTTCGAAGTTCTGGTTTGCATTCTTGGCAAAACCAAAACCGGGGTCTATTATAATATCTTTAATCCCTAGTGATTTGGCTAATGAAAGTCTTTCAGAAAAAAATAAAAGAATTTCTTTGAATATATCATCATAGTCTGTTTTTTGCTGCATATTTTGTGGAGTCCCTCTCATATGCATCATAATATATGGTACATTCAGACTTGCAACTGTGCTTAACATTTGTTGGTCTTGTAAACCAGCAGAAATATCATTAATAATTGCTGCACCTAGTTGTACACATTCTTTTGCAACGCTACTTCTAAAAGTGTCTATGGATAAAATAACGTTGGGAAATTCTTTCAGAATCAATTTTATAATTGGGATTATTCGATTTAATTCTGTGTTTTCATCTACTTCATGGGCACATGGTCTTGTACTGTATGCCCCAACATCAATAAACGTGGCTCCTTCGTTAATCATTTTTCCGACTTGATTTAAAATACTTGTCTCGTCCTTGTACTTTCCACCGTCAAAAAATGAATCTGGAGTAACATTTAAAATGCCCATTATCTTGGGCTGGTCCAGTGATATAAGTTTACCGTTGCAATTTATGGTCATTATCAAGAATTTGTGGCATTATTCAAGTTTAAACCATCAATCTTGATGGTTACGTTTTTTTAAGCGAAATTTACACAAATTAGATAGAATTACATGCTAGATACGGCAAAGGAATACGATGAGGTAATTCAGGTTTGTATGAATCTGTACCAAAAAAAAATGACAGATTATGGTAGTGCATGGCGAATATTAAGGTTACCGTCATTAACCGACCAAATATTTATTAAAGCGCAACGTATACGTAGTCTTCAAGAAAATGAAGTCCGTAAGGTTGATGAAGACGAACGTTCAGAGTTTATAGGTATCATAAATTATTCTGTTATGGCGTTGATTCAACTAGAACTTGGCGTTGCTGAACAACCTGATTTAAATATCGAAAAAGCAGTAGATATATATGCCAAGCATATTAAGATTACCAAAGAACTTATGCTGAACAAAAACCATGATTATGGTGAAGCATGGCGCGATATGAGAGTTAGTTCGCTTACTGATTTAATTCTACAAAAATTACTGCGTGTAAAACAAATTGAAGATAATAAAGGTAAAACTTTGGTTAGTGAAGGTATAGATGCCAACTATCAAGACATAATTAATTATGCCGTGTTTGCACTGATACATTTGGGTTCCGAATCAAAAGAAATAGATTGATGATGAAATATATAGTAGGAGTTGTAAGAATATTTGTTGGGATACTTTTTGTTATTAGCGGTTTTATTAAACTGAATGACCCCGTTGGTTTTTCTTTTAAATTAGAGGAGTATTTTAGTCAAGGGGTTTTAGATCTGCCATTCTTAACGTCTTATGCTTTGGCAATTTCCATTTTGGTGGTGGTTGTAGAGGTTATGGTAGGGGTAATGCTTATTCTTGGATATAAGCGTAAGATAACAATTTGGACATTGCTTGCTATGATTGTGTTCTTCACATTTCTAACCTTTTATTCTGCATATTTTAATAAAGTTACCGATTGTGGTTGTTTTGGGGATGCTATTAAATTAACCCCTTGGGAATCTTTTACTAAAGATGTGGTTCTTTTAATTTTAATTCTTATACTATATGCTGGTAGAAAGTATATTACTCCATTAGTAAAACCACAGATAGTTAAAGCTGCCTTAATGGTTTCACTATTAGCCTGTATAGGATATGTATATTATGTTCTTAACCATTTGCCAGTTATTGATTTTAGGCCTTATGAAATTGGGAAAAATATAGGGGAAGGAATGAGTTTTCCAGAAAATGCTCCTAAAGCCATATTTGAATATAAATGGAAATTTAATGTTAATGGCAATGAGGAAATTCACATAACCAATGGAGATTACCCTGCTGTAGATGGTGAATTTGTCGAAGTTGAAACAAGTGAGATACAAGCAGGGTACGAGCCACCGGTACATGACTTTACCATTGAGCAAGAAGGAGAAGATTTTGCTAGTTCTTTATTGCAAGAACCAAAGTTGGTAATGGTTATTGCATATGATTTAAGAAAGGCTGATCTTGATGTTTTTCATGAAGTTAGAAGTGTTACCGATAAAGCATTGAAAAAGGGTTATAAGGTAATTGGTATGTCTGCATCTGGTCCTGATCAAACTACTATGTTAAAGAAGGAAAACGGATTAGGGTTTGATTTTTATTTTACAGACGAAACGACTTTGAAGACTATTGTTCGTTCTAACCCAGGAGTATTAGTATTAGAAAAGGGTACAATAAAACAGAAAGTACATTACAACGATTTAGAGAATTTGAAATTTGACTAAAATTGTAAATAAAAAATAATTAGAAATAAAATTGAAATGAGAGCAAAAATAGTAGCAGGAAATTGGAAGATGAACAAGAATTTGGCAGAAACTGAAACACTTTTAGCGGAGTTATCGGCAAAATTGCCAGATACCACTGCAGAGGTAATGGTAGCGCCAACATATGTTAATTTAGCTAGCGCTGTTCGTGCATTGGATAATTCTAAAATAGAGGTAATCGCACAGAATATGCATTATGCTGAAAGTGGAGCTTTTACAGGTGAGATCTCTGCAGATATGCTTTTAAGTATTGGTGTAGATACGGTTATTATCGGACACTCGGAAAGAAGAGCGTATTTTGGTGAAGGTGACGAAATTCTTTCAAAAAAGGTAGTTGCTGCTTTGAAAAAGGGAATGAGAGTAATGTTCTGTTTCGGAGAAGAATTAGAAGATCGTAAATCTGGTAATCATTTTAAATTGGTCGAAGGTCAGTTGAAAAATGTTCTTTTTAATTTAGAACCAGCTGCTTGGTCTAAAATAGTATTGGCATACGAGCCAGTTTGGGCTATTGGCACAGGAGAAACTGCTTCACCGGAACAAGCTCAAGAAATGCATGCATTTATTCGTAAAACTATTGCAGATGCTTTTGATGCTACTATAGCCAACAACGTTACAATTTTATATGGTGGTAGTGTTAAGCCAAGTAATGCTGAAGAAATTTTTTCAAAACCAGATGTTGATGGTGGTTTAATTGGTGGTGCGGCTTTAGTTGCTGATGATTTTATTGCTATCGTTAAAGCGATTTAGTTAAAAAAATGAGCTTTAAAAAATGAGTAATAACATCTATATTGAATATCGTTTTACGGTAGAGCCTAAAGAACCGGCTTCAGATATTCTCATAGCAGAATTGGGCGAAGCCGGTTTTGAAAGTTTTGTTGAAGAGGAGGATGAAGTGTTAGCATACATTCAAAAAGCAGATTGGTCTGAAGATATATTAGAGAATCTTGAGATTCTGCAGAATCCTCGATATAAATTTATATATAATTATAAAGAAATTGAGCAAGAGAATTGGAACGCTACTTGGGAGCAAAATTTTAAGCCAATTATTGTAGATGATGTATGTATGATAAGAGCTCCTTTTCATGAGCCAATAGGTGTTGAATATGATATCATAATTGAGCCTAAAATGAGCTTTGGTACAGGACATCATGAAACTACTCATATGATGTTGCAGCATATTTTACAGTTAAATGTTAAAAATAAAACAGTATTGGATATGGGGAGTGGTACTGGCGTATTGGCAATTTTAACTGCGATGCGAGGAGCTACTGATGTTGATGCAATCGATATAGATAATTGGTGTTTTTTGAATGCACAGGAGAATGTGATTCGGAATAATATGGATTTTATTTCTGTATATGAGGGGGATGTGGCATTATTAAAAGATAGAAAATACGATATAATTATTGCAAACATCAATAGAAATATTCTATTAGAAGATTTACCTGCTTATGTAAAATCTTTGAATGAGAAGGGAATATTATTGTTAAGTGGTTTTTATATCGAAGACTTGGAAATAATAACTCAAAAATGTGTTGAATTAGAGTTAAAATTTGAAAAAAATCTTGAACGTAATAATTGGGTTGCCGCAAAATATGTAAATTAGATTGTATTAATTGGAATAGAATGAGCACAAGAGAAGAAATTTCCGAAGAACTACTTTTAGAGGAAGAGACGGTTCAGCAAAATGAAATCGTTCTTTTTAATGATGAGGTCAATACTTTCGACCATGTAATAAATACCTTAATGTCTGTATGTGAACATTCACCAGAACAGGCCGAACAATGTTCTTTAATTGTTCATTATAAAGGAAAATGCACGGTTAAGACTGGAGAGTATGAAGAGTTAAAACCGCAATGTTCTAAACTACTGCAAGCTGGTTTAAGTGCTGAAATTACTTAATAATATTATTGAAATAAGAAGAATTTTTAAAAGTAGATTTTGGTTTTAATTGCATAAAATAGAATTCACTATAATGCTTATAGTAGTAAAATGTAAAAAAGCCCCTTATTAAAAGGGGCTTTTTTATTTGATAAATCAAAAAAATAAATTAGATAAAACGATTTATACTAATGGAAGACCATTTAATCGTTTTTCAATCTTTTTCTTTTTTACGGTAACATCTTTCATTACATCCATTAAACTAGGATCCTTAGTTTTCTTGTATATTTCATTAATGCTCAAAATAAGAGCTTTTGCTTCTCTAGATGCTTCTACTCGGTCACTAGTAGACATATTACTCATTTTTCGACCTATAAATTCCTGAGCTTTTTCAAGTAACTCCATGTGCTGCTTTTTTTTCAAAGTTAACATAATATTCAAATTACGCAATTCTTTGTCAATTGTATGTAGTTATGAGGGTATTAGATAATAGTATTTATGAACAATTTAACTAAAAAGGTCTAAAAAGTGGTTAAGTGCTATATTCATGTTTAATAACTTCATTTAATGTGGATTTCATTATCAGAATTTAAATACTTATTCTTGTTATACAGGTTTTTTTAAATTTAAATGATGATAATTTGAAACGAGAATAATTGTTGAATTTTAATTTCTACTCAATTATCTTGATAGAAGAGAATTAGGTATTGTTAATGTTGGTGGAAAAGGTGAAATATCTGTTGATGGTATATCATGTGATTTAGGTGAAAAGGAAGCTTTCTTTGTAGGTAAAGATGTAAAAAACGTGATTTTTAAATCTATTTCTGGAGAACAACCTTTATTTTATCTAAATTCAACTCCAGCATATAAAAGCTTTGCAACAAAGAAAAGCTGGGCTTAAAATGCTGACACACAGTTTTGCTTCAGAATGGACGAAATGTACTATTCAATTAAATGGTATTGGCACAGGTTATTTTGATACTTCTCAAACAGAACCTATTCGTGTAGATGTTCATTCCTTTAATGATTTTATAATAAATATCACAGTATCGGTTAAATATGGTAAGCCTGAAGATTTAGCTGGTGCCACAATATTTCTGGCATTAGAAGCAAGCATTTTAATTAATGGACGAATTGTTTATGTAGATGTTGGTATATTGGTTGCTATTTGAAGACCATCAAATGAAATTTAATGAGTAAATCTATAATGACAAGTAAAACATTTATAAAGAATGACTTCCTTTTAGAGAATAAGTTTTCTCAAAGGCTATTCCATGATTATGCATCTCAAATGCCTATTATAGATTATCATTGTCATTTACCTCCTAATGAGATAGCGAATAATCGCACTTTCGAGAATCTTACAAAAATTTGGATTAATGGAGACCATTATAAATGGAGGGCAATGCGAACTTTTGGTATCGAAGAAAAGTTTATAACTGGTGATGCTTCAGATAAGGAGAAGTTTACTCAATGGGCGAAAACAGTACCTTATACACTAAGAAATCCTTTATATCATTGGACTCATTTAGAATTACAAAGATATTTTGATATTGATATTTTATTGAATTCAAATTCAGCCGACGAAATTTATGATGAGGCCACCGCTAAACTGCAAACAGTGGACTTTAGTTGTCAAAATCTGATAAAGAATATGAATGTAGAGGTTGTTTGCACGACCGAGGATCCAATCGATAGTTTGGATCATCATGTAAAAATTAAGAATAGTGATTTTAGCGTCAAGGTTAGCACCGCATTTAGGCCAGATAAGGCTATTATGATTTCAAGTGATTCTTTTCTTGATTATTTAGATAAATTATCAGAAGTGAGTAATGTAACTATTGATTCTTATAAATCTTTATGTGATGCGCTAAATGTAAGATTAGATTATTTTGAGGAAAATGGATGTACACTAGCTGACCATGGGTTAAGTTATGTTCCTTTTAAAACCTTTACCGATTCGGAAATTGAAATAATTTTTCAAAAAAGAAGAGCTAAAAAACAATTGTCGTTAGAGGAAGTTGAGAAATTTCAAACTTCCTTATTATTGTTTTTATGTGAGCAATATGAAAAACGAAATTGGATTCAACAATTTCATTTAGGAGCTTTACGAAATAATAATGCAAGAATGAACAGGATACTTGGGCCTGATACTGGCTGGGATTCGATCGGTGATTATTCTCAAGCATCAACGTTGTCAAGTTTTTTAAATATGTTAGATTCTAGAGATAAACTTGCCAAAACCATTTTATACAATCTAAATCCGGCAGATAATGAAATAATGGCCACCATGATAGGTAATTATAATGATGGTAAGATAAAAGGAAAAATGCAGTTTGGTTCTGGTTGGTGGTTTTTAGATCAAAAAGATGGTATGACCAAACAAATAAATGCACTTTCAAATATGGGCCTTATTAGTTGTTTCATAGGAATGTTGACTGATTCTAGAAGTTTTCTTTCTTATCCTAGGCATGAGTATTTTAGAAGGGTATTGTGCAACCTTTTCGGACAAGAAATGGAGCGAGGTGAATTGCCACAAGATTTTGAATTGGTGGGTAAGATCATTCAAGATATTTGTTACAATAACGCTAAAGAATATTTCAATTTTTAAATTTCACAAATATTTATTTCTATAGAATATTATGGTAGTACCAAACAAATAACATGAAAAGTAAATCAATTATATCCATTTTTATTTTAGCCTTAACGTTCTTAAGTTGCAAAATAGAAAATGAATCAAAAACATTGCGCTTAGGTCATGGTTTAGATATTAGTCATTCAGTTCATAAGGCCATGGTGAAAATGGGAGAGGATTTATTTGAACGTTCTGGTGGCAAACTTAAATTAGAAATATACCCCAGTCAGCAATTAGGTACCGAACGTGAATGTCTTGAGCTTTTGCAAATTGGCAGTTTAGATATGACTAAAGTTTCTGTAGGTGTTTTGGAGAATTTCGCTCCAAAAATGAAAGTGCTTGGTCTTCCTTTTTTGTTTCGAGATCGTCAACATTCATTTGATGTTCTTGATGGCCCTATTGGAAAAATGTTATTAAATGAAGGGGGGAAATATTGGTTAAAAGGATTAGGATATTACGATGCGGGTAGTCGCAGTTTTTACACGATGAATAAACCTATTGAAAAACCCACTGATTTAGAGGGTGAAAAAATACGGGTAATGGAGAGTGTAACAGCAGTAAATATGGTTAAGGCCTTAGGTGGCTCACCAACACCTATTTCATGGGGTGAATTATATACTTCTTTACAACAAGGTGTTGTTGACGGTGCTGAAAATAATCCGCCAAGTTTCTATTTATCTCGTCATTATGAAGTTTGTAAATACTACTCTTTAGATGAGCATACCGTACTGCCAGATGTATTATTGATTGGTACAAATGTATGGGAAAAACTTAATGAACAAGAACAAAACTGGTTAAACGAATCTGTTGAAAAATCAGTTGAATATCAACGTATACTTTGGGCAGAAGCGGAGGAAGAAGCACTGCGGGAAGTTCAAAAGGCGGGCGTTAAAATTTTTAGACCAGATAAATCGCTTTTTGCGGAAAAAGTACAGAGTATTTATGAAGGTTATAAAGATGATGTTGAAATTTATCCGCTTATTAAACAAATTCAAGAAATACATTAAGTATTATGCGAAGTAAAATAGACGCCTTATTAAGTAAAACATTGATGCTAATTATGTCAATGATGGTCATCAATGTTTTATGGCAAGTATTTACGAGATACGTAACAGGAAATCCTAGTTCATTTACCGATGAATTAGCTCGGTATTTAATGATATGGATAGGAGTTTTGGGAGCAGCATATGTTTCTGGCCGTAATCTACATGTTGCTATTGATATTTTACCCCTAAGACAGAATAAGAAAACTCAAAAAAATCTGAAGATTATAGTGACTATTCTAATTATTCTATTTGTCTTTTTTGCTTTCGTAATAGGTGGTTCTAGACTGGTATATATCTCATATGTACTGGGGCAACAATCACCTGCCTTACAATTGCCATTAGCGGTAGTCTATATTATTATTCCTATAAGTGGATTGTTAATTATGTATTATAAAGCATCTGACTTAATAAATTTAAAATCATGATGGAATATATTCCGATTTTTGTACTGATAATTAGTTTTATCTGCCTTTTAGCGATAGGAACACCAGTAGCTTGGAGTATTGCAATCTCATCGTTATTAACAATGTTGGTGAGTATACCAGCAATTCCTGCATTTACAACCGTATCTCAACGAATGGCTACAGGGCTCGATAGTTTTGCACTGCTGGCCATACCTTTCTTTGTGTTGTCGGGCGAACTAATGAATAAAGGTGGAATAGCACATCGACTCATTGCATTTGCAAAAACTCTCGTTGGTTCATTGCCTGGTGGTTTAGCCTTAATTAATGTTATTGCTGCTATGTTAATGGGAGCAATTGCTGGTTCAGCGATGGCATCGGCATCTGCTATGGGAAGTATTTTAGGACCGGAGATGGAAAAGGAAGGATATTCAAAAGAATTTGGTGCTGCTGTGAATATAACTTCAGCAACTACGGGTTTAATTATTCCTCCCAGTAACGTATTGATCGTTTATTCATTGGCCAGTGGTGGCGCCTCAATTGCGGCACTTTTTCTTGCAGGGTATATACCTGGCATCATGACCGGATTGTTCTTAATGATAGTAGCTTCATTTTGGGCAAAAAAGAAGAAGTATAAAGTAGGTAAGCGAAGTAGTTTAAGGCAAGTGGGTAAAGCTTTTAGTAATGCATTGCCAAGCCTCTTTATGTTGGTTGTGGTTATTGGCGGTATTGTTACGGGCATTTTTACAGCTACAGAGGCATCTGCTATAGCAGTGTTATATAGCTTAATATTAGGGTTTGTTTACAAAGAAATAACCCTTCCTAAGCTACCGCAAATATTATTAGATTCTTCAGCAACTACGGCAATTGTTATGCTATTAATCGGGTCATCTATGTGTATGTCTTGGGCCTTGTCTTATGAGAATATTCCCCAAGATATTAGTACAGGCCTTTTAAGCCTTAGTGATAATAAAATTGTCATACTTCTTATCATAAATTTATTGTTGTTGTTCGTAGGTATTTTTATGGATATGACACCTGCAGTACTCATCTTTACCCCTATATTTTTGCCTGTAGTTACTAAGTTGGGATTAGACCCGGTGCACTTTGGTATTATCATGGTATTGAACCTTTGTATCGGTCTTTGTACACCTCCTGTGGGTTCAGTATTATTTGTTGGGGTAGGTGTTGCTAAAACCACCATAGAAAAGGTTTTTAAGCCCTTACTGCCCTTGTTTGTTGTTATGATTGTTGCTCTATTCTTGGTAACCTACATTCCGCAATTAAGTTTATGGCTTCCTAGCTTATTTGGTTTATAAAATTTTTCATCGTTTTTTATAAAATTCATGCAGAAATTAAATAGAAAAAACATAGGCCTTTCTAATACATTACCCATTAAAATAATTCAGTTTGGAGAAGGTAATTTTTTACGTGCCTTTGTTGAATATGCATTTCAAACTTTGAATAATGAAGTTGGATTTAATGGCGGTATAGTAGTAGTGCAACCTATTGATAAAGGTATGGTATCCATATTGAATGATCAAGATGGATTATATACATTGTTTACAAAAGGTATAAGGAATGGAAAAGAGGTCGAAGAAAAAGAGTTAATTACCAATATTATTAAAGGTATTGATCCATACATTAATTATGAGGACTATTTGAATCTAGCTAAAGAAGAAGAATTGGAATTTATAGTTTCAAATACTACCGAAGCGGGTATATCATATATAGCCTCAGATACGTTAGAAATGACACCACCAAGTTCTTTTCCGGCGAAATTGACAAGACTTTTATTTGAACGTTTTACTCATTTTAACGGAGCAAAAGATAAAGGGTTGACCATAATTCCTTGTGAATTGATTAATTATAATTCAGATACCCTAAAACAGTTTATTTTAGATTATGTTTCATTATGGAATTTATCCAAAGATTTTAAGAATTGGGTGCTGAATTCATGTTCTTTCCATAATACATTGGTTGATAGAATTGTACCTGGTTACCCACGTGACCAAATTGAATATTATTATAAGCAATTAGAGTATCAGGATAATCTAATTGTAAGTGCTGAAACATTCTTTTTATGGGTGATTGAAGGTAATGATAAATTAAAAGAAAAATTACCATTTCATAAAACAGATTTAGCTGTTAAGATTGTAGATGATATGCAACCGTTTCGAACCAGAAAAGTTAGAATTTTGAACGGAGCACATACAGCAATGGTACCATTTTCTATACTCTACGGAAATGAAACGGTTAAAGAGACCATAGATGAAAGTTTTACAGGACCATTTATTAGGTCGTTGGTTTTTGATGAAATTATTCCAACCTTAGATATGGAAAAGAAGGAGTTGGAAATCTTTGCTGAAGCTGTTTTTGACCGATTCAGAAATCCATTTATAAAACATCAATTATCCAGTATCGCATTAAATTCCATCTCAAAATTCAAGGTTAGGGTTTTACCTAGTTTGCTAGAATATGTAAATCGAACAAACGATTTGCCGACACGAACAGTGTTTGCTTTTGCGTGTTTAATTCGGTTTTATAATGGTACTTATAACGGTAAAGAGTTACCTATTAATGATGGTAAGGAAATTGTGGCAGAAATGGCTGCCATTTGGAAATTAGATTCGATGGAAAAGATAGCATCACAAGTGTTAGGTAATACTGTGTATTGGGATGAAGATTTGAATAAGATTGAAGGGTTAACGGAAGCTATTGCAACATCCTTAAAAATGATTGAGGAGTACGGTATTAAAGAGGCTTTCTCAAAATTAAGTTAGTTTTTAAATAGAATCCATGCAGAAAAAGTTAATTAAAGTTCAGGCTGAAGATAATGTTGCAATTGCCTTAGTAGATTTGGTGCAGGGTGACTGTGTACAATATGAAGGTGAAGAAATTATTATCTTAAGCGATACTAAAGCAAAACATAAAATTGCATTTGTTGATTTGGATAGGGAGGATCAAATTTTCATGTATGGTGTTTTGGTGGGTAAGGCAATGTTGCCAATTAAAAAAGGAGATGTACTAACCACCGAAAATGTAAAACATCAAAGTAATTTGGTTACAAAAAGGACAGAGAGAGTTACATGGAAGGCACCAGATATCTCTAAGTGGAAAGACCGAACGTTTATGGGGTATCATAGATCAGATGGGCAAGTAGGGACACAAAATGTATGGTTGTTTTTTCCCTTGGTTTTTTGTGAAAATAGAAATATAGAGGTCCTCAAAGAAGTTTTTGAAAAAGAACTATCAATGGGTAAAGAGCGAAAGCAAAGACAATTATTACGTAATCTGATAAATGGGAAGGATGCTGATTATAATGATGGAAAAGCCGAAACCAGCAGTGAAGCTTTTGATAACGTTGACGTTAAATTTATAACCCATCAAGGTGGTTGTGGTGGCATTCGTCAAGATTCACAAACCCTAGCAAAACTTTTAGCAGGTTATGTTAAAAATCCTAATGTAGCAGGTGCTACTGTTTTAAGTTTAGGTTGTCAGAATTTGCAAATAGACCTTTTGAAAAATGCATTAAATGATATTGACCCAAATTTAAGTAAGCCTGTACTTATTTACGAGCAACAGCAGATGGGTACGGTCGATGAAATGTTGAATACCATTATTAAAGATTCATTTGCCGGGATAAAAGATGCTAATACAATTCAACGTAAACCAGCTTCTATTTCTAATTTGAAAATGGGATTGGAATGTGGAGGATCTGATGGTTTTTCTGGAATTTCTGCAAACCCCGCCTTAGGTTATGCTTCAGATATTCTAGCTGCAGTTGGTGGGTCACCAATTCTTTCTGAGTTTCCAGAACTTTGTGGGGTAGAGCAAGAGCTTGTTAATCGATGTGTAAACGATGATGATGCAGCTCGATTTATGCAACTTATGAAAGCTTATGAAGCTTCGGCCGAGGCTGCGGGTTCGGGTTTTGATATGAATCCATCCCCAGGGAATATTAAAGATGGTTTAATTACCGATGCTATGAAATCTGCAGGTGCTGCCAAAAAAGGCGGAACATCGCCAATTGAAGCTATTTTGGACTATGGTGAATATGTAACAAAACCTGGCTTGAACTTACTTTGCACCCCGGGTAATGATGTTGAAAGTACCACAGGTATGGTAGGGTCAGGAGCCAATGTGGTTGTATTTACAACAGGATTGGGCACACCTACTGGTAATCCTATTGCACCCGTTTTAAAAGTTTCTTCAAATACTATACTTGCTGAACGAATGCCAGATATTATTGATATTGATACTGGTGCTGTTATTCGTGGAGAAAAAACTATACAACAAATGGGTGAAGATATTTTGGAGTATGTTGTAATGGTAGCAAGTGGTGAAATAAAGTCAAAGGCAGATCGATTAGGTCAAGATGATTTTATCCCATGGAAGAGAGGAGTTTCTCTTTAAATTTTATAGAAAGACTTTCTTATGACCAATTTAGAAGGAAGTATAATTTTCTTCTGAATTTTGACCTATTGTTCGCTGTCCATTTGTTCTAAGAATACTTTTGCCGCCATTCGTCCCATTTCTACGGGTGATTGATCTACGGAATTGATTGATGGTTCCATGAACTGTGTGAACGGTTTATTACTAAAACCTACAACACAGAAATCATTTTGTATGTGAATGCATAATCCTTGTAAATATTTTATGGCTCCAAGTAGTCCGTTGTTTGTTTTCTGTTGAATAAAAAATTGCAGTTTCTGGTTTTCTATCGGTGGTGAGTTGACATTATTGTTAGGAACAACCGCAAATAAACTACTTTTTGAGAACGGTATTTGTAATTCAGAAATATTATCTCAAGTAAATGCAATAGCAGATTTAGATGTAACACTTTCATTTGTACATCTAGAAAGTAGAAAGGGCCATGATAGCAATGTTACTTCTGAAGCAACCGATTGTTTTGGGAATAGAAAAGCTGAAAATCCTGTTTTATGGAAAATGGGATCTTCACTAACCTATGTTTATGAAAAAATACCGCCAACTTTATTTAAGAATTGCTCCTGTGCTCGAATGTATGCAGAAAGGGAAGATTATATTTAAATTTTGTGGACAAATAGTATCTATTCATAAGTAATTTCTTTTGAAATTGCCCCGCATTCATTTGTACTTTATCATACTTGGTTTTAACCAATCGTAAAAAGAATTGATGATTTTCTTAAAACCGTATTTGAGTAAATTTTAAATCTTAAAATTAAAACCGTCCTCTACTTTTCGGTTATATTTTTCTTGGTCGAACTTAAATAAATATGCACCTTTTTTAGAAGAAGTCATATCCTTTTCATCCAGTTTTATCAATATATCAAATGAATTGAATTTGTTGATGAAATTTCTTTTATCCAATTTTGAATCAAGAATAGCTTCATATAATTTTTGAAGCTGTCTCATGGTAAATTTTTCGGGTAAAAGCTCAAATCCAATAGGTTTACTTAATGCTCTTCTGCGTAACCTTGCAATTGCTTTTTCAACCATACGGTTATGGTCAAAAATCAACTTTGGTGCATCTTTTAGATTAAACCATTGAATTGGGTTTTGTTTTAAAATTTTCTCATCATGGGTAGCAATATCAATTAGAGCATAATAAGCAACAGAAATAGTTCTTTCTGCAGGATCTCTATCTACTTTAGAAAAGGTATATACCTGCTCCATATAAATATTGTTAAGACCGGTTAAGTGATTTAAAATTCTAATTGCGGCCTTATCTAAATTTTCTTCTTTTTTAAGAAATCCACCAATTAATGACCATTTTCCTTTTTCAGGTTCAAAGTCTCTTTGTACTAATAAAATTTTTAATTCATCTTTTAAAAAACCAAAAATAATGCAGTCTACAGCGAGTAATACTTTGTCTTCTTTATTGTATGTGCTAAGTATCATTTTATGTCTAATAGAATGGCAAGCTAATTATTTTAAAGGATTTATTTATGATGTGAAAATTTTTAAAGTTAAGTGTTTAAAATACACTTTTTTTATTTATTATTGTTGTTGTTGAATAAATTATAGTGAACTAAAACACTAATTCGATTTTAAAAAAGGCTAGAATTTATATAATCATATTTAAGATTAATACACATTTTTATGGATAAACATTTTTTAAAGTCTGCGGCAATTTTGATTTTAGTTGGCTTCTCCCAATTAATTTCTGCTCAAACAAAAATTGAAATTGTTAGTATTGAAAATGCTCCAATTATAAGCAAACATATATACGGCCATTTTGCAGAACATTTGGGCAGATGTATTTATGAGGGTTTTTATGTTGGTGAGAATAGTGTCATTCCGAATTCAGAGGGGGTGCGAATAGATATCATTGAAGCATTAAAAGAATTGCAGATTCCGAATTTACGTTGGCCCGGAGGGTGTTTTGCAGACACATATCATTGGATGGATGGTATAGGGGATTTAGAACAAAGACCAACCATTGTAAATACATGGTGGGGCGGAGTTACGGAGGACAATAGTTTTGGAACCCATAACTTCTTGAACCTGTGTGAAGAATTGGGCGCCGAACCCTATTTGTCCGGTAATGTAGGTAGTGGAGGGGTGCAGGAATTGGCCGATTGGGTGCAGTACACCAATTTTAAGGGTAAAAGCCCTATGTCCGATTTACGACGCGAAAACGGCAAGGAAGAACCATGGGGGGTGAAATATTGGGGAATAGGTAACGAAGCTTGGGGTTGCGGAGGTAATATGCGCCCAGAATACTATGCGGATATTTATAAAAAATATGTAACGTTCATGTCAGATGCTGATGTGGAGGGAGGTATTTATAAAATTGCATCAGGGGCTAGTAATGACGATTATAATTGGACAGAGGTGTTAATGAAAAATATACCTAAAAGCATGTTGCAAGGAGTAGCTCTTCACCACTATTCGGTTATCGATTGGAGTGCTAAAGGTCCAGATGTAAATTTTGACGAAGAAACTTATTTTAAGACCATGAAGGAATCTTGGTTAATGGAAGAGCTAATCGTTAAACATACGGCCATTATGGATAAGTATGATGAGGAAAAGAAGGTAGATCTGATTGTTGATGAATGGGGCGGATGGTATGAAGTCTCCGAGGGTACAAATCCTGGATTTCTTTACCAACAAAATACCATGCGTGATGCAATGATTGCCGGTATGAACCTGAATATTTTCAATAACCACGCTGACCGTGTAAAAATGGCCAATTTGGCACAAGCCGTCAATGTGCTACAGGCGGTAATCTTGACCGATAAAGAGAAGATGATACTAACACCTACCTATCATGTAATGAACATGTATAAAGTGCATCAAGATGCAAAATTGATACCGCTCTCATTTGATTCGCCATCGTATAATTTCAAAGGGGAAACCTTACCTGCATTAACGGTTTCCGCGTCTAAAGATTTAAACCAAAAAGTCCATATTTCGTTTACCAATATTGATTCAAAAAAGAACACTATGGTGGCCATTGACTTGAATGAATTCAAATTAAAGAATATCAGTGGTGCTATTTTAAGTTCAAAAAGTTTACACGACCATAATTCTTTTGAAAACCCGAACAAAATTGCTCCTAAAAATTTCAACGATTTTAAGTTTAAAAAGGGAATTTTGGAATTAACTATACCGCCTTTTTCGGTTATTGTTGTAGAAGGTGCTATGATGGAATAAATTTTAATAGGCATTTTTTACATGTAATTTTATAATAACTAGATTTTGAAAAAGGCATTTGTTATCGGTTTAGATTTTGGTTCGGATTCCGTTAGGGCAGTATTGATAAATTCTACAAATGGAGCAGAAATAGCTGCTGCAGTACATTGGTATAAAAGATGGGTGGAACAAAAATATTGTAACCCTTCTATTAATCAGTTTAGGCAACATCCACTT
The DNA here is from genome assembly GCF_963975365.1 of uncultured Maribacter sp. Taxonomy (GTDB): domain Bacteria; phylum Bacteroidota; class Bacteroidia; order Flavobacteriales; family Flavobacteriaceae; genus Maribacter. Next base: position 238,411 of record NZ_CAXBGF010000002.1, on the reverse strand, counting down.
GACCATATAGAGGGTCTTGAGTTTACAATAAAATCTGTAATGGATCAGAGTAATGTAAACCCAAAGGAAGTAAAAGGTATTTGTATAGATACCACAGGTTCTTCGCCAGTGCCAGTAACCAAAGATGGTACTCCATTGGCACTGGTAGATGGTTTCACTGAAAACCCAAATGCAATGATGATTCTTTGGAAAGATCATACCGCAATCGAAGAGGCCGGGATAATTAATGAATTAGGCGTTAATTGGGGTGGTCAAAACTTCACTAAATATGTAGGAGGTATTTATTCTTCTGAATGGTTCTGGGCAAAAATTGCGCATGTAGTGAAGGAAGATGAGCAGGTGAAGAAAACAGCCTTTACTTGGATGGAACATTGCGATTTAATGACCTATTTACTTATTGAAAATAAAGATCTTAAAACCTTTAAGCGAAGTAGGTGCGCTGCCGGTCACAAAGCAATGTGGCATGAGAGTTGGGGCGGACTTCCACCAAAAGAATTTTTAGAAAAGGTAGACCCTTATTTGGCGGATTTACGTGATAATCTTTATGACAAAACATATACATCAGATGAGGTTGCTGGTAATTTGAGTAAAGAATGGGCAACTAAACTAGGTTTAACAACAGACACAGCAATTGCTGTGGGTACCTTTGATGCACATTCCGGAGCGGTGGGTGCTAAAATAGACGAGCATGCCCTTGTTCGGGTCATGGGTACATCTACTTGTGATATAATGGTTGCCGCAAATAAAGATGTCGAAGGAAAGACTATCAAAGGTATATGTGGACAGGTCGATGGCTCCGTAATTCCTGGATTTGTTGGTCTTGAGGCTGGGCAATCTGCTTTTGGTGATTTATTGGCCTGGTTTAAAGATTTACTATCATGGCCGATTGATAATTTAGTAATGACTTCTACTATTTTATCAGACCAACAAAAAGATGCGTTGAAAAATGAAATTGATAGTGATTTCATTAAGAAATTATCAGATGCAGCAGAAGCTATTCCTTTATCAGAAAGTATACCTACGGCATTAGATTGGATAAATGGAAGAAGAACACCAGATGCCGACCAAAACCTAAAAAGTGCTATTTCAAATCTTTCTCTAGGCTCTAAAGCACCTCATGTTTTTAAAGCATTGGTGAATGCTATATGTTTTGGTTCGAAAATGATAGCAGATCGTTTTCAACAAGAAGGTGTAAAAATTGATTCCATTATTGGTATTGGAGGTGTTGCGAGAAAATCACCATTTATTATGCAAACTTTGGCAAATGTCATGAATATGCCGATTAAGGTGGCCGCTTCTGATCAAGCACCTGCTTTAGGTGCTGCTATTTATGCAGCTGTAGCATCAGGTATTTATTCAAATGTGGTAGAGGCAAGTAAACAAATGGGTAGTGATTTTGAAGCCGAATATCATCCTCAGATAGAGGCGGTTGAAACGTATAATTATTTAATGGATTCTTATAAAGAATTAGGTGGTTTCATTGAGAGATCCATCAATAAAAAATAATAGAATGAATTCTAAATATAAAGAACTCAAACAAGAATGTTTTGAAGCAAATATTGCGCTTAATGATTTAGGTCTTGTTATCTATACTTTTGGTAATGTTAGTGCATTAGATAGGGAAAATGGGGTTTTTGCAATAAAGCCAAGTGGCGTTCCATATGAAAAGTTAACACCAGATGATATCGTAATCGTTGACTACGAAAATAATATTGTAGAAGGGTCAATGAGACCTTCTTCCGATACAAAGACACATGCATTTCTGTATAAAAACTGGAATCACATTGGCGGTATAGCGCACACACATGCTACTTATTCGGTTGCTTGGGCTCAAGCACAAAAAGATATTCCGGTTTTTGGCACAACACATGCAGATCATTTAACGGCAGATATACCTTGCGCTGAACCAATGAATGATACTCTTATAGAAGGAAACTATGAGCATAATACGGGTATTCAGATTCTTGATTGTTTTAAGGAAAGAAACTTATCATCAGAAGAAGTTGAAATGGTCTTAATAGGTAATCACGGACCTTTTGCTTGGGGTAAGACTGCAGCTAAAGCGGTTTATAACAGTAAAGTATTGGAAACTGTTGCTCAAATGGCATATCTGACTCTCCAAATAAACCCAAATGCAGCAAGATTAAAAGATTCCTTAATAAAAAAACATTACGAACGTAAGCATGGTAAAAATGCCTATTACGGTCAATAACAACTACATATTATGAATAAAGATATAGATGAAAAGGAAATTTGGTTTGTTACGGGCAGCCAGCATTTATATGGACCAGATACCCTTAAACAGGTAGCGGTGAATTCTCAGAGCATTGTTAATGGATTAAATTCCTCTAAATATATACCGGTAAATATCGTTTATAAACCCACGGTTAAAACTCCAAATGAAATTACAGATGTCTGTCTTGAAGCAAGTTCAAGTAAAAATTGTATAGGAGTAATCACTTGGATGCACACTTTTTCTCCTGCTAAAATGTGGATTAAAGGCTTGAGTGTTTTAAATAAACCGCTATGTCATTTGCATACGCAATATAATGCAGAAGTGCCATGGGAAACGATTGATATGGATTTTATGAACCTTAATCAATCTGCACATGGTGATCGAGAATTAGGTCATATGATGACTAGAATGCGTAAAGACAGAAAAATTGTTGTAGGGCATTGGCAGACAGGAAGAGTTCAACAAAAATTAGGAAACTGGGCACGTGTAGCCATGGGTTGGCATGAATTTCAAAATCTTAATGTAGCTCGTATTGGTGACAATATGAGAGAGGTTTCAGTAACAGATGGTGATAAGGTGGAAGCACAATTACGATTTGGTTTTTCTGTAAATGGCTATGACTCTTCAGATGTGGTTAAGCATATGAATAAATTAACGCAAAATGAAGTCGATACTTTGGTGGCAGAATATGAGGACAGCTATGTATTGAGTGAAAAGCTGAAAAGTGGTGGAGGAAAAAGACAATCATTAATTGATGCTGCGAAAATTGAATTGGGGTTAAGGGCATTTTTAGATGAAGGAGGATTCAAGGCTTTTACCGATACATTCGAAAACTTGGGGGAATTAAAACAATTACCTGGTATCGCTACACAAAGATTAATGGCAGATGGTTATGGCTTTGGTGGTGAGGGAGATTGGAAAACATCAGCCTTGTTAAGAGCATTAAAAGTTATGGCTACAGGTTTAGAAGGCGGTACTTCGTTTATGGAAGATTATACCTATCATTTTACACCTGAAAAAGCGTATGTTATGGGGTCTCATATGTTAGAAATTTGTCCATCTATTGCAGATGCAAAACCATCATGTGAAGTACATCCTTTAGGAATAGGAGGAAAAGAAGACCCTGTACGTCTGGTATTTAATTCACCATCGGGTCCTGCAATTAATGTATCACTAGTAGATTTAGGTAATCGATTTAGATTGATAGTAAACGAAGTCGAAGCTGTAAAACCAATGGGAAATTTACCTAATTTGCCAGTAGCTAGAGTACTTTGGGATGCAAAACCCGATTTGGAGATTGCAGCAACATCGTGGATATTGGCTGGCGGAGCTCATCATACAGTTTATTCTCAAGCGTTGACTACTGAATTTATGGAAGATTTTGCAGAAATGGCAGGGATTGAATTGGTAGTAATCGATAAGAATACAACGATTCGTGAATTTAAAAATCAATTAAATGCCAATGAAGCGTATTTTCATTTATTCAAAAATAAATTGTAATAATTTTAAGATATGAAACCATTTACCAAAATCTGTTATTTATTTCTGCTATTAGGTACATTATTACTTAACGTTAACTGTAAGGAAAAAACTATGAAAGAAGGCAACGAAGAAATGTCAAAAGGAGAAACTAAGACAATCAAAGTTGAAAAAAGTGATTATGGGGTAGCAGAAAGAGGTGAAAAGGTGGAATTATTTTCTCTTAAAAATATAAATGGATTTGAGGTTGATATCATAACTTATGGTGGGCGTATTACATCTTTAAAGACAGTAGATAATAAAGGAAAATTAGAGAATGTTGTTTTAGGTTTTGAGAATTTAGAACAATATGAAAAAGATAATCCATTTTTTGGAGCATTGGTAGGTCGTTACGGTAACAGAATAGCTAAAGGAAAATTTAGTCTGAATAATACCGATTATACTTTGGCCAAAAATAATGGTGAAAATAGTTTACACGGTGGGTTAAAAGGTTTTGATAAGGTTGTATGGAAAGTAGTAGATATACAAGACGGAGATAAGGGAGTTTTAAAGCTTAGTTATTTAAGTAAGAACATGGAAGAAGGTTTTCCTGGTAACTTAACTACTATGGTAACTTATACATTGAATTCTGATAATAGTTTAGATGTTTTGTATGAAGCTACAACAGATAAAACTACTGTCGTTAACCTTACCCAACATTCATACTTTAATCTTTCTGGTGATTTTTCACAAACCATTTTGGATCACGAAGTAGAAATTGATGCTGACACATACATTCCTGTAGATGGTGGGTTAATACCAACAGGAGAATTAGCTATGGTTGAGGGAACTCCTTTTGATTTTAGAGAAGCAAAGTTGGTAGGAAAGGATATCAATGCAGAAAATGAACAAATAAAATTAGGTGGTGGTTTCGATCATTGTTGGGTATTGAACGATTATGAATCTGGTTACCGTTCGGTAGCCAAAGCATATCACCCAGAGTCTGGCCGTACATTAGAGGTTCTAACAGATGAACCTGGCATACAATTTTACACAGGTAATTTTTTAGATGGAACATTACCTGCACCAAACGGAGGAACATTCGCAAAGAGAAGCGGTTTTTGTTTAGAGACCCAACACTATCCAGATTCTCCCAATCAACCAAAATTTCCTTCGGTGACCTTAGAACCAGGAGATAAATATTCAACTAAAACTACCTTTAAGTTTTCTACCAAATAAACCATTAGCATGCAACAATTAGATAATTTAGATTGGATCAGTATTTCGCTTTACTTTTTATTACTGGTCGGAATAGCCGTTTGGGTTATTCGAAAGAAAGAAGATAATACAGAAGATTATTTTTTAGCTGGTAGAAATGTTGGTTGGTTCGTAGTTGGAGCCTCTATTTTTGCATCGAACATAGGTTCTGAGCATGTAGTGGGTTTAGCGGGTACAGGTGCAAGTAATAAACTACCATTGCTTATTTATGAAATTCACGCATGGGTAGTCTTAATGTTAGGCTGGGTATTTCTTCCATTTTATTCTAGAAGTGGTGTTTTTACAATGCCAGAATTTTTGGAGAAACGCTTTGATGCTAGATCAAGATGGGTACTATCTATTTTTTCCATAGTTGCTTATGTACTTACCAAAATTTCGGTAACGATTTATGCAGGAGGGGTTGTAGTTTCTGCCTTATTAGGTATTGATTTTTGGACGGGTGCCATTGCAACGGTTGTCTTAACGGGTATATACACAGTTTTAGGTGGTATGCGTGCCGTAGTTTATACAGAAACACTTCAGGCAATTCTATTGGTTGTTGGTGCTGCAGTTTTAACATTTATCGGTTTAGATAAAGTTGGAGGATGGGGAAGTATGGTAGATACCCTAGGACCTGAATATTTTAATATGTGGAGACCGGCAACCGACCCAGATTTTCCTTGGCCATCTCTTTTTATCACGAGTACTATAGTAGGTATTTGGTATTGGTGTACGGATCAGTACATTGTACAAAGAACATTAACAGCGAAGAATATTAAGGAAGGAAGGCGTGGTACTATTTTTGGGGCATTATTAAAGCTTTTACCGGTATTTTTATTCTTAATACCTGGCGTAATCGCGCTTACCTTAAAAATGAGAGGGGAATTGGAGTGGGAAAGTGCCGATGAAGCCTTTCCGGTTTTAATGAGTAATTTATTGCCTTCAGGTTTAAGGGGTCTTGTTGCAGCAGGATTATTAGCAGCACTTATGAGTTCATTGGCTTCGGTATTTAATTCTTGTTCTACATTATTTACAGTTGATGTATATAAAAAATTGAGACCTAATGCACCAGAGAAAAAATTAGTGAGAACTGGACAAATAGCAACTGTTTTTGTTGTTATTATCGGTATTATTTGGATTCCGATTATGGCAAATATATCAGGCGTGTTGTATGAATATTTACAGAGTGTACAATCATATATAGCGCCACCAATTACAGCTGTTTTTCTTTTAGGTATATTTTATAAACGAATAAACTCAACAGGAGCCTTTTATACTTTAGTAATGGGTATTGTAGTAGCCTTTCTAAGAATTGCCTTAGAATTGGTGAAAAACAATTTAGATTCTGATAGTTTATTGTATTTCTTGGGAGACATGAATTTCTTGACCTTTGGGGCATGGTTTTTCTTATTCTGCTTAATTTTTATGGTGGTGGTTAGTTTAATGACAGAAGTGCCAGATAAAGAACAAATTGTAAACCTTACATTCGGAACGATTACTGAAGAGGAGAAAAATAAAAATAAGAGCAGTTATAATTGGGTCGATGTAACCGTTTCTATTATCATCGTCTTAATTGTAATTGGTATCATGATATTTTTTAACGGGAAATAGTTTTAATATTATTTCTAATTAATTGTTTGATAATGTTTTTAAAATGGGCCTAATTTATAGTAGGCCCATTTTATTTATAGTAAAAATCTAATTAATATTTTAGAATCATAGCGAGTGGCTTAGGGTTATAAAATTTGGTTATTACGATAATCTAAATCCGTATTCTAGAGTAATTTTAATTAGCATTAAAAACATATTATCTAAATACCGAATAAAAGATTGGAGGAGTAAATTTGTATTGTTATCGGTTCTATTGATGTTTTAGGAGAAGTTGTATCTAAAGGTGGGTAGATTTTATTAATGCAAACTATTTGTATGAATACACTCCAGAAAAATACGGTGTAACTCAAGCATCTCAAGAGCTATCGAAACAGATAGTGATAAAGATGTTTGTAGTATTAAAGATGAGGGTAGGGAAATAATGTTGAAATTAATATCATACAAACAAATTGGTATTCTTGATGATAAGGCTGGTTAAGACAATTGGTTGATATCAAATGAATCTGAATATATAAATGGGACGATTATATTTGTTAATGATAGAAAGACCTGTTACCCAGATATTACTATAAATAGATAATATTAAAAAATAAGATAAGCCTGAATTCTTATTTTTTTCTTAATGGATTAATTTATTATCGGTTTATATTCAAATTTTTGACCACCAACTGATGCATCTGCCATTAGACCTGCTTTTGGTAGCGCAAAAACTACAACACCATCTCTGTATTTGGCATTAACTGCAATTCCAGATTTCAATGCAACTGCAGAGGCTTCAGCTGAAAATTCAAAATCTCCTTCTTTGAATTCTGCTAAGTCGGCTTCTGTTTCAAAAAATATTACTTCAGTAATTGCTTGACCACCTGCTTGAAGACCTACACTAAATTTCTTTAAATTGGCCATTCCTATCATAGTTCCGTTTTCATAAACTACTCCATTTCCTGAAGCGCCACCAAAAATTAATCCGCCTTTACCAACATTAGGGAAAACGACATATCCGGCTGAATTCGAGAAAAATTGGTCTAGACCCACTTCCAATTTCATTAGCTTGGTTATTGCTTTATTTGCATCTCTAATTATTTTTTGATCTTTGTTGTTCTGTGCATTTAGACCAATGGCTAAAAATAGGAGTGCAGTAATCGTAATTGATTTTAAGATTTTCATAATTCTAGTTTAAAATTAAAACTTAATACAAATTTAAAAACGATATGTAGTCTAGCTTACCTATTTAAGTTAAAATTTAATGCAATTGTATTTTAAATCACTGTTAATTAGTTAATTAAAAAGGTTAATATTTAAGTATTCTTTAACGTACATATAGATTTTGATGAAAATCTTAATCAGATATTTTTCTTAAAAATTTGTTAATTAGTTTTTTTTGACTTATATTCCTACTGTAAACCAGACACTTACTGATATGAGTAAAAGAGATAATTTCTTCGATTCTAAAATGGTTGTGAATCTAATGTTAGTATTAACACTAATGTTGTCTGCTATTTATTATTTAAACTATTCTGAGGAGATACAAGATGAGGTAACAACTGTAATAGTAAACTCATTAAATGATGCTAATAATAGTTTAGCAGAGCAGGAATCTGATAGAAAATAAAAGAAATTTCTGACCATAACTATATGCTACCGAAACTTTGTATTCGGTGGCTTTTTTATTTTGATATATTACAGATTTATTTATCGTTTACCAATTAACACATTGGCTACCAAGGCGGCGATAATCATTAGAATTCCCATTAGGCTCCAAACGGAATATATATCATCGAACCATGTAACTCCTATCAAAATCGTAAATATTACCTCAATATATTTAAGTGGAGCAACTAAATTGGTCTTAGCTATTTGAAAAGCTTTGGTCATGAATACTTGACCGAAGAACCCGAAAATACCAAGGCTTAATAATAATAGCCAATCATTTTCTTTTGGTTGAATCCATCCATTTATACTTAATATGCCTCCAATTACTGTACCGAGAAACATAAAATAATTGACAATTACCAAAGGATGGTCGTTATTACCAATTTTACGAATAAGAACATAAACCAATCCACTAAAAATCGAAGCAACTAGAACTAACAACAAGCCTGTTGTATTGAGTTCTTGGTCAAAACCTTTTAAGATTAGTACTTCGCTAAATGCTAATAAAAAAAGAAACCATTGAATAGTTTTTAGTTTTTCATTTAGTAAAAAAATAGCGAAAACTGCGGCATAAATGGGTGCCAGGTACCTTAAGGAAACGGCTGTGCCTACCGGTAAATATTGCAACGACATAAAAAAAAGACTCATAGCGGTTATCCCGGCTAAAGCTCTAAAAATCATTAATCTTCTACTATTACCTAAGATGGGAATTCCTTTAATTAAAATATAGATTGTTCCTAATAGTAATGAGCCAGCTGTTCTGAAAAAAACAATTTCAAAGGTTGGATAATGACTTAGGTGTTTTACAAACGAATTCATTAAACTAAATGAAAACGTACTTATAATCATAAAGAGAATTGCTTTCTTCACGGTATATAGAAATAGTTGGCAAAGTTACAGGTGTAGAGAGGAAATAAATTACTCTAAACTAGAAAATAGTTGAATAGGCATAACTTTTATCATACCGATAATTTTATGGGGTAAAAAGCTCTTGTTCAAAGATTTTAATAATGGAAATCAGATAATAAATAGGGAATTCAATTTTTATAAAGACTATAGTTCACAAGTTCATTTTAAGAAATACCTTAACTTGGCATAGCATAGGTAAAAATTAAAGTAGTTTAAAGTTTTATCGTTAGAAAGCTGCAGAATTACATTTTATAGATAAGGTATTGGAGGTATTTTAGTGCTCTACATTAATAGCGTTAAAAAATTATAAACTAATTCTTTTCAGAATAAAAGTAAAATAAATATATGAACGAGTTATTATCTTTAAAAAATAGGAATTACGCACTATCTGGAGGTACCGGTACCTTAGGTGGTTCAATTGCTGAATACCTTGTAAGAAATGGAGCAAACGTATTATTACTTGGTAGGTCAGAAGACAAGTTAAAGGCTAAACAAGATGAATTGAATGCCATAGTAACCAACAGCACCCATATTTTCAAGGTAGATGTTATGGATGAGGGGCAACTTACTGCATTAAGGAAAGAAATAAAAAAGGAATTTAAATATTTAGACGGACTCGTAAACCTTGCTGGCGGTAACATACCAGGAGCAACATTGAAACCTGATCAGACGATTCAAGATATAGCAATGGGGGATACCCAAAAAGTAGTCGATATTAATTTATTTGGTACTGTGATTCCAACAGTGATATTGAGCCAATTAATGGTAGAACAGGGTTATGGTTCTATAGTAAATATTTCTTCAATGGCCGCTAAGCAAAGTATTTCTAGGGTATTGGGTTATTCAATGGCCAAGGGTGCTATAGATATTTTCACAAAATGGATGGCGAATGAGCTTGCTTCTAAACATGGTGATAAAATAAGAGTGAATGCAATTGCACCAGGCTTTTTTATTGGTAATCAGAACAGAAGATTGTTAACTAATGAAGATGGCACTTATACAGAAAGAGGTAATAGTATAATTAAAAATACACCAATGGGTCGTTTTGGTGATGCTTCAGAACTTAATGGTATGGTGCACTATTTATTAAGTGATGCTTCTAGTTTTGTTACAGGTAGTATTTACGATGTCGATGGTGGTTTTAGTTCATTTTCAGGTGTTTAGGTATTTATTTTTTAAAGATAATGATGCGATTTAAGGCTATTATTTTATAATTGATTGTTTTCTGGATTTATAAATCTAGAATCCTTTAGAAAAACTAGTTTGTAAGTAAGAAGTATGGATTATTTAAAGAAAACCTTTCGCTGGTTCGGTCCTGAATTTGGAGTAAGCTTATCAGATATAAAACAGTTAGGTGTACAGGGAATTGTAGCTGCATGTCAAAAAGTTCCGATTGGTGAGGTGTGGCCTGTAGAAACGATTGCCACATTAAGATCTGAAATTATGGCCCATGGTATGGAATGGGCGGTAGTTGAAAGTGTAAATATTCATACTGCAATTAAATACGGACTACCTGAAAGGGATACCTATATTGCCAATTACATTCAAACGCTTAAAAATCTTGCTGAAAACGGCATATACGATGTTTGCTATAATTTTATGCAATTGATAGATTGGACACGAACCGATTTGGATTATATTTTACCTACGGGTGCATCGGCCTTACGATATAGTCCAGTTTCAGCATCAGCTTTTGATTTATTTATATTAGAACGAGAAAACGCAAAAGAATCATACACTAAAGAAGCATATGATGATGCGAAAACTTACTTTGATGCACTTACTTACTTAGAAAAAAAGAAACTAGAAGAATCCATTTTGTCTGGAATGCCAGGCTCTAAAAAGCTAATTGCATTAGAAGAGTTTAAAGCCAATCACGCTACTGTTTTAAAAATCTCTAAAAAGCAACTTCAAGATAATTTGTCTTATTTTTTAAATGCCGTTATTCCCGAAGCTGAAAAAATTGGGGTCCGTATGGCTGTCCATCCTGATGATCCACCGTTTTCAGTATTTGGTGTACCAAGAATTGTTTCTAATTATCAGGAAATAAAATTTTTGTTAGAGTGTTGTCCATCTTCTAGCAACGGATTAACCTTTTGTTCAGGTTCTTTAGGCGCATCCTCTAGCAATGATTTAGTGAAAATCATAGAGGATTTTGGCGAAAAGATTCACTTTATCCATTTAAGAAATGTCACGAGAGAAGAAGATGGTAGCTTTTATGAAGCAGATCATCTTAACGGTTCTGTGCCAATTGAAAAAGTAATGAAAGCTCTTATAAAGCAACAACAGGCGCGAAAAAGGTCTAATAATGGTATTGTTGGTATTCCGATGAGACCGGATCATGGCCATGTTTTATTAGATGATAAAAGGCGTCAAATTGAGTTTTATTCTGGTTATTCATTAATTGGTAGAGCAATTGGTCTTTCACAATTAACAGGTTTGGAAATGGGCATTAGAGAAGGACTTCAAGTTTAAAATTCCTGAGTAATTAGAGTAAAACAGAGTTATATCTCTTTATATTCAGGTAATTAATTTTTTGTCAAAACTAACTTTTTTATGCGTTTTAAGCTTATTTTACTTTTTACCCTTGGTTATATTTTATGTTCATGTGAGTCCTCTCAAAAAAAGATAAGTATTTCTTTAGATTCATATAAAATTGAAGATGGCTTTAAATTAGAAGTTGTTGCGGTCGAACCACTATTAAAAGCTCCGGTGGCTATCGATTTTGATGGCAAAGGTAGAATATGGGTTGCCCAGATGCCTGGTTATATGAATGATATTCAAGGTTCAAGCGAAGAAGACCCAACTGGGAGTATCCTAATTTTAGAAGATTTGGACGAGGACGGAGTAGCCGACCATTTCAAAGTCTTTATGGATAGTTTGGTAATGCCTCGAGCATTGGCACATGTATATGGTGGCTTACTTTATGCAGAACCACCCAATTTATGGTTTGTTGAAATTGAAGATGATAAACCTGTCAATAAAGTCCTGGTAGACTCAGTTTATGCGGTAGAAGGTAATCCTGAACATCAACCAAATGGATTAGAGTTAAATATGGATAACTGGATTTATAATGCCAAATCGAATTTTAGATATCGGCGAACAAATGGGGTTTGGAATAAAGAACCAACAACTTTTAGAGGACAATGGGGTATAACCCATGACAATTTTGGAAGGTTATATTATAATGATAATTCAAGAATATTATTAGGCGATTATGTTTTGCCTAATACCGCAATACGAAACAAATATTTTACACCAAAATCTAGTGTAGATAAGCTTATGACAACCGACCAAAGGGTATATCCAGTTCATGCCGCTTCAGTAAATAGGGGATATGCAAAAGGTGTTTTAAATGCCGACAGTATAATAGTAAATGCTACGGCTGCATGTAGTCCATTGGTATATAGAGGAGGTGCGTTTACAGAATTGTATGATCAGAATGTTTTTATTTGTATACCAGAAGGTAATTTGGTAAAAAGAGCACTTTTGAATTTTACGGGTGATTCGGTTATTGCAAAACAAGCTTGGCAGAATAAAGAATTTTTAACTTCTACCGATGAAGGTTTTCGTCCGGTAAGTTTAAAGAATGGTCCAGAAGGTAGTATGTATATTGTTGATATGCATCGAGGTATTATTGGTCATCATGCCTATATGAGTCCTTATCTAAGAGAAAAAATAAAAACTGATAGGTTAGATACGTTGGTTGATTTTGGAAGGATATTAAAAGTAAATCATGTGGATGTTGTGGCTGATATCATTCCTGATTTTGATGTTTTGAATGCTACTGAATTGGTTTCTCTGTTATCCAATAAAAATGGATGGATCCGTGACCGAGCACAGCAATATTTAATTTTTAAAGGTTTGACCCAAGCTACTGATGCAGTTAAGGATGTAGTACTCAACTCCAAAAATAAATTAAGCCAATTACATGCTTTATATGTTCTAGAAGGTTGGGATGCCTTGTCTTTTGATTTATTAGTAGAGGTTATGAATACCGATAATCTTGAGGCTATTGCCCATGCCCTTGTACTATCAAAACATTTCGTTTCTGAAGAAAATATAGAAAAGGCAATTAGAGTTTTTAATTCAATTTTGAAGAAAAATGAACTTAGTTTGGATGTTTATTTGGGCGGTTCCCTAGGAAGTTGGATAGCCCTCAATGAAGTTAAATTCACTCCAATTATGATGGAGATTTTAAAAAGAAGAAAACTTAATAGCACAATTACCGAAGCGATAATTAGTGGTTTAACCGATGTTGATACCTTAATTTATAGCAATGAAGCGATAATGGATACCCTGAAGCATACTGAGTTTGTAAATAAGCTAGTTCGGGGTATTTCAGATAAAAAACAGGGTAAACTAAATTCCATTTATACTAGAAAAAAAATTAATGAAGATAATAGGACACGTGGAGCTAAAATATTTTTTCAAATATGTGCATCATGTCATGGGGCCGATGGAAAAGGAATAGAAGGTCTAGCGCCTCCTTTAATGAATTCTGAACATGTGAAAAATACAGAGCGTTTAGCGCTAATAGTACTACATGGCTTAGAAGGTCCTGTACATGTTAATGGTAAAGAATACACTATGAATCTGGCAATGCCAGGTTTAAGAAGAAATGAATCGGTTTCAGATATAGATATTGCCGACATAATATCATATGTTACGAATGCTTTTTCCGATGTTCCCAAAACATTGGGTAAAGAACGTATTAATGAGCTTAGAAATGTAAAATCTAATTCTGGGATGGAATTTACTGAAGGCGAATTAAAGGCGTTCGACAAATAACAATGATTTAAGAAAAAGTTTGAAAAAGATTCTAATTCAAACTTTTTCTTATTCCCATTTCCAATCCTCTTAATTCTGCTAAACCACGTAACCTACCAATTCCTGAATACCCAGGATTAGTTTTCTTTCTCAAATCATCTAACATTTTGTGACCATGATCAGGACGCATAGGCATCCTGAAATCTTTTCTTCCTGCTGTTTTTCTTTTTTCCTGTTCCTTTATCAACGCCTTCATAACGGCATACATATCTACATTGCCTTCTAAGTGATTAGCTTCATGAAAATTGCCATCGGCGTCTCTTTGTGTACTTCGTAAATGAATAAAATGAATTCGGCCGCCTAAACGTTCTACCATACCGGGTAAATCGTTATCAGGCCGAACTCCAAAGGAACCTGTGCAAAAAGTTAACCCGTTGTTTGGACTATCAAAAGCATTGTAAAGGTCAATAATATCTTGTTCTGTACTTACAACCCTAGGTAGTCCTAGGATTGGAAAAGGCGGATCATCTGGATGTATACACATTTTTACATTCGATTTTTCTGCAACAGGAATTATTTGAGATAAAAAATCGAATAAATGTGCCTTAAGCTCATTTGGGCCAATAGCGTCATATGTAGCGAGGATAGTATTGAATTCTTCTAATGAATAACCTTCCTCTGCACCTGGTAACCCAGCAATTATATTTCTTATTAATTTTTTTTGACCTTCCTCATCCAGTTTGCTTAAAAATGCTTTTGCATCGGATTTTTGCTTTGTTGTATATGAATTTTCAGACCCTGGCCTCTTTAATAAAAACAATTCGAATGCAGCAAAAGCTACAGCTTCAAACCGTAGTGCTGTAGAACCATCTTCAACTTCGTAATCTAAGTTGGTTCTCGTCCAATCAAGAACAGGCATGAAGTTATAGCAGACCGTATCGATGCCACATTTGCCTAAATTTATAAGTGTCTGTTTGTAGTTTTCATAGTAGACTTTATAATCTCCTTTTTTTGTTTTTATCTGTTCATGAATAGGAACGCTTTCTACTACAGACCAAGTAAGACCTGCCGCTTCAATTGTTTTTTTACGTTCTATGATCTCATCAATCGACCATTCAACACCATTGGGGATATGGTGCAAAGCACTAACGACACCTGTGGCGCCTGCTTGTCTTATATCTTGTAATGAAACAGGGTCATTTGGCCCGTACCATCTCCATGTATTTTCTAATTTCAATTCTTGATATTTTTAAACTAATTTTCTTGGAAACCTCTTTTTTAAATAAATGTTTCATAGTAAAGGAGACGGAGCCACCATTTCTATTATTGAGGTAAATTACACCTTTGAATGTTTGTTCAAGATACTATAACCATTCCTATTTGCTATATTTTTATATCAACTTTTAACCGGATAAATTTAAAAAGTATTGATTCAATTTATATTAAAGCTTATTATTAATAGAGAATAGTCTTTAAAATAAACAGTGCTATATAGACCTATGTTATTTAGAAATGAAATAGGTGTAGTTTATATATTAGGTTATACCTTCTTTTGAGAATATCTACTAAAAACCAAAAACAAGGCGCCACATAATAACCATGCTGGTAATGTTACGAATGATAGAAACACATTAAACTGAACAGATATAAAATAAAATAGTCCAAAACTTATCGCCCAAGCAAACAAGACCGATTTGTTGAACTGTAAGTTCGCTTTTTCAGCATAGTTGGTTATGATACCCGATTGTTTATGAAAGAAATGTTCAAAAACAATAATGGCCCCAATAGGTGCTAATATAAATCCATATAATGCTACAAAGTCCAATAATTTCATGGCAAAGGCAGGGAATAATCCAGCAATCGTGGCAATTGATCCAGCCAAAATAGTGACCCAAAAGGTGGAGGCTTTTGGCATGATTGCTTGAAAAGCTAACCCAGCCCTATAAATCGTAGGATTGGCGGTAGTCCAACCTGCTAGTACTACGGCAATAATACCGAATACCCCAATGGCATTGTAAGCTAATGGACCTGGTGCTACAGTTGGTGCCTCACCCTGTCCCAATAAGGCCTGTGCCTCAGGTGTCTGAACATATACAGCGTATAGTAAAGCGGCCGCTATCCAAGCCATGTAGTGTCCTACGTACATACCTGCTGCTGTTGTCCATCCAGAACTTGCTTTTTTTGCAAAACGAAAAACGGATAGATCGGACATGCCTATATGCATTGCTGCATTTGCAAACCAAGACCAAAAGAATACATGCCAAAACGTATATTTTATTTGCCCTGGAAAGGGCTCACTGCCTTCTCCCCAAATATTCCAAAAATCAGAAAAACTACCAACTCCCAATTGTTGCAATGCTACAATTCCACAAACTAAAAATGCCAATACGATGACCGGTGACATCCAATTGGCTGCTTTGGATACGGTATCGTAACCTTTTGAAGCAATCAATGAAATTACAGCACCAATAATTAATACAATAATAATCCACGTAGCACCATTGGGCATAGTGTCCGTAAGTTTGGGCATTTCCATATCAAAAGGAATACCCACGGCTGTAGCCGATACTGTAATCATGGCTCCTGCCAAGAAGCAAAACAATACACCATTTGCTAAATTATAGGCTACAACCAATTTTGTTCCACATATTTTTTCTAGCTGATAATAAAGCGTCAATCTTCTTTTAACGGCAATTTCTGAAGTTAGAAAACGCCATGAAAGAACTGCCATTAAGTTTCCAAGCAAGAGACCAATTATCAGGTCAAAAGCACTAACACCCGTAGTTAAAAATAATGGGCCAATTACAAATTCGGTTCCAGCGGCATGTTCCCCTGCGTACATCCCTAAGAAGCTTTTCCAACTTTTTAGTTTGGATTGTGGTACTGGCGTTCTTTCAAATTCACCACCAACAATATCCTCTATTTCCTCTTCAATGTTAAACTGACTCATATTTTTAGTTTTGGTTGGTTATTTTTTTATTAAATGTTTGGGTAGATCTTCAACACGCTCACAACAGAGTTGGTCCATGACTTGTTTAAACTGTGTTTTCAACATACCAATGGTGTGGTCCCCACCTTTATTGCCCAGTGCTCCTGCACCGTACATGAAGGAACGTCCCATAAAAGTGAATTTGGCACCACTGGCCATGACTCTCGCAATATCTGGTCCAGAGCGTAAACCACTATCTAACATTATTTCTATTTGGTCGCCATAAGTTGACGCTATATCTTGTAAAGTACCAATTGTTGATTGTGCGGCATCCAATTGTCTACCGCCATGGTTTGAAAGTATGATGCCATCAAATCCCATTTTTATGGCATCTTTGGTATCTTGTTCCGAAGCAACACCTTTTAAGACCAATTTCCCCTTCCACTTATCGCGTATCGGTTTTATTTTTTCTTCATTCAACCTACCGGAAAATGTTTTGTCCATAAAGGCACCCAATTGTTTTAGGTTCAATCCTTCAGGGGTGTAAGGTTTTAAATTTTCAAAGGTGGGCTGGCCATACTTTAAAGTGTTATAAGCCCATGTGGGTTTTCCTAAAATTTGAAGTATGTTGGCCAAAGTCATTTTTGGTGGTAAAGCAAGTCCGTTTTTAAAATCTCTTGGGCGAAATCCAAAAGTAGGTACATCACAAAGTAATACCAAAACTGGGCAGCCCGCCGCTTGGGCACGATCAATTAGATCATCCCTGATGGCATCATCCACTGGATTGTATAATTGAAACCAGGCATTACCCTCGGTTAATTCACTTGCCTTTTCAATATCCATGGTGGTTACGGTACTTAATATAAAAGGGATATTGTGATTAAAAGCGGCTTTTGCTAGAATAGCCGGTGAATTTGGCCACATTAAACCTTGAAGCCCAACAGGTGCAATTCCAAAGGGAGAATCAAATTCCATTCCCATAACCTTCGTCTTAATGGAACTGGTTCCATAATTTTGAAGATAGCGCGGTTCTAATTGTACCTTTCTGATTTCCGAAGTATTTCTAGCTAAACTCACATCCTCATTACAACCACCATCCAAATACTCAAATGCAAATCTAGGAATCCTAGATTTTGCCTTGTTTCTTAAATCATCAACAGATGGGTAATTAGAATCAAAATTTGCTGCCATATTATATTTATTTGGTGATAAAAGGAACGTGTTTTTTTAAGGAATAATTTTTAACAAGGAATTTAGATTCTAGTTTTATATCAGATATTACGATAGCGGCTCCTAAGGCCGATCCTAATGAAGAATCTGTAGTGTTGATAGTCATATTTTCCAAGAATAACGAAAGTAATTGAATATATACTTCGTTGTCGCTAAAACCGCCATCAATATAAAGATGTTTTATTTTTGAATTACCTATGGCTGCCCTTATACTTTTTTCTTGAAGTAAAACTAATTCCAACATTAACTGGTGGTAAGCATGTTCAAATTTATTGTAGGGTATTGTAGTTTCATTTGGCATATCTTCTGAAGACAAAGTGGACCATTTGAACATGTGAACAAAATCTTTGTTAATTTCAAAAAAAGTTGATTGATCAAATTTTACCTTCTTATGAGAATCATTTGAAACATTAAAGTAATTGGATAAATATTTAACCTGAAGTTTATATTCATGGCCCAAGAATAATCTAGAAACTTTTACCGGACTACCATCGATTCGCATATTAAACAGTGAGTCGTCCTTAATATCTTTTATGGTAAGCATTCCTTTATAGAATGGGTTAATCGAAATACTCCATGTGCCAGTTGAAACCAATAAAAATGGTTTGGTTATACTTCGAATATATGGTAATAGTGCTGAGGAACTATCATGGATTCCAACACCTATTTTAATTTTTTTGCCCTTGTAATTTACTATTGTCGTTTTTCTGGCGAAATTAATGGGTGGTAATTTTTCATCAATTTGCTCTTGATATACCCATGAGTGATAATCGTTTTTTTCAAAGTTCCAAAGCATGGTATGGCAACCAATGTTTGTGTACTCACTTACTGGGATGCCTGTAAACAAGTAGCTTAGATATTGAGGTAAGTGTAGGGAATATTTAGTTCTTTTAAAAACCTCTGGTTGAGTGTGTTTTAACCAATATAAGTGCATGCCAGTGTTTAACATGCCTAATTTAGGAGAGCCCGTTATTCTAGAAAGTTCCTTCTCGTCACCATAAGCTTCATAAAACAAATCATAAATATCATGATTTAGAGGCTTCATATAATTGTATAGAGGGCTAATTGCTTTATCATTTTCATCTATATGTACCAGGCTTGCCCCGTAACATGAAAAATTTAAGGCTTCTATCTCATATTTCGAAGAATTGAGCATATTATCAAATACTTTCTTAGCCCATTCTTCTATGGCTTCAAGGTTTTCAGTTGGGTATCCATCCTCATCTTCGATTTCATCAAATCGAATATATTCACGATGTACTTCTTGGAAACTCTCGTCAAAAAGAAAGAATTTTTTATTCGTCCTTCCAATATCGAATACAGCCGTTACTTTAATTTTCATGATGGTCAAATTATAGTCCGGTTGCTATGGAGTCAGCTCCTCTTTCTTTTATCAAATTTCCCCTGACCTTAAGATTTCGATACGTTGAAATTGGGGAAATGGCGCCACCTTTCTCCAATCTAGCTTTGGCCAATAAGGGCCTAACATCTGTTCTATAAGCTGTTTGGATAATTTCTTGACAAAGCGTAACGTCTTGAGCAGTTTGTGCTTCTTTCAATTTTGTCTGATCTATGAGCATTGCTTTTGCGTAAGCCTCTTGAATAGCCTCTAAAGATTGGATCAGATCTTCCAATGGATCTTTGATATTGTGACTGGCATCTATCATCCAAGCAGGATATGGATTTTGAGGATTGTGCTGCATCCCCTGAACCAACTCATTGAAAATAAGAAAGAGGGCATAAGGTTTAATACTGCCCACCGTAAGGTCATCATCACCGTATTTACTATCATTAAAATGGAATCCCCCTAATTTACCCTTTAACATTAAAGTGGCAACTATTTGCTCGATATTGGTGTTGGGTAAATGGTGACCCAAATCTACCAAGGTATATGCTCTATCTCCGCAGGCGTTGGCCAACATAAACGAGGTACCCCAGTCTTGTATAACCGTGCTGTAAAAGTTAGGTTCGTACGGTTTGTATTCAATAAACAAGCTCCAATCTTTGGGCATTGACTTGTATATTTTCTTCAAACTGTCTTCTGTATGTAACAAAGAAGATTGAAAATTAGTTTGCCCAGGAAAATTAGCACCGTCAGATAACCAAACGGTTAGGCTCTTGGAACCTAGTTTTTCGCCAATTCTTATAACATCAATATTATGTTGCACAGCCTGTTCACGAGAAGCAATACTGATATTGCTTAATGAACCATGCTTGTAGCTTTCCCTGGTATTTTTCTGATCTTGGAAAGTATTGGAATTTACGGCATCGAAAATCAAATTGTGTTGGGCAGCCTTTTCCTTAATGGCATTATAATCGGTAGGAATATCCCAAGGAATATGTAATGAAATAGCGCCTGCCGTTTGCGTAAGAGCGTGAATGATTCCCACATCATCAATTTTTTGCTCTAAGGAGGCAGGTTCACCACCAAAGGAAAATCGGCCAAAACGAGTACCACCGGCCCCTAAGGCCCAACTGGGTATGGCGACTTGGAATTCAGCCAGCTTTTTTATAACGCCATTAACATCAATACCCGATTTAGTTAGTTGATTGGCAAGAAAATCGAATTTCTCATTTTGAGCTTGCACTAAATTTTTATTATCGGCCGCAATGGCGGAATTCTCTACTATCATATCATCTACTTTGTGGCTAGTGCAACCCCAGATCTTTAGACCTGGGGAAACATGTACATTAACTCAATCTAATTAACTCGATAATCGAGATTTATATGCTCCGACGCTTGCGTCGAAATTTAAATATTATTTCCTTCGAATTCCTAGTGGGCTTACCACGAGGGATATTTACAATTCAATTTATCTTACAAAAGCATTTGCCATACCACCATCTACATTAATGATGTTTCCTGTGGATTTATCCAAAATTCCTACAAGGGCAAATACCCCGTTTGCAATATCTTCTGGATAGATGATTTCGTTCAATAAATTTCTTTTTGCATAATGGGCAGGAAGTTCCTCTACAGTAATACCGTAAGCTTTTGCACGGCCTTCGGCCCATTCGCCTTCCCAAATTTTACTACCAACGATAACGCCATCCGGATTTACAACATTTACCCTAATCTTATCGGATGCAAGTTCCGCTGCCAATAATCTAGACATGTGTTGTTGTGCTGCTTTTGCAGTACCATATCCTACATTGTTAGGTCCTGAAACCAATCCGTTCTTGCTAGCTATATTGATAAAATCACCACCAAGTCCTTGTTGTCTCATGATGGCAACTCCTTGTTTTGCAAGATCAAACTGCCCTTTTACCAATACATTCTGTAAGATTTCCCAATCTTTATCGGTTGTTTCTGTCAATGGTTTGGATATGGCCAATCCTGCACTGTGTACTACAATATCAACTCCACCAAACTCCAAACATGCATTTTTATAGGCTTCGGCTATAGATTCACTTTTAGTGACATCACAAACCGCATAACTTGCGATATCTCTAGCATAGGTTTCTACGGCCACTTTTAATCTATCTTCGGCAATATCACTGAGTACAACATTAGCTCCCTCCTCTGCCAATTTATCTGCAATGGCCTTACCAATTCCTCCACCAGCACCAGTAACAAAAGCCACTTTTCTTGATAGTGGTTTTTCTTTTGGCATCCGTTGTAATTTTGCTTCCTCCAACAACCAATATTCAATATCAAAAGCTTCTTGTCTGGGAAGTGAGGTGTAGGATGTTATAGCTTCCGCGCCTCGCATCACATTGATAGCATTAATATAAAATTCACTCGCTACACGGGTAGTTTGTTTATTTTTTGCAAAACTGAACATGCCCACACCTGGATAGATAATTATAACAGGATTAGGGTCTCGCATGGCCGGACTATTATCCTTTTTACAGGTGTCATAATACTCCTTATACTCTTGGCGGTATTGTTCAAAAGCCGGGTTTAATTTGTCTAGAACGCTATCCGTTTGTGTTAAGTCTTCATTGGTATCTAGTTGTAGTACCAAGGGTTGAATTTTGGTTCGTAAGAAATGATCGGGACAGGAAGTGCCCATGGGTGCCAACCGTTCCAAATCATTACTGTTGATATATTCCAATACGACATCACTATCGTTAAAATGACCAATCATTCTAGCTTCCGAAGAACATAGACCTCTTAACAAGGGCATTAACTCTGCAGCTTTTTCTTTTCGCTCATTAGCAGGTAAGGACTTTACTTTTGGTCCACCAAAAACACTTCCCTTTTCCTTTATTTTTTTCTCAATATATTCAGAAGCCATTTCAATAACTTCCAAGCTGTTAATATAACTTTCGAACGAAGTATCTCCCCAAGTAAATAGACCGTGGCTACCTAAAACTATTCCTCTAATTCCTGGATTGTCATTCAAACATTTTTCTAATTGCAGACCAAGGTCAAAACCAGGTCTTTGCCAAGGAACCCATCCCATGGTGTCTCCCCATATTTCTTTGGTCACTTTTTTACTATCCTTGGCAGCAGCCACTGCAATTAGCGCATCGGGGTGTAAATGGTCTATATGCTTAAAAGGCAAAAGACCATGTAAAGGCGTGTCAATAGAAGGTGCACGGCTATCCAAATCATAAATACAATGATTAAATAAGCCTACCATACGGTCTTCATCTGCTAAACCACCATATACGTTTTTAAGGTTGCGTAATCTTTCCGTGTATAGACCTGCAATTCCCGCCCTATTCAATGTGCCGATATCACCGCCGGAACCTTTGATCCACATTACCTCAACATCTTCATTGGTCAACGGATCTTTTTCTATTGTTTTACAACTGGTATTACCACCGCCGTAATTGGTTATTCTTAAATCAGCACCTAAAATATTGGATCTATAAAGAAATAAAGCTACCTGATCGTCTCCCAAAGCGGTTGCCTTCTCATCGTCCCAGAGGTAATCCACATGTGTAAACTTTTTTGTACTTGAAATCATTGAATATATTTTTAATATGAATTGCTCTTTTTTTGGATTGATTTTATTTCAACCGGACCCAGTAGTCCAGATGTTAACAAGGGTTCATGTCCTTGGTAAAAGGGCATAGTAGTAAAGGTAATTCTTTCTTCCGGTTTCTTTTGGGCATCACCGATCAAACGGTTAACCCATGTATTAGTCACTTTTATTTCTAATTTGTTTTCACCACTTTTTAGCATTTCCGTGATATTTAAAGTAAAAGGGGTTTTCCAAACGGTCCCAACAACTTCACCATTAAGAATTACTTCAGCAATATTTTTAACGGATCCTAGATCAATTTGATATGTACTTCCTTCCATTTTTTTGGCAAGGTCGAACGTATGGGTATAAGTAGCGGTACCTGAAAAATGTTTGATGTTTTCATCAGTATTTTCGGTCCAACTTTGCAAAATTTCAAAAGTTGCAATAGCAGGTACACCTCTATTTTCCTGGAAATCTACTCGCCATGGTCCTTTTAATACGGCAATTTGTTCTTTGGCTGATTTGGTAGTTGAATAGGAATTTCTTGAGGTGTCATCTACAAAAACAATAAAAGCTGTTCCCCAAGAATCTAGGTCTAGCTCAACTACTGTACGTTCATTATTAATAGTATAAGACAACTCGCTTACTTCGCCCGTAATGGGGTTCCATAGTTCTGGTTTTTTACCTTTTACCCTAAAATCGGCTTTTAATGTAGTGGGGTTTTCCGATCGGTTGTTTAACCAATAAATATCTTGGTTTTTGCCAATATTTCTATGCCTGAACAAAACCTTATTTTCTGTATTTGAAATTAAAACATCCGCAGAAAGGTTTATTTGGTCAAAGCTTGTCATTTTAGAAGCAACCAAACTAACTAACTGTGAAAATTCTTCAGCATCATCACCAAGACTAGGCGTGGACCGTGGTTTGGTACCCACTACCGCGACACCTGCATCTTGTAATTCCTTTATTTTTTTCAGTACACCTAAAGACATTTCTTTTGTAGATTCGTCGAGTACCAGCACTTTATAGGTAGCATCACTTGGCGCGACTAAATTTCCATCTTTAGCGGTGATATCGGCTTTAAGAATGGTGGCATTAACATAATCAAATTCTAAACCTTGGGGAATAGAAGGTAGGGTGTCTTTAGATATCCATGTAATGTTGTTATTTTCTCCATAGAGGTATAAAACATCTGCTACATTCTTACCTTGTTGTAGCATGTAAGAACTACGACTTAGGTAATCTATCCATGCTTTTGCACCTGCACCAGACCATGTTTCTTGCCTTGTAAAGTATTGCCCAAACGGACCTAAAGAAAAACCGGGCATTTTATCATCTAAAGGCTGATGTACAGAAGTATGTATTACGTAACGGTTTAAACCCGATGCCAATTCTAAATCTGCCGTACGTTTTAACTTCTCTGGATGCCAACTAAATGCATTCATAATGGAAGTCATAGATTCTGCCGCAACATAAGGTTTGCCATAAATATTGGCTACAGAGGCCGCTTCTCGAATATCTGCTTCGCTACGAACCTGCTCATCTGGGCCCGGAGCCAAACCACCCGGTGTCCACATTGCACTCATAGGTATATCTGCATCACGTTTTACATCCATACCATCTGCTAAATATACACGACCATTTTCATGAGATTCGGTATACCTGCCCATACCACGTTTTTTTAATTCCTCGCCAATAATGGTATAATGATTATCAACGATCATTTCACCGATTGTTTTTCTAAAATCCCAAAGAAATTTCTCTGAAGCTTCAGTGCTTTCTACGGTACGGCCCGTAAGAACGGGCAACCAAGGTAAAATACTATAACCACGGCGCTGTTCAAATTCTGCGGGCATGTCATGTGTCCAGTTCATATGACCCGCCTCATAACTATCTAAAATAATATAGCCCAGACCTTCTGCACCCATTTTACCACCAGTAGCATCTTTATAAAGGTCTAGATAGTAGTTTATGTAACGGCGAACAGCATCTTCATCTAATTTATCGACTTCCAAGCCAGTGGCTTCCGGTGAAGCTGGATGATTTTCACGACCTGTCAAGGAATACCCCAAACGGATGATTCGCCAACGACCTTCTGGTACGTCCCAATTCAAATTCCCTTCGGCATCAACTTTTGCAGTCAAATCAACAACACCTTCTTTCGAAATCGGATTGGTAGCTGCATTAACAATTAAAGCACCAGTTTCCTTAAAAGGAGAAAACCCAGCTTTGTCCTCAAATTCACCGATACGATCCGTATTGTATAATTCAAATTCAGCAACATGTACCCCTTTTGGATTAGTGTCGGTAGGTGCGCCGAACATAGCTGCAATACCAGATGGGGTTGGTTGAAGCGTTTCGTATACAAATCTCCAATATTTGCTCGTAGTGTCAGGGAAAACACCCGAGGTTTCAGCTACAATATTACCTGGTATATCTGCTATTTTTTTAAACGTTTTTCCATCATCGCTAATTTCGATAGACCTATTCTCGGGCATTCCATTGAAAACGGCAAGTTCTCCAACTTCTGCACCAACTACGGTATAGGCTTTAAAAGTGGTTGGTGTGTTAAACGTATATTGAATCCATGTTTTTTCGCCAACACCGGCCGGTGGCAAATAGATGCCGTTACTTAAATTTTTATCGGTTAGGTTTTCTAAATTGAAATTTCCACCGCTAGAACTCACTTTTGGTTTTAGGCTAGCCAAAGATGTATAATTATCGGGAATTTTATAAGCAACCACGGCTGCATCGGCATAATACTCGGGTATTTCCTTTTTTTTACCTTCATCCGTTGAAAAACCTGTAGATGCTGCTACATTTTGAAAGGAGGAAGTTATCTTTGGTGACTCCGGTAGTTTTCCTGCAAATGTTTGCCCGCCCTCAACCTCAAGTTCAGACCAAACATATTTTTTCATACCATCTTTTGGTTCTACCCAGGGGCCACCGGTAACACTCCATCCAGGTGATCCCGCAATAGCCATTTCAAGGTTAAGGCTATCTGCCAAATCTGTAGTGAACTTAAAGGCGTCTTTCCAGTCGGGCTCCATAAAGACCAACTTTTTTTCTACCACGACAGGTGTAAACAAATTGGCATCAAAATTTTGAAAACCACCGATGCCCGTTCGATGCATCCATTCCAGATCTTTGCGAATACCTTCTTTGGTAATGTTCCCATTCATCCAATGCCACCAAACCCTTGGTTTAGCTTCATTTGGTGGGTTTTGAAAGTTTTGTAATAGTTCTTCGCTGTTTATGGAAGTTTCTAAAGATGCTGATTCTTTATTGCAACTGATTAGAATACTTAATAATAACAATCCTGATAGTAAATAGTTGGATAGTTTCATAATGTCTCGTGTATAAAAGAAGACAAGAATACTTAAATAACCAATGACTTCTATTCCGTACTGTTATGAATGGAGAATGAAAATTTAAAAAAATTGGGAACTATATAAGGACGAAAACAAATTTTCACAAGATTATAAACTAAGATTATTAGTTCCTGATTTTAAGATATGTTCATTTCCGTTCCAAATAAATGTTCCTTCTAAATCTTGAGGTAATATCACTTCTGCCTCCAACTTATTTTTTCTCTGTTTATAGTGAACAGATATTTCACCTGAGGGATGGGGCATTGATCCACTAATTTCTTTGATATCTCCCAAATGTGGCTCAATCCGCACTTTCGCAAAACCTGGTGCATCACTGTCAATACCCAATAAAATGCGATAAAACTCAACGTTTGGACTTGAGCCCCAGGCGTGGGAGTCCGATCGAGCGGTACTTACTTCAGAATCTTCCGCCCATGTAGTTAGCCCCATCGCTATGTTTTCTCGCCATTTGTCTAGCCAATCTAAATAATTATCCCCTAAACCGGCTTTGGCCAAGGCTTGATGCAGGTAGAACTTATAATATATAGATGCTTGTACCAAACTTTTGTCTTTCAAAATATTCATGGCCAATACTGTTGCCTTCTCACCTGTACTGACACCGGATAAAATGGCCAAGGAATTTACATGTTGTGAGAAATATTTTTTATCTGGTGTATCCGCAAATAGTTGTCTGCTCGTGTCCCAATACTTTTGTCTTATGGTCTGCTTTAACTGTTCTGCGCGTTCATTGTATAGTTTTTGAAAATCCTTTAGGCCCAAATCACCTTCAAGTTCGGCAGCTTGTTGGTATACCCAAAGTAGTTGAAGGTCCAAAATAGCAGATTCGCCATTTGCTCCCTTGGGCGCCATACCAAAATTCCAACCATCACCGTTTGCCCAATCGGTAAACACCCAATAGGGTACATTTTTCAAAGATCCATCTTCCTGTTGATAGGAAGCAAAGAAGGACATCACCTCCCTGGCACCTGGAAGTTTGTTCTTTATGAAATCAGCATCTGGTCTATACTTGTAATAATCGTGTAACATGGCCACCCACCATAGTGAAAATGTAGGTATCTGCTGATCTAGATCTGTGGGGTACCGGCTCATGGTAATCCCCTCGGGAATACGGGAGTGGTCCATTAATGTTAGTCCATATCTTGCCAAACGGTCATCTCCGGCATTAAAATAAGAAACAAGTGCTTGAATCCTTGCATCGCCAATATATTGAAGTTGCTCGTAATAAGGGCAGTCCATATAGGTCTCAAAAGCACATAATCTTGCGGTACGCCATCCTATTTCCATTATTTTATCCATTTCTCCATTACCGGTATTTAAACTGGCATTTTGGGTAAAAGGGTATCCCGTAAATATCCCATAGATGTCATTTATGGTCAATGGTTCCTCTTCGGTTTTAATAGTTACTTGTACATATCTGTATGTACGCCACCAAAGGGGTGCATACGTTTGATTTGCTGCTCCACTGGAAATGATACTGTCTTTTTTACCAATAAATATTTTACCCTCAACTTCATTTCTATTCCCCTTGGGAAGTTCAGGTACTCTGAAGCCGCTAAGGTCTTCATCAGTATGGATAAAAAGACTTTCCGCATAGCTCATGCCTATCTTGGTATTTTTTCCACCACTGAAAACAAGGGTAGGGTAGGCATTGGTCAAATGACCTTGGTCCAATAAAAGGGTAGCTTCTGAATTGGCCGGTATAGAGAAATCCGCTTTTTCTGCTGGAAATGATTTTGGTACAACCACACCACTCGATAATCTAGTGGACGCCAATCGTTCCTTTGTCATTTCCATTTGTGGAATAGGGGACGGCACCAACATCCATCCAGAGGAGTTGACCGCAAATTGTTTTAAGTTCCCTGTACCCATAACACGAGCCTGAACCCATTGTTTGTCATTGTAATCCAATTTTTCCCATCCTTGGATGTTTATGGACATGTCTACCAATTCGCCTGGGCCAGCTACATAATAACCGCCAACACGAACCGGTAGGGGTTCGTAACTTTCATCTTCTATGGTTTTCCATGAATCATTCGTGTTGATGACTTCTTCAATTTTCGTATCACCTTGTAAAATAAAACCCGTTAAATGGGTTATCTGTGCTTCTGGTTTAACGGGGCCGTCGTTCCAGACCACTGCCGCAATAAGGTTATTGCCTTTTTTTAAAAATGGGGCGAGGTCCACTGTTTCGTAATTCCAAAAGTAAAGGTCTCCACGGGCTGGGCCTTGGGAGGTCAATTCGCCATTCACATATAGTTTGTACCTATTGTCGCCTGACAGATGTACTACGAAAGAAGTCGGTACATGCTCTAATTCCAATGTTTTTCTGAACTTGAAAACACCATATTCTTTTAAACTGGCGTCTCTTGAGGCGGTCCATGAATTAATTGAAATTCCTGGGCCTGTTATCCATTGGGCATTCCAGGGTTCCGCATCGTTGGTATTGTTATTAATTTGAGATTGAACGATTGTAGGAAAACATAGCGCTACAAGAAGAATTATTAAGGCATTTTTGATGTGACAATTCTTAAATTTTTGCTCAATGGATAATAATGTTGTATTTATGCTTGGTTTTGTTTTCATGAGTGCGTTAGGGTTTTAGGTATATGTTTTTCTTTATAAGAATGACTTTAAAGTGATTTTCTGGGAATTACATAAAAAGGATTTTCTAGTTGCTGTTTTTGTTTTTCAACAATTTGTTTGGCAGCTTCCCTCCCTAATTTTTCAAAGTCGGTTGATATTACGGTAATACCATCCAAAAGAATTTCTTTTAAAGGAGTATCATTGTAAGAAATGATACCCACATCCTTACCAAGAGTGAATGTTGTTTCCTTTATTTTTTTAATCAAAATAACCAGGTCATTTTCCATTAAGTTGATGTAGGCGGTGTCTTTTTCAATAATTTCATTTTCTATTTCCTCTACAATATTAAATTCATAGGCATACTGGCCACAGAACTTTATAAACCCTTTTTTGATCTCCACAGGATGGTAGGTTCTCTTTCGTAACAATAGTTTTATTTGTCTATATTTTTTTAATAAGGGGTTTAGTTCTGCTAGGGCATCATAAATATTTTTTTCAAAATCTTGATAAATACATCCTACTGAAGTTCCTAAGAGATCAACCTTTTTATCTAGAATAACTAACTTTTCTAAAGGGATTTGCTGTTTAATAAAATTGATGAGGTCTTCACCCCCTTCCTCAAAATGGCAAATAATGGCGTAATGTGTGTAATCCCTTGATTTACTTTCCTTAATTATATTTTTAAACTGCCGGTAGTTATTGTCATAAATAAAAAAATCAATCGTGGCATTGTCCCCAAGTTCCTTGGCAAAGGCATCATAAATTATTTTTTTGTGTGCACTTAGTTTGTTAAAGAGTAAAAATACCTTCGCCTTTAAAACAAGGTCATCTTTTTTTATGTAATAGCCTTTACCCGGCACAGATTCTATGACCTTCAGTTTTTTTAAATGGTCATAGGCCCTCACTATAGTATCCCTTGAAATATCAAATTCTATCAATAACTCATTAACAGAGGGCAGTTTGTCGTTTTTCTTAATATCGCCGTTTTCAATAGCTGTAAACAAGGAGTTAATAATTTGCTTGTATTTTGGTACTTTGGAATCTTCTATGATTTGGATGAGGTGTAGCATGAATTATAAAGAATGTTTTTTCGAAGATAGTAAATGCTGAGTTCAACCCATAAGTGTAACAACTTTGTTGTTTAGGACTTCAATTGGGTTATTGTAATTAAATTTTCCAATAGGTCTGTAATTTAGTAATCTTTCTACTTCTTTTATTCTTTTGGTCGACACAACCCTAAGATCTGTTCTCTTAGGAAAAAACCTTCTGATAACGCCTATTCTGTTTTCTACGGTTCCCTTGTCCTGAGAGGTATATGGTCTTGTAAAATAAGTCTTTACATTTAAGTCTTTTGCGATTTTATGATGGTAGGCAAATTCCTTTCCGTTATCAAATGTGATGGTCTGGTCCATGATGTGTTAAAGTTGGTAAGTCTCCGGTTCATTTTTTCATATACTTCATCTGCATTTTTACTTTTGAGCTTTTCGATCATCGTTATCAAAGTTGTCCTATCGGTCATTACCAATAGGGCGGATTTATGATTACTTCCCATCATTAAGTCTACTTCGATGTCTCCAATACGAGAGCGGCTATCCACAACCTTTGGACGTTCATCTATACCGATTCTTCCTGCTATGGCACCACGCCTGTCCTTTATATTGTTGCGCTTCTGTCCGCGTCCAGTGTGGCGTAGGTGTTTATAGAGCTTTTTATATTCTAGGTGATCTTTGTGGTTACTATGCTTTGCCATCCATATCCATTTATATATAGTCTCATGGCTCACACATTGTTCGGAATCTTTCGCCAGTCGCTTGGCTATCAGTTCCGGACTCCATTTCTCATGGATCATGAGCCCTTTGGTCCGCCTTTTCATATCTTCTGTCAATATAAAAGACTTAAGTTTACCCACATGACGGTAGTCTGTCTTTCGTTGAGCGTGTTCTCCGAGATAACATCCAGCTGTTCTACCTCGCTTAGGCATATTGCGCTTGAGTTCACGAGATATGGTACTCCTATTAACCCCTAGGTAAACCGCTATTTTAGTTTGTGACAACCCCATATCCAATAGGGACTGAATTTGATACCTTTGCTGAAGGCATAAGTGTTTGTATTTTTTCATGCAAGACGAATATAAATATTGAGCCTAAAACAGATGGGGCTAGCCCCATCTGTTTTAAATATTCGTGTTGCACTTATTACTTGAACTTAGAAATTAAAAAAGTTGTAATTTCTTCCATTTAATTTTGTCAACATAACTGTACATAACAGTTATTTATAAATAAAAAAATATATTGGAGCATATTACTTTTTAGGGTGATTCCCTTACTATTTATTAGCTTTTAAATTAATAAAAAATATGTTGAAAAGAATATTTGCACTTACAGTAACTCTTTTATTCACACTTCTTTATACCTATGGACAAACGCCTACACAGGAGCTTACCGTAGAATACTTGGAGTCCCCGATGGGTATTGATGTGGAGACCCCGCGATTTAGTTGGCAGATGAAGACCATCGAGAATATTCATGGACAACAACAAACTGCGTATCAAATTAAAGTGAGCTCGGAAAAGGGAGATTTGCTTTGGGATAGTGGAAAGGTAAACAGCGCTAGTTCTTTGACTATTCCTTATAAAGGCGAAAAGCTTCAACCAAGGACGAAGTACAATTGGCAACTTTCCGTTTGGGATGAAAAAGATAAAATGTCACAGAATGCATCATGGTTTGAAACGGGGTTAATGGATTCCAATCCTAATTCCGACCAATGGAACGGCGCGCAATGGATTGGTGGTAGTGAAGAAGATTTGGTCTTATACTCGCATTATTTGTCCGTTTTTAAATTAGAGTATGGTATACAGTTAGATGAGAAATCTAAAAGTGCCCAGGCGTCCTTTGTGTTTGGAGGGAATGATACCCGTTTGATGGATAAGGATATGAATATCCAAGGAGTGAAGGTTGGAAAAGATGAAAGTTTTATACGTTTTGAATTGGATGTTGCCTCCGTGGATGGCTCCGACGATGGTTTGGCTAAATTTAATATTTATAGGGTGGGTTATGCGCCAGAGGATACTAATAACAAACCTTTTAAAAGCTATGAAATACCCTTGTTTTTGCTAAATGAGGACAATAAAAATGACAAGCATATTTTCTATTCGGAATGTAATTTTGGAATTTTTAGGGTATATCTCAACGGGATGGATGAAAATAATGAGCTGACTAAAGATCCTAACGCAGCTGATAATCCGCGTGCCCCTAAAGGCATCAACCTTAATCCTGTAGGTTCGGGAAACAATTACATCAGTTTTCCTATGGTAGCAGATATTGGATTCTATGCAAACACCGGTCAAAAAGCCAAATTCTCCAATGTTAAAATTAGAAACTTCAGGGCTCCTTCCAATGCCCTTTTTTCCGACGGTTTTAAAAAAGAAGGAGATTATAATGGGGTATTTGAAAAACAGATCAATGGGAATTCCAATTTAGCTTTAAAAGATGGCGCATTATATATTTCTGGAGGGGCAGAAAGCACTTTGGTGTTGGCAGACCCAAGTAAAAATTCGGAACCCATGTTAAGAACGGAATTTAGTGTTACCCATGATAAAGTTGCCAAAGCTAGATTGTATGTTACGGCTAGGGGTATTTATGAAATGTACCTAAATGGCAAAAGAGTGGGTGATGATTATTTTACTCCAGGGCTTACACAGTATAATAAAACCCACATGTACAAGACCTACGACGTTACCGATCTCATAGATGGTAACAATGCTTTAGGTGCTTGGCTAAGCGAAGGTTGGTGGAGTGGAAATATTACCTATAGTGGTGAAAATTGGAATTTTTTTGGAGATAGACAATCATTATTGGCCCAACTGATTATCACCTATGAGGATGGAACTGAAAAAGTGATTACCACTAATGATTCGGATTGGAAACTGTTTACGGATGGACCCATACAATATGGAAGTTTCTTTCAAGGAGAAGTATATGATGCCAATAAGGAGTCGACGATTGAAGGCTGGGCAACTACTAATTTTGACGATGCGAATTGGAAGTCGGTAGTGGTGGTGCCACTAGAGGGGACTACCTATAAAGCTAAGGATTTAAGCTACGAAAATTTGGAGTTAATTGGGCAAATAGGCGAGAGCCCTTCTATTGTAAAAGAGTTGACATCCGTAAATGTAGAGGAAGTACGACCCGGTGTTTTTGTGTACGACCTGAATCAAAATATGGTTGGTTTTCCAGAAATAAAACTACCACCCGGGAAAGCTGGGGATACCATTACATTGAGATACGCCGAAGTAAAGTATCCGGATTTAAGGGAGTATGACCCTAATGTAGGAATGGTAATGTTGGAAAACATAAGGGCAGCATTGACCCAGGATATCTATATTAGAAAAGGTGGGGAGGAAACTATAAGACCGCGTTTTACATTCCACGGTTTTCGATTTCTGGAAATTACCGGAATCGATGAACCTTTGCCATTGAATGATGTTAAGGGATTGGTGGTCAGTTCAATAAAAAGATTGGCATCCAGTTATGAAACTTCCAATAAGTTGGTCAACAAACTTTGGGAAAATATAACCTGGTCGCTACGAAGTAATTTTTTGTCCATCCCTACGGATACACCCGCAAGAAATGAACGTATGGGTTGGAGTGGTGACATTAATGTGTTCTCGGAGGCATCGACTTACCTTGCCGATGTAGACCCATTTTTAAGTAGGCATCTGTTGTCTATGAGGGACATTCAAAGAAAAGATGGTCGTTTTACCGATGTAGCCCCTGTAGGCGGTGGTTTTGGAGGAACCTTATGGGGAAGTGCGGGTATTATCATCCCATGGGAAATCTATCAACAATACGGGGATTTGACTTTGCTTGAGGAACATTATGACGCTATGAAAAGATATGTGACCTTTCTTAGTTCAAAAATAGACCCTGAAACTGGTGTAATCAACGAAGGGCCTTTGGGTGATTGGTTGAGCCCCGAGGGATTCAAAAATGAGGATACGGCTTTTTGGACGGCATATCATTTAAAAGATTTGGAAATTTTGGCCAAAACGGCCACGTTGTTGGGTAAACATGTGGATGCCGAAGCTTTTCAAAAAGAATATAAGGAACGAAAGGCTTTCTTCAATATGACCTATGTAGATAGCGATACCGGAAAATCAGTGCACTTGGGTAACCAGAGTATGCGCTTTGGACCTCCGTTACCAGAGGATAGACAAAAAAAAGCGGGGGATTTTGTAGACACACAAGCTTCTTATTCCATCCCTTTAAACATGGGTGTTTTAAGCGAAGAGAACAAGACGAAGTCCATTTCTAATTTGGTAGCCACTGTTCAACGTTCAAATGAGGATGAACTTGGAGTTGTTCGTCCAGAATATTCCTTAATGACAGGTTTCATAGGTACGGCTTCAATTAACAAGGCGCTTTCAGATAACGGAAAAAGTGAAATTGCCTATAGACTACTGCAGCAAACATCCTACCCTTCTTGGTTGTACTCGGTTAAAAACGGGGCCACTACCATTTGGGAGCGCCTAAATTCTTATACCGTGGAAAATGGTTTTAGCGGTAATAATAGTATGAACTCCTTTAATCATTATTCATTTGGGGCTGTCGCGGCTTGGATGTATAATTATTCACTAGGTATTCAAAGAGATGAGGAAAATCCCGGTTTTAAGCATTTTGTTTTGATGCCCACACCAGATCCCGATAAGAATATGACATTTGCCAAGGGGCATTATGATAGCATGTACGGTCGTATCTCAAGTGAATGGCACTGGGAAAATGAAGTATGGAAGTATATCGTTACATTACCCGCCAATACAACTGCAACTTTAAAGTTGCCAGTAGACAGTACCAACAAGATTACCATTGTTGGCAAGAAAATTAAAAAGGTAAAAGGTGTTCGAATTTTACCAATGCAAGACCATAATGTGGTTTTAGAATTGACTTCGGGTAGTTACCAATTTGAAATAAAAAAATAACTAGCTAAAAAGTAAAATGCTTTTATATCAAGAGTTCTCGTAAAGACCAAGATTTAAGAGAAGAAAGAAAATTTTTAATTGATATTTATAGACTATTATGAATTAATTAGTTCCATTCCCAATTCGTTCTTACTGATTTTGCCTTGAGACCAACTTTTTAAATTTTCAAAAGTTATCTCTGCTATATTCGTTAAAGCTTCTTTGGTTATAAAAGCTTGATGGGGTGTTAATAAAACATTGGGAAGCGATAATAATGTTTTTAAACGTTCATCGTTTATTTCAGTTTTAGAATGGTCCTTAAAGAAAATACCTTTTTCTTTTTCGTATACATCGGTAGCATACCCGGCAATCTCTTTAGCTTCTAATGCTTCTATCAATGCGTTAGTGTCTACCAATTCCCCTCTTGCGGTATTTATAAGAATTGTACTATTTTTCATTAAAGATAATTTTTCCTTATTGATGAAATAATAGTTTTCATAATTCATGGGTATGTGAAGGCTAATGATATCAGACGCTTCACATAACTCTTTCATTGGGGTATAGGTTACATTACAAAGCTCAATAAGGTCATAATCCGGTGCTTGGTCGTATGCTAGAATTTCACATCCAAAACCATGCATTATCTTGGCCATGATACTACCTATTCTGCCGGTGCCAATAATACCTACAGTTTTACCATGCAAATTAAATCCCATTAAGTCGTCTTGTAAAAAATTGTAATTATGAACTCGGGTATTTGCCAAAATAATTTTTCTGTTCAAAGCCAATAAAAGTGCCGTTGCATGTTCGGCAATAGCATGTGGCGAATAGTCTGATGCATTAGCAACATGAAACCCAAAACGTTTTGCAGTTTTAATATGAAGGTTGTTATAACCACTAGAACGTAAAGTGATATAACGAACGCCAAAATCCCAAAGTTTTTCTAGGACAATTGACGATGCATCGTCTCCTGAGAAAATAGAAATAGCATTATAACCAATAGCCTTTAATGCCGTTTCACTGTCCAACGCATTTTTGGTATAGGTTGTCTCATATCGATTGTTGTTGGCACTTTTTAGAAAAGGAATTTCAAAATCTTTTGCACTATATACCAGTAATTTCATAGTATCGTTGTTTTCTAAATATTTTCTATTTTTTGTGAGTAAAATAAATTTGATATAATCTTTCGCTAACTTTATTATGTTCTTGTGTTATTGTTGAAAGTATTTTCATGAATTAATTTTTTCATTTTTGACAGTTCTAACTTGGTAATCGGGGTTACCTAAAGCTTTTTTCTGTTTTGTTGATTTAAGTATGAACGATAATTTCGCAAAACCTCTTTCTTTTATAGTTCTATATTCTAAAAGATATTGGTTCACCTTTTGAAATAGTTTTTTGTGTGACTTCCTGTAGGCTTTCTCCATTTCTAACTGATTTACATCATCTATCATAATCTCTAACTGGTTCATATGTTTTTGAACTTGTTTTAAGATAGGATTTAATATTTTTTGGTTTTCTTCTATATCTTTTCTGAAAGCTTCTGTTTTCGAAAATTCTTTTTTGTCTATAGGTTTAATCGCAAAAGAATGAATTAAGTTAATTAGAAAATGTTGCTCATCTTTAATAAAAGAAAGTTCTGAAAACCACTTTTTAGATTGCTCATGCATATCTTCGGTACTATACGAATCTATGTAGGTATATTTCATTTTATTGGATATTTCAAATGTTATAAATACTAATTCTAATGTATAGTAATACATGTATATTGAAAATGACATTGGTCAGTTTCTTTTGAAGTTGAAAGAAAAAATATTATATGCCTTTTAAGTTATATATGTCTAAAAAACCACCAGTATAGTTGAAAATTTCTAATTTCAGTTTTTGAAAAGTTTTAAAACAAGAATCTACTTCATTCTGTAATTTGTCATGGTTTCGGTAAAAGCTTAATTCAAATTCATTATCGGTGTATTCTAACATACCACCTAAATTATTTTCATGAATAGAAATATCAATGAGAAGTCCTTTTTTGGTGTCCTTAATTTTCTTGATTCGTTTTTTGTATTCCTGTATACGCTCAAAAAGATTTCGCGTTTTAGGCCTAAAAATTTGACTATCTAAGAGACGTTCGGCTAGAATCAGTTCATCATCCATGATTTGAAAGTGTGATTTCCATTGCTGTGTTTTCCAATGAAGTTCTTCTACACAATTGTTCTTCTGGCTTGTACTTATCTGTTCTTTTTCCATTGTTGTTGGGTCAATTTATTAAAACTAGCGCCCAATAAAAAAGCACACAATGATATAGGTCAGGAACCAAAATTTAAGTGATAATTTTCTGTTTCCTTTATTTGAAAACTAATTTTCTTTAAAGCAAATAAACTTCTTAATTTACATAATAATGCCCCTAGAGTGTAGGCTTTGAATGATAAAGAAATACCTTAACGGCGATGGTCTATTTATAATTAAAACATAGTCCTAATTCATTTAGGGCAAACGCAAAGGGTAAATTTTACAACTTTTGTTTTAATAGTCAAATCAGAAATTCAGCTGTAATAAAATTGATTAGTAACAAATTTAGTAAGGTCTTAATTCAAATTCCCTTATGCCTCATCATTTTTTTGTAATTAATGTAAGGCTAAAATGGGAACGGTAGCATTATATCCTATTTCCTTGACCAAAGGTTTAGAAAATATGCTGCTGAAGAAATAGTGCTTATGATTAATGAACGCTATCATATCACTGTCCCTACTTTCGACAAAACCGGTTAAACCATCTGAAACATCTTTTTTAGAGAGTGTATGAAAACTATGGTTTAAGTTCCCTAATATATCTCCAAGTAATTTCTGATTGTTTATTTGTTCATCATTCAATTCTGCATTTTTTGCTATATATAATACTCGGATTGCAGTGCCGTGCATTTTTGAGATTTCAATTAGATAACCCAATTCTTTACGTTTAAAGGCGGTCTTATAATCAGTAGGGAATACTATTTCTTTGGGCGAGGAAAACCGAACATCTTCCGGAACGGCCAAAACAGGACATTTCCTAATTTTCTCCATGGCGTTAACCGTATTGCTTCCAAAAATTTGACCTTTGACACCTGTTGCTCCTTGGGTGCCCATAACTACTAAATCGATATCTTTTTCATCAATTATCTGCTTTAAAGCTTCTGCTAAAAAATTAAATTTAGAAATGGTATGGTACGAATGTTTCAAATTGTCATGGTGTAGCTTTAGAATATCCAATAGTTTATCTAACTCTTCTTCTGATCTAGTCTTTCCGGCTTCATATTCCGCACTACCGGGTTCAGGGATCAATAGGTTGTCGGTGCTATAACTATCCAACCTAAAAACGTTTAAAAAGTAAAATTCACATTTAATTTCTTTATAAAGATTAAGCGCATACCTCGCAGCATTAAGGGCGTTTTTTGAAAAATCGGTAGGTACTAATATTCTCTTGTCCATTTTTAAATTATTTGAGGTTTCTATAGTAAATATATTTTATGATTTATATTATAACTATGATTATAATCAGTCTTGCGCTGGAAGAATTAAAAACGGGGTTTCTGAATACATGCTTACATCTTTGATAACCGGTTCATGGGTCAGTTTTTCAAAAAGGTTATGTTTTTGATTAACCATTGAATATAGGTCTACATTCAATTTTTCGATAAATGCCTGAATGACCTTAGCTTTGTCGTTAGATAATTGTCTCCAATGAAAAATATGGTCGATATCCTTTAGACAGATATCCAACAATTTTCGGTTAGATTCTTGTTCGGTATTTAAAATTTCTTCTTCCGTTATATGCAATACTCTTATTTTAGCTTTAAATAAAGAGGTTATGAAGAGTAAGGGTTCTATTGATTTTTTAGCACACCCTTTCTTGAAATCAGTTACAAAAGCTATTTCCTTAGGTTCCTTGAAATCCATTTCACCAGGAATTGCAAGAATAGGACACTTGTTAATTATGTTTGCGACCTGTATCGTATTGCTTCCAAAGAAAATATCAGCTGCATCTGTAACGCCTTTATTGCCCATTACGACCAAATCTATATGCAGCTTATCAATTGTTTTAGTAATAATCTTTGATAGAATTCCTTTCTTTGATATGGTCTGAAATTGATGTTTTGGGTTATCATTGTCCAATACAATTTTATGCATTGTCTTTGTTAAATTTTCCTCAGATTCAATTTTTAGTTTTTCTAGTAGTTTTTTACCAACTAACAATTTGGATTTTTTGCCTTGTAAAGGTGTTAACTCGTTGTAAACATTCAATAGATGGAAAGTGCATGATTTTGATGCCAATAGTTTTGTAGCATAGAAGAGTGCACAGTAGGCGTTGTTAGAAAAATCTGAAGCGACGAGTATATTCTTCATAATATTTTTAATTTTGAGGGAGTACCATAAAGGGAACAGTAATATGCAATCCTATTTTTTTAATAATTGGTTCAATAAACAATCGTTCTAAAAAAGTGTGTTTATTCTTTACCATCACTAGTAGGTTAATCTTCTGTTTTATCTGAAATTCATTGATTGCTTCTATGATACCGTTATCAGGTAATTCATGAAACAATGCCTGGTTTCCTAATAATTTTTCAAGCGCTGCTTTTTGCTTTTCTTGATTCGAAGTAAGGTCATACCCCGTTCGTACGTGCATTACATTAATTCTTGATTTATGTTGTGTGGCAATTGTCAACAAAGTCTGCATATTCCCTTTCTTATATTCAATTTCATAATCGGTAGGGAATAATATTTCTTTAGGAGCTTCATATTTAAAATTTGGGGGAACTGCAATTATAGGACACTTTGCTTTTTTGATTACATGAACCGTATATGTGCCAAATAAAATTTCTGTAGCGCCGGTAACGCCCTTTGTTCCCATTATTATAACATCTATATTTTCTGCCGCAACGGTTTCTAAAACCTCATTTATTAGCGTATTAAAAGCGGAATGAGCAATAAAAGTATGATTAGGGTTTGGGAATTCATGTTCTAACTCACTTTTCAATTTTTCTAATTGGGTCATGCTACTTTCTTGTAAAACATCACCTAAACCAATTTGGCCCGGGCTACCAATAACGTATTCGGTCTGATAGACTGGTGGGGTATAGGTATGAAGCAAATAAAATGTAGTTTTTATGTCTTTATATACCTTTAATGCATATCGAATCGCTTTTAAGGAATTTTCAGAAAAATCGGTAGGTAAAAGAATTCGTATCATTCTAAAATATTTTTTGATTGCGAAATAAAATTAGTGAAGGATAAAGCTAATAGCCATGACATTGGTCAGTTTGCCAAAGTATACTTTAAACTATTTTAGTGTTTAAATTAGAAATAGATGAAAAGTAGTTTTTCCAAAATTATAGAATCTGAAACTCCAGTTCTTGTGGATTTTTATGCAGATTGGTGTGGACCATGTAAAATGTTGGGCCCTATTTTAAAACAAGTAAAGGATGAAATGGGCGAAACCATTAAAATTGTCAAAATTGATGTGGACAAGAATCAATCGATAGCTGCTAAATATCAAGTTCGAGGGGTCCCTACCATGCTATTGTTCAAAAATGGGAAACAGCTTTGGCGACAGTCTGGGGTATTGCAAAAGAACGATTTAATTCAAATCGTAAAATCACATACCTAATTGTAATTTGTATTAATAGTTTATCTACGATTTTAGAGAATGGCCCAATGGTTTATTAAAATGTTACTTGGAGAAAGATTTGAACCTTTTGTGTTTTGCAAATTTTATTCATGAATTACCAAAAATGGAACATTTAAATGGTAACTAATTTTTTCAACCTTTGGTCTAAACAGAATACGTTCTATAAAATTTAGGTTTTTTGCAACCATTACAATTATATCTAAATTGCAACTTTCAACAAAATGCTGAACGGCTATGTCAAGTTTTTTTGCCGTTAGGGTATGAAATGAATAGGCTATATCAGTAAAAAGGTCTTTTAAAAATTCACGATTTTTTAATTGGTCTAGACTAAGCCCATTTCCTTTAGATGTAACATATAAAAAGCGTATAGCAGAATCATGCATCATAACAAACTCTTTTATTTTTTTCATCACCTTGGTATCATACCCTAAAAGAAAATCGGTAGGAAAACCTATTTCTTTTGGATCGCTATATTTTGCATTTTCTGGTACTGCTAATACTGCGCACGGCACTTTGCTGATAATATTACCTGTATTGCTACCTAAAGAAACAGCTTTTAGGCCCGATGCTCCTTTGGTGCCCATAATAATTAAATCAATGTTTTTATCAATTACTTCTTGTTTTACATAATCTGTAAAAAAACCATACATAGCTTTGGTTTCAAATGTATGCTTCATATTTGGCGGTAATTTTTGAATCTTTTCCATTAATGATTTTAATTTTTTCCTGCTTTCATTTAAAATGCTTTCTTCAAGTATTTCTGGAGGTAAGAACATGTTGGTTTTACTACCCGAGTATGGTTGAATAGGATTTACATGAACCAAATAAAAAGTGCAATTAATTTTTTTGAACAATGATGTTCCGTAAATAAGGGCATTCCATGCATTTTCAGAAAAATCTGTAGGAATCAGTATGTTTTTCATTTTTTACATTGATTTAAGCCTAAATGTAGACGTGCTTAGAATTTTTTCAA
This sequence comes from uncultured Maribacter sp., assembly GCF_963975365.1. GTDB lineage: Bacteria > Bacteroidota > Bacteroidia > Flavobacteriales > Flavobacteriaceae > Maribacter. The sequence goes on along the minus strand of NZ_CAXBGF010000002.1, from coordinate 196,880 downwards.
ATGACAATAATCATACATTTGAAGTATTCCCTAATTCTAACCATGCCAATGCAGCAGGGCCTAACACTGCATCGGCACTTGTAGCGGTTGATAATAGTATCTTAATTTTGCCTTTATAAGCATTAAAAAGATATTTCTCCATGTGGGTTTTTATTGGTTGTAGTAGAATATCGCCTGCCTTGCTTAGTCCGCCCGATAGTATAAAGGCCTCTGGGTCTAAATGGGCAACGGTATCTGCCATTTTGTTTCCAAGAACTTCCCCTGTTTTTTTAAAAGCAGTTAATGCTATTAAATCTCCTTTCAGAGCAGCGTCTGAAATATCCGTTCCGGTCATATCTTCAAAACTAAGGGCACGTAACGGCGAATTTTCACACATATCTGCCATTAACTCAAAAACGGTTCTTTTGATGCCGGTTACCGATGCATAGGTTTCCAAACAACCCTGTAAACCACAATTACACATTCTGCCGTTCGGGTCAACATTTACATGACCTATTTCTCCTGCAGCACCATGTTCTCCAATTAATAGTTTGCCATCTATAATGATTCCGCTTCCAAGTCCTGTACCTAAAGTCAATGCCACAAAATTTTTCATTCCTTTTGCAGCGCCAAAAAGCATTTCTCCTAAAGCAGCTGCATTTGCATCGTTCGCTAGTGATACGGGTAATTTAAAAGTTTGATTGATAATCTTTGAAATCGGAGTGTTCTTACCCCATTTCAGGTTCGGAGGGTTTTCAATTTGCCCTGTGTATGGGTTGGCATTGGGTGCACCAATACCTATAGAAAATAGCTTTATTTCTCCTTCCCATTGTTGAAGAAGAGTTTCCACTTCCAATTTTAGTTTTTCCATAAAACTTGGAAACGGATTTTGAGCATTGGTTTTGAAAACGGTCTTTTCTAAAATATTCCCTTCTCTAGTAACGAGGCCAACCTTAGTAAGGCTACCACCAATGTCAATTCCTAAAACTACCTCTTTTACCATAAAGTTAAATTATTGTTCAAATTAAAATAATCGTATGTCGATTTCGATTGATATTGGTCAACTTATATTAATAGGATATCGCGTAAAGTGCCTTATATAAATAATTTTAATTCACCCCTATACTGATGCCTTTACTATCCCGAATAAATTAAACATGAGCTTGTGCTGCTTGTCAATTAGAATATCTAAAAAATTGTTTGGTAAAAGATTCCATTAATCATCTATTTCTTTTAAAGTGTTACTCTGAAATTTCTGGTATAACCAAAAAGGGAATTTCAGTATGGTATCCAATAAAATCCACATTCGATTTTACTATTAACCTTTCTAAAAACGAATGTTTTCTGCTCACCATTACCAAAAGTCCCGATTGGTGTTCTTCAATATATGTACGGATTGCCTCGGGCATCAATTTTCCTCTTTCTTCTACGAAGTCGGTATTAATATTTTTTAAATAATCCATTAGCGCCTTTTTATTCACCTTCTGTTCATCGACTAAATTATACTCTTGCTTTACATGTAATACGGTTAATTTTGAGTTGTGGGTATTTGAGAGCATAATTAAGAGATTTAATACTTTTTCATTATATAATTGTCCATAATCGGTAGGGAAAATAATAGATTTTATTTCTTTAAACCCATAACCAACAGGAACAACCAAAATAGGAATCTTTGACTTTCTAATGACATGAACGGTATGTGTTCCAAGAAAAATTTCCTTGGCACCAGTTGCTCCCTGTGTTCCCATTACGACCAAATCAAAGTTTTTGGTTTCTGAAAGTTCCAAGATCTCATTGGTTAATGTGTTAAATGCAGAAAGGGTTTTGAATGTATGATTAGGGTTATTGAATTTTAGTTTTATATCCACTAAAGTTTTATCTAAACCTGCCTGTGCAATATCTACGCCCAAATCTGGTATTGCGCTAAAAGTGGGCCCGCCCATCATATAATCGAAGCGATAGAAGGTTGGGGTGTACGTGTGTAGTATTTGAAATTCGCATTTCTCAGTTTTAAAAAATTCAAGGGCATAACAAATGGCGTTCCAAGCGTTATTTGAGAAATCTGTAGGCAAAAGTATCTTTTTCATAGTACAGGAGTTAAATATTATCTGGGCAAGTTCTGCATGACCATAAATGGAATTTTAGGGTGTAACCCAATATCGTCTACCGTGGATCGGTATAGCATATCTTCAAGAAAGGAGTGCCTGGCTTTGACCATTACCAAAAGATTGATGTTCTTTTCAAAAATATATTCCATAATGGCCTCGCCTTTATTTTTAACAGGCGTACGTTCATAGAACAGGTAGGCATCGGGTAAAGATTCTTGTAAGAACCGTTTGTTGTCAATTTGTCTTAGGCTTAAATCTTCAAAATTAGAAATATAAAGACAATGAACTTCCGATTTAAACTCAGCGGCCAAAGTATTCAAAAGCTTTAGTTCTCTACGTTTATACGGCAACATGTAGTCAGTAGGAAATAGGATTTTTTTAGGTTGTTGATATTCGTAGTTTTCAGGAACAGCCAAAACGGGGCAAGAGACATATTTGAATACTTGAACCGTATGGCTGCCAAACGTAATTTTTTTGTCAGCAGTCTTGCCTTGGGTACCCATAATTAGAAGATCCACATTTATTTGGTTGGCAAAATCATTGACCGCATCGACCAAAGATTCAAAGGATGATACGGCTTCAAAACTGTGTTTTGGATTGTGATATTTTTCAGTAAGTTCGGCTATTGTATTTTTAAGTGCCTGATCTACATTTATTCTAGTGATTTCTTTTTGCTTTTCTATCGACTTCCCCCCATTCTCTTTAAAGGGCCCGTATACCTCATCGGCATAGGCATGTAAAAAATAGAAATCAGTGCGTTCGCATTTGTACAGTTGTAAAGCATATTTTATTGCATGCATGGCATTATGCGAAAAATCGGTAGGAATCAAAATGGTGGTCATAGCATTTTTTTTAATGATTACTTAAAAATATCTCTATCATAGCCTAATACCTATGATATATGTCATTACGGATATAGGTAGTAGAATAGGAATAGGTATTTTTTATCCCTGAAGCGACAAAAGTGGAATGCTCGTATTAAAACTTACCTCTTCTACCGTAGTGTCTAAGAATAACCTTTGAATTAGGCCATAATCCTTTGAAATCATTATAATTAGATTGGCACTCATGCTTTCTGCGAAAATTTGAATACCATCTTCTATTTTTTTAGATACAACCCTGTGAAAACTAATCGGATTTGGTAATTTTTCTGAAAGCAGCTTTACCAATTGTTTTTGTTGTATTTCTATTTCATCAAAAAGCGGAATTTGTGACTTTGTAACATAAAGTAATTTAATTTGTGCTTTCTCTGAGGTAATGTTATTTGCTATTTTCTTTAAAATAGAATCGTCAAAATCAGCTTCAAAATCAATAGGAATTACTACTTGTTTGAAATTCTTGAATTTTACTTTGTCAGGAACCACCAATACATCACATTCTACTTTTGTAATTACATCTCCCGAACGGGTGCCGATAAAGAATTCTTTAAGTTCCGATGCACCTCGAGTACCCATAACGATAAGATCAATTTTTTTTTCTTCAATATGCCTGCGGATAGTTGTTAGAAAGTAACCCTGTTCACGCATTGTCGTAAAATGATGATGTTCTTTTTTTGACGATAGCGACGTAATAAATTTCTCCAAGTCCATTACCTTTTGATTGATTGCCTTGGGTTCAATTTCTACCAGAACATTCGTGCCAAACTCATAAACGGGCTTTTCCTTAACGTTTGAACCTTCTATATTGACATATAGAATAAAAAAATGACAAGGAGTTTCTTTAAATAAGTCCACTGCATAACGAATGGAATTCTTTGAGTTCTTGGAAAAATCAGTAGGAATTAAAATCTTTTTCAACGGTCTTTCTTTTTTACATTTCAAGAAAAATAGTGTCGATAATGACTAAAAACTATGATTTTGGTCAGTTCAAGAATTTAGTATCTTACTCATGAAGTACAAATATTGGTATTGTTGTATGAAAACTTAGCTTTTCAATAGTCGTATCGAATAATAGTTGCTGAAAAAAGTTAAGGTTTTTGGCTACCATCGTTAGCATTTCTATTTGGTTATCGTCAACAAATTTTAGAATTGCTTCCTTGATGTTTTCATTGGTTACACTATGAAACTTAAGTGTACCCACAAATATTTCTTCTATATAATCTTTTAAATATTCTTTATTTTTTTCTTGAGTGCCTGTAAGAAATCCATTGGAGTGCGATACATTTAGTATATTAAAATTGGCCTTCGAGATTCGTAGCTGATCTGAAAGGGTATTTAATATGGGGTGGGTATAAAAGATATTATAATCGGTTGCGAATGCGATATTCTTTGGTTTTGTAATCGATGCATTTTCGGGTATTACCAATACATTACAGATAACTTTGGTAATAACATCACCTGTGTTACTACCAACAATAGCCGTTCTTAAGCCCGATGTCCCTTTTGTGCCCATAACGATAAGGTCAATTTTTTTTTCATATACCGTTTTTCGTATAATATCTATAAAATTACCATATTCGTGAAGTAAAACAAGATGATGTTTTTGGTGGGTGAGCAAACGCTCAACGCGTAAAGAAAATGTGTCAATTTTTTTCTTAATTGTAGAGAACATCTTATTGGTAGGAAAAGTAAAAGAATTACCATTCACACCAGAGTCTTTTAACTCACCAATGTGTAAAATATAGAAAGTGCAGTTCTCACTTTTAAAGAACCGTATCGCATATTCTAAAGCATTCCAAGAATTGGCCGAAAAATCCGTGGGTAATAAAATGTATTTCATTCACAGGCGTTGCGCCACAAATTTAAGCAAGCGAAAGAAATGAATATATGATATTAATCAGTTAAAATAATTTTCTGATTTACTATATCTAATTTATAGTTCAAGGATTTCAGTGCTAATGCCGGTAACACGTGCCAAATGTTTACATGATATTTTAATGGATTCTACTGGTTTCGTGTTTATGTTATCTGCGAATAGCAAACATGACTGTGCCGCTTTATTTTGCATCGAACTATTGGCCATTTATGGTAATAGTATCTTTAAAACTATATTGTTCTCTGTCAAAAATTTCATCAATTCTAAAGAAATAGTATTGTTTCTTCCTAAAATTTTCTTGAGACTTTTTATTAGAAATTGCTGCTAGTTCTGTTGGTACAATAACCGTAAGCGATTCTCTATATGGAAAATTGTTCAGAAAAGAAGTTAAACGCAAAAAAGTTCTAAAGTTCGTTCAAAGATTGTAATTCATCTTCTGAAACGCCATGGTCGTTTAATGTTTTGTCATGCTTACCGGTCATAAGTTTAGCTTTAGCCAGCTGGCTCTCTATGGTGCTAATGATGTCTTCTTCTTCAAACGGTTTGGTTAGATAATCGTCTGCGCCAAGTTTTATTCCTTTTTCAATTTCTTTTTGTTCTGTTTTAGCTGATAAGAAGATAAAAGGAATCTGTTTGGTTTTTTCATCCTTAGATATATTTTCTAAAACGCCATAGCCATCAATGATCGGCATCATAATATCACATATGATTAAATCGGGTATTTTTTCCTTGGCTAATTCTATTCCTAATTTACCGTTGGGAGCAGTCAGTACCATATACCCGGATAGCTCTAAAAGCTCTTCGGTGTTTTCGCGTAAAGCTCTGTCATCCTCAATAAGTAGAATAGTCTTCATTTTTTAGGTTTTATGTTCTTGGGGTATACTTACCGTAAAGATGGACCCTTTATTTAACTGACTTGAAAATTCTAAGCCAGCACCTAAGTTTTCTAGGTGTTGTTTTGCAATATTCAGGCCTATTCCGGTACCCTGTGTCAAAAGGGCATTTTCTGCTCTAAAATAACGGTTAAAAATATGTTTTTGTTCTTCTTCGGAAATTCCAATTCCCTCATCGATAATTTTTAATAACAATTTATTTTCTTCGATGGTTACCTGTACATCTATAACAGAATCTTCGGGGGAATATTTTATGGCATTATGTACTAGATTCGATAGTGCCAGCACCAATGTTTTTTCGTCGAATTGAATGATAATATCATCAATGTTTTCGGGATATCGAATTTTTTGTCCCGCTTTAAGTAACATGTTGGCGTCATAAATTACTTCGTTAACTATTTTACTAAGCAGAAAGGTTTCTATCTTATAATTAATCTTACCGGAATCCAATCGTTCTACGGAAAGAAAATCGTTAAGAATGCTATCAAGGTATTTTACCTTTTTTTTAATCGTGAACACATGCTTATCACGCTTTTCTTGCTGTTCTGTCTGGGTGTATTTTCCCAACAGCGTAATTGAGGTCAATATACTGCTCAAAGGCGTTTTGAACTCGTGCGACACCAAGGATAAAAAACGTGTTTTTAATTCATTAAGCTCCTTTTCTACAGTTAGCGCCTCCGTCAATTGTTTGGTGCGTTCATCTACAGTTTTTTCGAGTTTTTTGGTGTAGTTTTTTCGCTCCGTAATATCAAGTATCATGGCTACAAAAACCTTGTTTTCCCCTATAGTTGATAGTTGTAGATGTACTTCTACGGGATAGGATGAACCATTTTTTCTTCCGTGAATGGTCTCAAACTTTAGTTTTTCCAAATCACCTTTCAATAAAGGCTGTATCAATTCTCTAAATTCACGTCGGCTTAATTTTGGTTTGATGTTCACGGGGGTCATACTGACCAGCTCCCCCATGGTATAGCCTAAGTTTCGCTGTGCTTCTTTATTAACATTGACGAATTTGAAAGTAACAGCATCAAAAACATAGATTTCGTTCAGCGATTCGTTAAAAATACGCGCCCAGTGACTAAGTTCTATTTCTTTTTGTTTACGTTCTGTAATATCGATAATTAAAGCCATTACATAAGTGGTACCATCAAGTTCAAATGGATTTAGACCAGCCTCAACCGGAAATTCGTTACCGTTTTTGCTAATGCCAAATAAATCGAGGTCATGTCCCATTTGACGTTTTCCACTTTTTGCTATAAAGTGTTCAACATGGGCATCATGGTTATGATGGTATCTTTTAGGGATAAGGATATCGAGGTGTTTCCCGATCAGTTCATCTTTTTCATAACCGAACATTTCCATTGCTGAAGAATTGGTTGCAACGATAACCTTTTCGGTATTTACAACAATTATACCTTCCGAAATACCTTCTGAAAGAAGATTGAAAATATTACTGTTTTTTTTGAAAACTCGCATATATCAAATATAAAAGATTACAACTGATTCTTATCATGGAATTTCTAGCATTTGTATCATATTTTTAAAATGTACAACTTAAATCAATTTAAAATGAAAATTACAGATAAGACGATGAACGAACTATATAAGAGCTTAGGTAAATTGTTTTATGCAGTTGCTATTTGTGATGGTAGTGTACATTTAAAAGAATGGGATAAAGTTGAGGAAATTGTAAAAGAGAATTGGCTTTACGTAGATGACTTTACCGATAGATATGGAACTGATGCCGCAAACCAAATTGAAATTGTTTTCGACTGGCTTCTAGAATATGAAAAGACAAGTGAGGAGTGTTTTAAAGAGTTCAAAGAATTCTATGAAGAACATCCTCAGGTTTTTTCTCAAGAAATAAAATCGTTGATTAAAAAGACCACTAATGCCATTGCCAATTCGTTTTCAAGAAAAAATAAGTCAGAACTTATGCTTTTGGCAAAGATTGACCTACTATTGAAATAGACTAATTAATTTAGAAATTTGAAACTTTACGATGCTACTTATATTTTAAATGTCAATACAGGTAGATTTGCATGGTTGGCCACATCTTCCCCAATACTCCTGCTACCTAATAGAAAATGTAATATGGGCTTTCTGCCTCGTGTGGGTATAGCCAGTATATCATAACTTCCCTTTTTAGAATAGTTCATAAGACCATGCTCTACACTATAATCATTGTAAATTGTTACCTCTTGTTCATTTGTACCTGCTTTATAGAAGAATTTTGATATACGCTCTTCTATTTCGGTGTTACTATTAAAATCGTAATGTGGCGTATTAATATAAACAAGGTTCAACTTCGCAGAAAAATTAGTAGCAAATTCCTTAACATTTTTGAAGGCTAATACCGAATCTTCGGTAAAATCGCAGGCGAATACTATATTTTCAATCTTAAAATCTGGATTTGGCATTTTAACCACCAAAACTGGAACATCTGATGACCGTACTACTTTTTCGGTATTGGATCCTACGAAGAAATCACCTATGCCGCTGGTTCCATGCGAACCCATTACAATAAAATCTATATGCTGTTCTTGAGCTACTTTGTTCAATTCCTTAAAATCTTTATAATTTTGAATTATTTCTCTTACTTTAATATCCTCTAGATAAGGTTTCTTCAAAAAAGGTTTGAAACGTTTTCTAGCAAGGTTCATATAATATTTCGCTTCTTCATATTCCTGTGCTTCATTTTTAGTAAGTACCGCTTCTGAAATTCCCAACATATGAAGTACTACAATTTCCGCTTGTAGTTGTTTTGCGATTAATGCTGCAATATGCAATGCATGTGCAGATGGCTTGGAAAAATCTACAGGAACTAATATTCTCTTCATGCTATATTGCTTTTTTTCTAGGATCAAACTTTTCGGGTCAATGAAATTTTTAACGCAATCTCTTCATTTTCAATGAATAAGAAGGAAATAAAAAAGGGGACTTTCCATCAAATTTGTGGAAAATCCCCTTTAGTGACCTCGACTGGATTCAAACCAGTAACCTCTTGAGCCGTAATCAAGTGCGCTATTCAGTTGCGCCACGAGGCCGTTAATATTTCCCTTAACGGGCTGCAAATATATTTCTTTTTACATTTACCACAAAATTAAGAGCACTATATTAAATGGATTTAAGAAGCTTAATTCGAGATGTACCTAATTTTCCTAAGGAAGGAGTGATTTTTAAGGACATAACTTTGTTATTACAAAACCCTGATGCACTAAAAGAAACTACTAATACATTGTTCAATTTATTGAACGGTCAAAAAATAGATAAGGTTGTTGGTATGGAGAGTAGGGGGTTCATATTTGGGCCTATGCTCGCAAATAAGCTTAATGCTGGTTTTGTGCCTATACGAAAACCAGGAAAATTACCATCTACTACACTCAGCGAGACCTATAATCTTGAATATGGTACAGATACGCTCGAAATTCATACAGATGCCATAAAAAAAGGAGATAAGGTATTGGTACATGATGATGTACTTGCGACTGGTGGTACAGCAAATGCAGCATGTAAGTTGATAGAACGCTTAGGAGGTGAAATAGTTCAATGTAATTTTTTAATTGAACTTACATTTCTAAATGGGTCTTCAAAAATTAATGGATACTCGATACAATCTCTGATAAAATATTAATCAAGTGCCTTAGTAGTAATGAAATAACGCCAACCTATTAGCGCCATTTGAAATTTATTGGCTTTAGATAGATCTAATCGTTGCTTACTATACGAAGGTAAAAGTGCTTTGTTAAGCTTAGCAAGTAGCTTGTAAATTACTTTGTTCAAGGTTTTTATTTATTGCAAAAGTACATAAATAAGAGAGCGATTAATTAAATCACAATATTTCCTTTGTTTAAGAATAAGAGAACCTAATGTAAAACAAGCGTAATAATGATACTTAAAATTAATACGACCAATAGTTTTATTAGAGCTATCATGATGAATGGTTTTAGTTATTAAAGGTTATCTAAGTGTTTGTACGTGAAAGATATAAGGGCTTAATTCGAAGTGCAAATAAAACTTGTTAAATTAGTGTAATCAATTGCGAAACTATAAGTAAATAGACTTTATTAGTTATAACATTAAAGCATTGCTCTACAAATTTTTGTTAAAATGATAGTAAATATGAGTTTTTAATTTAATTGTGAAACAATTATAGAGGTGTATTTGAACACTTTTTAATTACTAAGGCACATTTCATCATCAGAAATGATTAAAAAGGCTATTTCATCATTAAAATCAAAAAAATCCGATGTTGTAGTAACACCGGATTTACATTAAAGTCAATCCTTAATAAAATTTTTAGATGATTATTCTTTTGTAATTATTTCTATTACCCCATGCTTTGCTTCTTCTCCATATTTTTTAATAGCCTTGTCACCTTTAATGACATTCATAGATTTAATAGTACTTTCAGCTAAATCTTTTAGCGCTTTGGCGTCACTTTTTTTTCCATCAATATAAAATAATGGTTCTTCGTCGCCATCTGTAGTAATAAACATAAATCCGTTTCCTTCTTTTTCTACTATTTTAAAGTCGTAGTCTTTGGTAGAAGTATTAGTAGTACTAATGGATATTTTTTTATTGTTGCCAGGTGCAGACTTTTTTATGTGAGTTACTCTATTAGTTACTTCTGCCCTTCTAAATGAAATACTATTATTTTCCGTATCTATTAATATATAGGTTGGGTCCATGGTGTCATTGTCCGAAACAGAATTGTATTGGCTACTAAACTCTCCATTTTTCTTGTTACCACCAGAAATTTCAATAGATATGTTTTTTATTTCACCATCTTTATTTCTAACCGTAGTATATGAGAAATCAAATTCATCCTTGGCTAAATCTGTTTTAATTTTTAACAATTCTGAATCTGAAGTATTTTTATCTATAAGGAGTTCTATGGTGTTTTGTATAGAATCGGATTGCGAAATATTCTTATAGGAATAAACTTCCCTTACATTGAAGCCTACTAAAAAGACGGCTAGAAATGGCAGAATTAATAAACTCTTTAATGCTTTTAATTTGTGTGATTTTTGTTGATTGATCATGATGATTCGTTTTTTGATTAATGAATTAAAAAATGGATTGACGATTGATAAATGATGATTTCCAACTGCCCTTTGCAGTAAGATGTATTGATATGCTTTTTTGTTGGTTTTGATTTGATGATTTTCCGTATCGGCAAGAAATTCTAAATTTTGTTTAACCGCTATTCGATATAGCCATACAATAGGATTAATCCATTGTATAATTAAAAAAACTTCCATTAATATAATATCTAAAGAATGAAATTGAGTAACGTGAACTTCTTCGTGTGCTACTATGGCTTCTAATTCTTTTTCTGAATGTAGTGTGGGATTGTAAACGATTCTATTGAAAAAGGAGAAAGGTTGTAGAGTGGTTTTAGTTTTAATGTGAACTGTTGCCAGTAATTTTACACGCTCACCCTTTTGAAGTACTCTGTTTAAATCTAAGCCTTGTCTAAATAATTTGATGAATAAAATGAAAACCCCGATTAGATATAGTGATATTAGTAAGGAATAGGGATTTAAAACATTAATTGTTGAGGATTCGGACAAAGTGGATATAGCTGCGTCGGTATCTGTAAAATCAAGTAAAGACGCGTTTATTGTATTCGTTATATATAATAATGGAAATAGTACCGAAAAAATAAGTCCACTAAGAAGAAAGAATCTATTAAACTGAAACAAGGTTTCTTTCCTTAAAAATAGTTGGTAACAACTAAAAAATAGAAGTAGTACAGAACTTACTTTTAATATATAGTAGCATAGTGCTTCCATTTATTTACTGTTTTCAATTAGTGATATGATTTCCTTTAGTTCTTCGACGGAGATTTTTTCCTCCTTAGCAAAAAAGGATACTATATTTTTATAAGAATTGTCAAAATACCCAACCATGTCTTCATTTACATAAGCCTTATAATAACTCTCTTTGCTTACAATTGGGTGATATTGATGTGTTTTTCCATAGGCTGTAAAACCTACAAAGTTCTTTTCCTCTAAATTTCGTACAATAGTAGAAAGAGTATTGTAATGGGGCTTCTCTATGTTTATTTCTTCCATGATTTCTTTGACAAACGCTTTTTTTAAGCGCCAAAGGATTTTCATGATTTCTTCTTCCTTATTGGTTAATTTTTCCATTAAAATATGATTATTCGGCTAATGTAAACTAAAATTATAGTTATGAAACTATAAAAATAGTTATTTAACTATAATTTTAGTTTTTAGATACTCTCAATACTTGCCGATCAACAGATTTCTTCTATTTATATTTGTAAAAACTCTTTTCATGCAGAACTTTCTATTTATTCTTACCGGACTGTTTTTATTGATAGCCGGTGGTAATTGGCTTTTAAAAGCTGCTGTCGATTTATCGCTAAAATTAAAGATTCCGAAAATTGTTATAGGTATGACGGTCGTTTCTTTTGCTACCTCGGCACCAGAATTAATTGTTAGTATAAATGCTGCATTAGACGGTTTCCCGGATTTGGCTTTAGGTAATGTTGTAGGATCTAATATTGCCAATTTAGGATTGGTACTAGCGATAACAATTTTGTTAAGCCCTATTGATGTAAGTAAAAGTTTTTATAAAACGGATTGGCCAGTGATGATGTTGGCCTCATTACTCTTTTTCTTCTTTATTTATTTTGATGGAGTTTTAGAGAAATACGAAGGTATTACCATGGTGATTTTTCTTTTCTTATTCTTGGTGTATTTATTGCGTTTTCAAAAACCGGCAGTAATTGATGAAGAAGATGAACCTGATCAAATGTTACCGTTATACAAAACCGCACTGTTTTTAGGTTTAGGGGGGGGTGCTCTTTGGGGTGGTTCAGAGTTATTGATTAATGGTGCTGTTGGTATGGCTACTGCTTTTGGTGTTAGTGAACGCGTAATTGCGATTACAATTGTTTCCGTAGGTACTAGTATTCCAGAATTAGCGGCTTCAATAATAGCAGTGATAAAAAAGGAAAAGGCTATTTCTTTAGGTAATTTAATTGGATCCAATATATTTAATCTGCTAGCCGTTTTAGGTATAACTTCAATTATTACCCCGATACGGGTAATGGATCAAGGCCTACTGACAAACGATATTTTTTGGATGTTGGGAATATCCTTTCTCATTCTGCCTTTGGTATTTATACCTAAAGGCTTACGCTTGGGTTGGAGAGATGGTATAATTTTGTTAGGGTTGTATTTGGCATTTGTTTATATAACTATTGGATAAAGTATCTAAATCATTATTTAAATATAACCTATAAGCAATAAAAAACGCCCTGGAGAAATCCAAGGCGTTTTTAGTATAATCAACAATTAATTTGGTGTTAAATCTTTGCAGTTTTTACAGTTTTAATGATTCTAGCAGCAATCTTGTATGGATCACCATTAGAAGCTGGTCGTCTATCTTCTAACCATCCTTTGTATCCTTTTTGAACTGCAATTAATGGAATACGAATAGAAGCTCCTCTATCGGAAACACCCCAAGAGAAATCATTAATAGAAGCAGTTTCATGTAAACCTGTTAAACGCTGATCATTAAACTCTCCATAAACAGCAATATGTTCTTTTACGAAAGGTCTAAAAGATTCGCAGATTGCGGCATAAACTTCTTTACTTCCACTAGTTCTTAAAGCAGTGTTAGAGAAATTTGCATGCATACCTGAACCATTCCAGTCCATATCTTTTCCTAATGGTTTTGGGTGGTACTCAATATAGTAACCATATTTTTCAGTTAATCGGTCAAGAAGGTATCTTGCAACCCAGATTTCATCTCCAGCTTTTTTAGCACCTTTAGCGAATAATTGAAACTCCCACTGTCCAGAAGCAACTTCTTGGTTAATTCCTTCAAAGTTTAAACCAGCATCAATACATAGATCAGCATGCTCTTCAACCAAATCTCTACCATGTGTATTTTTACCACCAACTGAACAGTAATACATGCCCTGTGGAGCAGGGTAACCGCCGATTGGGAAACCTAATGGTAATTGGGTTTTGGTATCCATGATGAAATATTCTTGCTCAAATCCAAACCAGAAATCTTCATCTTCATCGTCAATAGTAGATCTACCGTTAGAAACGTGAGGAGTTCCATCAGGATTCATTACTTCAGTCATCACTAGGTAACCGTTGATTCTGTCCGGATCTGGATATATTGCTACCGGTACTAATAAACAATCAGAAGATCCACCTTCAGCTTGTCTAGTAGACGACCCGTCGAAAGACCAATTGCCTAATTCTTCAAGAGTTCCTTTGAAATCTTCATGCTCTTCAACCTTCGTTTTGCTTCGCATGTTTTGAGTTGGAAAGTATCCATCTAACCAGATGTATTCTAATTTAATTTTGGCCATAATATGTTCGTTATTATTTAATAAAAGACAAACAAAAATATGTTTTTTATCAATCTGTATGAATTTTTAAGGAGGTAAATCTTTAAAAATTAAATTAATTGTTTTCTACCCCTATTTTTTATCGGGTATTTTATCATATTTCTATTTATAGGACGTAATTTTGACAAATTAATAATATTTTTATTTATGATATCATCAAGATTTGCTGCAATAGCCGAAAGTCAGACAAGAAATAGTATAGCGATAGAAGAGAAAGGAAGACGATCTGAGTTATTCGGGATGAATGTCTTCAATGAACATAAGATGCTACAGTATCTTACTAAAGACGCATTAGAAAGCCTAAAGAGTGCCATGGTGTCCGGTTCTAAAATAGACCGTAAAATAGCGGATCAGGTGGCCGAGGCAATTAAAGGATGGGCAATTACCATGGGTGCCACCCATTATACACACTGGTTTCAACCTTTAACGGGTTCTACAGCTGAAAAACATGATGCCTTTTTTGACTTGTTGCCCGATGGTACCGCATTGGAAAAATTCGGTGGCGGACAATTAGTGCAACAAGAACCTGATGCCTCAAGTTTTCCAAGTGGTGGTATTCGAAATACTTTTGAAGCAAGAGGGTATACTGCTTGGGATCCTTCTTCACCTGCGTTTATATATGGTACAACATTATGTATTCCAACCATTTTCGTTGCGTATACTGGGGAGGCTTTAGATAATAAAGCTCCTTTGCTACGAGCACTTAGTGCTGTTGATGACGCAGCAACGGCAGTTGCAAAATACTTCGATAAAAATGTTTCTAAGGTATATGCAACCCTTGGATGGGAGCAAGAATATTTTTTAATAGATAAGGCTCTTGCTCATTCTAGACCAGATATTATGATGACGGGTAGAACATTGGTAGGTGAGACGGCAGCAAAGGGTCAGCAATTGGATGATCATTATTTTGGTGTGATACCAAGTCGTGTGCTAAGTTTTATGAGCGATTTGGAAAAAGAATGTACTAAATTGGGTATTCCTGTAAAGACAAGGCATAATGAAGTTGCGCCGAATCAATTTGAATTGGCTCCTGTTTTTGAAGAAGCAAACCTTGCAATTGACCATAATCTATTATTGATGGATGTAATGGATAAAATTGCGGATAAACATCAGTTTACAGTATTGTTTCATGAAAAACCATTTGCAGGAATTAATGGTTCAGGTAAACATAACAATTGGTCTTTGGCAACCGATACTGGTGTTAATTTACTAAGCCCAGGTTCTACACCCATGAAAAATTTACAGTTTTTAACCTTTTTCATCAATACCATTAAAGCGGTTGATACGTATGAAGAGCTTTTGCGTTCTTCCATTGCATCGCCAGGCAATGACTATCGTTTAGGTGCGAATGAAGCTCCACCGGCAATTTTTTCCATATTTGTTGGGAAACAATTAAGCAATGTTTTAGATGAGCTTGAAGGTGTATCGCATGGTAAATTGTCACCAGAAGAAAAGACCGAACTAAAATTAAATGTAGTGGGTAAAATTCCTGAGATATTAATGGATAATACTGATAGAAATAGAACATCACCCTTTGCCTTTACAGGAAATAAATTCGAGATGCGTGGGGTCGGGGCGAAGACCAATTGTGCCAAGCCAATGACTATCTTAAATACGATAGTAGCTAAGCAACTAAAGGATTTTAAAAAAGAAGTTGATGTTTTGATCGATAAGAAAGCCTTAAAAAAGGACGAGGCGGTTTTCAATATACTACGAGAATATATAAAAACTTCAAAACGAATTCGGTTCGATGGTGATGGTTACAGTAAAGACTGGGAGGCCGAGGCTCAACGAAGAAAGTTAAGCAATAATAGAAATACCCCTGAAGCACTTAATGTGTTGACTTCAAAAGAAAGTTTAGTTCTTTTTCAAACAATGAAGGTCATGAGTGAAATTGAGGTTCGCGCAAGGCAAGAAGTGGATTTAGAAAACTACATTATGCATATACAGATAGAAGGTAGGGTCTATAATGAATTAGTCTATGGGTATATAATACCTGCTGCTGTGGCGTATCAAAATATATTAATCAAAAATGTTTCTGGCCTAAAGGAAATTTATGGTGCCGCCCACAAGAAATTCTCAGAAGGGCAATTGTCGATGATCGAAGAAATTGCCGAAAATATGGTTAGTATTAAGAAAATGGTTGATTCGATGACAGATGCACGCAAAAAAGCGAATGCACTAAAAGACACAAAGAAGAAGGCCGAAGCATACTGCAATAATGTGAAACCGTATTTCGACGATATTAGACTTCATAGTGATAAATTGGAGAAATTAATGGATAACCAGATATGGCCACTGACGAAATACCGAGAGTTATTGACCCTTAAATAGGTGCTATTTTTCAATTTTTAAAAATTGAAGGAATATTAATCAGATGAGAGGTTGAATTTTTAATGATTCTCTTATTTTTGCCACAAATTAAAGTTATGTCCACATTTAGCAGTGAAAGATACAATCAGAGAGGAGTTTCCGCCTCTAAGGAAGATGTACACAATGCGATCAAAAACATTGATAAAGGTCTTTTTCCTAAGGCATTTTGTAAAATAGTTCCAGATTATCTTACGGGAGATGAAGATTATTGTTTGGTGATGCATGCAGATGGTGCGGGAACTAAATCTTCTTTAGCTTATATGTATTGGAAAGAAACCGGAGATATTTCTGTTTGGAAAGGTATTGCTCAAGATGCGCTCATCATGAATATTGATGATCTTATTTGTGTTGGTGCGACAGATAATATTATGCTTTCTTCTACCATAGGGAGAAATAAGAATAAAATTCCAGGAGAAGTATTATCGGCAATTATCAACGGTACAGAGGAATTAATAAGTGATTTAGGTGATTTCGGTATTACCATTCATTCTACCGGAGGAGAAACGGCTGATGTGGGTGATTTGGTGAGAACCATAATTGTTGACTCCACTGTAACGGCAAGATTAAAAAGGTCTGATGTTATTGATAATTCAAATATTAAGGCAGGAGATGTTATCGTCGGACTAGCTTCTTTCGGTCAGGCGAATTACGAGAAAGAGTATAATGGAGGAATGGGGAGTAACGGACTTACATCTGCTCGACATGATGTGTTTTCGAATTATTTAGCCGAAAAATTTCCTGAGAGTTTTGATGCAGAAGTTCCAAAAGATCTAGTGTATTCAGGTACTGTAAAGTTGACCGATATGGTTGAAGATTCTCCTATAAATGCAGGTAAGTTGGTGCTTTCGCCAACAAGAACATACGCACCAATCGTAAAAAAGATTTTATCAAAGTATAGTTCAGATAAAATTCATGGCATGATTCATTGTAGCGGTGGGGCACAAACCAAAATTTTACATTTCATTGATGAATTACATGTTGTAAAGGATAATTTATTTGACGTGCCTCCACTTTTTAAATTAATACAAGAGCAATCGGGTACAGATTGGCAAGAGATGTATAAGGTTTTTAATTGTGGTCATCGATTGGAGTTTTACCTATCTGAAGAAATTGCAGAAGATATCATCGCAATAGCCAAAAGTTTCGGTGTAGATGCCCAAATTGTTGGTAGGGTACAAGCGTCAGATTCAAAAAAACTGACAATTTCAAGTACCTATGGTACCTTTGTGTATTAGTACATACGAATAGTGTAAATATATCGTTCTTGATTATATACCTATTTTGCTATGGAAAGAAAGAAATTTTTACGTACGCTTGGTGCTGGTGCGGCATTTGCAATAACATTCCCTTGTTTGGGCAGCTGCTCAAAATACAGTGAAATTGAAGGAAATATTGTAGTTCAGCCGACTGATGTAGATTTCACTATTGATCTTAATTCTCCTGAAGCAGCAAAATTGATGATTAATGGTGGTTTTATTTTAGTTAAATCATCAGCAATATTAAAATCTACAGATGTTGTTGTAGTTAGAAATTTAGAAGGGGAACTTGTTGCAGCTACTCAAATTTGTAGTCACGAGCAATATGATCAAGTTCGCTTTGTAAATCAAGATGGTGGTATCTTTTACTGTGATGTACATGGTTCTAGATTTTCACAAACTGGTATACCTTTAAATGAGATTCCGAATAGTACTTCAAAGGCTTTAAAAATATATAATACGGCTCTTGAGGGTTCAATATTAAGAGTTTTCGAATAAATTTTCTGCTTCAAGTACAATTACACCAACCTAGCATACGATACTTTGTACCAATTGTTTATCTCTAATTAGAGAAAGTAAGTGAAAAAGATTTGTGCATTATTTTTCTGTCTTTTGACCTACATTGTAGTGGGTCAAGGGGAAAAGTACGTTACCGTCAAAAGAACATTTGAGGTCATGGGTGGTGCTTTTGATGTAACTGTTATTTCTGTCGATGAAGAGTTAGGGAATATTTATATACTAGAAGCCTTGGCTGAGGTTCAAAGAATTGAAAAATTAATTTCTTCTTGGGATAAAGCTTCTGAAACTAGTCTCATCAATAAAAATGCTGGAATTAGCCCTGTTTCTGTAAGTTGGGAGCTCTATAAGCTTATTGAAAGATCTATACAAATCTCTGAAATAACAAAAGGTGCCTTTGATATCACTTACACGGCATTAGAAGATATTTGGAAGTTCGATGGTTCTATGAGCACGTTACCTAATAATCTTGAGGTTAAAGAAGCTGTTTCAAGAACGGGCTATAAGAATATAATATTGAATAGTAAGGATCAAACGGTTTATCTTAATAAAAAAGGCATGCGTATTTCTTTTGGTGGAATAGGTAAGGGGTTTGCTGCAGATAAGGCAAAGGCCTTGCTGGTATCAAAAGAGGTGAAGGCAGGTATAATAAATTTAGATGGAGATATTACCACGTGGGGTACTAAGGCCACTGGAGATAAATGGCTAATTGGTATAGTGAACCCTGAGCGGCAAGGTGGTCTGTTTTCGTGGCTTCCAATTTTAGAGTCGTCGGTAGCGACTTCTGGAGGCGATGCTGATTTTTTGTTGGTAAACGATGAAAAGTTCACACATGTATTAAATCCTAAAACGGGTTTTCCATCCACTGGCATTAAGAGTGTATCGGTATTTGCTAAAAGTGCAGAGCTTTCAGATGCATTGGCTACATCAATCTTTGTTATGGGTTTAGAGGCCGGTCTAGCATTGATAAATCAATTGGGGGATACTGAAGTTATTATCGTTGATAATAAGAATAAAATGTGCAAAAGTAACGGCATCATTCTTAATTAGAAAGAATCTTAGAATTCTTGTATTCTTCAGTAATTTTTCCAAGTTACACTAATAATCCCTTTAGGGTGTCTGTAAATTTATCGTAAATTCGCGGTACAAGTGAAGTAAGCATATGATAGACAAGTTAAACATCGTAAAACAACGTTTTGATGAGGTTTCCGACCTTATAATTCAGCCAGATATAATTACTGATCAGGATCGTTATGTTAAACTCACAAAAGAGTATAAGGACCTGAAAAATTTAATGGATAAGCGTGCTGAATATTTAGAGCTTACCAATAATATAGCTGAAGCAGAGGAAATTATCGCTGATGGTAGTGATGCCGAAATGCTGGAAATGGCAAAAATGCAAATGGAGGAGGCTAAAGCAGGACTGCCTAAATTAGAAGAGGATATAAAACTCATGCTAATTCCGAAAGACCCTGAAGATGCCAAAGATGTAGTAGTTGAAATACGTGCGGGAACCGGTGGTGATGAAGCGAGTATTTTTGCTGGCGATCTATTTAGAATGTACACAAAATATTGTGAGTCTAAAGGATGGAAAACTAATGTTATTGACCTTAGCGAAGGTACAAGTGGAGGATATAAAGAAATACAGTTCGAAGTTTCAGGAACCGATGTTTATGGAACCCTAAAGTTTGAAGCAGGTGTTCATCGTGTACAACGTGTACCTCAAACCGAGACACAGGGTAGGGTGCACACTAGTGCAGCTACAGTAATGGTTTTACCAGAAGCTGAAGATTTTGATGTGCAAATAGACCCAAAAGATGTACGTATAGATTTTTTCTGCTCTTCTGGTCCTGGTGGCCAGTCGGTGAACACAACATATTCTGCAGTTCGTCTAACACACTTACCTACAGGATTGGTGGCGCAATGTCAAGACCAGAAATCTCAACATAAGAATAAGGATAAGGCATTTAGGGTTTTACGATCTCGATTGTATGACATGGAGTTAGCAAAGAAGCAAGAGGCAGATGCAGCAAAGCGAAATTCTCAAGTTAGTAGTGGTGACCGTTCTGCAAAAATTAGAACGTATAATTATCCGCAAGGTCGAGTTACGGATCACCGTATTGGTCTTACTTTGTACGATTTGTCGAATATAATAGATGGTGATATACAAAGAATAATAGATGAATTGAGTTTTGTTGAAAATACTGAGAAATTGAGGGAAGCCTCTGAGATTTTTTAAAATATGACCACTCAAGAGTTAGTAGATCAAATACATATAAAGAAATCCTTTTTATGTATTGGCTTAGATACCGATTTAGAAAAAATTCCAACGTTTTTGTTAGATGAAGAGGATCCTATATTTTCTTTTAATAAAGCTATAATAGATGCAACCCATGATTTGTGTGTGGCCTATAAGCCTAATATTGCATTTTATGAAGCTTATGGAGTTCAGGGTTGGTCATCGCTAAGAAAAACGATAGAATATTTAAATACTAACTATCCTGATATTTTTACCATTGCTGATGCAAAGAGAGGTGATATAGGCAATACGTCTACAAGATATGCTAAGGCATTTTTTGAAGATCTTAATTTTGATTCCATCACTATTGCTCCTTATATGGGAAGAGATTCCGTTGAGCCATTTTTACAATTTAAAAATAAACATACTATATTGCTAGCTTTAACTTCAAACGAAGGAGCTTTTGATTTTCAAACAAAAAAAATTGATGGTCAAGAGCTTTATAAGGAAGTAATAGCAGTTTCTACAACTTACCAGGGTTCTGAGAATTTAATGTATGTAGTTGGTGCTACAAAGGCTGAGTATCTAAAACAAATACGTGAAATTGTACCTAATAGTTTTTTACTCGTACCAGGTGTAGGCGCACAAGGTGGAAGTTTAGAAGATGTATGTGCCTATGGTATAACCAAAGATATTGGTCTATTGATCAATTCTTCTCGCGGAATTATCTATGCATCTGATCAGCATGATTATGCGGAAGCTGCCAAATTTAAGGCAAAGGAATTACAAATAGCAATGGAAAAAGAAATATCAAGATTAAACTAGATTCTCTAAAGTTCTCTTAATCTTTTGCGCCTTTTGTTCAAAAAATTCCCCTAAATGGTTATTGGATTGTATGTTCGAAGCTTTGTTAATAAAATTTTGATATTGATATTCTAACAAGGTGATTATGTCAGCGTTTGCTTCTATCGGTTTTACCGATCCTACTTTACAATATTGCTTTTCCATACTACAAAAATTAAGTTCTTACAAATATACGTGCAGTTTCAATTTTTGGATGTCAGTATGTTGAGCTATACAACTAATTATCTGGTAATTTGTCTTTTTTTTTAACACTTAGGCAATTAAAACTTTAAAATATTGATCGTTTTTGGCGATATTCCATTCTGCTAATTAGAATGTAAAAAAGAATTGATACATTGTAAATTAACTTATTCTAAAAGAACTCAGATTTGCTTCATTATATAACATATAAACATAAGGTTTCTACTGTTTGGGTCACTTTTGTACATGGTGCAGGTGGCAGTTCTTCTATCTGGTTCAAACAGATTCGTGAATTTAGAAAGCATTTTAATGTGTTGCTCTTAGATTTAAGGGGGCATGGTAATTCTAAGCCAAATCTTAAAAATGTATTTGATGAGAAATATACATTTGATGTTATTACTAATGATATTGTTGAGGTTATCGATTTTGAAAATATTAAAAAATCGCACTTTGTAGGAATATCTCTCGGAACTATTTTAATACGTAATCTTGCTGAATTACATCCAGAACGAGTAGAGAGTATGGTCTTGGGTGGAGCTATAATGAAATTAAACTTGCGATCTCAAATTCTCATGAAACTTGGGATAATTTTTAAAACTATAATTCCTTATCTATGGTTGTATAAGTTTTTTGCATTCATAATAATGCCAAATAAAAACCATAAGGAATCTCGTTCTCTTTTTGTAAGAGAGGCTAAAAAGCTATACCAAAAAGAATTTATACGCTGGTTTAAACTTACTTCGGAGATAAACCCTTTGCTAAGGTTCTTTAGAGCTGCCGATATTAAAATACCTACACTTTATGTAATGGGTGAAGAAGATTATCTATTTCTACCAAGTATTCGAAAGATTGTTGAACTTCATCGATATTCGAAGCTTTTAGTAGTTGAAGATTGTGGTCATGTAGTTAATGTAGAACAGCCAAAATTTTTTAATGAAGAAGTAATAAAATATTTAACCTTCCCAGTTTAAATTATTTTTAAAAAGATTATGATTTTTTGTGATTACTTGTAATTAGGTAAAAACAAAAAACCGGTGCTCCCACCGGTTTTTTTAACTAACTAACTCAAAAAATAACTAACTCAAAAAATTGAAAATGAATATGTTGGCATATTGTTCTCTATAATTTTTAACGTCATATTTTTTAAGTTATTGTAGTAAGTGTTAAAAAACTATTTTTTATCCTGAAGTGCAAATACTCTTTTAAGTATGTCTGTGGTACGTGATGATAGTATTGTCCTAATTTCTTCTTCCTCTACTGCAATCATTGTGTAGACTCCAGAAAGGGCTTCTTTGGTTACATAGTCGGTTAAATCAGGATTTACATTGTTGGTCAACGGAATTGCATTATATTTTGTAATTATGGTATTCCAAATTTCATCGGCACCTACTTTTTTAAATGATGCATTAATGATAGGGTTGAATTTATCATATAAAGCAGTATTAGTCTTAGTTTCTAAATATGTAGTTGCTGCATTATTGTCTCCTAAAAGAATATTCCTAGCATCTACGAAAGACATTTCCTTTACCGCATTAACGAAAATTGGTGTTGCTTCAGAAACCGCATCTTCTGCAGCACGATTTAAAATTTTTAATCCTTCATCAGCTAGGTTTTCTAATCCTATATCTCGTAAAGTTTTATCTACTTTTTGTAATTCTTCCGGCAATAGAATTTTGACCAAGTCATTTTTAAAAAAACCATCGGTCTTGGTTAGTTTGCTTACTTGTCTTTCGATTCCTTGATCAAGTGCTTCTTTTAAACCGTTTGCAATGGCTTCATTGCTTAAACCAGTACTGGTAGATCCCGGTAATTGGTTAACTACTTGTTGGAGTTCGGTGCATGAAATTATGAAGAACACATAAAAAATTAAGCTTATTTTTTTTATCATCATTATTTTATAAAGGTCTTATGTAGGTTACGAGAAAATAACGGTTTTATTGTTGTAGACCATTGTTTTTCGTGCTATATGAAGTTTTACTCCTCTAGAAAGTACAATTTTCTCTAAGTCTCTACCTTTGGTTATAAAGTCTTCGATTGAGTGAGAGTGGGTTACCGTAGTGACATCCTGTTCAATAATTGGACCTTCATCTAACTCCTCAGTTACATAATGGCTGGTAGCACCAATAATTTTAACTCCTCTCTTAAATGCTGCGTGATAAGGTTTCGCGCCAGCAAAGGCAGGTAAAAATGAGTGATGGATATTTATTATTCTATTCGGAAAATTACTAATAAGATTGCCACTTACAATTTGCATATACCGTGCGAGAACAATGAAATCAATTTCATATTTTTCTAGTAATGCCAATTGTTTTTTTTCTGCTTCAACTTTATTTTGCCTATTAAATGGAATATGATAAAAGGAAATTTCAAATTGGTCTGCAATATGCTTTAAATCAGGATGATTACTAAGTATAAAAGGTATTTCAACTGCCAATTCACCCGAACGATACCTGCTTAATAAGTCGTATAGACAATGGTTGTATTTAGAGACGAAAATTGCCATTTTAGGTAATTTATCGTCGGTATGTAAGCTCCATTCCATCTTATAAGGCGAAGCCAGTTCATCTTGAAATAATGATTTAAAATGGAAGAGGTTAGAAAAGGTATCAGCAAATTCAATAACAATACGCATGAAAAATACGTCGGCAGTTTTATCAACGTGCTGGTCGAGATAAACAATGTTGCCATGATTTCTGTGAATAAATCCAGTTACTGTGCTTATTATACCTGATTGATCTGGGCAATGAACTAAGATAGTGGTTTTCAATTGAGTAGTAATTAAGCTGCCAAAAATAGGGCATAATTCTTAAAATACTAAGTAATCAATTTAATTTTTCGGGCAAGTAAAGCTTCTATAGAAGCTCGGATTTCCATTTTTTATAGAATTTTCTAAAGCTCTTAATCTCTGTGCGCAGTAAGTTAATGTATTCTGTTTCTTTTACACCATCTTTTTCTAAGCCTAAGCAATAAGAATTTATATTCCTTATTATTATATTTATATAAGATATAGTTTCTAAACGTTCAGAATTGCAATTAGAATATTCTACTTGTGCTATTTTTTGAGGGATAAGTATCGAATCGGTCAAAATAGAATTAGCCATTATATCTCTAAGACTCTTAGATTCATACAGTCGCATAAGGTCCTTATTTAAAGAAACGTATGAAGCAATCTCTCTACTCATGGTACAAAGTTCCAACGCTTTTCTATATATAGGTAAATTTTTTAAACTACGATATGCCATGTTGTGGGGTAATAATGCTACTATATAAAATTACGTTAGTTATTCCATAATTTTCTATCGATTATAAATGTATTTCGTAATTTTGCCTTAGTTACGTTAATTTTAATTAAATATACCTTTGAATCCAAAGATAGACGAGCTTAACTGGAAAATATTGACGCAGTTGCAAAATAATGCAAGAGAATCGTTCGCAAATATTGGCCGCATAGTAGGGCTTACTGCACCTGCTGTAGCTGAACGAGTGAAAAAAATGGAGGACCTAGGTATTATTTTAGGTTATAAAGCTTCGGTTTCGCATGCACTAACAGGTCATCAGCTTAAGGCTATCATAACGCTTCGGGCATTTATGGGTAAGTTAAAGCCTTTTTTGGCTGTGGTGCCAACCTTGCATGAAGTAATAAACTGTTATAGAATTACGGGTAACGAAAATATTGTGATGGAAGTTGTTTTGAAGGATCAATTTCACCTTGAAAAGTTTATAGACCAACTTATTCAATATGGTGAAACCAGAACACATATTGTACTATCGCAAGTTATTTCAAATGCCCCGATGCATAAAATAAAATAGTCTTGAGGGTATTTAATATTTAATTAATTTTAAAAAGCTTCATGAGATTTAAATCGGATCATGAAACATTTTTTTTGATAAACGATTCTTAAGAAATTAATTTTTTGGCTAGATTTTTGATGCAAATTAAATGATGAAAAAAATACTATTCTTTGCTTTGGTTTTGTTCTCAACTTCCAATTTTTCTCAAGAATTGAGATTGTTAAAAGGTTCGATTACAGAAAATGTAGTGGTGAACGATTCTTTAAAAGAAACCATATCGCTCTATTTACCCTCCACTTTTGAAGTTCAGAAACCTTGGCCTGTCATATTTGTATTTGATTTGAAAGGTAAAGGAAAGGCTTCTGTTTCTATGTTAGTAAATGCCGCTGAAAAGGAAGGCTATATTTTGGCAAGCTCAGATAATGTAACTGATTCAATATCCATTTCTGAAAATGTTCTAATAGCCAATAGAATGTTCAACGCCTTAATAAATATAGTGCCTATTGCCAAAAATCGCACATATACTGCCGGTTTTGGAAGTGGTGCCATGTTTGCCTCTATTTTACCAACCTTTATAAAGGAAATAAAGGGGGTTGTTTCTATAGGTGCTTCTATTGGTAATATTGAAATCTTGAATGCAAAACATACATTTCAATTTATAGGTATTGTAAATAGGTCTGATTATAGTTTTAGAGACATGCTCGATACTCAGCAAATTCTCAATAAGTTGAAATTCCCAAACGAATTATTGGTTTTTGATGATGATCGAATTTTACCTGATGTCAATACAATTGCCAGTGCTTTTAGGATTCTTACTTTAACAAGTATGGCAAAAGGTGATATTCACCGTAATGATAGTTTTATTGCAGAGTCATATTCGCAATTTTTGACCAAAGCAAATAGTTTTGTTTCAATCGAAAAACCGATTTTAGCAAACTATCTACTGACAGATATGGAGAAAGTTTTCAATCCATTGTTAGAATTAGATTCTCTTAAAATATCTCAAAAGTCTTTGCGTCGTAGCACTTCTTATAAAAAAGCAAATAGAAGTCAGAATAGTTATTTCTTGAAAGAATCCTTTTTAAAGGAAGATTATAGCTATTATTTAGAGGAAGATATTGTTACATATAATTATGCAAACCTAGGATGGTGGAATTATCAAATGGAAGATTTATCGAAACTAGATAAAAGCGTAGTGTTATACGAACGCCAAATGTCTAGTAGATTAAGAGGATATATAAATGCACTGATTTCGGATAATATCGATTTTATTTCCGTAGATAAGGAAGTTGATTCAGAGGCGCTGAAATTATTATATATGATTAGAACCATTACGGATCCTTCAGATTATTCTCCTTATTTAAAGGTGATTTCTTCCAGTGCTAAAATAGAAGATTATGGTACTGCATTGTTTTACTTAGAAGAGCTTTTGAAAAATGGTTATACCAACAAAAGTGAACTGTATGAACTTGAGGATACCGCTTTATTTCGTATTACGCCAGAGTTTAACATGCTTGTTGAGAAGTACTTAAAGGATGCGCGTTACGAGATTATTGAACAGTAAGATGGGGAACTTGTTCTAAATCCCAATCGATAACCAAGCCTTTGGCTATCGATTCGGCGATTTTTTTCCCATAAAGAACTTCACATAAATATAACGCAGCTTCAAAACTTTTTGCGCCACCTGCAGAGGTTATGTATTTGCCATCGTGAACAAAAAGAACATTGTCTTTGACATCAAGATTTGGAAACATTTTTTTATAATTTTCAATATCACTGGGGAAAGTAGTCGATGCTACGGAGTCTAAAATCCCAGATTCGGCCAAAAGAAATGCGCCATCGCAATGACTGGTCGTGTAAAGTGAAGTTTTATCAATCTTTTTAATAAAACTTAGCATGGTGGTGTCTTTTAAGTCCTTATCCATTGAATGCTCAGTGCTAGGTGCTACGAGAATATCAATTCTTGGTAAATCATCTTTCGTGTAATCAAAGTCTGGCAGAATGCGAACTCCTTCGAAAGTTGTAATCGGTTTTAGTGTATTTGCTACGGTAAACGTATTCATCGCTTTAATACCTTCTCTAAATTTAGTATGTTGAAAAATATCGAAAGGTGCTGTGAATTCAGTATTAAAAGTACCGTCCATAATTAAAAATGCCACGTTATAATGCTCAGTGTTAAGTTTTGGTAAAATTCTTATTTCTTCGGTTGTATCATTCTTTGTTAGCTTTGGCTGCTCACAACTTAAAGTAGTAAAAAGTAGAAGTATGAAAAAGGACTTAAAGTTCATAAGAATAGTATTAATACGTAAAGTACGATTATATGCGAAAATGGTGCAATGAATAAGTTGTATTTTTGAAATGTAAACGAAGAATGATGAAGATATTTGTAATTATTACAGTTATGTTTATGTTTTTTTCTTGTAAGCAAGAAAAAAAATATCATGATGAGAAACAAGATGTAAAGACTTTGGTCAAATCAGATAAATTGGCAGATATTTTAAACTTTCAAGCGAAGCTAAATGCTGAATTTAAAGACCCAGAAACTTCACCCTTGGCAGATAGGTTTCGAATAGATTTCGAAACACTAGACTTTTTTCAGCCCGATACTAATTATGTAATAGTTGCGGAGTTTATTAGAACACCTGAAGCTTTGCCATTTTCTATGCCAACAACTACGGAAAGGGAATCAACGGAGGTGTTGTATGGTATAGCTAAATTTAAATTAAATGGAAAAAATCAAGAATTAGAAATATATCAGACTCCAGAATTAATTACACAAGAAAAGTATAAAGATTATCTTTTTCTTCCTTTTACCGATGCTACAAATGGTGAGGAAACTTATGGTGGTGGACGATATCTTGATTTAAGAATTCCTGAAGGGAATGAAATTGTATTAAATTTTAATAAAGCATATAATCCCTATTGTGCCTACAATAAAAAGTTCTCTTGCCCATTAGTGCCTGCTGTAAATAATATAGCTTCTAAAGTAATGGCAGGGGTAAAAGACTTTAAAAAATAATAAAATCCCCTAACGTACTGCTAGGGGATTTTATAAATTATTACATTCTATTTTCTTAGTCGAAAGAATAGATGGCAGCTAAAGTAAAAGAAGCTAGAGAATTTGTTGGGTCTGTTGCATTGCCAAAAGGCTCAACATCATTGCCCCAGCTATCTAACCTAACTTCTGGCTTTATTATTAAATTACCAGTTGTATAGCTACCAGTTAATGTAGCAGCTAGTACAGGTGTATCATCCAGGCCATCTTGTGTGAAGGCTACATATTCACCTCTTAGGCCAATAGCAAAGGTTTCTGAAGTTGTAAGTTGAGGGTAGATTGCCAAACCGTAGAAACCGCTTTCAGTTTCTGAGTTTTTATTATACGCAGCATTGATGCCGAAGAAAAAGTCATCAGATACATCAAAACCACCGGTATAATCAATTTCAAAACCTAATCCATCATTTTTACCACTATCATAGTATAAGTTCAAGAATTGACCATAGAACCCTAATTGACTACCGAAAGAGTATTCTCCGGTACCTGTGATATCATTGGTATCCCATGGATTCATAACGCCAAGCATTAAGCTAACATCTTCAGATAGAGCAAAATCAGCTTTTAAACCAACATGCGAGAACGGTCCGTTTGAAAATAAATGTGAAACACTATAGTTAAAGTTTGCTGCTGGAGCAATAACCTCATATCCTAGAAATGTATTAAATCTACCAATTGTTAAAGTAGTTCCTTCTGACACATTCCAATAAGCATAGGCCTGATTAATAATGCCATTTAGTACATCATTATTAAAAGTTGCCTCTGTTCCTCTCGGGCCAAAAACTAAATCTACGACAAAACCAGTGTCACCAGTTTCATAAGTGCCTATTATATTGGCCATACCTAATGCAAAACCTGTTTGGTTCGCAAATGATGTTAATGAGGAAGACTCATCTACACCTGCTTCATTGAATGTAGTTCTGTAATATGTATCTATTGAACCGCTAAGACTAAGTGCACTTTTTTCTTCCTCTTGTGCAAAAATAACCGTTGATACAAGTGCAAAACCTGCTAAAAATATATTTTTTACGTACTTTGTAATTATAATCGTTTTCATAAGTTTTGAATTTAAATCCCTATTGGGATTAATTAGTTTTGAGAAATTAATTTATTGAAAAGGTTATGTAACGGAGCGCTCTGCAAAGCGCTCCGTATTTCTTTGTATTAGTGATCGTTCATTCTAAAATCTGCATAAGCATCCATACCGTGTTCATGAATATCTAAGCCTTCTACTTCTTCTTCTTTAGATACTCGTAAGCCTAAGGTTACTTTAAGCACACCTAATATGATACCAGATGTCACAACACAGAAAGCACCTACTATTAATACACCATAAAGTTGTGTCATAAATTGAGCGCCACTTGCTAAGTTTCCAAAAATACCTACAGCTAATGTCCCCCAGATACCACAGATTAAGTGTACTGCAACTGCACCAACAGGATCATCTAATTTTAATTTATCAACTAAGGCAACACCACCTACGATAATTATACCTGCAAGAAAGCCGATCACAACTGCTTCGTTTGGTGACATTAAGTCTGCACCGGCAGTAATACCAACTAGACCGCCAAGAATACCGTTAAGGAACATGGTTAAATCTAAATTCTTATAAAGTATTGTAGAGGTTATCATTGCTCCGAATCCACCTGCAGCGGCAGCTAAACTTGTCGTAACCAATACTAATGAAGTTAATTCTGGATCTGCAGATAATACCGAACCACCATTAAATCCGAACCAACCTAACCATAGTATCAAAACACCGGCAGTTGCCATTGGTATACTGTGACCTGGTATTGCATTTGGTTTACCGTCCTTACCGAATTTGCCAATTCTTGCTCCTAATAAGGTAATAGCGATCAAAGCGGCCCATCCGCCTACTGAGTGCACTAATGTGGAACCTGCAAAATCATAGAATCCCCATGAATCTAAGAATCCTCCACCCCATTTCCAAGCACCTACTATAGGATAAACTAGACCTACATAGATTACGGTAAAAATCATGAAAGAGCCTATTTTAATACGCTCAGCCACAGCTCCAGATACAATGGTTGCTGCAGTTGCCGCGAACATACCTTGAAAAAGAAAATCTGTCCACCAGGTATAGCCACCATCTGCGTATTCAGCGGTCATACCTCCTTCAGGTGCAGCAATACCAAATCCTGCAAACTTTATTAATCCTAAGTCACCATCTTCAAAACCTGGGTACATTAGGTTAAAACCAAATGCATAATAAAGAAGTAAACCTCCTGTGATAATAAATATGTTTTTAAATAATATGTTTATTGTATTTTTTTGTCTGGTCAATCCTATTTCTAGAAAAGCAAAACCAGTATGCATGAAGAATACCAATGCGGTAGCCATCATCATCCATACGTTATTTGCTGTAAATAATCCTGCGTCCATTTCTTTTCGTTTTAGTTAGTTTTTAAATTTTTAGTTGATACCTGCCAAACCATTCTCTTTAGTTCGAATTCGGTAAGCTTCCAATACTTCGGATACAAATATTTTTCCATCACCTACATTACCTGAGTATGCAGCTTCAAGAATAGAATTCACGGTTTTTTCTAGAAAGTCATCCGATACTACTATAGATAGGTGTCTACGTTGTATATCCGTTGTACTGTAAGAAATGCCACGATAAACATGACCTTGTTTTTCATTTCCAACTCCAGTTACATCCCAGTAGCTAAAGAAGTTAACCTCTATTTGATGTAATGCCGCTTTGACATCGTCAAACTT
This sequence comes from uncultured Maribacter sp., assembly GCF_963975365.1. Taxonomy (GTDB): domain Bacteria; phylum Bacteroidota; class Bacteroidia; order Flavobacteriales; family Flavobacteriaceae; genus Maribacter. The sequence continues at coordinate 165,731 of NZ_CAXBGF010000002.1, read as the reverse complement.
TGATTTTCTGATAATTGCCTCAATTTTTTTCATTTGACTAAGTTTTTTGATAATGTCAAATATATGTTAAATACAATAACCCCCTAATTATTTTAGGGTGTGAATGAATATTTTTATGAGTATCATAATTTATACCCCATAAATTTTAGGGTATTGATATTATTGATTGATTATTTTATAAATAAGTGGAATAGAGTTATGGGGGTAATTATGAATTTTGATTGAATCGTCAGAAAATTCATTATTTATCTACTGATTGTTTAAAAAAACGAGAAATAGTTAAAAAATAATTAAATAATAAAAAAGTCGGTATTGATTGTTGGATTTATAACATTTTGCAAATCCAAAGTCCAAATGATATGGCTAGAATGCCTAATGCAACGCTTAAGCCTAAGTAAAGGGAAGTGTAAAGAATGGAAGATTCCTTTAATAGAAGATTACTTTCTAATGCAAATGTAGAGAAGGTTGTAAAGCCCCCGCAGAAACCGGTGGCTAGAAAAAGGGTTTGGTTTTGAGTAATGTAATTGTGTTTTAAAGAAATACCTATTAGTATACCTATTAAAAGACAACCTATGATATTAACCAAAAAAGTACCTAGATAGAAATTTGAATAATAGGGATTAAGGTTTTTTGAAATCCAGTATCTTAATATACTACCTAAACCTCCTCCTAGGAAAACGAGCAAAAATTGTTTCATACCTTATAAAGGTATAAACTAAACTGCTTTCTTGTAACTAGATGTAAGTAAATCTAAAGGATAAATTACAGAAGTGTGTTGATTGGATAATTTTTGAGAAGATTGTTTCGATTTTTGTGAAACACTTAACAAGCTCACTACCACCATCGCGATATTAATACCTACTAAAACTAAAAAAATTGTAAAAAATGTCATCATGATAATTTGCCATCTATAGATGTATAACGCAAAATTACGTTATTTGGTATATTTTACCAGTAAAAAGGCTATTTTGTTGTAAAAGTGTTAATTTTTGTTATGTAGGTAAAATATTAACTATCCTTTTAGTAAAAACTTGATGCAAAGCAGTGATACTAAGAATATCACAAAGAATAAGCCAATCCACTTAACACCTTTGTAGTTCTTTTGGTGTAGTTTGAAGTCTTTTTTATAGGAAATGATAATAATGATGGCGAAAACCACTGCGAATCCTATGGCAAAAATGACTTGTCCTGTGCTAAACATATTTCCTATTTTTACGCAAAGCTAACGGAAAACTGTAAAATAAAGATGAAAAACAAAATCAAAGCGGTCAAAGAATTTCATAATTCTTTTGGTCTAGGTGTTTCAGAAAATATGATTGCCGACTTAGGGGAAGCAAAGAATACTTTACGTTATAACCTTATGGATGAAGAAAATAGGGAATATTTAGAAGCTGCTCAGAATAATGACCTTGTTGAAGTTGCTGATGCCCTAGGTGATATGTTGTATATTTTATGTGGCACCATTTTAGAACATGGTATGCAATATAAAATAGAGGATGTGTTTAATGAAATTCAGCGAAGTAATATGAGTAAATTAGGTGAGGATGGTAAACCTATATATAGGGAAGATGGTAAAGTTCTTAAAGGTCCAAATTATTTTAAACCTAATATTGAAATAATTCTTGATAAATAAAAAGGGGCCAATTGGCCCCTTTTTATTTATCAACTTTAAATCGCCAGCCAAATTTGTCTTCCGACTTATTGTATTGAATATCTGTTATGATCTTTTTTAAAGATTCTGCAAAACTGTTTTCTACTTCTGGCAATTCGTAATCCGTATCTCTGTATCCAAATCCAGAAATTGGTGAAATAACTGCCGCTGTTCCTGCTCCGAACATTTCTTTTAATGAACCGTCCTTGGCTGCTTCAACTACTTCCTTAACTGTTATTTTTCGAACTTCAGTTTTTATGCCTTGGTCTTTTGCAATATCAATTATACTTTTTCTTGTAATACCATCAAGTATACGGTCGCTTGTCGGTCCGGTTAATAAAGTGTCGTTTATTCTTATGAATATATTCATAGCACCGGCCTCTTCTATGAATTCATGATTGGTATCGTCTGTCCAAATAACTTGGTTGTATCCTTTTTCAACAGCCAATTGAGTAGGGTAAAACTGGCCTGCATAATTACCACCTGTTTTTGCGTAACCAACTCCACCATTTGCTGACCTGGAATAGCGTTCTTCAATAAGTACTTTTACCTTACCTGAAAAATAAGGCCCAGATGGTGCGCACGCTATAATGAATTTATATTCATTGGCTGGTGAAGCATGAAATCCGTTGCCGGAAGCAAACATAAAAGGTCTAATATATAATGAACTACCATCTTTAGTTGGTATAAAATCTTTATCAAGATTAAGAAGTGTGGTAAGCCCATCCATAAAATATTCTTGTGGAAGTTGTGGTATGCACATTCTATCCGCAGAAATATTAAGACGCTTAAAATTCTCTAATGGTCTAAATAAAAATACATCGTCATTTTTATCTTTATAAGCCTTCATGCCTTCGAATATAGACTGCCCATAATGAAAAATCTTAGCGGACGGGTCTAGGACTATTGGTTGGTAAGGTACAATTTTAGGCATCTCCCATGCACCATTTTTATAGGTGCAGACAAGCATATGGTCTGTGAATACTGAGCCAAAGGCTAGATTATCAAAATCTACTTGGTCAATTTTAGATGTTTTAACTTTCTCTACTGTGATATCTTTAGTTTCAATACTCATGAAATACGTAACTTTAATTGATTAAAATTAAACAAATATCCCTACTGGCACTTCTTTTTTAGATTAAAATTGACCAGTTTTGTAGGTAATTCATCATTTTTAAGATTTATGAAAGGATTTAACATTTTACTTGTGTTTTTATTTGGAATTTTTTCATGCTTTGCTCAGAAAAATTCTATGACATTGCCATCTATTGATACAAATTCTGGTGTTTATTATGGAGAAGAGTTTGCTTTGGATACTGTTGATCAAAAGAAAGAAGTTTGGCAGAAATATACGTCTATGGCAATTTCAGATTCTTTACCTATGCAATTTAAAACCAAGGTTAATGAAGTTTGTAAGGTAAAAGGATGTTGGATGGTTGTAGAATTGCCTGAAGGCGAGCAAGCAATGGTTCGTTTTAAAGAATACGGTTTTTTCATGCCTTTTGATATTCCTGAGAAAGAAGTCGTATTAAATGGTTTGGCATTTGTTGAAGAAATGAGTGTCGAAGATCAAAAACATTATGCAAAGGATGCAGGTAAGTCTGCCGATGAAATTGCTAAAATCGTAACTCCAAAAAGAACATTTAGTTTTGAAGCTTCTGGAGTGTTAGTCCCAAATTAATTTGAAAAGAGAAATAATTACAACTGGCGATGGTTCTAAGACCATTCAGATAATGGATTGGCAAGAGCAATACCATTCTAAACATGGGGCTATTCAAGAGGCTTACCATGTATTTATTCATTCAGGATTAGATTTGTTCAAGAGTCAGAGTTTACATATTCTTGAAATCGGTTTTGGTACAGGGCTTAACGCTTTCATCACATTGATTGAGTCTGAGAAGCGAAATTTAAAAATTAATTATACTGGCGTAGAGGCGTTTCCCGTTTCTGGGGAAGAGCTTGATCAACTGAATTACCTTGAGGAATTAAATTCTGTTTTACGAAAAAATGACTTTAATTTAATGCATTCTTCTCTATGGCAAGAAGAAATTGAAATCAGTTCTGAATTCATTCTAAGAAAAGAACAGAAAGATTTTAAGGATATCGATATTATAGAAACGGTCGACCTAATTTACTTCGATGCGTTTGGTGCCCGTGTTCAACCGGAATTATGGACCGTTGATATATTTGAAATTATGCATAGGTCTCTGAAATCGGATGGTTATTTGGTGACCTATGCTGCAAAAGGCAGTGTTAGACGTGCCATGCTAGAGGTCGGTTTTCTCGTTGAGAGATTACCTGGGCCACCAGGAAAAAGGGAAATGTTAAGGGCGAGAAAAAAGTAATATAAGAACTTTTATTAAAACTTTAAGAGACTTCAAGGTGTTAATAATCAATACGTTTGGTTGCAATGTTAAATTGAAATTAAATAGTATATCAAGAATCACCAAAAGCAATACCTTTAAACTATGAAAGTATTGATAACGGGTGCGACAGGGTTAGTAGGTAGGGAGTTGGTATCTCAATGCCATGAAAAAGGATATGGCGTTAACTACCTCACAACCAGTAAGGAAAAGATTGTGTCAGACCTAAATTATCATGGTTATTTCTGGAACCCAACTACTAAAGAGATTGACCGAAATTGCCTTAATGGCGTTTCTGTAATTATAAACTTGGCAGGTTCTAGTATATCTAAACGATGGACGAAGGAGTATAGGCAAGAAATAATTAACAGTAGGGTAAATTCGTTAGAATTACTTAAAAATACACTTATTAAAACTGAAAGACATTCAGTTAAATCAATCATTTCTGCATCAGCAATTGGTGTTTATCCAGATTCTTTAAGTAATTATTATACAGAAGACGAAGCACAAGTAGATGATAGCTTCTTGGGTAAAGTAGTGGATGTTTGGGAAAATAAAATTGATGAGTTCGAAGCTTTGGGTTTAAAGGTTGCGAAGGTGCGTATTGGTTTGGTGATGTCTAATGATGGTGGTGCTTTGCCGGAAATAGCGAAGCCTGTTAACTATTATGTAGGTTCAGCTTATGGTACTGGTGAACAATGGCAATCGTGGATTCATATTTCAGATTTGGCAGGTATATTTTTGCATATTGCCTCACACCAACTAGAAGGTGTTTATAATGGGGTAGCTCCAAATCCCGTGACCAATTTAAAATTGGTAAAGGAGATTGCCAAGGTTTTGAACAAACCATTGTTATTGCCAAATATTCCGAAATTCGTAATACACACTATTCTTGGTGAAATGGCATATATTTTATTCGCAAGCCAACGAGTCAGTAGCAAAAAGATTGAAGAAGATGGTTTTATTTTTCATTATGCTAATATTTGTCAAGCGCTTGGGGCTATTTATGAGAATAAAGGTGAATGTGTAGAATCAAAAACTAAAATAACAAAAGAGTTCGTGTCTTAAATAGCCGACTTTTTAAAACGAAAATTATAAATCCGCTATTTGGCGGATTTTTTTTTAAACTTTTGTGACATTTTGACATTTTTAAAGAATTGGCAGTACTTTTGCCTGCTTTTAATCAGCGATTAAATTACAATAAGTTATGAGTGATAAAGAAAACACATTCGATGATGAATTTTTGGAAAATGAGCTTTTAGAAGACGAAACTCAAGAACAAAAGCAAGAAAATGAGATTGAAGGTGAAGAGCTATCTGAAGAGGAGAAGCTTAGAGAGGAATTAGTGAAAGAAAAAGATAAATTTTTAAGATTATTTGCAGAATTTGAAAACTACAAAAGACGTACTTCTAAAGAACGTATGGAGCTGTTTAAGACTGCTGGTCAAGAGGTGATCGTTTCATTATTACCAGTTTTAGATGATTTTGATAGAGCTATTAAAGAGTTGGCTAAGACAGATGATATCGAGGTTTTCAAGGGTATTGAATTAATAAATGTGAAGTTGAATGAGACTTTGAAGTCAAAAGGGCTAGAGATTCTAGAGGTTAGAGCTGGTGATGTTTTTAATGCAGATATTCACGAAGCAATTACTCAAATACCTGCACCAGATAAAAAGATGAAAGGTAAGGTTATAGACGTCATCGAAAAGGGATTTAAATTAGGTGATCGTATTATTAGGCATCCAAAAGTTGTAGTAGGAAATTAAAAAGTTGGAATGAAGGAAGATTATTACGAGGTTTTAGGCATCAGTAAAAGTGCGTCTGCGGCAGAAATAAAAAAAGCATACCGAAAAAAGGCATTAAAATATCACCCTGATAAAAATCCAGGGGATAGTTCTGCAGAGGAGTTATTCAAAAAATCTGCGGAAGCATATGAGGTATTGAGTGACGCAGATAAGAAGGCGCGTTACGATCAATTCGGTCATGCTGCATTCGAAGGTGGCTCGGGCGGCTTTGGTGGTGGAGGAATGAATATGGATGATATCTTCAGTCAATTCGGTGATATTTTTGGAGGGGCATTTGGTGGTGGTGGTTTTGGCGGCTTTGGCGGCGGTGGCGGTCAAAGAAGAGTCAAAGGCAGCAACCTAAGAATTAGGGTTTCATTGACTCTAGAGGAGATAGCTAATGGTGTTGAGAAGAAAGTTAAAGTAAGAAGAAAGGTACAAGCTGAAGGTGTTACTTATAAAACATGTAGCACTTGTGGTGGAAGGGGTCAAGTGACAAAAATTCAGAATACCATTTTAGGTAGAATGCAAACGGCTGCCGTGTGTAGCTCTTGTGGTGGTAGCGGTCAAATTTTAGATGGTAAGCCTAGTGATGCAGATGCACAGGGACTTAAAGTTGTCGAAGAAACTGTATCGATAAATATACCTGCAGGTGTTGAAGAAGGTATGCAATTAAAAGTGCCAAATAAAGGTAACGATGCTCCTGGAAACGGAATTCCTGGCGATTTGTTAGTGGCTATTGAAACGCAAGAACACAGTACTTTAAAAAGAGAAGGTGATAATTTACACTATGATCTTTATGTAAGTATTTCTGAAGCTGTCCTTGGCACTTCAAAAGAAATTGATTCAGTTGGTGGTAAGGTCCGTATAAAATTAGAACCTGGTATTCAATCAGGTAAAATATTAAGACTACGCGGTAAAGGTATTACAAGTTTAAACGGTTATGGTGCTGGTGATATATTGGTGCATGTTAATGTTTGGACACCAAAAGAGTTGAACAAAGAGCAAAGGGATTTTTTTGAAAAAATGCAGGGCAATGATAATTTTGAGCCGAAACCTGAGAAATCAGATAAGTCATTTTTCGAAAAAGTAAAAGATATGTTCTCTTAACTTCAAAATCTTTCGTTTTTAAATAAAAAACGTATATTTGAGATAATATTGGGCAACCAATATTAATTTTCTTTTTCATAGCAATTTTTTTCCCATCCTTAATTTATTAAGGGTGGGTTTTGCTTTTTAGGACAATGTGGTTTGCTAAAGTTATTATCTAAATAGCGTATTGTATAAAGGAATCACAAAGAATGTAGCTAGTCAAAACAATTCAATATCTTTGAATAAATTGCGTACATGAATCATATTTTGGTAGCTAATGAGGTCACCAAACAATTTGGAAACCATACGGCTTTAAAGAACGTTTCCCTCGAAATTCCAAAAAACAGTATATATGGTTTACTAGGTCCAAATGGTGCTGGTAAAACAACATTAATTCGTATTATAAATCAAATTACCTTTCCAGATAAAGGTTCTGTCTATTTTGATGGTCAACTTCTAAAGCCTGAACATATTTCTCAAATTGGTTATTTACCAGAAGAACGTGGCCTTTATAAAAGTATGAAGGTTGGCGAACAAGCCTTATATCTGGCACAATTGAAAGGGCTATCAAAAGCAGAAGCAAAAAAGCGATTAAAATATTGGTTCGAAAAGCTAGAAATAGGTGATTGGTGGAATAAGAAAATCCAAGAACTATCGAAGGGTATGGCGCAAAAAATACAATTTGTGGTTACCGTTCTACACGAACCTAAACTCTTAATTTTCGATGAGCCTTTTAGTGGCTTCGACCCTATAAACGCAAATCTTATAAAAGAACAAATTTTAAGTTTAAAGGATAATGGTACATCTATAATATTTTCTACTCATAGAATGGAATCAGTTGAGGAACTTTGTGAATATATCGCTTTAATACATAAATCTGAAAAAATACTAGATGGTAAATTATCTGATATTAAAAAGGCCTACAAGAATAATATCTTTAAAGTAGGTTTAGAAACGGTGAACCAAGATCTATTGATCAGTGAGGTACAAGATAAATTTCAACTTTTGTCACATGATTATGATATCACTGAAAAACAATTGAATTTAACGTTGCAACTTCCAACAAAAGATTCTAAAATAATATTAGACTTTTTAAGTTGCAGAGCCAATGTAAATGGCTTTGTTGAAACCATACCTTCTGCAAATGATATTTTTATTAAGACCATTCAAAATAAGAATATAGCTCATGAATAAATTACCGTTAATCATCAAAAGAGAATACTTGGCAAAAGTGCGAAACAAGTCGTTTGTTATAATGACTTTTTTGAGCCCAGTTCTAATGGTAGGTATGATTCTTTTAATTGCTTATTTAACACAACTTAATGATAATGAAAAAAGGGTTATCGCAGTATTGAACGACAGTGATTACTTTTCTAATGAGTTTCTAGCTTCAGAGGCAACTGCATATGTCAATTTTAAAAATGTAACCTTGGCTGAAGCCAAAGATTCTACATTAAGCTTGGGTTATTATGGGCTTGTTTATTTACCAAGTGAACCCAATTTGGAGCAGGTGGCACAACGAGCCTTTTTTTATAGTAAAGAAGCGCCAAGCTCTATAGTATTAGACAAACTTGAAAATACAATTACGAGTAGATTACGACAAGAAAGATTGCGAGAACTTGGATTATCGCCTAAAGAATATGCCGAAATGGATCGTAGTTATAATATGAATATTGAAACTTTCGATGGACTTCAAAACATAAAAGGGATAAATGAAATAAAGGCTATTATAGGTGGAGCTTTTGGTTACCTAATAATGATGTTTATTATAATTTATGGCGGTTTCGTTATGCGAAGTGTAATCGAAGAGAAAACAAGTCGTATTATAGAAGTAATTATATCATCGGTAAAACCTTTTCATTTAATGATGGGTAAGATTATTGGTACATCGTTAGCTGGTATTACGCAATTCGCAATTTGGATAGTATCTGGAGCTATATTGTTATTTATTGGTTTGACTATTTTCGATATTGAACCTGCTAGTTTAACCAAAGGAGGAATGGCATCAGAAATCGCAGGTAATGCAAGTGTAGATGTAGATGCGGTCACTCAGAATATTCAATTGTATGCCCAAGAAATTTTTGAAATACCCATATTAGTTATGTTGATTTTTTTTATCATTTATTTTGTTTTGGGCTATTTGATTTATAGTTCAATATATGCTGCAATCGGTGCTGCTGTAGATAATGAAACTGATACTCAACAATTTATTTTTCCGGTTATTTTACCATTAATGCTAGCTATTTACGTTGGCTTCTTTTCGGTGTTCAGTAATCCAAATGGCCCTATTGCTGTTGCTTTTTCACTATTTCCGTTAACATCACCAATTGTTATGTTAATGCGCCTACCGTGGGGTATTGGTGAAGGTGGTGTGCCGGTATGGCAATTAATAAGTTCTATTTTGATATTAATAGCTACTTTTATTGGTATTGTTTGGGTGGCGGCTAAAATTTACCGTGTTGGTATTCTTATGTACGGTAAAAAACCTAGTTATAAAGAATTGTACAAATGGCTTAAATATTCATCATGATCCAAGAGAGTGCAGAAAAGATTAAGGAAATAATTGAAGATGATGTCTGGGGAACTATTAAGAAATTTTTAGACCTAGGCTACCATTTTGGTGAAGGCGAAAAGTCTATTCATATTACGGTAGGTTTACTTCTTCTTCTAACATTGGCTTTTTTACTTACAAGTACAATTTTACAGGGCATAAGAAGGTTTTTTACCAGGAAAATGGAAGTAGATGATAAACTTAAGTTTATTAGTATTTTCAAGTTTATTAAGTATCTAGTTTACGTCGTAGTTATTCTGTTTACTATGAGTGCTGCTGGTATTAATATTACCATTCTAATAACAGCATCAGCCGCTTTGTTTGTTGGTCTTGGTCTTGCATTACAAGAGATTTTCCAAGATATCATCGGTGGTGTTTTCATAATAGTAGATAAGTCTTTACGAGTTGGTGATATTATAGAGATCGATGGTAAAGTCGGCAAGGTTTTTGAGATTAAATTACGAACAACGAGGGCAATTACCAGAGACGATAAGGTCATTATCATTCCTAATCATAAGTTTATAAGTGACATCATTTATAATTACACTCAAAACCATAAAACTACAAGAGAATCTATAAAATTGGGAGTGGCTTATGGTAGTGATGTACAGCTTGTAACTAAAATATTATTGGACATAATAAAGACACATAGAAATGTATTAAAAAGTCCTAAACCTTTTGTTCTTTTTGAAGATTTTGGAGATTCGGCATTACTATTTTCTTTGAATTTTTATATCACTGATAGTTTTTCAGATCCTAGAATAAAAAGTGAATTACGATACAAAATAGATGAAGAGTTTAGGAATAATAATGTTACGATACCTTTCCCTCAAAGAGATGTACATTTATTTCAACAAGCACCTTTTCAACATAGTGCTGTTTCAAATGCAGGGAATAATGAAAAAGGCTAGCGGATTCTTTTTATGGGTATTATTACTTACCGTAGCGATAAATCCAATTTTAGCTCAAACACCAGATGTATTTAGGGTAGAGTATATGTTGATGCCAGATAATAGTGGTGATGTAGAAACTTCGCGTATAAAGCTGGTGTTAAATGTACCGATTGCGTTACGAGAGAAAAAAGATTACCTAATTCTAGGAGCGGAATATAACCGATATAATTTTGAAGTGCCTGATGACCTATTTCCCAATTCTAATGATTTAAGTAAGTTTCATGTGGTAGATGTCAACATGGCTTATATGTATAAATTGAGTGAGAAATGGCGCTTGATAGGGGTGGTAACCCCAAGGTGGTCTTCCAATTTTGTGGAAGAATTACAGCAAGATGATTTTAACATGAATTATACGGTAGGTGCCTATAAGAATATTAAAGATGTAGAAAAGCCTTTTATTTTAGTTTTAGGAATTTCATATAATGGTACTTCACCTATTGATGTTCCTTTGCCTTTTGTGTACTATGAAAAGCGATTTCATCCCAATTGGTCTTATGTTTTAGGAGCACCAAAATCTGGAATGAAATATTTCACCAAAAAAGGACATTTCTTTCAAACAGAATTATTTTTAGATGGTTATTATGTAAATATTCAAAACAATATCTTACTCCCTGGTAATAATTTATCTACAGATGTGTCTTCTACAGCATTATTATTGACTTTAGGTTATCAATATAAAATAACAAAGGATATGTCCGTTTACTTAATAGGCGGTCACTCCTTATTTCAGAATGGGGTATTAAGGGACGAGGAGCGAAATGATATTTTCACCTTAAATGATGAAGCTGGACTTTATTTTAGAACAGGATTTAGAATAGGAATTTAAAAAGTTATTATGTCAAAAATATTAGTAATAGAAGATGAAGCGGCAATAAGAAGGGTATTGGTCAAAATCTTATCTGAAGAGAATGATGCATATTCTGTTGAAGAAGCCGAAGATGGATTAAAGGGAATCGAAACTATTAAAAACAATGATTATGATTTGGTTCTCTGTGACATAAAAATGCCTAAAATGGATGGTGTGGAAGTTTTAGAGGCTGCACGAAAAATAAAACCAGAAATACCTTTTATAATGATATCGGGTCACGGGGATTTAGATACTGCCGTTAATACAATGCGCTTGGGCGCCTTCGACTACATCTCAAAACCGCCAGATTTAAATAGATTATTAACAACCGTAAGAAATGCTTTAGACAGAAAAGTTTTGGTTGTAGAGAATAAGAATCTAAAAAAGAAAGTTAGTAAGAATTATGAGATGATAGGGGAAAGTAATGAAATAAGTATCATTAAAGGTATGATAGAAAAAGTTGCACCAACCGATGCTCGTGTACTTATAACAGGTTCTAATGGTACAGGGAAAGAACTAGTTGCTCACTGGCTTCATGAGAAAAGTGCAAGAAGTGGAGAACCATTTATTGAAGTTAATTGTGCCGCAATACCGTCTGAATTAATTGAAAGTGAATTATTCGGTCATGTAAAAGGTGCTTTTACATCTGCTGTAAAAGATAGAGCAGGAAAGTTTGAAGCTGCCAACAAGGGTACTATATTTTTAGATGAAATTGGCGATATGAGCCTTTCTGCACAAGCAAAAGTATTACGCGCACTACAAGAAAGTAAAATATCAAGAGTAGGTTCTGATAAAGATATAAAAGTTGATGTTCGCGTTATTGCAGCAACCAACAAAGATTTAAAGAAGGAAATTGAAGAAGGCAACTTTAGAGAAGATCTATATCATCGATTAGCTGTAATTCTTATTCAGGTACCTAGTTTAAATGAGAGAAGGGATGATATTCCATTGTTAATAGAACATTTTTCGAATAAAATAACTGAAGAACAAGGTATGGCCGCTAAGACTTTTTCAGATTCGGCGATTAAGCTATTAAAGGCATATGATTGGACAGGAAATATTAGAGAACTTAGAAACGTAGTTGAGCGTTTAATTATACTCGGTGGTCAAAATGTTTCTGAAGATGATGTAAAATTGTTCGCTAGTAAATAATTAAAAAATAGGTCATTAATTGATTACACAGTTCCCTATTCTGTTTAATGCATTTTGCGTGATTTCCTTTGTTCGTAAATTATAGTATTTACTACCTTCAGATATATTTGGTTTCAGTAATTGATCTTCACATTCATCAAATATTTGTTGTGCGAAGGCTTTTGCTTCTTTGCAATTTACAGTGGCAACAACTTTTTCAAGTGAAATTTTATACTTTGCTAATGAAAGGTCGATTTTTTCATTTAAACTTAGGGTTTTGCTGTCTTTGGTGTTAATTACATTTTTTGTAGTAGTAGTTGTGTTCATTGATAACACATCATTAGCATATGTACTATTATGGCTTTCGTGAGAATCTAGAACAAACATAGTGTTGTTAATAAGTTCGACAGATTTATCTAAATAAGTTCTAGTGCCTTCTAAAGTTGTAGATTTGGTCGCGAGAACAAGTGCATCTAAATTTTCGGTCATACTTGCTTTAGCAAAGGTACATCCACAAATTTCTAATTGGTTTTTAGATTTTTCCAAAGCATTTACAGCCTTGTATGCATAGAACCTAGCTTGGTTTATGTCATCTGTAAGAAGTGCAGCACTTATATGAGATTTTGCAAACCCCATATTCGAATTCGCGTATTCACAATCTACATTCGTTCGAAAAGATGATAGTATTAATATAGCAAGAGTGTAGAAAATGTAGATCGCTTTCTTCATTGTAGGTTGTTTAAATTGTAAAATTTGGGATTTTACAAGGTTAAATCTAAGTACTTTGTTCAGCTGAAAATATTATTTTCGATGCAATACGTTTGAATTTCGATAAACGGAATTTTATAGGATAAATATTCTACGCTATTTAAAACAGAATTAAAATTTTATATTTCAGTATGATTAAGATAGAAATACAGCAATACAGGGCAAATGATGACTTTACGATATCTAAAACAAAAACATATGAAGATTTCGGAAAATCAGAAAAAATTTTAAAAAAAGAATTATCGGTAATAAGAAGAGAACTTGGGGAGTTTCAAGATACGGTATATGCACATGGTAAATATAGTATTTTGGTTTGTTTACAAGGAATGGACACTGCAGGTAAGGATAGTTTAATACGTGAGGTCTTTAAAGATTTTAATGTAAGTGGAGTAGAGGTGCATAGTTTTAAAGTACCTACTGAATTGGAATTAAGCCATAATTATTTATGGCGTCATTACTTGGTATTACCTGCAAAGGGTAAATTTGGGGTTTTTAATAGAACCCATTACGAGAATGTTTTGGTTACCAGAGTTCATCCAGAATATATACTTAATGAACATATTCCTGGTATACACACTGTAGATGATATAAATCAAAAATTTTGGGATACAAGGTTTGAACAAATCAATGATTTTGAGCGTCATCTTGCTGAGAATGGAACGTTAATATTCAAATTTTTTCTAAATCTTTCTAAAGAAGAACAGCGTCAACGATTGTTGAGACGGTTAGCTCTTAAGGAAAAACATTGGAAATTTTCTCCAGGTGATTTAAAGGAACGCAAGTTATGGCAGACCTATCAGACTTGTTATGAAGAGGCAATATTAAAAACATCAAATGATCATGCGCCGTGGTTCGTTGTACCTGCAGATAATAAGAAAGCTACTAGAATAATTGTTGCTTCTATACTACTTCAATCGTTAAAAAAATACAAAGATATTAAAGAGCCTATGTTAAGCGATAAAATATTAGCTAATTTAGGCACCTATGAAGAACAGTTACAACGTGAAAAGTAAACTCACACTATTAGTCGTTATTTTCTTTTCCTATTTTGGGTTTTCTCAAAACAATGATCAAGAACAAATTAAAAAGATATACGATGCCGCATTAACTCAAGGTAAAGGGTATGATTGGTTAAACTATTTGTCAAACCAAATTGGGGGTCGGCTTTCGGGGTCAGTTCAAGCTCAGCAGGCAATAAATTATTCGAAATCGCAATTAGATTTATTAGGTCTCGATAAAGTTTGGTTGCAGCCTGTAATGGTGCCAAAATGGGTAAGAGGCACAACAGAGTTTGCTTATTTTGAAACGACACCTGGTATAACAACCAATGTGGCGATTTGTGCATTAGGAGGCTCGGTTGCTACACCACCTGAAGGTATTAAGGCAAATATTATAGAAGTAAATGGTATTGAGGAATTGGTTACATTGGGTAAGGATAAAATTCAAGGTAAAATTGTTTTCTTCAATAAGCCGATGGATCCTACGCAGATCAATACATTTAATGCATATTCAAATTGTGTTGATCAACGTTATTCAGGTGCGTTTGAAGCTTCTAAATATGGAGCATTAGGTGTAATTGTAAGGTCAATGAATCTGCGACTTGATGATTTTCCGCATACGGGTTCAATGGGGTATGATGAACAATCTATTGATGATAGAATACCTGCTGCGGCAATAAGTACAAACGCTGCAGATTTGTTGAGTACGTCATTAAAGTTAAAACCTGAAATCAATTTTTACTTTAAACAAAACTGTAAACAATTTGAAGATGTAGAATCTTATAATGTAATAGGAGAGATTAGAGGTGGTTCTAAGCCAGAAGAAATTATAGTTGTTGGCGGACATTTGGATTCTTGGGATTTAGGTGATGGTTCTCATGATGATGGTGCGGGTTGTGTACAAAGCATGGAAGTTCTTAATCTTTTTCAGAAGACAGGGTATAAACCCAAACGTACCATTAGAGTAGTTTTATTTATGAATGAGGAAAATGGGTTAAGGGGCGGTAAAAAATATGCTGAGGTAGCAGAGGCTAATAATGAGAAGCACATATTTGCTTTAGAAAGTGATTCAGGTGGTTTTACCCCAAGAGGTTTTACTTTCGATAGCAATGATAAAGACTTTGATAAAATTAAAAGCTGGAAACCGTTATTTGAACCTTACCTTATTCATTACTTTGAAAAAGGTGGAAGTGGAGCGGATATTGGTCCGTTGAAAAAAGAAAGTTTAGTATTAGCAGGTTTACGGCCAGATTCACAACGGTATTTCGATTATCATCACGCTGCAAATGATACCTTCGAACAGGTTAATAAACGAGAGCTTGAATTAGGGTCTGCCGCTATGGCGAGTTTAATTTATTTGGTGGACACTTACGGTTTTTAGAACGATACCATAATTGCATCTTAAAATATTCGTAGAAATTTAATCTACGAATTTATTTGTCAGCTATACTATCGCTCATTTTCTCTATCTCTTTAGTTTTTAATGATGCTGCTTTATATCGTAGATCTAAAAAGAGGTCAATTTGTAAGCCCAGATACTTTTCGAAGTAATTGGATAATGGTGTTGCACTATATTTCACAATAATAAAAGACGCCGTAAGCATTAAGGTAATAGTTCCTGCCAAAATCAAGTATTTATTATAATGCCCCATTAGATTATTGAAAATTATATAACCAATTCTTTGATGTAGTAAATACAGGGGATAGGTCATCATTCCTAAATAAAGAAAATAGGATTTGTTCAGCCATTTAAGACGTCTTAAAATAACCAAAAGCATTAGTGCATATACCAAGAACATTGCGGCAGCTATAATCGGTTCTGAGAAGGTTTCTTGGTAGATAATTATTGCTGTTTTAGCATAAAGAATTCGATGAAATGTAGAAAGAATAAAACAGATAAAGATGGCGGTGCCATTTTTTCTGTTATTTTTTTACTCCTATAAATATCAGCCATGAGTATACTGGCAATAAATGCTGGTTACCATTCGAACATAAGGAACCAGTCGATAACTTTTACGACCATATTGCTTTTACGAAAAGATAAATAATTGATAAAGCAAGCCATGTGTATGCAATCGTAGCTATTTTTAACTTCTTATAACGGTTTAGTATAGGATAGCTAAGTGCAAGTGCATAAAATCGTAATTCGACCGACATGTTCCAGTACGCTCCATCCAAACGTTCTACATCGATAAAATCTTGTAACAAGGTTAAATTGAATTAAAACTGACCAAAAGTGGTATAAAATCTTGGGGCTTCGAAGAATATTGTGACCATGTAAGTGATGAATGCACAAAGCCAATACACAGAAAATAAACGTACCACTCTAGATTTGAAAAAGTAGGTGACAGATTTATTTGAAACCGAAAGTGCAATTACAAAGCCACTGATGATGAAAAATAAATCAATAAAAACAGCACAATATTTTATCTATTCACCTGCAAGTTCTAAGAAACTCAAGTTTGTTAAGTTATCAGCTTTAAATCCTCCTATATAGATAGTGCACTAACATAATGCCTAAAGCGGCAACAAATCGTAGTAAATCTATTTGGTAAATACGTTGTTTAACAGGCATGCAGAATTGTAGCATTTGAAGTCAGTTAACATAAAAAGTTATATTCATAAGAATAAATTATTCTAATCGATAGAAGTGATTATAAATTGGCTCATCTCCATTTAGTAGGTAATTATGAGCATAGTAAAATTGGCAAAACACTCAAATCGTTAAATTTCTTTACCTTTGTCAGATATTTAAAAATAGTAGAATGGAAGAAGGAATTTACGCTAAGTTCAATACAAACAAAGGCGAAATATTAGTAAAATTAACTCATGAAAAAACTCCTGGTACGGTAGGTAATTTCGTTGCTCTTGCAGAAGGGAGTAAGGAGAATAGCGCAAAAAGCAAAGGAGAACCTTTTTATAATGGATTGAAATTTCATAGAGTAATACCAGATTTTATGATTCAAGGTGGTTGTCCACTAGGAAGAGGAACTGGAGATGCAGGGTATAAATTTGATGATGAATTTCATTCAGATTTAAAACATGATGCACCCGGTGTTCTTTCTATGGCCAACTCAGGCCCTGGTACCAATGGTAGTCAGTTTTTTATCACTCACGTTCCAACACCATGGTTAGATAATAAGCATACCGTTTTCGGTCATGTAGTTGCTGGGCAAGAGGCTGTTGATAAAATAGCACAAGAAGATTTAATTGAATCTTTAGAGATAGTTAGAGAGGGTGAGGAAGCCATAAATTGGGATGCAGTAAAAGCATTTGAGAACTTTAATTCTTCTGGTGAAGCCCGTTTAGCAGCCGAAAAAGCAAAGCAAGAAGCTGAATTAGATAAAGTTGCTGCTGGTTTTGAATCTACCGAATCTGGTCTGCGTTATAAAATGATTCAGAAAGGGGATGGTGCTAAAGCTGAAAAGGGTAAACAAGTATCTGTTCACTATGAAGGTTCACTC
Organism: uncultured Maribacter sp.; assembly: GCF_963975365.1. Lineage (GTDB taxonomy): Bacteria > Bacteroidota > Bacteroidia > Flavobacteriales > Flavobacteriaceae > Maribacter. The sequence continues at coordinate 148,130 of NZ_CAXBGF010000002.1, read as the reverse complement.
TTGTCAGGAGATGTATTTGACTCTTCTTATAAGCGTAACTCACCAATTGATTTTCAATTAGGTATTGGTCAAGTTATACCAGGTTGGGATGAAGGAATATCACTTTTAAAAGTTGGTGATAAAGCCCGTTTTGTAATTCCATCAGATTTAGCATATGGTTCAGCAGGAGCTGGCGGAGTAATTCCACCAAATGCTACATTGATTTTTGATGTAGAATTAATGAAAGTAGGATAAATAGTAATATATACTTATAAAAGAGCTGCACCTTTATCGAACTGATAAGGGTGTTTTTTTTTTTTTAAGTATACTTTAGTTTTCGTAATTGATATTCTCCATTATTACTTTTTACGAGCTGAAAAGCCAGCTAAGAGTAATGCGATATTCACGATAATTAAAATTAGAAATACGGTAAAAAAGGTGTTCATAGGTTAGACGTATAAAGTCGGGGAACTTTAATTTGCTTAATTTATAGATAGTGAACCATATAAAAGGTTGCGTAGACTTTGAACATTTTTTTTGAATTTTTAAGATAAAGCACAAAAAAACCCGAACCAATGGTTCGGGTTTCATACTATAAAAAAGTTAAATCGTTACCTAGTCAATTACTTTCACATTAACGGCGTTTAATCCTTTTTTACCTTGTTGTAGTTCAAATTCCACAACATCACCTTCTCGAACTTCATCGATTAAGCCAGAAATGTGTACAAAATGATCTTCGTTTGAACCATCTTCAGTGATAAAACCGTAACCTTTGGAATCATTGAAGAATTTTACTGTTCCTTTACTCATAATAGAAAAATTAAATATTAATTAAAGTGCGAAGATAGTTTTTTTTTATTAAATATCTTAAATTCTAACAGGTTATCTTAATGTTAAGAATTAAACTCTAACTTATTGAGGATGAACTCATTTTTGGGCCTATGAAGTAGGATCTGGAGTCATTCTCAAGTAAGGTTTTACCTCGGTAACTCCTTTAGTAAACATTTCTTTTGCATCGGCTGTGGATATCGCTGGGATAACAACAACATCTTTGCCATGTTCCCAGTTTGCTGGGGTAGCAACTTTATGGTATGCAGTAAGTTGTAAAGAGTCAATAACTCTCAATAATTCATAAAAATTTCTTCCTGTCGAAGCTGAGTATGTCAATGTAAGTTTAACGCTTTTGTCTGGCGCAATGATAAATACTGAACGTACCGTTAAATTGTTGTCTGCATTTGGGTGAATCATATCATACAAATGAGATACTTTTTTATCCTCATCGGCTATAATGGGAAAATTAACAATGGTATTTTGAACTTCATTAATATCCTTGATCCACTCTGCATGAGATGCTGCACCATCAACACTTAGGGCTAGCATTTTTACGTTTCTTTTATCGAATTCGTCTTTAAATTCAGACGCTGTTCCTAATTCAGTTGTACAAACAGGTGTAAAATCAGCAGGATGTAAGAATAAAATACCCCAACTGTCTCCTAAATAATCGTATAAATTAATGGTTCCCATTGAACTATCAGCGGTAAAATCTGGAGCCTTATCTCCTAATCGTATTGTTGCCATTTTTTTGAATTTTAATAAAGATGTTATATCCTATAACATTACTAGATTAATATACTTTGTGTTAAGGTTTTTGGTTAAATAGTCTATTAAAATTTTTACTTTTAGTTCATGGAAGATTTAGAAAAGTTAAGATATCCAATTGGTCATTTTAATTGTCCGGCTGAGATTTCAGTAGAAGATTTAAAAGACTGGATTAATGTATTAGAAACGCTACCAGTAAGGTTGTCGAACCTTGTTAGTGGATTTTCTGAAACGCAATTGGAAACACCGTATAGGGATGGAGGATGGACAGTAAGGCAAGTAATCCATCACTTAGCTGATAGTCACCATCACAGTTATACCCGTTTTAAATGGGCTTTAACAGAAAATAGACCTTTGATAAAAGCCTATTATGAAAAGGATTGGAGTGAATTGTTCGATTCCAAAACAGCTCCGATAGATTTGTCTTTAAATTATCTTACCGCATTGCACGCAAAGCTAGTGTATCTATTGAAGGGTCTTTCATCAGAGGATTTCAAAAAATATTACATTCATCCAGAAGGTGGTATTAATGTGTCAGTAGCAGAAAATTTGGGTAAATACGCCTGGCATAGTAACCACCATTTTGCTCATATAAAGAATTTGGTGGTTAGAAAAGGTTGGTAATGGTATATGTAATTAAATTTCTTTAAGTAAAATATACATTGGTTTTTCTTTCTCAATGACATTTTCAAATGGAACTTTGGAGGTGTCAATAATAGAAAAATTATTTGCTAAATAGAATGAAAGGGCAGGACCATTTTGCATAGCGCCTAAAAATATAGCCTTTTTAGAAAGCTCTCTTGCCTTGGTTTCTATGAATTTAAGAGTTTCTTTTCCGATACCCAATCCTGTAAATTCTTTTTGAATATAAATTTTATCTAAATAAAGAGCTTCTGATTTATTTAAGTTGGCAATTGCCATATCTAATGTGATTTTTAAAATGCCAACATAAGCATCTTTCATTTTTAGTAGATATAGTGCAGTGTTATCATCTTGCTCTTCCTTTAATAGAATCTCTTTAGTGAAACTATTTTGAATATAGGTAGATGTGTCACCATTTGGCCAAAGGTGCCTGTAATGTTGGTTATACGCTGTAGTGCCAATGTTTATGTAGTCATCGTAGCGTGATGCAGCTAATGGTTCAAATGTAAAGGTGCTTTTCATTTATTTTCTTCAAAAAATGTTTTAATGGAAATTGAATTCAAATTAAACTTGAGGTTTCCATTTAATATTACAACCTATGCTGGGTTTTTGAAGAGAGTTGATTTTCTTTCCGGATAATAAATTTTCTAAAGCATCTCTAAGATCTTTTCCATTTAAAGGTTGTCTATTTCCTGGTCTAGAATCATCTAATTGACCTCTATAAACGAGCTTTAGTTCAGCATCGAATAGGTAGAAGTCTGGCGTACATGCAGCATCATAGCTTTTTGCGACTTCTTGGTGTTCATCATATAAATAAGGAAAGGTATAATTTTCAGCTTTTGCCTTAATTCTCATATAATGTGGTGCATCTGCAGGATAGTTCTCAATGTCGTTACTAGAAATGGCAATAAACTTTATTCCTCTTTTCTGATATTCATTTGCCAATTTTGTAATCTCTGGATTAACATGAATTACAAATGGACAATGGTTACAAATAAACATAATTACGGTTCCTTTATCCCCCTTTAAAGTGGGCAGATTCATCGTTTTTTGACTTACCGTATCTAATAAGCTGAATTCTGGTGCTATGGTACCTAAAGCCAACATATTGCTTTCGGTTCTTGACATATAGTTTTAAATTTAATGTTACTAAGTTAAGAAATTTAAAAGCCTTTTAATTGGTTATTACAATTACTAATTTCATTAGATTTTTAAAATAAATTATATAAAAAATTCATATTCATCACTTTCTATTGCAATACAAGATTAACAAAAGAAAGGGTATATGGCAGATTTTAATTTATGTAATACGGGTATCGAACATAAACATATGAAATGTATTTATAAAGCGACGGAATTAGATGTAGTTAAATTTTATCGGTCTGAAGGTATGAGTAACCCAGACTATAATACTATATTGTATGTAATTGAAACTACTACTGGTGAGAAAGGACATTTAGTTGATGCTTACGGTATGTATGCAGGTAATGTGTCTAGAGAGTTAATTAAAAAACTTAATATCATTAAATGAGCGATACCATTTCTTGGGCCGATTTCAGTAAAATTGATATAAGAACAGGAACGGTAGTTGCTGTATTCGATTTTCCTAAAGCACGAAATCCTTCTTATAAATTGCATATTGATTTTGGAGATGAAATAGGTGTGAAGAAAACTTCTGCTCAGATAACCAATAAATATGAAAAAGGTGAACTTTTAGGAATACAGGTTATTGCCGTGGTTAATTTTCCAGATAAGCAAATAGCTGATTTTATGAGTGAATGTCTTATATTAGGTGCAGTTGAAAACAAGTCTGTGGTTCTAATTAAGCCACAAATGAAAGTGCCTAACGGATTAAAAATTTCTTAGATTATTGACTGAAAACCTATTAGATAACGTTCATATTAATTTTGATGCAGGTGCCTTATGGGTTTTAAACCTTGTATTGGGTTTGGTAATGTTCGGTGTCGCTTTAGAGATATCGCTTAAAGATTTTAGACCATTATTTTTAAAACCAAAAGCGTTAATTTTAGGTGTTTTTAGTCAGTTTATTTTACTTCCGGCAGTAACCTATCTTTTAATTCTTTTAATTGAACCATTACCAAGCATCGCTTTAGGTATGTTTATGGTAGCAGCCTGCCCTGGGGGTAATATATCTAATTTTCTCTCATATCTATCCAAAGCAAACACAGCATTATCAGTAAGTCTTACCGCAATTGCAACCCTTTTGGCCATAGTAATGACACCATTGAATTTTCATTTTTGGTCAATGCTTTATTCTCCAAGTTCTAAATTGATTCAAGAGATTTCTATATCGTCTGTTGAAATGTTTAAACTTGTATCGCTGCTATTAGGTTTACCTTTAATTTTAGGTATGTATGTTAACTACAGCCATCCCGTTTTAGCGATGAAATTAGCAAAAAGGTTAAAAGTGGTTTCCCTGCTCTTTTTTATATGTTTAGTATTTATCGCTTTGTATAATAATCTCGATATTTTTATAGATTATATTGTTTATGTTTTCTGGATTGTATTATTCCATAATTTTATTGCTTTTTCAACAGGGTACAGTATCGGTAAGTTATTTCGATTGCCAGAAGATTCTGTAAGGTCAATTACTATCGAAACAGGAATACAGAATTCGGGTTTAGGCCTATTATTAATTTTCACATTTTTTGATGGATTAGGAGGAATGGCATTAATTGCTGCTTTTTGGGGAATTTGGCATATCGTTTCTGGACTTATTTTAGCTGCATTATGGAATGGTAAACCTATTGCTAAAGAAACTATAGCGTGAGCGGTTTTATATATTCGATAATTAAATTAGTGGTAAGGACCGGACTTTATACCTATCATAAAAAAATAGTAATTACAGGACTTGATAATATACCAACGGATAAACCAATTTTATTTCTGTCCAACCATCAAAGTGCTTTAATTGATGTTTTATTGATAGCAACAGACTGCCAACGAAAGCCTTTTTTTTTAACTCGTGCAGACGTATTCTCAAGTTCTTGGTTGAATCGTATTTTTTCATACTTCAGGATGTTACCTATTTATAGAATAAGAGATGGAAGAGAAACCTTGGCGAATAATAACTTAATTTTCAACACCTGTTCTGAAATATTAAATAGGGGAGAAGCACTGGTTATTTTCCCAGAAGCAAATCATAATCTGCAACGTAGGGTTAGGCCTCTAAGTAAAGGTTTTACAAGAATACTATTGAGAAGCTTTGAACTTTATCCTGAACTGGATATACAATTAGTACCAGTAGGATTAAATTATAAAAATGCAACTCATTTTCCTGATGAAGTGGCTGTTCATTATGGTAAATCTATTTCTGCCAAAAGCCTCTTTCATTTAGAGGATGTTAATAAATCTAGTCAATCAATAAAAGATATAGTTTCTTCTAGTTTAAAAAAACTGACCAGTCATATACCAAATCATGAAAATTATGAAGCAACGGTTAGTAGGTTAATGAATGAAAATGTGAGCTTTCTCGATCCTGTGTTGGTAAACGAAAAAGTTCAATCATATTCTAAATCAGTAACAAATAGTACGAGTGGGGCTTTAACCGAAAGTAAAAAATACAATCAATCAAAATTGCTGTTTTGTTTATTGAATTTTCCTGTTATTTTGCTATGGCGTTTATGGCTAAAACCAAAAGTGCCTGAAGCTGAATTTATAGGTACTTTTAGGTTTGCATTTAGTTTAATTCTTTTTCCTATTTATTTACTCACTCTTTTTATATCTATTTCGTTTTTACAAACAATCGAAATAGCTCTTTTGAGTATAGGGTTGCTCACAGTTTTTAATATATTACTCATAAAATTAGTTCTACGTTAAAAGGCTGTAATTACAATGCCTGTAAAAAGAATTGTAACAATAAGAAAATAATAACCAAAACGACCCTTATCACTAAAGGTTGTTTTGGTTAATATTAAAATTTTACTTTTAATTAAATGTCCTCAAAGCTTACATCAGTAAAACTAGAGGTGCTTGTTGAGGTATTCTCTGTTTCTTGTTCAACCTCTGTTTCCTCTTTTTTGAAATCTTTTTGATGTCTTTCAGAAATTACTTCAGAACCTTTTTCATTAATGATGAAATCCATCATTTCTTCCACATTTTCCTTAAAGGCCTCAAAATCTTCTTTGTATAGATAAATTTTGTGCTTTTTATAATGGAAAGACCCATCATCATGTGTAAATTTTTTGCTTTCAGTTATGGTAAGGTAATAATCACCAGCTTTCGTACTTCTTACATCAAAAAAATAAGTCCTTCTGCCAGCGCGTAAAACTTTGGAGTGAATTTCTTCCTGATCTGATAAATCTCTTTCGCTCATTTCTTATGTTTAGTGTCGTTATACTATCAAAAATGGAAAAAAAAACGCTCACCGACAACAATTTTCTAATTTTCTTTCTCTGAAAGCTGTTTGTAGTAAAGCTGTTTGTAATAGCCATCCTTGCTATTTAATTCTTCATGTGTACCTTCTTGAATTAGTCTTCCATCTTCTAAAACTAATATTTTATCAGCATTTTTAGCAGATGAGACACGGTGACTTACAATCAATGTAGTTCTATTCTTAGAGGCTTTTTTTAGATTGCTCAATATTTCTTCTTCGGTTTCGGTATCGACAGCCGAAAGACAGTCATCGAACAAATATATTTTTGGTTTTTTAATTAGTGCACGAGCAATAGATACGCGTTGTTTTTGACCACCACTAAGGGTAATTCCTCGTTCTCCTAATACAGTGTCATATTTTTTAGAGAACCCTATAATATTTTCATGAACGACGGCGTCTTTGGCAATATTGATTATTTCTTCGTCAGTTGCATCTTCTTTGCCGAATTTTATATTATTCTTAATACTATCAGAAAATAGAAAAGCATCTTGTGGAACAGCTCCTATTGATTCTCTTAAATTAGTTAGGTCAAAGTGCTTAATAGGATGGTCATCAATTAATATTTCTCCTGATGTGGTGTCATACAATCGAGCAACCAAATCTAGAATTGTCGATTTTCCCGATCCGGTTTTACCAAGAATAGCTGTAGTTTCCCCTTCATTGATAGTGAAAGACAAATTACTTAACGCAGTAATGTCTGTATCTTCATAGGTGAAACCAACATTTTTAAATTCTATTTTTCCTTTAACCTTATGATTGTAAGTTGGGGTGTTTTTTAATTCTGGTACAACTTTTAAAAATTCATTAATTCTTTCTTGACTCGCTGCCGCTCGCTGAACAATAGAGGTTAACCATCCTACAATGGCAACTGGCCAGGTTAGCATATTAACATAGAGAATGAATTCTGCAATAAGGCCAACGCTTATCTCACCAGCTAAATATTGTTTGCCACCTATGTAAATCACCAAAATATTACTAATACCGATCAACAAAATCATGAGAGGAAAGAACCATGCATTTACTTTTGCAAGATTTACACTCTTTTCTTTTCCATCAATGGCTAATGTTACTAATTCATCATTGGTCTGCGGTTCTAAGGCATACGCCTTTATAACAGAAACACCTGAAAATACTTCTTGTGTAAATGTAGACAAGGATGATAAATATTGCTGGACGATAGTACTCCTTTTATGAATCACCTTACTGATTTGATAAATTAAAACTGATAATATGGGTAGTGGTAATAGGGTGTAAGCAGCCAAAGTGGGCGCTTTTATAAACATTAAAGGAATTAAACATGCGAATAAAGTGAGTGTTTGTATGCCATACATTATTGCTGGTCCTGCATACATGCGCACTTCGTTTACATCTTCACTAATTCTGTTCATTAAATCGCCAGTTCTATTTTTCTTGTAGAAGTTGAGACTTAACTTTTGATAGTGGTCGAAAATTTCATTTTTAAGATCATACTCGATGTATCTCGAAATATTAATAATAGTCTGTCGCATTAAAAAAGTGAAGAAACCAGATAGTAATGCGGCACCAATTATGATAAGAATGTATTCTAAAAGAAGTTCTTGTGCTGTTGATTTGCCTATTTCAGTAGAAATATATCTTTCAACTACAGATATAGATTTATTGACATAAGAAGGCATAACCAATTGAAATAGCCTTGCTACGACAGTGATTATGATTCCTAGAAAAAGTTTAAGCCGATATTTCTTGAAGTATTTATTAAGGTGCTTAAGTTCTTTCATAGGTTGTTCAAAAAAAGAAGATTATATTCATTCTTTGATCAAAGATAGTTTTTTGCCCTAAAACCATATGTTATAAATAAGCTAAGATAAATGCGATTGCTATTGTGACCCTTTAAATAGATACTTACCTTTGCGGCTTTAATTATTAATTTATTTAAAAAAGTTCTTTAAAATGCTTACAAGAAGGCATATTAGGGTTAAAGTAATGCAGAGCATATACGCCCTAATTCAATCCAAGGATGATTCCTTGCAAAAACAAGAGAAGTTTTTAAAAGTAAGCATAGATAATACCTATACGCTTTATTTATTATGGTTAAGTCTTTTTGTAGAAATACAGAAAAGGGCTGCGGACCAAATTTCTCTTTCAGCTAATAAATACATTAGCGATAAGAAGCAAGAATTTCCAAATCCAAACAAGTTTATTCAAAACCGTTTGTTGCTACAAATGGTGGACAATTCTAAGTTGACTGAAGAAATCAATCATAGAAAGCTCGATAATTGGTACTTAAATGAGGAATATGTAAAACTTATCTATAAAGAAATTATAGAGAGTGAAGCATATCAAGAGTATATGTCTAAGCCAGAAAGTGATTATGCCTCGGATAAGGAATTGGTAATGACCTTGTTTAAGACAATTATTGCACCTAATGAAAAGATTTACGACTACTTCGAAGACGATAAATTAACATGGGTAGATGATATTCCTATTGTGAATACTTTTGTGTTAAAGCATTTGAAAAAAGCAAAGCAAGTGCATCCTGAGTCATATTTTCTGCCAAGTCTATTGAAGGATAATGACGACATGCAATATGCATTGCAACTTCTATCTAGAACTTTATTGAAAAATGAAGCATTAGAAAAAGAAATTGAGGGTAAAACACCTAATTGGGATAAAGATCGTATAGCTGAGATAGATAGTATTTTATTAAAAATGGCCATCTGCGAATTGTTACATTTTCCTTCAATTCCAGAAAGGGTAACCATAAATGAGTATTTAGAGATAGCAAAAGAATACTCAACCCCAAAGAGCAGCATATTTATAAATGGTATTTTAGATAAGCTTACCAAAGAATATAAAGCAGAAGGAAAGCTTAACAAAATAGGTAGAGGTCTATTATAAAAATATTTTATAATTTTACAATTAATTGATAAATCATAATAGTATGAAAAAAATAGTTCTAATTGTTGGTCTAGTATCAATGGTAGCTTTTACTTCTTGTAAAGACAATGCATCAAGTAAGATCAAAACAGATAACGTAGTAGAGGCTGCAGTAAGAGATGAGGCTGCAAAAGCAGTGCCTGTAATGTCTTTTGAAAAGGCAGAACACGATTTTGGTACAATTGAGCAAGGAACACCTCAAGAAACAGTATTCAAGTTTACAAATACCGGTAACGCACCACTTATTATTACAGATGCAAAAAGTAGCTGTGGTTGTACGGTACCTAATCCTCCTAAGGACCCAATTGCTCCTGGTGAGACTGGTGAGTTGAGAGTTAACTTTAATGGTTCAGGTCAAAATCAAGTAACCAAAACAATTACGGTTACAGCGAATACTGAAAAAGGTTCTGAAATTTTGAGAATTAAAGCTTTTGTAAATCCAAAAGGCGCAGCTCCACTAGGACCTGTTAAATAAATATAAATACAGATATACCAAAAATGGGTGATATAGGGCAGTTTCTTCCGATGATTTTGATTTTTGTGGTCGCATATTTTTTTATGATTCGACCTCAAATGAAAAGGCAAAAGGATGAAAAGAAATTCTCAGCAGAGTTAAAACGTGGTGATCGTGTAATTACCAAAAGTGGTCTGCACGGTAAGGTAGTGGATTTAAATGAAAAAGATTCTTCTTGCGTGTTGGAGACAATGGCAGGGAAATTAAAATTTGACAGATCTGCCATATCCATGGAAATGAGCGCTAAATTAAACGCTCCAGAAAAATAAATTTTTATATTTCATATAAAAAACACCGATGTTTATACATCGGTGTTTTTTTTTGCCTAAAAGCAGTATATTTAGTAGAACTAAATTATTGCCATGTTACAAAATAGGAGAAGTTTTATTAGAAAAGGTACAGCAGGATTAGTAATGACGGGAGCTTCATTTGTATTTCCGATGGAGGTATTATCCATGATGCGTAAAAGAGTAGGAGCAAATGACACTATTAATGTTGGCTTAATAGGGTGTAATGGAATGGGCTTCTCCGACTTATCCTCTTTTCTTAAAATGAGTGAAATAAATGTTATTGCTCTATGCGATGTAGACGAAAATGTTTTGAAAGCTAGAACCGCAGATTTAGAAAAGGCAGGCATTAAAAAGCCAAAATGGTATGGCGATTATAGAAAATTATTAGAGAACAAAGATATTGATGTGGTAATTATAGGTACACCCGACCATTGGCATTGTTTGCAATTGACCGATTCTTTGCTCGCTGGTAAAGATGTTTATTGTGAAAAGCCCGTTGCTAACTCTGTGCAAGAGGCTAATATTATGTTAGATTTTGTGCATTCGAAAGATAAAATGGTTCAAATTGGGCAATGGCAACGTAGTCAGCCACATTTTGTAGATGCTATTAAATTTGTACACTCGGGTGCTCTAGGTGAAATAAGATTGGCAAAAGCTTGGGCGTATCAAGGTTGGATGAAACCAGTGCCAATTATAGCAGATTCTGCCGCACCAAAAGGTGTTGATTATAAAATGTGGTTAGGCCCAGCGCCAGAAAGAGCTTTTAATGCCAATAGGTTTCATTTTAATTTTAGATGGTTTTGGGATTATGCTGGCGGATTAATGACCGATTGGGGCGTTCATTTAATGGATTATGCTCTTTATGGAATGAAAGCGGAAACCCCGAAATCTGTGATGGCATTAGGGGGTAAATTTGCCTACCCCAATGATGCGTCTGAAACTCCAGATACTTTGCAAACCGTTTACGAATATGACGGATTCTCTATACTTTGGGAACATGCTACAGGTATTGATGGTGGCAATTATGGTAGAAATCATGGTATAGCCTTCATCGGAAACAATGGAACCCTAGTATTGGATAGAGGGGGATGGGAAGTTATACCAGAAAGGGAATTTCAAGGATGGGGACAAGAAGGTATTCCAAAAATGCAGGCTGTTTCTTATGATAATGGTGGATTAAATGGATTAGACCTGCATACCAAAAATTTTATTGAGGCAGTTAAAAGTAGAGATAATTCAAAATTGAACGCACCTATTAAAGTGGGTTACGATACCGCTTTGGTTTCGCATATGGGTAACGTAGCCTTTAAAACTGGAAATAGAATCTATTGGGATGAAATTTCAGGTGAATTTAAAAATGAGGAAGCTAATCAATTTCTAAAAGCGAATTACAATAACGGTTGGAAATTACCTGCCTTGTAAACAGAAAGAAATTTATTTTCGGTAAAAGTCGTTAAGACCTTTGCCGTCTAGAATTAGAGGAATTATTTTACTGATCCTTAATTGTTTCGTTTTCTCTTGTTTTGCGAGATCTATATATTCGGCATATTCTTTTTGCTTGTAGTGGGTGAGATTGTAAAAGACATCTTTAAGTTCTTTATTCTTTTTAAATTCAGATATCAAATGAGTTGGAATAATAATTTTCTCTTTAGGCTTTTTTGTGAGTTTTAACTCTAGCCCCTTTTTATGATTTTCAATAGCCTCGTTTATGTAATCTACTACTCCCTTTTTATCAATTTCTTGCTGAGATAAAAATTTCCATTGCCTCATGGCTTTAGTTTTTCCTTCTTGTGCATTTTTGAGTACTCTTTTAGGATCCTTTAAAAAGACACCGTTAAAGAACCAAATGCCAAAATCAACCTTGAATTTACAAATGGCAATGATATTCTTATTTTCAAAAGTGTATGTTGGAAAACTCCATTTATAGGTTTCTATTAATCCACAATCTAAAGCTAGTTTCCTTAGTTCGGCGATACCATTTTTAAAATCATGTACATCGGTGTAGAATTTTTCTAGTTTTTCTAACTTATCCATACCTTTATTGCTGAGCTGTTAATTCACAAATTCTTACAATAACTTCCACTGCTTTTTGCATACTCTCAACGGGCACGTATTCATATTTGCCATGAAAGTTGTGGCCACCAGCAAATATATTAGGGCATGGTAGGCCCATGTAGCTTAATTGAGAACCATCAGTTCCACCTCTAATCGGTTTTGTTATTGGGGTTATTCCTATATCCTCCATAGCTTTTTTTGCTATTTCTACAATATGGTATACGGGTTCTATTTTCTCTTTCATGTTAAAATACTGGTCCTTTAATTCCATTGAAATACAATCATCATATTTATGATTGTATTTTTTGATCAATACTTTCAATAATTCTTTCCGCTCATTAAATCGCTGTAAGTCGTGATCTCTGATGATTAATTCAATAGAAGCATTTTCAATTTCACCATTTACAGTGTGTACATGAAAAAAACCATCCCTTTCATCAGTTTCCTCAGGTATTTCATGTCTTGGTAACTCTGCAATTATATGATTTGCAATAAGTACGGCATTGACCATTTTACCTTTTGCATAGCCTGGGTGTACGCTTTTACCATTAATTTTGATTTTTGCACTAGCAGCATTGAAGTTCTCATATTCCAATTCTCCTATTTGGCTACCATCCATAGTATAGGCCCATTTTGCATCAAATTTTTCTATATCGAATTTGTGAGCCCCTCTGCCAATTTCTTCATCTGGTGTAAACCCAATACGAATAGTTCCATGCTTTATTTCTGGGTGTTTTACCAAATATTCCATAGCGGTAACTATTTCGGTTATACCTGCTTTGTCATCAGCGCCTAATAAGGTAGTACCATCGGTGGTAATCAATGTTTTTCCTATATATTGTAATAAATCGTGAAAGTATGATGAAGATAAAATAATATTCTTTTCTTCGTTCAAGACAATATCATTGCCATCGTAGTTCTCGATAATTTTCGGTTTTACATTAGTACCTGAAAAATCTGGAGACGTATCAAAATGAGAAATAAAACCTATTGTGGGAACTTCGTGTTCTACGTTCGAAGGTAAAGTTGCCATAATGTAGGCATTATCATCAATAGAAACATCTTTTAAGCCAATTGAACGCAGTTCTTCTACCAATTTATTTGCCAAATTCCACTGTTTTTCGGTACTTGGGGTTGTCTCAGATGATGAATCGCTTTGTGTGTCAATAATAACATAACTAATAAAACGGTCAATGATATGCTGCATGGTAAAAAATGATTTTATCAAAAATAGGGTTATATATCGTAATTTAGTAAATGATAAGATTTGATAAATAAGAAGATGAAGATAATTAGATTGTTGTTGGTCTTTTGTCTCTTTTTACTTCTAAGTAAGACGCACGCCCAAGCAGATTGTATATTAGGTGTGGGTCTAACTAATGATTCAATAATTTCTGAAGTATTTCAATTAAATGATAATCAACATGAAAAATTGGTGAGTTTCAGTGCAGAATTGAAATATCGAAACGATTTATTGAACAATGAACTTCAGAACGTAAAGAGTCGATATCCGCAAAGTAATGTTACAGAGCTTAGGCAATTAGCTGATAAGTATAGAAGTGTGATGGATAGTATGACTAAAGTTCAAACCATGATTGACAAAAGAATGTTGACTTTGTTTAATTCGAAGCAATATGAATTATATCGTAATCTGTGTAAAGAAGCTTCTCGTTCTCCATTCATTGTTATGCCTACTGTTTACGCTGATAGTATTAGTAACGAAAACCGATAACATATTTTACACTTTTTTCAAATACACTTTTGTATTTTTGTGCTTCTAAAATATATAAATGTACAGGCTACTTATTAGACCTATTTTGTTTCTTTTCGACCCAGAAAGAGTTCACCACATAAGTTTTTCGACTATTAAATTTTTATCAAAGATTGGATTATCTGGTCTTTTTAAATCTATCTTCCTTATAGAGGATAAACGTTTAGAACGTGAATTATTTGGTCTTAAATTTAAAAATCCAGTAGGGTTGGCAGCTGGTTTTGATAAGAATGCCGTACTCTATAACGAATTATCAGATTTCGGATTTGGTTTTATAGAAATAGGAACTCTAACTCCAAAACCTCAAGAAGGTAATCCAAAGAAAAGATTATTCCGCCTAAAAGCAGATCATGCTATTATTAACCGCATGGGCTTTAATAATAATGGAGTTTTTGAGGCAGCCGAAAAACTAAAAAAGGAACATAGGGTACTAATTGGTGGGAATATTGGTAAGAATAAGGTTACTCCAAATAACGAGGCGATTAAAGATTACTTAATATGCTTCGATGCCTTGTTTGACCATGTAGATTATTTTGTGGTTAATGTTAGTTCTCCTAACACACCTGGTTTACGTGAGTTACAAGATAAAGAACCGCTGACGGCTTTGTTAAGCGAGTTGCAATTGGAAAATTTGAAATTAAGCGAACGAAACGGTACAATTCGAAAACCTATTTTATTAAAAATAGCACCAGATCTTACCAATAGTCAACTGTTTGATATTATTGAAATTGTTAATACGACCAAGATTGATGGAGTTATAGCAACAAACACCACTATTTCAAGAGGGAATTTAAAATCTCATGTGCTTTTAACAGAAGAAGCTGGTGGACTAAGTGGTGCGCCATTAAAGAACAGAAGTACTGAGGTAATTAGGTTTTTAGCGGAAAAAAGTAACAAATCGTTCCCAATTATTGGGGTAGGTGGTATTCATTCTGCAGAAGATGCTTTGGAGAAATTAGAGGCGGGCGCAGACTTAATTCAATTATGGACAGGATTTGTATATGAAGGGCCAGGATTGGTGAAGAAAATTAATAAAGCACTATTAGAAAAAGAAAATAATTGAAAGAAGATTAATACTATTAAGTAATAAGAATAGGTGATTTTCAAACCGGAAGTCGCATCCATAAAAAAAAAGCCTTTGTACAACTAAAATGTACAAAGGCTTTTATCTTTATTCTAAGAGGGTTTAATACCCCGAGGCTTGTCTCGCTTGTCAATTTTAAAGTTTAAAAACCTATTCTTTTAAATTACTCCATGGCCTTGCCCTGGGGAAATTTACTAACATACTGTTGTTTTAATTATTAATTGGTCCAATAATCAATTACTAAAACATCATCTAAATATGGAGTTAATACTGCACCAAAAGCTTTGTGGTCTGGGTGAGGTAAATAAGTAGCACGGTCTTCTTCGCTTTCAAAAGTTAGAAAAAACGCATGTGTGAAACCTTTTTCTAATCCTTCAGGGCTATTGTTCAATCCCCATTCATATCCTTTTATTTGTTCAATTTTTGAAGGTAAAGCGCTAAAAGCATCTTCGACTTCTTTTATTTGTGATTTGGTGGTTCCTTCTTTAAACTTAAAAAGAACTACATGCCTTAATAGGCTGTCTGCCTGGATCATTGTTGGTGAATTTGTAGTTTCATTTGATGAGGCAAAAGCATTTGCCATGAATGAAATACTGATTAGAAAAACGAGCGCTTTAATTTTCATGATTTTATTATTTTTAAACAAGATATTAAATATAGGTGTAAATAATGGTAATTTGTACTTTACGCCCTTAATCAACTAATTTCTCATTTGAACTACGAAATCTTATTAGCGTTCTCAATTGCTACTTTTGCTTTGGCGCTGTCACCAGGGCCCGATAATATTTTTGTACTTATACAAAGTATTACTAATGGTCGCAAATTTGGTCTTGCTGTAGTAGCTGGTCTAATGACAGGTTGTTTGGTACATACTACTTTATTGGCATTTGGGATTTCGGCGGTTATAAAAAATAATCCAACCATATTTACTTTAATTAAAATTTTTGGTGCGGTATACTTGGTGTATTTGGCAATTTCAGTTTATAGAGGAGGAAATTCTATTTCAATTGAAACTGAAAATAAACAGGTTAAAAGTATAAGTAGTTTATTTCGACAAGGATTTATAATGAATGTTTTAAACCCTAAGGTGACTATCTTTTTTCTAGCTTTTTTTCCAGGGTTCTTATTCTCGGATAGTATAAGTACTATTATTCAATTTTATGTTTTAGGACTTCTTTTTATTATGATTTCATCTATAGTATTTAGCGGTATCGCTTTATTATCAGGTAGTATTTCAACGTTTTTGACAGGGAATAAAAAAACAGGATTTGTTCTTAAGTGGGTTCAAATTACTGTCTTTCTAGGGATAGCTATTTTTTTATTTTTCGGATAGCTTATTTCTTGTATAATTAAGTCTTACTTAATTTGAGTTTGTATTTTTACATAATGTCCGATTCAAAAATTAAAATAGTAGAATGCCCTAGAGATGCTATGCAAGGCATAAAGGATTTTATACCTACAAATGAAAAAGTAAGGTATTTACAATCATTATTGGGTTGTGGCTTTGATACTTTAGATTTCGGAAGTTTTGTATCTCCTAAAGCAATACCCCAAATGGTCGATACGGCAGAGGTTCTGTCAAATCTAGACCTATCGGAAACTAAGACAAAATTACTGGCTATTGTTGCGAATGTCAGAGGTGCCGAGGATGCGGTTTCACATCCAGAAATAGAGTATTTGGGATTTCCTTTTTCTATTTCAGAAAATTTTCAAATGCGGAATACCCACAAGACCATAGCGCAATCTGTAGAAACGTTACAAGAGATTTTTAATTTGGCAGATGCTGCAAATAAAGAGGTGGTGACTTATATATCGATGGGATTCGGTAACCCATACGGTGATCCTTGGAATGTTGAAATAGTAGGGGAGTGGACTGAGAAGTTATCAAAAATGGGTGCGAAAATTTTGTCCCTCTCGGATACTGTTGGTACCTCTGATTCCGAAACTATAAATTATTTGTTTTCCAACCTTATTCCAAAATACCCGAATATCGAATTTGGTGCCCATTTGCATACTACACCCACGAAGTGGCATGAAAAGGTGGATGCAGCTTACCAAGCAGGTTGCCGTAGGTTCGATGGTGCCGTTCAAGGTTTTGGAGGTTGCCCAATGGCCAAAGATGAGTTAACTGGAAATATGCCCACCGAAAAAATGCTTTCCTATTTTACAGCTCAAAAGGCAGACACGGGAGTGAACTGGATGGTTTTTGAAGCGGCTTACAATAAAGCGACAGAATTATTTTCGGCTTATCATTAATATTGAATCCAAGAAGCAAAAAAAAGCCTTGTACATGACAAGGCTTTTTTATATAAACGGGTTATTAGTACCTTAATTCTATTCCACCAAAAAGACCAAAAGGAATTCCAGGTCTTAGTCCTGCAGGTACACGCGCTACCGCGTAGGTCTCATCTAACAGATTCATTGCATTTATCGTTATTGTAATATTTTGGTTATAACGATACTTTGTGCCTAAATCCAATACGATGTTTGATGCAACAAGCTCATTGTCAGGAATAGCACCTACACCTGCTTTTGTTCTAAAGGCGCCGTTATAACGGCCACTAAAGTTTACTTCAAATTTTTCATGTTCTAAACTAATGGATGCGTTAAACTGGTGTTTGGATAGGTAAGGCAGTTCATCACCAATATTGACTTCACCCCAAACGCTATTACTACTGCCAAAACTATTTAAGAACTCTGTATCTGTAAGGGTATATCCAATTGTAATAGGTAATGCGAAGGTATCTGAGTTGATTAAGGGGTTATAGTTCAATAAGAATTCTATTCCCTGTACTTTAACCTCACCGGCATTAAATTGGTCTAAGGAACCTGTACCACCTGTTGCAGCCAAGTCACTTCCTAAAAGATTACTGTAGTCATTATAGAACCCAACAAATTCTCCTGAAAAGCCTGCATAAGAAAAGCGAGTGCCTAGCTCATAATTAACGCTCTCTTCTGGTTTTTCACCCACTTGATTACTTGGCGGAGAGAATCCTTTGTGGATGCCTCCAAACAAAGAAATATTTTGAAAGTTGTAGTTAAACCCCATCCCTGGGATAATTACATTTACTTGGTTCTCCCGTTCCGAAAGATTGACACCTGTTCTTTTTGGGTCATTACTACCGTAATTTGTCTGTCCTAAATTGATATTCTCATAACGAAGGCCTGGGGTCAAGGTTAGTTCTTTGTATTTTAGTTTGTATAACGCGTAAGAAGAAAAAGCTCTGGCATCACTTATTCTATTAGCATCAGTACCTCTTTGTCTTGCCGTTACTACTGCCATGGTTCCGTTGTTAAGGCTATAGTCGTCAACCCATTGAAAGCGGTCTTCTTCGTCATAGTGGTAGCGTAAACCAACTTCTATATCGTGAACTGTATTGTCAGTATTCCATCTGTAATTCAATTTGGTCTGGATTCCTGTAGCAAGGTATTCTCTATTATTTGCTTTTACTGCAATGACATCATTTGCTTCTGTATTCGAATTTCCGCTAACAATATCGTAGTAACTTGAAAGCTCTTCGGGATTTTGAATAATGTTAGTAATACTCTCACGTTGACCGTTTACAGTCAAATAATCTACTTTGAACCAGTTACGATTAAAATTATTTAAATAGGCAGTTGTAGTGATTCTAACATTTGAGCTAAAGGCCATGGTATGTGTGCCCATAAATTGTAGATGTTTCGTATTCATCTGATCTTCCTGCGAACCTGCATAACGACGGAAGGGGGTAGCGGAAAAATCAGCTTCGGTAAGACCTAAATAGGTTTCATTGGAAATTTCATCAGAATATTGAAATTTAAATTCAAAGGCCTGACCAATTTTAGCTTCAGGATTTGTGTTTACTTTGAATTTAGCGACCAAGTCGTTTTTATCAAATCCGGTATTTTCACCATTATCCAATTCTTTGAATCCGTTAGAATTGTAGTTGAGGTATTCTATAGAATATCCAAAATTCTTTTTACTATCTCCCAATTGGGTATGTAAACGACCACTGTTAAAACTACCGTAGCTAGAGTTTAGAAAGATGCCAAAACTGTCTGGCACCTCAGTCGAAATCATATTAATGGCACCACCAGTAGTGTATGGGCCGTATTGTACTTGACTACTACCTTTTAATATTTCTACTGCTTGCATTCTAGCAATTGTTGGGAAATAGTAGGCTGATGGTGAGCTGTAAGGAGCTGGAGCAATTAATACCCCATCCTCCATTAAGGTAATCTTTGAGCTACGCTCTGGAGAAGTACCTCTAAGGCTAATGTTTGGTCTAAGTCCAAAACCATCCTCTTCGTAAACATTTACTCCAGGAACACTTCTAAGGGTTCGGTTTATGTCTGTATAATTAAACTTCTTAATTTCTTTTGGTGAAATGTAATAGGCTGAACCTGTTCTGTTCTTGGCTTCAAACTTACTCCCTAAAATAGAATTGGCTTTAAGTGTTACTTCGTTTAAATGTATTGAATCCATGCTTGTAGATGCTGGTTTCTGAGCAAATACAGCTAGAGTTAATAGGAATGTAAAAAGGAATATTGAGGTTTTCATTTTATTTATACTTATTTAGACTTACTTAAAATAGTGTTCTTTTGCGCAAATGTAATACCCTTCTTTGTTATTTGCAAAGCTTATTTAGAATAAATAAAAATAGTGTGTTATTAATACTTTAAAATCAAAAGATTAGGACTGAAATTTTAACACTTGATAAGTGTATGATCTTGATGAACCGTATTCATTTGACTAAGTAAAAAAAGAGTATCTTTGCACGCAATTAAATCCTTAATTGCTATGCAAGCCCACCAAAATAAAATTCTAGGAGAAGGTCTAACATACGACGACGTATTATTAGTACCTGCCTATTCTGATGTACTTCCAAGAGATGTAAACATTCAGACCAAATTCACCAGAAATATAACCATTAACGTTCCTATCATATCTGCAGCTATGGATACGGTTACGGAATCTAGAATGGCTATTGCTATGGCTCAAGAAGGTGGTATTGGTGTTCTACATAAGAACATGACCATTGAGCAGCAAGCTATGAAGGTAAGAAAGGTGAAAAGAGCTGAAAGTGGAATGATTTTAGATCCTGTGACTTTACCTTTACATTCTAAAGTGAAAGATGCAAAGGCCAATATGAAAGAGTATAGTATTGGTGGTATTCCGATTGTAGATGATGCAGGAAAATTATTAGGTATTGTTACCAATAGAGATTTACGTTTCGAGAAAAATAATGAACGCCCAATAGCTGAAGTGATGACTTCAGAAAATTTAGTTACTGCAGAAGAGGGTACTTCATTATCAGAGGCTGAAGATATACTTCAACAACATAAAATCGAAAAACTTCCAGTTGTAACAAAGGATAATACTTTGGTAGGACTAATAACTTTTAGAGATATTACCAAATTAACCCAAAAGCCAAGTGCCAATAAAGATCAATACGGAAGATTACGTGTTGCTGCCGCCATAGGTGTTACTGCCGATGCCGTAGAAAGAGCTGAAGCTTTAGTTAATGCAGGTGTAGATGCAGTTGTTATCGACACTGCCCATGGTCATACAAAAGGCGTAGTAGCTGTTTTAAAAGCGGTAAAAAATAAGTTTCCGAATTTAGATGTTATTGTAGGTAATATTGCAACAGGTGAAGCTGCCAAATATTTGGTAGAAGCTGGTGCAGATGCGGTTAAGGTTGGTATTGGGCCAGGCTCAATTTGTACGACTCGTGTAGTTGCGGGTGTTGGTTTTCCACAATTCTCTGCCGTGTTAGAAGTTGCAGCCGCAATTAAAGGCTCTGGTGTACCTGTTATTGCAGATGGTGGAATAAGATATACTGGTGATATTCCTAAAGCTATAGCAGCTGGTGCAGATACCGTTATGTTGGGATCGCTTTTAGCGGGTACAAAAGAATCTCCAGGAGAAACCATCATTTATGAAGGACGAAAGTTTAAATCATACAGAGGTATGGGTTCTGTGGAAGCCATGAAACAAGGTAGTAAAGATCGTTATTTTCAAGATGTTGAAGATGATATTAAAAAGTTGGTTCCAGAAGGTATCGTAGGTCGTGTACCATATAAAGGAGATTTATTTGAAAGTATTCATCAGTTTATTGGAGGTCTAAGAGCTGGTATGGGTTACTGTGGTGCGAAGGATATAGCTACTTTACAAGATACAGGTAGATTTGTAAAAATTACTGCAAGTGGTATTAATGAGAGTCATCCACATGATGTTACTATCACCAAGGAAAGTCCGAATTATAGTAGATAGAAAAAATATAATGCATAAAAAAAGAGGTCTTTTAGACCTCTTTTTTTATTTGTTGATTTGGTATTTTATTTGCCTGTCTTACTAACATAGGCGTCCCATTTTTTCTCCTTATAAATATTATCACCAAAATAACGGGCTATTTCTAAAAACGGCTTTGGTTTTTGATAACCAGGTACTGGTGACAACATATTTAGTTCTTCATCCAAAAAAATCGTTGTTGGGTAACTTAAACGACCTTGCATTAAGGCAGCGGCAAATTCATGATATCCTTTTCTTCCTGAGGGTACAAATTTATAAATCTTTCCTTTGTATTCAATAGGTTCTTTGCCTTCTCCATCTAGCTTAACCATGTAATAGTTTTCTGCCATATAAGCGGCAACTTCAGGGTTTTGAAAGGTGTCTTTGTCCATTTTCTTACACCATCCGCACCAATCGGTATAGACATCTATGAATACTTTTTTAGGATTTTTATCGGTTGCAGCTAATTCTGCAGCTTCATTCCAAGAAAGCCAATTCACCTCTTGAGCAAAAGTAATGCTCGAGATAAGTATAAAGGCAATGAATAAAACCGTTTTTGAAATATAAAGAGCGTTCGATTTCATATGATTTTTGAGATATTAGTCCAATAGCAATACCAAAACTAACGCATTTTTACGTTCTTTATTTCACTTTAGCAATTTCTTTAACAGCGAACAAATCTTTAATATCCACTTGATTACGTATTAAATCATCAAAAGTTTCTCTTTCGCGAATAAGAATTGCTTTGCCTTTGTGCCAAAGAACCTCTGGTGGTCTAAATCTAGAATTGTAGTTGCTGGCCATTGTAAAGCAATAAGCACCAGCATTTTTAAAGCAGAGAATATCACCTTCAGTTATTTCATTAATTCTCTTGTTGCTTGCAAATGTATCGGTCTCACATATATAACCAACAACAGAGTAATAACGTTCTCTTCCCTCAGGATTAGATATGTTCTTAATAGTATGTGTAGCACCGTAAAGCATAGGGCGTATTAAATGGTTGAAACCAGAATCTACACTTGCAAATACGGTTGAAGTAGTCTGTTTAACAACATTTACCTTAGCTAGAAAAACGCCGGCTTCACTTACCAAAAATTTACCAGGCTCAAATGCCAAAGTCAAATCTTTCCCATATTCTTTGCAAAACTCATTGAAACGGGTGCTTAATTTTTTACCCAACTCTTCAACGTTGGTTTCAATATCGCCTTCTTTGTAAGGAACTTTAAAACCACTACCGAAATCGATAAAATCGAGATTTTTAAAATTTCGGGCGGTATCGAATAATATTTCAGACGCATATAGGAAAACATCGATATCTAAAATATCACTTCCAGTATGCATATGAATACCATTAATATTCATTTTAGTCAACTCTACAATGCGAAGCAAATGTGGAATTTGATGAATACTGATTCCGAATTTCGAATCTATATGACCTACCGAAATATTAGAATTTCCTCCGGCCATTACATGCGGATTAATTCTTATACATACGGGTATCGTTGGGTGTTTGCCGCCAAATTGTTCTAATATAGATAAGTTGTCAATGTTGATACGGACACCAAGTTTAGATGCTGCTTCAATTTCTTCAAGCGAAACTCCGTTAGGAGTAAAAATGATGGATTCTGGTTTGAATCCAGCCAACAATCCTAATTGTACTTCTTGTATAGAAACCGTATCTAATCCACTACCAAGACTATTCATTAATCTTAAAATAGTTATATTAGATAAGGCTTTGGCCGCATAATTGAGCTGTAATTTCTTAACCGACCCAAATGCTTTAGTCAATCTATTGAACTGTGAAACTATTTTTTCTGAGTCATAGACATAAACTGGATCACCAAAAGTTTTTGCTATTTTCAACAAATCCTCATTTTTCATACTATACTATTTTATACAAAGTTACTTCTCTAATTGGACAGCAACAAAAATAATCACATAAAAACAATAAAAATAACAAAATGTGATATTTGTAACAATTATGAATTATGTTTATTTTGGCTACTGTAAAGTCCTTTATAATTTTAGACTATGAAAATACCTTTATTTCCACTGCAGTCCGTATTTTTCCCAGGAGAAACCGTGCCTCTTCATATTTTTGAAGAACGATATAAACAACTTATAACCGATTGTAGAGAGGAAGCCATCACTTTTGGTATTCCAGTTTTTATAAACAACAAGATGGATTATGGTGTTGAGGTTCAACTAGTAGAAGTGGTAAGTACTTATGATAGTGGCGAAATGGATGTTGTTTGTGTTGCACGACAGGTTTTTAAGCTGTTGGCTTTTGATAAAAGTATGCCAGGTAAATTATATGCAGGTGGAATTGTAAAACTTTTGGATTACGATTATGAGGCCTCCTTAGAAAAAAAACAAACTATTATAAAAGATATACATCAATTATATAAAATAATGATGGTGCCTTACAAAGAGTTGAATGTAAAAACATTCAATAGCTTTACATTGGCCCATAAAATTGGGTTGTCTTTCGAGCAAGAATATCAACTTCTTCAGATCCCTAAAGAAAATGACAGGCTTAATTTTATAAGCTTACATTTAACTGCTACAATTACCGTTTTATCAGAAGTAGAACGAACAAGAAAAATCATAGAACTTAACGGTCATTTCAAAAATTTTGACCCTTTAGATTTTCAGGATTGGGAAATGTAAAAAAATAATTAGGCCTTGAAATTAGATTACTTTGAAGAAATTTTGTGGTTTTATGCAGTTTATTCTTAGAGTTATTCTAATTAATCACTTGTATTTTTATTTTATTACTTAGTGTTTCCTATTTTTGCCTAACAATTAAAATCACCATATATATGAACCTTCACGAATATCAAGGAAAAGAGATATTAGCAAGTTTTGGGGTGCGCATCCAAAGAGGAATAGTTGCCCATAATGCAAAAGAAGCTGTTGAGGCTGCAAAGCAATTAACTGCTGAAACCGGAACTGGATGGCATGTTATTAAAGCTCAAGTACACGCAGGTGGTCGTGGTAAAGGTGGTGGTGTTAAATTGGCTAAAAACCTTAAAGAGGTAGAAGAAATAGCAGGCCAAATTATTGGTATGAACCTTATTACTCCGCAAACTTCTGCAAAAGGTAAAAAAGTTCACCAAGTATTGGTTGCTGAGGATGTGTACTATCCAGGAGATAGTGCAACTAGAGAATTTTACATGTCCGTTCTTTTAAACAGAGCTACTGGTAAGAATATGATCATGTATTCTACAGAAGGTGGTATGGACATTGAAGAGGTTGCTGAACACACTCCTCATTTGATTTTCACTGAAGAAGTTGACCCAGCAACTGGTATTTTAGGTTTTCAAACTAGAAAAATAGCTTTTAACCTAGGTCTTTCTGGTGCAGCATTTAAAGAGATGACCAAATTTGTTTCTTCTTTATATAAAGCATACGTTGAAAGTGATTCAAGTATGTTTGAAATTAACCCTGTGTTGAAAACTTCTGATGATAAGATTATGGCGGTAGATGCAAAAGTATCTATTGACGATAACGCACTTTATCGCAGAAGGCAATATGCAGAAATGCGTGATTTAAGAGAAGAAAATCCGATAGAAGTTGAAGCGAGAGAAGTTGGTCTTAATTATGTGGATTTAGATGGTAACGTTGGCTGTATGGTTAACGGAGCAGGTCTTGCAATGGCAACGATGGATTTAATTAAAATGGCAGGTGGTGAGCCAGCAAACTTTTTGGATGTTGGCGGTACTGCTGACGCAAAAAGAGTTGAAGAAGCTTTTAGAATCATATTAAAAGATCCCAACGTAAAAGCAATTCTTATCAATATTTTTGGTGGTATCGTTCGTTGTGACCGTGTAGCACAAGGTGTTGTGGATGCATACAAGAATATGGGCGATTCAATGAAAGTGCCGATTATTGTAAGATTACAAGGTACCAATGCAGAATTGGCAAAAGAGATAATTGATAATTCTGGATTAGCTGTTCAATCGGCTGTTCAGTTTCAAGAAGCTGCAGATAAAGTTAAAGCTGTATTGGCTTAAACAAGTTTGTTATAATAATATATTGAAGACCATTCATTTGAATGGTCTTTTTTTATGCCTTTAGCTTTTCTAAATATGGTAATTTGTGTTAGTATAACTTAAATTTAGTGTACTTGAAAACATCGCTAATCAATGGGTAAGGTTAACCAAATGAAATAATGGTTAAGACTTTTAAAACTTGAATTGTCTATTCTTTTGATGTTTATTTTTACCAGAAGAAATTGAGAAAATTTCATTAAAAAGATGTTAAAGTTGAAATAATCAGTAACAATATCATTTTTTAAGCGTCTTTTTAATAATTCATCATCAATCAATTATTAATCAATCTTCAGAATTTCTGGAGGAAAAACAAAAAGTCATGAGAAAATTAAGTTTAGTAGTGGTAGCTGCAATGCTACTTGCAACAGGTAATGTATTGGCAAACGATACAATAGGTGAAAACCCAACAACCAGTCTTTCCACACAGATATCAGCATTGTTATCAGAAAATAATTTTTCTGAGGAGCAAACCGATTTAACAGCTCAAGTTCGTTTTACATTAAATAACGATGGAGAAATTGTTGTGTTATCTGTAAGTACAGATTTTGAAAAAATGGAAAGCTTTGTTAAGAATAAGCTAAACTATCAAAAAGTAAATTTAAATGAAGTGGAAGAAGGTAAAATTTATACTATTCCGGTTCGTGTAAAAGCTTAACTTAATAAAATTGGTTATCAGAAAAAATCCTGCTACACTAAAGTGTATTAGGATTTTTTCTTGTTTTTATATTTTACAGGGGTAATAGCTTTGTCTACTTTTTTTAACTGTTTGCTCTTAAAATCTTCTCTAACATTAAATTTTTTAGCTGGCTTAGCCGCGACTTTGGTTTTTCCTGAAAGAACGTCACCCGGGTTTTTCGGATTCTCCTTAGTTCCTCTAAGGTGAATTACCAATCCGTTCAAAAAATTGCGTAACACTTGGTCACCACATTCCATATAATTAGGGTGCTCTTCATTTCTGAAAAATGCACCTAACTCACTCTTAGAAATTTTAAAATCTACTAATTGAAGTATTTCAACAATTTCATCATCTCTGAATTTTAAGGCTACTCTTAATTTTTTAAATATATCGTTATTGGTCATTCTACTAATTTAAGCACTGCAAGTTATTATAAAATTATGTACCTATAGGTTTGTGTTATGTCTTTTTTACTGGGAAGTTATTTGTTATTTACTATTCAAGCTAGTTTCAGTGCTAGGAGTTTATCTTAATGATATCAAGTTTTAGAAAATATGAGTTTTAAAAATAACTAGAGATTACGTATAAAGATGAAACAAGCTCTGAAATATACGAATGCTTAAATTTTTAAGTTAGTATTAAGAATGTCAATATATTCTACTGATTTATGCCAACAGAGAAAGAAAAACTTAGTATTTTATCAGAAATGATTGCTTTTGCTAAAGTCAACAATGAAATAAAGCGATCGGAATATGACTTTCTTTTTTCAGTTGCGCAACAATTAGAAGTCGGTAAAAAAATATTCGATAGTTTGTTTACCGAGAATGTAGAGCATATAATACCTAAATCACTGTCTGCACGAATTGTTCAGTTTCATAGATTGTTGTTGTTAATGAATATTGATGATAAACAAGAAATGATTGAAATAAAAAGAATTCATGATATAGGATTGAAAATGGGTTTACCACCTGGTGCAATACAACAGGTATTAGTTATTATGCATAAATACCCTGATAAAATTGTTCCGCCAGAATTGTTAATAGCTATTTTTAAGACGTATTATAACTAAGATCACGAGATATATCCGGTATCAATTTTAGATAAATCTCTTTTATTCTCAATATTCAATTTTGCATCTTCGCACAATACATTGATTTCAATTTCAATTTTTTCTAACTGACTAGAGTTTTTTACATTATAGGATAGTGTTTTAAGTATGTGCATCAATTTTTTCGTCACGTTATGTCATGTTTGCAATGTAATGGCCTAATAGAAATTGATGTTTTTCATCTGAGATAATACCTGGTAAGACCTTTGGCAAAAAATTACTTGAAGCTTGGTTTAGTAAAACCATGACCATCGAAAAGCTAAAAACCGTTAAAGAAAACAAGCTCCAATTAAAGTGCTTAATATAGTTTGGGCAGTATCGGTAATTTCTATTACCAAGCCAGGTGCTACATCTATTAAATAGCTAGATGTATTTAATTGCTTCAATTAAATCATTAAAAATACAATGCTAACCCTGCGATTGAAATTATGGTTGGAAAGAAGGTTGTTTTATAGCGTATTTACCGTACGAAGTTGGTCAGTCTATCCATGGATGAAGTGAGTTTAATTATGAAACTAATTAAAATTGAAGTTTTATAGTGGCTGGTTCAAGGAACTTTTAGTCTCTAAACATAGTAAAATGACAAAATGACATATTATTGATACCTTAGTAAGACATAGTGTCATATAAAATGGATTGGTATATAGTTTGTTCTATTCAAACTAATTAATAAAATAATCTTTTTAAAATATATTATTATGAGTTTAACTAAGAGAAATGAAGTGTTGTTTCCAGCATTAATGAATGAAATCTTTAGGCCGGATTGGTTCGGTGGTACACATAATGAAAGAACTGCTATGCCAGCGGTTAATATTAAAGAAAATGAAGGGAATTTTGAACTGGAACTTTTTGTGCCAGGTAGAAGTAAAGATGAATTTAGTATCGAAATAGATGATTCTGTTTTGACTGTTTCTTCTGAAACTAAGGAAGAGAAGGAAGAATCAAAAGAAAAATTTACAAGAAGAGAATTTACGCTTTCATCTTTCAAAAGAGCTTTTACACTACCTGAAACTGTAGCTACGGATAAAATTGAAGCTACTTACATTGATGGGGTTTTAAAATTCAATCTTCCTAAGAAGGAAGAGGCTTTGCCAAAGCCAAAAAGAAAAATCGAGTTATCTTAATTGTAAATTTTTTTTAGGTTGGTTTAAGTTGTTTGTTTAAAGTGCTTTGAGTAATCAAAGCACTTTTTTATGGTAAAGACTCGTTTAAAATTGTCAAACACGATAAAATTCCTTCTCTATAATTCCCTAACCGTAAATTCTCGTCAGGCCCATGTATGTTGTTATCCGGGTTTGGGATTCTGATAGATACTGCGGGTATGTTCAAGGTTTGAATAAAAGGGGCCATTGGTTGAGAGCCACCTGTGGTTCTCATATTAACAATATTATTTCCAAAAACTTTTTTTAGTGCTGTGTTTAAAAATTTTCCGATATCGCTGTCCATGTCTGTTCTAAAGGGTTTTGAGCCAATTCGGAATTCTAATGAAGCAAGTTTCTTGAAAGTGGCTCTATCTTCATTATTGGGTGCAGAATCAACTAAATGAAAGCCTTGTTTTAAGATATGATTTCGTAATAATTCTAATTGTCTTTCTGCAGGGGTTTCGGGAACCAATCTCATGTCGATTTCGATAATAACATCTTCAGGTATTAAGGTGCGTACTTCTTTACCTGTATATGCGGCTTTCAGACCTCTTATATTGAAGCTAGGAAACTGTAAGGCTTCTTGATACGTAGGCGCAACTTGTTCAGAGTTGTATATGCCTAGTCTTATATTTAGGCTATCATTATTTTCAGGTATTGTGGATAGTAATTTTTTGTCACGGTCAGTTAAAACGACACCATCATAAAATCCGGGTATCTGCACAATACCATGGTCATCCTTGAAACTGCTTATTAATCGTGCAGCCTCAAAAACCGGATTTGGCGCATAATTTCCATATTGACCACTATGAAGCGCATATGATGGTCCGAACACTTTTATGGTTGCAGTTGCTATTCCTCGAGCGCCATAAGTTAATGTTGGTAAATTTGAAAGGTGTCTTGTACCATCCATAATAAAAAGCATATCAGCACTCAACAAATCTCTGTTTTCTAAAACTGCTTTTGGTAAATCTGGAGAACCTAATTCTTCTTGGAAATCCATAATCACTTTTATGTTGTATTTCGGATTTATATTTTGCTTTTGAAGAATTTGTAATGCGGAAATCAATGACATTGCCGGACCTTTTGAATCGGATGCAGATCGTGCGAAAATTCGCCAGTCATCATCATAAATATTTTGGTTCGTTTCAATTTCTACTGGACTCCAAATTCCATTTTCATATACTTTAATAACGGGTTCAAATGGGTTGGGTTGTGACCAAGCGGAACTATCAACGGGTTGCCCATCAATCTGTAAATAAAAGAGAATGTTCCTGTAGTTTTTTTTATATATTTTTTCAGCAAAGAGTAGAGGAGCACCTTCGGTTTTTATGGTCTGCGTTTTGAAATCTAAAGTTCTAAAAACACTGTCGCACCATTGTTTATTTTTGTTGATTTGTTCCGGGAAATTACCGTCATTTTGTAGTTTCAAAAAATGATGTAAATTCGTAATAGCTACATTGAATCCTTTATCAGTTAGTGATTTTAATTCCTCGCTTTTTAAGTTTTGACATTGACTACTATAGCTGCTTAAAACATATATGAAGAATACTATTAAAACTTTCCATTTTTTCATTTTGTATAGATATAAATCAATTTAGTTTCGTCTAAAAATTGTGTGTAAAATGCTTTTTTTTCAATTGGTTGTATATTTCTAATTAAAATTTTAATTTATATTTTTTAGAAATAGGAAATTTTCGTTGTTATCGGACTTATTCTTGTTCTTGCAACGACTTTATTTCATCTCTCAACTTCGCAGCTTGCATAAAATCGAGCTCTTTTGCAGCCTTTTCCATTGCTTTTCTTTTTTCCTTTATCATCTTCTCAACTTGCTCTTTGGTCATGTATTCCAACTCAGGTTCAGCGGCACGTAATTCCTCTTTAATAAAGTGATAAGTTGAAACTGAATTCTTGGATAAAACATTGTCCAAACTTTTGTTTAAAGCTTTCGGAATTTGATTATTATCGGTGTTATATTTTATCTGTTTTTCACGTCTATAATTTGTTTCGTCAATCGTTTTTTGCATGCTGTTCGTTATCTTATCTGCATACATAATTGCTTTGCCATTTAGATGTCTGGCAGCTCTACCTACGGTCTGGGTAAGTGATCTATTGCTACGTAAAAAACCTTCCTTATCGGCATCTAAAATTGCGACTAAAGATACCTCTGGTAGGTCTAATCCTTCACGTAATAAATTCACTCCAATAAGCACATCGAAGATTCCTTTTCGTAAATCTTGCATGATCTCAACGCGTTCTAAAGTGTCTACATCGCTATGAATATATCTACATCTTACGTTAATTCTATCCAGGTATTTTGCCAATTCTTCGGCCATTCTTTTAGTCAATGTTGTAACTAAAGTTCGCTCATCTTTTTCAACCCGCTGATGAATTTCCTCTACCAAATCATCAATTTGATTTAGACTTGGTCTTATTTCTATAATGGGGTCTAACAAGCCAGTTGGTCTAATTACTTGTTCGATATATACACCTTGACTTAGCTGTAATTCGTAATCTGCAGGTGTTGCACTAACAAATAAAACCTGATTTTGTAGCATTTCAAACTCCTCAAATTTAAGGGGTCGATTATCCATTGCAGCAGGCAAACGAAACCCATAGTCAACTAAATTTACTTTTCGAGATCGGTCACCGCCATACATCGCGTGCACTTGTGGTATGGTCACATGACTTTCATCAATAACCATTAAATAGTCATCGGGAAAATAATCTAAAAGACAGAAAGGTCTTGTGCCAGGTTCACGACCATCTAAGTATCTAGAGTAATTTTCGATACCAGAACAATAACCAAGTTCACGTATCATTTCTAAATCGAAATTTGTACGCTCCTCTAAACGTTTTGCTTCTAAAGGTTTGGCTATATCTTTGAAGTAGTTGATTTGTTTAACTAAATCGTCTTGAATGCTATGTATCGCATTTTGTAAGACATCTTTAGAGGTAACGAACATATTGGCCGGGTAAATAGTAAGTGTCTCGTAAACTTCTATAATACTATTATTAAACGGGTCGAAAGCTTCTATTTCTTCTATTTCATCACCGAAAAAATGAATTCTGTAGGCATGGTCGGCATAACTAGGAAAGACATCTACAACGTCTCCTTTTACGCGAAAGTTTCCATTCTTAAACTCAGCCATAGTTCTTGAATAAAGCGATTGTACCAATTGATGCATTAGCTTGGTTCTGGCAATAACCTGGTCTTTTTTAATGGAGATGACATTTTTTTGAAATTCCACTGGGTTACCAATACCATACAGGCAAGAGACCGAGGCAATAACAATTACATCTCTTCTGCCCGAAAGTAGGGAGGAAGTCGTGCTTAGTCGTAATTTTTCTATATCCTCATTAATAGAAAGATCCTTTTCAATGTATACACCGCTAGTGGGTATAAATGCTTCTGGTTGATAATAATCGTAGTATGAAACAAAATATTCAACCGCATTATTTGGAAAAAACTGTTTAAACTCAGAGTAAAGTTGAGCAGCTAAGGTCTTGTTATGGGCTAATATTAATGTGGGTTTTTGAACTTCTTCTATAACATTAGCTACCGTAAATGTTTTTCCGGAGCCTGTTACCCCTAATAAGGTTTGATATTTTTCATTTTCATTTAGTCCATTAACCAATTCTTTAATGGCATTTGGTTGATCTCCTGTCGGCTTAAATTCTGATACTACTTTAAATTTCATGTATGGTAATTCTCTTTTGTGAAGTCTAAACCGAATTGCTTAAAATTCATCTTGCATCTGTATTTGTATGTAGAAACTAATTAAATATCCATCATGCTGATACGTAGTATAAAAATACGAAAGACGAATTTTATATTAGACGTAAGCCCGTACGATTTCTATCACCTTTTTAAAGAAAAATGACCGATAATTTCTTGTTTATTAAGAAAACTTGCCCTAAACCAGTAATCCGACTCTGGTAAAGCCTTATTGTTGAAAGTTCCATCCCAACCTTTATCATTTGGATTAATTTGTTTTAGTAGTCCCCCAAACTGGTTGAATATAAAAATTATATCTATTACAGATTCAAAATTTTCTATCGGAGGAACAAATTGCCAATAATCATTGATGCCATCTCCGTTGGGGGTGAAAAATGTGGGAAAATCATTGAGTATGATATCCCTATCTACCGATCTTTCCGTAATTCCACAGCCATTTTTATCGCGTACATATGCAATATGTGGACCATATGGAATATTGTTGAAAATTGGAATATCTTGATAAGGGCCGTCTCGGTTGTCTAAAGCATATTCGTATTGACCATCGCCTATGGCAGAAATGGTAATTGTTTTGCCATTAGCGAAGTTCACAACATCTATTGCTGTAATAGTAGCTGCTTCGGATGCTACAATATCAATAAGCTTAGAACTGCTACATTCGATAATACCATTATCGGTGGTAATCGTATTATAGGCTTCAAATCGATATCTACCAGGTATGGAAATGTCTACACTTCGTGATTGTGAAATTAAAGATTCTTCACTACCACTATTCGTTAGATACCATCTAAAGCCGTCTGCATCATCATCTGTAGTAATGGTATAAGGCAATTCATCACTACAAATTCCTACGATGTTAGGTAGGTTGACATTTGGAGCACGGTACACTAGCTCGCCTGTATTCTCATTAACATAGGGGTCACAAACGTATAACGCAAAACTTGTGGTAAAGACTTCTTCGGGACAAGACATCGCAGTGCCGATATCGTTATAGGGAACAATGCGCACATAAATTGAAGAGTTTTGCGGTAAGTCTTCTGGTGGGTTGTAACTTAATACATTCTGTACATCTAAATTATCGACAAGGTCAGTTCCATTTGGTGTGGTACCCATAGATAGGGTATAGCCGTTGGCGCCGGGAGCATAAGTCCATTCTAAATCGGTTATTATAGTAACACTACTAGCATTATTGTCCGGCGCTATCAAAATAGAGCAAGATGGTGCAGAAGTTGTTTGGATTGTAGTAAAGGAAATTTCTTGACATGCAATAGGTGGGCCGTCAAAAGGTACTAAGCTTAAAGTCACATAAAGCCTCGTATTGTCGGGAAATCCTAATGGTGGAGTATAAGATATGTCGATACCGACAGGTTTTCTATCAAGTATGTCATTTCCCATAAGTGTTGTGCCAATAGACAATAAATACCCATTATAACCTAAAACTTCAGGCCAAGTTAACGTAGCGTCTAAGGATACGTCGGTAGCTCCATTAATTGGATAGCTAAATGTTGGACAGTCTTGAGCTGATAAAAATGAACACATCAAAAAAATGCCCAAGTACTTCAGAACTAGAAACATTTCTTTTAAATTCATTTTTATCAAATTTTTAATTTAGCGTTTTAAGTTAAAATGACCTTTAATTACTTTTTTGGAAAATGACACTGCTTTAAACCAATAATCGGTTTCAGGTAATTCTCTACCATTGAAATTTCCGTTCCAACCTTTGGTTTTAGGGTCTAGTTGCGCAAGTAAATTTCCGTATCTATCGAATATAAAAATAAACTCAATATTAAGTTCCCTACTATTTGTTTCATTCTTTAGCTGCCAGAAATCATTTATGCCATCACCGTTAGGTGTAAAAAAAAGAGGGAAATCCTCAATGGAAATTTCTTTTTCTACAAGACGTTGGGTAACACCACATCCGAATTTATCACGAACATATACAGTACGTTGGCCAGGTTCAAGATTTGTGAATATAGCACTATCCTGAAATCCATTATCACGACTTTCCAGCGAGTATTCATATTCACCGTTACCATAAGCTACAATTTCTATTCGCAGGCCGTTGGGTTCTCTTGAAACTATTACATTTTCTATTTCAGGTAATTCTGAGTCAACGACTTCAAAATTTTTAGTAACAGGGCATTCTATACTTGCCCCAAATTCTGAAATTATATTATATAACTCTACACGATAATAACCTGTTTCATTAAATTCTAAGTCTTGGGTGGTAGATATAAGATTTTCAGAGCCATCGGTATTTATTTTTATCCACCTATAACCACGAGCTATTTGATTATTATTTAAGATGCCAAATTCTAAGTTTGAACACAAAGAAACTTTGTCCGGTATCGTAATTATCGGAAAATCATTTGGATTACATTGCACCGTAGGTTCGCCAGTGGTGAAATATTCTTCAGTGCATAACAAAGCTTCACCATTTTCATTGAAAGGAATTACTCTAACAAAAACAGATTGGTTTAATTCAAGATTATTTTCTGGCTTATATGAAAGTATATTACCGGTTTCAAAATTTTCAATAATGTCATAATTATTAGGTGAAGTGCCTAAAGAAATGAGGTAATTGGTAGCTCCAGGTGCATAATTCCATTTAATATTAGTGTCTACACGTATTCCTGTTTCTTGGTTAAGAGGTGAGGCAAGTGTTGTGCAAACGGGTGGGTCGGTTATTTTGACGGTAGTGAAAATTTTGAGAGGACAAACCTTAATTGGTGCGTCGGGTAAAAATAGACTGATAGTCACATAAATTATGGTGTCTTCAGGTAAACCAACAGTGGGTTGGTAAAAATTGTTTAATCCAGAGGAACGTCTATTAATAATCTCTCCACCACCAGGAGTTGTGCCTAATGAAATCAAATATCCAATAACACCATCAACTGCGGTCCACTGAATTAAGTTGTCTACGGGCACATTAATGTCGCCATCTATTGGAGATGTCATTGTTGGGCATTGTTGGGTATAACATAAAGAAGAATAGAGCCCAATACAAAAGCATAAAAATAATATGATTCTTTTTTTGCCCATGGGTTCACCTTTTTAAGCTAAAATGACCTTTAATTATTTTATTATTATTTGAAATTGCCTTAAACCAATAATTGGATTCTGGTAGTGCTCTTCCATTAAAATTACCGTTCCAGCCAACTGAATTTGGTGCTATCTGAGCTAAAAGCACTCCAAATTTATCAAAAATCCATATGTTCAATAAATTGTTTTCACCGGTTGCTATAGGTGGAATAAATTGCCAATAGTCATTTATACCATCACCATTAGGTGTGAAAAAATCAGGAAATCCATCAACGGTCAAATCTTGTTCAATAAGTTGATTCACAATGCCGCATCCTCCTTTATCACGAACATAAACGGTATGATTTTTAATAGGTATTCCGTTAAATCTGTTACTATCTTGATATGGCCCATTTTCATCGTCTAGCGCATATTCATAATTTCCAGATTCGGTGGTCAACACTTCATAATTACTTGTGTTGAACTGATTGGTAACCAATATATTTTTAATGACAGGTGCTTGCGAGGCTTCAACCGTGAAATATTTTGAGGAAGAACATTCAAACGAACTGCCTGAGTCTTCGAATACGGTATATACTTCGTAAACATAATCACCTACTTCTGAAATAGATACTTCTTCCGATGACGATAGTAATGTTTCATTTCCTTTACCGTCAACCTTAAACCACCTATAACCATCAGCTTGGTCGGTTGCAGAAATTATATTTGATTCACTACCTAGACAAATGGTGACAGTATCAGGGAAAGATATTTCGGGATTTAGGACTTGTAATTCACCAGTTAAAGGGTCGAAATATGGACCACAACCAAGTAATGTAGAAAAGGTCTCTTGTGCACAACCTATAGCATCACCCGCATCGTTAAACGGAATTATGGTTATGAAAAAGGAGCGGTTAGGTTCAAAATCAATTACTAATGTTGATGTTTTAAAGAATATCGCATCCTCTAATATGTTGGACTCAAAAGGTGATGTACCAATGGTAACTCTATAGCCCATTGCATTAGGTACTTCGTTCCATTCTAAAACCGGACTTAAGGGAACATTGGTTTCGCCATCGAATGGTGTAATCATTGTAGTACAGAAAGGTAAATCTGCCTTTGGCGCGGTAGTAAATATAGAGGAAACACAACCAATAGATATTCCTAATCTATTATACGGTATTACGGAAATATAGAAGGTCGTTTCCTCAGTTAAATCTGTCGTCGGATTATAGCTTAAGGTATTTCCGACGTCAAGATTATCGACTATTTCACCTCCATTCATTGATGTGCCAATGGTCAGTAAATAACCAGTAGCACTCACAGATGCGTTCCATGTAATATTTGTTGCTGTATTAACATCTAAAGCATTTTCTTTTGGAATATTGAATGTGGTACATGCTGGAGTTTCACTGAGTACGGCTGTTGTGAAACTTTGACTTTCGCAAACAATATTAGGTTGATTAAAAAAGAACAGCGTAATCGTTACAAATATTTCTGTGTTCTCTGGTAAACCTGTTGAGGGAATATAGCTGTTTGATGCCCCTAAATTTTGTTGGTTCAGAATATCGGTTCCGCCTTCTGTTGTTCCTAACGATAAAATATACCCAGGTACACCAGTTACTGGTTCCCATCGAATAGTCGAATTCAATGGTACTAAATCGGAACCATTTAATGGACTTAAAAGCGCAGGGCAGTCTTGAGCATTAATTTGCGAAAAAGTAATGAAAAATACCATGAAAGTTAATGGCATAGCCAAAATCTTTGGTAATGATATATTCCAATTATTTTTCATAGCATCTTCGTAAACAATACAATATACTACAAAATGAAAATTTACC
The DNA here is from genome assembly GCF_963975365.1 of uncultured Maribacter sp. Taxonomy (GTDB): domain Bacteria; phylum Bacteroidota; class Bacteroidia; order Flavobacteriales; family Flavobacteriaceae; genus Maribacter. The sequence continues at coordinate 111,031 of NZ_CAXBGF010000002.1, read as the reverse complement.
CTTTCGAAATAGTGTTAAATAGGATTAATGACCAATCTATAAGTTGTGTTATAGGTCTCGTTTTTTTAAGATAGCGTATGACCCATAAATAAAAATTGCTGTCCAAATCAAAACAATTAGAATTTCATACCAATGAATAGCATAGTCTAAGCTCAATTCTTCCCCCATTTGGTTAACGACAGATTGCACGGCACCCAATCTTGAAAAAGGTTCTTTGATTAAGTTGAACATAGCTTGTAATGGAAAAAAGCCTAAGATAGCATCTGTAGTTTCACCATCAAATAATTTCCAACGAATAAGACCTCTAAAGATGCCTTCAAAAACTTGCCACAGAATTAAAAAGCCTAGAGCGAAAGCAGACCTTTTAACCAAAACTCCTAAGAACAAACAGAACGAAAAGAAACCTGTTAGTTTGACAAAAAATGCTACTAAAAATTCTAAGTCAGTTAGTATAATTGAAATTTCATTGTAATCTGAATATGCCAGTCCTAAAATCAATGAAACAATTAAAACAAAAAGGGTAGAAATCAGGGAAAAGGAAATAACAGTTAAGAATTTCGAAAGTATAAACTCCTTTTTAGAGAGTCCGTCAATTAAGTTTTGCTTTATGGTTTTGTTGCTATATTCATTTGACATCATCGAAACGATTACAATCGCCAAAAATAGTTTAAAGAATGCCGTAATAAATGTGTTAAAGTGCCATATGTAGGGAAAATTGAATATTCCCTGGTCTGCCAAATGAAATTGAATAGGGCCAATATCGAACTTAATGGCGGCAAACAGAGCTATGGAAGTTAATAGCGTGAAGTATGAAATAATCAACACCTTACTTGCGCTATTATTCCAAAGTTTTATGAATTCTATATGTAGTAATCTTATCATTGTTGCGTTGTTTAGGCTTTTGTGTTTTTAGTCAGTTCTAAAAACTGCTCTTCTAGGCTTTCTTTTCTTTTGACCAAATGTGAAACTATTATGCCTTTTTCAAACAATAGATTATTCAACTTTTGGGAATCTAATTCGGTATGTAGAAAGGCTGTGAGTAAACCATTTTCTATTTTTATTTCACCGAAATGTTCATTTTCCTTTAGAAAAGAATGCAAAGCATCCATGTCGGTTGTTTTAAGTTCAAAAAAGCCAAAGCTTGCTTTTAGACTATCTACTCTGCCAGAATATAATTTTTCTCCTTTTCTTAATATTACCACGTGGGTGCATACTTTTTCAACTTCATCCAATAAATGGGAGGCTAGCAGAATAGTGGTGCCCTTTGCAGCAATGGTTTTAATGATTTCACGTATTTGATGAATTCCTTGGGGGTCAAGGCCATTGGTAGGTTCATCAAGAATTAATATTTCTGGATCATTTAATAAAGCAGAGGCGATGGCCAAGCGTTGTTTCATTCCTAAAGAAAATGTTCTGAACTTGCTGTCTTTTCGATCTAGCAGTCCAACTAATTCTAGCTTTTCCTCTATTTTATTTTCCTCAACGTCTTTGATTTTACAGACTAATTTTAAATTCTGTAAAGCAGTCATGTAAGGGTAAAAGTTGGGGCGTTCAATAATTGCACCAACTTTTTTTAAGGCATCGTGGGTGGTTTCCTTTCCATCGAACCAAGAAAATTGTCCGCTGGTTTTATTGACAACATTCAAAACAATGCCTAGTGTGGTGGATTTGCCACTACCATTTGGTCCTAATATTCCGTAAACATTGCCTTTCTCAATAGTAAACGATAAATCTTTAACGGCTGTTAGGTACCCGAATTTTTTGGTAAGATTTTGTACTGTTAAAATATGGTTCAAAGTTTGAAGGTGTTATTGATTGATATACCTAGTTGACGAGGAAAGCCTAACTTTGTTACAGCTAACATCATCAAATTTATTTCAACGCCATGTCAGAAGAACGATTAATGTCTAAAAAGAAACCTGCTTATCCTGTAAACCAGGCTTTAGATGAGTATTTAGAGCATTATAGTAGAAAGATAGAAATTCCTATATTTTATGATGATTTACTTCGTTTTTCTGGTTCTGTAGTCGTGTATGATAACAATGATGAAGATACCTTGTGGATTCGCGCTTATTATTCTGAATTCGATAGAGAGGAAATTGATGATAGTTTAAAAAAAGTCTATTCCATTTTACATTCTGATGGTAGTAATAATATTAACCAATATTTGAATGTAGATGCGGTCGACTTTTGTACGTTCGGTAATTCTAAGCCTTTTAGAATTAAAATCCGTAATATTCTTAATGACAACTTCACGTATTTCTATGTTAAGAAAACAGATGCATCTCGTATTTATGGGTTAGAATTAGAGCACATGTTGTCGCCTTATAATCTTAACTTTTTAGTATATAAAGATACTTTGATTGAGGAGCATATTGCTGGTATACCTGGCGATGAGTTTATAAAAAATATGCTGCCAAAATGTACTGAACCGGAAAAAGCACAATTGGCCAAGGAATTTGTAAAGTTTAATGAGCGTTGTATGATTCGACTTTTGGGAGATATGCGTTCTTACAATTATGTAATCGTACCTACTCATGATTTTGACCATGTAGTCTATAAGATTAGAGCTATAGATTTTGATCAGCAATGTTTTGAAGGTAAATTGAAGGTTTATAGGCCTCAATTTTTTAAGGAAAACTATAAAATGGTCGAATTAGTGCGTAATAAATTAAAGAGCGACTCAGTAGATCAATATAAGTTAGAGGAGCGCTCTATGGTAGCGAAACGTATTTTAAGTTCTGGAAATAGGATTAAAAAATTAAGGGCTATTTGTAAGACCGATGAGATTTCTACACCTGAAAATATTGCAATGCTTAGGGAGCAAATAGAAGTGCTTACTATGGATATGGATTTTAAAAGTTGTACTACTATGGGTCAGGTACTTGATTTAGCCTTGAACTTTGTGCGTCGAAATTATGAGGATGTTAGTATGAAACAGATTATCGAGAATAATATAAAAATATAATATGAAACCAAATATTTTTTGATGACCCATTGTTTATATAAAAAAAGAGGATGAATATCATATTTCATCCTCTTTTTTTATTTTGTAACTATTAAAATATTTGCTTTTAGCTCTTCTGTTCTTTATTGAAGTACACTAGGTAGTAGTACATTTGTCGTTCTTCATCCCAACCTTTTTCCACAAATTTTTCGGCAGACTCTGGATTAATGAAATCTAGTTTAATCTGTATGTTGGTGTCCAAGTTAATGACATTTTTTATTTTCTTTCGTGCATCAGATACGGCTTTGTTGGCAATATCAAAATTAGAAACATCTTGAATACTATATTTTGGACCTTTTTCTGTTTTGTAATGTTTGAATTCTGGGATCAATTCAGGATTTTCCATTACTTCATTCAAAAACGTAGACTCTTCAAAAGAATCATTTTTTGCAAAATGGTTCACTGCACGGTTCATGAATAATACCTCTTGTTGTTTATCTTCTGCAGGTAACACCACATCTTTTGCAAAATTTTGACAGAATTTCAAGTAGTTTTTTGTCTTGAAGTTATCATCTGATAGAGGGTCAACACCTAAGAAATTTTCTATCCAATATTTGGTGTCATATTTATTGCTGTCAACTGATAGAACTTTATACCCTTCTTCTTTATCTACATTGAAGATTAAACAACCTTTATCTAATTTATTGATGTTAATTCCTTGTTGTATAACAATATCTAGGTTGCTGTCCTTTTCTTCGAACTGTATAAAATCGTGCTTTAATTCACTTTTAAAGATACCAATGGCATCAACTTTTTGATTGTCTAATAATAAGCCTGTTAAGTAGGCAACATAAACTTCCCCGCTTTTAATGTGTGGATGATTTGATTGCTCGAAAAGAAGTGAGGCAATTTTTTTAGAATTCAAATGTGCTTTTGAATTATCTGCGAAAACATCACTTACTATTTTGTGTATTTCGTTGAACTCAACATCAACTTCATTGGTAAGTTTATAGTAATTCTCCTCTTTTTCTCTAAAAGGTTTAAAAAAATATTCTTTTAATAAACCAGTAGTTTCATCATTCAACCTGAATGGTTCTTCTGAAAGAAAAACACCTTCGTTTTTATTTTTATTGCCCACTCTATGTATGGAAATACTTTCAATTTGGGTGGCGTATAGGTTAATCATAGAATGTTCTTATTTAAAAGGATTGTTTTTAAAAGGGGATTCAAAATTGAATCGATAACGACTAATTCCAATTTTCATCGAAATCTAAATCGTCATAATTTTCAAAGGTATCATCAAAGTCAAAGGCACTATTTTCAGCTTCAAAGTTTTTTTCTGGCGGAGTTTCTGGTAGTTCGCCAAATGAGAATAATACATTAGGATATGAACGACCATCTTCTTTTTCCTCAATATCGGCAAGTTCAACAAAAAATGTCCACATATTCATGAAATCATAAACATAAATCAGTTTAGGATTGTTTTGCGTCATTAAATCTTCCAAAAATGTCTCATTCATTAAACGAACATCTGAACCGGATTCACTCATGTCAAAAAGTGCAATCTCTTCCTCTTGTTGCCATTCATCGTTACAGGTATAAAAAGAAGCCATTTCATTACCTAAAAAACCAAACGCTTGGGTAATTGCATTGTGAAAATCTTCTAATGAATTATGGGCCTCAATTTCTAAATCTCTGAAAATATCCTCCTCTGCGTCAAGAATTATACGAATTTTATAAATCATACCTTATTTTTTGCGGGAGGGCAAAGTTACGAAGTTTTGTTAATTTTTCTAGGCTTTAACGCATCTAAAACAACGTAGAGTTGTACTCCGAAAAGAATCGAAGCTAATACAAGGTGTAAAGGTTGGCTAGCAAAGGGGAAATTTAGATAATTCATAGCTATTCCGGTAAATACTTCAACTAGTAAAATAAAGAGAACCCAATAGATTTTTACGTGCCCTAAATTTAATTTAGTTATCCTAAAGGCTAAAAAAGTATTGAGCACCAAAACTAAAATAGAAAAAGACCTATGTATATAAAATAATAACAATGGTTCCTTAAGCCAACTGCTTTTTGCGTCATACCCGTAGAGATCTATTTGCTCATCGACAAATTGTCGTACTTGTGTACCCATAACAATTTGAATGAGCGTTATGCCTATTGCTAGAATACTAAGGTTAAGTGTAAGTTTGTCATAATGAATAAGCTTGTTCTCGGCATTGGCTAGATATATAATGTATAGCAGCATAGCTACTATAACCAGAGCCATAAACATGTGTACTGTAATCTTTGCCGGTTCTAAAACTGAATACACTACTGTAGCGCCTAACCAAGCTTGAAAAACCATACCGAATACTACTAACCATGATAGTAGTATGGGTATTCGTTTTTTCTTTTTCCAAAACTTGATAGAGGTAATGGCAAGCAACAATGTAGCAAGACCCGCTAATGCACCGAAAAGCCTATTAATATATTCTATCCAGGTATGCCAAGGATTAAAAACTGCATAATCATGTTTAGTATATAATTCCCAATTATCAGAATTAAAAGAGTTGTTTGTTGTGAAGGTTTCTTTAGCTATCTGTAAAGTCTCATCTTTTATAATTACTTGACCTTTTTCGAATAATCTATCTGGCTGCCATTTTAGCTCGCTTTCATCAGTTGGGGGTATGTAGTAACCAAAGCACTTAGGCCAATCTGGGCAACCCATGCCACTACCCGTCATACGAACGACGGCACCAGCAATGATTACTAAATAAACTAAAATTAAAGATATCTTAGCGATTTTTCTAAATATAATATCCATTCTATTTGTTGATGTTAAGGCCTAATTCTTGACCTTTTAGATACATAAATTCTTGTGCAGCTTTGTATTCGTTCGGAATTTCTCCTTCTAAAATAGCTTCTTTTATAGCTTCTTTAATAATACCTATTTCTCTGGAAGGTTTTAGAGAAAAAGTTTCCATAATTTCTTCTCCGCTAATGGGTGGTTGAAAATTACGAACATGATCACGTGCCTCTACTTCTTCTATTTTTTGGCGAACAAGTTTAAAGTTCTGATGGTATTTTTTTTGCTTCTTAGGATTCTTGGTAGTAATATCGGCCTCGCATAAAGTCATAAGGTCTTCAACATTGTCTCCGGCATCGAAAATAAGTCTACGAACCGCAGAGTCGGTTACAAAATCTTCGGACAAGACAATAGGTCTTGAACTCATCAAAACCATTTTTTGAACAAACTTCATTTTCTCATTTAGCGGCATGCGTAAACGTTTAAAAAGTTTGTAGACCATTTTAGAACCTACAAATTCATGACCATGAAATGTCCACCCAATTGTTTTATGGAATCTTTTGGTAGGGGCCTTTCCTATATCGTGTAATAAAGCGGCCCAACGTAACCAAAGGTCATCGGTAGTCCCAGAAATATTATCCACTACCTCTAAAGTGTGCCAAAAATTATCTTTATGCTTCTGACCTTCAATTTCCTCTATGCCTTGTAAGGCGGTAAGTTCAGGAAGTATTAACTCTAGAAGTCCTGTTTTATGTAAAAGTGAAAAACCTAATGATGGTTTTTTACACAACATAATTTTATGAAGTTCATCTAGAATACGTTCGTTAGAAACAATTTTTAACCGGTCTTTATGTTCGGTTATAGCTTGTAGAGAAGGTAAGGCAATTTGAAAATCTAATTGTGTTGCGAATCTGATTGCTCTCATCATTCTCAGAGGGTCATCTGAATATGTGATACTCGGTTCTAGGGGAGTTTTAATAATTTTACTCTCTAGATCAACTATACCATTAAAAGGGTCTAGTAGCGTCCCATAATTAGCTTTGTTTAGCGAAAGTGCTAAAGCATTAATGGTAAAATCCCTTCTTTTTTGGTCGTCTTCTAATGTGCCATCTTCTACGATTGGTTTTCTACTATCGCGTTGATAACTTTCTTTTCTGGCGCCAACGAATTCTAGTTCAACACCTTCGCTTTTTATCATGGCAGTACCAAAATTCTTAAAAACAGATACTTGTGGTTTGCCATCCAATTTAGAGGCTACTTTTTCGGCAAGTTTAATTCCGCTACCAATGGCAACAATATCAATATCCTTAGGGATGTCCCTACCTAAAAAGTAGTCCCTTACAAAACCACCAATAACGTAACAATCTACAGAAAGTTCTTCTGCAGCTTCTGAAATGATGTTGAAAATAGGTTTTTTTAAAGCGTCTATATGGCTCTCTTGCATGTTTTTATTCTCGAATAATCTTCACGGTATTATCATTAGAAAGTCTAATAATAGATGATGCAGAGCTATTCTGTTTCTCTCGGTGCAAATTTACCACATAGTCTACACCTGATAAAATGGCTTTGTCTATATTTTGAAAACTTTTAGGGGTATTCTTTCCAGAAATATTGGCGGAGGTGGACACAATAGGTTTTTTAAATTTACCAATTAAGTATTGGCAGAATTTATCTGACGCTACTCTAATGGCTAAAGTGTTATCAGATGCAATAAGATTTTCTGCTACACCACGAGGTTTGTCGTAGATTATAGTAGTTGGTTTTGTAGCTAAGTCGATCAGGTCATAAGCAAGATCGGGTACTTTTTCTACATATTTTTCAAGCATAGCATCATTGGCAACCAAACATATTAAAGCCTTACTATCATTTCGTTGCTTTAGTTTAAAAACTTTTTGGACCGCTTCTTTATTGGTAGCATCACAACCAATTCCCCATACGGTATCGGTAGGGTAGAGTATGAGTCCGCCATTTTCAAGAACCTCTATACATTTATTGATTTCTTCTGTCATAGCTCTTCTAAAATTTTTTTACAGAAATGTTTTTGGTTTAATATTAAAATACTGGGTTAATGCTAGCCATTGAGTCCTGTTTTTGTCGCCACCTATATTCGATTTTTTTAAGGAGTATTTTTGAGACCCTATAATTGGAATTGGTGTTTCAGCTTTATTTTTAGCTAATATTGAATTTGTTCCATTAAGTAATGCCATTACTTTAAACCAAAGATCATCTGCTTTAGGAGCCAATGCTAGGAATAATTCATAATTAGTAGTTGTGTCTGAGAGGGTTTTAGGTGGATATAAAACTCCTTCTGCTCCTATAGGAATAACAGCAGTTCTATTAAAATAGATGCTTTCGTCATAAACCCAATTCTTGTATGATTGTAATTCACCCTCTTTAGTATATCGAATATACCTAGTCTGATTTCCAATAATATCATTAGGATGTAATTGGTGTTCGTAATAAAGTAATCGAAGCCAATTAGAACGGTACATCATATCATCATCGCAAGTAATAATAATTTCTTCTGGAAAAAGTTTAAGACTATGAATTAATTTTCTGTGAGAACTAGTTAAATCAGAATACATGATTTGAAATAAATCACATTCCAATATTCTTAATTTACTTGGTATTTCATTTTTTAAAGATTTATGTAGCCAAAGTATTATTTTCTTTGGCCTCGCATCTTGGTTTAAAATACTTCGTATTGTTAAATGTAAGGTCTGTAATCTTTCTGGAATAGAAGTTAAAGATACAATAACTGGTATTTCGTCTTTTGTTTTAGAAACAATACTTTTAACTGAAAGCGATGAAAGTATAATTGAAGTGTAAATAGATACAGGTATTTCTTTCAACTTCATTTTACAATGCTGTTATTTGTTGTTTATTAATGTTTACAGTCTTTTCAGATTCAAAGATAGATAAGACTTTTATATTTTTGTGGTAATTTGAAACACAGTATGGAGATTCCTAAAATAAGTATCATAGTTAGTACATATAATGCCGAAGAGTGGTTAAAGAAAGTGCTGTGGGGTTTTGAGCAACAAATTTTTAAAGATTTTGAAGTTGTCATTGCTGATGATGGCTCTAAAGAACCTACGAAAGAATTGATTGCTGAGATGTCTAATAAGGTTCACTATCCTATTGTTCATGTGTGGCAAGAAGATGATGGTTTTCAAAAGTCAAGAATTTTAAACAAGGCAGTAACAGCTTGCTCTGCCGATTATATAATAATGACCGATGGGGATTGTATACCTAGAGAAGATTTCGTTCAGGTTCATTACATCAATAAAGAGCAAGGGTATTTTATTTCTGGTGGTTATTATATGTTGCCCATGAATATATCTAATTTGATTACCCTAGAGGATATTGAAAAGCAACGTTGTTTTAATATTCAATGGCTTAAAGAAAAAGGTATTCCTCAAACTTTTAAGAACAACAAACTTACTGCTCAAGGATTTATTTCAAAGATTTTAAATTGGATAACCCCTACCAACGCAAGTTGGAACGGGCATAATTCATCTGGTTGGAAAAAAGATATTGAAAATGTAAACGGATTCGATGAACGAATGCAGTACGGTGGTCAAGATAGAGAATTGGGAGAACGACTTTTTAACTTCGGAATAAAATCTAAACAACTTCGGTATAGTGCGGTATGTGTACATTTAGACCATAAAAGAGGGTATAAGACACCAGAATCGATTGCAAAAAATGTGGGAATTAGAAATACGACCAAAAAGGAGAAAAGCGTGTGGACTTTCTATGGCATTACTAAGTAATACACGAGTTCGTTCTTTTGCTCAAGTTTTTTAAGTTCTTTGTAACGTTCTAAAACGCCAAGTGAATTTAAGTGACAAATGATAAAACCTTTTTTACCATCTAAAAAACCAAGCCGTAAAATGTAATGGTTAAAGAATTTCCAACTAGTTTTTGCAATCATCATTGCATAACTATACTTCTTCTCTCTATAAAATGATTCAATAGCTTTTAATCTACCATATTTCAACATTTTACCTTTGTAATCATCGTGATTTTTGTAGCAATAGTGAATTAGTTTTTCCGTTAAAATACCAGAAGTTCCTTCAACATCTAAAGTTTCATGCACTATTTTACAATCGGAAAAAGATGCTTTGCTTTTTCTGAAAAGTCTATAATTCTTATCTGTTTGCCAACCACTATAATTCAACTTTTCATTCTTGAACATAAATTGGCGATAAAACCAAAATGCAGCTATTTCAGTATCACTTGAGACTGTTTCGGAAATTTCCAATTGTAATGAATCAGAAACAATTTCATCTGCATCTAAAAACAATACCCAATCATTAGTTGCTTGTTTTAAAGCAAATGATTTTTGAGCAGTAAAATTTTCGAACGTATTTTGAATAACCTTTACTTTTGGATGGTTTTCTAAATATTCAAACGTTCCATCGGTACTAAAAGAATCTACTACAATAATTTCATCGGCAAATGAAACGGATTCAATACATTTTTCAATATATCCTAATTCATTATATGTGATTACTAATGCGGTAAGTTGTTCTTTTTTGGTAATCATACATTCCAATTTGATAGGTTTGCTCTAATCGGAGCTAACAAAGTTATAACAAAAAAAGAATTAAAAAATTGTGTTAAGAAGTGAAATTCTTACACGATTGAAATTCAGTACTATATTAGTTCAGTTTATAAGAGTGTATATTTTAGAATGGTTGCGTCTATTTTGAAAATAATATCAATAAAAAATAAAACCTTTCCAATCGTTTAAAAAGTTCTAAACGTATTAGAAAGGTAAATTCTAATTTACGGTAGGCTTAAACCGCAACACCATACTCTCTAAGTGCATCGTTCAATGATGTCTTTTTGTTTGTACTTTCTTTTCTTTTTCCTATAATTAGTGCGCAAGGTACTTGAAATTCGCCTGCAGGAAATTTTTTGGTGTAGCTGCCAGGTATCACAACTGAACGAGCAGGAACAAGACCTTTGCTTTCAACTGGTGTTTCACCTGTAACGTCAATTATTTTTGTGCTCATTGTCAAGACTACATTCGCTCCTAGAACTGCTTCTTTTTCAACTCTAACACCTTCTACCACAATACAACGAGAACCAATAAATGCACCATCTTCTATAATAACTGGTGAAGCTTGTAATGGCTCCAGAACGCCACCAATACCTACACCACCGCTTAAGTGAACATTTTTACCTATTTGCGCACAACTACCGACAGTGGCCCAGGTGTCAACCATAGTACCTTCATCAACATATGCACCTATATTCACATAACTAGGCATTAAAATAGTACCTGCAGATATATATGCACCATGTCTTGCAACTGCATTAGGAACCACTCTAATTCCTTTTTCAGCATACCCTCTTTTTAAAGGCATTTTATCGTGGTATTCAAAAATACCTGCTTCCAAGGTTTCCATTTTCTGAATAGGGAAATACATAACAACCGCTTTCTTTACCCATTCGTTAATTTGCCATCCGTTTGCTGTCGGCTCGGCACATCTTAATTTACCTACATCTAAAAGGTCGATAACCTCTCTTATACAATCTTGGGTTGCAGACTCTTTTAAAAGGTCTCTATTTTCCCATGCTTTCTCTATTTGTGTTCTCAGTTCTGTCATTTTCATCAAAATTTTCTCAAATATAAGTTGAAGTAGAGGAATTCACCATTTGTAAAAGCACATATAACAAATTATCCTTTATTTTTGCCAAAAATTAAGTTTGGGAAAGATACTTGCAATTGACTATGGTGTAAAACGCATTGGCTTAGCTGTTACCGATGATATGCAAATGATAGCATTTGGTTTAACTACTGTAGCTACGGCGGAAATATTTACTTATTTGGCGGACTATATACCTAAAGAAAATGTAGAAACCATAGTTGTTGGTGAACCCAAACAAATGAACAATACCGCTTCTGAGTCTGAGGTACACATAGTACCTTTTTTAGTGAAGCTGGCAGAGAAATTTCCAACGGTACCTATTAAAAGGCATGATGAGCGTTTTACCTCGAAAATGGCATTTCAAACCATGTTAGATAGTGGCTTGAAAAAGAAACAAAGAAAGAATAAAGCTTTAATAGATGAGATTAGCGCAACAATTATCTTACAGTCATATTTAAGTATAGCTTGAATTCTATGTTGATAAGAATAGAAATTTTTATAAAGCGTAAACTAAGACAAGCTTTTAGTTCTTATTATAGTAAAAGGGATATTACTAAATTGAAGAATAACAATTTTGTTTTAATTTCAAGAAACTGTTGGGGAGGTCAAGCATATCAATGGCTAGGGTTGCCTTATAATTCCCCCTTTGTTGGGTTGTTTTTATATGGGCCATGCTATATGAAATTGCTTCGTAATTTTGATTCTTATATGCAAATGGAATTAGAGTTTATTGAAATTTCAAAATATGCAGATGCTTATAATAACCATCCAATTGCGCTTTTAGGAGATGTTGAAATACATTTTCAACATTATGAAAGTATTAAAGAAGCCCGAGAAAAGTGGAGCAGAAGAAAGCAACGAATGTTAGAAATTTCTAAGGATAATTACTTTTTTACGGTATGTGACCGAAGAGAAGTTTCTCCTTTGGATATCAAGGAGTTTCATGAAATGAGCTTCAAGAATAAACTTTCTTTTTCTTTTGATAAAATTGAGGGTTTAACTAACCGTCAGCATATAAAATTTATTAGGGATCCAAATAAGAAAAATGGAAGTTCGCCGAACGGGAAAAAAAGATTTAAGCTTAGCTTTTTGTACTTTGATCTTGTACAATGGCTAAATGAAGAAATTGTAATTAGAACTAGATTTAAAGAATAAAAATGATTTTACCTATTATAGCTTACGGAGACGCCGTATTAAGAAAAGTTGCTGAAGATATCGATAACGAATATACAAAACTGGATGAGCTGATTTCTAATATGTGGGAAACCATGTATAATGCTAGTGGTGTAGGTTTAGCAGCACCTCAAATTGGGTTGCCAATTCGTTTGTTTTTGGTAGATACTACTCCTTTCTCTGATGATGAAGAGCTTACGAAAGATGAGCAAAAACAATTAGATGGTTTTAAACAAGTTTTTATTAATGCAAAAATAGAAGAGGAAACAGGTGAAGAATGGGCATTTAATGAAGGCTGTTTAAGTATACCAGATGTGCGTGAAGATGTAAATAGAAAAGATACTATTAAAATCACTTATTTGGATGAGAATTTCAAAGAACATTCAAAAACTTTTGATGGTTTATTGGCAAGGGTTATTCAACACGAGTATGATCATATAGAGGGTGTTTTGTTCACTGACAAATTATCAGCCCTAAAAAAGAGAATGTTAAAAGGAAGATTGACGAATATATCTAAAGGAAAGATAAATGTAGACTACCGCATGAAATTTCCTGCAATGAAAAAAGGACGTTAAAATCATATTTTAATTAATAGAAAAGTGTAATCTTTGTCGACTTAAATTTTAAAATAGTTTATGGGTTTAGAGAAAATTTTATCTGTTGCAGGAAAACCAGGGTTATATAAGTTAATTACCCAAACAAGAACAGGATTTGTGGCGGAGTCTTTGTTGGATGGAAAAAGAATAACGGTAAGCCTACGTGCAAGTGTAAGTGTATTATCTGAAATAGCAATTTATACGCTTGAAGAAGAAGTGCCTTTAAGAGAGGTTTTTCAAAAAATACAGACGAAAGAAGATGGAGGCAAAACTTCAATTAGCCATAAAGAAGAAAAAATAAAATTAGAAGAATACTTTTTCGAAGTGCTTCCGAATTACGATGAAGATCGTGTTTATGTCAGTGATATTAAAAAAGTTATTCAATGGTATAATATATTGAACGATAACAAAATAACCGATTTCTCAAATGAAAAAGAAGAAAAAACTAATACTTCTGAGGAGGAATAATATTTAATTACAATATAATTTTTAAAAAACCCTAAAAGGGTTTTTTTTTGCTTTAATAAACACTATAAACACTATTTTAATGATGAATAAATTTTGTTTATCTATTGTTAAGGGTATTTAATCGCTAGTTTTCTTTTAATCATCATACATACACAAAAAACCAATATGAAATGTTGCAATTTAGTGGTATAGTTTATTGATCGTTACAAATAAAATTTGAAAACATGAAGAATAATAAAGCTGAAATTAGCAATGTATTAAAGAGTGCATTTTTTGATAACGCTTACTCACCCTTTTTGATTTTGAATCGTAATATGGATTTTGTTGATGTAAATCAATCTTACATAAATACTATAGGGGTAGAAAAAGAAAATTTCATTGGTAAAAATATATTGGACATATTCCCTTATTTGGAAGGAACGGAAAGATATGATTCTTATAAAAGTGTTATCGATACAGGTGTGCCAATGGGATTTGATGAGATCATGTATAAAGGTGAAAATGCTGAGATTAGATTTATGAGTAGGGCATTCAAAATTGGTGATTATCTGGGTGTTACGACGCTTGATGTTACTAATACTGTCAATACGATAGAAAAATTAAAGATCGCACAAACTTCTTTAAAAGAAGTAAATGATAATTTGCAAAGAAAAAATCAGGAGTTAGAGGATTTTTCTTATTTAGCAGCACATGATTTGAGAGCTCCGCTGACAAACTTAAAGAGTCTTTTGCAAATGGTGTTGTTGTCTGATCCTTCTTCTAATGAATTTGTGTCCATTGTTGAAAAAATGAAAATTGTAACTAACGTGATGTGCGATAAAATTGGAGCTCTAAATGAGGTTATTGCAATAAAATCTAATTTCAGTGATAAAAAAGAGGATATGGTTTTTTCTGAAGTCATTGGTAAGATAAAATTAAGTCATTCTGAAGAAATTATCGAAAGTAGAACCATAATAAAAGAAGATTTTTCTAGCTGCCCCATGATTAATTTTAATCCTGTTCAGTTAGAAAGTATTATTCAAAATCTTATGTCGAATGCGCTAAAGTATAGGCACCCCAATAGAAAGCTTAGTGTTAAAATAACAACCAAAAAAGTCGATGGTAAAACAACGTTGTCCTTTAAGGATAATGGAATAGGTTTTAAACAGAATTTAGCGGATAAAATTTTCGGACTTTTCAAACGGATGCACACACATGTGGATGGTTTAGGAATTGGCCTATACATTATACATTCAATAATTAATCAAAATAAAGGTAAAATTGAAGTTAAAAGTAAAGTCAACAAAGGCACTGAATTTCTAATACAATTTTAATGGACGCTCAAACTAAAATAAAACTACTAATAATGTTTAAAATATTAATCATTGAGGATGATGAAATTACAAATTTCATAACTAAAACGAATCTTGAAAAATATGGGTATAAGAATATAGCAATTGCGTTAAATGGTAAAGATGGATTAGATTATTTAATGAAGAATGAATGTCCTGATTTAATTTTACTTGATATCAATATGCCTGTTTTAGATGGTTGGGATTTTCTGGAAGATATTACAGATAGAAAATGTTGTCCGAATGTTCCTATAATACTTACAACTTCGTCGGGAAGACCAGAAGATAAACTAAAAGCGGCAATATTTGAAAATGTTATCGAGTATATGGAAAAGCCTTTAAATTTCGAAATCTTGAACACTATAATCAAAAAGGTGAGAGCTAATGAATTTGAATTTTAGAAAAAAAGCCTTCATTTTTAAATAAAGGCTTTTTCCTCATAAATTAATTTAGTCCTTTTTAATTGTCTCATAAGTGAAATCACTTTTTTTCCAATCTATTAAAGGAGAGGGATAATACTTAACATCCATTCTATCTAGAAATGGAGCCTGATCGGCTAATCTAACTTTATAATCTTCCCAATTTCTATTTTCTTTAATACTCCAACTAAGTTCAGAATAGCCAATTATTCTTGGAAATGCTAAGTACTCTAGTTCATCTATATTACTAATTGTTTCTGACCATAGTGGCGCTTCTACACCTAAAATATTTTCTACAGGTATACCATATTCTTCTGGTGTCCATACATAAGCAGTATCAACAGGTATGTAAGCGGCCCAGTGTAAACCGAACTTAGATAAGGTGTCATATTGCATATCTAAATATGCTTTCTTGGCAGGAGAGACGATAATTTTCATTCCTTTCTCTACAGCTTTTTTAGCATTTTCTTCGCTTGCCCACCATTGTGAAATAGAAGTTGAATCGACATCGGCAATGGCTACTTCGTCCCAACCAATCATTCGTTTACCATGTTTCTGAACAATCTTCTCTACTTTATTAATGAAATAGATATAATCACTTTTTTTTGTCACATGGCTTTCATCACCACCTACATGAAAATATGGGCCAGGTGTTATTGCCGAGATTTCTCTAACCACATCATCAATAAAAGTATAAACCGTATCCTTATGAGTGTCAAATGTGCTAAAGCCAACATGCATACCTTCATATAGTTTAGGTATTTTGCCATTACCATTTAAGAACGGGTATGAAACCGAAGCGGCGTTTGTATGGCCTGGCATATCTATTTCAGGTATTATGGTCATATATCGCTCAGCGGCATAACGAACTATCTCTTTGTAATCTTCTTGGGTATAAAAACCACCAGATTCACCACCAACCTCTGTACTACCACCAACTTCGGTTAATTTTGGCCAAGATTTAATTTCTATACGCCAGCCTTGGTCATCACTTAGATGTAAATGCAGTACATTTATTTTATAATACGCCAATAGGTCAATGTATTTTTTTACATCATCAACACTAAAGAAATGTCTTGCAACGTCTAACATTGAACCTCTATAGCCGAAGTTAGGATTGTCGACAATCTTACCCGAAGGTACTGGCCAAATTTTCTGTAGAGCCAAAGTGTCGTTACTTTCAAACGGTACCAATTGTCTTAAAGTTTGTATACCCCTGAAAGCTCCTTCAGCTGTATTTGCATTTATAATGATTGAATCTTGATTTATATATAGTTGATATGCTTCAGGAGATTCTAATTCTATGCTATCGCTTTGGTTGATATATATAACTCTTTCAATTGTATTGGCACCTTCAGAATTTACAGGTATCGTTAAGTTGGTTTTACTTTTTAGCTTATCTGCCAAAAAGGTACCTACCTCTTCAAAACCAGTTGCGTTTTTTGAAGTATAAATAGCGGTAAACTGATCTAATGCAAACGCTGAATTTGTTGGTGTTGTTTTTAAAGGTTTTGGAATCAAACTAACTTTAGATAAATCAGTTGTAGGCATGGCAATTCGCTCTTTTTTTACTTCGCTACATGCGATTAAGGCCAAGGTGATGGCGGCAAAAAATAAGCTTCTAATACATAGGGTCTTAAGCATTGTCTTTTATTATGGGTTGTTTACTAAATTTTTAATGGCTTCATACCAAATATTGTAACCTTTTTGGTTCATGTGCAGTCCGTCTTCAATAAAAATATCAGTCATTGGTTTTCTGTTATTTAGCATAGGTTGCCAAACATCAACAAAGTCTATTTGAATGTCTTTTTTTGCGAGGCGATCGAATTTTCTATTTAACTTTTTATATTTTCTTCGAATCGCCCATCTTCTAAGACTTGGTTTTGCAGCTATTAATATAATTTGAGTTGAGCGGTTGTTTGCTTTTATTCGACGGATGATCTCTTCTGCGGTATCAAGAACTTGATTTGGTCTTTTTTTTGCCCATAAATCATTATCGCCCTCATAAATAAACACTTTTTTTGGGTTGTACATTAAAACCAAATCATTTAAAAAATGTAGTAAGTCAGATGATTCAGAACCACCAAAACCAGAATTTACAATTTGATGATCTGGAAAACCCTGCTCTAGATTCTTCCATAATCGCACACTTGAACTTCCTGTAAAAACAATGGTTTCGCGATTAGTGTCCCATATAGTGTCGTATTTTGCGGTAATAGCAATGACCTCATTAGAAAATTTATTTTCTGATTGTGCATTACAGTAAAAACTTAATATTATGTAAAAACAAAAAAGGAAGAGCTTACTTATTTTTAATTCTGTAGTATAATGATTTTTATCTTGCATGAGATTAATTGACTGTTGGTTTTGTTAAACTTTCAGTAAGTGCCCAACTATAAAATTGTGAAATCCAATTATCAGAAGCAAGATTCTGTTTTTTCATACCAAAACCATGTCCGCCTTTCGAGTACATATGCATTCCAACATTTTTTCCATTGGTTAACCAAGCGGAGTAAAGGTCAGCACTTGGCTTTGCAAGCCCTAAAGGATCATCAGAAGCACAAATAACTAACATGGCTGGGGCGTCTTCTGGAACTTTATAATCACCTATTACGGTCATCCAAGGATAAACGGGTACAATAAAATTCGGTCTATTCTCTACGGTGTAATTAAATGTAACGCCCATGGTTACTGCACCACCAGCCGAGAAACCCATAAAGCCAATTTTGTCAGGGTCTAACTTTAATTTTTTCGCATTGGTTCTAACATAGGTAATTGCTGCTAAACCATCTGCAATCGAAAGAGGTAATACAGGAGATACCCTTTCGCCAATTTTAGTAGGATCGGTATTGCTTTCATCTGTAATTTCTTTAACACCATCAATACCTGTAGGTACCAGGCGATATTTTAATACAAAAGCGGTAATCCCCTTATTATTTAACCACTTGGCGACATCTCTTCCTTCGCTGTTTATACTTAAGCCGTAGAGTCCACCTCCAGGCGCAATTATTACACTAGTGCCGTTTGGTTGATCAGCTTCATATACTTCTAATCGTGGTTCAGAAACATTGGTTATTACTTGAGTATCCCATATGTCTGAGAAGTACTCTTTCTCGGCTGTTGACCATTTTACTCTAGAGATGGGGGTGAATGGCAATTCAATAATACTTTGAGCGATTATATTTATTGAGACTAGTAAACAGGGTACCAGAAGTATATTTTTCATTCTATTTATTTTAAATAAATGATTCAATTAATTTATATAAAAATGCCGCCAATACCCCACCTATTATAGGGCCGAAAATGGGTACCCAAGCATAACCCCAATCGCTTTTACCTTTGTTTTTAATGGGTAATATCGAATGCATTAAACGCGGGCCAAAATCTCTTGCTGGATTAATGGCGTAGCCTGTGGGTCCACCTAGTCCGAATCCTATACCCATAACTAATAAAGCAACCGGTAAAGCATCTAAGGAACCTAAGGAGACAGCATTTTCACCCATTGTACCACTAGCAATATAGAAAACACCAAAAACAAGTGCGAAAGCACCGATAATTTCAGTTACCAAATTCCAAATAGGACTTTTTATGGCAGGGGAGGTTGAGAATGTTGCTAAAATAGAATCTGTATCTTCTGTAGCTTCATATTGTTTTTTATAGGTTAACCATACTAGTAGATTACCCATCATAGCACCCAGTATTTGAGCAACAATATAACCAGGTACTAAGGCCCATGAAAATTTACCTGCGGTTGCAAGACCAATGGAAACAGCTGGATTAAGATGTGCGCCACTAACATCGGCAGACATAAACACACCTATGAAAACAGCTATGCCCCATGCTAATGAAATACCTGTCCAACCAGAGTCACTACCTTTTGTTCCTTTTAACACTAGGTTGGCAACGATGCCATTTCCTATAAGAATTAACATAGCAGTACCTATAAATTCAAAAATATATACAATCATAGTTTGGTTGGTTTAAGTGGATTAAGATAAAAAAAAACGCGGAATAATTAAGAATTAAAACGATTTGTTACATTATTGATAATAGACACTTGTTAGATTTGTGAAACTCAATGTTTTTTAATCTAATGTATTAACTAAATCATTTGAATTTTAAAGATTTTATTAGCAACGCTGATTTTGTAATTTTTTGATTAGCGTGGGAATTAAACACCAAAAAAATAATTAGCTTAACTTTCACACTGTTGATTATAAAATACAAATACACTTTGAGAAATTTTAAATATGTTCTTGTTTTTTGTTCGATAATAATCTTAGGTGCTTGCACGTCAGATGATGGAGGTACCGATAATCAAGAAACTCCATTGATTATTGGTACTTATAATTTGATGGACGTAAATTTAAGTGTTGCTCAAGATCCTAATGAAGATGGAAAAGCCTCGGTAAATATGTTAGACGAACTTTCTTGTTTAACAGGATTGCTTAAAGTAAATGTAGATGGAACGTGGGAAATGAACTTAATTGAATTGAATATAACAAGTATAACTGGGGACCTTTACGGAATACGATGTGGTCGAACTATAAACTATACTGGGAAATGGTCATTTCAAAGTAATGTTTTGAATTTAAATAATAGTGAATTTGCTAATATGATTTTTAACTCCTCAACATTGACTGAAAGTATAAATGAAGATTTACCTGGTATTTTAAATAGGAGATTTTTAAAACAATAGTGGTTTTTTACTTTAATAGGTTAGTCGTTGTATCTAACTCCTTTAACATTCATTTTTAAAGTATAAATGGAGCCTTTGGCGGTTATAAATAAAATGTTTTGGTTTTTTCCGCCAAATGTAATATTCGCGGTCCATTCTTCATTAATAGGTATATGATATATTTTTTGACCTTTCGGGTTAAAAACGGTTACACCTTCTCCAGTAAGATATATATTTCCTTCATTATCTATAGTCATTCCGTCAGAACCCATATCTGCAAATAACGTGCGGTTTGTCAATGCTCCATTATTTTGAATGGAATATGAATAGGTTTTTTGGTCCCCGATATCTGCCACATAAAGTGTTTTGCCATCTGGTGTACCAATAATCCCATTGGGTTGTATCAAATCAGTTGCAGCAATGGTAATATTCTTTAAGTCTGGTGAAATGTAGTACACATTTTTTTCTTCAATCTCAGCAGTAGTTCTATCCCAATAAGGTCTTTGATAATAGGGGTCGGTAAAATAGATTCCTCCTTTAGTATTTACCCAAATGTCATTTGGGCCATTTAATTTCATACCCCCGTAATTGGTGATAAGGGTATCTACCATGCCATTCGATTTAATTCGCCATAGTTCATTTTTATCATCTGCTGCTGCCAATAAATTCCCATTATGATCAAAATATAAACCGTTGGATCTACCTGCTGGCTCTTTGAAAACAGTTAATGAGTTATCTATTGGATTCCATTTTATTATTTTATTGTTCGGTTGGTCAGTAAAAAATACATTTCCATTTTTATCTGATGCAGGACCTTCTGTAAAACTATACTCGTTTGAAATTTGAATTAATTCTGCACCTTCTGCAACTAAATCTACTGATTGAGATTTACAAGAAATTATTGAAATTGAACAGATAATAGTGGTGATAAATTGATTGGTCGTTTTCATAGTCGGTACTAAATCTTCTTAAGATATTCCATATTGTATTTCATGCTTTCAATAGGTGTTCTAGCATATTCTTCTTGTTCTATGTAAATATGTTCTACGCCAGAAAGTTCTTTATTTTTTAGCATTAACGCTATGTCTAGAGCTCCTTTACCAAATTCAGTGCTTTCCTTTTTCTTCATATCCATATCTTTTAAGTGCCACAAAGGAAATCTGCCTGGGTATTTCTTAAAGTAAGAAATTGGATCTTTACCAGCAACGACAACCCAGCCAAGATCCAATTCCATATGAACCAAATCATCTTGAGTGTTGTTCATTAACACATCGTAAAGAATTTGTCCATTTTCAGAATCAAATTCATATTCATGGTTGTGATATCCAAATTTTAAGCCTAATTTCTTGCACGCTTCCCCAGCAACATTAAATTGCTCGGCTACATTTTTATAATTATCAACGGTTTGTCCATCCGATGGCATTGAAGAACAAATAAGATACTTTTGGCCTGAGGCAACGGCATCTTCCATAGTTTTTTCAAATTTATCATCGAGTCGTACATGGCCGCTTGTAATTTTCATGCCTAAATCTTTACAGGTTTGTCCCATTTCTGAAGGTGTAAGACCGTAGTAATATCCTTTTGCTGAACCTGCACTTTCAATTTCTTTAAAACCTAAACTAGCAATCTGTTCTAACGTTTTCTTAGGATTCTCTAACATACTATCTCTAAAAGAATATAGTTGAACGCCAAAAGATGATTTTTTAGGTTTAGCATAACTAAACTGTGGCATTATCAGTGTTGCAGCACCGAATAGACTTGATTGTTTAAGGAAATTTCTTCGCGTCTTCATAAGGGTTGGCTTTTAGTTCTAAAAGAATGTAGTCTTTAAGATTTTAAATGTACAAAAACTAAACAGGAATTTTAGTCGGTCATACATGGGATACTTATTTTTGTAAAAACTTTACCAATGAATAGCAGAAAAGACCAATTAAATGCACTTGATAGATTATTAACTATCATGGACGAATTGCGCGAGCAGTGTCCTTGGGATAAAAAGCAAACAATGCAGTCGCTTCGCCATTTAACCATAGAAGAAACCTACGAGTTGGGAGATGCTATATTGGATAATGATTTGAACGAGGTGAAGATGGAATTAGGGGATGTGCTTCTTCATATTATGTTTTATGCTAAAATTGGTTCTGAGACTAAAGACTTTGATATTGCTGACGTAGCAAATGCCATATGCGATAAATTAATCAATAGACACCCGCATATTTATGACGATGTAAAGGTAGCCGATGCCGAAGAAGTGAAACGTAATTGGGAACAGATAAAGCTAAAAGAAGGTAAAAAAAGTGTATTGGAAGGTGTGCCACGAAGCTTGCCGGCACTGGTTAAGGCAAATAGAATACAGGACAAAGTTGCAGGGGTAGGTTTTGATTGGGAAAAACCAGAGCAGGTATTCGAAAAAGTACAAGAAGAGTTAGCTGAATTACAAGTAGAGGTAGCATCTGGGGAAGTCGATAAAATTGAATCGGAATTCGGAGATGTACTTTTCTCAATGATTAATTATGCAAGATTCTTAGGTGTTAATCCAGAAAATGCTCTCGAAAGAACCAATAAAAAGTTCATTAAGCGTTTTCAGTTTTTAGAGAAAAACGCAAAACAAATCGGAAAGGATTTACAGGATATGACCTTAAAAGAAATGGATGTATTTTGGAACGAAGCTAAGACTAAAGAATAATATTATTCCTATAAAATTTTATCGACAATTCTCGATAAATTTCTAAGAGTAATCGGTTTAATGAAATATTCTGAAATTTCGGGAAATGATTTTGCACGATCTACATCCTCTGAGCTCAATGAAGAAGTCAGCATATAGATTTTTATGTCCTTTTTTATTTTTTCATTTGCGATTTTGAATTCTTCCATAAATTGAAACCCATTTAGAATGGGCATGTTCAGGTCTAAAAGAATTATGTCTGGTAATTCATTTGTTGAATCAAAATTTTCAATAAGAATTTTTAAGGGCTGAACGGAATCTGGAAATTCAATAACATTTGTTACCGAAAGTTGCCTAAGGTTCCTCTTCATTACATATTTTGAAATATCGTCATCGTCGATTATCCAAACTAATGGTGTGTCACTCATGCTACTAATAGTTAATGGTCTTGTAGTGTTAATACAATATGAATAACGTTTTATTATATACAAATAGTACATTGCTTTGAAAAATTGTTTAGCTATAATTCATGAAAGTAATCTTACTTATTAAGATGAAATTGGAGATGAATAATCTTGTAGGTCTGTTTATTTCTAGAGTTTTTTGTGTCTTTCAATAGGGAAAATATCTTATCAAAGGGCCCAATAATATTGTGGTTATTTATGGAGATAATTTTATTTGAAATGAAGCAAAAGAATTTATTCACATAGATTTTCAATAATATAATACAGTTTTCTCTAAGTTGAAATAGGCTAATTAGAAGTACCTTTGTCAAAATTTGAGATAAAGGTTTGTTACAAAAATTCACCAAAGAATTTAAATATAATATTAAGCTTTCCGTTCCGGTTATTCTAGGAATGCTGGGGCATACTTTCGTGCAATTAGCAGATAATATAATGGTTGGTCAATTAGGAACGGCTGAATTAGCTGCGGTGTCATTGGGTAATAGTTTTGTGTTTATAGCCATGTCCTTGGGAATAGGTTTTTCTACCGCAATAACACCGTTGGTTGCAGAGGCAGATGGTGCTAGTAATAAAAAAGATGCTAAAAGTGCTTTGAAGCATGGTTTGGTGTTATGTACTGTTTTGGGCTTGACACTATTCGGACTGATTTTACTTGCGAAACCAATAATGCATATAATGAATCAACCGGTTGAGGTTGTAACGTTAGCTTTACCGTATTTAGATTTGGTTGCTTTTTCATTGGTTCCACTGATAATTTTTCAAGCATTTAAACAATTTTCAGAGGGATTGTCGCAAACTAAATACCCTATGTATGCGACTATTATTGCCAACATAATCAATATTATATTGAACTATCTTTTAATATTTGGAAATTTTGGTTTTCCAGAAATGGGTATAGTAGGGGCTGCAATTGGCACTTTAGTGTCAAGGATTATTATGGTATTTTATTTATGGCTTATTCTTAAGAGAAAAGAAAAATTCAAATACTACGTAACCGGTTTCAATTTTGCGAAAATTGAGAAAAGGGTGATGAAGAAAATTATTGAATTGGGATTTCCTTCATCATTACAAATGTTTTTTGAAGTTGGGATTTTTACCGCCGCAGTATGGTTAAGCGGCGTTTTAGGTAAAAATGCACAAGCAGCCAACCAAATTGCCTTGAACTTAAGTAGTATGACCTTTATGTTTGGCATGGGGCTAGGAATAGCAGCAATGATAAGAGTTGGAAACCAAAAGGGCATGACTAATTTTACGGAGCTAAGGCGTATTGCTCAGTCCATATTTTTACTCACTTTTTTATTGGAAATTTTCTTTGCCATACTTTTCTTATTATGTAGGTTTTGGTTCCCTTCTTTATATTTAGATATAAATGATATAGCCAACATTACTGATAATACTGAGGTAATAGTTATTGCGGCCGAGTTATTATTGGTGGCTGCGTTTTTTCAGATTTCAGATGGAATTCAAGTAGTAGTGCTTGGGGCATTACGAGGATTGCAAGATGTAAAAATACCAACGGTTATTACCTTTATTTCTTATTGGTTAATAGGTTTTCCTGTAAGTTTTTACTTGTGTCTTTACACAGATTTGAAAAGCACAGGTATTTGGATTGGTTTGCTAACGGGTTTAACAGCATCGGCCATTATGTTGTATCTTCGATTTAATTATTTAACAAAAAAACTGATTGCGGCTTAATGGTTTCGATACCTAAATCCGCAGTTAAATTTCAACTTATATAGTACATTTTTTATGGAGTTTCCAAAATTTTTACTGGGTGACAATACTGATTATCCAACCGCAATATTTGTTGTTCATACCGAGTTTCCAAGATTTATTATAAATCTTGAAAATGACGAGGTAGAATGGCTTGAAGAATTTTCTAAAGAAGACGAAAAGGAATTGGAAGAGGAGGCAGAAAACTTAATAATGGCTGCCACTGCTTTCTATGATAGGGAGGTCTCTAGATACGAAGATTAAGTAATATGCTTCAAGAGTTATTACAACTAGACAAAGATTTTTTTTTATACCTCAACGGTTTGGGAACACCTCAATGGGATAATTTATTTCAATTTATATCTCATAAGTTAAGTGCTGTGCCATTGTATATATTTCTTCTTATACTGTCGTATCAAAAATTCGGACTCAAAAGAACTTTGGTTTTATTAATTTCTGTTGCCTTGTTAATTACTGTTACTGACCAATTAAGTAATTTTTTTAAGTATGGTGTTGCCAGATTAAGACCTTGTCATGATCCCGAAATAGTACCTGTAATGCGTTTGGTTAAAAGTTATTGTGGGGGGCAGTATGGCTATTTCTCAGCACACGCCGCTAATGCGTTTGCTATCGCAGTGTTTTTTGGTAGTATTTTAAAGTCAACCATAAAATATATTGGTGTCTTTCTAGTCTTATGGGCTGCATTGGTTGCGTATAGTCGAATTTACCTTGGTGTTCACTTTCCACTAGATATTATTACTGGTGCGGTAATAGGTTCGTTGTTCGGCTGGTTGTTTGTAAAGTTATTTATATTTGCACTTCGCAAATTCTCCCTATGATATCTAATCTAAGGTACTGGTTTTTAATTGTTTTGATATTCTTGGTTTACGTGGCAGGTATGTTTGTTACGTTGTTTGAGAATGATTCTGCACAGTTTTCGGTAATGGCCATGCGAATGGTTCAAGAAAATGATTTTTTTAGCTTATTTAAAGGTCCAGAAGAGTATTTGGATAAACCACATATGCATTATTGGCTTGCCGCTTTATCCTATAAAATATTTGGTTTATATGATTGGGCATACAGAATACCTGGTATTTTGGCCACATTGCTTGCTGCATACAGTTGTTACGGATTAGGAAATTTATTGTATGGTAAACATGTTGGTAAATTATCAGCTTTAATCTTTATGACCGCCCAAACAATAGTTTTGGGAGCGATAGATGTACGTACCGATGCGGTATTGACAGGTTTTAGTATTTTGGCGATTTGGCAACTAACCAAGTATATTGAAAAAGGTTCTTTAAAAGGAATTATAATAGGAGCCTTTGCAGCAGGTATAGCATTCTCTACTAAAGGGCAGATTTCTTTATTGGTTATTGGTTTGCCCATTTTGTGCCATCTTTTGTATACGGGTAAATGGAAAGCATTTTTGAATTGGAAGGTATTAGTGGCATTATTAGTTTTTGGAATGACCATCAGCCCTATGCTATATGCTTATTATCTTCAATTCGATTTGCATCCAGAAAAAGTAATTCGTGGAAAGGATAACCGTAGTGGCATATTCTTTATTTTTTGGGAACAAAGTTTTGAACGACTTAGTGGAGAAGGAATAGGGAAAAATAGTAGTGACTTTTTCTTCTTTTTCCATACTTTTTTATGGGTATTTCTTCCTTGGACCATTCTTGGAATTACTGCCTATTACGCTAAGGCAAAAAGGCTTATTAAGCTTAAATTTAAGTACAACGCCAAGTTTGAAGTATTAACCTTAGGGGGAATAACTTTAATATTTACAGTTATTAGTTTTGCACAATTTAAATTACCACACTATCTAAATATTACCATTCCTTTGTTTGCCGTTTTAACGGCATCTTATCTCTATAATTTAAACCAATTAAATAGGGAGAAAGCTACACGATTACTGATGAAAGGTCAATACTTTATACTTGGTGTGGTATTCATTGCCTCTGCTTTAATTTGTTTTTATGTATTTGAATTAAAGAGTATAGTGGCTTATATCTTTCTTATGATCGCTGCGGTAATTATTATCTTCTATGCATTAAAACGAGAGGGTGTTTATCAACGATTAATAACAATCTCTGTCTGTGCTTCCTTATTATTGAACGCTGTTTTGAATTTGCATTTTTATCCTAATTTATTAGATTTTCAAGGTGGATCTTCAATGGCAAAAATCATTAAACTGAAAAATATTCCTGTAGACAGAGTGTATAAGGTTAGTTCAGATTATACATGGTCTTTAGATTTTTATAATCAATATCCTATTCAAATAGCAACGCCAAATTTACTAAAGGGTAAAAAGGATATTTGGGTATATGCTCGTGATGAAGATTTGTCAATATTACAGAATAGCGGCCTAGACTGGGATTCTCAAATTTCTGTAGATCAGTTTCGAATAACTCGTCTTCAAGGTAAATTTTTAAATCCAAATACCCGTAAAAAAGTAACGCGTAAGATGCATTTGCTACATATTTACTAAAAAGTCTCTTCTTGCTTTGAAGTTTCTATAGATTCTAGTTTTATTCCTTTGAAGTGATACCATACCCCAGCTAAAGAAACTATTGCAGTAATTAAAAAGAATAATACACTTACACTAATCGATATATTTTGATCTAGTCTTAATAGCTGTGCGCCATAAAAAAATGTAACTTCACGGCTACCGATGCCCCCTAAAGTTAAAGGAACAACCGCTACGATTGATGAAACAAGGAAAATGATAAGATATGCAATTTGATTCAATTCTATTTTCAGGGCAATCAAAATAAGCCATATACTTAATAGTTGGGCCAACTGGACCAAAGCAGATAAGAAGGTGGTTTTCCAAAAAATGGAAAGCACATAATTGAAGAATCTTTTGTTTAAAAACCAAAAGACGACTATGGATAATGGGATAGCTAAAATGAACATCCATCGAAAACCGTTTAAGGCTTCTAAATCTAAAAAGGATAATAATGCACAAGCATAAATTAAAAGTAGCATTAATCCTCCTAAACGGTCTAAGACCAAAACACTCACTATTTTTTTGGTAGGTACTTCGAAACTCTTTTTTAAAATATAGCCTTTGTAGGCATCGCCACCAATACCACCTGGTAAAAAGAGGTTGTAAAACATGCCTAAAAGATATAGTTTAAGGTTGCTTTTATGGGTAAGAGGTATACTGAGATTATGAAAATAAAGATTTAGCCGCACAGCCGCTATAATCTTTGAAATGATAAATAAAATGGCTGCACCGAATAAATATATAGGAGTACTCTTTACTAATATTCCCTTTATTTCTTCAACATTAATTTTTGTAAGGATGAAATATATAAGAACTGCACTGATTAGTACTTTTAATCCGGTAGTTATTTTCTTATTTAACTTCGCCACCTACACTTACTTTTTTAATGCGGTACGGTCTTTTCTTCTGCGATTCATAATACGTGCGTATTAGCAATTCCATAACAATACCTATGGTGAACAATTGAATTCCTGCAAGAATAAACATCATTCCAAACATCAATAAAGGCCTTGTGCCTATATCTTGTCCAAAACCTAGTTTTACGACAAAGAGATATATGTTAATTAATACACCCAAAAGAATCATTAAAAATCCGAATATTCCGAAAAGGTGTATTGGGCGTTGAAAGTATTTACGAATAAATAGTAGCAGCATCATATCTGCTACTACTTTAAATACGCGTTCTAAACCGTATTTTGAAACGCCTGCGTGACGTGCATGGTGTTTTACAGGAATTTGTTTTATTTGTGCGCCTTCTAAATGTGCTAATAAGGTAATAAACCTATGCATTTCGCCATAAAGGTTTAAATCTTTGGCGATATCCTTAGTGAAAACTTTAAGGGCACATCCATTATCCTTTATCTCTAATTTGGTGATTCGACGTACCAGAAAATTTGCAATTTTAGAGGGTATTTTTTTTACTAAAGAATCTTTCCTTTTTTGGCGTATTCCCGTTACTACATCGTATTCCTCACTTACGGCATAGGTAAGCATCTCAGGAATATCGGAAGGATCGTTTTGCAAATCTCCGTCCATGGTAATGATATATTCACCTTCTGCATAATCAAGACCAGCAGCCAAAGCTAAACTTTGCCCGTAATTTTTCTTAAGTTCAATAAGATGAACCTTATCATCTTTAAGGGCTTTTACCACTTTTTTAGTGTTGTCCTTAGAAAAATCATCAACATATATAATTTGATAATCGTAGCCTACCAAGCTTTCGTGGATTTTTTGTGTCAATAATGCCACATTATATTCTTCGTTATATAAAGGAACAACGACCGAAAGTAGGGAAGTGGTAACAGGTTGCATTAGGTTGTTTTTGGAATAGCTGCAAAGTTATGTTTTTTATCGTTAAGATGAAGAACATGATTATTACTACATCTTTCTCAACCTAGTTTGTTGAAAGTATGTTTAATAGTTTTTCTGCAGCTGAAAAAGGTGAAGTATTGCCATTCATTACTTCCTCTTTAAGTAAAGGCAATAACTTTTTTGTTTTCGGATTTTGATAGAATTTCGATAAAAGTTCTTGTTCTAGGTATTGAATAAGCCAATTTTCATTTTGTTGTTGCCGGTTTTTGTTAAAATAACCGGTTTCTTTCATAGTTTGGCAATAGTTGAATATTAATTTCCAAATCTCTTCTAACCCTTTGTTTTCTATTGCAGAACATGTTAACACTTCAGGAGACCAGCCATTCTCTTTTGGTGGAAACATATGTAAAGCTCTGGCGAATTCCATTTTTGCCTGAGCGGCATTTTGTACATTATTCCCATCAGATTTATTAATGACAATAGAATCTGCCATTTCTATAATTCCTCTTTTTATACCCTGTAATTCATCCCCGGCACCTGCTAATTTTAGCAGTAAAAAAAAGTCTACCATACCATGTACGGCTGTTTCACTTTGTCCCACCCCAATCGTTTCAATTAGAATAATATCAAAACCGGCGGCTTCAAGAATAACAATACTTTCTCGAGTTTTTCTAGTAACACCGCCAAGTGAAGACCCAGAGGCAGATGGTCTAATGTAGGCATTAGGATCTTTTACTAATTCTTGCATTCGAGTTTTGTCTCCGAGAATACTACCCTTTGTTCTACTGCTAGAAGGGTCAACGGTAAGCACCGCTACTTTTTTACCTAAACCAGTAAGCATTTTACCAAATTGCTCTATAAATGTGCTTTTGCCAACGCCTGGCACACCGGTTATTCCAATTCGAATGGTGTCATGTTTCTTTGAAATACAGGCTTCAATTATTTTATTAGCGATAATACGATGTTCTGGCTTTGTACTTTCAATAATAGTAATAGCCTTGCTGACAATTGCAATATTGTTCGAAAAAATACCCTCAATTATTTCTGTAGTGCTAAGGTTGGCTATATTCATTAAAAAACAGCTTGAGTTTTGGTAAGCCTATTGTAAATGTACTACTTGTATATCGGAACCATAATTTTTGTAGTATCCCAAGCCAAACTTAAATGATTTTGAGACTTATTATTATTTTCTATATCCTCAAAATTAATAGATAAATCCTCTACTGGTTCTACTAATTTTTTGGCTGGTACTTCAATAGTCAAGTAGTCGTGCTTCGATTCATGAGTAGTTTGGTTGCCATCTATACGGGTTACGCCCCATTCGGGTATTTCCGTGTTAAAAATAACCTTCCAAGAATCTTTGTTAGGTATCGTCCATAAAGAATATCTTCCTGCTGGTAAAGTTTTGTCGATTATTTTAATTTGTTGGGTAGTGGTAAAAGTGGTAGGTTCATTAGCTCCAGTTCGCCATATTTTACCATAAGGTACTAACTCACCAAAAATTGTTCTACCTTTTTTTGACGGACTCGAATAGTATATTTCTAACAAGCTGCCTTCTAGGTCTAAAGTAGCTGTTTTTTCAGGACTGAATTTTTTGGCTTCATTATGTATATAGGGTATAGCAATAAAATAAATAAAAGCTATTAGCACAGCAATACCAATGAGGATTTTAATCAATACTTTCATTTGCTATAAGACTAGAAAATTTAATTATTTATTGCGTTATACTATCAAATTTAAAGATAGAAATGTTATTATAGATATCACCTGGTCTTAAGACGCTTTTAGGGAAATCTGGTTGGTTGGGGGCATCAGGATAATTCTGTGTTTCAAAACAAATACCTGGAAAATCTGAAGGTGTGTATAGTACTACGGCTGGTTGATTGGTATATACCTTCATTGAAATACCAGATGTTTTTGAATGTACTTCTGCAACTTTTTCATTGCCAATATCTTTAATGAAAACTGTATTTAAGCGTTGGACTCCAATTTTTCTTGGCAGTAAAAAATCATATTCAGATTTTCTAATAGGAATGATGTCTCCCGTTGGAAGTAAATTCTCATTCATTTCAAGTCTATACGGACAGTTTAACTGCAATTCATAATCGTCTATATATGGGTCTGAATCTAGTTTAAAATATGAATGATTGGTAAGATTAATAACCGTGCTTCTATCCGTAGTTCCCTCGTAAATTACCTGTAATGCATTATTCATTAGTTTATAGGTAACACTTACAGTAAGGTTACCCGGGTAACCTTCTTCTAAATGTTTGCTTTTATAAGAAAGTTTAACTGAAGGGTTATCGTCTTTGTTTACCTCATCAATGGTCCAATATTTATGATGAAAACCTTCTTTTCCACCGTGTAAATGGACTCCATCTTCATGGTATAAATAAAATTTTTCCCTGTCAAGTTCAAACCCTCCATTAGAAATACGACCAGCATAGCGACCTACACTTGCACCTAGTACATTGTCATCTAAACGATATCTACTGGGGTGATTAAAACCAACAACTACATTGGTATAGTTGCCATCCTTACCTTTTACCAGTAATTTTTGTATCGTGGCGCCATAATCAAGCACCATGAGGGTTATATAGTTATTGGAAATTGTAACTTGTTTCAAAGGGAACAATTAATTAGATGATGTAAAAATAAAGATTTTTGCAACATTCTTTTTTTTCTAACGTCCTTATTATAACAACAAACTTAAACCAACTTATTCAACCGATGTTTCAAAGCAATGTCGTAGAGAAATGTAAAGCAAATGATAGATCTGCACAGTTGCAACTGTATAGAAAATATTGTGATGGTATGTTTATCGTTGCTATGCGATTTGTAAAGAATGCAGATGATGCGGAAGATGTTTTACAGGAATCGTTTATAAAAGCTTTTCAAAAACTACATCAGTATAAGGGAGATGTGACATTTGGAGCGTGGTTGAAGCGTATTGTTATAAATAAGAGTATAGATTTTCTAAAGTCAAAAAAAGACAATGTTGTGACTTTAAATGAAGGGTATATGAAGGTTGTGGAAGAAGATGATAATTGGAATGTACCATCGACAATTAGTATAGAGCAGGTTAGAAGAGCAATTGATGATTTGCAGAGTAAATACAAGTATGTTGTACTCATGTTTTTGCTAGAAGGGTATGATCATCAAGAAATTGCTCAGGTTTTGAATATTTCAGAATCTGCCTGTAGAACAAGATTATTAAGAGGAAAAGGACGTTTAAAAGAACTATTAAAAAGTAAAAAATATGGAACAGGATCTTAGGGAAATGTTCAAAAAAGAAAAGCGAGAGCAGCAATCCATCATAAATAATGGTCATGAAGAGCGCTTTTTGGAGAAACTGCAGCAATCGTTGCCTAAAGGCGAAAAAACAAATAGAGCGTGGTTAAAAGTTGCTGTTTCGATAATGGTGATGCTAAGTGTTGGTGTAAGCTATTTTTTATGGAATAATAATAGCAATGTTGGGAGTACAGTTGTGGAAAGTGACCCTATCAATGAAAAACAAACTGAATTTACTTTTGGTGACCTATCGCCAGATCTAAAGAAAGTGGAAAATTATTATGTGGCGAATATAAATCTAGAATTAGCAAAACTAGAAGTATCGCCTGATACCAAAGATTTAATAGACGGTTATATGGAACAACTAAATAATCTGAACATAGAGTATAAAACCTTAAACGCAGAGTTAAAAGAATTAGGGCCAAATGACCAGACCATAACGGCACTCATAGAGAATTTGCAATTACGATTACAATTATTACAGAAGTTAAAAAGAAAGTTAAACGATTTAAAATTATCAAAGAATGAACAGATCAATGAAAACAGTATCTAGGCAACTCATCATTGCATTAGGGCTATTAATTACTGGAGGGATGAATGCCCAAAAGGAATGTAAAACATTTCAAGAACGTTTTATTGTGGCAGATGATGCAGTTGTGGACATCAATACCAGCAATGCTGATATTGAATTTGAAACATGGGACAAAGATGAGGTGGCCATTACGGCCACCATCACCTTAGAAGGCGCTACAAAAGAGGAAGCAGAGAGTTATTTTAAGCATAGCCCAATTGAGATTTTAGGGAATAGTAAGGAAATTAGAATATCTTCTAAATCGAAAAGCAACAGTTTTTTTGCGGATTTTGATTCTCATTCACATTTTGACTTTAGCGATGTGCGAATTGAGGTGCCTGAAATAGCTTCTTTCGTGGTTAACATGCCACAAATTGCACCATTTCCAGAAATGCCTCCTTTACCACAAACAGAAGTTTTTTCATTTGATTATGAGGCATACCAAAAAGATGGCGATAAATACATGAAAAAATGGCAAAAGAACTTTGAGAAAAGCTTTGATAAAAAGCATCAAGATCGTTTAGAAGAATGGGCTTCAAAAATGGAAGCGCAAGCTGAAGAAATGGAAAAGCGGATGGAAAAACAAAATGAAGAACGAATTAAGCATATGGAAGAACGTGCCAAAGAAATGGAAAAACGACTTGAAGAGCGTGAAAAGGAGCGTAAGCATCGTCTGGCGGAAAGAGATTCGATAAGGAACTATGCTTTTTTAAGACGCGATAGTTTAATCAATGCACCAAATATTTTCTATTTGAATACGAATGAAGGCCAAAAGAATTTTAAAATAAAAAAAATCATAAAAATTAAGTTACCTAAGTCTACCCGTATAAAAATGGATGTACGTCATGGAGAAGTAAAACTAGCAGCAAATACCAAAAACTTGAATGCGAAACTTTCGCATTCAAGCCTTTGGGCAGCCACAATAGATGGTCAGGAAACTAATGTTTCGGCTTCATATTCACCTGTAAATGTTCAAAAATGGAATTATGGGCAATTAAGCACTTCGTATTCCGAAGAAATATCATTGTCTGAGGTTGATCAATTAAATTTGCAGGCAACTTCATCTGCCGTTACAATAAACAAACTACTTAAAAATGCTTTTATAAAAAACAACTTTGGTGCAGTACATATTCTTGAATTGGGACAAGATTTTAAAGAATTAGATATTAGTGTTCGAAATGGGGAATTAAACCTATCATTGCCAAGAGTGGCTACTGACTTTTATGTGAAGGGTAATTCTTCTACTCTTAAAGTACCTGCTACTTTAAAATTAGAACAGATTAAAAATGGTACTTCAATTATTAATAAAGGCGCTTACTTAAAAGAAAATAGTAATCGTGCTGTTGTAATTACTTCAGATTATAGTGAAGTGGTAATCCACTAATTACGCTACCATTTCTAATGTGCCAAAAATACTTGCCTCTATCCACACTGGGCTTTTATCTTCAATGGGCATAAATACCAATCCAATAAAATTTTCACGCTCCGTACTTCTATCGTTATCGGCATAACCGAAAGTAAATCCTATTTTTTATTTTTAGTTAAAATGGCTGGTTCTAAATTTGAGGTATCATCATTTGTGTCTAGATAAACTTAAATGAACATTTCCCTATAAGTGGTTGTACCTTTTTTTCTATACCAATGTTATATGGTCGTTGTATATTTTTGACTTTCATCATTTTTTAAGTAATTAGCGGTACCATCTATGGCTACATGATAGTAAATGAATTTATTGAATTGATGTTAACCTCCAATATTATCTTCATCAAAATAAACCACTATACAGTCATTATTCTACCAATGTTTTAAGGGGGTCTACACAATTAAGATATCATCTTATCAAATAGGATAAAATTTTCATCACATTGTGTGTTTTTAATATCTGAGAATAAAAAAGCAAACTACTAAGTTCATAATTCGAACTAGTAGATTGCTCTTATTTGAAAATTAATATTACCTAACTATAGGTTATAGAACCGGTTCCCATCCTTCAGCATAGGTGCGCTTCCATGATTCCATAGCTTTAGCATTGTTGGTGATTTTTCCAGTAATGGTATCAATCTTTAAGGTTTCTCCTGCATCTTGAGCCATATTTCCTAAATGACATAGCATGGTAGAAACACTCGCATCACTTATATCGGAATTAAGACTTTTATCTTCTCTAATACCTGCAAAGAAATTAGAAATATGGTTGGTATCTAATTGACCTTCACCTCTTGTGTTGGTTGTTTCGCTTGAGCCACCTTCAAGTTCCTCTTTTAAAAGATTGCCATCTAAATCGTAAAGTTGATAGAAATTACGATCAAGCATAATACTTCCTTTAGACCCATAAATAGTACTACCGCGGCCAGGTCGCGTTGGTTTCATTATTCCTCGACTATGGCCTGTCCATGTTAAAAATTTATTTTCCGCAAAAGTGTAGGTAACTTGTTGGTTGTCTACAAATTCCCAATCGTCTTGAAAGGTATATTTGCCACCAAAAGATGTGACTGTTTCTGGTAAGTCCACACCTAAGGCCCAACGGCAGATATCAATTTCATGGGTGCCGTTATTATGTACTTCACCTGTGCCCCAAGTGCGAAACCAATGCCAGTTATAAGGGTGAATATTATCCTTATACGATTCTCTTGGTGCAGGCCCTTGCCATAAATCCCAATCTAATGTTGAAGGAACATCAATTATATTTCCTTTACCAATAGAACCTCTATTATTCGAGTAATATGCTTCTCCTTTATAAACATCACCAATAATACCTTCTCTTATATCTTTGATGGCACTTATGGAAGTTTTTGCAGATCGTTGTTGGTTCCCCATTTGCACTTTTTTTCCATACTTTTTTTGTGCTTCGACCAAAAGGTCATTTTCATACGGATTATGACTACAAGGTTTTTCAACATAAACATGCTTACCTGCTTGTAGTGCTAAAATAGCCATTGGTGCATGCCAGTGTTCGGGCGTTGCAATGAATACTGCATCGACATCTTTGTCTTCCAATACTTTTCTAAAGTCTTTTTCTACTTTTGGTATGTATCCTATGTTTTCTTGGCACCACACATTATGTTCTTGTAAGATTACATCATCGACATCACAAGAATATATAATCTTGGCATTTTTATCATTATGGATAGCTATTACGTGTGCTTTTGCTCTACTACGTACTCCAATAATAGCACAATTGATATGGTCGTTAGCGCCAAGAATGTTTGAATAAGAACTACTTGGAAAGACTAAACTGCCCAAAGTTACCGCTGCTGTTCCGGCCGAGGTTTTTTTAATAAAATTTCTTCTAGTCGTCATGGCTTATTCTTTTTCGATTGATTTTATCTTTATGTTTTTAAAAGACACTTTGTCTCCATGGTCTTGTAGTAAAATATGACCTGTGTCAGCTTCTCCGAAATTAGGCCATTGAGCATATTTGCTCTCCGATACTAATTTTCTGTAGTCGTCACTTTTACGTTCATATTCTAAAACTTTCATTCCGTTCAGCCAATGTTCAACATGGTTATTTTTAGAAACTATATGAGCCGTATTCCATTCACCTGGCTCGTTCATTGGTTTGTTAACATCTGCTTGAATAAGGTCGTAAAGAGATGAAACGGTACGGCTACCATCATGGTTCCCCAGTTTTGCATCGGGGTGTCTAGCATCGTCTAAAATTTGATACTCTAAACCTATGGAAGAACCAGGTCCTTTATTGATATCGGTATCTACATAATATTTGATACCACTATTAGCGCCTTCAGTAATTTTAAAGTCTAATATTAATTCAAAATCACCATATAACTCTTTAGTAACAATATCACCACCTGCTGCAGATTCTTCACCTCCTGATGATTGTACGGTTAAAATACCATCTTTAATTTCCCATCCATTTGTTGGAAATTCATCTAAACGAGCTCCTCTCCATCCGTTTGTAGTTTCACCGTCCCATAACATTTTCCAGCCATTTTTTACTTCGTCGGCACCTAATCCATTTTTTGTGATTATTGGTGTCAATGGACTTTTTCTTGAATATTTAGAAAGACTGTCGGTTAAAATATTAATATCCTTCCAGATAATATCGGTACCATCTTTCTGCTCATCAGAAATGCTATGTACTTGCAGTGCTATAAAACCTTTGTCTGTTTTGTCATCAATTAAATAAGCGGCGGGTACATCATTAATCCAAGTTTTTAAAGTGTCACCAATAGCCTCTATTCTATAGTGATTCCATTCATTCTGTTTAAATGCCTTTTGAGCTTCAGGATTATCGGTCATTGGGTTTAACCAACCTCTTCTTGCTTCATCATAAATACCAGCACTCCATGCTCTTTCAGATGGATCTATTTCTATTTGATATCCATGAACCCGCCCATCCATATAATGTGGTAAACTATTACTTCTAATCTGTATGCCAGAATTCATACTAGGGTCTACCTTATAATCTAATTCTAAAATAAAATCACTATACATCTTGTCAGTTGTCATAAATGAGTTGGGTGTATTATGAACAGTGGTACCCACAATAGCGTTATCCTTTACTGAATAAGTGGCTTCGCCACCGAGTTGTGTCCATCCATTTAAAGTTTCTCCATCAAAAAGATTTACCCATGGGGTATCGTCTTTGGGTTTTTGGTTACAACTTATCAAAGTAGATAGAATTAAGGTAAAGAGTAGAAAATTGATATTTGATTTCATTGGTTTTGGTAAATTATGGTTTATAAAAAAAGCGCCCGGTAGGGCGCTTGAATATAACAATTTTTTGGGAGACCTTTTAGTGGACACTCTTCTTTAGATAATCTCCAAAGCTTTCTTTAAACCTGTTTAATCTTGGAATAGATACATTTTTAATATATGAATTATTAGGATTGTTTTTTTCGTAATCTTGATGATAAGATTCTGCCTTATAGAAAACCGTGAAAGGGGTGACTTCAGTTGTAATTGGGTGGCCGCCATATACATTTTGATTTGTAAGTGCTTGCATGTATCCTTCTATTATTTTCTTTTGTTCATCGGTCTTGTAAAAGGCAATAGAACGGTATT
This sequence comes from uncultured Maribacter sp., assembly GCF_963975365.1. Classification (GTDB taxonomy): domain Bacteria; phylum Bacteroidota; class Bacteroidia; order Flavobacteriales; family Flavobacteriaceae; genus Maribacter. Next base: position 72,912 of record NZ_CAXBGF010000002.1, on the reverse strand, counting down.
GTCTACCGCGATCAGGACCTTGGCCGTTTAATTGGGTAGGGTCGTGAGAACCAAAGAAAACTTGAACTAATTCGGTAAAGGAGATTTCTTTAGGGTCATAATAGATTTCTACAGCCTCTGCATGGTCGGTTTTACCATAACCAACGTCTTCATAAGTAGGGTTCTTCTGTTTGCCACCGGCATAGCCAGAAATAACCTCTTTAACTCCTTTAACACTCTCAAAAATAGCTTCTACGCACCAGAAACAACCACTAGCAAAATAGGCGGTTTCATATTTACTTAGTTGTTGGGCACTTAGTTTTACAGCCTCATCAACTTCTTCGTTCACAATTTCAGTGTTTTCGGTATTTTCTGATAAGGTATTTTTTTTGACTTTAGATTGACAACTTGTAGCTAGTAATGTAGCACAGGCCAATACTGTTATTTGTAATAATTTCATGGTAATTTTCTATTAGCAATTTGTAGGTAATTTACAAAGACCTTACGAGGAAAAAGGTTAAAAAATGTTAACGAGATAAAAGGATATTATATTTTTGAAAAATGAATACATTGCTTCAAGACCTTAAATCGTATACCACAAACCCTATTTCTATTTTAGACACGACAATTCCTTTTAAAAAATATGTGCCCTTAAATCTATCAAAAGATAATGAGGAGTTATTTGGTTTAGATATTACGAACTATTCTATCTGTCAAAATTATATTGATAAAGTATTGCATGATAAGCAAGGATTAATAGCCTATGGGGGCTATTTAGAAAAACGTAACCTATATAATGATAAAGAAGGTTTCACGTCTAGCACAAAACCTATTCGAAACATTCATTTAGGAATCGATTATTGGTGTGCTGCTTTTACTAAAGTAATTGTTCCTATAAAAGGCGTGGTGCATAGTTTTAAGAATAATAATGTTATTGGTGATTATGGCCCTACGATTATATTGAAGCATATTTTGGGGAATCATACCTTTTATACTTTATATGGCCACTTGTCGGTAGATTCTTTGGACGGACTTTTTATTGATAAAGAATTTCAAGCTGGCGAGATTATTGGTAGATTAGGTACACCTGATATTAATGTCAATTATGCCCCGCATCTACATTTTCAGATTATTAAGGACTTAGAAGGAAACAACGGTGATTATCCGGGCGTATGCGCAAACGTACAATTGTCCTTTTATCAGGAAAATTGCCCAGACCCCAACATTTTATTGAAGTTGAAGTAACCTGTATCGATTAACTGCATCTTTGATCGCTAAGGTGATTTTGGTTACTGTGTCGTTTATCGACCAGATTTTACACTTCAACCGAGTATGTGTAAAGTAACGAGTAATATGTGTTTTTGAGCGATTTACCACCTAGTGAATTAAGGCTTGCTGCGTTCTATAAGTGTAACAAACGCAAAAGTCATGAAAACAATAGTAACAATTATCTTTATCATCTTCTTAGGATTTACTGCTCAAGCACAAAACAGTACTGCCGATGTAAAAGTTGAAACTACTGAAATGACTATCGTTACTGAAACATCTTACGAATGGAACTTGGAGACTAAAACTGAAGTTGCTCGTTTATACAAGTTTAAAAATTCTAATATCAAAAAGGAATTGAATTTTCTTACTAAGGCTAACAAACCTAAAATTGCTTAATCTTATTACGTTTTAAAGTAACTACTTAACAGTTCTAGATACTTTTAATAGCTACAAGAAAGTAGCTCTAGATGACATCCAAAAAGCAAACAATCAATTAAATTGTAGGAATATGATAGCTGAATCGATAAACGGTCCACAATTATCGATTAAAAACTAAAAATTTTGTAGGAAAAAGGACTACGAATAAAGGTAATACATCGAAAACATATACTTTCATCGTAAAAACAGTGCGTTTTGTCGATTTTAATATACGTTTACTTACAAAGAGGGGTTATCTACAAACCAAATTTACCTACTTATTATTATGCGTACCGTTATTTTCTTATTCCTTGTTGTCTGTTTGGGAACCAAGTCCCAAGCTCAAGAGATGTTACCCGTTACCAAAGTGGAGACTATTGTAATGCCCATGGCAGATATAATTGTCCAATCTGAAATTAATACTCAGGGTTACCAAACAGCTGCAAGGTTTTTTAAAGTTAAAAATGCTAGAATTAAACAAGCTTTAAAATTTAAACCAACAACAGTAAAAACATTTTTTGCTTAATTCAATTTATCAACTTCGGTAGTAGTAGTTACCTCTGTATCGGTTTTTGGTAGTACAACCGATTTTAAAATTTTCCAGACATTATTAGTAACAATTTTTTGCCCCTCTGCTGTTGGGTGAATGCCATCCTCTAAATTTAATTCTGGTATACCGGCAACGCCTTCCAATAAAAAAGGTATTAACAGAATTTCATTAGACTTGGCTAAAGCAGGATACATAGCCATAAATTGAGAAGTATAGTCAGCACCCATATTTGGAGGTATCTGCATACCGGCTAAAATAATTATAGTTTCAGGATTTTTATCTTTTACCATATCAATCATTGCTTGGAGATTGTTCATCGATTCAGAAATGGGTATTCCTCTTAGTCCATCATTAGCACCTAACTCTAAAACAAAAATATCTACAGGATGGTTCAGAACCCAATCAAGTCTATTTAAACCGCCAGATGTGGTTTCGCCGCTCAATCCAGAATTAATGACCTTATATTCCAATCCTAAAGAGTCTAAACGCTGCTGAATTCTATTTGGGAATCCTTCTTTGGTATCTAAGCCATATGCGGCTGTAAGACTATTGCCATAAAACAAGATAACCTTTTGGTTAGTATCAATAACCTCCTTTTGGGTAGTACTAATTTCTTTGGTAGCGCCATCCGATTGTTTTTGTTCTGTACTTTCTCCACATCCAATAACCATGAGTGCCCATAAAAAATAACGAAACTTTAATACTTTCAACATAGTTTTAGCTTATTAGATTCAAAATCATTTGCTTATTTTGTTAGCTTGAAGTAAAATGATTTATGGCAAAGATATTAAACGTACGTAATCTAAGGAAAACGTATACGAGTGGATCTAAAAATTTGACAGTATTAGATGATATTTCTTTTTCAATAGAGGAAGGGGAAACTTTTGCAATCGTAGGTCCTTCTGGTAGTGGGAAAACTACTTTGTTAGGACTGTGTGCTGGTTTAGATGAAATTGATGAAGGTGGTATAGATCTTTGTGGTGAAGATTTAAGTACGTTGAATGAAGACCAGCGTGCTCTTTTAAGAAATAAAAAAGTCGGATTTATTTTTCAAGATTTTCAATTGTTACCGACCTTAACCGCATTAGAGAATGTAAGTGTTCCTTTAGAATTACAAGGCGCGCCACATGCAACAAAAGATGCTATGGAACTACTGACCAAAGTTGGTCTTGGCAATCGACATAATCATTATCCGTCACAGCTTTCTGGTGGGGAACAACAACGGGTTGCTTTAGCTAGGGCATTTTCAAACAAACCTTCAATTCTTTTTGCTGATGAACCAACGGGTAATTTAGATGAAGAAACAGGAGAAAAGGTGATAAAATTACTGTTCGATTTAAATACTGAAATGGGAACTACTTTGGTTATTGTAACCCATGATTTAGAATTGGCTAAACTGAACCAACATGTATTACGACTTAAAGGTGGTAAAATAGTAATCAATGAAACCTCTGCAATATCTTGAGTAAACCAACACGAACTTCAAAAGCAGACTTTAATTGGTTATTGAAAATGGCTTGGCGCGATGGTAAGGCAAGTGGTAAGCGCTTGCTCTTGTTCATGGCTTCCATAATTTTGGGTATATCAGCAGTCGTTTCAATTCAGTCTTTTAGTGATAACCTTAAAGATAACATCGGTCTACAGTCAAAAGCCCTTATGGGAGCCGATTTTCTCATCGATAGTAATCAACCAGCAAATGAGCGGGTAATTCAGTTGATGGACTCCCTTGGTGGAGCCGATGCTAGGGAGGTGAATTTCGCTTCGATGGCAGCTTTCACCAAGAATGGAGCTACTAAACTAGTACAAGTACGTGGTATAGAAGGTAACTTCCCTTTTTATGGCGAATTCGAAACCGAACCCGCAAACGCAGCTATTGAATACCAAGAAAAAGGAGGTGCTTTAGTTGATGCTACCGCGATGTTACAATTTAATTTAAAACCGGGCGATAGTGTAAAGCTAGGGTCTATTACTTTTCCGATTATCGGTTCATTGATAACCGCACCTGGTAGTACTGGTATTGGTGCTACGGCCGCTCCACCTATTATTGTTCCGTTTCGGTTTATGGAAGAAAGCGGTCTTCTTCAAAGAGGAAGTCGTTTAGGTTATAATTATTATTTTAAAAACTCTATTATAGATTTAATCGCGCTTAACAAAAAAGTAGACCCTTTGTTAGATGCCGAAAATGCCGATTTAGACACCCATATAGATACTAGTGAACGATTAGGGCGCCGGTATGAAAATGTTGGTCGATTCTTAAACCTAGTTGCGTTTATAGCACTTTTGTTAGGATGTGTAGGTATCGCTAGCTCTGTTCATATTTATATTAAAGAGAAATTAAAATCGGTCGCAGTTCTCAAATGTTTAGGAGCGACCCGTAAGCAGACCTTTTTAATCTATTTGCTTCAAATTGCGGGTATGGGATTGTTGGGTGGTTTTATAGGCACGGTAATAGGATTAATTTTACAACAAGCTTTCCCATTAATTCTACAAGAATTTCTGCCGTTTCAAGTAGAAATATCTACCTCGTATCAATCGATTTTTGTCGGCTTGTTATTAGGCGTGTTTATGTCAGTTTTGTTTGCACTTTCTCCTTTAATAAATACGTGGTTCGTTTCACCTTTACAAGTTCTGCGTGTACAAGAAGATACGAGCAAAAAATCGCGTCCATATCAAATATGGGTAATGATAGCTATAGTTCTATTTGTATTCCTTTTTGCATATTGGTTATTAGGTAGATGGTCATTTGCAGCAAGTTTTGTGGCAGGTATCTTAGTAACGTTCTCCATTTTGGCCGGAGTTTCCAGTCTATTTATGCGATTGATAAAACGGTATTTCCCTAAATCATGGAGCTTTGCTTCACGACAAAGTTTATTGAATCTATATCGACCAAATAACCAAACCGTTGTATTGATATTGGCAATAGGAATCGGAACCTTTCTAATAAGTACCTTATATTTTACTAAAGATTTTCTACTCGCTAAAACGTCTTTCGAATCAAGTACCGAAAGTCCGAATTTGATACTTTTTGACGTACAGACCGAACAACGAGAAGCTGTAGCCAATACTATAATTCCTAAAGGTTTACCCGTACTAAATAATATTCCGATCGTAACTATGCGAATGGAGCGTATAAAAGAACGAAATGTTAATGATATTCGATTAGATAGTACCACAAGGGTGAATAAATGGATATTAAACCATGAGTTTAGAACTACCTATAGAGATACTATGATTGGTTCTGAGAAGTTATTAGATGGGGCGTGGATACCAAGTGTAGAACCTAATGCTGAGGTGATACCGATTTCTTTGGCAGATAATGTAGCCAAAGATGCTCTTGTAACTCTAGGTGATACTATTTTATTTAATGTTCAAGGAAAATTAATGACGACCATAGTTGGTAATATTAGACAAGTAGATTGGGCACGTATGCAGCTCAATTTTTCCATTGTATTTCCAAAAGGAGTGTTGGAGAATGCGCCACAATTTCATGTATTGACAACAAACGCACCGGACAAAAAATCCTCGGCCAATTTGCAACGTGAACTGGTGAAAAAGTTCCCTAATGTCTCCATTATAGATTTACGGCAAGTGGTAACACTTATTGAAAATATTTTGGATAAGATTTCATGGGTGATTACGTTTATGGCTTTTTTTAGTATTCTAACAGGAATTATTGTTTTAATCGGTTCTGTACGTAACAGTAAATACCAACGTATTCGTGAAAGTGTATTGTTGCGTACTCTGGGAGCACAAAGCAAACAGATTTTAAAAATAAATGCTTTAGAGTATCTATTTTTGGGCGTTTTGGGTAGTGGTGTAGGCGTACTTCTTTCTTTGGTTAGCAGTTTCTTACTTGCTTATTTTATTTTTGACACGCCATTTATACCTTCATGGGTACCTTTTTTAGTGGTGATGCCAGGTATTACCTTATTGGTGGTGTTTATAGGATTATTGAATAGTAGAGGTGTTTTAAATAGTCCGCCGTTGCAAGTTTTGCGAAAGGAAGGTAGTTAGTGTGGTGGTTTTTTAAATATTGATGTTATATAATATTTAATAGAGCTTGATCTTAATAGAAGCGAAAATGAATGTATTAATTAAATTCACTTCTTGTTTACCTATCTATTTAACTAGTATTTTCAAAAAATCTCTTATGAAAAAATCTCTCTTATTTTCAATTATAATAAGCGTCCTATTTATTTTATCCTGCAAATCTGAAAAAAAGTCTGCTTTTAAATTATCTACTAATGCAATTTTAGTGTACAATGGAAAGATCATCAACGTTACGAATGGAGAAATTCTAAAGGATAAGGCCATACTTATTGATAGCGGAATGATAAAAGCAATTGGTGATTATGAAATTTTCAAATCAGAAGTCGACACTAATCATCAATATAATGCAAGTAATAAATTCATTATTCCAGGTCTGTGGGATATGCATGTACATATTGAAGGTGAAAATTTGGTTGAGGATAACTTGGCATTACTACCGGTTTTTGTGGCGTATGGCGTTACTACGGTTCGCGATATGGCGAGTGATTTAGGGGAACAGGTGCTTGAATGGAGAGATGAAATTGAACAGAATAAAATTTTAGGTCCCCAAATATTTACGGCAGGTAGAAAATTGGAAGGTGTCAATTCCATTTGGAAAGGAGATTTAGAAATTGCCAATGAAGAAGAATTGTCAGAAATGCTTGATAAGCTTGAAAGTTATAACGTTGATTTAGTGAAAATTACAGAGAACACCCTACCCGGACCTTTATTTTTAAAGAGCGTTCAAGAGGCCAAAAAAAGAGGTTTTATGGTGTCCGGTCATATACCAATAGATCTAACGGTGCAAGAATTGGTCGATGAAGGTTTTACAAGTATTGAGCATGCTAGTTATGCTTTGCGATTAGGTAATGATGAAAAGGATATTGTTGCTAAAGTAAAAGCTGGTGAAATTACCAAAGAGCGTGCAAATGAACTATACGCGACTGGTTTTGACCAAGAAATTGCGAATCTGGCCTATCAAAAATTAGGTAAAACCATTGTTGCCATTACGCCAACATTGATAGGAGGAAAACAACTTGCCTATTTAGATGAAAACAATCATGAAAATGATGCATATTTAGCCTATTTAACAAATCGATTTACATCCAATTATCAATGGAGAATCGATAGGATGGCAAATGATTCCCCAGACGATAGACAAGCCCGTAAAGACCGTTATCAATTAATAGCAAAACAATTGCCTTATTTTCAAGAAGCAGGTATAAACATTCTTGCCGGTAGTGATGCAGCTGCTTTGAATACCTATGTATATCCGGCGCAATCACTTCACGAAGAATTGATGCTGTTTCAAGATGCTGGTCTTACGCCTTTACAGATATTGCAAAGTGCTACTATAAACGGAGCAAAGCTAATGGGTACCTTAACTACTATGGCCACTGTTGAAGTAAATAAACAGGCAGATTTAGTTCTTTTAAATTCGAATCCATTAGAAGATATAAAAGCCACGCAAGATATTTACGCCGTTGTAAATGACGGTGAGTATTTTGATAAAGATAAAATAGATGTGTTGCTTGAAAATGCAAAAGATAGAAAAATGGAACTTGACACAGAGCGTAATTAATGCTTTTACCGTTTTTTAAATTGTGGTATTGAGCTAAATCAAAATATATAACGATTTATATCCTGTTTATAGGTATTCTATTTACCTTAACGAACACATATTCAAAATATTAAGGATGAAGATTTTTTTACAATTTTTAGGAATCATTTTATTTGTTAGCTGCATAGATGAAAAAGAGGTGCCCACGGCAGTAATAGAGGTTGACCAAAAAGTTATTGGTAAACATATCGAGCGTCTTGCATCCGACGAGTTTCTAGGTCGAAAGCCATTTACCGTTGGCGAAACGCTAGCGGTAAACTATTTAAAAGATGAATTTGAAAAACTAGGACTTTCACCTGGTAACGGTGATAGTTATTTTCAAGATGTGCCAATGGTAGAAATTACCGGTACGCCATCAGAACATATGATCATTTCAGGAAGAAATACAGAAATAAAATTAGACTACTTAAAAGATTTTGTAGCAACAACAAATAAGCCTGTTACCGATGTTGGTCTAGAAAAATCGGAACTTGTATTTGCCGGTTATGGTGTTGTGGCTCCTGAATATGATTGGAACGATTATGAAGGAATAGATTGGAAAGGAAAAACAGCTGTAGTTCTTATTAATGACCCAGGTTTTAAATCTGGAGACTCCACTTTATTTAAAGGAAATGAAATGACTTATTATGGTCGTTGGACCTATAAATACGAAGAAGCTGCACGACAAGGCGCAGCAGGATTAATTATAATACATGATACGGAACCCGCTTCTTATGGTTGGAATGTTATTGAATCTGGTTGGACTGGTGCTCGATTAACAATTGAAAGTGATTTACCATTGCTTGAGGTAGAGTCTTGGATCAGTGGAGAAAGTGCACAGCAAATCTTCGATGCATCGGCAATGAAAGGCCAGGATTATAAAAGCCTATCTAGAAATAAAGATTTTAAACCAACACCTTTGGATTTGAATGTTTCCGTTTCTGTTGAAAACAATATTAAAAAAGATGTTTCTAAAAATGTGGTAGCTATGATAACTGGCTCAGAGAAAAAAGATGAAGTAATCATTTATTCTGCACATTGGGATCATTTAGGCGTTGGTAAGGCCATTGATGGAGATTCAATATATAATGGTGCAATAGATAACGCTTCTGGTACTGCAGGGTTGTTAGCTATTGCAGAAGCGTTTAAAAAAGGTGAAACAACAAAACGCTCAATTCTTTTTATTGCTCTTACAGGAGAGGAACAGGGATTGTTGGGTTCAGCCTTTTATGCTGAAAATCCAATTTTTGATCCTAAAAAATCAGTTGCGAACATAAATATGGATGCATTGGCCAGTCCAGGAAAAATGAAAGATTTGACTATTACAGGTTTCGGACATTCCGAAATGGATGAATATGCCAAAGAGGAAGCTCTAAAACAGGACAGATATATTATACCGGATCCAGAGGCGGAAAAAGGGTATTTCTTTAGATCCGACCATTTTAATTTTGCCAAAATCGGGATACCTGCATTATATGCTAGTGGTACCTATGAAGGCTTCGATAAAAGTATTGAAGAGGTAAAAAAACTTAATACATACTACAATATTAATAATTACCATCAAGTTTCTGATGAGTATAATTCCGAAACAACAAACCTTAGTGGGGTGAAATTAGACTTGCAATTATTTTATGCGATTGGATTGAAATTAGCGAATGATAATTATTTTCCGAAATGGTATGATCGCAGCGAATTTAAAGCGGCTAGAGAATAAAAGAGTCAGCTGGTTTACGGGAAATTAAAAATCTATTTAGGAAATTCTTGACTGTCAAGTACTAATATTAGTAAAGAATAGAATGTGGCATTCAATCTGTTGTCAACTACAAAACTAAATTTAGTTTTAGTTCTAAAAAAAATAGAATCTAAAAGGATAAAAACGATAATTGTCTTAGTTATCGTGTTTTGTCAACTAATCCACATAGCTTTGCAACTGAAATACAAAAGTAATTGTTATGTCTTTGTTTACCGATTTAAAGATTTCTAGAAACCTAGAAAAAGCTCTAGATGATTTAGGGTTTGAAAATACTACACCTATTCAAGAGAAGGCTTTTCCTATCGTAATGAGTGGTAGTGATGTTGTCGGTATAGCACAGACCGGAACAGGAAAAACATTTGCTTATTTACTTCCAATCTTAAATAACCTCTCATTTTCTAAAGAGATACACCCAAAGGTGGTAATTCTTGTGCCTACTCGCGAGTTAGTGGTACAAGTAGTAGAGGAAGCTGAAAAACTAGCTAAATATTCAGCTATTCGTGTCCTAGGTGTGTTTGGTGGTAAAAGTATGTTACGACAAAAAGATGCGTTGGCTTTGGGTACCGATATTTTGGTGGCAACTCCTGCACGATTATACGATTTAATTTTGACCAAAGCAGTTCAATTAAAATCGGTCAAGAAACTAGTAATTGATGAGGTCGATGTTATGTTAGACTTGGGATTTAGATTTCAATTGGTTAATATTTTCGAATTGTTACCTGTCAGAAGACAGAATATTATGTTCTCTGCAACTATGACCGATGACATAGAGTTATTTATTACCGATTTCTTTACAGGAGTTCAGAAAATATCAATTGCAGTTAGTGGAACTCCATTAGAGAACATAGCTCAATTCGGGTATGCAACGCCTAACTTTTATACAAAAGTAAATTTGTTGGTTAATTTACTGCAGAAAGAAGAGGAATACCATAAAGTTTTGGTTTTTGTCTCTAGCAAACGTAGTGCAGATTTGTTGTTTAAAGAGCTGGCAGAATTTTTTAGTGAAGAAATTTGTATTATACATTCTAATAAGACCCAAAACTATAGATTACGCTCTATCAACCAATTTGATGAAGGTAAGAACCGAATTTTGGTAACTACAGATGTTATGGCAAGGGGACTTGACCTTCAGGAAATTTCACATGTCATTAATTTTGATACGCCTATTTATCCTGAAAACTATATGCACCGAATCGGTAGAACGGGTAGGGCGGAGAAAGAGGGAACTTCTATTTTATTATTTACCCCAAATGAAGAAGAAGCAAAAGATGCCATCGAAGATTTGATGTTGCACAAAGTAGATTTATTAGACTTACCTGGTAATGTTGAAATAGCCACTAAACTAACTTTCGACGAACAGCCTAAACATAAGGAGCGTGAAAATCCTTTGAATATAAATGAAGAAGAGCGTGGAGCTAGTTTTCATGATAAATCGGATAAGAACAAAAAAGAAAACCAGGGCGGTTCTTATAAACGGATTATTAAAAAGAAATATTCTAAGCCAAAGACTCGAGGCGATAAAAATTATGGAAAAAGGGGTAGGAACAAATAAGGATACCTTCTATATATTCAAAATACTTTTCTTTTACAAAACAGGGCAAGTATATACTTTAATAAATATCATTTATTACATTCCATTAAAGGTGTTTTTATTGATGCTTTAATAATAAAATTTTTTAAAAATTTCGACGAATTACATATCATCTCGGTGTGATGTTTTTAGGTCAAAAGCTATTCATCGGCATTTTTTGTCGATTCATCATAGGAATTTACATTAGCCGAAAATTACAGTCGTTCATCGTGGTCAAGAGTCTTTATTGTTGAGCCGCTGGTATCTTTATATTGTTCAATATTAAGATATGAAAGTAATATTCACCTTACTACTTATAATTTTCGCCGGAGCATTAGCGATAGCACAAAACCCTCAATCAGATGATAAAGTTAACACTATTGAAATGGGCATTGTTATGGTTCATAGCCTTAATGGTACTGACTATAATAAAACGTTTACAATCACTACTGAAACTGAAATAACTCGTTTGTATCGATATAGAAATTCTAGAGTCAACAGAGAATTGGCGTTTATTACACATAAGAATTATGGTAAGCTGGCATAATCTTTGCTATATTAAAAAGGTGCAATGAAGCATCCTTTTAAAATTTCAATTATGATAATACTTACACTTTTAATACCCGCTTTAATTGTTCTTGTAGTTGTTTCCTTAACTTCAAAAAATAAAAAACAATTGCGTCCAATCAAGGTACCAGTAAACAAAAGAAAGTTTTAGTTCTTAATGCCAGGCTGCTTAATTCTATAATTCTCTTTGACCTTGGCTTCATCAACTTGTCGTTTTACGTCTGCTAATAGGGCTTTTGCATCGTAAACGATACCGTCTTTAATAGTATATTTTACACCACCAATACGAACCACCTCATTATCATCGGTAAGCTTTATTGCTCCTGTTCCATATAGTACTTTTAAATTTTGAAGCGGATTTTCTTCAACTACAACAAAGTCAGCTAATTTTCCGATAGTAACTGAACCTAATTTGTCATCTAAACCTAATGCTTCTGCACCGTTTAAAGTTGCAGATTGTATTATTTCTAAAGGGTGAAATCCTGCTTCACGCATTAATTCTAGTTCACGTATATAGGCAAAACCGTATAATTGGAATATAAACCCAGAATCGGAACCTGTTGTAACTCGACCACCTCTATTTTTATATTCATTAATAAAGGTCATCCAAAGATTATAGTTCTTTTTCCATTGCACTTCCTGCTCTGTACCCCAATCATGCCAATAAGAACCATGAGATACTTTGCTTGGTTGATAAAATTCCCAAAGTGAGGGCAATGTATAGTCTTCATGCCATTCGGCACGTCTAGCGCGCTGTAAATCTCTACTAGCCTCATAGATATTAAACGTAGGGTCCAAAGTAAAATCTAACGCCAATAATTCATTCATTACATTATTCCAATGTTCAGAGTATGGTTCAGCTGCCTGTGCCCATAATTTTCCGGCATTTTCGAAACGATGTTGCTCATTCTGATAGTTATAATCAAGAGGAAAATCCTGCACCGTACGATTATCGAATAATGCTTCCGGTAATCCATACCAATGTTCCATTGAAGTTAATCCCGCCCTAGCGGAATGAAGTACATTCCATCTAGCAACGCTCATTTGTGCATGGTGACATGCAGAACCTAGTCCTAATTTTTTGTTTTCATCAAGTGCTGCCGCCATAATAGATGGTTCTGCACCAAAAAATTTAATACCATCAGCTCCTTTTTTGGCATTCGCACGTACCCATTCACGAGCTTGTTCCGAAGTTGATATAGGAATATCGTTCAACGGATTAAAGGATTTACTGGTTTGCCCAAATGCGGTATATGAGATTATACGTGGGGCGATAATGTCATTTCTCTCGCTTTTTTGTTTTAAATCTAGCGTTGCATCAATACCTCTTCCAGCAACCTCTCTTACTGTGGTTACACCATGTGACATCCAAAGTTTAAAAACATAATCTGGATCAGCACCTTGCGCATCACCGCCAATATGGGTGTGCATATCTATAAAGCCAGGCATTAAGTACATACCAGTACAATCTAGCTCCTTGCCACCTACTTTTAATTGTGGTCGCTTAGAGTTATCGATGGCTACACCAGGATATCCTACAACTTTAATGTCTTTAATGATATTGTTTTCAACGACAATGTCAATGGGGCCTTGTGGTGGTGCTCCATTTCCATTAATAAGCATAACGCCTCTAATTATTAATTGAGTGTGTGGGCCATCTCCTGCAAGAGATTGGGCATTGATCGTTAGTAAGCCTACGAAAATGAATACCGTAGCTAATACTATTTGTTTGAACATAAGGAGACAGTTTAAGTTAGTCCTTATAAATATAGGCAAAGAGATAATAAGTACACAGAGCAAGTATCAACTTTATTAATAGAATTCTGAACTAAAAAACACAAAAGGCTTTAACTTACATAACTGGAGATAATTGTTGGTTTATTTCTTGGAATTTGATAATGTAGTTGGTGCCTTTTTTGGAGGCATCGCGTTCAATTGTTCCCCGTAATTGACGGGTAAGATTGTATATGAGTTTTAACCCTAATGACTTTGTGTTTTTGTAATTGATTGTTTCAGGAAAACCAATACCATTATCTCCTATTTCAAGAATGTAACAATTTTCTTTTTCTGAATCTTTTTGTAACTTAATACTGATTTCGCCTTCTTTATCACCTTCGATACCATACTTTAATGAATTGGTCAAAGATTCATTGATTAATAAACCTAATGGAATGGCAGTGTCTATACCTAACTTTATATCTGGAATATCAATTTTTAAATTAATATTATTGTCGATTCCTTTTATAGAACGAATTAAATATTCACTTAGCTCTTGAACATAAGATTTGTACTCAATATGGCTAATATCTTTTCGCATGTAGAGCATTTCATGAACCATTGCCATTGCGATTACCCTATTCTGCGTTCCTTTTAGGAGGCTTTTCATTGGGCTGCTTTTAATATTTCGAGATTGTAGGCTTAATAAACTTGATACGGTCTGTAAGTTGTTTTTAACTCTATGATGAACTTCTTTCAGTAAATTTTCTTTTTCATGAACTTGATTGGCCATGTCCTTCTTGGAAGTATACAGTGCGTTGTAGGTCTTTAATAAACTTTTGCCAAATGTGTTTCCTAAAATAAAAACCGAAAATAAAACTGAAACAAGGCTAAATACAGCACTCGAACTTTCTGGCACGGCATTTCCTGTGATATTTAGCTCAGGTATAGTTTGTGTAAAAACTAATAAGATGAGAACTATAATAACGTTCAAATAGAGTTTGCCATATCTACTGCTGTTGATAAAGCCACCAAATGCAACTAACGGAATCATAAAGATAAAAGGACTATGTATTCCGCCACTGTATAAAGTCACTATAAATGAGGATAAAAGACCAATTATAGATGAAAAATTGAAGGTTGGAAATATCTTTTTATGAATTTTAAAGTATTGTAAGTTGATGAAGTTTAAAACTCCAAATGCTAAAAGTGTGAAAGGAATAACTTCGGTTATGCCTAATAGGAAATAGCATAATGCTCCAAATAAAATGGATATTATGCTAGTGGTATAATTTACCCTTAAAAAAAGTTTGGTTTTATCCTGAAGACGCTCTTTGTCAATGGTAAATCCGGGCATAGATATTGTTTATGTACAAAAAAACATACTAAATTAGAAATGTAAATCTAATTATGTTTTTATCATTATGCTAGTGTTTTTTGTTTTTGTATGACATAATTATGTAAAGTTAGTGTCAGCTGCGCTCTTTCTTTGGTTTAAGGTCTGTTAATTCTCCAATATTAATAGCCTTGCCAGATTCAATACTTATTCTAGCACCTATACCTATTAAAATGGACATTGCTCCATCTCTAACACCGGCAGTTCTGCCATATGGGTCAGTTGTTTCAGGATTGACGAATATTTTATCATGAAGGCGTTTGTCTCCACCACCATGGCCACTTTTTTCCATAGGTATATTTATTACTTCATGTTTTTCCCAAAGCTTGTGAACTATAATTGACTCATGGTTTAATTCTTCCTTATTGTTTTGAGCCATTTCCAAAACATGTTTTTCAGCTTCATCAACAGAGGTTATTGAATGGTAAGGAATGTCTTGTGAAGCTTCAATTCTACCTTTTGTGCCATTAAAAGCAACACGCCACCCTTCGAAGGGTGAATAGGTAGTTAGACTATAGTTTAATACTGTATTGTCTGCATATTTTACTTGGGCAGACATTTTATCATAAATATCAATATTTTCCCGAAATAAGCAATTGTCTCTTATATAACCATCTTCATGTTCGTGATCAGTGTATAATTTTTTAGATGATGCATCTTTGGTAATATCCCAATAAAATTCGCAGGTATCCTTATGATTACAACTACGACAATTAGGACCTCTTTGTGTTCCGTTCTTGCCATAATATTCTAAATCACCATAGGCAAATACCTGATTGGGTTCAGAATTTATCCACCAGTTTAATAAATCAAAATGATGAGTAGATTTATGAACCCAAAGAGATCCGCTACTCTCCATTTCACCATGCCATCTTCTAAAATACGAAGCACCATGATACGTATTTAAATACCAATGGAAATCAACGGATACCAAATCCCCAATCGTTTTATTTGCCAATAATTCTTTTATTTTGGTTGCATACGGGCTCCATCTATAATTAAAACCTACAATTAGTTTTTTGTCTGATTTTTTTTCAGCATCTATAATTGCCTGACATTTAGTTTCATCTGTAGTCAATGGTTTTTCTGTTAATACGTCACAACCCATTTCCAATCCCTTAATTATAAATTGATGGTGCGTTGAATCTTTAGTAGTCACAATAATCAAATCTGGTTTCGTCATCTTCACCATCTCTTCAAAATTTGTGAAAAGTGGGCAATTAGCACCAATAAAATTTTTGGCATATTTTAAACGACTTGAGTTGATATCAGATAGCCCGACGAATTCTAAAATTTCTCCATATTCGTCAACCAAACGTTTTCCCCAAAAGGTGGTTCCCCGGATACCAGTTCCTACCAATGCAACTTTTAGTTTTGAAGTCTTACTAAATGCAAATGTTGAAATTGGAAAAGCTGAACTAGCTGCAAGCATTCCTATTGAATTGATGAATTTTCTTCTGGTAGTATTCATTGGTTTGATTTTTAATAGGTTGTCTAAATATAGCTAATTTTCAACACCAAATAATTTTAGTAAGTTGATTTAACAAGTTGAAAATGTAAAGTGAAAATTATAGGTATTAAAAAAGGCATCCCAATATTGGGATGCCTTTTTTAAATATTTATAATGTTTTTATTAATCTTGGGTTAATACCCAAGAACCACTCTGTATAAGAGGTTCTGCCTGCTTAAACTTTACAGTTTTGCTTTCTCCACTCAATACATTTTTGATGGTAACACGTTCATTACGACCAATCTTAGGTTGCTCTCTTGTAATAGTTTCAGTTACGGCAGGTCGTTGTCCTTGTGTTTGGCCAACGGCTCTACTCTGAGCTACCATTTCATCACTATTAGGGATTTCTTCTTTAGTCGTTTTTAAATTTTCTTTCGAACGTCGAATATTCCTTTCCTCTTGTATAGCGTTTGTGTTTTCAGAAGGTAATTCTCCTTTGAATAAGAATGAAATTACTTCTTTGTTCACTTTCTCTATCATTGACTTAAATAATTCAAATGCTTCGAACTTATAAATTAATAATGGGTCTTTTTGTTCGTGAACTGCTAATTGGACAGATTGTTTCAACTCATCCATCTTACGAAGATGCGTTTTCCATGAGTCATCAATTATAGCTAATGAAATATTCTTTTCGAAATCGGTAATTAATTGTTTACCGTTGGTATCGTAAGCTTCCTGAAGATTGGTTACAACATTTAAACTTTTGATTCCGTCAGTAAATGGAACTACTATGCGCTCGAAATTGTTTGCATTATCTTCATGCACCTTTTTGATTACAGGGAAAGCAGATGCAGCATTACGTTCCATTTTATCATTATAATGGTCGTATGCAGCTTTATAAATTTTACCTGTTATTTCTTGGGCACCCAATTTTCCGAAGTCAGCTTCATCAACTGGTGATGTCATCGAAAAATATTTAATCAGCTCAAATTCGAAATTCTTATAATCACTGGCAGCTTTATTGCCTTCTACAATTACCTCACAGGTGTCATAGATCATATTTGCAATATCAAGCTTTAAGCGCTCACCTTGTAATGCATGGCGTCTTCTTTTATAGACTACTTCACGCTGTGCGTTCATAACATCATCATATTCTAAAAGACGCTTACGAACCCCAAAGTTGTTTTCTTCCACTTTTTTCTGCGCACGTTCGATAGATTTTGTCATCATACTGTGCTGTATAACTTCGCCATCTTCTAAGCCCATCTTATCCATCATTTTAGCTACTCTGTCAGAGCCGAACAAACGCATAAGGTTATCTTCTAGAGAAACATAGAATTGAGAGCTTCCTGGATCACCTTGTCTACCAGAACGTCCGCGTAATTGTCTGTCTACACGTCTAGAATCATGACGTTCCGTACCTACTATGGCAAGACCACCAGCTTTTTTGACTTCTTCGGATAGTTTAATATCTGTACCACGACCCGCCATGTTGGTTGCGATGGTAACTATACCAGCATTACCTGCTTCGGCAACAACATCTGCTTCTTTTTTATGAAGCTTTGCATTCAATACATTATGTGGAACTTTTCGAACACTTAATAGTTTTGATAATAATTCTGATATTTCCACAGAAGTTGTACCAATAAGAACTGGTCTTCCCGATTTACTTATTTTGGTTACCTCTTCAATAATTGCATTGTACTTTTCTCTTTTTGTTTTGTAAATTAAATCGTTGCGGTCATCTCTAGCAATTGGTCTGTTGGTTGGAATCTCCATCACATCCAATTTATATATTTCCCAGAATTCACCAGCTTCAGTAACAGCCGTACCGGTCATTCCTGAGAGTTTACGATACATTCTAAAGTAGTTTTGTAATGTTACCGTTGCAAAAGTTTGGGTTAATGCTTCGATTTTTACATTCTCTTTTGCTTCAATAGCTTGGTGAAGCCCATCGGAGTACCTACGGCCATCCATAATACGACCGGTTTGCTCATCAACGATCATTACTTTATTGTCCATTACTACATACTCAGTATCCTTTTCAAAGAGGGTGTATGCTTTTAATAATTGACTCATGGTATGAATACGCTCGCTCTTAATGGTAAAGTCTTTAAAAAGCTCTTCTTTTAGTTCAGCCTCTTCTTCAATCTCAAGATTTTGGTTTTCAATTTTAGCAATTTCACCACCAATATCTGGCATGACAAAGAAGTCTCTATTTTCTTCGCCAGAAATATAATCGACACCTTTATCTGTCAATTCAATCTGGTTATTTTTCTCATCAATAACGAATAATAGGTCTTCATCTACCTTGGGCATTTCCCTATTATTATCCTGCATATAGAAATTCTCGGTTTTTTGGAGTAATTGCTTAACTCCTTCTTCACTCAAAAACTTAATTAATGCCTTATTCTTTGGTAATCCTCTAAATACACGTAGCAAAAGAAACCCGCCTTCTTTTGTATCGCCTTCTGCTATAAGTTTTTTAGCTTCTGCCAAAACACCGG
The DNA here is from genome assembly GCF_963975365.1 of uncultured Maribacter sp. Classification (GTDB taxonomy): domain Bacteria; phylum Bacteroidota; class Bacteroidia; order Flavobacteriales; family Flavobacteriaceae; genus Maribacter. Next base: position 54,109 of record NZ_CAXBGF010000002.1, on the reverse strand, counting down.
TTAAATGTTGACGTTGCTTTTGTACGATTTCACCAACTTTAGGTTTCAATTCGTTAAATTCATGACGATCACCTTCTGGTACAGGACCGGAAATAATTAAAGGTGTACGAGCATCGTCGATTAATACCGAATCTACTTCATCGACAATAGCGTAATTATGTGGGCGCTGCACCAAATCTTTTGGTGTATGAGCCATGTTATCCCTTAGGTAATCGAAACCAAATTCATTATTCGTTCCGTATGTAATATCTGCGTTATAAGCTGCACGCCTACCATCGGAATTTGGTCGGTGATGATCTATACAATCCACAGTAAGTCCGTGAAATTGAAATATAGGTGCCATCCAAGCACTATCTCTTTTTGCTAGGTAATCATTAACGGTTACCAAGTGAGCGCCGTTTCCGCTTAGTGCATTTAAATATAAGGGTAATGTTGCTACAAGGGTTTTACCTTCACCGGTATGCATTTCAGCAATTTTACCTTGGTGCATGGCAATACCACCTATAAGCTGTACATCGTAATGTATCATGTCCCAGGTTACTTCTTTACCGGCAGCATTCCATGAATTTTTCCAAATAGCATCTGAACCCTCTAAGGTTACATAATCATTAGAACCTGACAATGTTCTGTCATATTCTGACGCTGTCACTTTCAAAGTTTTATTATTGGCAAAACGTTTGGCAGTTTCCTTTACTACGGCAAAAGCTTCTGGAAGTAACTTGTTTAAAGTTTCCTCAGAAATAACGTACGCTTCTTCCTTTAATTTATCAATTTCGGTGTAAATGTCTTCGTTCTTGTCAATATCTGTAGAGTTCTTAACTTCTTCCTCTAAGGTGTTTATTTGCTCGGTTTTCTCTTGGTATGAATCCTGAATTATCTTTTTAAACTCTATGGTTTTCTGCCTGAGTTCGTCATGACTAAGGCTTTCAAGCTGCAATTCAAATGTTTTTATTTGATCTACTAAAGGCTGTAATTCCTTTACATCTTTTTGTGACTTATCACCAACGAATGCCTTTAGGATGGAATTAATGAAACTCATATATTTTAAACTATTAGAATTGAAATTTACTTAACCCAAAAATAGGTAAGGAGATTTTCAAAATATTATAAAGACGGCAAATATGGCCGACGCTGTAAATTATCAAAAGGTATTCCAGTCTTGTTTTTTAACCGGTTCACCTAAATACCTGTCAAAATTACATAAAAAAAAAGCCTCCGAGGAGACTTTTAAGTAGTTATTATGATATCGAATATTAATATTCATCCTCGTTCCAGAGGTAGTCTTCTTCCGTTGGATAGTCAGGCCAAATCTCTTCGATCGATTCATATATCTCGCCACCTTCTTCTTCCATTGATTGTAAGTTCTCTACGACTTCTAAAGGGGCTCCAGTTCTGATGGAGTAATCTATTAACTCATCTTTACTTGCCGGCCAAGGTGCATCACTTAAATAAGATGCTAATTCTAATGTCCAATACATAGTAATTGTTTAGTTTTAATTTTTTGCAAAAGTAATTTTTAAATTGAGACGACCAAGAATTTAGTGATAAATTTCAATTTAACTTCTGTATTTTTTTTATAATTATTAATTGATAACGAATTAATTAGGGATTTATTAGTCCTTTTTTTTAGGAACCCATTTTATTTCATTCGCTTTTAAATTATAGGACAATTTCCGTGCCAATACAAATAAGTAATCGGAAAGTCTATTTAAAAAGGAAAGTATATTACTGTCGAAAGGTTCGTTTTTAAATAATAGTGTTGAAATGCGTTCTGCCCTTCTACAAACAGTTCTTGCTATATGACAGTATGACACTGTAGTATGGCCGCCAGGTAAAATAAAATGAGTCATTTGTGGTAATTGACTGTCCAATTCGTCAATAGCCTGCTCTAAAAAATCAATTTCTTCAAACCCTACCTTTTTGATTTTTAAGCGTTGTTCGCCATTTTTAAGTACTGTTTTTTCTGGGTCAGTAGCTAAAATTGCCCCTACTGTAAACAAATGTTCCTGTATTATTATTAATTGGTGCTGGTAAATAGGGTCAATATCTTGATCTCTTATGAGTCCGATCCAAGAATTCAATTCATCTACGGTACCATAACTATCTATACGAATATGATGTTTTGGTACTCGGGTGCCACCCAAAAGTCCGGTTGTGCCGTCATCTCCTGTTTTGGTATATATTTTCATTTTGTAGATTGTAGAAGGTTTAAGTAAGAATTAGGATGTTGTAAGCTGACTAATTTTAACGATTATCACCTCTTTTCATCTTTATTCTTTCGCTCATAATCTCCCATGAACTTTCTTGATTTTCGGTCATTTGACTTACCTCTAGTGGTTATACGTATAACTAAATATATAGCGAACACGACTCCTAGAATAATATATATGGTATTACTGTTCATTTAAAATTACTTTGGTTTAAAATTACTGGTTTATATCCGTATTTTAAAATGTTCCTTTGCTTGTTCCTTTCTAAAGAATATGACTCCGCAGTAAAATAAATCGACTGTTACACGAACATGCTCTAATGCTTTCAGCTTTTCCCAACTTTCAAGGTTATTTGGATTTTTATGAATTCCGTCTAAAACCAACATGGAGTCATTGGGCAAATTATTAACTTCTAGACCAATGTTAAGGTCAGAGATACTTCCAAATAATACATCGGTATCGTTTTTAGTGAAGGAAATATTTGGGCAATATTGTTTGATGGTTTCCTCAATTTTTTCATCATTACCCAAAATACGCAATGAATGATATTTGAAGTAATCAAGACTTTTGACAAGAATCTTTAAGGTTATTGGAAGTTTTATTTGCCTTCTCTTATAAAGACATTTGGTCACATAAGCATATACAAATGGTGAATGAACCCCATGTTGATTCGTTGCCGAAAAAAGAAATTTGATGAAGGATATAAAACGAAACACAGATTACTTTTTCAATTTTTGTCAAAAGTAATGATAGTGGTGCAACTTAGAATTGAAACCGTAAAGTTTAATGTTTTTAAGTAATAGGTATTGGTAAGAAGTGGGGTAGGTTTAAATTTTGTGATTAAAAGGAAGTGGGAATTTAATTATGAAAGTTTAGCATTATTCAATTTGGTGGTGAATTCCAAATCTTTAATTATTCTGTTTTTTTTGTTCTTGTATAATCTTGCAACTTCCATTGTGTGTTTAATTTCCAGAGTAGGAACAGTATTTTTCGAAATTTCAATTGTTTGAATCATATCAGCTTGTGTAGTTTCAACCTCTAGAGAAACATTCTCATTATTTGCTTGTGCTTGCGCTAAGAAAGTAGTGAAAAAAAGAACAGTTAAAAGGATAATTGATTTCATAATATTTGTTTTACACTGCTAAAGTAAGGGCATGAACTAGCCTAATTTGCCGCAGACGGTTGAGCGGCATTTCACTGTAGACGAATGGTAAATACCACGCGTCTACTAATTTTTGGAAGTAGTAAAATGTAAAATGGAGTCAGCGTGATAAAAGCCTCTAACCCTCCATGAGTGCTGAAAGCTCAAACCATCGTTCGGTCTTTTTTTCAATAGAATCTGTTACTTCTTTTAATTTAATCGATAAGTCTTTAATATCATCTCCACCTAACGAACCATCGATGAATTTTTCTTGAAGTGCAACTTTCTCATTTTCGAGTTTTTGAATTTCTCTTTCTATCTTTTTGAACTCTTGCTGTTCAGTATACGATATTTTTGGAGTTGTATCTGGTTCTTTCCAATTGGTTTTGGTCGAAGTTTGAATTTCTTTTTGTTCTCTTTTATCTTGAATTTGGCTGTCCTCGTAGGCTCTATAATCTGAATAGTTGCCGGGAAAATCTTCCACCATGGCATCACCTCTAAATACAAATAAGTGATCTACAATTTTATCCATGAAATAACGGTCATGCGAAACTACTAAAAGGCATCCTTGAAAATCCATCAGAAAACTTTCTAATACATTTAGCGTTACAATATCCAAATCATTGGTTGGCTCATCAAGAATTAAGAAGTTCGGATTCTGTATGAGTATGGTACATAAGTAAAGACGCTTACGCTCACCACCACTCAATTTATCTACAAAATCGTACTGCTTTTTTCTATCGAACAGAAATCGTTCTAATAATTGTTGTGCTGATATCTGTTTTCCTTTCATTAAAGGTATATAATCACCGAATTCACGAATGACATCGATAACCTTCTGACCTTCTTTTATGTTAATTCCTTTTTGAGTGTAGTATCCAAATTTAATAGTATCACCAACAATTACTTTTCCACTGTCCGGTTGATCACGGCCACTTAAAATATTTAAAAAGGTTGATTTACCTGTACCGTTTTTACCTATAATACCTATTCGTTCTCCTTTTTGAAAAACATATTCGAATTTATCTAGAATAGGTTTGTTAGGGTACGACTTAGTAATCTTATGAAGTTCGAGAATTTTACTCCCCACTCGCTCCATGTTAAGTTCTAATTGTACTTGATGGTCTTTTCTTCGCTGACTGGCTTTATCCTTAATGACCGCAAAGTCATCTATTCTTGATTTAGATTTTGTGGTACGGGCTTTAGGTTGCCTTCTCATCCAATCCAATTCTTTTTTGAATAGTAATTCTGTTTTATGTTGCTCCGTTGCTTCTTGTTCTATACGAGCTTCCTTTTTCTCTAAGTAATAAGAATAATTCCCCTTGTATGGGTATAACTTACCGTTTTCAAGTTCTATGATTTCATTGCAAACACGCTCCAAAAAGTAACGGTCGTGTGTTACCATAAAGAGGGTTATATTTTCTTTTGCGAAAAATTCCTCTAACCATTCAATCATTTCTAGATCTAAATGGTTGGTAGGTTCATCTAAGACTAAAAGGTCTGGCTTATTGATAAGTGCATTGGCAAGAGCCAAGCGTTTTTTTTGCCCGCCGGATAGTTTATCGACCTTAGCATTCAAATCATCAAGTTTTAGCTTTGAAAGTATTTGTTTGTATTGGGTTTCAAAATCCCAAGCCTCGAAACGGTCCATCGCCTCAAAAGCTTTCTGATAAGCGTCTGCATCTTCTGAGTTTAATAAAGCCTTTTCGTAATTAGCTAGGACCTGTAGAATCTCATTGTCTGATGCGAAAATAGTTTCTTCTACCGTTAAGTTAGGATCCATGACCGGTTCTTGGGCAAGGAAGGAAACACGTGTAGATTTACGATAGTTTACTTGTCCTGTATCCGGAGTGTCAGATCCTGAAAGGATATTTAAAATGGAAGTTTTTCCTGTACCGTTTTTAGCGATCAAGGCAATTTTTTGGTCTTTATTGATTCCAAAAGAAAGGTTTTCAAAAAGCACCAATTCACCATAGGATTTAGAAATATTTTCAACGGTAAGTAAATTCATGTAGGGTATCTTGATTTTTATTTTTTAGGTTGAATCACATTTTTAAAATGATACAACAGAAATAGGTAACGTATAGCTAATGCTAGTATAACTAAGATTAATAGTATTGAGAAAACTTGAATTTTAAACATCCAAAGAATACAGGTAAAGAATAGCATTCCAATTAATATGATTAAATAAAAATTAATCCATTTTGGCACTTCTTCTTCTTTTAGGATTAAAAATCCTATTATGGCATTTGGGGCAAAAGCCCATAAGGTGTTGTAATTCGCTTTTGTGGCTAAATGGTCTGTGCCGAACCAAAGAAATAAAATTAAAATACCTGAAAGACCTGTGAGCATAAATAGCGAAAAATCTAGCCATTTCGTTCGTCTTCCATTTTTATAGTCTTTAAAGGTCGCCCATGCTACAAAAGCCAAAAGTAGACCTAGCCAAAAAGCAGGTGTTAGATATAAAGGCGAATTGTCATTTTGCTCAGGAATATCCAATAAAACCGATTCCTTTTTAACAATTGGTTTACCGTTTAATGTAGTGTGTTTCATTTGTTGATAGACATAAATAGGCAAAAACAAATGTTCGTAAGGTGTTGCTTTTCGGTCTATTACAGCGCCTAGTGCTAAATCAATACCAAAATTAGACCAGGTATTCGGGTTTAGTTTTAATCGTATTAATTCGCGAAATGTAAGATGGTTTTTTAAATAATTATAATCAAATTTAAAAGTGCTCCCCAATGTCTTTTCAAATACCATGGGTATTCTGGTTGCGCAATTATCGAACAAAAAATCATACTTATATTTTTTATTTTCAGGCAGTAAGTTGTGTTCTAAAAATACAACGATTGCGGTACGTTGCTGTAAATCTAAATCTAAATCTTGTTCTCTTACCCATCGTTTTTCTTGCTGATAGGAATAATCGAAATACTTAAACGGAATTCGCGAAATAGTATATGATAATTTACCTCTGGTGAAATTTAAATAGAAATTAGGATCTTCAAAATCATATGTGCCATAACCATATACTTCATCAATGCCTAACGCAGGATCTTGTAGTCTTATAGCACTATGCCCAAACTTAGCAGCTAAATCTTCGCCTGTGCCTACAGTTAATAAGCTGATTTTTGATAATGGGGAAAGTTCCACATTTTGAGAATATCCCCAAAATGTATTAAAAAGTAGACTTAAAAAAAAAATGAATTTTCTGAACATACCTTTACTAAATCATAGCAGCTGCAAAGATGCGAATAATAAGATATTTAATTCTAAAAGCTTTTATAATTTACTGATTGAACAGGATCATGTACCAATCTTTAATTTAAAACTCATTTTACTTTGTCGGTTTAAAAGTTAGAACCAATAGAATTATCTTATTTTTATGATAAATTAAAATTGTAAAATTCTTTTTTTTAGTCAAAATCAAAAGAATTGTTGCAGCCGAAACAGAATTTCCATGAAAAAACATATACCTAATTTTATTACACTTATGAATGTTTTCTGTGGCTGCGTGGCTACAATGTTCGCTGTGTTAAACCGATTGGAAATTGCGGCAATTTTTGTTGCCTTGGGAATATTCTTTGACTTTTTCGACGGATTGGCGGCACGTGTCCTTGATGTGAAAAGTGAATTGGGATTACAGTTAGATTCTTTGGCGGATATGATTACAAGCGGAATAGTACCTGGTATTGTAATGTTTCAATTGTTAGCAATGTCACAGACGAGCGGCTGGGGAGATGGTTCACATTTATTTTTAGAATCTGGGGAAATAGAGTTTATAAACCTCTTGCCATTTTTAGGTTTTGTTATTACAATGGCCTCTGCCTATAGGTTGGCAAAATTTAATATTGACGAGAATCAAACTTCCTCTTTTATTGGGTTGCCTACACCTGCTAATGCCCTTTTAATTCTGTCATTACCACTAATATTACTATATCAGAACAACGATTTCTTAAATACTTTGATTCTTAATCAATGGTTCCTGATTATTCTAACATTTGTTAGTGCTTATCTACTAAATGCTAATATGCCATTATTTGCTTTAAAATTTAAAAATACCAGCTTTAAAGATAATGCCATGCGCTATATCTTTTTGATTATTAGTCTTGTACTTATTGTGACCATGAAGTTTATGGCCATTCCCTTGATTATTCTATTTTACGTAGTAAGTTCTGTTATACAAGAGAGACTTTGATATTGGAAGTAATAATCAAGCAGAATTATGTTTAATGAACAAGTACAAGTAGAGTTTTGGTTAGCAGGACCAATACCTAACATACCAGAAGCTTTACAGTCCGCTATACATGAGCTTTTACAATCCGAGCGAGCGTTAACTAAATATACTATGGATTTCCCAAAAGAACTTTTATGGGCTAAAGTAGCTGGCAGGGCATCGGTTGGTTTTCATATGAATCATATGACTGGTGTTTTGGATAGAATGATGACTTATGCAAAAAGTGAATCGTTAACAGATCAGCAGTTTCAGTTTTTAAAACAAGAAGGCACTTTTAATTTAGAAACAGAAGCTGAAGATTTAAGCGAACAATTTTCATTAAAAGTTGCTGAAGCTTTAGCATATTTTAAAACCATTCGAGTGCGAAAACTTACCGAAATACGTACTGTGGGTAGAAGGAAATTACCATCTACGGTAATTGATCTTTTATTTCATGCTGCGGAACATAGTCAACGACATATAGGTCGGTTATTGGTAACTGTATGTTTCCTAAAGTCTAAAATTTCTTAGTTCATTTTTAATCAGAATAACATACTTTAATGAATAAATCGGTCGCAATTATAGGTGCAGGTTTAACCGGGCTTTTAACAGCATATCGCTTGCAAGAACTTGGTTTTAGCGTAACGGTGGTGGAAGCAAGAGACCGAATAGGAGGCAGGATACACACTTTACAATCTGGTAACGCCAAAGTAGAAATGGGAGCGACTTGGTTCAATGAAAGTCATTACCATTTGTTGGATATTATCCACGAGTTTAAAGTACCTTTTTTTGAGCAGTACCTTACCGGTATATCATATTTTCAGATATTTTCGAATGTACCACCTCAAGAGATTGTTGTGCCGAATGATAGTCCAAGTTATCGCTTTAAAAATGGTACTATTGATTTGCTGAATGCAATATACTCGAAACTAAAAGCGAATACAGTTTTTTCGAATGAGACAGTCAAAGAGGTTTTATTCTCTGAAAACACCTCAAGAATAAAAACTTATTCTCAAATTTTTAAAGCGGATCTAGTGATTACCACATTACCTCCTGCAGTATTAATAGACCAAATAGCATTTTCACCCGCATTGCCAAATGAATTGGTTTCGTTGGCAGAACAAACCCACACCTGGATGCAAGACTCCATAAAAGTTGCATTTACTTATAAAAAACCATTTTGGCGAGAGCAAGGTAAATCGGGCACTATATTTAGTAATGTTGGTCCTTTAACAGAATTCTATGATCAAGCGAATTTAGAAACTAAATCCTATGCACTAGTTGGTTTTACTTCTGGTAGTTGTTCGCGTTTTACACAAGAACAACGCATAGAAAGGATAGAAGCGCAACTTAAAATTGTATTTGGTGAAGAGGCGTTACAATATGAATCTTATAATGAAACGGCTTGGTATCAAGAAGAATTTACCAAATCTAATAGACAGGTAGAAAACTTGTTTCCGCATCAAAATGGAGGGCATTCCCTTTATCAAAGACCTTTATTCGATAATAAATTGTTCATTTCTGGGTCAGAAACTTCAAAACATCACTCTGGTTACATGGAAGGCGCTATTTTTGCAGCTGAATCTGTTGTTGCAAAATTGAAGAGTTTGCACATAACGCAGTAATACATACATGTCAGTTACTTTACTATCATCACCATTACAGGGTTTTACCGATTTTAGATTTCGCAATGCATTCCAAAAATATTTTGGAGGTATTGATACTTTTTATGCGCCATACATTCGTTTGAATGGGAAAATGGTGATTAAGAATTCATATCAAAAAGATTTACAGCCAGAGAATAATACCTCTTTAGAAGTTATACCGCAGGTTATGACTGGTGATGCCGATGAATTTTTGTTTGTAGTTAAGTACATTCAGAGTTTAGGGTACAAAGAGCTTAATTGGAATTTAGGTTGTCCGTATCCAATGGTTACAAAGCAAGGTATGGGTAGCGGTCTTATTTGTAATCCTGAGAGAATTGATCATGTTTTAAAGCGTGCCCATGAAGAAACCGATGTGATAGTATCTATGAAAATGAGAATGGGGTATGAAAATGCAGAAGAGATTTTAGATGTTTTTCCTATTCTAGATAGGTATCCATTAAAAAATATTGCCATTCATGCACGTATAGGAAAGCAACTGTATAAAGGCGGGGTAGATTTGGATGCCTTTCAAAAATGTATAGAAAGTACTAAGCATACATTATACTATAATGGTGATATTACAACTGTAGCTAAGTTCAAAGAAATGAAAGAGCGTTTTCCTAGTATTAATCATTTTATGATGGGAAGAGGGTTAATTGCCGACCCATTTCTACCAAGTATGATCAAGAACAATACCACCGAGTACCCAATAGACCGTTGGAAGATTTTTTCAGAATTTCATGATACCATATACCAGCAATATGATGAAGCATTATCTGGGCCAACACCCATTAAAATGAAGATGCAGGGCTTTTGGGAGTTTTTTTCGCAGTCAACTTCTAACCCTCATAAAGCATTTAAGAAAATAAAGAAGGCTAATAATCCTAGGGCATATCAGCAAGCGGTTCGCGAGATATTGAATAATGAATGAGGTATCCGTTATCTTTGCAGCATTGTTCTAAAATAGCCTTGTGAAAGACCTTCTTTTAATAACACCGCCTTTTACCCAATTGAACACCCCTTATCCGGCAACGGCATATATAAAGGGGTTTTTGAATACGAAGAATATTTCATCTTTTCATTCAGATTTGGGGATTGAGGTTATTTTATCTCTCTTTAATAAAAATACATTTCAGAAACTTTTTGATATGGCTTTTGAGGCAAATACTATTGTTTCAGAAAACAGCCTAAGAATATACGCGCTTCGCCAAGATTATTTAAAAACTTTAGATGCGGTAATTTTATTTCTGCAAGGTAAGAATGATACGCTGGCTAGGCAGTTGTGTGCTGATAATTTTTTACCGCAAGCTTCTCGTTTTAAGCAGTTAGATGATTTAGAATGGGCTTTTGGGAATATGGGTATGCAAGATAAAGCGAAGTATCTAGCGACCTTATATCTTGAGGATCTTTCCGATTTTATCGTAGAATGTATAGACCCAAATTTTGGCTTCAGTAGATATGCTGAACGATTGGGACGTAGTGCCAATTCCTTTGATGAACTTTATGGTCATCTTAATGAAGAACCAACTTTTATTGATGAATTAACGCTTGAACTACTATCGGACCAGTTAGCGAACATACAACCTAAATTAGTATGTTTTTCTGTGCCTTTTCCAGGTAATTTATATAGTGCTTTTCGTTGCGCAAAGTTTATAAAGAAAAACCATCCATCGGTTAAGATTGCTATGGGTGGCGGCTTTCCGAATACAGAATTACGAAGCCTTACCGATGCTCGCGTGTTTGAATTTGTTGATTTTATTTCGTTGGATGATGGAGAGCTCCCGATAGAACTTGTTCATAAATATGTGATGAATGAAGGTGGAGAATTAAAACGAACTTTCATTTTAGAGGATAATAAAGTTGTTTATAAAAATACTAGTTCTCGACCAGATTATAAACAGCAAGATGTTGGTACTCTAGATTATTCAGATTTATTATTGGATGCATACATTTCTGTTATAGAAATTGCCAATCCCATGCATAGTTTGTGGAGTGATGGTCGATGGAATAAATTGACCATGGCACATGGTTGCTATTGGGGCAAGTGTACGTTTTGTGATATCTCTTTAGACTACATTAAAATTTACGAACCTGTTGCGGCAAACCTTTTGGTAGACCGTGTAGAAACTTTAATAGCACAAACTGGGGAATCCGGATTTCATTTTGTGGATGAAGCAGCACCGCCTTCCTTAATGAAGGCATTTGCATTGGAAATTTTAAAAAGAAACCTGACCATCACCTGGTGGACGAATATTCGTTTCGAAAAGAATTTTACGCAAGACTTGTGCTATTTGTTAAAAGCTTCGGGTTGTATAGCCGTTTCTGGCGGCTTGGAAGTGGCATCAGAACGTTTGTTAAAACTTATCGATAAAGGGGTAACTGTAGAACAAGTGGCACAAGTAACCAGAAATTTTACCGAGGCTAGCATCATGGTACATTCCTATTTAATGTATGGCTATCCTACACAGACAGTTCAAGAAACAGTTGATAGTTTAGAAATGGTGCGGCAGTTATTTGAATTGGGAATTATACAATCTGGATTTTGGCATCAATTTGCATTGACGGCTCATAGTCCGGTTGGGTTGCATCCTGAGGAATACGGAGTTGTGCCTGATGTAAAATCCATCAGTTTCGCGAACAACGATATCGACTTTAAGGATAAAACCGGTGTCGACCACAGTAAATTCAGCTTCGGATTAAAAAAATCGCTCTTTAATTTTATGCACGGTATAGGTTTTGAAATGCCATTACAGGATTGGTTCGATGTGAATGTTCCTAAGACGAAAATTGCCTCAGATTATATTTTCACTTGTCTTCAAGAGGAAGTGTCTTTGAGCACAAAAGCTACAGCAAAAATAGTTTGGTTGGGTGCAACGCCAACAATCAAAGAATTGGTCAAATCAAAAAAGGGCAGAACTTGGGAGCAGCTAGAATTATCATTTCATACAAAAACTGAAGTGTATAAAATTACAATGGATAAGGCGAAAGGATGTTGGCTTTTAAATATTTTAGATAAATTGACTCCGCAACAACAGGCAATGTCTTTCAAACAGGTGAAATCTGAATATGAAATTCTTTTTGAAGATTTTGAACTGTTTTGGTTTTCAAAACCAATCAGGGGATTATTTAAGCATGGACTCTTGGTTCTATAAATATTAAGTTTTTTGATAAAGATTGTTCATTAAAAGATAATTGAATATGCATCAAATTGAAAATTCAAATCAAGAGGATATTGAAGAGATATTTAGGTTGTACAGAATAGCTTCAGATTACCAAAGAGGCAAAAAAACTGTAGTAGTATGGCCCGAATTTGACCGCTCGATGGTAAACGATGAGGTAGTTCAAGGTAGACAGTTCAAATTGATTATCAATGAAGAAATAGTATGTGTTTGGGCGATTACCTTTTCAGATGCACAAATTTGGGGAGAGAAAAATGCTGATGCAGCTATTTACATTCATCGTATTGCAACTAACCCTAATTTTAGAGGACATAATTTTGTTGTCGCAATTGTGGCCTGGGCTAAAGGGTATGCAGTAGCTCAGCAAAAAAGATATATCAGGTTAGATACATTGGGTGAAAACAAGGGACTAATTCGGCACTATACAGGTGCTGGATTTGATTTTATGGGTATGTTTGAACTTGATAATGTAGATGGGTTACCACCTCATTATAAAAACGGTCCGGTATGTTTATTTCAAATTGATTTGTAAAAGGGTTGGGTGCAAAAAAACAAAAATAACGATCCTACTTCTGAAGAGGAAGTGTGGATATCTATAAAAACTAAATGAAACAACCTGAAAAAGCTCCATGGTATTATTTGTTATTACTGATTTTAGCTGGGGAGAGCGTTTTTATATTACCCTTTGTTTTGCAGCGCGTATTTAGACCTACTGTTTTAAAGGTGTTTGAGCTAGATAATGTATCCATTGGGCTATGTTTTTCGGTTTATGGTTTTGTAGCACTGGTTTCCTATTTGTTGGGCGGTCCTTTGGCAGATAAATACCAGCCTCGAAAATTAATTGCCTTGGCCCTTTGGTTGACAGCTTTAGGAGGATTGGTGTTTGCTACGTTTCCAGATTATTTTACATTACAAATATTATATGGCTTTTGGGGTTTCACAACCATTTTTCTTTTTTGGTCACCGATGATAAAGGCTACTCGGGTTTGGGGCGGTCAAAAATCTCAAGGCAAAGCATTTGGATTTTTAGATGGTGGCAGGGGATTGGTAGGTGCACTTTTTGGAACCCTGGGCGTTCTTGTTTTTTCTCATTTTATGTCAGTAGATTTAGAGATGGCATCGTTAGAAGAAAGTCGATTTGCATTTAGGTATGTTATTTTGACTTCTTCCGCTATTGTTAGTGTAGTAGGTGTGTTGGTGTGGTTGTTCATGAAATTACCAGAGCATCAAGAGAAGAAAATTGTAATTGAAAGAATTACCGTCTCGCAAATAAAAGAAGTACTTCGGCTTCCTTCTGTATTATTATTGATGATTATTATTCTTTGCGCCTATGTAGGGTATAAAATCACGGATATTTTTTCACTTTATGCGCAAGATGTTATGTTCTTAGATGAGGTTGGTTCTGCTGAGATTGGTACTTATTTGTTATTTGCAAGGCCTGTTATGGGTGTTTTAATAGGTGTGGTTGCAGATCGTTCTAGACCAAGTTTGCTTTTATTCCTTGGTTTTGTATTATCATTTGTTGGGGCAGTGATTTTTGCCTCGGGGATCGTTGCCGATATTTCTTATTTTATGTTCTTGTTTTCAATTATGATCGTAGCATTAGGGGTGTACGCCATTCGTTCTTTATACTTTGCGGTTATGCAAAGTGGTAAAATTCCTTTAGTTTTAACAGGTACTGCTGTGGGGCTTATATCTGTGATAGGCTACACTCCCGATATTTTTGCTGGTCTCGCAATGGGTTATTTGTTAGATTCATCACCAGGGTTGGAAGGGCATCAACATGTATTTTGGATGCTGGCGTTCTTTTCATTTATTGGTGGAATAGCAGGGTTTAGATATTTTCAACTTTATGGAAAACGATACTATGATAAACCCAAAAAATATTAATCTCTTATTATCAGGAGTTATCGTGATTATAGCTGGAATAGTGTATGGTGGTCAACCAACTTATGCAATGCCAGAACTTCTTGGTTTTGAAGTAAACGACCTGGAGTTAAAGAACATACTACGTGCGGTTATGGGTATTTATTTGGGCATTGGTATTTATTGGTTAATAGGTGCTTTTAAACCGAAGCTTTGGTTTGGCGCCACTTTAAGTAATATTCTTTTTATGGGCGGTATTTCTTTTGGTAGAATTGTTAGTACCCTTTTTGACGGAGTTTCGCCCTTATTTACACCGGCCTTAATTTTAGAGCTTTTGTTTTTTGGATGGGGAATATATAATGTAAAAAAATATACCTGATAACAGGTGATAGCTAATGAAATAGCCCGTAAAATAACTAAGAAAGATGATGTTTGGAAAGAATTCCATCATACCCACTAAGATTATTGTGGTTTAGATCTTTTTTGTCAAAATAATAAGATTATTTTGACAACGGTAAATGATGGTTGCAGTGCTAATGATATTATTGTTTCTTTTGAAAATAAGCTAGATTTTATTAGCTGGTTATCAAAAGAAAACGACCAGAGCATGGCTTTGTATAGAGGTAAATTAAATAATAAAAACCATTGCCAAATCACGATTAGAGTGTTATTTGGATGAGAATTATTCTCCTACATGGAATCTGTACTGTAATTTTATGAGAGGGCGAAACAATGAATTAAACTCTTAGAAATCCAATTTCTTCTTACGTAACTCAAAGTTCTGACCAAGATACACCTTACGAACCATTTCATCTGCGGCCAAATCTTCAGGAATACCTGATTTTAAAATTCCACCTTCAAACATAAGATACGAACGTTCTGTAATAGCCAGGGTTTCCTGTACGTTATGGTCAGTAATAAGGATACCAATATTTTTATCTTTTAATTGAGCTACAATGCGTTGTATATCTTCGACAGCTACAGGGTCGACCCCGGCAAAAGGTTCATCTAATAATATAAACTTTGGGTCGGTAGCTAAAGCTCTAGCGATTTCTGTTCTCCTGCGCTCGCCACCAGATAACAAATCTCCACGGCTTTTACGAATATGACCCAAGCCAAACTCTTCGATAAGTGACTCCATTTTCATGTGTTGCTCTTTTTTACTCAATTTGGTGAGTTGAAGAACGCTCAAAATATTCTTTTCAATACTAAGTTTTCTAAAGACCGATGCCTCTTGAGCCAAATAACCGATACCGTTTTGGGCTCTTTTATACATAGGAAATTTGGTAATTTCCATATCGTCTAACCAAATACTACCTCCGTTAGGTTTGATAAGACCTACTATCATATAGAATGAAGTTGTCTTACCGGCACCATTAGGTCCTAATAGACCAACGATTTCCCCTTGGTTAACTTCCAAAGAAATTCCTTTTACCACCCTACGACCTCTGTAGGACTTCATAATATTGTCGGCACGTAACTTCATGTTTTCAAATCTATTGGTTATTGGTCTGTTAGAAAAGTAATTAGGTATTATTTAACCTTGTTGGTTTTCTAACTCTTCCCAATATTCATATGCTCTTCTTAAATGTGGAACTACGATGGTACCGCCCACCAATGTGGCAATACTTAAAGTTTCCATAACTTCTTCTTTAGAAGCTCCCTCTTTATATGAGCTTTCTAAATGGTATTTTACACAATCGTCACAACGCAATACAGCGGACGCTACAAGGCCCAATAGTTCTTTGGTTTTTACGTCAAGTGCACCTGGTGCATAAGCATTGGTATCTAAATTAAATATTCGCTTAATAATTTTATTATTGTCCGCCAATAGCTTGTCGTTCATTTTAGAACGATAAGCGTTAAATTCTTCAATTTGGTTTGACATTCGTACTTTCTTTTTTAGCTTTTTTTCTTTCTTTTCTAAGTACCATGGCAGAAATGTAGATACTTACTTGATACAAAATCAAAACAGGAATAGCCACGATTATTTGACTGGCAACATCTGGTGGTGTAATTACTGCAGATAAAATTAACACAACTACCAGAGCGATTTTTCGATATTTTCTCATTATCTCTGGGGTAACAAGACCCACTTTTGTTAAAAAGAAAATTATAATTGGTAATTCAAAAAGTATACCACACGCAATAACAGATGCTCTTACGGTTGATATATAGGAAGCTAAATCGAACTCGTTCGTTACCTCTGAACTTACTTGATACGCTCCTAGGAAGTTTATAGATAACGGCGCTACAACATAATAACCGAAAAGAACACCAATAAAAAACAATAGGGAAGCAATTAATATAAACCCTCTTGAACTTTTACGTTCTTTTTCATAAAGCCCAGGGCTAATGAATTTCCACATTTCATACAGAACATATGGAAAACCAATAATGAAACCGGCCCAAATAGATGTCCAAATATGGGCAGAAAACTGTCCCGACATTAATCTACTTTGAATAGTAAAAGGTAATTTTTCGGCACAGAAAGCAGAATCGAAACCAAAATAAGTAGCTATATCGCAAAAGAGTTTATACGTTGGGAAATCCATTTTTTTTGGTCCGAATATGACCGTATCAAAAATAAAATTTTTCATTAAAAAGGCTACAGAGCCTATAATAACGATAGCCAAAGTAGACCGAATTAAATGCCATCTTAATTCTTCTAAATGGTCGAGAAATGACATCTCGTTGTGGGGCTTGGTAGCTTTAGAACTCATTATAAAATACCTTCGTTAATTAAATTATGTAAATGAATAACACCAACATAAGAGCCATTATCCATAGCAAGTAATTGTGAAATCCCTTTTTTTTGCATGTGCTCTAATGCTTTGATTGCTAAGGTATTTGCCGGTATAGTTTTTGGGTTGCTGGTCATGATATCTTCTGCCGTTAAGTCTTTGATATTATCATGCTTATTGAGCATGCGTCTAATATCGCCATCGGTTACGATACCAACAACTTTTTCACCATCTAGTACAGCGGTAACACCAAGCATTTTTTTGGAAATCTCAACGATAACTTTTTTTACCTCTGCATCTTTTTGAACTTTTGGTACTTGATTTTTGCTCACCAAGTCTGAAACTCTTAAATAAAGTCGTTTGCCTAAGGATCCACCTGGGTGATATTTGGCGAAATCTGTACTGCTAAATCCTTTTATCTCTAGAAGTACTATTGCTAATGCGTCGCCCATTACCAATTGGGCCGTTGTGCTTGTGGTAGGAGCCAATCCGTTTGGGCAGGCCTCTTTTTCTACAAATGTATTCAGAATATAATCTGCTTGTTTTGCAAGAAAAGATTCAATGTTGCCAGTTATGGCAATCAATTTATTGGAGCCTCTTTTTAAAAGTGGAACTAACATTTTAATTTCAGGAGTATTTCCACTATTTGAAATACAAATAACCACATCATTGTCTTGAACAGTGCCTAAGTCTCCGTGAATGGCATCACCGGCATGCATAAAAATTGCAGGTGTCCCCGTAGAATTTAACGTGGCTACAATTTTTGTGGCAATTATGGCGCTTTTTCCGATACCAGAAATAATTACACGTCCTTTTGATTCAATAATACAATTTACGACTTTGGCGAAATCATCGGTTAGAAGAGTAGAGAGATGTGCTATGGCATCACGCTCCGTTTCAATGGTTTTTCTTGCCAAGTCAATAATTGTGTCCGTAGTTATCAATCTATTATTTAAATTATGGATTGTAATCCTAAAAGAATATATTATCTTTAAGATGACAAAATTAAACAAACTTAATTTTATATGCTGATTATCGCATAATAATTTAGAATAGCCAAGCTAGGCAAATAATATTTTTGTTTACTTATGAGTTTTAATATAAAAAGTACCCCCTTAAATTTAAAATGTGACAGACAGTAAAAATTTTGAGAATATAGATTTACATTCCTCATTAAAAAAACATTTTGGTTTTTCTCAGTTCAAAGGACTTCAAGAAGAAGTAATCAAAAATGTTTTACGACAGAATAATACGTTTGTGATTATGCCCACAGGTGGGGGTAAATCACTTTGTTATCAATTACCGGCCCTAATGCAAGAAGGTACCGCGATTGTAGTTTCCCCTTTAATTGCTTTAATGAAAAATCAGGTAGATGCCATTCGTGGTGTATCATCTGAAATAGGAATTGCACATGTTTTAAATTCCTCATTGAATAAAGGTGAGATAAAACAAGTTAAACAAGATATAACCGACGGTATTACTAAGTTGTTATATGTTGCCCCAGAATCATTAACGAAAGAAGAAAATGTAGAGTTTTTAAGGTCGGTGACAATTTCTTTTGTAGCAATCGATGAAGCGCATTGTATTTCTGAATGGGGACATGATTTTAGGCCTGAATATCGTAACCTTAAATCGATTGTAGAACGCTTAGGCGAAAATATTCCTATAATTGGCTTAACAGCTACTGCAACACCCAAGGTACAGGAAGATATAATTAAGAATTTAGGTATTGGTGGTGCGAAGCTGTTTAAAGCTTCTTTTAATCGTCCTAATCTTTTCTACGAAGTACGTACTAAAACCGAAAATGTAGAAGCTGATATCATAAGATTTGTAAAACAAAATTCTGGAAAATCTGGTATTGTTTATTGTCTAAGCCGTAAAAAGGTAGAGGAATTAGCGCAAGTTCTGCAGGTTAACGGTGTAAGCGCAGTTCCATATCATGCAGGGTTCGATGCTAAAACAAGATCGAAGTATCAAGATATGTTCTTAATGGAAGATGTAGATGTGGTAGTCGCAACCATTGCCTTTGGTATGGGGATTGACAAGCCAGATGTACGTTTTGTAATTCATCATGATATTCCGAAAAGTATTGAAAGTTATTACCAAGAAACTGGTAGGGCTGGTCGTGATGGGGGTGAAGGTCACTGTTTAGCCTATTACTCTTATAAAGATATTGAAAAACTAGAGAAGTTTATGTCGGGTAAACCGGTAGCTGAACAAGAAATTGGTAATGCATTGTTGCAAGAAATTGTTGCCTATGCAGAGACGTCTATGTCTAGACGTAAATTTATGCTACACTATTTTGGGGAGGAGTTTGATGAAATCAATGGTGATGGTGCCGATATGGATGATAATACTAGAAATCCTAAAGATAAGGAAGAAGCCAAGGATAATGTTGTAAAACTTCTTAAGGTAGTAAAAGGTACAAGCGAGAAATTTAAGTCAAAAGAGATTGTAAATACATTACGTGGCAAATTGAATGCTATTATTTCGTCCCATAAAACAAATGAAAAGGAGTTTTTTGGTATTGGTTCTGATAAAGATAAAAGCTATTGGATGGCTTTGGTACGCCAAGCCTTAGTGGCAGGATTTTTAAGGAAAGAGATAGAACAATATGGGGTTTTGCATTTGACAGAAAAGGGGAAGAAGTTTTTGAAAACTCCGATTTCATTCATGATGACCAAAGATCATGTCTACAATGCTGAAAATGATAATGCTATTGTAGGAGCTGCAAAATCGGGCGGAATTGCCGATGAGCGACTTTTAAAACAATTGAAAGATTTAAGAAAAGCACAAGCCAAAAAATTAGGAGTGCCTCCATTTGTGGTGTTTCAAGATCCATCATTAGAAGATATGGCTTTGAAATATCCTATTTCTCATGACGAGTTATTGAATGTTCATGGAGTAGGTGAGGGAAAAGCAAAAAAATACGGTAAACCTTTCATTACTTTTATTGATAATTATGTAACCGAGAATGAGATTATTAGACCTGATGATTTAGTGGTTAAAAGCACGGGTGCCAATTCTGCTTTGAAGCTCTATGTAATTCAGAATGTGGATAGAAAATTACCTTTGCCAGATATAGCTTCATCTAAAGGATTAGAAATTTCGGATCTTATTAAAGAAATGGAACAAATCGTTTACAGTGGTACTAAATTAAACTTGGATTATTGGATTGATGAAATCTTGGATGAGGATCAGCAAGAAGAGATTCATGAGTATTTTTTGGAAGCTGATACAGATGATTTGGAGGAAGCAATGAGTGAATTTGACGGTGAATATGAAGAAGAGGAACTTCGTCTATATCGATTGAAATTTATCAGCGAGGTTGCTAACTAGTATTCTAGATTATTTTAAATTTTAAAATCCTTATTCTGTTTCTTTAATTTGAGAAATAGAATAAGGATTTTTTTTGTTTCTCAAATTAAAGAAAAGGCGTGAAACAATTTTAATACGCTCTATTATTTTACGGTTTCGATGTGCCCTCAGTGTCAAGCTTACCTCTTCGTAATTGTCTTTGAATTTTTTTGATTGCAGATTCAATTGATTTTTCGGGTTCAATAATGTTATATTCCCCCCAAAAATTAGGGTCTGCAAAACCTATAGCTTCATCACTTAAAATTATAGATGATTTAATCCTGTTTTTTGACTTTGGTATGACATTATCAAAATTCTCTTCCCAGTCTGTAATGGCCATTTCGCAACTCATACTATAGACAGAATTAAACAAGCGTTTGTCCCAATTAATCTTGAATTCTAAAAGTACATTACTATATCCATAATACCATTTTCCATTTTTTTCGCGGTAATCTACTCTATAAGACACCTCTGTTGGCCAAACTTCTGCATTTCTAGGTTTTTTACGTACAAACATTTGAGCAGCTAATTTTCTGTCTGTTATGTTCAATGTGTAGACAGCACTAGTTAAAATTTTATTCTCTGCATCGATGTATAATTTTCCTTTATATAATGGGTCGATTATTTCTGGCTTCTGTTTAAAATCGATTACATATATCAATTGATCATTTACCCTTGTTGATGTATCAAAAGAAAAGTCATAATAGGAGAGGGTTTCTTGAGTAAAGATATAATCGGGGTACTTGACCATATCTACAAATAATGTATTAAAAGGACCGCCTTGTATCTTTAAGGCAATTGTATCTAATTTGTTATAATCGGTACTTTTTCTTGCTTTGTATAATTCTAACGCATCACTTTTGTTAGATGAATATGGAGCTTTATAGATATTTACAACAGCTTCTGACAAACTTACATTTGTTCTCCTCTTTTTAATGGTTTCTCTGTAAAAAGCGGTCATTACAGTATTTTCGTTCAAGTAATTTTCACCTTTCTTGTTAAGCGTCTCTTTTACTAATGTTTCAGCATCATTAGGTGCATCTATTCTTGCTTCTGATAGCGCCATTACAAATTCATCCATTAATATCTTACTGTTGTCCTTATTCAATTGAGCTAGCGGAATGGACTTTGTTTTATATCCTAAAAATCCAATTATTACATTTTCATTTAGGACATCATTGGGTACTTTAAGAGAGAATTGACCTTCTGAATTGGTGATGGTGCTGTGATTAGTGTTTTCAATTGTTAACGAAGCAAATACCAAAGGTTTATTGTTGTTCGCATCGAGTACTTCACCTGTGTATTCAACAAAATTAGAATTTTGGGCAAAAATAAAATTTGCTCCTGTACTAATAAATAGGAAAACAAGTAATATAAACTTGTATCCGTACTTTTTCGGTATGATATTTTGTACTGTTCTCATTACGTTTTTTTTTATATTAAGGTAATGATTTTTAGTGTATTAAGTGTAATTTTCGCTTGTTAATTTGTGTTAAATCCTTTCTATTTCGAAGAGGTTTGTTTTTAAATTACTGGTTGCTGTCGAATGTTTTAGAAGATGAACTTACCAGTCTATTAATTTCTTTTAATTCTTCTTCGGTAAGGTCTCTCCATTTTCCAACCGGTATATCTAAATGTACATTCATGATTCTAATTCGTTTCAGCTTCTTTACTCTATAGTCTAAATACTCGCACATTCTTCGTATTTGCCTGTTAAGACCTTGTGTTAGAATAATTCGAAATTGATACGTGCTAACTTCATAAACTTCACAATCTCTAGTTACCGTATCTAAGATGGGAATACCTTTGCGCATACGATTTAGAAAATCTATGGTAATAGGTTTGTCAACCGTTACCAAATATTCTTTCTCATGATTGTTACGTGCTCTCAAAATTTTATTCACGATGTCGCCATCATCAGTAAGAAAAATAAGTCCCTCGCTAGGTTTGTCTAATCTGCCAATAGGGAAAATACGTTTAGGGTAATTGATAAAGTCAATAATATTATCCTTTTCAACACCCGTATCTGTAGTACAGACTATTCCAACAGGTTTGTTAAAAGCCAAATAAGTTGATTTTCCCTTAGGTTCTTTTATTAGTTCGCCATCAACTTTTACAACATCACCTGAAGATATTTTGGTTCCCATTTCTGGTACCGCACCATTAATTGTAACCCTGCCTTGTTCAATAAGCTTATCTGCTGCTCTACGTGAACAGTAGCCTGCTTCGCTTAGATATTTATTGATTCTTGTTTTATTTGAATTTTCTTGCATAATTTTTCTTTCAGAATCGCGTATTATTTACGTTTTAATTCCTGTTCATATATTTCTCTACCTAATTGTGCTAAAAATGGGATGCCTATTTCGTCGTATTCATATTCGTCATCATTGAATATTCCATCTTTGTTTACAAGAATTGTGGCGGTCAAAAGAAAATCGATGTTGTTTTGGTTATCTTTAATATAGGCGCAATCGGTTAAGGTGCCATAAGCAAATCCTACCTTGTTATAAATTTCAATATGTTCAGGTATATTTTCTTTAGTATCTCCGTATATGAAAAACTTGCAGTAGCTGTCATAATATGTTTTAGGATTATACCCTGCTTTTCGGGGTACGGTATGCATAACTGACAATAAATATTCACGTTGTTCTTTACTTAAATTAAAACGTTCGTTTATCTCGAAATTTTGAGGAAATATGACTCTTTTTAGCAGATTGTGTTGCGATGAAATGGGGAAATAATTTTTACTGCTAAAATCGAAAGGTTCGTTAATTAAAATATCATCTTCGTAATAACCAGATCCTTTGGTTATATTTAAAAGGTTCAGTGCTAAAGGAGTTTTGTTTAATGTTGATTTGGTAATGCCAGTGGTAGAATCGTTTAAATATATTATTAACGGTTTGGTTCTTAAATCATCTGAATGTTGCCCAAGTCTATGCGACATTCTAACAGGTGTAACGCCTTTTTTTCTTAAGGTATTATTAATTACCTCGAAGCCTAATAATTCTACCAATCTATTGTTTGCTAAATTATCGCTTACAGCAAAAATTTCTGATACATCTTGTTTGAAAGTGCTTTCAATGGTGTCGCCTTCTAAAAAATATCTAGTATCCATAGATAGGGTATCGGTAGTGTTCAATCTTTCTAATGCCAATACAGCGGTGGGGAATTTCACTGTACTTGCCGGATAAAAATATATGCTATCGTTTACCTGAAAATCATAGTCAGTAAAAATCACACTATCATTTCTTCTATCGATTTGTGTGTATCGTATTTGAACCTGATGGTTTTCAATACTATCCATCACCCGTTTTATTTTTGGATTTTTGGAAGATAAAGCAGTTTCAAGATAATTTAAATTTTGCTCTTGTAGAGTGCAAGAATATAAAAAAACCGAACACAGAAAAAATAGGAGATTTTTCATTATTTATGAATTTTTTAGGGTATGTAAACTTCACCACGATGTGGTTTTAGCATATCCCTAACCGAAATCATTTCTTTTTCTTCTACTACCATAAACGCAATGCTATGCATATCATTTATTTCTTTAAAACCTGTAATATTAAGAGCTGTATTTTCCATAGAAATAAACTCCTTCAAATGCTTTTCATGGTGCTCAGCTGTTTTTAATGCAGTGGGACCTCTAAAATCCCAAAGTAATTTTATTTGTCTACTCAAGTAATTGTGGGTTTTAAAATTAACGACTATGTAACCGCAAATTTACCTAAAATTGATTAGCTTGTTGGTTATTCCGCAATAGTTTGCAACAATGTAAACTTTCATTTTTTTATCCATAATAAGTTTTTATTATATATTGTATTTCCAAAATTTGTGTTAAGTAAATCAATAAGCATTTGCACACGATAGGGTTATTACTATTTTTGCTCGATGTTTTTTAAAAAATCAAAATTTATAATCCATAAGGCATATTCTATTTTATTAATAGGATGGCTATCTTTTGTAGTAGTTTCTTGTGATGGTCTTTTTAAAAAAGATGAGAAGAAGAATCCAATAGCTAGAGTTGGCGATGCTTATTTGTTTCAAGAAGATTTAGCACCACTGATAACTGAAAACATGACAAAAGGGGACAGTGCCTCTTTTGCTGTCAACTTTATCAATAACTGGGCATCAAAACAATTACTGTTGTCAAAGGCCAAAATAAATTTGTCTGAAGAAAAATTAGCGGAGTACAATGCACTAGTAGATGATTATAGAACGGATTTATATACGCGTGTATACAAAGAAGCCTTGGTTTCACAAGCTACAGATACGGTTATTTCTTATGCTCAACTAGAGGAATTCTACGAAAAAGGAAAAGAAAATTTCAAACTCAAAGAAAGAATTGCTAGAATACGTTTTGTCTCTTTACCAAAAGGATTTATGGATAAAGATGAGGTGTCTAAACGGTTAAGAAGGTTTGAAAATGAAGATGTTCGTTATTTAGATTCTATTGGTGTGCAATTCAATAAGTTGAATTTTAATGATTCTATTTGGGTGCGTTACACGAGAATTTTTGAAGAAATACCACCAATTAACACTGACAATGCAGATAAGTACTTAAAAAATTCACAATTTTTTGAATTGGAGGATTCAATCGGGGTATATTTGGGGAAAATAGAGGAAATAAAGGATGTCAACGAAATTGCACCCTTATCTTTTATTAAGCCTACCATAGAACAAGTTTTATTAAGCCGCAGAAAAATAGACTACCTGCGTAAATTAGAAACTGAATTATTAGATGAAGCAATTAAGGATAAAGAATTTGAAGTTTTCGAAAGTAACAAATAGTATTTATATCGGATCGGTTATACTGTTTTCTAGTGTTGTTACAGCACAAGATTCCATACCTGCAGATGTTGACAATGATGTTGAGCCAATGGAAGCTGTTGCGGAAGTAATGGTAACAAAAAAGGACTCAACAAATAATTTTAAGAAAATTAAATTAGATGGTATTGCCGCTGTTGTTGGTGATTACGTAATCTTGGATTCTGATATTGAAAAAACATTAATCGATTTAAAAAGTCAGGGAGCTTCAACAGAAGATATTACTCACTGTGGCCTTTTAGGAAAGTTGATGGAAGATCGCCTATACGCAAACCAAGCGGTTCAAGATAGTATTTTGGTGTCAGATGATGAGGTGAATGCAACAGGTGATCGTCAATTACAATCTTTAGTACAACAAATTGGCTCTATGGATAAGGTCTTGAAGTATTATAAGAAAGAAGATGAGGCTACTTTTAGAGAAGAGTTATACAAAATAAATAAATTGCGGATGCTATCTGAGCGTATGCAACAAGATATAATAAAAGAGATTGAAATCACACCTGAAGAAGTTCGTCAATTTTTTAACAAGATACCTGTAAATGAACGCCCAATTTTTGGTGCTGAATTAGAAATAGCTCAAATTACTAAAGAGCCTGAGCCGTCAGAAGAAGAAAAACAAAAAGTAATAGATAAGCTAAATCAGATAAAAGCCGATGTTGATGATAACGATGCTAGTTTTAGTGTAAAGGCTATTTTATATTCTCAGGATCCGGGTTCAAAATCTAAAGGTGGTTTTTACAGTATAACTAAAGAGACCGGTTTTGATAAGACTTTTAAAGATGTTGCATTCAGCTTAAAGGAAGGTGAAGTTTCTGAGCCTTTTGAAACTACATTCGGATATCACATAATCTTTATTGAGAAAATTAGAGGTCAAGAACTAGATTTAAGACATATTCTTATTCAACCAGAAATATCTCAAAACGTGCTTGACGAAGCAAAAGCGGAATTGGATAGTATCCGTAAAAAAATTATCAATAAAGAATTTACCTTTGCCGAAGCTGCATTGAATTTTTCTGATGAAAAGGAAACTAAGTTTGATGGCGGACTGCTAAGAAATCCTCAAGATTTTAGTTCACGATTCGAGCTTACTAAAATGGATCCTACCTTATACAATCAAGTTCAGAATTTAAAGGATAATGAGATTACGTATCCAGTTTTAGAGCAAGATCCCCGCGGTGGTCCACCTAAATATAAAATTCTAAAGATTACCAATAGGTTTGA
This sequence comes from uncultured Maribacter sp., assembly GCF_963975365.1. GTDB lineage: Bacteria > Bacteroidota > Bacteroidia > Flavobacteriales > Flavobacteriaceae > Maribacter. The sequence goes on along the minus strand of NZ_CAXBGF010000002.1, from coordinate 27,708 downwards.
TGAGCATGTAGCTAATTTTTCAAAAGATTATACCAAAATTCAGGATTTGGCACTTACCGAGAAAAAATACAATGCCATTAAAAAATGGATGGACGAGCATATTGAAGAGACCTATATTAGTGTGAACGACGAAAATAGAAATTGTGAGTTCGCAAATAATTGGGTAAAGGAATAGATATATGTCAGACGTTGCCGCTATAGAACGCCTAGTAGTAAAACATGCCAAGCTTAAAAAGGAAATAGCCAAGATTATTGTTGGTCAAGAAGATGTAATTGAACAGATTTTGCTTTCAATTTATACAGGTGGGCACTCTTTATTAATAGGTGTTCCTGGTCTAGCAAAAACGTTGATGGTGAATACCATCGCACAAGCTTTAGGTTTAGATTTTAAAAGAATACAATTTACTCCCGATTTAATGCCAAGTGATATACTTGGTAGTGAAATTTTAGATCAGAATAGAAATTTTAAATTTCTTAAAGGGCCTATTTTTTCTAACATCATTTTGGCTGACGAAATTAATAGAACTCCACCAAAAACACAGGCAGCACTTTTAGAAGCAATGCAGGAAAGATCGGTTACAATAGCCGGTCATCAGCATAAATTAGAACTTCCATATTTTGTATTGGCGACTCAGAACCCAATTGAACAAGAAGGTACTTATCCTTTACCAGAAGCTCAATTAGATAGGTTTATGTTTGCAATAGAATTAAAATACCCTTCAATTGCAGAAGAAATTCAAGTGGTTAAGAATACAACGGCTAATATTAAGCAAACTATAAATCCACTTTTTAACGCTCAAGATATAATAGAAATTCAAGAATTAATACGAAGAATTCCTGTTGCCGACAATGTTGTTGAATATGCTGTCAGATTAGTAAATAGTACGAGGCCAAATTTAGATTCAGCTTCAGATTATGTAAAACAATACTTGGATTGGGGTGCTGGCCCAAGGGCATCACAAAATCTTATTTTAGGTGCGAAAGCAAATGCTGCAATTAACGGTAAATTTTCACCAGATATTGAAGATGTTCATATAGTTGTAAAAGGGATACTTCGCCATCGTATTATCAAAAATTATAAAGCAGAAGCAGAAGGTATCACAGAAGAAGATATTATTGATAAATTGCTTTAACTTTCCCTCTTATATTTTTCGTTTTTTATATACAAATTGTTACAATGTACACATTCGACAGAATGTATTGGTTATACAACCTCAACCTATTTAAGAAAAACGGTACAATCATACTTATTTAATTTTAATTGCGTTGTAGATTTTCTTAAATTTACCGAATTGCGCTAACTTAAAATAAGATAAAGAATGGCATTTGATATTGATATGATAAAATTGGTTTACGCTAATATGGCTAAACGTGTTGATGAGGCTAGGAATATTGTCGGAAAACCACTTACCCTTTCGGAGAAAATTTTATACTCACATCTTTGGGATGGAGCGCCAAGTAAGGCATTTACTAGAGGTAAAGATTATGTTGATTTTGCCCCGGATCGTATCGCTTGTCAAGATGCAACCGCTCAAATGGCATTATTGCAGTTTATGCAAGCGGGTAAAGCTAAAGTAGCTGTACCAACTACAGTTCACTGTGACCACTTGATCCAGGCGAAAAATGGTGCTACTGCTGATTTAAAATCTGCAAATACAACCAGTGCTGAAGTTTTCGATTTTTTAGAATCTGTTTCTAATAAATACGGAATTGGCTTTTGGAAACCAGGTGCAGGTATCATTCACCAAGTTGTACTAGAGAATTATGCGTTTCCAGGAGGTATGATGATCGGTACAGATTCACATACTGTAAATGCAGGTGGATTAGGAATGGTTGCTATTGGTGTTGGTGGTGCCGATGCTGTTGATGTTATGGCAGGTATGGCTTGGGAATTAAAATTCCCAAAATTAATAGGTGTTAAGTTGACTGGAACAATTTCTGGTTGGACTGCACCGAAAGATGTAATACTGAAAGTTGCTGAGATTCTTACTGTAAAAGGTGGAACTGGAGCAATCGTAGAATATTTTGGGCCTGGTGCTAAATCTCTATCATGTACCGGTAAAGGAACTATTTGTAATATGGGCGCTGAAATTGGTGCTACCACATCTACATTTGGTTATGATGACTCTATGGAGCGTTATTTAAGAGCTACAGATAGAGCAGATATTGCTGATGCTGCAAACAAAGTTAGAGAGCATTTAACTGCTGATGACGAGGTATATGCAAACCCGGAAAAATATTTTGATGAGGTTATTGAAATTAACTTATCAGAATTAACACCTTTATTGAACGGTCCTTTTACGCCAGATTTGTCGACCAAAGTTGGTCATGATATGACTGAAAAGGCTACTGCACATGAATGGCCATTAGCTGTTGAATGGGGATTAATCGGTTCTTGTACGAATTCTTCTTACGAAGATTTGTCTAGAGCATCTTCAATCGCACAACAAGCTATTGATAAAGGAATAAAAATGAAAGCTGAATTAGGAATTAATCCTGGTTCTGAGCAAGTACGTTATACAGCTGCTCGTGATGGTATTCTTGGAATATTCGAGAAATTAGATGCTAAAATATTTACCAATGCATGTGGGCCATGTATCGGTCAATGGGCTCGTTACAGTGATCCAAAAAATGCACCAAAAAATAGCATTGTGCATTCTTTTAATAGGAACTTTGCAAAACGTGCAGATGGTAATCCAAATACGCATGCTTTCGTAGCTTCTCCAGAAATAACTGCAGCTATTGCAATTGCGGGCAGGTTAGATTTTAATCCTATGAAGGATAAACTAATCAATGAAAACGGTGAGGAAGTCATGTTCGATGAACCAACAGGATGGGAATTACCACCAAAAGGTTTTGAAGTAGAGGATGCTGGTTACCTTGCACCAGACAAAGATGGTTCTGGTGTAGTTGTTAAAGTAGCTTTAGATTCTGAAAGACTGCAATTATTAGAGCCATTTACGCCAATAAAAGACGAAAGTTTAAAAGGTGCTAAATTGTTGATTAAAGCTTTTGGTAAATGTACTACTGATCATATCTCAATGGCGGGTCCTTGGTTACGTTTCCGTGGTCATTTAGATAATATATCGAATAATTGTTTAATTGGTGCTGTTAATGCTTTTGGGCACAAGACTAACTTGGTTAAAAATCAATTGACCGGAGAATTTGGTGGAGTACCAGATACGGCTCGTGCCTATAAAGCCGCGGGTGTTAGAAGTATTGTTGTTGGTGACCACAACTACGGTGAGGGTTCTTCTCGTGAGCATGCTGCAATGGAGCCGCGTCATTTAGGGGTTGCTGCTGTTTTAGTTAAGTCATTTGCACGTATACATGAAACAAACCTTAAAAAACAAGGTATGTTAGGTCTTACATTTGCGAATGAAAGTGATTATGACCTTATTCAAGAGGATGACACTTTTAACTTTCTTGATATTTCAGAATTTGCACCGGACAAACAATTAACAATAGAGATTGTTCATACTGATGGTAGTAAAGATGTAATTAAAGTAAATCATACCTATAATGCTGCCCAAATAGGATGGTATAGAGAAGGTTCGGCTCTTAATGTAATTAAAAGAGAAAACGCTTTATAAATCAATAGTTAAAAATAAGTAAGTAAAACTCCTGATTATTATCAGGAGTTTTTTAGTTTTGAACTCTATTAAATTTCAATGAAGAGACAAACGGTTTTTACCCTATTAATTATTGCATTCGTACTTTCATTTTTTGTTACACCTTTGGGTGATTACAGCAAAATACTCTTAAATAGAATTTTTGCTACTTCACCAACCATTATAAAGCAAGAAAAAAGAGGTAAAATTTCCGATTATGACTGGAAGCTTAAAGATTGGAGCGGGAAATTTATAAATTTTAATGAGGCTAAAGGAAAAGTGACATTCATTACTTTTTGGACATCTTGGCACATGCCATCACAGGCACAATTAAAAGATATTCAGTACTTGTATGATACTTTTGGAAATAAGATAAAATTCTATATTATAACGAACGAGGAAAGAGAGCCTGTCGAACTTTTTATGAAAAAGAAAGGATATACATTTCCTGTAACATACCAAATTATAGGTGAAACAAGCCCATTATCATTGCTTAAGCCACCAGGTTCTTATGTAATAGATAAAAAAGGTTTTATCGTTATACACCAGAATGCTATTGCTGATTGGGACAATGAAAAGGTAAATAATCTACTAAACGATTTAATTTCAGAAAAATAGCTTCTATAAGGTGCTAAAAACCTAAACAGTTTTGTCAATTTACTAAGCTAAAGATTTTACTACTTTTCTGATGATTGTTTCTCGGTTTGTAAAACTGATGCAAACGCCCTATTGAGTTAGTTCTTAAAGTATTTAAAAGGAACGAAGAGCATACCAAAACATTCTCCATTACCTTTTCCTAAATGCTTGTGATGCATTTTGTGAGCTCTTCTAACACCTCTGCTATACCAGTTATTAGCGTTTCTAAATAGTTTAAAACGTTGGTGAATAAAGATGTCGTGAACTAAGAAATAAGCTACGCCATATGCTAATATTCCAAATCCTAATGGATAGCCATACCAAAAACCAGTGGTGCCAGAATAGAATAAGGACATACTAACAATAGCGTAAAAAATAAAAAAAGCATCATTTCTTTCAAACCAAGAATTATGATTTTTCTTGTGATGATCCTTATGTAAACTCCAAAGAAAACCATGCATTATGTATTTGTGCGTAAACCACGCCATAAATTCCATGAACAAAAAAGTTCCTAAAAATATTAAAATCCAAATTACTATATTCATTATACTAAGTTCATTTTTAATTTAACATAAGAGCGTGCTAAAAGACCGAATTTTTGGTAGTTAGGCACTCTAATTCTTGTGTTTTTAATTTCTAAAGAGGGTGTGTTTTGTAACTTTTTTAATAATTTATAGTAATATTTATAAGCTGTGTAAACACCGAATTTAGCTTCTGTGGGTAAGCTTATAATACCTTCATAACCTAACTTAAAATCTGCCTTAATTTCTTCAACAATTCGATTTTTAGAATTTTCATCTAGCTCCTGTAAATTGGTGTTTGGAAAATATGATCTATTTAATTCTTCAAAATCTGCCTTTACATCTCTTAAGAAATTCACTTTTTGAAATGCCGACCCCAAAGCCATTGCAGATTCCTTTAATTTTTCATATTTCTCAAGATTACCTTTTACAAATACCTTTAAACACATTAAACCAACTACATCTGCTGACCCATATATGTATTCTTTATATTCTTCATCAGATAGATAAACATTTTTCACTAAATCCATTCGCATGCTCTTCATGAAAGAATCCACGAGATGTTTAGGAATATTGTATGTATGATAGGTATGTTGAAAGGAGTTCAAAATAGGATTAAGACTTATTTTGTCATTTAATGCTGATTCCAATTCTTTCTCAAATTTATCAAATAGTACTTCCTTATCATAATCATGAAATGTATCTACGATTTCATCTGCAAAGCGAACAAAACCATAAATATTATATATGTGGCCACGAATAGAAGAATGGAGCATTTTGGTTGCTAATGCAAACGAAGTGCTGTATCGTTCAGTAACGACTTTACTACAATTGTACGAGACTTGGTCAAAAGTTCCTTTCATGCGTTAAACTAATTATCTTTTATAATTAATTCTGACACTAATTTACCAGAGATCAATGCAGGAGGAACTCCGGGGCCAGGTACAGTCAGTTGTCCTGTAAAATATAAATCAGTTACTTTTTTACTTCTTAGATTAGGTCTAAGAAATGCCGTTTGTGTTAGTGTATTTGCCATGCCATAAGCATTTCCTTTATACGAGTTGTATCGCTCTTTAAAATCCTTAACGCAAAATGCCTCATTGAATATAATATTATTTCTAATGTTTTGACCAGTTTTTAATTCGAATCTGTTTATAATTAATTCGAAATATTGGTCTCTTAATTCTTGCGTATCCTCTAAATCGGTAGCAATAGGTACTAAGAAAAATCCGGTTTCACAATCTTTTGGAGCCATGCTATTGTCTGTTATAGATGGGAAATTTGCATAAAACAATGGATTCGATGGCCATTTTGGATTATCGTATATTTCTTTTGCGTGTAACTCAAAATCAGTATCAAAGAATAGATTATGATGCTCAATATTCTTCAATTTGGTATTAAATCCTATATAAAAGAGCAATGATGATGGGGCAAATACTTTTTTGTCCCAATACCCTTCTGAATATTGTCTATATTTTTGTTCAAGTAAACTTTCTGAATGATGATAGTCTGCACCGCTCAATATTACATCAGCATTAAATATTTCTCCATTAGAGGATACCCCTGTAGCTTTTCCGTTCGCTACTACTATTTTATCAACGGGTTTGGAAGTCTGTATAGTAACGCCCAATTCAATAGCAAGATTCTGCATGGCTTTTATCACCTCATACATTCCACCCTTTGGATGCCAAGTACCTAAACCAAAATCGGCAAAGTTCATAAAACTATAAAATGAGGGAGTATTACTAGGTTTTGCACCTAAAAATAATACAGGAAATTCTAAAGTAGATATTAATTTCGGATTTTTAAATCGCTTTCTAACTTGAGAACTTATGGTCTTAAAAAATTGGTCAACTTTTAAAATAGTTTCTTTGGTCACCAACTCTAACGGAGATAGACCTGGTCTTAAAACAATTTTATTGATGGCAATATCATAATTAACTTGTGCCTCGTTAATAAACTTTTTCAACTCTTTTGAGCTACCAGGTTCAATTCTTTCAAATTCAACACAAATCTTATCCATCGAATCACCAATGGTAATGATGTCATCAGAAAAGAAAATTTTATATGCAGGACTTAATTTGTCTAGCTGATAATAATCGGAAGTTTTCTTATTGAAATCGGCAAAGAACTTATCGAAGATATCTGGCATCCAATACCAACTTGGCCCCATATCAAAAATAAAGCCTTCTTTAACGAATTGAGAAGCACGGCCACCAGCAGAGTCATTTTTTTCAAAAACAGAAACGTTCCACCCATCTTTTGCTAAGTAACATGCTGCTGATAATGATGCGAAACCAGAACCTATTACGATACATTTTTTTTTCATTTATTAACTTTCAATTAAAGATTACTTACCAAACTGTCTATAGAATGAAACGTTTTACAAAAGTTCGGTTTTGTTTTTTCGTCAATAAAATGGGTTTGTCTTCCCAATATCCAAAAATTAGGATTATTATAATTTGAAACCAACGCACTAAAATCTTCTAAATATTTATTAATACGGTCTTTCTCAGGAAAAACGGTGAAATAGGACACGAAATATATATCATCAAAATATTTTAAAACGTCTTCTAGATTTTCCATCGGTATTGTTGGTCCTAGATAAATACATTTATATCCTTTTAAGATTATTTCATAGTTAATATATAATAGACCTATATCGTGAATTTCGTTTTCTGGTAAAAAAGCGACAAAAATTTTATCTTTTTTGGTAGGTTCTAAGTGCTGTAACTTTTCAGTATTAAGCAGAATTTTTTGTTTAATTAAACTACTTATGAAATGCTCATGGGCCGGACTAATAGTATCGGTTTGCCATAACAGACCCAATTCGTTTAACAACGGCACAAATGTTTCCTTAAATATCTCACGAAAAGAATTCTCTTGTAAAAGTGCATTATAGGTATTGAAAAACATGGTCTGGTCAAAATTGACCATCGCTAATTTAAACGCATTTATGGCCTGACTCTTTTGACTATGCTTTGCTACAATTTCTTTTACAACATAGGTGATGTCATGGTTCGAAATTTTTGCTATTTTAGAAATCTTATGACCATTATTATAAAGAAGAGTAACATTTAGCAACTTTTGTAAGCTAGAAAGGCTATATGTTCTAATATTAGTGTCAGTTCTTTCAGGTGATAATAGATTGTATCTTTTTTCCCAAATTCGAATAGTATGTGCTTTAATACCAGAGAGGTTCTCTAAATCTCTAATGCTAAATTGCTTTTTTACATTGTTCATGTTTTCTGAAAAAATATTAAACAAATCTACAATTAATTGATTTGTCAAGTGCTATTGGAAAGTTAAAATTATCAAAATAAAAAAGGCTAGATTTTTATCTAGCCTTTTTGTGCCCACGACTAGATTCGAACTAGCACGTCCTTACGAACACTACCCCCTCAAGGTAGCATGTCTACCAATTTCACCACGTGGGCAAATGTTTTCTTATGGAAGCGCAAATATAGAAACCTATTTTTCATTATAAAATATTTGAGGATAATAAATAGGGAAACCTACTATTCTAGATAAAAATAGAGTGTTGATATTGTGTAGGGGTTACGCCTTTTATCTTTTTAAACTTTTTATTGAAATTCGAAATTGAATTAAAACCAGATAAATCGGAAATAAGATTAATATTCAATTCTTTTTTAGAACTGAGTAATAGGCTTGCATGTTCAACTCTGAGCTCGATTAAGAATTGAAAAAAAGTCTTATTGGTACGTTGTTTAAAAAAACGGCAAAATGCATTGGGGGTCATAAAAGCCATTTTAGAGATTTCTTCTAATGTAATTGGTTTTTGAAAGTTTTTGAAAACAAAATCGAATATCACTTGTAAGCGTTCACCTTCATTAGATGTTAAAGTTTTCGAATAAATAAATTTGCTTAATGGTTCTATATCTGCAGTGCTTAAGAGCTCCAAAAGCCTTAAAAAAGTAACGAAACGTTCTAACTTGTCTTGCGAGGACAATTTTAATATTGAATCGGATATACGTTTTGCGACTGAAATTACTTTGAATCCACTGTTTGAATTTAAGAAAAAAGATTGTAAATCTTTGAAGTAAGGTAACTTGAAAAAATCATCTCCGAATGTATTTTCGGTAAAGAAAACAGTAATCATATGGGCGTCTAATTCTCCTGGAATACTCTTGAAAATATGCGGAAGATTACTGCCAATTACATAAATATCCCCTCTTGAAAATTGATGAATACTATCGCCAACCAATAATTTACCTGTACCATTAATAATATAACTGATTTGAATTTCTTCATGTTGATGTAAACGATTATAGAATATAGGCTCCTTATCAATTTGAACAATTAATTGTGCATCTACAGGTTTAGGTATTTTAAAAGGATATACTTTCATTTACATCTAATTTATCACATTAATTCAAATAAAAGAAAATAATAGGGTAGAATAGTCTCAGGTCTGGTTAATATGATAATACAATGTTTAAAAAGCTACTAGTAGTTTTGGGTATCACTAAAAATAGATAAGATGAGTATTTCATGGAAAGGCGTTATGCCTGCAGTTACTACTAAATTTAATGATAAAGACGAATTAGATTTAGAAATGTTTTCAGTTAACATTAAAGCGCAATTAGAAGCTGGTGTAAGCGGAATAATATTAGGGGGTACTTTAGGAGAAGCGAGTACACTTACCTATGATGAAAAAAAAATATTAATGAAAGAGACCGTGAAGCTTGTTAAGAGCGAGGTTCCTGTAATTATTAATATAGCAGAACAGACCACTAAAGGTGCTATACAGGCTGCAGAGGTCGCTGAGGATTGCGGTGCTACAGGTTTAATGATGCTACCGCCAATGCGCTATAAGGCCAATGATTATGAAACGGTAACTTACTTTAAAGAAACTGCAAAAAGCACAAGCTTACCAATTATGATTTATAATAATCCTATAGATTATGGTATCATGGTAACTTTAGATATGTTCGATGAGTTAATGGTTTGTGATAATATACAAGCGGTTAAGGAATCGACGAGAGATATTTCTAATATCACCCGTATTAAATCAAGGTTCGGTAATCGTTTAAAAGTTTTAACAGGTGTTGATACCTTAGGATTAGAAAGTGTTCTTATGGGTGCCGATGGTTGGGTAGCTGGATTGGTATGTGCATTTCCAGCAGAAACTTGTGCTGTTTTCGAGTTAGCGAAAGCAGGAAGAATAGAAGAGGCCTTAGAAATATATAGATGGTTTTTGCCTTTATTGGAATTAGATATAAGTCCACAATTGGTTCAAAATATTAAAATGGCAGAAGTTGCAACAGGAATCGGTACTGAAAATGTACGTGCGCCAAGATTACCTTTAATAGGTGCAGAAAGAGAACGAGTCGCTACCATCATTAAAAAAGGAATGGCTTCTAGACCAAAATTACCTCAGTATAAATAAATTAACTAATTGTTATTTAATTAGTTATGATGAAATAAGAAGATTAATTAGTTTGAAAAGTATATAAGGAATCCGAAGTTATTATAGGTTCTTTCTTTATTTTTGAGTACCAGAAAAAACAGAAAATGATAAGTGGAAAAAATATAATAGGAAACAAGTTGTCGAAAGAAGGAGATATAACCTATAAGACATTCAATCCTAAAACCAATAAAGAGACCGATTTTACATTTTACGAGGCAACATCGGTGGAAATTAATGAAGCGGTTAAATTGGCTTCTGAAGCTTATAAAGTATATAAAGATGTTTCTGGAGTTAAAAAAGCTGAATTTTTAGAAGCGATAGCTCTTGAAATTGAGGTTTTGGGAGATGAATTGATAACAACTTATTGTAAAGAATCGGGTTTGCCAGATGGTAGGGCTCGTGGAGAACGTGGCCGTACCATGGGACAATTAAGAGCGTTTGCAGCCCTTTTGAAAGAAGGGTCTTGGGTAGAGGCTGTAATTGAAAAAGGACAACCAGACCGAGAGCCAATGCCTAAAGCGGATATTAGAAAAATGTTATTTCCATTGGGGCCAGTTGTAGTCTTTGGAGCCAGTAATTTTCCATTGGCATTTTCTACTGCTGGTGGTGATACCGCAAGTGCACTTGCAGCAGGATGCCCAGTGATTGTTAAAAGTCACCCAATGCACTCAGGAACGGGAGAATTAGTCTCTTCGGCAATTATAAAAGCCGCTCAGAAAACGGGAATGCCAAATGGGGTTTTCTCAAATTTAAATAGTAGGGGTTTTGGGGTAGGTCAACAATTGGTAAAACACCCAAAGGTTAAGGCTGTTGGTTTTACGGGTAGTATACATGGTGGCACAGCCTTATTTAAATTAGCAAACGAACGCGATGAGCCTATTCCTGTTTTTGCAGAAATGGGTAGTATAAATCCTGTGATAATTCTTCCTTCTGCACTTGAGGTGGATGGCGATACCTGGGCGACTAAATATGCTTCATCTATTAATTTAGGTGCTGGGCAGTTTTGTACCAACCCTGGTTTGGTTTTAGGCATAAAAGGAGACCAATTAGATGCTTTTTCCAAAACCTTATCTCAAGAAATTCTTAAGCTTGAGCCAACCGCGATGTTGCATCCAAATATTTATGCTAAATATAATGAAGGCAAAAATGAATTATCTGGGCAGGATGGGGTTACTGTTATAGCAGATTATATTAAAGAAACTAGCGCGAATGTAGCACGACCAACAATACTAAAAGTAAGTGGCGCTAAGTTTTTAATGAATACAAAACTTCATAAAGAGGTTTTCGGGCCTTTCTCTGTAATTGTAAGTTGCGAAGACATGGCACAGCTAGAAGAAATATTAAATAATTTAGAAGGCCAATTAACTGGTACAATTTTAGGAAACGAAAAGGATCTTGCAACATATGATAGTGTGGTTGATGCTCTTCAGAGTAGAGTAGGGCGTATTTTGTTTAATGGTGTGCCTACTGGTGTAGAAGTTTGTTCTTCAATGGTTCATGGTGGGCCATTTCCCGCATCAACCGATGCACGCTTTACTTCCGTAGGTACTTCCGCTATAAAAAGATGGGTACGCCCGGTTTCCTTTCAAGATTGGCCAAATAAATTTCTGCCAAAAGCGCTACAAAATGAAAATCCATTAGGGATAGTACGTTTAGAAGAAGGCCGGTATACCAATTAAAACGGAACTAATGAAAAGCTCGAGTTATAAATTCAACTATGTTATTACGTTTTTAAACATGTCGTTACTTCTATTTACGATGTGTTCTCAAGCTCAAAAAAGTAAAACAACATTATCTGCGGTAATTTCAGGAATAGAAGGGTATAGTTCTTTTGATAGAAGTAAATACCCTTTAGGCGTTCACAACGAATCTTTAGCGAAAAAAAATGCTGATTTTGCTGAAAAGAAACTAGCTATACTAGCTAGTTTAGATAAAACTGCACTTACTGAAACTGAATTGATTTCTTTCGAACTATTAAGGTTTCAGCTCCAAAATGAGGTAGATGAGTATCGGTATAAAATGTACTTAAATCCGATACAGGCGGATCAAGGTTTTCATTTAAACCTTAATTATAGGATAACACCAATTTTAAGCTATGAAGATGCAAAACAGTATTTGAAAATACTAAATGCCATACCTGGTTTTGTTGACGAGCATATCGTTTTATTGAAAAAAGGTTTAAGAGAAGGTGTTTCGCAACCTAAAATAATTTTTAATGGTTATGAATCAACCTATGATACGCACATTGTAAACGATTATTCGCAAAGTAGTTTCTACGGACCTTTACAACAGCTGCCTGAAGAAATTAATTTAGCGCAACAAGATTCTATTACGGTTGCAGCTCAGAATATTATAATGGATAAGGTTGTACCATCATTCAAAAAAATTAAAGCTTTTTTTGAAACAGATTATATACCGACTACACGAAAAACTATTGGAGTATCTGAAACACCCAATGGGTTAGAATTCTATCAAAATAGAATTAATTACTATACAACTACAACCGAATATACAGCAGATGATATTCACGCTATAGGGCTTTCTGAAGTCGCTCGTATAAAATCTGAAATGAATGCGATTATCAAAAAGGTAAATTTTGAAGGAAGCTTTTCAGAGTTTTTAACTTTTCTTAGAACTGATTCTCAATTTTATGCAAAAACAGGTGAAGAGCTTTTGATGAACGCACGAGATATAGCAAAACGTATCGATGCCGAATTACCAAAATATTTTTCAACACTACCGCGACGCCCATATGGTGTTGTAAAAGTGCCTGATGCCATTGCGCCTAAATATACAGGTGGTAGATACTCGGGTCCTTCATCAAAAACACAACCAGGGTATTATTTGGTAAATACCTATAAATTGGAAAGTAGACCATTGTATACTTTACCTTCATTGACTGCACATGAGGCCGTACCTGGTCATCATTTACAAGGAAGTTTAAATATGGAATTAGGCGATAGTATTCCAAATTTCAGAAGAAATATGTACTTGTCCGCTTATGGTGAGGGCTGGGCTCTTTATACCGAGTTTTTAGGGAATGAGCTAGGTATTTATAGAACGCCATATGAAGAATTCGGTAAATTGACTTATGAAATGTGGCGTGCTTGTAGATTAGTAGTTGACACCGGTATTCATGCAAAAGGATGGAGTAGAGAAGAAGTGGTCGATTATATGACCAATAATACAGCATTATCGGTGCATGAGATAAACACCGAAACCGATCGTTATATAGCATGGCCAGGTCAAGCAATATCGTATAAAATAGGTGAGTTGAAAATAAGGGAACTCCGAAAAAAGGCAGAGGAAGTTTTAGCTGAAAATTTTAATATTCGTGATTTTCATGAAATCGTTTTAGAACAGGGTACGGTAACATTACCCATATTAGAGCGCAGGGTAAACGCTTATATTAATCGTACGAAATAATTTTTTTATGGCTAGTTCAACATTTGTTTGTATCGATGCACATACGTGTGGCAATCCTGTAAGGGTAATTAAAAAAGGTGGTCCCGATTTGGTCGGTGCTACCATGAGCGAAAAGCGGCAACATTTTTTAAAAGAATTTGATTGGATTCGAAAGGGGTTAATGTATGAACCGCGAGGCCATGATATGATGAGCGGTAGTATTTTTTACCCCCCAAGTAATCCAAACAATGACTTCGGAATTTTGTTTATTGAAACAAGTGGCTGTCTACCTATGTGTGGTCACGGTACCATTGGCGCTATTACTATAGGTATTGAAGAAGGATTGATAAGTCCTAAAATTCCGGGAGAAGTTCGTATGGAAACCCCTGCTGGTTTGGTTAAAATTAGTTATCAGCAAACCAATTCTAAAGTAGATTGGGTGAAATTGACGAATGTAAAGTCGTATTTAGCAGCTACAGATTTAACTATAGAATCATCAGATTTGGGAGAACTAACTTTTGATGTGTCATATGGAGGTAATTTTTATGCTATTGTGGATCCGCAAGAAAATTTCACAGGAATTCAAGATTTTTCAGCTAGTAAATTGATTCAGTTCAGCCAAGAATTACGGGAGAAAATTAATAGTAAATATCCAGATTTGTTTATTCACCCAGAGGATTGTACGATTAGAAATGTAAGTCATATGCTTTGGACTGGCAAAACTATTTCTGAATCTGCCACTGCTCGTAATGCAGTTTTTTATGGCGATAAAGCTATTGACCGTTCACCTTGTGGTACAGGTACTTCTGCACGAATGGCACAATGGCATGCAAAAGGCAAGTTAGCCTTAAAAGAAAATTTTATACATGAGAGTTTTATCGGATCTCAATTTATAGGTCGTGTAGAAGAAGAAACTAATTTAGCTGGGAAACCGGCAATTATTCCCAGTATAAAAGGGTGGGCAAAAATTTATGGTCAAAATACCATTACGATTGATGATGATGATCCCTATGCTTATGGTTTTCAAGTAATTTAAAAGGATAAATAATCAACCAATGAAAAATTATAAACTGTATTTCGTAATAATCATACTCTTTCTTGGAAGTTGCAAGGATAAAGAGGTAGCACTTGAAAAACCTCATTCTATTATAGATAAAGTTTCTGAACAATATGAGTATTTATATGAAAATGCAATTTCTTACGTCGATACAGATAAACCCATGCCTCGAACTATCGTAAATGGTAGGTTACATACTGTTGGTGTTTATGATTGGACCAGCGGATTTCATCCAGGATCAATGTGGAATTTGTACGGATTAACAAAAAATGAGGAATGGAAAAATAGGGCCACGCACTACACAAAACTTTTAGATACGATACAATATTGGAAGGGTACGCATGACCTAGGTTTTATGATCGGTGATAGCTATGGTAATGCTTTGAAGTATGTGAACAATGAAAACTATAAAAAAGTAATGGTTCAAGCAGCGAAATCACTTTCATCGCGTTTTAAACCAAAAGCAGGTATTATACAATCATGGGAATCTAATGACCGTTGGCAGTGTCCTGTAATTATTGATAATATGATGAATTTAGAAATGTTGTTCGAGGCAACGAAGATTTCTGGAGATTCAACTTTTTATGATATCGCAGTAACTCATGCAGATACTACAATGGCCAAGCATTTTAGAAAAGATTACAGTTCGTATCATGTATTGGATTATGATACCGAAACAGGTGAGGTGTTAAAGCGAAACACAGCGCAAGGGTATCAGGATGAATCTGCATGGGCTAGGGGTCAGGCATGGGGTCTGTATGGTTTTATAGTAATGTATAGAGAAACTAAAAACCTTAAATATTTGGATCAAGCAAAAAAAATTGCTGGGTTTATAATGAATCATCCAAACCTACCTAAAGATAAAGTTCCATATTGGGACTACAACGTACCGGTTAAAGCGCAAACACCGCGTGATGCATCTGCGGCGGCAATTACTGCATCGGCACTTTATGAACTCAGTACTTATGTTAAAGGTGATTTAATATTAGTTTATAAAAATGAAGCTACCTCAATTGTAGAAACTTTAAGCAAGGAGCCTTATTTGGCCGAGGTAGGAACGAATGAAGGTTTTCTCTTAAAGCATTCTACAGGGCATCTACCTAATGATTCTGAAATAGATGTACCCATAAATTACGCTGATTATTACTTTTTAGAAGCTTTAATACGTCAACGTGATATGGTTAACTAATATTGAGTATGGCAAAAAATATAGTAATTATTGGTGGAGGAATCGTAGGGTTGTGTTCTGCGTATTATTTGAGTAAAGAAGGCCATCAGATAACGGTAATCGATAAGGGAGATATTACTTCTGGAGCTTCATTTGTAAATGCGGGTTATATAACGCCTAGCCATATCATACCTTTGGCATCACCTGGTATGATCGCCAAAGGAATAAAAATGATGTTTAATTCTGCAAGTCCGTTTTACATGAAACCACGACTAGATGCAGAATTTTTAAAATGGTCATGGTATTTTCATAAGTCTTCTACAAAAACTAAAGTTGAAAAAGCGATTCCGGTAATTAAAGAAATTAATCTCATCAGTAGAGAATTGTTTACAGACATTAGAAATTCGGGCGATTTAGGTCAGTTTCAACTAGAACGTAATGGTTTATTGATGTTATATAAAACCAAAGCAAGCTATTTGCATGAAAAGGAGGTCGCCGATAGAGCTAGTTTTTTAGGTCTGGAAGTTTCAGATTTGAATAAAACGGAATTGAAAAAGATGGAACCTAATGTAAATATCGATGCAGAGGGAGCTATTCATTATGAATGTGACGGCCATACTACACCAACCGAAATAATGCCCAAAATGGTGAATTATCTTAAAAGTGTTGGAGTTAATATTTGCATCAATGAAGAAGTTCTCGATATAAAAACTAGCAATGGTGTAATAAAGGAAGTAATTACCGATAATAATAACTACCACCCAGATGAAATAGTTTTGGCTGCCGGTTCTTGGAGTGGGGAGCTTTCTAAAAAATTGAATTTAAAACTGTCCTTACAAGGTGGCAAAGGTTACCGTATTAATGTTGCGCGTAATACAGGTATATCAATGCCCGCTATATTGATGGAAGCTAAAATGGCGGTAACACCCATGAATGGTTTTACACGCTTTGCAGGTACGATGGAATTTTCTGGGAATAATAATGTGGTTAGAAAAGAACGTGTATTGGCAATTGCAAATGGAGCGCATTCATTCTATCCTGATTTGAAAATTAATGCTACCGAGATAGAAAGTGCAAAAACTGGTCTACGACCAGTTTCCCCTGATGGTTTGCCATATATAGGTAAGTCTGTAAATATTAAAAATTTAACGATTGCGACTGGCCATGCGATGATGGGGTGGAGCCTAGGGCCAGCCACTGGTAAGTTGGTATCTGAGTTAATAAATGATAAAAAGACGTCCATGAATTTAACAGCTTTTAGCCCAGAAAGAACATTTTAAGGTAATCGTTTAAAAATTAACCGTTACCAAATTATCATTCATCGCTAGTAAAAGTCCTTTCGGCTATAGTAGACGTTATAATAGTTTTTTAATTTTAACTTTGACATTTATAGTCTTAAAATAAATAAGCGATGGATATTTTATTAATAGAAGACGATTTAATCGAAGTAATGAAGTTGAAACGTACGGTTTCCAAACTGAATTTAAAACATTCAATCATTGAAGCAAAAAATGGTGAAGAAGCATTAAGTTATCTAAAATCTGGAGAGAAATTACCAGATATCATCCTTCTAGATTTAAATATGCCACGAATGAATGGTATAGAATTTCTTTCTATCCTAAAGGAAGATAAATTGTTGAAGTATTTGCCAATCGTTATTTTAACTACATCAGAGAATAGAGCCGATTTGCTTGAATGTTACCAAGCTGGTATTGCTGGTTATGTAATTAAACCATTGAAATATGAAGATTACGAGTACAAGTTAAACGCTGTTTTAGAGTACTGGAGTGTTAATCAACTAGTGAAAGGCTAACAAAAAAGTGCATTTTACAACATTTTCTATGTAATTATGTATTAATTTTCCTACGTTTGAAGTATAAAAAAATCAAATGAAGGGAATTGTGTTTACTGAGTTTTTGGAAATGGTTGAGTCCGAATTTGGTCTTGAAACCGTTGACAATATTATTGAAAATTCAAACTTACCATCTGAAGGCATATACACTTCGGTAGCTACCTATGAATTTAATGAAATGGTTGCCCTTATAACCCAACTGAGTAAAGAGGTTAATTTACCGGCGGGAGATTTAATTTATGCTTTCGGACTTTATTTGTTTTCGAGTTTGAAAAAAGCACATCCAGAAGTTATTCAAAGTTATAGGTCTCCAATTGCATTGTTATACTCCATTGAAGATCATATACATGTACATGTTAAAAAACTTTATCCGGAGGCTGAATTACCAACTTTTAAAATACTTGACAAAACCGATACTTCAATTTCGATGATTTATAGTTCCTCTAGAGGATTGTATAGGTTGGCTCAAGGCTTAATCGAAAAAGCATTTGAACACTTTAATGGTAAAGCGGATATAACCTACGAGCTTTTAAAAGAAGACGGAACGGAAGTGAAATTTGATATCGTACAGAATGGATAATAAGGAAGTTGTTCTCCTGAAAAAGGCATTAGAAAGACAAAAAAAAGCACGTCAACAGGCGGAGAGAATTTTAGAGGCGAAATCTAAAGAGCTTTACGATGTTTCCCATCATTTAAGGGAGGCAAACAGTAAGCTTGAGAATTTGTTAAGTGAAAAATCTTCTGAATTAGATGGCGTGTTCATTAACATTATTGACCCATATGTAGTTATGGACCTTCAATTTAATGTTATCAATATGAATAGATCTGCCAAAGAATTTTTTGGGTTTGATCATACCGTTAAAGTTGTAAATCTTTCCCAATTTGTTCACCCCGATTATTTCTCATATACGTACGAATCGATACAATCCATGATGAAAGTTGGTACACTAGTTAATTATAGGGTCAAACTCATCTTAAATGGCGGTATCGAAAAGGTTGTTCAAATAAACGCTAGTCTTATTTATGATAAGAACCAAATGCCCATTGCAGCGCAAGGGGTTGTTAGAGATATTACACAAGAAGATGAAGTGAAAAAATTAGTTTCTGAACAAAAGAAGCAATTAGATATTATAGTTGAGAATTCGCCATTAGGTATTGTGCTTTCTTTAGATGGTACAATAGTTAAAGCTAACAATGCTTTTGTTAATATGATTGGGTATTCAGAAAAAGAACTAAAAAGCTTTTCGCTTAAGGAACTTTCTGAACCTGAAAGCTTAAATTCCGAAGCCCGTTTAATGGAACAAATGAACCATGGCAAATTAGATAGCTTTTCGGCAGTAAAGAAATTCATTAAAAAAAATGGTTCAAAAATTTTTGCTAAGACCAGGATAACTGCAATTTCGCAGGACCAAGGTAAAACAGATTATCAAGTTGCTATAATTGAAGATATTTCAAAAGAACTCGAAGCTGATAGAAAACTGAAAGCTTCTGAAAATAGATTGGCGGCATTAATATCAAATTTACAAACAGGGGTACTTCTAGAAGATGAGGACCGTAAAATAGCTTTGACGAATCAAATGTTCTGTGACCTTTTTCAAATTCCGGCTACTCCAGATCAATTAAAAGGTACCGATTGCAGTACATCTGCAAAGCAAAGTAAAATATATTTCAAAAACCCGGAAAAGTTCTTGAACCGAATAGAAGAAATACTGGCTGAACGAAAAATTGTCTTATCCGATGAACTTGAAATGATTGATGGAAGAGTTTTAGAAAGGGATTTTATTCCAATTAATAATGATGGGGATTATAAAGGTCATTTATGGGCATATCATGATGTTACTATAAGTAAAAATTACAGAAAAAAATTAGAGGCACAGCGAGAAAAATATAGTAGTATCATAGCAAATATGAATCTTGGTATAGTCGAAGTAGACAATCAAGATATTATACAAATGGTTAACCAGAGTTTTTGTGAAATGAGTGGCTTTGATGAGGATGAATTGTTGGGTCAGGTATTAACAGATGTTATTGTTTTTGAGAACAATCAATTTTTCACAGAAATGACAAATAGAAGATTGAAAGGAAAATCTGATTCTTATGAGGTAGAAGTATTCAATAAACAAAAAAATAAAAAGCACTGGCTCATTAGTGGTGCTCCTAAGTTTAGTGATTCGGGATCGGTAATTGGATCGATAGGTATTCATTTAGATATCACTAATCAAAAGGAATTAGAATTACAGAAAGAGAAACTAGTTGCAGAATTAGAGAATAGTAATCAAGGTCTTCAGGAATATGCGCATATAGTGTCTCATGATCTTAAATCCCCTTTAAGAAGTATTAGTGCATTAGCTACTTGGTTATTTGAAGATTATAAGGATGTTTTAGGTGAGGGCGGAAAGCAGAATTTAGAGCTTATGCAAGAGAAAGTAGCCTCAATGGATAAATTGATTCATGGTATATTAGAATACTCTACGGCAAACAGTTCTGAACTTGATGATTCTAAAGTAGATTTAAATACAATTATCTCTAATATTATAGAAACGATTTATATTCCCGAACATGTTAAGCTAATAGTGCCGAAAACGCTGCCAACAATTGTTGCCGATCGTATTAAGATATACCAAGTTTTTCAAAATATAATTGGTAATGCTGTTGTTCATATTGAAAGAGAAATAGGGGTTGTAGAAGTGCTATTTAAAGATTTGGGTGATCAATGGCAATTTACGATCAATGATAATGGTGTTGGTATACCAGAAGAGTATCATAAAAAGATTTTCGAAATATTTCAATCCATTGGTAATAATGAAGGATCAACAGGTATTGGACTTTCAATAGTTAAGAAAATTGTTGAACGTTACAATGGAACAGTTTGGGTAAATAGTATTGTTGGAGAAGGAACTCAATTCCATTTTACCATTACGAAAAACGAAATTTGAAAAAAAACTAATGAAAATAGTTCAAGCAATTAAAAAACTGAATGAAACTTTTGTATTTAATGAGAAAAGAATACTATTAAAAGAACCTTTAGTTTTGGTTTTCGGAAATCGTTATATGTTAGAAAGTGAACATTTATATGCTGAAGTGAAGGATTTATTTCCTAATTCGCATATAGTGTTCGGCACAACTTCTGGTGAAATTATAGATGATAGGGTTTTAGATGGTACTGTTGTTTTAACCGCTATTGAGTTTGAAAAAAGTTCAGTGGTAATAAAACGAAGTAATATTAATGATTTTAAGAATAATGATCATAAGTTAGGTGAGAGTTTAATGGCTGAATTTCCTAAAGAGAATTTAAAACATCTATTTATTATTTCAGAAGGTAGTTCGGTTAATGGTAGTGCATTAATTAGCGGACTAGAGATGGTTAAGAATGCAGGTATAAGTCTATCTGGTGGCCTTTGTGGCGACGATGATCGTTTTGAAAGAACTTTAGCTTCGTATAATGAGAGCCCAAAGGAAGGCGAGATAATTGCAATTGGCTTTTATGGTAAAACCTTAGAAATAACGAGTTCTAATTATGGTGGATGGACACCTTTTGGTCCAGAAAGAATAATTACAAAATCTGAGGGTAATATACTATTTGAACTTGATGGTAAACCAGCTTTAGACCTTTATAAAAAGTATTTAGGTGAAAAGGCCAATGAGTTGCCTAAATCTGCTTTATTATATCCCTTAAGTGTTCGAATAGAAGAAGATTCAGAACCTTTAGTTCGAACCATTTTAAATATTGATGATAATAAAAATACCATGATTTTAGCTGGTGATGTACCAGAAGGGTCAAAGGTTCAATTAATGATGTCTTCGGTAGAAGATATTGCCAATGGGGCTTTTCATGCAGCAGAATTAGCAATGAATGGGCGTAAACAGAATCCTGAATTGGCACTTCTAATAAGCTGTATTGGTCGTAAATTGGTCATGGATCAAAGAACCGAAGAGGAAATTGAGGAAGTGAAATCGGTTATAGGAGATGATACTTTTATCAGTGGTTTTTATTCTTATGGCGAAATGGCACCATTTAGTGGTCAAAAGGAATGTAAATTACACAACCAAACAATGACCTTAACTTTATTTAGCGAATAATGCATTCTTTATTACAAAGGCAGATTAGAAAATACCTTTCTTCAGACCTTGAAAAGCATATAGATTTGGCAAGTTTTTTAGAGGCGATAGATAAGTCATATGAAAATAATGACGAAAAGTTGTCTATGTTACATAGAGCATCAATGATAAGTTCAGAGGAGCTATATGATGCGAACAGGAAATTACAAAAAGAGGCCCTTCAGCAGAAGAATATTTTAGTTTCTCTAGAAAATGCCATACGTAGTTTAACAGAAAATTTAAATGAAGAAGAATTATTTGGCCAGCACATAAAAGACGAATTTGATGCAGAGCATTTAGCTACTTACATTAGTAATTTAGCGACTAAGGTTTCAGAGATGACCGCAGAAAAAGATAAACTTCTTAAAAGCTTAGAGAATCAAAACCAATCGTTGAATAACTATGCTCATATGGTTTCCCATGATTTAAAATCTCCGATAAGAAACATCAATGCTTTGATGAGTTGGATTATGGATGATGAAAAGGAGAAATTTTCTGATGCAAGTAAGGATAATTGCTCATTGGTATCTCAGAATCTTTCCAAGATGGATAAATTGATTACCGGTATATTAGACCATGCTACTATGGGTGAAACCGAGGAGCATAGAGTTACTTTCGAGGTTGGTGATGTTTTAAAGGAAATTGTACAAACTATTTATGTGCCTGAGAATATATCATTTGAGTACGCTGACAATTTGCCGCAAATGTTGTTTGAAAGAGCAAGGTTAGAGCAATTGTTCATGAACTTGTTTGCCAATGCCGTTACTGCTACCGAAAATGTAGAAAAAGGTGTTATCAAAATTGACTATGAGCCCGATGAGGTATTTTGGAAATTTAGTGTTTCCGATAATGGTATAGGTATCCCAGAAAAGCATCAAGAGGGAATATTTCAAATGTTTAAAAAGCTGGAAACTACTAACAATGCCACTGGTATAGGACTTGCAATTGTTAAGAAAATTGCTGTACTTTATGAAGGTGATGTTTGGTTAGATTCAAAGGAAAATGAAGGAACCACTTTTTTTATTACTTTAAAAAAGAATTCATGATAGAACAACCAAATCTTAATTATGTCGATGAGCTAGCCGGTGATGATATTGAATTTAGAAATCAATTTATCACGATTATCAAAAACGAGTTTCTTATAGAAAAGGAAGAATATCATGGCCATGTAACTAATAATAGAATTAATGCTACTGCAGAAATTGTTCATAAGCTGAAACATAAATTCAATATTTTAGGTATGGAGAATTCATATAAACTTGCAGTTGCGTATGAGATGGAATTATTGGATGGAAAAAATGGTAGTGAATCTATATTTAATCAGGTTTTGGAAACTATTGAAGAATACATAAAAACAATTTAAATGAACTGTATTATAATTGATGATGAAGCTACGGCAAGAGTAATTGTAAGACAGTTGTGTTCAAAAGTTCCACAACTCGACGTAATTGAAGAATTTGACAATACCATATGCAATCAAGTTTTTAAACCAACAAGATATCGATGTGGTTTTCTTGGATATTCATATGACGGGGTTTAGTGGTGTCGATTTTGTACAGACATTAAAAGATTCTCCGAATATTGTTTTAACTACCTCAGATATCAATTTTGCTATAGAGGCTTATGAATATGATTGTATTGTAGATTATTTGGTAAAACCCATAACTCAAGAACGATTTGAAAAATGTGTCATAAAAATTTCAAGTCTATCTACTGAACCTTCTAGGGCTAAAACTGAAAATAAAAAAGAAACCGTAGAAGGAGAGGATTTATATATTAATATTGATAGAAGACTTATAAAACTTAAACTTAAAGAAATATTGATTATAGAAGCTAAAGGAGATTATATTGATATTAAAACTATAAAGGAAGATTTTAGGGTTCATACAACCTTGAAAAAAATAAAAGAAAAACTACCTGAAAAATTATTTTTACAGATACACCGGTCTTACATAATCAATTTTACAAAGATTATTGATATTGAAGATAATAGTGTTCTTATTGCTAAAAATGTTATACCTATTAGTCGTTCTAATAGACCAGAATTGATGAGACGCCTTAATCTTCTTTAACAATAAGTTTAGTGCGACTACGTGTTAGCTTACCAATTTTCGTGATATATTTTTTTAAATATTTCTGTCAATTGTTCTTTGGTTACAGGCTTAACAACATACCCGGTAAGTTCTTCAAAATTTGCAGCTCTTTTCATATCACTTTCAAGCATTGACGAGCTAACCATATAGATATTAACTTGTTTAACGATTTTAGGTTTTAGCTTTTTGAATTCTGCTAAAAATCCCCAGCCATCTAAAAAAGGCATATTAATATCCAAGAATATTACTTCAGGAAGTTCGACTTTTTCTTCGGTGCATTTTGTGATATATTCAACAGCTTGCTCCCCATCGGTAAAACTATTTATTGTTAGTTCATTATGTAATTGATGGATAGTGTTTTTCATTATATATAAATATATATCGTCGTCATCGACCAGTAAAATGTTTGATTTTTTCATCATTTTTCAAATATTAATTTAAATGTAGTACCTGCGCCTACCTTACTATCTATGGAGATTGTGGCATTAAGAGCCTCTAATTGCGATTTTACTAGAAATAACCCCATTCCTTTACCAGAGATGTTTCTATGAAATCTCTTATAAAGTTTAAAGACATTGTCACCGTGCTTATCAAGATTTAGACCTATACCATTGTCGCTTACCAACAAAACTTTATGATTGTTTTCAAAAGAAGTTTTAAATTGTATATGCGAGGAGACATTATCTCTACGGTACTTAATAGCATTAGAAATAAAATTATGAATTATGCTCTGTAAATAGAATTTGGAAAAGTATAAATGATCCCAGGCATTTAAATTTAGTAGTACTCCAAATTCACTATCATCAAGTAATGTTTCAGTGAATTCATTTTTCACTTCAAGTATTAGATCCTTAATATTTATATCCGTAAGTTTAATTTCCTTCTTATCAAGTATAGATACATATTCATTGATGTCTTTTGTAAGGTTTGTTATGCTCTTTGAAACTTTATCTAATTTTGGAAGAAGCTGAACCAAAACATCAGGATTTTTTTCCTTTCCAATCATTTCTACAATTGCAGACATACTCGTAACAGGTGCCCTAAGATTGTGTGAAATCAAATAATTGAAATCACTTAATTGTTTGTTTCTAATTTCTAAACTATTGTTGATTTCAGTAACCATCACATTATTTTCCTCCAATTTCTCCTTACTTATGGTCAATAATATGTTCTTACTTTCGAGGTCTTTATAGAATTGTTCTTTCTGATCAATATTTTTTTGAAATACATAGCTGAAACCTAATAGGCCAAGTATAGTAATAACATTAAATATTAGTAGGCTTTCAGAAACAGGTTGTAAATAAGACTTAATTAAGCTTGGAGGTATTTCTAAAACCAACAACCAATTAGAAGGAGTTATTATTTCTGATGTTCCATTAGATTTTAAACCAAAAGAATGTGTGGTGCCGTTTAAGGCTATTATTTGTTTAGACCAGATATGGTCATTTTCTACATAACTAGTATCATTCTTTTGAGTTATAGCATTTGTATTTAAGATACCAAACATGCTACCGTTCTTATCGTCAGATTCATATGGTAAATCATCCGTTAAGGTACTTGAACTTATTACTCTTAGGTCTTCATCTAATAAGTAAACATTGGTGTCTTCAATTTTAGATTTCATTTTATCGAGAATCCGCTTCATCTTAAAATTGATTACTACCAATCCAATTTTCGTTTGATCTACATCAAAAATAGGAGCTACCACTCTAATAACAGGTTTTGTAGGCTTTTCAACTACCCCATTTTCACGATTTAGACTTATTTGGGAAAGGTATAATTGATTGGGCTCTAAATCTAAACCGGCTTTAACATAGGGCTGCTTTTGTTTATTTTGTAAACCACCAATTACTAATGAATCTGTTCCTTTGCGTACTGCTCTGAAAAATTCATTTCCATTTAAATCAATAAATCGAAATTGATCATAATCAGTAATTTCTTTAATTAGCTCCAAGTAAGATTTAATGAATTCCTCATCTTTCCCAGTAGGATCAAAATCTTTGGGATATTTTAAAGTGGACCAATAATGGGTATCATTTAAAAAGGAGTAACATTGTTCTTCGAAAGATATTTTCTTCATCGTGGTTTCACGAATTTGATATCCTTCTAATGTTTCAATTTGTTTTTCTTTTTGGGAATAGTATAGATATAAAGTAAGTGCCAACAATGGTAAATAAAGGCCAACTAACATTTTTAAAACTCTTTTCCACATATAAATTCGATTAGAGTTTCATTTTCAATAGTACTCTTCGCAGTGGTGTCGAAATTTACACTTATACTAATATAAGTAAAATTCTTACTGTATTGTTTTGTTATATTGATTTGTTAGATTTATTTTATTTTCTAAGTTCAACCCATAAGTGCAACAACTTTGTTGTTTAGGACTTCAATTGGGTTATTGTAATTAAATTTTCTAATAGGTCTGTAATTTAGTAATCTTTCTACTTCTTTTATTCCTTTTACTGTCACTTCCCTTAAGTCGGTTTTCTTAGGGAAGAATCTCCTGATTACACCGAATCTATTTTCGACCGTTCCTTTGTCTTGAGAGGTATATGGTCTTGTGAAATTGGTCTTTACGTTTAGATCCTGGCTATGTGTTGATGGTGAGCGAATTCTTTGCCATTATCAAATGTGATTGTTTTAATCCAGCATGAATTAAAGTTAGTGAGTCTATTGCTCATCTTTTCATAGACTTCTTCAGCATTTTTACTCTTTAGTTTTTCTATCATCGTTACTAGAGTAGCCCGATCTGTCATAACTAAGAGCGCTGATTTATGGTTGCTCCCCATCATAAGGTCAACTTCTATATCACCAATTCGTGAACGTGCCTCAACAACTTCGGGGCGTTTGTCTATACCTATTCTACCCTTGATTGCTCCACGTCGATCTTTTACGTTGTTACGTTTTTGTCTTCGCCCGGTATGACGCAAATGTTTGTGAAGACTTTTGTAGTCCGAATGATCTCTATGGTTGCTGTGCTTTTCCATCCAGATCCATTTGTAGATGGTCTCGTGGCTAACGCACGTTTCGGATTCCTTGGATAGTCGCTTGGCAATCAGCTCTGGACTCCATTTCTCATATACCATAAGGCTTTTGATACGCACCTTCATACACTCTGTCAGCAGGACATGCCTTGCCTTTTTAGAGTGACGATGATCAGTCTTTCGCTGAGCGTGCTCACTAATGTAACGCCCAGCTTTTCTACCACGCTTAGGTATGTTACGGCCAAGTTCACGGCTGATCGTACTCTTGTGAACTCCTATGTAGTCCGCTATTTCCGTTTGTGACAATCCCATATCTAATAAAGATTGAATTTGATACCTTTGCTTAAGGCACAATTGTTTGTAATTTATCATCCAAGACGAAAATAGGTATTGAGCCTAAAACAGATGGGGCTAGCCCCATCTGTTTTAAATATTCGTGTTGCACTTATGACTTGAACTTAGACTATGTTTTTCTAATTCAGAATTAAATTCTAAATCTACAATAGTCATCATAAAATTTTATGTGTTTGTTTTGGCAGATTGTGTTCAAAGTTAAGGAGACATAGTTTACACTAATTTTTGACTTAACCTAATTGATGCTTGTTTGCCTCATTATTGTTTTTATCAAAGAAACCAAAAGTTACATTACTAAGAAAACCATCTAATAGAATTCACCATCATAAGGTTGATAGGTCTTGCTAATGCTTAATTTGACTATTCTTATAGTAGTAGGTTCTCATTTGTAAATTAGTAGAAACAAAAAAGCCTTCCGTTTATAGGAAGGCTTTTAATAAAAATGTGACCGGGCTGGGGCTCGAACCCAGGACCCTCTCCTTAAAAGGGAGATGCTCT
>NZ_CAXBGF010000001.1:0-659475 GCF_963975365.1 uncultured Maribacter sp. | reverse complement strand
AAAATACAATAGTTTTTTACCCCATCCATAAAGACCTGATTTAACCCGAGTTAACGGAATACGACCAAGTGACAAACCATGATTTATTGTAACCTGCTGAAAATCATAAGTATATGTAAGATAAATTCAAGGGCACTTCAGCAAATAACACACTATCAGTAACTTATACCTCCACTAGGAAAAGAAATTCCAGACTAAACCAAACCGAATTACAAAATCACGATAAGGATAATCTGGCGCAGCATAGTAATTATATCCAGAGAAAGCGGAATTAAAATGTTCAGCCTTTAAATAAATACGTGTTTGTTTGATTCGTGCATTTATGAAAAAATCAAGTAAAGGGTAACCTCCTAATTCTTCTTTGTTCTGAACATAAAACTCTCCCAAAATAGGATTGTAAGCATTCATATAATAACTAGTGAAATATTTGAATGTAACTCCTGTTTGCAAGTACATGGCCTTCTTAAAAACATCTGAAGAAAAGTATAATGTATTTCTTGTAACAATTTGAGGTAGATTCATTACTTGCTCATCTTGTGTCACATTTTGGTACATTACCGTATTGTTCAAAGCAAACATTCCGACCTTGAATTCCTTTTCATACTTGACTTTCAAATAGGAGATACCATTATTCTCTTGTAAGGGCTTAATGTATGCATTCTCTAAACCATCTTCAATTACATTCTCAGACACAGGAGCGAAATAAGTATAGTTATCTATATTACTGTATTTAAGCATCAGGTTACCCCAGGTACTAGAATTAAACTCAGCTTTAAGGCTACTTATTCTTTCCTTTTCAAACGCCTTACTATTATCCCAATTATAATTTAAATATTCACTTTGATATAATAGATAATTAAAATTGGGCAACCTAGAAGAAGAATGCAGCGTAAATTTTAAATTGTTGTCCTTATTAATGTCATATGAAGCCGATGCATTCAAAAGGTTCCCTGTCAAATTTCCAGAAATATTATATTTCAAATTAGCATTGAAATCAAAGCCTCCTATCCTTTTTTCATACTTACCCCCTATTCCGAACTCAGTACCTTTTAATCTATTTGGAATAACAGTACCATCTTCATTGATAAATAAACTATTGAAAAAGTAATCATAATTGTAGACATTGACACCTCCTGTAAGTTTACCTAGCGTTCTATTATAAAACTCGGCGTTTACTTCGTTGTAGAAAGTTTTTAAATATGCCTTATCATTAATGTCAGTAAGAATAACATCCCCAAAAAGGGTATCATTTTTCGATTGAATTAACTGATAATACTTGGTTTCATAATCAAATACATGACCAATAGACAGCGATGTCTTTTCAAACCGTGTTGAATCTAATTGTGTTCTTACTAATTTATATACATGGTCTAAATAATAACGTTTACCTAAAATCTTATTGTCCGTATCATCTAAGAGAACATCTACCCTAGGTCTATTCATAAAATCTGTATCACCAGATTCGAATTGGGCTTCTTTTTCTGCCAAACCACCATTTTCTTGAGATAAAATATTCTGTGCAGCAATATGCGCCCTTAAAGAATATCTTCCATTTTTTGACAAGTAATTTGTCGTAGTAATAAAATTACCGGACTGTATTTGGCTATTATTATACTTACCCAAGGAACGATGACCAATATATCCTATAGAAAAATTAAGCCTTCTAGAAGTATTGAATGTTAAATTCGCATCTAACAATTGACCTTGTTCCAATGTGGTTTTAAAGAATAGCTCGGTCATTGGAGTGGCGACATTGTAATAACTTATCTGTTCTTTTTCCAGATATTTTCTATCCTTTGCTGTCGCCCCCAAACTTGGGTATATATTTATTCTCTCTAAATCAACACCAAGAGTATTATAAGCTTGGCCAATATTAGAAAAAGACATCAGTTCAAAATCATCTTCACGTAAGTAATTATACTTGTATTCTTTTTGAATGGTAAGGGTAGTATCTAAAAAGGTAGTGTCTCTCTCAAAAGTGATTATTTTATAATCTTTTATAGTTATGCCTACGGTATCTGCCTTTAACTTCTCTATTGGCTTAAGTGGTATTGCTTTTTTTGAAAGTGGAAGTGAATCGGTCTTTTTATCTCCTCTTTCTACTTTTTCTTGACCAATAATAATCGAAGATGTGAAAAACACTAAAACTAGAACTATATATTTCATGCAGCTTTGTTACCCTTGCAAAGTTAATTTTTTTGTTGCTAAGTAAATGTGAAAGTTTAAATCATATTAATCCCTAATAAATAAGCTGTATACTTAAAAATCAATTTCTCCCTTATAAACACAAACAAAAGAAAATCGATTTTAATCAATCTTATGAATATCATTCAATGAAAAGACCGTGAATATGATCAACTACTGGCAATTGGTTTGTCTTTAAGAATAAATAATATAAAATTGAAAAGCACATTATTAATTTGAAATGCATTTTCTAAAACCATTTACTTTGAACTGAGTTAAAATTTTAACTTTATACCTTTGTCCAAACTAAGAATAAAATAGAAATTAAGCTCTTATCAAAAACTTAATTCCCTCTTTTTTTATTGCTTATTTTAAAACACTGCAAAATCCCAATAATAATATTTGCAATTTGAAATAGGCTGGCAACATTTTTTAAGCTTACAATCCAAAGAAAACAATGCTCCATAAATTCTATAAAAATTATAAAGAAACAGGAACTGATGAGGCTGGTAGAGGGTGTTTAGCGGGCCCAGTTACAGCTGCTGCAATCATTCTCCCAAAATCGTTCGAAAACCTAATTTTAACAGATTCCAAGCTTTTATCTGAAAAAAAAAGAGATCTATTAGAACCACTTTTAAAGAAAGAAAGTATCTGCTATGGCATTGCTCATATTCAACCGGAAATAATTGATGATATCAACATATTAAATGCTTCAATCTTAGCCATGCACAATGCCATAGATTCATTGTCAAAAACACCCTCTTATATTATTGTTGATGGCAATAGATTTAAACCTTATAAGGATATACCATATATGTGTATTATTAAGGGTGACTCTAAATATACTAGCATAGCAGCGGCATCTGTTTTAGCCAAAACTGCTAGAGATGCTTATATGCTTAATTTACATAACGAATACCCGATGTACAATTGGAAAAAGAACAAAGGATATCCTACAAAAGAGCATCGGGCGGCGATTAAAAAATATGGTACTACAAAATATCATAGAATGAGCTTTAAGCTTTTGGCCAACGACAACCAATCTTAGTATTACAAATAGTATAACTTTACACAAACTCTAACCCATGAGGCATACAGTATTATATGCATTGATTATCGTATCATGCATAACCTGCACTACTAAAGTAACTACAGAAAATTCTATTTTAGATGTATTTCCGAATAATGCCACCTTAGTTTTTAAGATAAACGATTTTGAATCTTTAAAAGACGAACTAACAACCAACGAGGTCTTACAAAATCTTAAATCATTAGAACCTTTTAAAAAAATAGCGAACGAAATACAGCCTTTAGAATTCTTAGCTGACCAAAGTAAAGGGGTAATCGCCATTTCACCTGTAGATAGTGTCAACATAGCATACACCTATATATCTAATGATAGTCTATCATTTAAGAACTGGGAAGGCCTTACCAATAAAAGTGTTGAAACGCATTCTTATCATAATTTGAATATTACAAAGTATCAAATTGATGAATCTCTTTTATATAGTTCGTTTGTTGAAAATTATTGGGTAACATGCTCATCTGAAAAATTATTGCAACAGCTTATAGACGCAATCGATTCTCCAAAAATTAATTCTTCTTTGAAAAAGTTTTACACTGTATCCAATAAAGAAAAGGTGCTGAATATTTGGTTTGATATTGAGCAAGGTGAGCGCTTAATAAACCTTATTCTTACTCCCGACCAAAGCATTTCTAATTTTGCAAGTTCGATATCACTTGA
The DNA here is from genome assembly GCF_963975365.1 of uncultured Maribacter sp. Taxonomy (GTDB): domain Bacteria; phylum Bacteroidota; class Bacteroidia; order Flavobacteriales; family Flavobacteriaceae; genus Maribacter. The sequence continues at coordinate 655,547 of NZ_CAXBGF010000001.1, read as the reverse complement.
TGTTACCCTAAATGATACAGAAATCTTATTAAATGGTGTTACAGAAACAAACATTGAAACAAATCATTTTCTAAATCTTTTCAATACTACAAATCCTATTCAAAACAAAACAGCAACATTAATACCTAGTGAGGCTCATTACTATAAATCTTTTGGTTTTGATGATTTTAAAAAGTTTTCAAAGAATAAAATTACTACCAATTACACTACTACAATTTTAGATTCACTTTTAAACACTGTTGAAGAAATTGGCTTAACTGAAGTTGGTGGTGAGAAAATATTACTTCTACGAACATATGGCACAGCTACGCTATTAGATTATATTAATGATGAGAAAATTTCTACAGAAGAATATAGCGAAAATGAAATTTGGGAACTTAAATCAAATAATGAGCTATTTAAACCACTTGAACCTATTATTGGTGCCACTTCATTTACATATTCAAGTATTATTGAAAATACCTTTCTCTTTTCTAAAACCAAAAGTACGCTCGAATCATTACTAACGAAATATAAGTCTGGCGATACCTTTAATAAAACGAGTCTTTATAAAACTGCTGAAAACAAACTTACCTCAGCTTCAAGCATCTTAACTATATCTAATTTAAAAGGCACTATAGAAATTCTTGAGGAAACAGTCTCTAAATCTTTGAGCAATTCATTTGATAAAAGCAACCTCAATGACTATGTTTTTGGCTCTCAATTTATTGCTGATGACGGATTCTACCATTCGAATTTTTTGATTAAAAAAATCACAGAAGAAGATGAACAGAATACGGTAACACCTGTCTTCAATGTTCAATTTAATACAGACCTTGCCATATTACCTCAATTTGTTACTAACCACAATAACCGCAAAAAAGAAATCATTGTTCAAGATCAAGAAAACAATCTTTATCTAATATCGAATAGCGGAAAGATTTTGTGGAAAAAGCAGCTGTCCGGCACAATTCAAGGTAAGATACAGCAAGTAGATCTTTATAAAAATGGAAAACTACAATTTGCTTTCACCACTAATAATGAGTTTTTAATTTTAGATAGAAATGGCAATGAAGTAAAACCATTCGCCATGAAATTCTCTGGAGGAAACTTAAACCCGCTGGCAGTTTTTGACTATGAGAATAAACAAAATTACCGCTTTGTAGTAACACAAAATGAAAAGGTCTTCATGTACAATAGTAAAGGTAATATTGTAAAAGGCTTCAAATATGATAGTGCAGAGGCAAATATATTAGACGCACCGAAACATTTTAGAATTGGTCAAAAAGATTACCTTGTTTTTAAATTGGAAAATGGTCAATTAAAAATTACCGATAGGGTAGGTAATACCAGAGTAACCGTAAAGGATAAATTTTCGTTCTCTGATAATGACATAAAATTATATCAAAACAAATTCACATTTACTTCTCTAGATGGTAATTTATTTCAAATTGACACAAAAGAGGGAATTTCTTCCAACAACCTAAATTTAGCCAAAGACCACGGAATAGATGCTACAACCAGAACCTTGGCAATAATGAACGATAATATTTTACAAATACGTGACAAGAAAATTCAATTAGAGTTAGGGGTATATTCAAAACCCACTATTTTTTACCTTAATGATAAGATATACGTTTCTGTTACCGATATTCAAAATCAGAAAATTTATCTTTTTGATAGTCAGGCTGTATCCATACCAAATTTCCCGATTTACGGAAATTCAGTAATCGACATGGCCGATATTAACAATAATAAAAAAGCAGAGTTAGTTTTCAAGGACCAAGAAAACACCATACAAGTTTTAAAGATACGATAATACATTATTTTGAAGATTTCATGGTCAGTTCACTACCAATTGTACATTAATTACACATAAGCAATTTAGTTTTTATATTTTTAAGTAGTTATTAATTAGAACCTTAACTACCATTGAAAATGAAAACTAAGTCACTTCTCGTACTATTTTTTATAATTGGCATTATCTCACTTACCGCACAAGACAATTGTAGCAAATTCTATCCTATGACAGAAGGTGTTTCAATGGAATACACAAATTATAACAAGAAGGGTAAAGTTGAAGGCATAAGCTCATACCAGATTACCGAAACAAATACAGAAGGCAATACTACCAACGCGACAATGGCCATCATTCTTAAAGACGAAAAAGGGAAAGAAATTTATAACACCGACTATAAATTATCTTGTACCGGAAACATGGTTACTTTGGACTACGAATCTCTATTGTCGAGTGATATGATGAAACAATATGGTGAAATGGATATCGAAATTAGTGGTAATGATATTGAAATACCTAATGATTTAAGCGTAGGGCAAAATCTAAATGATGCGAATGTGACTATGAAAATTGGCATGGGCGGCATTAATATGAATATCGCAGTAGATATGTTAAACAGAAAAGTTGAGAAAAAAGAAAGTGTTACTACTCCTGCAGGGACTTATGATTGCTATATTGTATACAGTGAAAATCAATCTAAGATGATGATGGCTAATCAAGTTTACCCTTCAAGAGTGTGGCTAGCAGAAGGTGTAGGTATGGTAAAACAAGAAACTTATAAGAAAAATGGAGATTTAATGAGCAGTACCATACTCACTGCTTTTAGTAATTAATAATCAATCCGATTTTAATATGAACCGAAGTTTAAACTTCGGTTTTTTTTCTATTAATAGATGGTATGTCATATCAAAACTATATAGAATTTATTTTAAGCATACCGAACTTTTTTAGGAGTAAAAATAGTATCATTTTCTTGGTCTTACTTTTGAACTTAGCGTCGTATGGACATGAGATGACGCTAACCGAATGCCATCAGCACACCATCGAAAAATCGAATACCTTTTACCAAAAACAGCAATATGACAGTGCTCATTATTATGCGACTTTCAATTATAAATCTTTTGACAATACTGCCAATGAAACCCTTGTCTTTAGTGCACTATTACAGCTCATCAAAACCTCCCATAACATTCCCTTTGAAGAACGAAAGGCATATTATAGCTTGGTAGAGCAAAAGGCAGTTGAAAATAATCAAAAAAATCAGCTCATCGATCTTTACAAAACCATGGGAGACCTCTATTTTGACAAGCAAAATTTTGTCGATGCTATCCCCTATTATTTGAAAGTGGATTCTATATCTAAAAGTTATGGAATTAAAAACAAAACTGTTATTGGCGCGTTGCTAAATCGAGCCGAAATATCAAAATTATCGTTTACCTACGAAACCACCAATATGGCTCATAGCCTGCTCTATGAGGCCTTGGACATTGCTAAGGAGATTAATGACGTTGAAAGTGAACATCTGACCTATATTCAACTGGCAGACATCAATCAAATGATAAGGGAGTTTAAAGAAGCCAAAAAATATATCGATTTGGCTCTACCCTATTTTAAAAAGCAGGGCAACGATATTAAAGTAGTTCGAACCCTGTTGATGAAGTCGGCATATTATATGGGTGTTGATAGCCTAAATAAAGCAGAAGAGACCCATTTGGAAAGTATTGCCCACCTCTTCGCCAAAGACCTTACCCTTGATCAGGCCAAGGCAGTTTATTACTATGGGAATTTCTTAAGAAGGAAAAAAAGTGAATATGCGAAGGCCATCACACAATTGGAAATTGCAAAAGATCTGTTCCAAAAAGCGAACAAGGACAGTATTGAACTGTACCATCGTACCCTACGAGATTTGGCTTTTTGCAACCATCAATTGGGCTATTATAAAGAAGCTAGTGAATATTATGAGGCAGCCTATGACCTTAAAATAGATTTACTCGAAAAATTCAATAGAAGCTCATCCAAAACCCTAGAGGCCAAATACCAGAACGAAAAAAAAGAACAGGAAATTACTCTGTTATCCTCACAAAAAGAGCTGGCCGAGCAACAGAAAAAAAGTCAACAAAATATTCTAATGGGAGTACTGGGAATGACCTCCTTGGTCGGCTTGTTCCTTTTTATACTCTTCAGAAACCGCTCCAAAACAAATGCCAAACTGAGGGAGTTGGACGCCTTAAAGACCAATTTCTTTGCAAACATTTCACACGAGTTCAGAACCCCGCTTACCTTAATATCTTCCCCTATCGAAACGACGCTGGAGGAAACGGACCTACTTCCTGAAAAAAGAAAGCATTTTGAAATGGCATCAAGGAATACCAAAAGACTATTGTCCCTTGTGAATCAATTGCTCGACCTTTCCAAAATAGACAGTGGGGCCTTAAAACTTCAACTGGAAAAAGGGAACCCCGTACAGTTAATTGCGGCATGGGGCGAATCTTTTTCATACTTGGCAAAACAAAAGAGCATTGTATTCAGCATTACAGCCTCCGATAAGGATAAAGAAGGTTGGTTCGACAGGGACGCCCTCGAAAAAATTATGGTCAATCTTTTGGGCAATGCCATAAAATACACCCCAGAAAATGGTGAAATTGAGGTAAACGTTTCATGCCCCCAAAACCGAATCGAATTGAAGGTTCGCAATACCGGAAAAGGACTCACCCAACAGGAAATAAAGACCATTTTTGATCGCTTTTACCAAACCGATGGCTTTAACGATGGATTTGGCATAGGCCTTTCCTTGGTCAAAGAACTTACCGGGCTGCACAAGGGCACTATCAAAGTATCGCAAGAAAAAGACCAGTGGACCACCTTTTTGGTGCAATTATGTACAGATAAAAAACAGTTTAAAAATGCAGTCATTATAGCTGCCGGGACCGAACGGGAACCAAAGCAGTTTAAAACGGACAATACACAAGCCCCTCTATCCATTCAGGAAATATCGGAAGATGGTTTGCCCATTTTATTGGTGGTGGAAGACAACCCCGATGTACGGTTACTCTTGTACGATACGTTCAAAGCCGCCTTCAAGGTCATAACGGCCAACCATGGCGAAGTAGGGATTAAAAAAGCCTTGAAATATGTTCCCGATATCATTGTTTCCGATGTGATGATGCCCGTTAAAGATGGCATTGAACTAACCAAAACATTGAAAAAAGATGAACGCACCAGCCATATCCCCATTATACTGCTAACGGCCAAAGCGGGAGATGAAAATAAGTTGGTGGGGATAGAAACGGGCGCAGACGATTATATCACCAAGCCTTTTAATCAAAAAATCCTAAAGTCGAAGGTGAATAATCTCATCGCCCTTAGGATAAAACTGCAAGCCAGATATAGCCAGGAAGTCGTATTGAGGCCCAAGGATATTGCCATTACTTCGGTCGACGAACGCTTTCTTGAAAAAGTACAAGCGGTATTGGATGTAAACTTAACGGAATCTACTTTTACTGTTGCGGCTTTTAGCCAGGCAGTGCATATGAGCCGTATGCAGCTCCATAGAAAATTAAAGGCCCTTACCGGTTTATCCACTTCAGAATTTGTTCGTTCGCAGCGCCTCAAACTGTCTACGCAAATTTTAGGGCAATCCGATATCAATATCTCAGAGGTTGGCTATAGTGTTGGTTTCAATGACCCTGCCTATTTCACCAAATGTTTTAGGGAAACGTATGGCTGCACCCCATCCGAGTACGGTAATCGGACAAAATTAAAGGCAAAAACCCCCTAAATAAAGGGCCTTTCGGCCATGTTACATAATTTATAGCTTCTGTTACATCGTTCATAATCCTTTTAGGAACAAGGGGCTAACTTCATTCCTATAGAAAGTGGCTCCCCCCAACTGTAATGTAAAAGTGATGAAGCAAAAGCAAGATGGCCTGGAAGGCACACTTGATCATGCCCCCGAAAATCAGATTTACCTGAACATCAACTATTTGAAGGATGGGCAATATCGACTGAACATTATACATAAAAACAAGGTTATTAAGCAGACTACTTTTAAAAAGAAACAATAAGATCAACCTTTTTCTAAGAGACACCATATATGGCCAACGAAAATAAATCCGCTAAAAAACAAGAAAAATGAAAACACTAAAAACATTCCTTTTAATAGTCTGTTTGGGCACTCTTGCCACAGCCCGGGCACAGACGGACCCCAAACCCAAAACCCCGGTCACCAATAATTTCTTAGATCTACAGGCCGGCACCCTCGGCAACATCTTTGGCGATTCGCTTACGGGGGGCAAAGGCAAAGTAGATAATTACCTTGATTTGGTAAATAAGAGCGATATGCCCGAGGCCGATAAGCAAAATTTACGCGAGGCCTATATAAGATATTCCAAAACCTTAGATGCCCAGGGTAAGGATTCCTTGCAATCGGCAATGGCGAAAGAGCTGTTGTTCAAATCAAAAAAGGACACCATTAAATAAGGCTAACTAGAAACTTCCAAAAAACCCATACCCATGCAAAAATTACCCTTGATAACGATACTATTGACCCTCATCCTTTCCTGTGGAGAATCAGATAAAAAAGCACAGGACACAGCGAAAGGCACATCCGAAATCACCACCCAAAGCGAAGAAAAAACAACAGCAAAAAGCGCTGACAATACCACCTTGTTGTGCAAGATCAACGGCGAAGATTGGGGGTATACCTCGGCCGACGGCCTGGTGTCGCGCAATAGCTCTACCAACCTTCGTACGGCCACGATCACCTTTGTCAGAAAACTGGCCGAAGGCAGTGAATCGGTACAGCTCGAATACGATGTGGACGGCAATACCCTTACCCGCGTTTTGGCAGAACTAAAGCGCCCGGATAAGGACGGTAATTTGTTTACCAACTTCTACAACCAATCGGCAAACCAATTAGATCGAAATCCCGAAGCTAGCATGTCCGGGACCGTTTCCTTGAACGAAGGTGAGCGGATCGCTGCTGGTACAGCCGTTTTCAAGGTACAGAACGACTTTGAAAAGGACAAACTTGGCAATGCATCGGACCTGCTCATCACTATTTCCGATCTAAAGTTTTCTGGGGTGCCCTATTCCGATACGGATGATTTAAAGAATATGTTCAAAAAATAGACCCTAAAAGACGAAATCATGAAAATTGTTAAACTAATACTACTGCTGACCATCCTTTTTAATACAGGGTATCATTGTTACGCGCAACCCGGAGAAGAATCTGATAAAAAATACAATATACATGAAATTAAACTTTATGAAAGGGAGGACGGCAGCAAAGCGGGCGCCATTGCATGGAATACCGCTGCGCCCGACAGCGTGCAAAAATTTGTAATTCGTAATTTAAGTATTATGGAACCGGTACAGGTGCTTTTGCAGGCGCTGTCCCCAAACGATGAGGTGACCCTTCAATTTGTAAAGGAAAAATGGAGCGAACCAGAATCGAGCATATCCGCCAAAGGAAAAACCATTGGTAAGAAAATATTTAGAACCTATAAAACTGCCGCCATGGCCATTCAAGGCAAGAAAGCTGGAGTACCATATATAATAGTAATTCAAGTTGGCAAAAAATTTCCCATGAACAGCACACCACTTTTTAAAATTACCGATGATAAAAACGAGTATGAAAATTTACTTAAAGGCAAAGGTTTAATCGCTAAAAGTAATAAAAATATAGATTCAAATTCAGGATTAAAGGATGGCAATGGCGAAGGGAATACTTCGGACAGTTCTTATCTGTTATATATCATTATTGGCCTTTTGGCATTAATGGTAATATTCTTGGGCTATTTTGTATTTGTACGAAGGGGAAGCAAAAAAATACTGTTTTTTATACTTTTGTTTGGACTTAGTTTTAGTTCATCGGCACAATCCGATTCGCCCATTACCCTATCGCAAAGTGATATCAACAAACTGCTTGGCCTGGATGATGTTTTTTCAGGAAAAAACAATGAGGACCGTGGTATTGTTGGTGGTCCCGTAAACTCCGGTATTCCGATTAAGATAGCAGAAATGGACGGAAATTATACAGAAGAGGAATTTAAAGAAATGGTTATGCAAATGCGCGATGAATTTATTGAATTCAAAGAAGAATTTGCGGAGGGTATGCCTGGAGAGGGTAGTGATGGTGGACCCCAAAGAATACCTCCTGGAATTAGCCAGGAAGAATTGAATAGAATTCGGTCTAGAATTCAGACTTTGGAATCCCAAGTAGCTTTTCTATCTGAAAGAGATAGAGGGTATGCGCCCCCAGAAGACAGCGAAGAACAGATTCCTATATTTTGTGAAAATATTGAAGAGTGTATGGAATGTATAACGAAGAGAACGGATGATGTTCTTGTTTTGTACGAGAAGTTTTATGATCTAAACAGTATCTTGACTTATAACGATTGGTTGATTGAAACAGCCATCAACGAAGGTAATAATCTTGCAAACATGGCACCGAGTCTTGGATTGGGATGGCAAAGCCAGCATTTAAGACTTTTGAAGACCAGAAAAGATATATGGATTGCTTATCACGATAAATATGGCGAACTATTGGAGCGTGTAGAACGGATAGAACAGAATCGGGAAACCTGTCTTAAAATGTTTGAAACGGATGGATTTGCAGTTAATTGGAGAGAAATGACCAAAGACATAATCCGTGATCAAACTCCAGAATTAGTGACACCGTTGTTTTAGGTTTTAAAACTTTTTCTGAAAGTAAAAAGACATTAATTCCTTAAAAATAATTCTTGCCAGTTGATATTTGAATATTTCATAAAAATGAAAAAACATGAAAAAAATTCTTTTAATACTATGCCTTTTTGGTTTCATTTTTTATGCCTGCAAAATCGACCCCAAAGAACAAGGAACTGATACCAATGAGGCAACTTCTGCCGTGACCAAAAAAACAGGTTCGCCCAAATTAGACCCAAAGACCTTTGGCGAGACCAACGAAGCATTCCTGGAATCGATCGGTGCCGATGCCGAGGTAAAAGCGGAATACCTTCAAAAATTAAAGGAACTCGAAAGTATGCCGAGCGATTCATCGGAAATGGTACAGATGCTAGAAACCTTAATGGCAGAAGCCATTCAACAAGAACAGGGCAAAGGCAACCTAACACAAAAGCGCCAAAGTAGGCAAAGCGGCAACATGGATGACCTCACCGCCGCCTTCGAAAAACTCAATGCCGAATCGGGGGTGGAGGCCACCATAGGCAAACTAAAAAAAGTAGATTCCATCACTGGGCAGGACAGTTTTCAGGTGCTCGATATGAATCAAGAGACCATCGATCAAATGTCTGAAAAAGCAAATAGCGCTGCGAACGCCACCAATAAAAAAACGGCCCCAAAAGACAAAATGACCGATGAAGAAATGGACATGATGCGGGCCTTCACCAAGGCAAACGGCAACCTGCACAACACGGCCGAACTGGACAAGCTGCAACAGATGATCGAAAGTAGCGACCTTGATAAAATGGCAGCGGAAAATAAGATCACGGAAAGATATGCCCAAATGCAGGGCAATGAATTCGACCGCATCATGAAGCGCCTTGCAACCAAAAAACAGGAAGTGACCAAGGCGCAGCAAACGTTCAACAAATTGAACCCCGATCTATATTTTGGGGAGGAGGCCGGTTTCACCTATTTCGGTAACCGGGGCAAGGCCGTGTACCTGCCCCTGGGAAAACTGTCGTTTGCCGACCGGGTCGTTGCTGTTGATCATCCTGAAAACAAAAATACCGCAACCTATAGTTTGGGCGAGCCAGATGCCTATACCACGGGGATGAATTCGGTAATGAATGTACATAGCATGGGGTTAAAAGGGCAGCTTGTGGTAAAGTTCGAAGACAATGCCTTGGTAGATGTGAACGGCCCCGACCTTTATATTTTTGAATTGGGCCAAATTGAACCCACCAATCTTGACATTTCTAAAGATGGCGAGACTTGGATCGCCGTAGGCGAGATCTCAGGAGGGGTGGCCGAAGTCGATATCCATGATTTCGTAGAGCGCGATGAGCTATACTACTATGTACGTCTGACCGACCTGGAGACCTCAAGCGGTATCCCAGGAGCCGATGTGGATGCCATCGCTGCCATAGGTTCGGCCGTACGTTTGAACCTGGACAGCCAAGTGCTTTTTGATACCGGCAAATCGAAATTGAAACCTGCTGGAAAAGAGGCACTCAAGGAATTGGTAAAGACATTAAAGATTTTGGAAAGGGGGAATGTCATCGTTGAAGGGCATACCGATGATGTGGGCAGTGCTACCTCCAACAAACAGCTTTCCCTGGCAAGGGCGAAAAGCGTTTCCGCGGAACTTAAAAAATTACTGCCCAGCCAGAAATTTAAATGGAAGGAGCAGGGCCATGGAGAAGAAAAACCCTTGATGGAGAACAATTCCGATGGAAACAGGGCCAAGAACCGCAGGGTAGAGGTTTTGGTTTTACCCAACTAAAAAGCGAAGCAAAACCTTGGCTTATACCAAGGTTTTTTGTTTTATAATATTCGCTTCAAACAAAGCTTCAAAATGACGGAGCAGTTTCTGCTTTACCTCATTCATGTCTATTTCTTGCTTACCCAACTCCACATTCAAAGATGTGACCGCTTTCCCTTTTATACCACATGGGATCATCATATCAAAATATCCTAAATCTGCGTTTATATTTAAAGCAAAACCATGCATGGTTACCCACCGGCTGGCGCGCACACCCATAGCGCAAATTTTACGTGCAAACGGAGTACCTACATCTAGCCAAACCCCTGTTTCTCCTTTAGAACGTTCAGCCTTCAATCCATAGTCGGCCAAGGTTAGAATAACCATTTCTTCTAAAAATCGCAAGTATTTATGAATGTCGGTGAAAAAATTATCTAAATCTAGAATAGGGTAACCAACTATTTGCCCTGGGCCATGGTACGTTATATCTCCTCCTCTATTTATTTTATAAAATGAAGCACCCTTTTCTTCTAAAGCTTTTTCATCGACCAATAAATTAGAAATATCACCACTTTTACCAAGTGTATACACATGAGGGTGTTCTACAAAAATCAAATAATTGGGAGTATCTACACATTGCTCTTCTCGTCTATTCTTAATTTTAAGGTCAATGATTTCTTTAAATAGTTTCTCTTGAAAATCCCAAGTTTCCTTATAGTCCTTTAACCCTAAATCGGCAAAAAATACATTCTTGTTCATTACCACAAAGATACAAAGCTACTTATTAACTATAACCCAATGTCCTAAAGCAAAAAATTAATTGGGATTGTTAAGGATGACCAAAGCAGCAATTACTCCTGGTACCCATCCACAAAATGTAAGCAGCAAAACAATTAGAAAAGACCCACAACCTTTACCTAAAACCGCCAAGGGTGGAAAAAAAATAGCGAGCAAAACTCTTAGTAAACTCATTTGATTATTATTTTGATTGATTGATGTGCTAATAAGTCGCAAATTTAACTGCTTTGTTACAAAATCAATTATTTTAGAGTTTCATTACTTATTCTATGTCAAGAAAGTTGATTTTCACTTTACTTATTCTACTAAGCGCCAAGGGTTTTTCTCAGTATAGTTTTAAGGGTCAAATTGCAGATAAAGCATCTAACAACATTATATATCTATCTATTATTGAAGATTACAGGAAGTTAGATCGCCTATCTATGGAGCAGATTTTAAAGAAAACCACCACCGATTCTTTAGGTAATTTTAATTTTGAAGGCGACAATCTAATTGATGAAAATCGTATCTATCGAATTCATTTAGATAATTGCCCCGAGACTGCCTCGAATTCAGAGCACTTTTTCGGAAGTTGTGAAAACAGTAAAAGTATTTTATTCATTGCGAATAATAATGACACCATTACTTTCCCTACATCATTTTCCAACGAGACACTTTGTGAAATCATATCTACCAACAAACAGTCTACTGTTTTGCTTGAAATCGATGTATTAAAAGAGCAAATGGCTTTTGATTTTAATGATTTTAGAAGTGATGCCAATAGAAAACTAAACTCTAAAAAATGGTTTTCTACTTTTCAAAATTTTGGAAAAAGTATAGATGAGCCCTTGGCCGAACTTTATATCTTTAACTTTTTATCTGATAAAGGAAATGAAACACATAACTACTATCAGAAAGACATTACTTCGACCGATTATTACACAGGCCTAGGTGAGCGGTTGATGTCAAAATACCCGAACGCAACATTTACTGAATTGTATAAAACAGAAATTGCTATTGACCAACTGATGGCGAATAATAAAACCTCACAAAATAGTATTTGGAAATGGTTATTGTCTTCTTTGTTAACATTGTCAATTTTCTTAAATATTTTCTTGATTCTTAGAAATAAGATACTTGCTAAAAATATGCTAAATAATGCTTTAGAAAAACTCACAGAACAAGAACAAAACATTGCGCAAGAAATTCTTAAAAACAAAACGAACAAAGAAATTGCTTCAGATATGTTTATCAGTGTAAGTACCGTAAAAACTCATATTAATAATCTTTATAAAAAACTAAACGTTAATTCGAGGGAAGAAATAAAACAACGTTTTCAGTAGATTATGAATATCCATCTAGGGACTAGTCCTTATTTCCACCTCCTAAAATCAAGATTCAATTAACAATTTCTAGAATTTTCAGGTCTAATATTAAAACTGAAAATTATGAAATCATTATTTCTTTTAACCTTTTTCCTTTTAACTTCAACCATTATTTCATCCCAAAAGATCAATCAAGAAATTAGTCTTGAAAACCAGCAGCCTTTGTTAGTGGGTGAAATCAATATTGAAGGCCTCTCGTCCTATTCATACAAAGAGTGGTTTCAACCTAACTTAGCATCCTACACCGTAAGCACTACTAATTTAGAGCAGGTAAAAGATAAACTAGCAGAATACCAAATTCTTATTTTCATGGGTACTTGGTGCGGTGATAGTAAACGCGAAGTGCCACGATTCATTAAAATTTTGGAATCTGTCGATTTTCCTTTGGAAAAGCTTAAAATAGTTGCAGTTGACAAACGGAAAGATTTCTACAAGAAAAGCCCACAAGGAGAGGAATGGGGTCTAAACATACGTCGCGTACCAACATTTATTTTCTATAAAAATGGAAGAGAAATAAATAGAATTATTGAAAGCCCTGTTACTACACTAGAAGAGGATATTCTAAAAATAGTTTTGCAAAACCAATACACGCCAAACTATTCAGCATCACTACATTTTGACTAAGCCAAACAAAGAAATCGAAACGTTTTAAGTCTTGCGTATGTTAATAGCATAAGGTAATTTTGCGTCTTAATTTTTTTATATGCAATTATCAGAACAAGAGCTTATCAGAAGAGAAAAATTGGAAAAATTAAGAGCACTGGGTATTAATCCTTATCCAGCAGCTTTATATCCTTTAAATGCCACATCGGCAAGTATAAAATCCAATTATGAGGAAGGCAAGCAAGTAATTGTTGCAGGTAGACTTATGTCTCGTCGTATTCAAGGAAAAGCATCTTTTGCCGAACTTCAAGATAGTTCGGGTCGTATACAAGTATATTTCAACCGAGATGAAATTTGTACCGGTGAAGACAAAACATTATACAATGAAGTCTATAAAAAACTTTTAGATATTGGTGATATCATCGGTATTGAAGGTGAATTATTTACTACGCAGGTTGGTGAAAAGACTATTATGGTAAAGAAATTTACTATGCTAAGTAAATCGTTAAGACCTTTACCTTTACCTAAAAAAGATGCAGAGGGCAAGGTTTATGACGAGTTCAATGACCCTGAATTACGCTACCGTCAACGCTATGTAGATTTGGTGGTCAACCCAAAGGTTAAAGAGACGTTCATCAAAAGAACTAAAATAACCAATAGTATACGTGAATTTTACAATGACAAAGGCTATTTAGAAGTTGAAACCCCAATATTACAACCCATACCTGGTGGTGCAACTGCACGTCCGTTTTTAACGCACCATAATGCACTGAATATTCCTTTGTACTTAAGAATTGCGAACGAGCTTTATCTTAAAAGATTAATAGTTGGTGGTTTTGATGGTGTTTATGAGTTTTCTAAAGATTTCCGTAATGAAGGAATGGACCGTACCCATAACCCAGAGTTTACCGTAATGGAATTGTATGTTGCTTACAAGGACTACAATTGGATGATGGACACCACTGAGAAATTATTGGAGAAAGTAGCTATGGATGCTAATGGATCTACAAAAATTAACGTTGGCAAACATGAGATTGAATTTAAAGCTCCTTATGCACGTGTTCCAATTTTAGAAGCTATTAAAATACATACTGGTTATGATGTTGCAGGTATGCCAGAGGATGAACTTCGTGAAACGGCCAAAAAATTAGGCATAGAGGTTGATAACACTATGGGCATAGGTAAATTAATCGATGAGATTTTTGGAGAAAAATGTGAGCATCATTACGTGCAACCAACATTTATTACCGACTACCCAAAGGAGATGAGTCCGTTAACCAAGGAGCATCGTGACAACCCCGCTTTAACCGAGCGTTTCGAACTTATGGTAAACGGCAAAGAGTTGGCAAATGCTTACTCTGAGCTTAATGACCCGATAGACCAAAGAGAACGTTTTGAAGAGCAATTGAAACTTTCAGAAAAAGGTGATGACGAAGCAATGTTCATCGACCAAGATTTCCTTAGGGCACTTGAATACGGTATGCCACCTACCTCTGGTATTGGTATTGGCATTGACCGCTTGGTAATGCTTATGACCAACAATGCATCTATACAGGAAGTTTTGTTCTTCCCTCAAATGAGACCAGAGAAGCAGCCTCTTCAGTTATCTGAAAGTGAAAAATTGATTTTCGAAATCTTAAAGACTGAAAAGAAAATGGAATTAGATGTGCTTAAAACAAAAGCAGATTTAAGTAATAAGGCTTGGGACAAAGGTATTAAAGGCATCACAAAGCATCAATTAGCCAAAATCTATAAAGAAAGTGATATTCTTTTCGTTGAAATTTTAAAATAGCTTTTTCAAGGGATATTAAAAAATAGTAGCTTAGAAGCTGGCAAAACCATCCAGCATGAATTTAAGCAGTAAAATAGGTCTGTTTACAGGTCCTCTCATTTTTTTTACACTCATCTTTTTACCCAATATACTTATTTCCGAAAATGCAGATGCCGTAATAGCTGTTGCCCTTTGGATGGTTATTTGGTGGGTCACTGAAGCAGTTTCAATTTCAGTGACCGCATTATTACCTTTACTACTTTTCCCTATTTTAAAGATAATGCCAATTGGTGACGTTGGTGCAAATTACGGCAGCCCTATAGTATTTCTCTTTTTTGGCGGATTTGTTATGGCCTTGGCCTTAGAAAAAGTAAACCTTCACAAGCGTATTGCCTTAAATATCATTGGACTTACTGGTACGACAGCCAACAAAGTTGTTTTAGGTTTTATGATCGCTACCGCTGTTTTAAGTATGTGGATAAGTAATACGGCAAGTACCGTTGTTATGCTGCCTATTGCTATGTCGGTAATCAATTTACTTATCGAAGATGAAGACGGATTTACAAAACGAGACCGCAATTTTGCTTTAAGCGTTATGTTAGGTATTGCCTTTGCTGCCAATGCTGGTGGTATCGCTACCGTTATCGGCACTCCACCAAACTCTGTATTAATAGGTCTATTAGAAAATGAATATCATATTGAAATATCCTTTTTAAAATGGATGATTATTGGGCTACCCTTCTCGCTCATTATGATCTCTATTTGCTATTTTGTATTAGTAAAAGTCTTTTTTCCAACACAGAATTTAAAATTTAAGGCATCAAGAACCATCATTCAAGATGAACTACTAAAGTTAGGACCTACTTCTGGAAAAGAAAAAATGGTATTGGTTATTTTCGGCGTTACAATATTTCTTTGGGTGTTCAGAACCTTAATTAATTCTATCTTTCCCAGTTTAGGTTTGTCTGATACGCTAATCAGTATTTTTGCCGCTATAGCCCTATTTGCCCTACCCTATAATCTTAAAAGAGGAGATTTTATCTTACAATGGCAAGACACCCAAAAATTAGCTTGGGGAATTTTAATTCTATTTGGAGGCGGTTTATCATTAGCAAACGGCATGTCGGTCTCAGGTATTGTCGATTTAGTCGCTGATATTATTGCACAAAGTAATCTAAGTATTCTCTTGACTGCATCACTCCTGATTATTCTAATGCTTTTCATGACCGAATTAATGAGCAATGTAGCCTTAGTGGCCGTTCTTGCTCCTGTAGTTGCTGGTATCGCCATTGGCCTAGGTATACCCATCACATATTTGCTAATACCTATCACTATTGCGAGTAGCTGTGCGTTTATGTTACCGATGGCGACACCACCTAATGCAATAGTCTTTGCTAGTGGCTATATCAAAGTGCATGAAATGGCACGTGCCGGTTTTATTTTAAATTTAATTGCAGTTTTTTTATTGATAGGATTGTTTCAATTTATACTTCCGCTTTTGTTCTAAAAACTCTTAAAAAAATAAAGCCCTTGCGTTTTGCAAAGGCTTTATAATTGACTAATTCAGAATGTATAAAATGATTATTCCCATTTAATAGACGCCTCTCACCTTCTATTGTTACAAAATAGGCTTAAGAAATTATTAACTATCTATTCCATATATTATTTCAATCTTTGAAAGAATACCAAACCAACTCTAAAATGAAAAGAAAATTATTTTTAAAACTATTGCTATTGATATGCATTTTTGGATATCAAACTACCGAAGCACAAATATTCAAAAAAAAGAAAAAAGACACTGAAAAAGAGGCGAGTACTTCATCAAAAGATAAGATTCTATCGTATGACAAGGTCATAACAAAAGAGGCTATTTCCGATGAAGGTCTATTTACTACCCATGTAGTCGAAGAAAATTATTTTTTTGAAATACCAGATTCTTTATTTAATAAAGAGATGTTAATGGTAAGTCGTATATCTAAAACAGCTTCAGGTATTGGTTTTGGTGGCGGTAAAATAAACACCCAAGTATTGCGATGGGAAAAGAAAGAAAAAAAAGTATTGCTACGGGTTGTTTCACATGATGTAGTGGCGGCAGATTCATTACCCGTTCATGAAGCAGTGCTTAATTCTAATTTTGAGCCAGTTCTTTATGCATTCGACATAAAAGCTTTTAAGAAAGACTCATTAAACCCAAGCACCGTAATTGAAGTCAATGATATTTTTATAAAGGACACCAAACCATTTGGTATGCCAGAACGTTATCGTAAACGATATAAAGTTTCACGCTTAGACGAGGGTAGAGGATATATTGAATCTATAAAAAGTTACCCTTTAAATGTTGAAGTCCGTCATGTAAAAACTTACCTCGCTAGTGAAGCACCAAGTAATGAAAGTTTAGGTTCTATTTCTGTTGAAATTAACAACTCAATGGTATTATTACCGGAAGAACGTATGAAACGACGTTATTTTGATGAACGCGTTGGATGGTTTGCCAGAGGACAAGTAGATTACGGCCTAGATGCACAAGAAAGTAAAACGATTAAGTTTTTAGATAGATGGCGTTTAGAAGTCAAAGACGAAGATTTAGAAAAATATAAGAATGGTGAATTAGTAGAGCCTAAAAAACAGATTGTTTATTATGTGGATAGAGCTACACCAAAGAAATGGGTGCCGTTTATAAAGCAAGGTATAGAAGATTGGCAAACTGCTTTTGAAGCGGCTGGTTTTAAAAATGCTATCATCGCAAAAGAGCCACCAACTATAGAGGAAGACCCAGAATGGTCACCAGAAGATGTACGTTATTCTGTTGTTCGCTATTTGGCATCACCCATACCAAATGCAAACGGCCCACATGTTAGTGATCCCCGTAGTGGTGAAATTTTAGAATCTGATATTAATTGGTACCATAATGTAATGACCTTATTGAGAAACTGGTATTTCGTTCAAACTGCCGCTATTAATCCCGCTGCTAGAGGTGTCTCTTTTGAAGATGACATTATGGGGCGATTAATTCGATTTGTATCGTCACATGAGGTGGGACATACTTTAGGACTACCCCATAATATGGGTAGCAGTGTTGCCTATCCGGTAGATTCTCTTCGTTCGAAGACCTTTACAGAAAAGTATGGGACAGCTCCATCAATTATGGATTATGCGCGTTTTAACTACATAGCACAACCAGGCGATGAAGGTGTAGCTTTAATGCCCGATATAGGTGTTTACGATAAATACGCGATTCAATGGGGATACAAGCCTATATTGAATACAACTGCTGAAGAAGAAAAATCAACTTTAGATAAGTGGATAATGTTGCATTCTGGAGACCCTCTATATCGTTTCGGTCATCAACAAGTAGGCGATATAGTTGACCCTAGTTCACAAACAGAAGATTTAGGTGATGACGCTATGAAAGCTGGTGAATATGGTATTGCCAACCTTAAAAGAATTGTTCCTAAATTAATTGAATGGACTACTGAGGATGGAAAAAATTATGATGACCTGAATAAACTTTACGGACAGGTATTTTCTCAGTTTAATAGGTATATGGGCCATGTTTCTAATAATATTGGAGGTGTTTATGAGAACCATAAAACTTACGACCAAGAAGGTGCTGTTTATACTGCTGTACCAAAAGCACATCAACAAAAAGCAATGGCATTCTTAAATGAGCAATTGTTCGAAACCCCAGTTTGGATGTTAGACCAGAATATTCTGGAACGCACCGAATACTCAGGATTTTTAGAACAAATGCGTTCAATGCAAGTACGTACATTAAACAATGTATTAAGTCTAGGAAAAATGGCCCGACTTATTGAATTTGAAACATCGAACCCCAAAGAGGCATATACCTTAATACAAATGATGAGCGAGCTTCGAAAGAGTATTTGGTCTGAACTTAGAAATGGAGCTGCCATTGATACCTATAGAAGAAATCTACAGAAAGCTCATGTGGAACGTTTAGAATATTTATTAACTGCAGACAACCAATCTAAAGCATCTGATTTCGGTGGCTACAGAAAATCAACAGTTGTCAACACTAGTCAATCTGATATTAGAACCATTGCAAGAGCAGAACTTAACATATTAAATAGAGATATTAAAAATGCGAGAAACCGAACATCTGATATGATGACAAAATATCACTTAAACGATGTTTCTGAACGTATTAACATCATTTTAGACCCAAAATAGTATAGTCTAACTTAGGTCTCTTTTTTGACTCTATCGATGAAAAACCAATATCATCGATGAATGAAATCAGCTTACCACAATTTAAATATCTCTGACATCAAAAAAGGCCCATTTCACAACAATGGGCTTTTTCATGCGTTTATGTTCTATAGATTAGTAAAAAAATAAAACCCCCAAATCATGACCAATAAATTAAAAAGTCTTATCTATTTAGCTTGTTTCATTTGTGCTTCTGTAGTATATCACCTGAGCACAAATTCAGAAGTACAAAAAGAAATAGTGAACAATACCTACGAGCAAGAGGTTGATATTGTAATCAATCCTTATAAAAATCTTGACAATAGAACGCAAACAAATTAAACAATTGCAAAACTTACCTACTTAAAAGCGCGGCCTAAAAGCCGCGCTTTTTTATTTTAAACATATTACAATCGACGTTAATTATTTACTAAAATGAATATCGGCCTTAAACCTATCTGAAAAATTAATGTCCAAGAAACAAACACATAAAACAATACAAATGAAAAAATTAGTAATGACCATTTTAGTAATGGCAACAATATCGGTAACGGCGCAAGACCATAACATGAAAGGAAAAAGAGGCGACATGAAGGATTTAACTCCAGAACAGATGGCAACTTTACAAACCAAAAAAATGACCTTAGCCTTAGATTTAAATGAATCTCAACAATCAAAAATAAAATCTATACTTACAGAAGATGCAAAGACTCGAAAGTCAAAAATGGAAGCATATAAAGCAAGTAAGGATGAAGGTAAAAAAGTAATGTCTGCTGATGAAAAATATGCTAGGCAAAATGAAAGATTAGATTATCAAATTGCACGTAAAAAAGAAATGAAATCTATTCTTACCCCTGAGCAATTTCAGAAATATGAAAAAATGAGCCATAGAAAGAATATGCACGGACATAAAAAAAGTGAAGGCGGTAGAAAAGGAAAAGGCACTGAAAAAAAATAGATTAATTGATTAGTTTAAAAAAAAGACTTGTTTTCAGCAGGTCTTTTTTGCATTTAATCGCACCCTTCTTATTTTCCATTAACCGTCTATATCTATGTATTTCAATGTATTGATTCTTTCATGGATGAAATTATATACTTGACCAATATATTTTCGATTATATAAGGTAATAAGGAACTTAGTGGGTTCAAATTTTGGGTTTAGGTGAAATATGCATTTTTTCGAAGAGCAAGATGAACCAACTTTTCTACCTTATGAAGGGTTACTCTCTTTCCGTATAAAAGATTTCACTACTATAAATTTGAATTATATGTATTTCAACATAGACCAGTTCTTCACAAACACTTTTGAATTGGGTATTCGATATAATTTTAAATAGATAACAACAATATCAGAAAAACTAAATAAGCTCTTTACTAATAGATGGCTTATTTAGTTTTTTTATCCCTTTAATTATTAGAATAGAACTATATCCTATAGTTTTTGAAGTAAAATCAACTCTCTGCTAAAATCTAAAATATCATTACATTTAAATACGAAAACGCAAACCTTTAAAATCAACTATCTAAACTATATTTAAGATTGATAAAAATAGAATTCAACTCCAAAATGAAAAATCTAGTACTACTGTTTCTAGCATCGTTATTACTATTAAGTTTTAAACAAGCACCAAAAAATCACCAAAACGCACAAGACCTCGAACCAAAAGGTATTGATAATATTGCTTACAAATGGGGGCAAATGGCGCTGGAAGCAACAGCAAACGACACAGAAAAATTCAAACCAAGACCTACAATTACTTCTAGGTATCTTGCTCTTATTTTCGTTTCAGTATTTGATGCATGGTCTAGATATGATTCAAAAGCAATACCTGTTTATTTAAATGGAGTTGAGCGACAAAAATTAAACGAGCAAAATTTAAAAAATAAAGAGATTGCCATAAGTTATGCAGCTTTCAGAACAATAAATGAATTTTACTTTTCTGACAAAGAACTGTTTGTAAACTTTATGAAGCAATTAGGTTTGGATCCAAAAAATGAAACTCTTGACCCCAACACTCCTGAAGGAATTGGAAATTTGGCAGCTAAAGCAACAATAGAAGCTAGAAAAGGTGACGGCTCTAATCATTATGGTGAGGAAAAAGGTTCTAAGGGAGAACCATATTTCAATTATGTAGGATATGAACCAATTAATTCCGCAGATTCTAACGTCGACCCGAATCGCTGGCAACCAAAATATTTCTCAGATGGTAATGGTGGTCGTTTTGCTCCAGGTTGTTTAACTCCCTATTGGGACAAAGTTACCCCTATTGCACTAAAATCGGGAGACCAATTTCGCCCGGGTCCACCGCCAATGATAGGTTCTAAACAATTAGAATTAGAGGTAAAAGAAGTTATAGAAATACAGGCCAACCTTACCGATTATCAAAAAGCCTTAGTTGAATTTATGCGAGACGGGCCACAGTCTGTTCAACAAGCAGGACATTGGTTAAAATTTGCACAAGATGTTTCCCGTAGAGATAATCATACCCTAGATCAAGACGTGAAAATGTATTTCTATAATCAAATAGTTGCTATGGATTCTTTTATTGCTGCATGGGATTCAAAAATGTTCTACGATTATGCAAGACCCTATGCCTTGGTACACGAATATTACAGAAATCAAAAAATAAAAGCTTGGGGCGGCGAAGGAAAAGGAATGATGGAGATTGACGGAAGTGAATGGCGACCTTACTCTCCAGAAATATTTTTGTGCCCCCCTTTTCCAAGTTATGTATCAGGGCATAGTACTTTTAGTGGTGGCTGCGGAGAAGCATTAAAACTATGGACAGGAAGTGACGAATTTGGCTCAACAGCAGAATTGGTTGCCGGTGCCATGACAGAACCTGATAACCTGGGAGATACAATAACTTTAATATTCCCAACATTTACAGCGGCAGCAGAAATGGCCGGCACATCAAGGGTATTAGGCGGGTACCATATTCAATCTGATAATATTGCTGGCTTAGAATTGGGTAGAAATGTAGCTAAGGAGACATGGAGTTTTTATAAAAAACACATTGGAGAATAGTTTATTTTTTTAATACTATCTTAGAATGTAAACAACCAAGCAACATGAAAATATTTCAATTTATAGTGATTCTTATTCTAGCTTTTTTAATGCTCGCAGGAGCTTTTAATCATCTTTACGCTCCAGAAACTTACAAAGAATTTATTCCTGATTTTTTTTCTGAAACTCTTGCCCATATTTTATCGGCTATTGCTGAAGCGGCTATAGGAATAGCTCTTTTAGTTCCGAAATACAGAAAATGGGGCGGTCTTGGTTTTTTTCTACTGATGATAGCTTTCTTACCAATTCATATATGGGACTTAACTAAAGATGCGCCAGCAATAGGGTCTAAAGTTGCAGCGATTATCCGTATTGCTGTTCAATTTTTATTTATGGCATCAGGTTGGTGGATATATAAAAAGTATCGAACAAAATCTTAAAGTTGTATCCCCTCTAAAGCTTTAATCGTATCATCTAAATCAGCATAGGTTAAGGCATCATTTAAAAAATAGCTTTCAAATGCACTCGGTGGCAAGTAAATGCCACTTTCTAACATACCATGAAAATAGGCTTTAAAAGTCTCATTATTACCCTTCGCAGAAGAAGCGAAATCAACTACAGGCTCATCTGTAAAATGAACTGAAATCATGCTACCAAATCGATTAATTTGGTGGTCTATACCTTTTACCCTTAAAACTTTAGCTATACCTTTATGTAAGTATTCTGTTTTGTCAGCTAGACTTTGAAATACTGCTGGCTTATTGTTCAGTTCGGTCAACATTGCCAAACCTGCGCTCATTGCTAATGGATTACCACTTAATGTTCCCGCTTGATAAACAGGACCATCTGGCGCTAAAAAATCCATAATCTCCGATTTGGCAGCAAAGGCACCTACTGGTAAACCTCCGCCGATTACCTTCCCATAGGTAACGATATCTGCTTTTATATTTAAAACCTCTTGTGCACCACCTCTTGCCAAGCGAAAGCCCGTCATCACCTCATCAAAAATCAACAGAATATTTTCTTGGGTACAAATTTCTCGTAAGCCCTTCATAAAAGAATCTGTCGGCACAATGCACCCCATATTACCCGCAATCGGTTCAATGATGATTGCAGCTAACTCTCCTTTATTTGCTTTCACCAGCGCTCTTACTCCGTCTAAATCATTGTAAGCCGCCAACAAAGTATCTTTAGCGGTACCTTGTGTTACCCCAGGGCTATTAGGACTACCGAATGTAACCGCACCACTACCGGCTTGAATTAAAAACGAATCTGAATGGCCATGATAGCATCCTGCAAATTTTATAATCTTATCCTTACCTGTATACCCTCTAGCTAAGCGAACCGCACTCATACAAGCCTCGGTACCACTATTAACAAATCTAATTTTATCCATATTAGGCACCATAGAAATCGCTAATTTAGCGAGCTCTGTTTCAATCTCGGTCGGCATACCAAATGAAGTTCCATTTTTTGCCTTTTCGATTACAGCATTAATAACTGGTTCGTGCGCATGACCTAAAATTAATGGTCCCCATGATGCTATGTAATCTATTAGTTTATTACCATCCTCATCATACAAATAAGCTCCTTTTGCCTTCTTTACAAAAATAGGATCCCCTCCTACAGCTTTAAAAGCCCTAACGGGAGAATTTACCCCGCCTGGTATATATTTTTTAGCCTCTGCAAATAAGGCGCTACTTCTTTGATAGATCATTTCTCTTAATTGATTTTGCTGAGTTTCACCTTAATTCGCTGCCCTATAGACAAATCGGAGCTTCTTAAATTATTCAATTGCATTATTTCATCAACACTCATATAATATTTCCTAGATATTGAATACAATGTATCTCCTTTTTCAACGGTATGCATTTTATCAGATTCGATTGCGACTATAGTAGTGTTATCATAACCAGCACTCTTAATCTGCTTATCATATTTGTGCAGACCGTGTTTCTCTATTAAGTATATAAGTTTTTGTGGATATTTTGGATCCGTAGCATACCCTGCTTTTCGCAACCCTTTGGCCCAACCTTTATAATCGTTGTACTTTAAATTGAATAGAAAAGCATACCTAGACCTCGTAGTCAAAAATATACTATGGTCTCGAAACGAATACATAGGGTGATTATATTTTCTAAAACATTCGCCCTTTTCATCATCATCATGAAAGTCATAATCACCCTCCCAACCTTTATGGCACTTTATGCCAAAATGATTGTTTGTTTTCATTGCAAGCTCACCCTTACCAAAACCACTCTCTAAAAGACCTTGAGCCAAGGTAATACTTGCTGGTATACCATACCCCATCATCTCTAACTGAGCTGTTTCGGCAAAAGTTTCTATATATTCTGAAGGAGATTCAATTCTAAATGGAATAAATTTAGACGGTTCTTTAGGTAACAAGATCTCACGGTCTTTACCATGCTTTACATCACCCGACTTATTTCGTGCATTGAGTACATTTTTAGTACGCAACTGATCAGAGTATGCTTTTTTAGATTTACAGGAAGAAAAACCGATTCCAATAATTAACAGTAATACTATTTTCTTGTTCATATATGCAGCAAAGGTAATTTTTTCTTTTTCAGTACACTATTCATGCCAGCAATACCTTGTAGACCGCCTGTGTGTACAGCCAAAATTTTAGTCCCTTTTGCAAAAGTATCACGCAATACCATATCGAACAACCCAAACATCATTTTTCCTGTGTAAATTGGATCTAGTGGTATATTGGTCTGTTTTTTAAAATCGTTTATAAAGTGAATCAACTCTGGAGAAATTTTAGCATACCCTCCAAAATGATATTCTGAAATTAACTCCCAGCGGTTATTTTTAGTAATTTCAACAATATCCTCTTTTAAAAAATTACCTTTTAAAGATGAAAACCCTAGGACTTTCTGATGTGGAAATGATGAATTTATTAATCCTGATGCTGTACCTCCAGTTCCCACACTAGTACAAATAAAATCAAATTGCTCATCCCCTTTTACTAAAATTTCTTCACAACCCATAATAGCCATTTCATTTGTTCCGCCTTCAGGTATAAGGTAAAAATCACCAAATTCTTTTCTTAAATAAGTTAAAAATTCTGATTCTTCTTTTCTTCTATAATCCTCTCTACTTACGAATTTAAATATCATTCCATCCTCATGGGCTTTATGCAAGGTCGTATTTTGACGCCATGAATCCTTCAACTCTTCACCACGAATGATTCCAATTGAATTAAATCCCTTTTCTTTAGCTGCATAAGCGGTCGCTGCGATGTGGTTTGAAAATGCGCCACCAAAAGTCAAAATGGTATGCGCCCCCTTTTTCTTTGCCTCAAACAAATTGTATTTCAATTTTCGATACTTGTTACCTGAAATAAATGGGTGTAGTAAATCTTCCCGTTTAATGGCCAATGTCACTTGCTTTTCTACAAATAACGGTATTTGAACAACTTGATTCTCTATTTGCAAACGCGTCAAAATTTAACGCCAAAGATATTTAATAAAGCTGAAGGATTTTCTGTTCGACAAATAGTCTAAGTTTTTTTCATGTAAATAAGCCTCGCGCTCAAAACTTAGATTTTGATAGGCTTTATACGAGTCTAAATAACAAACAGTACGCACACTCCATTCTAATAAGTAGAGAATATAAAATGGAATAATTAACAATTCTTTTTGCTGTTGTAAATGAATTTTTTCATGATTAATTAGCACCCAGTCATTTTTTAAACTTCTATTTTTTAAAAATATAAAGGGCCATAGTGACAACCCCACATAATTTTTATAGAAGAAATGTCTGAAAACTAAAATCATAAATTTACATTGGATATTGCATTACAAAGATAAAGCCAAAAATTCTTTGCAAGAAAATTACTGGTTTTTGTTGCCAACAATACCAATAAAACATTAAAATCCTTGCTAACCTATATTTCATCTGATAACAACAGAAGGTAGTTTAGGTTATCAATTTAATAAGGTAACTTTATATTATTAAAAACGCAACTGTAAATGAAAGAGATAATTCCGATTGAGGAAGGTGATTTTTATTGGTCTATTAATGGCTTTCGGGTTTTTACAGCACAATACCACCATAAACGTGGTTACTGCTGTGAAAGTGGCTGTAGGCATTGCCCCTATGGTTACGACCCAAAAACCAACACGCAGTAACCGTATTTCCTATCATTCGGCATGATTATTGTGATTATTTTAATAAGAGAATTTATCATTTAAAAAATTATAAGGTTATGAAAAAAATTAAACTCCTTGGTTTACCATTACTTCTTCTAGTTTTAATTACTTCATGCTCATCGGTTAGAGTTTTGTCCGATTATGACCAGAAAGCAGATTTTAATGGGTATACTTCGTACGCTTTTTACAAAACAGGAATAGATAAAGCTCAAATATCTGATCTAGATAAAAAACGTATTCTAAGAGCGATTGAAGCAGAAATGAGTTCACGAGGTTTTGTAAAATCGGAGAACCCAGATTTATTGGTCAGTATTTTTACCAAAGAACAAGAAAGAGTAGATGTTTACACCAATAACTATGGTTGGGGTGGCGCTTGGGGATGGGGTTATAACCCATGGGCATGGGGACCTGGTTTTGGCTGGGGCGGAAGCACAGTTAGCGCAAGCACACAGGGTTCTTTATATATCGACCTAATAGATAATAAGACAAATGAACTAGTTTGGCAAGGTAAAGGAGAAGGAACACTTCAAAGCACTAGTAATGTAGCTAAGAAAGAAGCTCGAATTAAGGAATTTGTTTCTCAAATACTAGAGCAATATCCTCCAAATACAGTTGCTTTAAAATAATACACATCTATTATTTATTAATATAAGCGGTAGTCAATAAAGTTATTATTGACTACCGCTTTTTTATACCAACGGAAAAGTCGTATCATTCTTTACCTCATTTAATACGAACGCACTTTTCACGCTACCAATACTGGGCAATGAGGCTATCTTAAACTTCGCAAAATCGTAATACGCATCTAGATTTTTGACCACTACTTTCAATAGAAAATCGAATTCACCCCCCACCACAAAACATTCTACCACTTCAGAATAACTTTTGACATCTTCAAAAAATTCGTCCATCATAGCTCCTTTCTGTGTTTCCAATTTCACAAAACTAAAGACTGTAATACTTTCTCCAATTTTATCTTTATCCAAAATGGCGACATATTTCTTAATAAAACCTTCTTTCTCTAAACGTTTTATACGTTCATAAACGGGAGTTTTTGTAAGTCCTAGTTCTTCTGCAATTGCTACAGCCACTGTTTTGGCATCCTTCTGCAAAATCTTTAAAATCGCTCTATCAATATCATCTAATTTATCAGCCATAATTTCTTCCTGTTTATTGTAATAATTCGGTCAATAGCTATTACTAATTCCTGATTTATTATATTAATATAGTTTTTTTTACCAAAAATTTGATAATTAATAAATATTAAATCCTGTTTTAGTAAATTTATTAGAAATATCCAATGAATGCACTACTTAGTACAAGCCAACATTGCACATTTTAAGGCATCATTGGATAACCCTGTAATGAAAGAATTCACAGATTTTTTAGAGCCAGTAAATAAGTTAGCGGAAGAAAGTAAAAGATTTATAAGGAGATTAACTGATACCGATGGCAAGTCGGCATCATACATAGCGTCTCCATTTAAAAATGAATTAACGACAATCAATGTTAGTGTTTGGAAAGATTTCGATGCTCTCTCTGCTTTTGTTTATAGTTCAGTGCATAGTTACGTTCTACGCAATAAGAAGAAATGGTTTGTTTTAGGCAGGCCCTCTCAATTCATTATGTGGTGGATTCCGGTTGGTGAAACCCCTACAATAGAAATGGTTAAAGAAAAACCACTTCACCACGAAAAACATGGTGATTCCCCTAGTGTATTTTCAATAAAAAAATGTTCAACACACAAGGTAACTGTATAAAAAGATAAAGCAAATGAACGGCAATGGCTACGAGAGCAATCCTATTTTAGACAAACTCCCAAAACATCTTATACAGTACATTAAGCCTCAAAACTACGAGACTTATACACCCATTAACCAAGCGGTATGGCGTTATGTAATGCGGAAAAATGTTGTGTACCTAAGTAAGGTGGCTCATAAATCATATTTAGAAGGATTAAGAAAAACCGGTATTTCCATTGACAACATCCCTAACATGTACGGCATGAACCGTATTCTTAAAAATTTAGGTTGGGCAGCTGTGGCGGTAGACGGATTTATTCCACCAGCAGCTTTTATGGAGTTTCAGGCATATAATGTTTTGGTTATCGCTTCTGATATTCGTCAGCTAGAAAACATAACTTACACCCCTGCACCAGATATTATTCATGAAGGTGCTGGTCATGCCCCCATTATTGGAAATTCAGAATATTCAGCATACTTGAGGCGATTTGGCGAAATCGGCAGTAAAGCCATCTCTAGTGCGAAAGATTTTGAATTGTATGAAGCGGTTCGCCATCTTTCTATAATTAAAGAAGCTAAAGGAACAGCTTTAGAAGAAATTGAAAAAGCTGAAAAACATATTGGATTTTTGCAAGAAAATATGGGCGACCCGAGCGAGATGGCGCTTATTCGCAATCTTCATTGGTGGACCGTTGAATACGGACTCATTGGCACCCTTGATGACCCTAAAATATACGGAGCAGGACTTTTATCTTCTATTGGTGAAAGTCAATGGTGCATGACCGATAAGGTTAAAAAACTACCTTATTCTATTGAGGCAGCTAAAACTACGTTCGATATTACAAAACCTCAACCTCAACTTTTCGTAACTCCAGATTTTGCTTTTTTAAGTCAGGTTTTAGAAGATTTCGCTAACACGATGGCGCTAAGAACGGGTGGTCTTAGTGGTTTACAAAAACTGATCAATTCTAAAGAACTAGGAACTATTGAATTAAGTACGGGTTTACAAGTTTCTGGAAACTTTGAAACATTAATTGAACATGACGGTAAACCAATCTATTTTCAAACCAAAGGAAAATCTGCGCTTGCCTATAGAGAAAAAGAATTAGTAGGCCAAGACATTAACCAACATGAAACCGGCTTTGGATCACCAATTGGTAGATTAAAAGGCATAAACATACCTATTGAAGAAATGAGTCCACGAGACCTTAAAGCCTATAAAATTTATGAAGGTGAAGTTGTTTCGTTAGATTTCACAGGCGGTATAAATGTTACAGGTAAAATAATCACAGGCACACGTAATCTGCAAGGGCGTATCATATTAATCACCTTCGAAAACTGTAAAGTCACCCATAATGGCAAAATTCTATTCGAATCGAACAACGAATTATACAATATGGCTATTGGCGAAGAAATCGTTTCTGCTTACCATGGACCAGCAGATCTAAAAAGCTTTGATTTATTAGACCATACGTTAAGTACGGGTTCGATAAATAATGATAACACCAACATAAGTGAACTGGAATCATATTATAAATTAATTCGTGATTTTAGAGAAGGAAAGAATACCATTATCTCTAGAACTAAAGTGTTTCAAGAAATACAACAGAAATATCCGTCAGATTGGTTATTACCTATAGAAATATATGAATTGGCCGTGAAAAGTGGAGACAAGGCATTAACTGACAGTATAAAAATTCATCTTGAAACCATTAAGAAAAACCAGCCCAACTTAGGGCAGTTGATAGATGATGGCTTAGAATTAGCTGCCACAGAAACTAAAACTATGGCTTAATGACTTGTAAACCTTCTAAAGATTCAATAGTTCGCTCTTGGTAGGTTAAACGCCAACCCATAGAATTTGTAAGAATATAGAACTTCTGCAATTCACTTATCAATCTGTTTTCAGCATTGGTTCTTAACGATGAGGCTTTCACCTTTTTCATCAATGAAGCGTTTACCGTTTTTTTAATTTTATTATAGTCGGCAGCATCGAATTGGTTCAAATAGTCTGCGGTTACATCATAGTATTCAAAATCTGGATTCAACTTAATTTCAGCCTCTGGCATACTATTTATTTTAACTGTTTTAGTGGCTTCATCAATTTCAAAATCTATAAGTCTTAAATCGTAGGCAACCGTAACATCTGCATTCACAATTACTAACGCTTTTTTTTCGGCACGCAATAGCTGACCAAAAAGTGCTTTTGAATCTTTATAATTATACACCTCAGCAAAATGACCTTCAGTAACTATCAATTTAGAAACATTGGATATTTCTTGCTGAATAAGCATGGAATTTTCCTGCAGAATAGACTTATCTTCCTTATCTTCATTACAAGAACGAATTACAAAAACTATTGCCAAGGTAATTATAACGCCAGCTATAAATTTTCTCATGGTTCGGGAAATTTGAAATCCATAAACGGATAGGTTTGTTTTATATCCGCAATCTTACCCTGTAGCGATGTTAGAAATTTTTGATGCGCCATACCATCCGGATTAAAAGCCCGATGCTTCAACCCTCGTTGTATCTCATCAATCTTAGTCATATCATAACCAACATTATCATCAATCCAAACCTCCCAAAATTTTTCCCAGATATAGTCAATTGCCATTTCATTAGGATGTAGCATGTCTTTGGCATAAAAACGATAATCTCGCAACTCGTCCATCATTAGCTCATAACTTGGGAAATAACAAATCCTATCGGTCTTAACTACTTGATGAATAGCCGAAATTAAATGTGCCTTGCTCAATTGATTCTGAACGAAACCATCTTTTAAATGCCTTACCGGAGATACCGTGAAAATAAATTGAACTGTCGGATTTACTGAACGAACCAACGCGATAGTTCGCATTAAACTCTCTTTTACATCTTCAACACCCAATAATTCTTTCGTAAAATTGGACTGTGGCATTTTATGACAATTTGCAACCAACTGCTTGCTAGAACTATATCGATACACCCAGGCAGTACCAAAAGTAATGATGACATGACTTGCCTTTTTCAATTGAACCAATGTATGTTCAACAGCAAAATTCAAATCTGATATTAATTTTTCTTTGGACGAATTACTTAGCTCTGAATGCGCATCAAAACAATGCCATTGTTCATTTGAATCAAAAACATCATTTTCACCATAAATATCTTGTTGAACTGCCTTTTGAA
This sequence comes from uncultured Maribacter sp., assembly GCF_963975365.1. Lineage (GTDB taxonomy): Bacteria > Bacteroidota > Bacteroidia > Flavobacteriales > Flavobacteriaceae > Maribacter. Next base: position 624,499 of record NZ_CAXBGF010000001.1, on the reverse strand, counting down.
TCAATTTTTCAATTGCCAAAGGATGAAATAAAATCCCAAACGGATTCTGCAACTCCCGAAACTTATAGTACTCAAATTTAGCTCCTATATTTTCAGAAAAACAAGAACCCAAAAGCAATAATTGACTTGAATAATCGATTGTAGATTTTGCTTTTGAAAGTGGAATTTGGGTTAAAAGTTTCATTTTGGTCGTACACTTTCGTTTAGCTTATGGAAAACTTGATATGGATAAATTTCATAAATAACATTATCCTCATTAATCGTGTTACCCCCATTTTCAAATGCCAACTTCTCCCACTCAACACCTTCTTCCACATTACCTAATTTAGTCATACTCCTACCTTTAAAGTAAAGCGCATCAGCAAAATTTTCATAAACCATTAAAGACATATTAAAAGATTCAATTGCCTCTTCATAATTACCAAGCTCAAAATCTGCAATACCCAAATAATACCAATCTAAATAATGACAGGCCTCTTGTGGTAGATCTTTAGGAAAATCTTTAAATTGCTGTTCTTTACTTAACAGTAAAAACTCTTTAGCCTTAGGAAATTCATTTAATTGAAGGTAATCTAACCCGATGTAAAAATTATAGGTATGGTCCATGACATAACCATCTCCATACTCTTTTTTGGCTCTCATAAATTCGGATATAGAATTCATATAATCCTTAGAAAATATACATCTCATAAATCCGCTGTAATCCAACCATTTCTTAGGATCATGCTCAACAGCTTTCTCTAAAAATGGCTTACCCAGCTGATACTTTCTTGCCTTATATAAAGGCATAGCTTTTTGCTGCCAAAGCCAACCGTTATCTGGTTGAATCGAAAGCGCTGAATCTAAAAATTGTTGATGTTCTAAAGAATGTAAAGGTGTGCTGAACGCTTTTTGAATAAAACCTTTAATCCGCATTGAATCGACTGAAGTAAGTGCCTTAACTTCAGAATCATCTGTGTTATTTTGGTCTTTCGTTGCCAAATTACAAGAGACAACACTCAGTAAAATGATTAAATATTTTTTCATAAAACCACCCAGTTATATAGCCTCTTCAAAATAATGAAGTGTTTCTATCTACATTTTGAAGATAGTCTTAAATTTTTATTTAATAGGATTACCACACATGAACCAATCTTCGCCTACATAAAACATCTGAACAAATAAATTTTATTATAGATATTCCTTGGCTTTATCCAGGGCCTCACTAATACCGTCAGGATTCTTACCGCCAGCCGTCGCAAAGAAAGGTTGGCCACCGCCACCACCTTGAATATATTTACCCAACTCTCTTACTATAGTTCCAGCATTTAATCCTTTAGAAGCCACTAGTTCTTTTGACACATAGCAAGACAATAAAGCTTTACCATTTTGTTCCGTTCCAAAAAGAAGAAAAAGGTTATCCTTATTATTACCCATTTCAAAACAAAGGTCTTTTACGCCACCTGCATCTAAATCTATACGTTTGGTAAGAAACTGCACTCCGTTTACTTCTTGAAGCTCCTGCAACAATTCTCCTTTAAGGTTCTTTGCCTTGTCTTTCAATAATTCGGCAACTTGCTTTTTAAGATTGCTATTTTCATCTTGCAAACCAACCACACTTTTTACAGGGTCCTGAGAATTTCCTAATACATCCTTAATCTTGGACAAAAGTTTATCATTATCTACATGAAAATCCTTTACCGCATCGCCTGTTATAGCTTCAATTCTTCTAATACCAGCTGCAACCGCACCTTCTGATTTAATTTTAAATTGCCAGATATCGCCTGTATTTTTCACATGGGTTCCTCCACATAATTCGATAGACTGTCCAAATCTTATCGTACGAACGGCATCACCATATTTCTCACCAAACAAAGCCATTGCACCTGCTTCTACAGCGTCTTTCATAGGCACATTTCTCTGCTCTTGCACTTGTAAATGACCATCAATTCGTGCATTCACAAAATTTTCAACATCGCGTAGCTCTTCATTTGTAAGTTTGGCAAAGTGAGAGAAATCGAAACGCAAATATTTAGAGTGCACCGAAGAGCCCTTTTGCTCAACATGTTTACCTAAAATTTCACGTAATGCTTGATGCAGCAAATGTGTTGCCGTATGATTCGACTCTGTTCTACTACGTTGCTTTTTATCCACTACAGCTTTAAAACTTTCGCCTAAATGTTTAGGTAAGTTCTTAGCAAAATGAATGATTTCGTTATTCTCCTTTTTGGTATCGATAATATATACAACATCTCCATGTGTATCTTCTAAATAGCCCTTATCCCCAACTTGACCACCACCTTCAGCATAAAATGGGGTTAGATTAAACACCATCTGAAACTGAGTCCCATCTTTCTTTGAGACTATTTTACGATACTTTGTAATCTTAACCTCAACATCAAGTAAATCATATCCAACAAATTCTTGCTCGTTGTCATCTACTAAAATTTCCCAATCCTGTTTAGAAACAACCGAGGCAGATTTAGACCTATTCTTTTGTTGCTGCATAGCCTTTTCAAAACCAGCTTCATCCAATTCATAGCCTTTTTCGCTTAAAATCAATGCAGTCAAATCTATAGGAAATCCGAATGTATCATATAATTCAAATGCTTTACTACCGTCAACAGTTTTCCCCTTAGTATTTGTTATTATGGTGTCTAGTAAAACCAATCCTTGATCAAGAGTCTTCAGGAAAGAAAACTCTTCTTCTTTTATTACGTTTTCAATCAACTGCTTTTGTTCTTTCAATTCAGGATAGGCATCGCCTAAAGAATCGGTAAGTACATTCACTAAACGATACATAAATGGCTCTTTCGTATTCAAAAACGTGAATCCGTAACGAACCGCTCTTCTGAGAATTCTTCGTATCACATAACCCGCACCAGTATTACTAGGTAATTGACCGTCGGCAATAGAAAATGAAACTGCACGTATATGGTCGCTGATAACGCGTATTGCAATATCTACCTCTTCATTTTTACCATAATCAGAATTGGTTATGGTTTCAATTTCACGAATTAATGGTGTAAATATATCGGTATCGTAATTAGATTGCACTCCCTGTAAAACCATACAAAGTCGCTCGAACCCCATACCCGTATCTACATGTTTTGCAGGTAAACTTTCTAAAGAGCCATTAGCTTTTCGATTATACTGCATAAATACCAAGTTCCAAATCTCTACAACTTGAGGATGGTCTTGATTTACTAAACTGGCACCAGAAACTTTAGCCTTCTCTTCTTTTGAACGAATATCTACATGGATTTCGGAACATGGCCCACACGGACCTTGATCTCCCATTTCCCAGAAATTATCCTTCTTACTCCCCATGATAATTCTATCTGTAGGAACAATTTTCTTCCATAAAGCATATGCTTCATGGTCTTTTTCTAATTTATCGGCATCTTCACTTCCTTCAAAGACAGACACATAAAGACTTTCTTTATCTACTTTTAAAACTTCCGTCAATAGCTCCCATGCCCAAGTAATCGCTTCTTCTTTAAAGTAATCACCAAAACTCCAGTTGCCGAGCATCTCAAACATCGTATGGTGGTAGGTATCTTTACCCACCTCTTCAAGATCATTGTGCTTGCCACTAACCCGTAAACATTTCTGTGTATCGACCACCCTAGAGTTTTTAGACTGACTTATACCTAAAAAATATTCTTTAAATTGGTTCATACCTGCATTAGTAAATAGCAGGGTTGGATCATCTTTTATGACCATTGGGGCAGAAGCCACAATTTTGTGACCCTTACCTTTGAAAAAATTAAGAAATGCTGTTCTTGTATCCTTGGAATTCATCTAAAATGCTAAGCTTTTACAAATTTTAACGCTTTATATAAAACTATTTTTATATTTGTTTGTTCCGTTAAAATTAAATAACAAAAATAGGATAAATAACATTCATGTCTAAGGTAAAATACTATTACGACCCGGACACCCTGTCGTACCGTAAAATAGAACCCAAAAAATCTAAGCGTTATAGAAATATAACTTTGTTTATTTTGGGATCATTCCTTTTTGGATTTTTAGCCCTTATTCTTCTTTTAAATACTAACCTCGTTAATACCCCTAGGGAACTTTCCTTATCTCGTGAAGTGAAAAATTACGAGCTTCAATATGAACTATTGAACAAAAAAATGGCCCAAATCGAAGAGGTACTAGGAAATATTGAAGAACGCGATAACAATATCTACCGACTATATTTTGAAGCAAACCCTATACCGGACGAGCAACGCAAAGCAGGTTTTGGAGGTATTAATCGTTACAAATCATTAGAAGGTTTCAACAATTCAGAAATGATAGTGTCTACCACAAAAAGGTTGGACATTATAAAAAAACAAATGGCCATACAATCTAAATCATTGGACGAGATTACCAAATTGGCCGAAGAGAAAGAAAAATTATTGATGTCCATTCCAGCAATACAACCTATAAATAATGAGGACCTTACACGTATGGCTTCTGGTTACGGTTGGCGATCGGATCCTTTCACTAAAGCTAGAAAAATGCATTACGGCATGGACTTCACAGCACCGAAAGGCACACCTATTTATGCTGCTGGTGACGGAAAAATTACTCGGGCCGATAACAATTCATCAGGATATGGAAAACATATACGTATTGAGCATGGTTATGGCTACTTAAGCCTTTATGCTCATTTAAGTCAATACAACGTTAAGTCCGGTCAAAAAGTGAAACGCGGCGATTTAATAGGTTTTGTAGGTAGTACAGGCCGATCAGAAGCACCTCATTTACATTATGAGGTCTGGAAAGAAAACGATAGGATCAACCCTATCAATTTCTACTATGGTAGTTTATCTCCAGAAGAATTTGAGAACATGTTGAAATTCGCTAATCAAGAAAACCAATCATTGGATTAATGCAAATAGAACTCCCAGAAAAAAGATATTACGGAATTGGCGAAGTGGCCAAGGCCTTTAAGGTCAATGCCTCATTAATTCGGTTTTGGGAGAAAGAATTCGATGTGCTTCAGCCTAAAAAAAATGCTAAGGGCAATAGAAAATTTACACCTCAAGATATAAAAAACCTTCAGCTGATCTACCATTTGGTCAAAGAACGGGGATTTACCCTTGATGGCGCTAAAACACACCTTAAAGAAGAAAAACAGAAAACGCTTTCAAATTTTGACATTATCCAAAAGCTGGAACGGGTAAAGGCAGAACTGAACAAAATAAAAGACCAATTATAACACTACCATTATGAAAAAAGGAATTATTGCGTTAATCGCAATTGTCGTCATTACGTTTGGACTATACCAATGGGGCGTAGGCTTTAATAATACTGCCGTTGCTTTAAAAGAAACCTCTACCAAAACTTGGGCAAATGTTGAAAGCGTCTATCAACGTAGAAACGACCTAATTGGCAACTTAGTAAAAACTGTGCAAGGTGCCGCTGATTTTGAAAGAGGAACATTGACCGATGTCATCGAAGCAAGAGCCAAAGCCACATCTGTAAGTATTGACCCGGCAAATATAACGCCAGAGCAATTGGCACAGTTCAACCAGGCACAAAGCGGACTTAGCAGTGCCCTAAGCAGATTATTGGTGACCGTAGAACGTTACCCTGATTTAAAAGCTAATCAGAACTTTCTTGAGCTTCAGTCTCAATTAGAAGGCACAGAAAATCGTATAAATGTCGCTAGAGATAGATTTAATGCAACCGTTGAGCCGTACAACTTACACATTAAAAAATTCCCGAATTCGATATTGGCAGGTTTCTTAAACTTTAATGAATTGGCCTATTACAAAGCCGATGCAGGTTCTGAAAATGCACCAGATGTGAATTTTGAATTTGATTGATTCGCCGATGTCCAAAGTAGAAGATTTTTTGACCGTTACCGAAGAACAAGAAATAGTTAACGCTATTTTAAGGGCCGAAAAAAACACATCTGGTGAAATTAGGGTGCACATAGAAGCACATACCCAAAAAGACCATTACAAACGCGCTCAAGAAGTATTCCACCTACTAAAGATGGATAATACCAAACAAGAAAACGGTGTTCTTATATATGTAGCAGTAAATGACAGAAAATTTGTTATTTGTGGCGATAAGGGAATTGACAAAGTAGTGCCTGCAGATTTCTGGCAAACTACTAAAGACACCATTCAAAGCCATTTTATTAAAGGAGCTTACAAAGAGGGTATTATATCTGGTATTTTAAAAGCCGGTTCAGAATTGAACATCCATTTTCCATGGCATTCAGAGGACACCAACGAATTAAGCAATGAGATATCTAAAGGTTAGCCTTATACTACTTTTTCTTTGGTGCAAACCTGTTTGGAGTCAATTTGAAATTCCTGATAAGCCAGCACTACAAACAAGTGTTTATGACTACACCAACTTACTGACTGACCAACAAAAAAAGCAGTTAAGCCAGAAGTTGGTAAGATATTCAGACAGCACTTCTACACAAATAGTGATTACGATAATCGCCACTACTAAAGGCGAGGACATTAATTATCTCGGTGCTAACTGGGGCCAAAAATGGGGTATTGGTCAAAAAGGAAAAGATAATGGCATATTAATCATATTAGCACAAAATGACAGAAAAATTGCAATAAATACAGGCTATGGAGTTGAAGGTTCATTAACCGACGCGCTTTCGAAAAGAATTATCGAAAATATTATATTGCCCGAGTTTAGAACAGGTAATTTTTACGGTGGCTTAGACAAAGGAGCCGATGTTATTTTTCAAGTCCTGAATGGTGAGTTTCAAGAAGAGCGAACCTTTGGAGACAATGATGGTTTCCCGTTCTCGTCCATCTTACCTTTCATCATTTTTATTGTCATTTTATTTATACTTTGGAGCAGAAAGAACGATAACAATAATGGTCGCGGAGGAAGACGCAGAGGCCTAAGTCCCTGGGAGATGATTATACTAAGCAACATGGGGCGCTCAAACGGTTCTGGCGGATTCAGCGGTAGCAGCGGAGGCGGAAGCTTTGGCGGTGGCGGATTCGGCGGAGGTTTTGGTGGCGGTGGTTTCGGTGGCGGCGGTGCCTCAGGAGGGTGGTAGATTTTGGTTAAAAAAAATCAAGTAATTTCTTAAAAAAATTACTTGACTATTTTAAAACCTTTAATTTCCAAAATTTATTTCTTCCTCATAAATACCGTGATAGGCACTCCTGTAAAATCATATTCTTCCCTAATTTTATTCTCCAAATATCTTTTGTATGGTTCACGCACGTACTGAGGAAGGTTACAGAAAAATGCAAATTGCGGATAAGGTGTCGGCAACTGAGTACAGAATTTTATCTTAACGAATTTACCTTTATATGCCGGTGGCGGATAGTTTTCAATAATCGGCAACATCGTCTCATTAAACTTACGAGTAATAATTTTCTTGTTTCTATTGTTATATACCTCGACCGCAGTTTCAATTGCTTTAAAAATACGCTGCTTTGTGAGTACAGAAATAAAAAGAATGGGCACATCGGTAAATGGCTCAATCGCTTTTTTAATTTTTTGGGTATAGTGCTTTATGGTATTGGTTTCTTTATCCTCTACCAAATCCCACTTATTCACAAGAATAACAATTCCTTTATGGTTACGCTGCGCAAGCCAAAATATATTCTCTACCTGACCGTCAAAACCTCTAGTGGCATCTAACAACAATATACAAACATCGCAATGCTCGATAGCCCTAACAGAACGCATTACAGAATAGAATTCTAAATCTTCTTTCACTTTCGCCTTACGACGTATACCCGCAGTATCAACTAAATTAAATTCGAATCCAAAACGGTTGTATTTAGTATCAATACTATCTCTAGTGGTACCCGCAATATCAGTAACAATATATCTTTCCTCACCGATCAATGCATTTATAAATGAAGATTTACCTGCATTTGGCCTACCGACTACAGCAAATCTTGGCAATTCGCTTTTCTCCTCTTCAACATCTGGCAACTCTTTTACAAGAGCATCCAATAAATCACCTGTACCGCCACCATTAATACTTGACAATGTGTAATATTCACCAAGTCCTAATGAATAAAACTCAACAGCATCCTCTGCACGTTTTGCATTATCAACTTTGTTTATTGCTAAGAAAACAGGTTTTTTAACTCTCCGTAGTAATTTCGCAACGTCTTCGTCCATACCGGTTACACCGGTTTCTACATCAACCATAAAAATAATGGCATCGGCTTCTTCAATAGCCAACTCAACTTGTTTATCAATCTCCTTTTCGAAAACATCATCACTACCAACAACGTACCCGCCTGTATCAATAACAGAAAATTCTTTGCCGTTCCAATCACTCTTTCCGTAATGACGATCACGTGTAACACCACTAACGGCATCAACAATTGCTTCACGTCTCTGAATCAATCGATTAAAAAAAGTAGATTTTCCTACATTTGGTCTCCCCACAATGGCAACAATAGCACTCATAGCTTAAATTTGCCGCAAAGGTAGTATAATCCCAACAATAGTTACCTGATTACCTTAGGTATATGAAAAATTGAAGAATTGTATTATTTATTATATCCAAATCGTTTTAATTGCCTAGAATCACTTCGCCAGTTTTTATTGACTTTGACATATAATTCAATATGCACTTGTTTACCAAAAAACTTCTCTAAATCTTTTCTTGCTTCTATGCCCACTCGTTTTAAAGCTGCTCCTTTATGACCAATAATAATTCCCTTTTGAGAATCACGCTCTACCATTATCACAGAACGCATTCTAATAATATCTTCGTCCTCAAAAAATTCCTCCGTTTCGATTTCTACGGCATACGGAATTTCCTTTTTATAATTCAATAGAATTTTCTCACGGATGGTTTCATTGACAAAAAAACGTTCTGGCTTATCGGTCAACTGGTCTTTTGGATAATACGCTGGAGAATTTGGCAACAACTCTATAATACGTTCAAATACTCCTTTTACATTAAAATTCGATAATGCAGAAATTGGATGTATTTCGACACTAGGTAACAATTCTTGCCAATATTGAACTTGCTCCTCCAATAACTCTTGAGTAGCGGTATCAACCTTATTCAATAATAACAGAACAGGAATTTTACAGTTCTTTATTTTTTCGAAAAAAGCTTCATCTTTTAATGCCTTCTCCCCTATTTCAACCATATAGAGCAACACATCTGCATCTTCGAAAGCAGATTTAACAAAATCCATCATACTACTTTGAAGCTCGTATGCTGGTTTAATAATGCCTGGCGTATCCGACAGAATCATTTGAAAATCATCCCCATTTACAATACCTAATATACGGTGCCTGGTTGTTTGTGCCTTAGATGTAATTATGGATAATTTTTCACCCACAAATGCATTCATTAAAGTAGATTTACCCACATTTGGGTTTCCTATAATATTTACGAAGCCTGCCTTATGATCTACCATCCTTATACTTAATTATATATTTCTTCAATTCCACATTTACCTTTGGAGCCAACAAAAGTACGGCAATCATATTCGGTATTACCATAAGTGCATATGACAAATCGATTAAATTTTTCACAAGCTCTAATGAGGCAACAGCGGCAAATACAATCATAATTACAAAATACCAGTTATAATATTCCCCTATTTTGGCATTGGTCAAAAATGAAAGTGATTTTACACCGTAATAAGAATAGGTAAACAAAGTAGACAAGGCAAAAGCAGTTACAATGACCATTAACAAAACATCGCCCCAGCCAAACAATGTAGTTTCAAATGCAGAAAGCGTCATTACAATACCGCTTGAATCTTCTAGATAAGCACCGCTTAAAATAATTACGATTGCAGTAAACGTGCAAACCAAAATCGTATCTATAAATGGACCTAACATAGCAACCAGACCTTCTCTTATTGGCTCGTCGTTCTTTGATTGCCCATGATACATAGGCGCACTACCCAAACCAGCTTCATTAGAGAACATAGCTCTACGAACACCAATAATGACTAGGCCCCAAAAACCACCCGTTGCCAGAGATTTAAAGTTCCACGCCTCTGTAATAATCATTTTTAAAGAAGGTAGAATTTGCCCTGAATTCAATACCATTACCACTATTACCGCCACCAAATACACCGCAACCATAAAAGGTACGATGGCAGATGCCACCTTGGCTATTTTTGTTAACCCCCCAAATATTACAAATGAAGTGATAACTGCCAAAACAAGGCCAATAGTCCATTTCCAATTTTCATCACTCATCTCAATTATTGTTGAACTTGGTTCAACCACACTCATAAATGTTTCGGTAAATTGATTCGCAGTAAAAACCCCTAAAAAACCAAATATGCCACATACTGCGAAAAAAGTTGCCAGCGGACGAGCTTTTTCACCTAAGCCTTTAGTAATATAATACATTGGCCCTCCTTGCATTTTACCGTCGGAATCTGTGCCCCGATACATAATCGCCAAACTACAGGAATAGAATTTTATACACATTCCTATTAATGCCGTCATCCAAATCCAGAACACTACCCCAGGACCACCATCATGTATTGCAATGGCAACCCCTGAAATATTTCCCAGACCCACTGTTGCCGCAACTGCGGCGGACAATGCCTGAAAAGAACTCACATCTCCTTTTGAATTTTTATTATCATATTTACCTGCTGTAATGGCAATAGCATGCCCAAAAAAGCGATAAGGCATTAACTTAGAATAGAAAACGAGGAAGAGTCCACCTCCAATAAGCAACAAAAACATTGGCCATTCTGTATACGGTAGTGCGCCCGCAATAAAATCATTGATTGTATCCATAAAGTAGTAAAAATCCGAAGTTATGGATTTTAAGTTTTTTAAAAGATACTGGCGCTAAAAAGATTATTTAAATAAGTTTTGAAATTATAATAATATGGTTGTATATTTGCAGCCCGTTACAAATAGTAGCGTTCCTTTATCTTGTCAGTGTAATGAGCTGAAGTTGGAAAACAAGTGAGATAAAAAACCCATATCGCGGGGTAGAGCAGTAGGTAGCTCGTCGGGCTCATAACCCGAAGGTCACTGGTTCGAGTCCAGTTCCCGCTACTAGTAAAATCAAGCCTTCACAGAAATGTGAAGGCTTTTTTTATTCCTCATAGTACAGAATAAGTACAGAATAAGTACAGAATAACATCAATCTCAGACGTCAATAGCTTTTGATATCAAATGTTTCCTTTTGTCTATAATCAATATGGATTTTAGGGAAGAATAATAAATTTTACTATGCCGCAACCTCGGTTCTTCGTAAGGGAAGTTTATTATCATACAATATACACGCAATTTAAACTCGTAAAATACTTCCATCAAAAGACTACGGCATAAAGCCAATGCTCTTTCCAACGCTTATTTATTCCGTTTCCTTTTGAGCCAAGATTTTATCTTCCGTTTGGTTTCTGCTCAAATATTGTTTAATCAAAAATTTGAGTATTATGACAACAAAAGCGAGTATCACAAGAAAGAGCGGTAAAAAAATTACGGCTGCTAAGAAAGAAGTCAAAGAAAAATTGACACAAAAAGCGAGTAAGGCTATTTTGAGCAACCTTTCCTATCAGTTTTTTTTGCAAAGTAAATGACCCAGATACTGCAAAATACTATGAACGTTTTTTTGAGATTGTCCGTAAAGAAACCACAAGTATCAACCGTGGTCATAATCTGAATTTTGATACACGGATTACCACAGGCGAAAAAGAAGTTTCCAAACGCAGGGCAGATGTTTTCTTTCGTTTGAAACAAGGCGAGTTTATAACTTTTGCTGATGGCGAGTATAAAAGAGTTCAATTTAAACTACAAGCGATTAAAAGGGAAATACCATATCCTCATCAACATTTCACAACTGATGAATTAAAGCTCAATTTTGAACGGATTTATAGAGAGGCAAAATCTATATTTAAGGTTAACTAAAATTAGCTAATAAAGATTTAAAAAATCCATAATAATGGGTTTAGCTTATTGCTTTAACTTAAAATTATCTCAAAACCTGATAGTAAAAAATACTATTAAGAATTATTCTAAATAATTTGGACAATACAAAAGAGGATATTATATTTGCGACCTATTTATAATCATTCTAAATAAAATTGCAAATGAAAATTCTATCCTTCACAGCAACTACCTTGCTATTTTACATCACGGGATTGGCACAGACCAACCCACAACAAAAAGATTCAATTAAGCAACAAACCGAACAACTTAAGGAAGTCATCGTTACGGGAAATGTATTATTGGGAAGTAAATTTGAGGCACAAAACAAAACGGGTTCTGCAACTTATATCTCAAAAGAAGACTTGAAAAAGTTCTCTTTCACCAATATCAACAGAATTTTACGCACGGTTCCAGGCATCAACATCTATGAAGAAGATGGTTTTGGATTACGCCCAAACATTAGTTTAAGAGGTACTTCGCCTGAGCGCAGCGCAAAAATTAATTTAATGGAAGATGGTGTGTTGATTGCACCCGCCCCTTACAGTGCACCAGCTGCCTACTATTTTCCTACTATTGGCAGAATGGAAGCCATAGAGGTGTTAAAAGGAAGCAGCCAAATACAGTACGGCCCCAACACCACAGGTGGTGCCATAAATATGATATCCTCTCGTATACCGGAAAAATTTTCTGGAAAAGCATCGATTGCTGCCGGAAACTATGATTCAAGAAACACCCAATTGGTCTTAGGCAATAGTTTTAAGAACTTTGGGTTTATGACGGATTATTACAACTACAGTTCCGATGGTTTTAAGGATTTAGACGGTGGTGGCAACACGGGTTTCGACAAAACAGATTATTTGGCCAAATTTAGAGTAAATACAGATTTGGATGCCAAAATCTATCAGTCGCTATTGTTTAAAATCCAATATTCAGAAGAAGAGGCCAACGAGACCTATTTGGGACTGACAGATGCAGATTTTGAGGAAAGTCCCTTTAGAAGATACAGAGCTTCTTCAGAGGATGTGATGAACGCCGAACATCAACAATACCAGCTTACCCATTTTATCCGTTTGTCACCATCCCTTGATATAAGGACAACAGGCTATCTCAATAGATTTAAACGAAATTGGTATAAATTGGATGACGTGAATTTGGGCGAACGCGTAAGTATTAACAACATTTTGTCTTCACCAGAAAATTTTCCTTCAGAATATCAAACCCTCTTGGGCAACGAAGACACCCAAACAAATGCATTAGGTATAAAGGCCAACAACAGAGCTTATACCTCAAACGGAATTCAATCTGTAGCAACTCTAAATTGGGGTAACCGATGGGTACAGCGCTTAGAAGCAGGAATACGCTATCACGAAGATGACGAGGATAGGTTTCAATGGGTGGATAGATATGCGTTTCAAAACCAAGAGTTAATACAGACTACAGTTGGTAAAAAAGGTACAGATGCCAACCGTATAAGCAGTGCAAAAGCACTGGCAGCACATTTACTATACACGGTAAAAATTGAAAGTTTAACCTTGACCCCAGGGTTGCGCTATGAAAACATCACTTTGACCCGAACAGATTATGGTACTGACGATCCTTCCCGAACGGGTCAAGACCTATCAATCAGAGAAAACGAAGTGGATGTCTGGATTCCTGGAATAGGGGTTAATTATAGGTTCAGTAACAACATATCAATATTCGGTGGTGTGCATAAAGGTTTTTCGCCACCAAGTAATACGCCGGGGCAAAATCCTGAAGAAAGCATTAATTATGAATTGGGTTCCCGATTTAGCGTTAAAGGTTTCAACGGCGAAATTGTTGGCTTTTACAATGACTACCAAAACCTACTTGGAAGTGATTTAGCTGCAACTGGCGGTACAGGAAGCCTTGACCAATTTAACGCAGGCGAAGTTCGTGTAAGTGGTATCGAGTTTTTACTAAATTACAACCTGTTGTATAAACAAAGTAGTAGATTTAAGCTTCCCTTATCTGTCTCATACACACTTACCGATACTGAATTTTTAACCAGTTTTGACAGTAATGAGGATATTTACGGCATAGTCACCGTAGGGGACGAGATACCCTATATTGCAAAAAATCAATTAAACGCATCTTTGGGGTTTCAGCACAGTAAGTTTGAAGTAAACCTCAATTCACGATACACAAGCGCTTTCAGAACAAAAGCAGGTGCTGGAACAATCCCAGAAAACTTTAAAGTAGATTCAAATTTTATAGTGGATTTGTCTGCCCGTTATTTTATTGATGCCAATTTTACCTTGTCATCTAATATTATAAATCTCTTTAATACAACCTATGCAGTATCGAGGGTTCCAGCAGGTTTACGTCCTGGACATCCATTTGGGATTAATTTTTCTGTCGCGTACGGATTTTAAATTCTTGAAAAGAAATTACTCAATTTTTAAAAAATAGAACCTTGCCAAATTTTGTATGGATTAGGTTCACTTACTTACCCCTTAATAAACCACTTAATCGAGTACTCTTAAGGGAGGTATGGGTGTGATATTAGTTACTTTTGTAGCATTTATTTAACTTTTAATTACCAATACGTCGATAATTGGGGCTTATTAGTTGATTTTAGAGCAAAATACGCAGATGGCTCTAATATTTTGATAAGTTAAATCTTATTTTTTATCCCGCTTCAAGTTTTTGCACAACCTGTGCATCGATTAATTCGTATATTTGTAAAACTTTATGAAAATACTTGTTTCCATATCAATGTCGTTATTATTCTTTTTTCAAGGAATTAGCATAGATATGGACTTTTGTGGGCCAATTAAAGAAATTTCAAGTATTATTACCCATTATCAAGACCATAAAGTTTATGGCGACTCTTTCCTTGAATATGTAGTTGAAGATTACATTGACAATGATGCAAAAAATGAAGGGCATCATAATAACCCAGTTAAGGAGAATACACCAGTTCATCCCCATAATCAATGTTGTCATCCTTTAGTATTAATTATTGCGAATAACAATTCGGCTTTAACCAATCGACTAAAGTTTGAAGAGAAAAAACAGTTTAACTTACATAATGTAAACTTCAATTCCAGATATCTGGAATCCCTTTTCCAACCCCCTAAAGTATAATTCAGTTTTTTAAGGATAGCTATATCCTTACGTGATGCTTTTCAAAGTAAGCATCGCATTATAAACGCATTGCATCTAATTGCATTGCGAGGTTTAAACTGAATTAATACTTTTTCTATGATTAACAAAATCATTTCATTTTCCATTAATAACAAGTTTATTATTGGGCTCTTTATAGTGGCACTTGTAGGTACGGGCATTTGGTCTATGGCCACAATAAACCTAGGTTCTGTACCCGATATTACCAACAACCAAGTACAGGTTATTACAGTTGCCCCAAATTTAGGTACTGAAGATATTGAGCAATTTGTTACCTATCCGGTAGAATTGGCAATGGCAAACCTTCCTGATGTTATCGAGCTGCGTTCCGTATCCCGTTTTGGGCTGTCCGTGGTTACCATTGTATTTAAGGACGAGGCAGGCACTTATCTTCCCCGGCAATTGGTACAAGAGAAATTAACCGAAGTTGCTGGAGAAATCCCCGAAGGCTTCGGCACGCCATTTATGGCACCAATAACTACAGGTCTGGGCGAAATCTACCAATACACCTTAAAATTAAAAGAGGGCTACGAAGATAAATACGATGCAATGGAGCTTCGTACCATTCAGGATTGGATTGTAAAACGGCAAATGGCATTAGTCCCCGGAGTGGTCGAGGTAAATGCATTTGGTGGTTATGTAAAGCAGTATGAAGTTGCCATTAACCCTGATAAACTAAAAAGTTTCGGTATTACAATGAATCAGGTTTTTGAAGCATTGAAGGTAAATAATGCCAATACTGGTGGTGCATATATAGAAAAAAACCACCAAGCTAATTTTATCCGTGGAGAAGGTTTGGCACGTAGTATTGAAGATTTGGAAAATACAGTTGTAACCACACAAAACGGAAGCCCTGTTCTAATACGGGATGTCGCCGAAAAAGTAGGCTATGGTAATCAAGTGCGTTATGGTGCGTTTACCCAAGATGGACACGAAACTGTTGGTGGACAAATTTTAATGCTGAAAGGCGAAAGCCCAGGCAACGTAGTCGAAAATGTGGAGAAGCGCATTGTAGAAATACAGAAATCCTTACCTGAAGGCGTTTACATAGATACATTTCTAAGCCGAAGTGAACTCATTGGAAGAACCACAAGTACCGTTGAAAAAAACCTTATTGAAGGTTCATTGATTGTGATTTTTGTGCTTGTCTTGCTTTTGGGAAGTTTCCGTGGCGGATTAATTACCGCTTCGGTGATCCCTTTATCATTGCTCTTCGCATTTATTTTGATGAAACAATTTGGAGTATGGGCGAATTTAATGTCCTTGGGTGCGATCGATTTTGGTATCATCGTGGATGGTGCGGTAATCATTGTGGAAGGAATGGTATTTCACATTCATCAACGGATGAAAAAAACCACAACCGCCATTGACCAGTCTGAAATGGATGAAATAGCGTATGAATCGGCAAGTACGATGATGAATTCCGCATTCTTTGGACAGCTTATTATACTTATTGTATTTACTCCCATTTTGTTCTTAACAGGCGTTGAAGGAAAAATGTTCCGTCCTATGGCGTTTACGTTCGGATTTGCCGTTTTAGGAGCGATTATTCTTTGTCTTACGTATGTTCCGATGGTTTCGGCGATGTTTCTAAAACCTGCTAAAAATCAGAATAGTTGGTTTGCCAAATTTGAAAACAAGATTGATAGGTTCAGTGATAAAATAATGTCCGGTTTAAACAGAGGGTATGTGCCATTGCTGAATTTTGCACTTCGTTTTCGAGCTGGAGTCGTTATAGGCGCTGTTGCCTTGCTTATGATTGCGGGATTTATTTTTAGTAATATGGGTGGCGAATTTATCCCAAAATTTGATGAGGGCGATATTGCGTTTCAAGCGTTGATAAAACCGGGAAGCAGTCTTACAGAATCCATTGAGGCTTCAAAAAAACTTCAAAATTTAATCAATGAATTTCCAGAAGTAAAAACGGTAATTTCAAGAATTGGTGTGGCCGAAATACCGACAGACCCGATGCCTATGGACATTGCGGATAGTTATATTATTCTTGAAAAAGATAAGAGTAAATGGATTTCCGCAGATAGTAAAGAAGAACTTATAGAAAAAATTCAAGAAAAAATTTCAGTCGTTCCCGGCGTAAACTTCGTATTTACCCAACCTGTAGAACTTCGTTTTAATGAATTATTGACGGGTGTCCGAGAAGATGTTGCCATTAAACTATATGGGGAAGATTTGGGCGTTTTGGCAGACAAGGTACAGGAAATCGCAGCGGTCATCAGAACCGTTCCCGGAGCGGCAGACCTCAATGTGGAAGCTACAAGCGGTTTGCCACAAATGACGGTGGTGTATAACCGGGCAAAAATGGCACAATACGGTGTAACCGTTGACAAGCTGAACGATTATGTGAGTGCTTCATTTTCTGGAGAACAGGCGAGTGTGATTTTTGAGGGCGAAAAACGGTTCGATGTGGTCATCCGATTGGCAAAGGAGTTTAGACAGGACATCAATAGCCTTAAAAATCTTTATATAGACCTGCCAAACGGAGCGCAAGTGCCTTTAAAGGAGGTAGCAGATATCAGCTATAAGCCCGGGCCGATGCAGATTTCAAGGGACAATACCTCCCGTCGTATTTCGGTTGGGGTCAATGTTCGTGGGCGCGATGTAAAATCGATGGTCGAGGAAATTCAGCAAAAATTGGAAACGGAAGTGAAACTGCCACCTGGTTATTTTGTAACCTACGGAGGTTCTTTCGAAAACCTTCAACGTGCTTCAGACAGATTGATGATTGTAGTGCCTATCGCGCTTTTCCTAATATTCATACTGCTCTATTTTGCCTTGAGTTCGTTCTCACAATCCCTAATGATTTATATGGCAGTGCCTTTGGCTGCCATTGGAGGAGTCTTTGCACTATTGATACGAGGAATGCCTTTTAGTATATCGGCAGGGGTTGGTTTTATTGTACTCTTTGGAGTTGCGGTTTTAAACGGACTGGTACTGATAAACAAATTCAACGAATTAAAAGAAAGTGGAATGACAGATTTAAAAAAACGAATATACGAAGCAACGCACGAACGCTTACGTCCCATTTTGCTTACGGCAACGGCGGCCATTATGGGCTTTATCCCAATGGCTATTTCTACCTCTGGCGGGGCAGAAGTGCAGCGACCATTGGCAACGGTGGTTATTGGTGGATTACTTACAGCGACGTTTTTAACGCTTGTGGTTCTCCCCGTATTATACTATTGGCTTGAATCCCGAAAAGAAAAGAAGGACAATGGTGGATATGTAAGTTACGTTAAGAAAAGTACAACGGTTATTATTGTATTATTGAGTTTGGGAGGCTTTTTAACCTCAAATTCCGCTACTGCGCAGAATAGCCAGATGGCTCAAACAATTACTTTGGAAGAAGCCATATCTATGGCCAAGGAAAATTATCCTTCCCTAAAGGAAAGTCAAGCTTTAATCGAAAGAGAACAGGCTCTGAAAGGAACAAGTTTTGATTTAGGAAGTACCTCTTTATATACCGGTAGAGAAGACCAAGGGGTGCAACAAGGAATATTGCGTACCTATGGCGTACAACAGGGCAATATTGATTTGCTTTCGGGTTTTTCAAAAAACAAGTTCTACAAAGAACGGGTTAAATTGGGCGAAAAATTCTATGCTGTCAATGAGCAGCAATTGATTCGTAATGTGATGCAGGCGTATGACCTTATCAATTATAACAAGGGACAATTGCGTTTTGCGGAACAGTTGGACAGTGTTTATGCCAACTTTAGGACGGCTGCCGAATTGCGTTATGATACAGGGGAAACGGGCAAGCTGGAATTTATCGCCGCCTCTTCCGAATATCAGCAGATTCAGGTATTACGACAGCAAGCCTATGACGATATAGAAATCGCCAAAAGGGCACTGAAGCAGTATTTGGGCATCGACCAAGAAATTGAAACGGTCGGACTGCCCTACGGCACAATTAATTTTATGAGTGTTTTGGATTCAACTTCGATGGCCAACAACCCAATATTGCAGTATTCGATGCAGAATGCGGAAGTAAGCAAAGCGAATATCGGTGTGGAGAAAGCACAGTTCCTACCAAAATTCAGCATAAGTTATGATAAACTGAAATACAATGATGTGTCTGGCTTTAGCGCATATCAAGCAGGTATCAGCATTCCGCTTTGGTTCTTTCCTCAAAAATCAAGGGTTAAAGCTGCCAAGGCAGATGCAATGGTAGTCGAAAACCAGTATTTGGAACAGAAGGCAATAACTGAAAGTAGGGTTTCCCAACTTTTAAAATCTTTAGAAAAAACCCAAAAGACCCTTGATTATTATCAAGAAGGAGCTTTACTATTGGCCGAAGAACAGATTTCGACAGCTGAACTTGCTTCAAAAGAAGGTGAAATAGATTATGTGAATTATATCACGATCCTGAACAGTGCCATTCGTATAAAGCAGAGTCATTTACAATTTATAAATCAGTATAACCAACAAGCTATTGAGCTACAATATCAATTGGGCAATTTATAACCTTAAAAAAAGAGAAATGAAAAATATACTATTAGTAAGTACCGTATTATTTACACTTATGTTTATGAGCTGTAACGATGCCCAAAAATCTGAACTTGGGCATAACGAAGCTGAAGGCGTATCAAAAACCAATGAAGTTGGAGAAGATGCACACGGCGAAGAAGGCCACGTTGAAGGAGAAGAGGAAGAAGGTGGTCACAGCGAGGAAGAAGGCGTTGTGGAACTCACAAAGCAACAGGCCGAAACCATAGGTTTGGAAATGAAACCTTTGGAGGAACGCAATTTAGGGAACAACATTAAAGTAACAGGAACGCTGGAACTTTTCCCACAGGACAAGGCGAACATAAGTCCTTTTGTTGGTGGAAATGTGAGTTCCATAAAAGTAATCCCTGGAGATAACGTAAAGAAAGGTCAGGTGTTGGCATATATAGAACACCCAGATATCATTGCTATGCAACAGGATTATCAGGAAAAAAATGACGAACTGGTCTTTTTGAAACAGGATTTTGAACGCAAGCAGACCCTTTATGATAAAGGTGTTTCTTCTGGCAAGGAATTTCAAATGGCACAGTCAAAATTTCGTTCCACTACATCCAGCGTCAATGGTTTGCGGTCCCAATTGAGACTGTTGAGCATTAACCCGGACAAAGTGGCGGAAGGACAGATATATTCCGCTGTTCCCATTACCTCGCCTATAAGTGGGTATGTGGATGAAGTAATGATTAGCCTTGGCGATTACGTGGCACAACAATCCAAAATGTTCTCGATAAGCGACAACTCAAAAATTTATGTCAACTTCAAAGTATATGAGAAGGACATAAAGCAAATCAAGCAAGGGCAACAGATATATTTTTCCACGGCCTCTCGTCCAGATGAACTGCTTAAAGCAACCGTTCGGTCTGTTGGTAAAACCTTCAATACAGACCCAAAAGCTTTGGAAGTTCTGGCAGATATTGAAAACAAGGATAAAAACCTACTGCCAGGTATGTACGTGGAAGGACGCATAGTGCAGGGCGAGAAAAAGGGTTTCGCCGTTCCGGAAGCTGCCATTATAAAAGAAGGCGAGCAATCTTTCATTTTCATTTTGGATGAAGATGAAGAAATAGAAGCGAACAAAATGAAATTTAAAATGATACCCGTAACGGTCGGTATTACTGATTTAGGCTTTGTTGAAGTCAATCTTCCTGCCGAAGTTTCAAAGGATGCCAAAGTCGTGATAAACGGAGCTTATAACCTGTCTTCGGAAATGGTTAAAGGCGAACTGGAACACGGACATTAATTCAATAATAATCAAAGATTTTGATTCCGAGTTTGTTTATCGTCTTAATTAGTTAGTTAAAAATTAGAAAACAAGCTCGGTTCAAAATCGATTAAAACATAAAAATATTTTTAAGATGAAAGAAATAAAAGCATTTGTAAAACCGAACCGAATCCAAAGAGTCATTGAAGCACTATCAGATAATGGATTTGAAAGTATGACCCTTTCACAAGCAGAAGGCACTGGCGCATTCAAGGCAAAAGGTGCAAGACCTTCGTTGGATTTTCGTATTACCGATAGTCCTGTGGTTAAGCTGGAATTGGTCTGTCAAAATGAGGAAGCCCAAGCTGCCATTGAAATAATTTTAAAAAATGGCAAAACGGAAGAACCTGGAGACGGCATTATCTATATAGCAAATATCGAGGATGCCTTTCAGATTAAAACCGGGGAATCTCTCAAGAGGTATGACTTATAAAACCAGCTGTGGTGCATTTAACCGAACGCTACGGAAATTAGAAACGAAAAATAAAAAATATGAATGCCAAGTTTATTAAAGTCTTTTTGCGATTAGCAATTTCAATCGGTTTTTTATCGGCGGTCGCCGACAGATTTGGAATTTGGAGCAAAGAAGTTTCTGTTTGGGGGAATTGGGATAATTTCTTGAGTTATACCCAAGTGATAAATCCTTGGATTCCCAATTCACTAATCCCAACAATCGGAATTTTAGCAACCGCAGCCGAAATTGTTTTTGCATTTTTCTTGATAATAGGATTTAAAACGGAACTGTTCGCAAAATTAAGCGGATTTCTATTGTTAGTATTTGCTTTGTCAATGACTTTTTCAACCGGAATAAAAGGAGCGTTTGACTTTTCTGTTTTTAGTGCTTCTGCCGGAGCTTTTGCTTTGAGTCTTATGAAAGAGAAATATTTGGAATTGGACAATCTGATTTCTAAACCGAAAAACTGAACGAAAAATAAAAATGACACCGTATAAAAATAATTGCTTGTCCTTGCCTATTCGGAAAATCCTTGCGGATTTTCCAGTTGATTCTGGACTTGCGAAGTTTATTGCTAAAACACGCAACTATTCTTTCATAAACCTGATATACAAATGGAAAAAATAGTTCAATTTTTAGAAAGCAAAGGAATACGACCTACGGCTATGCGCCTTATGACCTATAAGCGGTTGGCAGAGTTGAATGTGGCCATCAGCCTTGGCGACTTGGAAAAAGATTTTAAGGTCAGTGAAAGAAGTACCCTATTTAGGACTATGAAAGCGTTTGAAGAAAAAGGTATTGTGCATCAAATCGAGGATGGGACCGGAATTATAAAATACGCCCTTTGCGAAGAAAATTGTGAATGTGAGGTCGGCAACGACCTTCATTTGCACTTTCATTGCAACAATTGTAATGAAACGGTTTGTTTAACAGAACATAAAATCCCTCATATCAACCTGCCTGATGGCTATATCACGGAGGACATTAACTTGGTGGTAAAGGGCATCTGCGAAAAATGCAGTGGCAATTTGGATTAAACGTTTGGTTTTTAAATTCAATTATCATTTATAAATAATGAGCAATGATAACAATCTATAAAAAAGAGGCTACTGTATATATGGTAGCAGAGAATAAGCTGGATGCCAAGGATTATGAAAACTTGATACCGGTCTTAACAGAACATATAACTGCATATCAGGAAGTTTCCTGGTACATTGAAATTAAAAATTTTAAAGGCTGGACGGCAAACGCATATTGGAAGGGAATTGAATTAAATCTTCCGAATGAAACGCATTTAAAGCGTGTTGCTTTAGTGGGTAGCGTTAAATGGCAGGAGCAATTTACCGAGGCATTGCTTCCTTTTTCAAAAGCTCATATAAAATTTTATAAGCCAGAAGAAAAAGACAATGCCAAAGAATGGATAAAAAAATATAGTAAAAAATGAAAAAAATACAACTAAAAATCCCAGTCATACTTCCGCAAGTTCCAAACGAAAAAGATACTTGTGTTGAGCGGCTTATAAAAGAATTACAGGCCAAAGAGGGCATCGAAAAAGTGCACGTGGCCGATGCAAACGGAGATGATTTGCCACAGCTCTGTTTTCATTATGACCCCGATATCATTTCCATCGACCGCATTCAATCCCTCGCCGAAAGTACTGGTGCCGAGATTACCGAAAAATACGGGCATTTGCTCATAGAAGTTAAAGGAATCAGACACACAAGGCAGGCTCGTTCCATAGAGAAAAGCCTTTTGGCAATCAATGGGGTCTTGGAAGCTTCCGTTTCAGGCTCTGGAATGATACGACTTGAATTTGATAAAAAGCAAACAAATTTTGATGAAATAAGCAAACAAATTGAAAAAGAAGACCTTCAGATTCAGCGGAGTTCTTCAAACGAAAATGATTACACCAAAGCATCCAGAAAAAAACAGGAGCGTTCAAAGAAGGAAGAGACTAAAGAGCAAACTTCCACAGAGGGACACGAGCACAAAGAAGGCGAGACCCATGAGGAAGGAGAAGAGCACGCCCACGGTGGTATTTTCGGTAAAAATACGGAGCTCATTTTTTCCATTATCTGTGGGGCACTTCTCGGAATAGGTTTCGGCCTTTCCTATGTAGAATCCATCCCAGATTGGGTCAGTCTTTCTTTATACATCGGTGCTTACTTTTTTGGAGGGTACTTTACGGCGAAAGAGGCCATACAGACCGTGGCCAAAGGTGGTTTTGAAATCGACTTCTTGATGTTGGTTGCCGCCATCGGTGCCGCTGCTCTGGGCGAATGGGCAGAAGGTGCCTTGTTGCTGTTCCTGTTTAGTTTGGGGCACGCCCTTGAACATTATGCAATGGAAAAGGCTCGAAAGTCCATTGCGGCACTGGCAGACCTTGCGCCAAAAACAGCATTGCTTAAAAAAGATGGTAAGACAGAAGAAGTTGGAATTGAAAAATTGGGCATTGGCGATATTATAGTGGTCAAGCCCAATAGTAAAATATCCGCAGATGGCGTCGTGGTCAATGGAAAAAGCAGCGTCAACCAGGCACCTATTACCGGGGAAAGTGTACCCGTGGACAAAATTCCCGTGGAAGATACGAGCAGGGACTATTCGGCAGACGATGATATCAAGGACGAAAATCGGGTATTCGCTGGAACTATCAACGGTAATAATACTCTGGAAATAAAGGTAATCAAAGAAGCCAAAGACTCTACGCTGTCCCGACTCGTCAAACTGGTCAACGAGGCGCAGACCCAGAAGTCCCCTACCCAACTGTTGACCGATAAATTTGAAAGATATTTTGTGCCATCCGTACTGATACTGGTTGGCATCCTGCTCTTTGCCTTTCTGGTCATTGATGAACCGTTTAGTGCCAGCTTTTATCGTGCAATGGCGGTATTGGTAGCTGCAAGTCCCTGTGCACTGGCCATTTCAACACCAAGTGCTGTATTAAGCGGGGTTGCAAGAGCGGCTCGTGGCGGGGTACTTATCAAAGGTGGGCGACCGCTTGAGGATTTAGGCGTCATTACGGCTTTGGCTTTTGATAAAACGGGTACCCTTACAGAAGGCAAGCCCAAACTTACCGAAGTAGTACCATTAGGGGATATTGAAGAAAATGAACTGTTAAAGATAGCTGTTGCTGTTGAAAACTTGAGCGACCACCCTTTGGCCAAAGCAGTCGTAAGGGATGGGAAAGAGCGTCTGAAAGGTACTGATATTACCGATGCGTCAGATTTGGAAGCGGTTCTCGGAAAAGGTATCAAAGCGTCCTTGGGCAAGGATAAAATCTATATTGGAAACCTTGACTTGTACGAAGACCTCGATGAAGCAAAACCATCCGAAGAAATATCGAATAAAGTAAAAGAACTTGAAAGCGGCGGAAACACGACGATGCTTATAAGAAGGAACAAAGAATATATCGGTATCATCGCCCTGATGGACACCCCACGGGAAGCGGCCAAGGAAACACTTAAAAAATTAAAGGAAATCGGTATCAAGCGGATGATAATGCTAACCGGGGATAATCAAAAAGTTGCCGATGCCGTTGCTAAAGAAATTGGGTTGACCGATGCCTGGGGAAGCCTGTTGCCGGAGGAAAAGGTTGATGCCATTAAAAAATTAAAAGAACAGGAATCCAAAGTCGCAATGGTAGGCGACGGAGTGAACGATGCCCCTGCAATGGCAAACAGCACCGTAGGTATCGCAATGGGTGCGGCGGGAAGTGATGTGGCCTTGGAAACGGCGGATGTTGCCTTAATGGCCGATAAGTTGGAAACCCTGCCCTTTGCCATTGGCTTAAGTAGGAAAGCAAAGGCCATAATCAAGCAGAACCTTTGGGTAAGCCTTGGGGTTGTGGCACTTCTGATACCGGCTACCATTTTGAGTTGGGCAAATATAGGGGTTGCCGTTGCGTTTCACGAGGGGTCTACCTTGGTAGTCGTGGCCAATGCTCTGCGCCTTTTGGCTTATAAAAAAGATTAGAAAAATTGGGACATAGAAGGACCTGGTTTTTTGAAAGAATATTAAATGACAAAGACGGAAAAAACATTATTGGCTAAAGGGATTCGGCCTACTAAAATGAGGTCGAAGATATACAAGTTCCTGAAAAGGAAACAAAGTGCCGTGTCCTTTTCCGATTTGAAAAAGGCTTTTGTTCAAAAGAGCGAAACCAATAAAACAGCAAACAGAACTACCTTTTATCGCAACCTCAAAATTTTTGAGGATAAAAGTCTAATTCATCAGATTAATGATGGGGTCGGAGTGTCAAAATATGCGATTTCTGATGAAAACGCCAAAGTTAAATATGGTATAGATTTACATATGCACTTTCATTGCACCGATTGTAGGAAAACAATCTGTTTACCGAATAAGATATCGGAAGAAAGCTTGCCAGACGATTATGAAGTGAGCGATGTGAATCTGATATTAAAGGGAATATGTGAAAAATGCAGGCAAAAATAACAGGTGGGAGTTCCAGAACTCTGAACCCTTGCGCCCAATGGTCAGGTTCAGGTTTCTTCCACCTTCTTTAACTTAAAAAATATAATGGCAGAACTAAAAAAATCCTTGGGTACGCTTCGTCTTACTTTTTATGGCGTTGGTACCATTGTGGGTGCTGGAATCTATACTGTGATTGGCGCGGCAGCCGGACAGGCAGGAACCGATATTTGGTTGAGCTTTATTTTTGCGGCCATTGCCGCCAGTATTTCTGCAATGTCCTATGCCGAATTATCATCTACCTACCCAAATGCTGGTGCGGAATTTATATTTGTAAGGAAAGCATTTCCAAAAATTGATATTCCTTCCTTTCTTACGGGTTGGACGGTTGCCTTCCATAGTTCGGCGACAATTGCCGCTGTACTATTGGCATTTTCGGGATATTTCAATACCTTTTTTGAAGTACCGGGATTATTGATAAGCTATGGTGTATTGTTATTGCTTTCTTTGATAAGTATTACAGGTATAAAGAAATCATCAACAGCCAATATCATAATGGTCAGTATTCAATTGTTGGGGTTGCTCATTCTTATCTTTATAGGTCTTAAAGAAACAGGCCTACCAAAAGCTGAAATTTTTCAAATAAAGTCATTCTCTGGAACACTTGCGGCCACGGCGACTTTGTTTTTTGTCTATACAGGTTTTGAGCATATGGCATCTTTGGGTTCAGAAGTTAAAAATCCAGGAAAGACGATTCCTCGTGCCTTTTTATTGACAATGGTAATTACCACCATCTTCTATTTGCTTATCTCATTTACTGTACTCAATATTGCTGACCCAATTGCAATATCAAAGGTGGATTCGCCCTTGTCTTTGGCGGCATCGAATCTTAACTCTTGGCTACCAGTAGTTTTGGCAGTTGCAGCCTTATTTGCCACGGCTAATGCTGCATTTAGCGGTATCATTTCCATAAGTAGGTTATTGTTCGGAATGGCAAGCGTGGGCGAACTTCCAAAATTTATGACTAAAATAAATGCACAAAAAGTACCTTGGGTAACCACATTTGTGGTTATGGCTGCGGTCGCTTGTTTTTTGCTATTGGGCGATATTAAAATTGTAGCAGGTATGTCTTCTTTAGGCGCACTGCTTGTGTTTGTAGCCGTAAATATTGCACTCATTGTTTTACGTTTTAAAGAACCAACACAGAACAGACCTTTCAGAGTGCCATTGTCTATTGGCAAAGTTCCAATACTGCCCATTTTGGCCATATTGGTTAGCCTAACTCTAATTATTCAGTATGATGGATTGGTTTACGCTGCCTTTGTAGGAGCGATAATAGTGGGAATAATACTCGATTATTTTTTGGATAAAAGACCAAGAAAAGAGATAGATGGTAAAGAAGAAAACGAATTGTTTAACCACTAATACATTTTTTATGGACTGGACATTTGAAGAATTTAGAACAGAGCTTGACGCCCTTAATCCATCGGTAAGGAAAAAGGCAATCGAAATTGCGAAAGAATTAATCGAAAAGGAAGACTTTTCAAAAACAGAGGCCATCAAAAAAGCAGTTGTAATGGCTGAAGAATGGTTTTACGATTTAGAAGGATGATTATTAATTAAAAACCATATAAAATGTTACAAATAATCGAGTTAAAAGAAAAAAATATTGTTGCAACAAAAGCTTCGGGCAAATTGAGAAAAGAAGACATAGAAAAAATCCATCCACTTATCCACGCTATACTGGACAAGGGAATGAAAGTCCGCTGGTATTTTGAGATGGACAACTTTACGGGTTGGGATTTACCTGGTTTATGGGAAGACCTCAAAATGGATACGGCCCACGCCAAGGACTATGAAAAAATAGCAATGGTAGGAGATAAAAAATGGCAGGAATGGATAACCCAATTTATGAAGCCTTTTACGAACGCCGAAATTAAGTATTTCAATATAGACCAAAAGGAAGATGCCAAAAATTGGATTGAGAGCCAGTAACCTTATTTCCGTAAAAAATAGACGATGAATAAAAAGAATATTTTTATTACCATACTAATTGGGTTTGCCATAGGTGTTTTTATCATTCAACCTTTGGGAATAACAATTTTCACGTTTAGCAGACAGAATTATGAAATTAATTGGTGGCAATATTTAATAAATAATTTCATTGAAATTTTGAATATCAATGGGAATCAAATTTTTGAGAATATTCTGTTTGGATTATTAGGTGCCAGTGTTGCGCTGATGTATTATTTCGGTAACAGAGAAAAGGATATAGATAACAAGTAGGGGTAAATCGTTATGTGAAAGAGTGAAATTTTTTATTTAAATAAGTTAAGTGAAAACTTAATTAATAGCAGGCAGCTTTTATGATGCTTCTTAAAGCAAAATGATTAATAGCATTAAAAGCAAAAGTAGAAGCTGCTTTTTTTTTTAGTTATAAAATTAAAGATGGATATTATGAATGTTAAACATTGTATTTTAATAATCTTGTTGGTTAGTTATTATAAGGTAAACGCCCAAAAAGTTTATACAACTGAAGAAGGTCATATTATGATGATGACTTTGGTTGATGATAAACCCGTCAAGGCAGAAAGCCATAAATTGGCCTTATATCTTGATTATGATTCCAAAGTGGTTAATGGTGTACTTGACCTAAAAACCTTATCTACGGATATTCCAGAAATCAATACCATTTTACAAGAGGAAGAAGAACCTCTTATGCTGCGCTTTACAGGGACTATTCCATCTGAAGATTTTCTCTCAAAACAACACGACCCAATTTTATTTAATTGGTTGGTATCTGTTACATACAAAGACAAAACCTATAAATCAGTCTTTAAAACGACCCTTACCCATTTTGACCAAGGTACAACCATTTCTTGTTTGATAAGTGCTAAAGGGCAGGTTTTGGTTTCGGATACAGGATTGGACAAATTGATACAAGGTTTGGATAAAACTTTAGAAGTGCAATTTGCCCAATTGGTGTTGAGATTGGAATAACTGTAAATTCAAATAAAATTACAATCGAATTTATGAAAAAAAAGAAACTGAATTTAAGAGATTTAAATAAAACTTCATCCGACAATCACAAGCGTAATGATGGTCACAACCATAGCAGTCCGGAAAGTATAGGGAATTTTAAAATTTATGTACCAGCAATTTTCAGCTTTGTAATGCTGATTATTGGTATTGCGATGGATTATTTTGACGTAGCTTTTTTTAAAGATTGGATACGTATTGTCTGGTATGCAGTCGCATATCTTCCAGTAGGTTTTCCTGTGATAAAGGAAGGTTGGAACAGCATCAAAAATGGCGATTTCTTTACCGAGTTTTTATTGATGTCCATCGCAACCATAGGTGCATTCGCCATTGGCGAATATCCCGAAGGTGTGGCAGTAATGTTATTTTATGCGGTAGGCGAATTGTTCCAAAGTGCCGCCGTTAAAAGAGCCAAGAGAAGCATCAAGGCATTACTGGATGTAAGACCTAATGAAGCCTTGGTCTATAGGAACAACAATTATGTTTCTGTAAATCCCGAAATCGTTGCTATTGGCGAAAAAGTGCAAGTCCGTGTGGGCGAAAAAATCCCTTTGGATGGTATTTTATTGTCCGAAAAAGGCTCGTTCAATACCGCAGCATTAACAGGCGAAAGCAAACCTGACACCATTGCAAAAGGAGAAAAAGTATTTGCAGGAAGCATCAATCTGGATGGCGTTATTGAAATTGAAACGACCAAAGAATTTAAGGATAGTTCTATTGCAAGAATTCTTGATATGGTGCAAAACGCCACCGCACGGAAATCAAAAACCGAATTGTTCATTAGAAAGTTCGCAAGAATCTATACACCAATCGTTGTCTTTCTCGCGATTGGATTAACGTTTATACCCTACTTTTTTGTGGACGATTATGTCTTTAGCGATTGGTTGTACAGAGCATTGATTTTCTTGGTCATTTCCTGTCCGTGTGCTTTAGTCATTTCAATTCCGTTGGGTTATTTCGGGGGATTGGGAGCAGCTTCAAAAAATGGCATTCTGTTTAAAGGAGCATCGTATTTGGATGAAATGACAAAGGTTAATACCGTTGTTATGGACAAAACAGGAACGGTAACCAAAGGTGTTTTTAAAATCAAAGAAATAAAAGCCATTGGTTGGAAAGAACCTGAATTTATGAAATACCTAATGGCGATGGAAGAACAATCCACTCATCCCATTGCCAAGGCCATTATGGAATATAAAGCCGATGGCGAAGATTTTCAAGCTTCCGAAGTAACTGAAATAGCAGGAAAAGGCTTAAAAGGAACAGTAAACGGCAAAACCGTATTGGTTGGGAATAAAGCATTGATGATTTCAAACAATATCGAAGTTCCATCTGAAACCGACAACATTGTAGAATCTATCGTGATGGTTTCCATTGAAGACAAATTTGCAGGCTATGCAATTATTGCAGATGAGTTAAAGGATGATGCACACGATGCCATCAAACAAATTCGGGAATCTGGTATTTCAAAAATCATAATGCTTTCGGGCGATAAGGATTCCATTACGCAACAAGTCGCAAAAGAAATGGGTGTAGATTGGGCAAAAGGCGGTTTGCTTCCAGAAGATAAATTGAAGGAAGTCGAAAAACTAATGTCCGAAAACGATAACAAAGTTGCGTTCATTGGCGATGGCATAAACGATGCGCCAGTTTTGGCAGTAAGTGATGTAGGTATTGCAATGGGTGGTTTAGGTAGCGATGTCGCCATTGAGACCGCAGATGTCATTATCCAAACAGACCAACCGAGCAAAATTGCAAAAGCTATTAAAATAGGTCGTTCAACCAGACGTATTGTATATCAAAATATTACGCTTGCTTTTGGAGTAAAAGCTGTTGTACTTGTTTTGGGTGCAGGCGGTCTGGCAACAATGTGGGAAGCTGTATTTGCGGATGTGGGAGTGGCTTTGTTGGCGATTTTAAATGCTGTTAGATTGCAGAAGATGAAATGGAAGTAATAGACCAAATATCAATCAAATCGGCACTTTGATGTCAGAAAATCGGAGAATAAAACGTTTTAATAAGCGCAATAAGATTGAACCCAAAAATAATGATGGTTCTAATAGAGATAAAATAATTTGGGTTGGCATTATAATAGTAATTGTTTTGTTAACCCTTTTTTTGTTGTTATTACAATTTTTAAATGCGTTTATATCTATTTAGATGCAACGATGTTATAGAAGATTATATAGAAATAACTAAAATGGATGTATCAAAAACAGAGAAATAAAAGAAATAAGAAAGTTGGTAAATCGAATAATCAAATCACAAAAAAAGACAAGTTCAATGGAATTCTTGCAATAATTTTTGTGGTAATATCCGCCGTGTTATTGTACTATTTTGTGCTAAAAGGGAATATTCATAAACATTGACTGTTGGATAGAATATATTGTTCATAATGGTCCGTTCGTAGTGAAACAAAAAAATCTATTACTCTCGATTACGAATACGCTCGTCCCTAACTTCAGCATAATAACCCGACATTTTATACGATTTGGCGTGCCAGTAAGGGGAGTTTATTATCATACAATATACCCGCAATTTAAACTCGTAAAATACTTCCATCAAAAGACTACGGCATAAAGCCATCGCTTCTTCCTACACTTATTTATTCCGTTTCCTTTTGAGCCAAGATTTTATCTTCCGTTTGGTTTCTGCTCAAATATTGTTTAATCAAAAATTTGAGTATTATGACAACAAAAGCGAGTACCACAAGAAGGAGCGGTAAAAAAATTACCACCGCCAAGAAAGAAGTCAAAGAAAAATTGACACAAAAAGCGATTGGGCTTCAGATTGAGAACCTATCAATTACAAAGGTCATTCCAGACCCGATGCAGCCAAGAAAGACTTTTAATGAAGCACATCTGCAACAACTTTCCGAAAGCGTCAAAAAGCACGGAGTTCTACAGCCTATTACAGTCCGAAAATCTGGAAACGAATTTATCATCGTGATGGGCGAACGTAGGTATCGAGCAAGTAAGCTGGCCAACAAGAAAACTATTCCGTGTATTGTCAGGGAATATAAGAACAACGATGTTCTTGAAATTCAAATCATCGAAAATTTGCAAAGGCAGGATGTTGAACCTACCGAAGAAGCTGAGGCGATTGCTTACTTAAGCGAAAAATATGCGCCTACAGAAATTGCAAAGCGATTGGGAAGAACGGATAACTTTATCAGACAACGATTAAAGCTGGCTGGTTTGATTGAAGGTTTCAAACACTTCGTCCGTAATGGCGAAATGACGATTTCGTTAGGTGTGGGTGTTGCACTTTTTGAACCGGAAGAACAGCAGATGATGTTGGAAACGATGGGCGAAGATTTTAGTGCCCATCAGATAAACAGGATGATAAAAGACCAGACCTATGATTTAGAGAAAGCACCTTTTGAGGTAGCTGATAAAAAATTGGTTTTGAAAGCTGGCTCTTGTGTAGAATGTCCATTCAATGCTGCAAATCAAGGCAATCTGTTCGGCGATGGTAAAATGGTCTGTACAAAATCAGCTTGTTATGAAACGAAGAAAAGCAAGTCGTTCTTGAATTTGATTGAAAAATCGAAACAAGAGAACATACTGTTAATTCCTGAAATACGACAGTATTGGGCAGACGAGGAAAACAATCAGCTGATTATTTCACAATTGGAAAATGGTGGATTGAAAGTTTATCTTTTGGATGATGTAGAAATAATCGAAAAACCTACAAAACCTACAATAGAGGCAATTAAGAAAGAATACCAACATTACGATTATTCCGAAGATGAATTCAAAGCAGAGCTGGATGAAGCCTTACAGCACTACGAAGAAGAATTGGAAAAATACAATTCCGCTAAAGAAAATGAATTTGTAAAAGGTATTGTGTTCCATCCTGAAACATACAGACACAAAGAAGTCTTTATGAAGATTGTTGAACAGTCCAAAAATGAATTGACAACGTATTCAGCAACTTTGGAAAACAGAAAAATGGCAGATTGCACACCTGAAGAACAAATCATCAAAATCAGCGAAAGGGAAATCCGGAAGCAGCAAATCGAGAATAATAGACAATTTGAAGAAGTTGTTGAAATGATTAGAGAGACCAAATACATCGAAACAAAGAAAACGCTTTCGGTAGATGAAATGGTGGCTTTCTCTATATCGCTTTTCGAAAACAATGTGGATTATATGAGCCAACAAAAATACTTTTCAGGATTGTTGGGAGATACTTCTAAAATGACCAGAATTGAGATGGTTGAGAATTTCAAAAAGAAGTTCAAAAAAGAAATCTTTCATAAGCTGATACGGTATATGCTTACTAAACAAGTGCATTTTGGCGAAAGTAATCATACCAATAATTTGACAAATGTTTCATTTTATAAGGCAATGCAAGGATATTTTAAAACCAAGATTGCTGATATCGAAAAGGAATATTCCGAAAAAAAGGATACCCGTGAAGAACGTTTGAAAGAGCGAATAGCAATTCTTGAAAAAGAAATTCAGGAATTGAAAGAGTAGCTTTTGTTGTCGGAAGGAAGGGTCAGCATTCGTGCTGGCTCTTCTTTTTTTTAGATAATTTTTAATGGGATAGGTTACTAAAAAGTAAAAAATAATCAATCAATATAACCGCAATTTAAACTCGTAAAATACACCCATCAAAAGACTACGGCATAAAGCCAACGCACTGCCCCAACGCTTATTTATTCCGTTTCCTTTTGAGCCGAGATTTTAGCTTCCGTTTGGGTTAAGCTCAAATATTGTTTAATCTAAATTCAAAAGCTATGTATTTACAAAATTTACAGCAGGATGAAATCTTTGTTTCAACAGAAATGAAATCCTTAAAAACCCTGACCCAGATGGAATCCCGACGAGGGCTTGAAAACGTCATCATTTCAAATGGCAAAATTGTCAATGTGGTCTCGAACAGCTATGGACACATTCCAAATCAGTTATTCTTCAAAAAAGCTGAAGAAATGCTATCCGATGCACAACTGAACTTCCACAAACGCACCATAAACAAAAATGATAGGTCATTCATTACAGACTTCATCATCGATGACAAAAGCCAGTTTACTGTCAAGAACCATAAAGACTTAATACTGCCGATGCTTCGGTTCAAAAACTCTTATGACGGTAGTGAAAAGACTTCTGGGCACTTTGGGTTTTATCGAAAAGTATGTTCCAATGGTTTGCACGTTTCACAAGCTGAAATTGAGTTTTCCATCAAGCATAGTAAGAACAATACAGACCTGATAATGCCAAGACTGAACAATCTGTTCTACAAGTTTTTGGACAACGAGTTTTACACCATAGTTCAGAAATTCGATACTATGAAAAATGTTAAGATTATTGACACTAAAGAATTTGTGAAAGCAATTCTCGACAAGACAAAACTCTTCAGGTATGAATGTAGCGACAAGAATAGCGACCCTTCAAAAAAATCTCGTGAAGTCATTGAAATTTTAAATTATGAAGCCCTGTTGCTTAATGAAAAACCCAACCTGTGGTTAGGTTACAACGCCTTCAATGCAGTTTTGCACAATACATTAAAGAAGAGTTTTGGGCAACAAGAACGATTGGATAAAAAACTATTCAATGAAGTATATGAAATGGCTTAAAGCCAACAGGTTTATCCAGTACCTTAAACTGGATTTTTTTCTTTTGTCTAAAGTGGTCTGAATTATTAATTAAGTTAGTTGAGCGCTAATTTTCACAAATAAAAAATATTAGTATCTTTGTGATTAATGCAAAAAACAAATAAAATAGCGGCATTTTTCTTTCTAGGCTTGTTTAGCCTAATGATGCTGCATCAGGTTTTTCCGCATTTACACCATCAGCACGAGGATTCTCATTCCCATTTAGATATTGCCCATACTGGCGAGGACAGTCATCACGATGATAGTTCCCAAGAGAAAGAAGATTCCTCTTACGGGTTTTTTGGTTTCGTTATGGATATGCATACCCATTCCACTGTGTCCAGCGATATAGTCTTACTTGAAAGAAATACAATCGAGAAAAAGACCGTTGTTGACAAGGATGTTCTAAAGAGTGTTGTTGAAACTAAAGGAATTTTTTCAGTTGAATATAGGCAAAATAGTAAACCGCCTATTTATCATCCACCCAAAAATTATTTCAATTCTTATCTCTCATCCCTCGACTCACGAGGCCCACCTACCTGTTAATTTCTCTTTAGTTTAATAAAATTAGACGGATACATTCATAGTATCTGCAAATTTATTAAGCTTTGGTAATAGCAATCTTCGCTTTAATTACCATTTTACCATATTTATTTTTTAAGAATTAATCATTGGTTTTGTATAACTCAAATCCATAGATAACCTGTATGGTATTTTCATTTTTATTATTTACGACTTAAAATATTTTAAACATAATGTTAGACAAAATCATCGCATTTTCGATAAACAATAAACTTGTTATCGGATTATTTACGCTGGCTCTAATTGGATGGGGCTCATATTCGCTAACACAGCTACCCATAGATGCAGTTCCAGACATCACAGACAATCAAGTTATGGTTATTACCATATCACCCACTTTAGCGGCACAAGAAGTAGAACAATTAGTTACGTTTCCAGTAGAACAAACAATGGTTAGTATTCCTGGGATTAAGGAGATGCGTTCCTTTTCTCGTTTCGGACTTTCCATTGTAACTATTGTTTTTGAGGAAAGTGTAGACTTATATTGGGCAAGGCAGCAAGTTCAAGAACGCTTGTCAATAGCAGCCAAAGATATTCCTGAAGGCATCGGAAAACCTGAAATGGGACCCGTAACTACAGGGTTGGGTGAAATTTATCAATATGTAATTCATACCGAAAGAGGATATGAAGATAAATATGATGCCACCGAATTAAGAACTATACAGGATTGGATTATCAAAAGACAACTATTAGGAACACCTGGTGTTGCAGAAGTGAGTGGTTTTGGTGGTTTAGTCAAACAATATGAAATTGCCATAGACCCAGATAAACTTCAAAGTATGAATGTTACTATTGAAGATATTTTTACCGCTCTGGAAAAAAACAATCAAAACACGGGTGGCGCTTATATAGATAAAGGTCCTAATGCCTATTTTATTCGGAGCGAAGGACTTGTGAACAATTTACAAGAATTGGAAAAAATAGCTGTTAAAGTTAATAACGGAACACCAGTACTTGTAAGGGATGTTGCCAAAGTACAATTTGGTCACGGCGTGCGCTATGGAGCGGCTACGCGAAATGGAGAAGGCGAAGTTGTTACAGGAATTGTAATGATGCTAAAGGGAGCAAACTCTTCCGCAGTTATCAATGATGTAAAAGCTAAAATTGAACAGATTAAAGAAACTTTACCCGAAGGCGTAACCATTGAGCCCTATCTGGATAGGAAAGGTTTGGTGGACCGTGCAATAGGGACTGTAACAACTAATCTTACGGAAGGTGCTTTGATAGTAATTTTTGTACTAATCCTCTTTCTTGGAAATTTAAGAGGTGGTTTGATAGTGGCTTCGGTCATTCCGCTCTCAATGCTTTTTGCAATCGCGATGATGAACCTCTTTAAGGTTTCCGGAAACTTAATGAGTTTGGGCGCCATAGATTTTGGTCTTATCGTAGATGGGGCAGTAATTGTAGTTGAATCCGTAATGTTCGGAATTCATACCAGTAAAAAGAAGTATTCTGGAGTTGAAAAGCTATCGTCCGAACAAATGGATTCCGAGGTAAAATTATCTGCTGGGAAAATGATGAATTCCGCTGCCTTTGGACAAATCATAATATTAATCGTTTACGTGCCTATTTTGGCTTTGAGCGGAGTTGCAGGAAAAATGTTTCATCCAATGGCTCAAACGGTAATGTTCGCTATTCTTGGAGCATTAATTTTATCACTTACCTATGTTCCAATGATGTCTGCCCTCGCACTGGGTCGCAAGACGGAACATAAACGGAATTTTTCCGATAAAATGATGGATTTCTTTCAGCGTATGTACCAACCTATTTTAGAAGCTGCCCTGCACGCTAAACTATTGGTACTTGGATTGGCAGTAGGATTATTTATTATAACGCTGATAGTTTTTGCAAATATGGGTGGTGAGTTTATTCCCCAATTGGACGAAGGAGATTTTGCGGTTGAAACCCGAGTGCCTGTTGGAAGTTCCATCGACCAGATGATTGATGTTTCTCAAAAGGCGCAGACCATATTATTACGTGAATATCCAGATGAAGTGAAGCAAGTTGTAAACAAGATTGGTTCAGGGGAAATTCCAACAGACCCGATGCCCATTGAAGCAGGTGATATGATGGTTATTTTAAGTCCAAAAGCGGAATGGACAAAAGCTGGCGGAAGAGAAGAACTGGCAGCAGTGATGAAAGAATCCCTGTCCATTATCCCGAATGCTACTTTTAGTTTTCAACAACCCATACAAATGCGTTTCAACGAACTTTTAACAGGTGCAAAACAGGATGTTGTAATAAAAATTTATGGCGAAGACCTCAATATTCTTTCAGACTTGGCAAGTAACGTGGGTAGCAAAATAAAGTCGGTTGAGGGTGTTGAAGATTTGTATGTGGAAGAAGTGACCGGATTACCACAGATTAATATTCAAATGAACCGCGATAAGATTTCTCAATATGGAATGAACATCGAGGACATAAATAATGCTATCGAAACTGCCTTTGCGGGTACTTCGGCAGGACTTGTTTATGAAGGGGAACGTCGATTTGACCTTGTTGTGAGATTGGACAAAAATTTCCGAACCGATATTACAGATGTGCAGAACTTATATGTTAGCACACCACAGGGAAATCAAATTCCGTTAAGTCAGGTGGCCAACATTTCATTTGAACCAGGACCTGTACAGATTCAACGTGACAATGCAAAACGTCGGATTATTGTTGGCTTCAATGTACGTGACAGGGATGTACAAAGTATAATTGAGGACATTAAGCAAATTATGAATTCGAAAGTTGATATGCCAGCAGGTTATTATGTAACCTATGGCGGTCAATTTCAGAACTTGCAAGAGGCTAATCAGCGGTTAATGATTGCTTTGCCAGTAGCTTTGTTACTTATTTTAGTACTTCTTTTTTTTACTTTTGGTTCAATGAAACAAAGCTTGCTCATTTTTACGGCGATACCTTTATCTGCCATTGGTGGTGTTTTTGCACTAATCATAAGAGACCTACCTTTCAGTATTTCAGCTGGAATTGGATTTATTGCCCTATTTGGTGTGGCGGTTTTAAATGGAATCGTACTCGTAGCAGAATTCAATAGGCTGGATAAAGAAGGTGTGACCGATATTTATGAACGCGTCATTAAAGGAACTCGTGTGAGATTGAGACCTGTATTAATGACGGCAACTGTAGCTGCTTTAGGTTTTTTACCTATGGCGTTATCAAATTCATCAGGTGCGGAAGTACAGCGCCCATTGGCTACCGTTGTTATTGGAGGATTGATTACGGCGACTGCATTAACCCTTATTGTCTTGCCAGTCTTGTATATCTATTTTACGGAAGGAAAAGTAAAATTGAATTTAGGAAGAAAAAAAATAGCCACTACTTTAATCGTGATTGGCGGTCTATTCTTTCCAGCAATGCAACTTCAAGCACAAGAAACAAGTATGGTGCAAGAACGTGAAATTACATTGCAGCAGGCTATTGAAATGGCACTTCAGAACAATAACCGTATTAAAATCGCTCAATATGAAATCGAGGTTGAAGTAAAAGGAAAATACGGTGCTATAACTATTCCCAGAACAGAATTTTCATATCAAAATGGCGAATTTAATACGCCTACGGTAAAGGATAACCAATACGGAGTTACACAGCGTATTAATTTTCCAACAGTTTATACCAGTCAGTTTAAACTCGCAAAAGCAAGAGTTAGTAGCAGTGAACAACTAAAGGTTATAGAAGAAAATGACCTGATTGCGGATGTAAAAACAGCCTATTCCAGAGTTGTGTTTTTAATGCAGAATAAACAATTATTGCAGCGTCAAGATAGTCTATATGGCAATCTCAACCGTTCAAGTTCGATGCGTTATGAATCTGGCGAATCCACAAAATTGGAAAGTGTAACCTCGGCAACGCAATCGATGCAAATAAAAAACAAGCTTCAACAAAACGAAGCCGATATGCGTATCGCCAAAAGACAGCTTCAGGTAGTTTTAAACACAAATGATGACATTAGTATTACAGGTAGTGAACTGGTTCGGCGTGAGATAGATTTAGATATTGAAAACCAGTCTGTGGAGCAAAGCCCGTTTTACGTTTATTTAAAACAACAGTTAGAAGTAAGGAAAAGGGAGACCAATGTAGAAAGGAATAAAGTGTTACCCGATATTATGTTCGGTTATAATAGCCAAACATTTATTGGGGCTCAAAATAGCGGTATAGCAAACCAAAATTTTAGTGACAATGACCGATTTTCATTCTTTCAAGTAGGTGTTGCAATTCCCATTTTTCCTGGTGGACATCGTGCCAAAATTCAAACGGCCAAAATCGAAGAAGTCATCGTCCAGTCTCAAATCGAGTTAAATAAGACGCAACTACAAGGGGAACTACAAAATTTATTGCAAGAATATTACAAACTTCAAGGCACTTTAGATTATTATCAAAATGAAGCTCTGCCACAAGCGGAACTTATCATTGATAATTCGGAAAAGAGCTTTAAAAGCGGGGATGTTTCCTATACGCAATACTTGCAAAACCTCACTTTGGCGAACAGTATTCAAACAGAGTATCTAAACACACTATATCAATATAACCAGTCCATCATAGTAATCGAAGCCTTATTGGGCTTGTAAAAATCTTGTGATATCACATTAAAACATAAAAAAGATGAAAATTAAATTCAATACAAAAATTTCGCTACTCATTTTATCCACCCTATTTATGGTGGCTTGTGGCAATAAGGATTCTGAAAAAGTGGAAGGTTCCGAAAAATCTTCGATGAAAGATGAACAACCAGTTGCAACTGGAACCAAACAAATCACTTTTACCAAAGACCAATACAATCTTGCCGGAATTGAAACCGGTGCGATTGAAATGAGAAATTTAAGTAACATAATAAAACTAAATGGAACCATAGATGTTGAGCCTGAAAGTATGGCTTCTGTATCTGCACCTTTAGGAGGTTATTTAAAAACGGCTGGCAGATTGCCCGGTGAAGCAATTAAAAAAGGGCAAATCTTGGCAACCATTGAAAATCCTGAATTTATCCAAATCCAACAGGGCTATTTGGAAAGTTTAAGCAGACTTCAATTTCTTGAAGAAGAATTTAATCGACAAAAGAAATTGAGAGAGGAGGACATCAATTCAGCAAAAACATTTCAACAGGTTTCTTCTGATTATAAAATAACACAAGGAAGAGTGAAGGCATACGAACAGCAGCTTGCCCTTGCGGGAATAAGTAGAAGTTCTGTCCAAAATGGCAATATAACACGAACCGCAAATCTTTATGCGCCAATTTCAGGTTTTATAAAAGCCAGCAATGTAAATATTGGGGATTATGTATCACCACAGGATGTTCTATTTGAAATTGTCGATTTAAACGATATTCATTTGGCATTGAATGCCTTTGAAAAAGATTTGGGAAAGTTGGAGATTGGTCAAACCGTTAAATTTTCACTTTCTGATGACAATACCTTCAATCGTACTGCCGAGGTTTTCTTAATTGGAAAAGCGACTGGTAGTGACCGTATGACGCCAGTTTATAGCCATTTAAACAAAGAAGACAAAAAAGGATTATTACCAGGAATGTACGTAAAGGCTTGGGTAGAAAGCGGCACAAATAAGCAAAATGCAATCCCTTCAGAAGCTTTAGTTCAATATGAAGGAAAAGATTTTGTAGTTCTTCAAACCGAAGAAACGGAAAATGGCTATACATTCAAGTTAGAACAGGTTAAAAAAGGAATTGAGCAGGAAGGATATACAGCCATAACATTTGCTGATGGTGCTACTGTTCAAAATTTTAAACCTGTTGTTAAAAACGCTTATTCCATCTTGTCTGCATTAAGAAATTCTGAAGAAGAAGAATAATTTAAAAATCAATAACAATAAAATTAAACATTATGAAAAAAGTACTTTTTATCGCAACCATTAGCTTAACGTTATTAGCATCTTGTAGAGAAAC
Source organism: uncultured Maribacter sp. (assembly GCF_963975365.1). Classification (GTDB taxonomy): domain Bacteria; phylum Bacteroidota; class Bacteroidia; order Flavobacteriales; family Flavobacteriaceae; genus Maribacter. The sequence goes on along the minus strand of NZ_CAXBGF010000001.1, from coordinate 583,707 downwards.
TAAAAAAGATGAAAGCGTAGAAACTCAAAATACTGAAACAATTTTAAGCCCAGAAGAAATGAGCCAAAGGGAAGATAGCTTGGAAATAGTAAGAGAAGAAAATAGAAGATTGGATAGCATACAACAAGTTAAATCCCACGGGCACGCCCATTAATAATCATAGTTCCATTGCACTGCGATGTGCAATGGGACTTAAACAATTTTATTATGAAAATCAAAAATATATACGTCTTCCTCATTCTGTTTCTATACGGAGCATTTGGTTCAATGGCGTATGCTCACGGAGTAGATGAAGACACACAAACATTTTTATTAGGAAACAGCGGCGTGGCATTCGGCCCCTTTCTTTATATAGGAGCGAAACATATGATTACGGGTTATGACCATCTGCTATTTTTGGTCGGCGTTATTTTCTTTCTGTATAAACCAAAAGAAGTACTCTTATATGTCAGCTTTTTTACAATTGGTCATAGTACCACTTTGTTATTAGGTGTTTTAGCCGATATTAATATTAATGCATACTTGATAGATGCTATCATTGCGCTCTCAATTGTATATAAGGGATTCGACAATTTGGGCGGTTTCAAACGTTTCTTTGGGAAACAACCTAACACAAAAGCAGCAGTTCTGATATTCGGTCTGTTCCACGGTTTTGGACTTGCCAGTAAACTGCAAGAATTCAAATTTGATAAAGAAGGCCTTTTTACCAACCTAATTGGTTTCAATATTGGAGTGGAAATAGGACAGTTTATTGCTTTAGCAGTTGTGTTAATCCTTATAACAATTTGGAGAAGGCAACCCAGTTTTATGAAATTTTCAACAATTACAAATACAGCACTTATGGCAGCAGGGTTTTTATTGCTTGGCTTCCAATTAACAGGCTATTTTACATCTTAAAAAAAAAATTATGTCAGAAATGAAACATCCAATTTTGGAAAAAAGTAAAATTATAAAGGCAACCATCATAGCATTAGTTGTTGGAGCACTTCTATTAGTTGTAGCAGTATTACCTGCGGAATATGGGATAGACCCAACAGGAGCAGGTAAACTTTTAGGGTTTAGCAAACTCTATGTGCCTGAAAGCAATCAAACTGATGATTTGGGAATGATGGTCTCAACATCAAATCTTCCATTAATAAAACTCGAAAAAGCTGGGTCGGGACCCGATGTCGCTCGACCCGTAGAAGCAGATAATCCCGCACCCGAAGAACAATTAGCAACTCGCGAGGATGAAACCAAAGTGGTAGTTCCCGCAGGAAAAGGCATAGAATTTAAAATAAATATGCTCAAATACGGAACAATGAAATATGAATGGACAACCGCAAACAATGAAGTACTTTACTTTGATTTTCACGGTGAGGTAAAACAAAAAGAAGAAGTAAAAGAGGTCTATTTTGAAAGTTATACGATTTCAAATTCCCATAATATGGTTGGTACTTTTTTAGCCCCTTATGAAGGAAAACACGGTTGGTTTTTCAGAAATACCAGTAATGAAGATGTAACAGTAAACTTGAGGCTCAAAGGTCAGTATACATTATAACCTAAAGTCCTGCAATGGAAGGTCAATTTCTACGCCCAATTGAAATACCCTTTCATTCAGCAGGCACAAATTAAAATTTTGAACTCAATTAATATTTAGAGAATAAATGAAACTGTCAAAACTATTAGAGCCATTCCAAGCTTTACGTAATCGTTTATTCGCAAAACTTTATTTGGCACAGACCATAAGTTTATTGGGCGATGCCTTTACGTGGGTTGGATTGGCTCTTTTGGCATATCAGTTTGGCGAAGAAAGGGCTGCGGTCATATTGGCAACAGCTCTTACTTTACGAGTTACAACCTTCATTATATTTTCGCCTTTTGCAGGAGTCTTGGCAGATAGGATTAGCCGAAAGAAAATACTCTACACCACACATTTTGTCAGAATGGTTATAGTAGGTTGTTTGCCTTTTGTAACTGAAGAATGGCAAATTTACGTTCTCATTTTTCTTATGAATGTTTTCAACGCATTTTTTAGTCCGACCTATCGAGCTATTATTCCTCAGATTGTAGATAAATCCATATACCGTCAAGCCATAGGTCTATCGGCAGCCACGTATCAGCTTTTAGGTGTGCTGGGTCCCGGATTGGCAGGGATTTTAGCCATCTGGCTGGGTGCAAGGGAAATATTTTTTGTCGATGCTGCTACATTTGTTATCGCAGGTATTTTATTGTTAAGCCTTCCGAAAAGTAAGTTGGATGTTGTTCCTGATGAAGTCGAAGGTAAAATAAAACCAACCACTTGGCAAGATGTTTTAAAAGGCATTAAATTACTATTTTCCAATCAATACGTGCGCTTTGCGTTATCCATTGAATTCGTTTCTGCGGTTGCCGGTGCACTTATTTTGGTCAATACCATCGTATTGGTCAAAGGTGGATTGGAACTTACAGATAAGGACTATGGAATCATAATGGCAGCTTTCGCTATTGGCGCAATGGTAGCTGCATTTGTTTCTGGAGCAATTGATAAATCCAAATCAAGGCGCATCTCGCTTATCGTTGGAGCTCTGATTTTAGGAGTTGCCATAAGTTTCGCCAATTATCTCGATTTTTCAATGCTATTCATTGTATGGATTGTTGCCGGACTTGGCCAAAGCCTTGCGGAGATTCCATCCGAAACACTTATCGGAGAAACAGTTCCCATTGAAGAACAGGGTAAAGTCTATGGTTCTCATTTTGCGTTTTCACATCTTTGGTGGGCATTTGCTTATCCATTGGCGGGGTTTTTGGGAACTACGTTTCCTAATCAAAGTTTCCTTTATGGAGGCATTATTACATTAGTAATTTTGGTACTGGTGGTAACTTTTTTAAGACCTAAAAATCATTCGTTAAAAAAATAATATTATGGAAGATTCTAAAAATAATAAGCCAGTAATTTATCGATGTGACGGTGTAAAATGCCGAAAGAAAAAAGGAAAGCTTTTAGATTATTATATTAAGAAATATAAACTGAAAGATAAAATAGAAGTCGACGATATGGACTGCAACAACAAGTGCGAACAAGCACCCGTTATGCACCTGCATCCAGAGGATATATGGTTTTCGGAGAAAGATTTAGGAACAATCGTTAAAAGACATATTTTAAATAAATAATCGGTTTAAATTGGCAATAAATATACCTTCTTACTTTGTAGGGAGGTTTTTTTATGCTATTACATTTATAATCCCAATCAGCACATTCCCCTACATTGCGTAAAAAACTTCATTTCGGGAAAAGCGCTTCACTACTGAAAGTCTTGGACACAACTTTAAAGCTTCCGTTTTCCATTCCACTTGTCCGCTCATTCCAGAGAAATATTGGTAATCGGTCAAACTGCATTCCAAACTACACCTTTAAAGCCAAGTCCGCTTTAAATCCTAAATAATGAGAATTAATAGTTTTCTTAATCCGTTCAGTACATTCCCCTGCATTTCGCCAAAAGCTACATTTTGGGAAAAGAGCTTTACAATAATCGTCTTGGGCAGAACCCCCAATTTTTAGCTTTCCATTGTGTTTACCCTTTCAGCCCGTATTAATATCGGGACTAGTAAGGAGACTTGATTTCCAAGCCAAAAACTGAATATAATCCACTTATCTGGAGTTTAAATAAATTTAGAGATAAAAAATTATGTTTACTAATCCAATAATGGGAATAACATTATATTTAAAAATTATAAGGCAAGTTGTGCGTCATTCAAAAAAAACATCAAATTATAAATGAACTATCAAACATTTCAACCAAATTCTGATTTGGAATCGCTTGTCAGTTGCTATTGGACTTTAGAAGTTCCTGCTGAACCTGATGTGCAAAAACAACGAATTATTCCTGATGGCACAATTGAAATGGCTTTTATACTTGGAGACGACATTAAAAGATACACTTCGGAAGATGAATTCATTATACAACCTCGTGCAATGGTCCTCGGACAGACAATTGAACCCTTTTACATTGAACCAACAGGATTTGTAAACACTTTTGCAATTCGTTTTTACCCTTACGGTTTTGCAAATTTTGTAAATATTCCAATTAAGAATTTGGCAAATAAGGAAACACCTATTAGCCTATTGTTCGGAGAAAAAACCGCTAATGAATTGGAGCGAAAAATAATTGAGGCAACAAATAGTGTTGAACGAATAGAAATTATTGAAAACTTTCTTTTAGATAAGTTAAACAAAAAAACTACAGTTGACAGTATTGTAAAAACTACGATTGATGCACTTTTAGCAACAAAAGGAAGTTCTTCAATAAGCAGAATTCTTAAAGAAGATTTATCAAAACGTAGACAACTTGAACGAAATTTTAAAAAACAAATTGGCGTTAGCCCAAAACAGTTGGGTAAAGTAATCCGACTGCAAACTGCACTAAAAATACTTCTTAATAAAAAGTCAGAAAACCTGACCGACATTGCTTACGAAAGTGAATACTTTGACCAAGCACATTTTACAAAAGACTTTAAAGAGTTTACCGGAATTAATCCGAAGGAATTTTTAGGCAATGAAAATATGGCACTTTCTACCCTTTTCTACAAATAGTCAGCGTGTCGCATTTTTACAATTTTTTTATTTGCACGTAATCTAAATTTGTCTTGTCAAATCAAACAGGACGAAATGAAAAAATCAATTCTTTGTACAGCCATAATTCTTTGCTTTAGTATTACAGCTTGTAACAACCAAAACAAATCTAAAACCGAAACTATTTCGGTTGAATCTAATATTAATCAAAAAACAAAAGAAATGAAAAGTCATATTTCAATCTTTGAAATTCCAGCAACGGATGTTTCAAGAGCAGTAAATTTTTATCAAGCAATTTTAGACATTAACATTGAGAAAATGGAAATGCCCGAAATGGAAATGGGAATATTCCCTTATGAAGAACAAATGGTTACAGGAGTTATCATTAGAGCAGAAGGATATAAACCTTCGGCCAATGGCGTAACCATATACTTAAATGGTGGAGATAATCTTCAAATTATTCTTGATAAAGTTGAGAAAAATGGTGGCGAAATAATTGTTAAAAAATCACTTCACGCAGATGAAAGTGGTTATTACGCTCTATTTCTTGACTCGGAAGGAAATAAAATCGGTCTGCATTCCCTAAATTGAATACGGTAAGATGAACAAACCCAAAACACCTAAAATTAAATAATTACTAATTCCGTTTTAAAACCCACTCAGCACATTCCCCTACATTTTACGATTGTCTGCTGAAAATGCAGACTTACCATTTCATTTCGGGAAAGGAGCTTCCTTACAGAGTCTTGGACACAATGTCAAAGATTACGATTTCCACTACGCTAAACCCGACCAAAAGCGGGAAACACTTCATTCCCAATCTACATCTTTTAAATTAAGTCCGCTTTAAATCCAACGGAAAAGGAAAATTCATTTTCATAATCCGTTCAGCACATTCCCCTACATTCCCCAAAAAGCTACATTTCGGGAAAAGAGCTTCCCTATACATATCTTGGACACAATCCCCAATTTTAGCTTTCCATTCCGTTAACCCTTCCCGATGCTCTGGGATGGAACACTTCATTCCTTTGCCAAAATTGTGAATTAAGTCCGCTTTTCATCGGAAAGTCATCACTTCGGTTTTCTTAACAGGATTTTCGGCGCGGTCTTCTTGAGCCCTCACTCGAAAATCCTTAAAAACCAAACCGCTGTCTTACACATTTTAAGGGGTTTATAATGGATAAAGCCTTTGTTGTTTTTCGGGTCGTCGAAAAACAGGCACGACATAACCAATTCTAATGTAAACACAGCTACTTATCTCGCTTAACTGTCGGTACGCTCAAACGCAACTGCGTTTAAAAGAATTGCTAATGCCCTTATGGAACTTGTCAAGACTATACAAGTTTTAGTGAAAAATAAGGTTTCTACTTCCTTGAAAATCCAAGGATTTTACTACGTCGCAAACACACCTGATTTATTCCCTAAAAGTCTTGACAAAACCCACTCTATCAATTGTGTTACACACAGAAGAAAAGAACAAACACCCCTTAAAATTTAATCTGTTTTAAATCAATAGGGGAAATAAAAATCACTTAAATATTTTATTATGAGTACTATTAAAAATCACGTACAGTTAATTGGAAACGTTGGACAAGAACCAACCATTACGAACCTTGAAAGCGGAAAGAAAGTAGCACGCTTTTCACTCGCCACCAATGAGTATTACAAAGATGCCAAAGGCGAAAAACAAACAGATACGAATTGGCATACAATTGTTGCTTGGGGCAAGTCTGCCGAAATTGTAGAGAAGTATGTTGTAAAAGGCAAAGAAGTTGGGGTAACAGGGAAACTAAAGACCCGAAGCTACACAACTGATGCAGACGAACAACGCTACGTTACCGAAGTGGTAGCCGATGAAATCCTATTACTTGGAAGCAAAAGCGATAAGTAATCTTTAAAATTAAAGAGGGCGTTCCTCTCGAAAGTTGCGCCCTCTTTTTCATTATCCATTAATTAAAATTAGATAACAATGAAAGCACAAGTTAACGAAATAAAAGAGCGGTTGCAATATTTTACAGGAACAGAAATGTTCTACCAAATCCCATTATTAAGAACCCGATTTACGGACGGATTGAAATATTTATCAGAAGTCGCTGAATGTTTTTGGCTCATTACGGACACTTCTGTAATTGCAAAAAGTCTGATGAACCGAAGCGAATTTATCACAATCGATTTTAAAAGATTGCCCGAAGAGAAACAAGATTATTCGGGATATGAAGCCGAGATAATTTACAGCGATGGCAATGACAATGTTTTGGAAAAGCAAGGGTACAGAGCAACCGATTTTCCGCTCGATGAACTGCGATTATTTTTTGTAAATAATACGCTGATGTTACCAAGCGAATATTAAAATTTTGAAGCTATGATTTATATAAAATTTCAAGATTTGAGCGAGGAAAAACAAGAGGAACTTTTACAGGTTTCGAGAGAACACGTAACACATCTTTATGGGGAATCCATAAAAAAATATGTGGAAGAAACTGGTGCAAATTATGAAAACTTGATTGATGAGGAAATGATTAAAAACTTATACTCATATAATTTCGTTTTCAATATTTAGCACGATTGATTAGAGCATAAAATACCTCTAAAAATTTAGAGGTGTTTTTGTATGCAATTAATTTCAAGTCAATAAAAAAAACGTATCTTTATGTCGCTGAAATTCAGCATTCAAATTAAAGTAAGGTTATCCACTTTTCGACTTTCGCCGATAATCTTACACATCGAAAATAACATATCGGAAAATCATTTTCCCTGAAAATGGCAATTGGCTTTTTAGCCAGATTGTATGGATTTTTGTCCCGCGAGCGGGACGAAAAGGAATAGCAAGAGGGTAACACGCTGCGCGATGTTTCGGATTCCTTTTCGTTTTCAAATAGCTGATAGTCAGCGAATTGAATATATTATAATTTCTTGACAATCAACGATTTGCGACAAACGGGCTGGAAACGCCCATTTTTAGGGAAGATTTTGCGACAAATTGGCGAAATATGGACTCATTTATCGGAATCAGATTTAAAAAGGAAACTGCAAAGCGTTTCCAAACTTTCTCACGTACTTACTTCAAATCGCACACCGAGGCGATGGCTACGATGCTCGATTTTTTCTTCTACAACGAAATATCGCCAAAGGAAAAATTAGGACCAACAGGGCGAACCATCGAAGCGAAACTCTTAAAAAGAATCAATGCAGTAATTGCCATAATGAGAGACGTGGAAAAGACACAAACCAAACCCACGGTGGCGATGATTCAATCCCTTTTTGAAATGGAAGAACCTGTAAAAAAACCTTTGATTGTTGAAAAGAAATATGCCGAAGAAAAGAAGGAAGTCCGCTTTCGCGAAAAGCAAAATTCGAGTAATCAGCTATAAATATTTGAACTATGTATATCACAATCACAGCTCAAAAAATGGGTGGTAATTATAGCCAAAGTTCAGCCGATTTTGTAGGCTATTTAGAGAAAGAAAATGAAGGTTTGGAACAACGAGATATGGAACACTTTTTCAACCAATATGGCGACGAGATTTCCGCTGAAGAAGTGGTCAAAGAAATTGATGGAAATACCGCAAAATTGAAAAAGAAAGAACCCAAGTTTTATTCGATTACGGTTAGTCCTTCAAAATATGAATTGCGAAAACTTCAGGACAGTAGTCAAGATTTAAAAACTTACACTCGTGAGCTGATGAAAGATTATGTTGCCAGCTTCAATCGGGAAATCAATGGACGACCAATTACGATAGACGACATAAAATACTACGCCAAAATTGAACATCAAAGAACTTTCAAGGGAACGGACTTTCAGATAAAAGAGAACCAACCTTTCGCCACAAAAATACTTCAGCTCAAAACGGATATCCGAAATATTCAAGATGGACGAGCCGAAGGGAATATCAACAAGATGAAAAAGGAAATTGCCAAACTGGAACGCCAAGCACCACATCAACAAAACGGAAAACGAATAGTCCAGGGAATGCCCAAAGCGGGAAACCAAAGTCATATCCATATTATTGTGAGCCGTAAGGATGCTTCAAATTCTATAAGCCTTTCCCCAGGAAGTAAGCACAAAGCATCCGAAGTAGAGATGCACGGAAAAAAAGTGAAGCGTGGTTTTGACAGAGATACATTTTTCGCGAAAGCGGAAAAAACCTTTGACAAAACTTTTGGATATAAGCGTAATTATGCAGAGACCTACAAAGCTAAAAAGACCTTTGTAAAGAACCCAAACCTATATTTTTCCGCTTTGATGAAATTACCTGCCAATGAAAAAGCATTGGCTTTTAAAATGATAAGCAAATCAGGATTACCTATAGTGCCGAGTATCCCTATTAGTCAGGCACAAATAGCACTTCGAGTTTTCAAACGGTTAAGACGTGGTGCGGAAGTGGCCATCAAATCAAGTTCAATAGGAATCTAAGTATGGAAATAAACAATCTCATAACGATACTTTCAATTATTGGCTTGACCAGTACCATTTTCTATGCAGTTTTCCGTGTAAGTAGATATGCATTTGTTCTGAATATCATACTGCTATCAATCATCGTATTCTATATTTACGAAGGCAATGAACTGGCGCCTATTTTGCTCTATTTGGTTTGTCCGCTAATGCTAATTAATACAGGACTGTATGTTTTTCTACATAAAACCGAAAGTCTGAAAAATGGCGATAGCAAATACCAAGTAAACTTTGCAACTACCAAAGGAAAATTCGAATTAGATAACATTAAAAGGGGTGCATCTATTATCGGTTCTGCCGGAAGTGGTAAAACGGAAAGTGTTGTCTATGGATTTCTGAAACATTTTGAAAAAGAAGAGTTCTGCGGAATAATTCACGACTACAAAGATTTTGAATTGACCGAAATGGCTTATCCCCTTTTCAAGGATAGCAATATCCCTTTTAAGATCATTTCCTTCGATAAAATCATCCATAGGGTAAATCCTATTGCGCCACGTTATTTAGAGAATGAGGAAAGCGTAAATGAGGTGTCAAGGGTGTTAATCGAAAATCTATTAGAACAAAGAGAAAGCGGAACAACAGGAACTACAAAATTCTTTAACGATGCTGCGGAAGGGTTGATTGGTGGATTGATTTGGAAACTGAAAACGGAATATCCAAAATACTGTACGTTACCCCATTTAATAGCTGTTTATCAATTTCTTGATACAAAAAGCCTAATCCAGTTTCTGGAAACCAACACCACCTCAAGGGCGATGGCAGATGCTTTTATTAGTGGCAAAGATTCTGAAAGACAGACTGCTGGTGTAAAAAGCACCTTGGCCAATGCGCTCAAACGAATTAGTACACAACGTATTTTTATGGCATTGTCCGCAGATGAAGTGCCACTCGATATAAATAGCGAAGAAAATCCAGCGGTAATTTCGATAGTCAACAACCCAAAATTTGAAACTTCTTATTCGCCAGTAATAGCTACAATTATACACACCATTACGAAGCAAATGAGCGTTCGGAATTCTAAACCGTCATTTCTATTAATGGAAGAAGCGCCAACCATACGACTTTTGAATATGCACCGCATTCCGGCAACATTACGTAGTTATAACATCTCAACCATTTACGTGATGCAAGACAAAATTCAGAACGATATGATGTATGGCGACAAGGCGAGCAAAGCGATATTGAGCAATCTATCTTACCAGTTTTTCGGAAAGGTCAATGACCCGGACACCGCTAAGTACTACGAACGCTTTTTTGAAATCATCAAAGACCCTACTAAAAGTATTAGTCGTGGACATAATCTCGATTTTGATACACGCATTACCACGGGCGAAAAGGAAATCCCCAAGATTAGGGCAGATGTTTTCTTTAGGTTAAAGCAAGGCGAATTTATTACCTATGCTGATGGAAAGGATAAAAAAATACAATTTAAATTAGCCGACATTAAAAGGGAACTACCACAGGAATCAAAGCAATATTCTCAGACTGATTTAGCGGCTAATTTTGAGCGGGTTTATGATGAGGCGAAGTCGATTTTTAAGTGATGGAGAAGTATAAATCTTCAAAGCGGAATATCTTAATAAGCTTTTTTATCCCTAAAAATTTACGTGATATGAGTATATTTAGTGGCGATATAACTATACCTGCAAGCTGAAAAGCCAACCGCATATTCAAGCACATTTGTTTTTAGCCAACGCTAAATCCAACGCTCAAAAAAGCATTAGAGCTTAAGTTTCCCACCGCTCTTCTCACTGGAACCCAAAAAAAATAACTACATTTGGACAATTATTGTCCTGAATATATTTTCAGGAAAAATATAAGGAAATGAATACGAAACAATCGTTTGGAGAGTACTTGCGGAAATTGAGGGAAGACCAAAATCTTCCGATAAGAAAAGTTGCATCAAAACTTGACATTGACCCATCAACATTGGGGAAAATTGAACGTGGAGAAAGAAGTGCTAATAAAGAAATGCTTCCAGTGTTGGCGGAATTGTTCGGAATTGAGGAAAAAACTCTTGGACTTATTCTTTTTAGCGACAAAGTAGCTTATCAGATTATTGAAGAAGAAAATACCAACGAAATCCTGAAAGTGGCAGAAGAAAAAATTAAATATTTAAAAAATAAGAATCTTAAACAAGGTTCATTGGACTTGAAATAAATATGAACATTAAAGACCTTATTAAAAAATATCATTCGAATAGAGACGCATACCTAAAAGCGGACTACAACGAAACTCAGCTTAGGACTGATTTTCTTGACCCATTATTTGAAATGCTTGGTTGGGATATTAAAAACTCGACTGGAAAGCCAACTAACGAACGTGAAGTCTTAGTTGAAGAAGGACTAAAAGCAGATGCTAGTTCTAACACAAAAAAGCCTGATTATACTTTTCGACTATTTTCAGAGCGAAAATTCTTTTTAGAAGCCAAAAAACCGAATGTAAAAATTGAAAACGATAACGAACCTGCAAAGCAAATACGTAGATATGGTTTTACCGCAAAACTTAAAATTTCAGTTCTATCAAATTTTGAATATTTGGCAATCTATGATTGCTCACAAAAAGTTGGAAAAGATGATGCAGTAACGAAATCTAGAATCAATCTTTATCACTATACAGAATATGAATCAGCTTTTGAGGAAATCAAAAAACAACTAAGCAACCAAGCTGTTTATTCTGGAGAATTTGATGAAACTTGGAAAGAAATTGAAGAACAGTTAAAACTTTCAAGTGTAGATGATTTATTCCTTTCCCATATTAACGAATGGCGAATCGTTTTAGGTAAAGAAATTTACTCGCATAAACCTGAACTAAGCATTGAAGAATTAAACGATATTGTTCAATCTTATATCAATAGTATCATATTTTTAAGAGTTTGTGAGGACCGAAATTTAGAAACCTATAAAACGCTTTTAAACTTTGCAGAAAATAATGATTTCGCTTCGCTCATCAAAAAATTCAAAGAAGCAGACAAAAAATATAACGCAGGTTTATTTAATCAACAGTTAACGGAAAAAGTAGTTTCTGATAGCTCTTCTGCATTTTGGGAAATCATCAAAGATTTATATTTCCCTGAAAGTACTTATTCCTTTTCAGTTTTTGCTTCGGACATTCTAGGAAACATCTATGAAATATTTCTTGGAGAACAACTAGCTATAGAAAACGGGCAAATTCTCTTAAAAAAGAAACCTGAAAATGTTGACAGAGATATTGTAACTACACCAACTTTTATCATTCAAGATATTCTAAGGCAAACAGTTGTAGAGCATTGTAAAAACAAAACTGACAAAGAAATCTTAAGCTCATCATTTGCAGATATTGCTTGTGGTTCAGGTGCATTTTTGCTGGAAACTTATCAATTATTGCAAGATACACTTGTCGATTTCTATTTGTTAAACGACCACAAAAGATTAATTCAGACAGCAATAAATACATTTAAATTGCCTTTTGCCATCAAAAGGAAAGTGTTAGAAAGTTGCATTTTTGGTATTGACAAAGATTACAATGCTGTTCAAGCCTGTAAATTTGGTTTGCTATTAAAACTTCTAGAAAATGAAGACAATGCAACAATAACAACACCTGCATTACCAACTCTTGACCAAAATATTCAGTTTGGAAACAGCCTAATTGAGACATCAGAAACAAATAAAAAAAATCAAAATGAAATAAACCCTTTTGATTTTGGTAAAACTCGTTTCGATGTTGTTGTTGGCAATCCGCCATATTTGGCTACAGAGCATATGAAAGAGTTTACACCTCTTGAATTACCCATTTACAAATCAAAATTCAATTCATCATACAAACAGTTTGACAAATACTTTCTTTTTATTGAAAGAGGTCTAGAACTCTTAAAGGAAGGTGGATATTTTGGTTATATAGTTCCAAGTAAGTTTGCGAAGGTTGGAGCTGGTAAGAAGTTGAGAGAATTACTTGTTGACAACAAAGCAATACAGCAAATAATATCCTTTGGGGCAAATCAAGTTTTTCAAAACAAAACTACTTATACTTGTCTCTTAATTCTCAAAAAAGAAAAACTAGAACAAGTCAAATATCTTGAAGTAAATTCACTCAAAAATTGGAAAACAAGAAATATTGGTTCAGAAAATTTTGACGAATTTAATATAGATTCTTTAGAAGTAGATGGTTGGGTCCTTTATCCAAGTATTTTAAAACCAATTTATACATCTATTGTTTCACAATCGAATACATTAGAGGAGCTTATTGGTTCTGAAAATATATACAATGGTATTCAAACAAGTGCCAATAACGTTTATATTCATTCGATAGAAAAAAAAGATAAAGACTTTCTTTATTTCACAAAAGACGGTATTCAATGGAAAGTTGAAGAAACTTTAACAAGACCATATTTTAAGACTTCAAGTGGAGACGATAATCTGTACACCTATCGCCCATTTTTGCCAAATTCATTTGTTATTTATCCTTATCTAAAAACCAAAAAGGGAATTGAGTTTGTAGAAATTGATGACTTAAAGGCAAACTATCCTGAAACATATAATTTTTTAAATCATTACAAGGACAAACTTGATAATGATAAACGAGACATTAAACCTGAACCTGAAACAAAAAACGAATGGTACAGATATGGCAGACATCAAAGTCTAGATAAATGTGATGTACCTGCGAAAATTATTGTTGGAGTTTTAGCACAGGGCAACAAATACGCAATTGACTACTTTGGAACTTTAATATCTTCTGGTGGTACAGCAGGTTATTGTATGATTACTTTACCTGATAACTTTCCTTATTCAATCTACTATATTCAAGCTTTATTGAACTCTAAATATTTGGAGTGGTTTTCTGCACTAATTGGAGAAGTCTTCAGAGGTGGTTATATAGCACGAGGAACAAAAGTGCTCAAAAAACTACCTATCAAGCTTATTGATTTTAAGAATAAATCAGAGAAAGATATTCACGATAAAATAGCAAAAATTCAAAAAAGATTAATTGATATTCAAGGAAAAATAGATAAAAGCAACGGAAATAAAAGGTTACTAATTCCTTTACAACGACAATTCGACAATCTAAAAACTGAATTAGACGAGACACTAAAAAATTTGTATAACTTGGGAGAAGCTGATAGCAATATCCCTTTAATTTCTGAAATTTATGCAACTAATTAAAGAAGCATCAAAAGAAAAATTAAGGGGTGGATTCTATACACCTGAACCAATTGCATCATTTGTTTTAAAATGGGCATTAAATGGTAATAAACAACTTGATATTTTAGAACCAAGTTGTGGAGATGGTGTATTCCTTGAAGAAATACAAAAAGGAGGTTACGAATACAATTCTGTAACTGCAATAGAATTTGATGAAGTTGAAGCTGAAAAGTCTAAAAAAATTGGCTTGGGCAAGACCAACGTTATTAATTCGGATTTTCACGACTTCTGTATTAATACCAAACAAAAGTTTGATTTGGTAGTCGGAAATCCGCCTTACATTCGTTACCAATATTTTGACAGAGAGCAACAAGAGTTTGCTTCACAAATTTTTGACAAAGCCAAACTAAAGTATTCTAAACTAACCAATGCTTGGGTTTCGTTTGTTGTTGGCTCTTCCCTACTTTTAAAAGAAGAAGGCAAAATTGGATTCGTGTTACCTGCCGAAATACTTCAAGTTTCGTATGCTCAACCCTTACGAGAGTTCTTGGCTCATTTTTACAACAAAATAAATATTGTTTCTTTTGAAAAGTTAGTATTTCCAGACATACAACAAGAAGTAGTCCTATTGTTGTGTGAGAAAAACAATTCTAAAACACATTTGATTGAACATTTAGAATTGAAAGATGCAGAAGAACTAGAAAAACTAGATGTATCAAAACTAAAAAGTCCAAAAAAGAAAATTGATTTCAAATCAAACAAATGGACTTTTTACTTCTTGGAACAAAACGAAATCGACTTTTTAGAAAAACTTCAAAACGACAAAATAATTCCAAGACTTAAAGAATATGCAAAAGTAGAAGTTGGAATCACAACAGGTTCAAATCCATTTTTCACAGTTCCGCTTTCTATTGTGCAATTTTACAATCTTGAAAAGTATGCAAAACCATTAGTCGGCAGAAGCGTTCAGGTTCCAAGTGCAATTTTCACAGAAAAAGACTGGATTAAAAACAGAAATTCAGAAGCAAGAACGCACTTTTTATCATTTCCAAAAATGGACGAACTAAATGGTTCTGTTGGAGCTAGAGAATATATTGCTTGGGGAGTAGAAAAGAAAATTCACAAAGGTTATAAATGCAGGATTCGTGATGAATGGCAAATTGTGCCATCACAAAGAATATCTGATGCATTGTTTATTAGGAGGAATAATAAGTATCCAAAACTCATAATCAACGAAGCAGAGGCTTTTACAACAGATACAATGCACAGAGTAACTGTAAAAGAGAAAACGAACATAAAAGCTTTGACAGCTAGTTATTATAATTCACTCTCTTTTGCGTTTGCTGAGATTTGTGGGAGAAGTCACGGTGGCGGAGTATTGGAGTTAATGCCGAACGAAGTGGGAAGAATACTCTTGCCTTACAATGAAAAGAATGCGGAATTGTTGCCAATTATTGACAAAATGATTCGTGAAAAGAAAGATATTTCGGAATTATTGAAAATTACGAATGAAAAAATATTAAAGGAAAATTACGGCTTGACTAATGAAGAAATTGAATTGGCGGATGGTATATGGAAAAAGCTATCTAACCGAAGATTGAACAGAGGGAAAAAATAGCCAATGCCAAATTGAAAATTTTTTAAATGAATTGAAAAACTAAAACAAAAATTATTAATGGCAGAATCTGAATTATATTTTTACAAAGGAAACGAAGAAGTTCTAAAGAAAATAAAAGACAAATCAGACGAAAAAAGTGAATCGGCTCTTCTAAATAAAATACAAGATTCTTTCAATAAAGTTCTTGATGGAAAAAACCTGTCCTTTCTTCTGGGTTCTGGCTGTTCCTCTTATCAAATTCAGAATAAAGATGAAGAATGGGAAGAAATAGGTATACCAACAATGGCACCTCTTGCTACAAATTTTTATGCTAACATTCTGATAGAAGATGAACGAAATTGGTTGAAAAACGATGTAAAACTTGATATTGCGTCAACCACATTTCAAAACAATTTAGAAACTTTTTTAGGTACGCTTCACAGTCTTATATATTTTTATGAAACCACCAATCAAAATGGAACGGACGAATTTAATAAGGTCAAAGGGATTATAGATAAAGCAAGAAATTTCCTTTTAGAACAATGTCTGAATGAGACTAAACGTAGTAATGAAGACGACATAGATTTAGTAAATCTTTATAAAATGTTTTATCGCAAACTGTTGTACAGAAATGCAAATCTTCCAAAACCAAGCATATTTACAACAAATTATGATTTATACTCTGAAATCGCACTTGACAGTTTGGGAATACATTACGTAAATGGATTTTCAGGTGGCATAAAAAAATATTTTAATCCGACCATTTTTAATTATGCACTAGCTGAAAAAATGGATTTATCACAAGGTAAATGGAGTGTTATTGATAATTTCATTTACCTATACAAAATACACGGTTCTATAAACTGGGTTCAGGACGAGGAACAAACAAAACTTTTTAGAGTAAGAGAAATTCAAGAAACAAGTTTAGAAAACCTCAAAAAAAAGGATGTTATAATGATACATCCTACACCTCTAAAACAAAATGCAAGTATGGGAAGTCCATATTCAGATTTGTTTAGAGAGTTTCAGAAAAGACTAATGAGAAATAACAACATACTTATTTCTCTTGGATATAGCTTTAGTGATGAGCATATAAACAATCTTATTTATCAAGCATTTACAATACCGTCTTTCCGATTAATCGTGTTTGGAGATTTTGCTAAAAGTGAAGAAATCAAAAAACTAAAATCACTAAATGACCCAAGAATCTGGATTGTAGGTGGTAAGTTAGAAAACGGAGAAAGTCTACATTATTTCAAAGGTTTTATTGAGCAAATATTACCGGACTTAAGTAATGACGAAATTGATGACAAAATCGATAATGCTATAAAAACTCTATTTCCAAGATAATGAATAGAGAAGATAAACAAAGAGTTATTGGTAAAGTAGTAGCAATAAATTCAGATAGATTTACTGTTGAACTATTAAGTGGAATTGATAATTTTAACATTAGTGGATTTGATGATATCCATTATTTTGCTCAACTTAACAGCTACGTTGTTCTACCCTATCAAAATTACTTTATAGTATCGGAAGTATCTGGAGTTCGAGAAAAAGAGCTAAATGTACCTTTTAGTAATCCTAAAGAACAAATTTTAAGTAAAAGCACTACTGGTAAATATCTAGAAATACTTCCTATTGGCACACTAAAACCAGTTGATGAAAATCCAGATTATTATAAATTTGAATTTGGAGTTAGCGTTTATCCTGCATTATATACAGACGTTCTTTACATAAAAGAAAAAGAGCTTGATGCCATTTTTAATGTTAAGGAACAAATTGAGATAGTTTGTGAAAAACCTAGCGAACACAAAGAAAAATGTGATTGTGAAAAGAGAAGATATAAAACGCTTTCAATTGGTACTTCCACTATATTCCCAGATTATGAAGTTAAAATTGACATAGATAAATTCTTTGCTGGTCATTCTGCTGTTTTAGGAAATACAGGAAGTGGTAAATCTTGTACAATTTCTTCAATTCTTCAGTCTATTTATAAGCTATCAAATCATAGTGCTGTAGGAAGTACATTCATTGTGTTTGATGTAAATGGCGAATACAAACAGGCTTTTAGTGAGATATCTGAAAACACAGATATTGAAGTGCAAAATTTCTGTATAGGGAGTTCAGACGAGGATGTAAAAGAATTTACACTACCTCATTGGTTTTTGACTATTGATGAATGGGCTTTACTTCTTCAAGCAACAGAAAAAACTCAAATACCAATATTAAGAAATGCACTAGGTTTAGCATCTGTTTTTTCTATTGGAGAAAATGTCAATGAACTCAAAAATCATATTTTAGCAACGTGTATAAGTGAGATTTTAAGAGATGAAACTAGCAGTCCATCAAAGTCCGATAGGATATTATCGATACTTCAAAAATTCAATACAGCTGAAATATCATTAACAACAGAATTCACTTTTATAGACCAAGATGGTACAGAACATAATTCTGTACGTATTGGGAATCAAAACGTTAGACTTAATTTAAGAAACTGCTTATATGTTCATTTTGGAGTAATTGTAGGGACTGAACAATTACACTATTTCCTTGAGCAAACTAACGGAGATGGTTTATCACTTTTTATTCAAGAAAAATTTCAAATGCCTTCTTATGAAAAGTACCAAAAATTCACATTTGACATTATAGAAGATGCTCTCGATTTAGCTCTATTATATGAAGAAGCACACGGAAATAGACATATTAGAGATTATTGTTCTTCGTTAATTACAAGGGTAAAAAGTATCAAGGACAGAACGGATTTCAATTTTCTAAAAAAAGATGATGGCAATATAAGTGAGTATAAAAACAGTTTGATTGGATTAAATGAAGTAGAAGCTCAAAAATTAAAAACTAGTCAAATAATTATTATTGACATAAGTGCAGTAGAAGATGAAATTGTGGAAGTAATATCTTGTGTTATATCTCGTATTATTTATGAAAGTGTTAAGGACATAAATCCTCGAAATTCATATCCAGTAAATCTAATTTTGGAAGAAGCTCATAGATATATTTCACGTAATCCAATGGGAACATTCCTTAAAGCAAATAAGATTTTTGACTCAATTGCTAAAGAAGGGAGAAAATTTGGACTGTTACTTTTAGTTTCATCACAAAGACCAAGTGAATTATCTAAAACAGTATTATCTCAATGCAGTAATTTTATAGTCCACAGAATACAAAATCCAGAAGACCTTGCACATATTCGACAAATTACACCGCATATTTCCGAAACAATTTTGAGGAGAATGCCATCTATTCCGACTCAACACGCTTTGATTTTTGGTCATTCGGTAAATCTTCCGACAACTTTTAAGGTTCACGAAGCAAAACCGTTACCGAAAAGTGATAATAATAGAATAAGTGAAAATTGGTTTAGACAAAAAGGATTTTCATTAACAGAAAACGTCGAAATGTCAGATGAGGAAGAATAAAGAGCCAACGCTACATCAAAGTCGATTTTCAGATAAAATTAAGGTGGTCGAGTAGATGGTCAAAAAGGTGGTGCAATGGGTGGTGTAACAGGTGGTGCAATAGATGCTATAGATGCACTTACTAAAAGACAAAAAGCAGTACTTAAACTCATTGCAACCAATACTACTATTACTTATACTGAAATAGCTGAAGCTTTAGGCATCAATGAATCCCCTATGGGCAAACATATAAATGCGCTCAAAACCAAAGGGTTTTTAAAACGCCACGGTGGCACACAGGGTTATTGGGAGGTAAAGTCTAATAATTAACCTTACGAATTGTTTTCTTCAGAAATTCAGATATATTGAACCCTAAAACAATAAATTGATTTTTTGTTAAAAACTTTAACATTCTTACTATATTGTCGTTTGAATAAATAATGACAATATATGTGGTCTGATAATGAAACAACTGAAGACCTTTTAGGGTTTAAGGTACACGCGGATTTGATTGCCGAGGTAATAAATGATTCTGACTTATTGCCTATAACAATGGGTGTTTTCGGCGATTGGGGTAGCGGTAAATCCAGTATACTAAAAATCTTAAGCGAACAATTAAAAGAAGAGGAGGATGGGACATTTGTACTCTACTTTAATGGTTGGCTTTTTGAAGGTTATGATGATGCTAAAGCCGCACTCTTAGAATCTATTATTAAAGAGTTCGAAGAAAACAAAAGATTTGCCCCTGAAGTAAAACAAAAGGCCAAGAAGCTAATTAAGTCAGTTAATTGGATGCGTATTTTAGGTTTGGGTTTTAAGAATATTGCATTACCAGTTGCAAGTGCCTATTTAACTGGAGGAGTATCAATATTGCCTTTTTTAGCGGGAAAGCTTTCCAAAATTGATAGTTCTGATATAATCGATAAACTTAAAGGAGACGAAGCGGAAGGATTTTTGAAATCTTTGGTAAAAGATTTGCCAGAGGAAGACCCGTCTATGTTAGTTCGAGAATTTAGAGAAAACTTTAAGGAATTAATAAAGGAATCTAAAATAAGTAAGCTTGTCATAATCATAGATGACTTAGACCGATGCCAACCAGATAGGATTATTGAAAATCTTGAAGCAATTAAGCTTTTTCTCAATGTGGAGAATACTGCTTTCATAATAGGTGCAGACCCAAGAATAGTAAGAGATGCAATTTCCCATAGATTTAAAGTTAGGGATGTTGAGCCAGGGACAGGAAATAGAATTGTTAGTGATTATTTAGAAAAGCTAATTCAAGTACCTTATAATTTACCCAAGTTATCAGACTCTGAGGTAGAAACTTATATTTCTTTACTTATTTGCAAACGAGAACTAACTGCCGAAACATTTCATACCGTACTGGAAACATTCTACGCTTATCGAGAAAATGATAGATATAGTGTTTTTGGACTAGCAAATATTAAGGGCGTAATCGGGACAGATGAATTTGAAAAACTATCGAAGAGTCTGGGCTCACTTCCCGCCCTATCATCAATCATAACACAAAGTTTATATGGCAATCCAAGGCAAATTAAGAGATTTTTAAACACTTTTATTTTAAGGAATAGACTGGCCAAAGTCGCAAACATATCTGGATTTGATGAATCTATTTTGGCGAAATTAATGATTCTTGAATATACGGAACTTGCTTTGTTCGTCAAGTTATATGAATGGCAATCTACCAAAGACGGTAGACCGAATCAAATTTTAGAGTTGGAAACCGAGTGTTCCAAATCGTCTGAAGCGGATTTCAAAGAGTATTTGGGCAAAAGTGATTATAGCAATTGGAATAAAGATAAAGTAGTTAAATGGTTAAAAGTAGAACCTGCTTTATCAGAAATAGACTTACGTGATTATTTTTGGATTTCCAGAGATAATATCTCGTCTACTATTGCTGGCGCAAGCCTAATTCCGCCAATTATCAAATCCACATATAATAAGCTGAATCAAGAAGGGCTACCAGTTAAAGCAACAAAGGCAATAATCAAGAAAGATGTTATGTTGCTAAACGAATCGGAATTAAATCAGTTCCTTGAGTTCTCTGTAGCAATGGCGCAAAGAAATCAAGAAAGTCCCCTTTCGTATAAGCTTTTTCAATTTATGATAGAAGAAGGTGTTAGCGGTTCTGATGAGTCATATAAATATTTACTTAACCTAGTAGATTTAGCAAAAATACCACCTGCCATTGGCGTTGATTTGAGAAGTTTTAAAGATAATCCAGTTTTGGGAGACTTTCTTTCAGAATTATTATCAACATCTAAATCTAAGGTAGCAAAGGCATTTAATAAATAAGTATGGGTACATCCAAATCATATTCAGCTTCGGTCAAAGGTCAACCCCAATGGGGCGAACTTAGTAGTGAGGTTACACGAAATTGCACAACAGCGAAGATACCAACGGACAACCTTAGAAATATAACAGGGAAATTTGTCCGAGTGGTTGGCGGTTCAAAACGAGCAGGAAGAGGTAATTCTCGAATTGCAGGTCGAAGCGGTATTAGAAATGCCAAAAATATCGGAAGATTTTTAGGTAGTTTTTCATCTAATGGTGGTAATCTTTCAGAAGCCCTAAAAGCGATTGGTCTTACGGATTTAAAAAGTAAGTCAGCTGAAGATATTATTAACCATCTCATAGAATACTGTAGTGGTCCCGCATCTACTATTGACGATAGTGCTGCCAAAGAAGCCACGCGAAGATTATTGGAAGAATTAAGCGCAGGGACTGAAACCGCAGAGGATTTAGAAACATCGTTAAAATCTACCCTTGATAGTGAGTCTCTGGAAGAAGTAATAATTAAATATTTTAGCTATTATGTTTTAGAACATCTGTCAATAATGTTTTATGAAAAGCTTGTAGAAAGTAAAGGTAAAACAGAATGTTCAAGTCTTTTTAAGCAGATTAAAGACTTTATAAATTCTAGCTTAGCTGAAATGAATAAAACGAATTCCTTAGACAAAATAGATTGGGGTGGCGATGATGGAGATAGGGTAATAAAAAACATACAAGAGGATGTTTTAAAAGTATTTGAAGATGAGAATTAAAATAGAAGTAAATCCCGCAAAAGATGGGCAATTTTCGGAGACATTCTTATGCCAGGAAATAGACGGGGTGCAGAAAAAAGTACAATTGAATATTGCTCATTTTCATAATTTGTATGATTTTACAAAGGAGACATCATCCGTAGGATTTGATTTTTTCCTTATCGCTGCAATCGTATATGGCACGGACGATTTACTTGCAAGAAAACTTTACTCGTATAATGGTTGGACTAGAGAAATTGAAATTGAATTTCCGGTAAAGAATATAGATTATTGGAGACTTGCCGTAACTGAACTCGAAGAAACACTCGGCTTTTTAACAGGAGATGTATGGTCCATTAAATTCAGACAATTGGAGGTAGAAGTACTTTATTTACCGAGAAAGAACCGTCGGAAGAGTATAATTCCAAAATATAATTATCCCAATATCGAGTTCGTCAGCCTATTTTCTGGCGGTCTCGACTCATTGATAGGGGTTATCAATAAATTGAATAGTCTAGATAATGGTAAAATAGGATTGTTGGTATCTCATTTTGACCCTGCGTATAATGGTCCTAAAAATGACCAAAATCTCATACTGGATGAATTTCATAAAAGTTTTGTTAACAGATACAAGCATATAAGAGCTACTGTTGGTCTTTCCCAAAGATATACTGATGGCGATGATATTACAAGAGATACTAATCAGAGGAGTAGGTCAATTCTATTCATTGGAATAGCGGCTTATCTTTTGAACAAAGTACCATCCTCAAATACAATTTTAATTCCAGAGAATGGTACTATTTCTTTGAATCATCCTTTGACTAAATCAAGGACAAGTTCATTGAGCACAAGAACGACGCACCCATATTTTTTTAGAAAATTACAAGAATCATTAGCAATTGCAAATTTAAATATTTCTTTAATTAACCCCTTCAAATTGGACACTAAAGGGAAGATGGTTGTTGATTGTGATAATACAACTATACTTCAGAAAACATATCCACTATCAGTTTCTTGCGGTAAAAGAGGGCACAAAGTCCATTGGGAAAATCGTAATGCCAAACAATGTGGAATTTGTATGCCTTGTATTTATAGAAGGGCAGCATTACACAAAAACAATTGGGATACGGACACTTACGGAAATGACCTATTAACGTTAACAGATATGAACAAGGCTAAGCCTGATGTAAAAGCTTTATTTGATTACCTTGGAACATCTATCAGTCTAAAAGAAATTAAACGGAATCTGCTTGTAAATGGTAGCATTGAGATTTCGAATCTGGATGCATATGCAAATTTAGTACATAATTCAAGGGTCGAAATTTTAAATTGGATTCGTGATAAAGGTAATGACCAATTGAAAAAAATACTTAAAATCCAATGATTGATGCTCATTGTCATATTGATTTATACCCAAATCCTGAAAAACTTCTCAGAGAACTGGATAAACAGGGAATTACCGTAATCTCAGTAACTAATCTTCCAAGTCATTTCGAGATGGGATTACCACATTTCAAATCTTTAAAGAAGATAAGGTTGGCATTAGGAATGCATCCACTATATGCAGAAAACCATTCCGAAGAATTTTCTGCATTTTTAAGATTGATTGATGTAACAAGTTACATTGGCGAAGTTGGTTTGGACTTTTCCAAAGAAGGGCTTTCGACTAAAGATATTCAGGTTATCAGTTTTCGCAGAATTTTAAAAGCGCTTCAAGGCAAGAAGAAAATACTTAGTATTCATTCAAGAAAGGCTGAACGAGAAGTACTTAATTGTTTAATTGATTTTCACGCAAAAGGAGCAATATTCCACTGGTATTCAGGTCCAATTAAACTTATAGTAGAAATCGCCAATGCTGGTTTTTTCTTCTCTATAAATAATGCAATGATTAAAAGTAAAGCTGGTCAAGCTAGAATTTCTAAAATTCCTCAAAATAAAATTTTGACCGAGACTGATGGGCCTTTTATAGAAATCAAAGGCAAGCCTGTTAAATCTAGTGATGTCAAGGAAATAATTATTTACCTATCTCAAATCTGGAATTGTTCCTATTCCAAAACAGATGAAATCATAAATAATAATTTTAACGTTTTACTATCTAGTATAAGATAGTTATAAGCTAAAAAGGCGATTTATCCTTTGAGCCTCTCGCATCCGCCAACCATTTGCCATTTTGCTTAACCAGTTTAAAAAGGCCCGGTGTCTTATCATAGGCTGTAGTATATTTTACCCAAGCCACGTCACCCATAATCGTATCCTGCAAAACTGTAAAGTTTGAATCATCCTTTACCGTCGCATTGAACATATTTATAGTATTCATATAATTAGAATATGCCTGTGGTGTTGAGTTGGCTTTTAAAGCTTCCTCATCTTTTTCATAAAAGCTTTCGATGACGATTTGGGCTGTGGCACTTGGTCCCGAAATTTTAGTATCAGAATCGGCACAAGAAAGGAACAGCAGTACGAGCGAGAAAACGACAATTTTTTTCATAATATTCTTAATTTGGGTTATTGATATATCTATGTGATATTTTCAGTTCAATGTTTCGTTCGCCATCCTTTTCATTCAATTCTAAAATCGCCCTACGGTCATTAGATAATGAAAATTTGGGCAATACATAAACGAAGCGAACAGTTTCACTTTCTGCAATTTTTGAAGGCAGATTGTGTTTGTAAGTTGGTTCTTGATACAGGCGTTGCAACGATTTTCTTTTCCCTTTTTGTCTTGTTTCAATCGAAAGGTTTAAGAAATTCAAATCGTAATCCAAAGTAGAATTATTCTCAATCTGGATAACGAAGTAGAGTTCTTCCTTATCAAAAACAATATTCTCAACACTCAAAACGATACCTTCATTTCGCTTTTTAATTCGACCTATACGCTGGTTTCTGTTAAGAAGATACGAGCAGAATTTTTGATAGTAATACGTTCTATTATCTACACGTTCTTCAGAAGATTCAGCAAGAATCGAATCGACCTTAATTGGTTTCTCATTTCCGATACTATTGGATAGCGGAATGAAATAATTGAGCTTAGATAGCTGTTTTTTATATCTTACAATATACGAAAAAATTGAACCATTTCTATTGACTACCAGTAGATTACTTTCTTTGCCAGGCTTTGCTTGAAGAAGTCCAAAATACTGTTCTTTTTCACGGTTGTAGGTAAAAACAAAATTATCTGAACCAGTTATACCTTGTCGAATAGGTTCAGGGAAGAATAATGCAACGTTTTTGGTGTCGTTGGCATATATGGTATCGAGAACTGTAGTTGTTTGCGCTTTCGCGAAAGCGGAAATCAGTATCGCAAATATTAAAATTGTTGCTCTCATAATTTAGGTTTTAGAATTAATTTATAATTATTCAATACCGTAACTTTTACGTTTCGGTTGTTACGTCTGAGTACTTTGGATATACCACCAACTTGTGGTACGGTAGGAATGTTGATATCGCCAATAATATCGTCCAAGACTTCGGTGGTGGCTTCTGCCCGAAAATTGTTCTCGACATAAATGCCCTCACTACCATCTGACAAATCAAAAGCTTTGAGTTTTGTAGGATGATGCTTTATGTTTTCAATTTCAATGAGCGCACGATTAGGTTGAAAGCTTATAAAACCGAAAATAGGGGTGTTCTTTGGCATCAGCTTACCATTAATGGTAGCTGTTTTGGTAAGGCGCATTCGTAATCTGGTATTCGCTTTGACTATTTGGTCGCCATCTACTACTACGTAAATTGTTTCATCAGTATTACCAATGATTGAAAACTCGTTGGGTTTTGGAGATGCGGCAAAAAACAATTGATGTTCTAAGCCTAATTCTTTGGCTTCAATTTTTTGTTCTCTTTTTACTTCAGTAGAATCAATTTTTGATACCGCTTTGCGAACAGTTCTTTTCTGTCCTAAGTTTTGGTATCGTTTCGATGAATATTGAATTTTGCCAGCTTCATAGATGCTATCTACAATGCGTTCTTTTTCACGTTCGGGCAAATCTGGATCGTAGAATCCCAAGGAATCAATGAGTTTTTCATCATAAATGCTGGGTGCGTTATTTTCACGAACTTTCTTTAAGTCATTTATAGCATCCAGTTTAGAGTCGTATTCTTTTTGGTTTTCCTCTAAATCAGGCACTAAGGTCTGTTTTAGGTTTTCAGTATCATCATCATCATCGCCCAATACCATTACAGAATAGGAAATCAGGAATATGAAAATCACAGCCAATACGGCAGCGAATACTATTTTATTCTTTTCAACTTTCATCATTTAGTTTTTTTAAAGTGTTCTCGAAGTAATTTGTAATTAGAAGTCCGTGCGGATTGTTGGGAAAGTTTCGGTCAACCATAATCAGGTTTCCTGTTGAAACCAATTCGTAGGTGTCAATTATTGAACCTCTGTTAATTTCAAAAATGGTGGTGGTTGTAAAACTATATGAGCCATTATTTTCGTTTATCCTTGAGTCAATACTCAATACTTTTTGAATCAATGAATACTGAAGCAATCGGTTATAAACGCCATCAGCTTTCTTCTGACGGTAAAGATTGTCCACTGAACTATTGCCTAACCAAAGTGCTCTTTCCAAATTCCTTTCATAGTTACTGGCATCGATGTTATAGAAGTAGTTGTGGAACAGATCCAAATGTGCCAGAGCTTCGACTCTAAAATTCTCTTTTTGAGTTACGAGCTTCAAGGGAATTATACTGCCATCTGTATTGATTGCAAAAGCACTATTGAGCGCTTTTTGATTTGTATTGAATACCATCCAAACTGAAAAGGTACTGGACATTAAGGCACAGACAACAACTGCCAAAACGATAAACCGATTCAATTTTAGGACGTTATAAATACTCTTGTATGGTGTTTTCATATTCTTATTTTTAATCTGCCTTAGGCAGTAAACAATCTGAGCGTAAAGGACGTTGCTCGTTTGTACAATTTGAATTTCAGGAAAACAATAAATGCAACAGAACCTAATTGAACAACAGGCGCAAAAAAGCCTTGACCTGTATCAGTTCCAAATAAATTGACCCAAAAATTGGTGTTGATTTCCGTATAAATAGCGTTAACAAATACATTGACTAAAAAGAATGCCGGCACTAACATATATACAGCAGCATACAACTTGAAGAATGTATAAGCAAGTGAACGGAATTTTTCAAATACTGCAAGGCTAATGACCAAAGGGAAGAACGCTTGCATTATCCCCAAAAGGAAAAAACGCTCTGCCAAAAACAACGGATAAATGAATAGGTCAAGAATCCAAAGTATAGTGCTTAGAATAAATGCCAATATCTTAAACCCATACAATGGTGTTACTAAAGCTTCGTATAAAAGGGTCATTGCTGAGCTCGCAGCATCAAAAAGACTTACGTCTTCCTCTAACGGAATATCCTGCATCTGTAATGGCAATAATGCAGGTGCAGTCCCTCGATATTGACTTTCGATGGCCACTAAAATTCCATCGAAAAACCCTAATACCTGCGTTGAGAATATGACCAGAATAACAATAGCAAAATTCTTTGCCAGTTCACCAGGACTCAATCCCCAAGTGTACCCGTCTTTGTCCGCAACACCTTCATTGTACTTTTTCAGGATGTTAACCAGAAAAAATAGGACAGCGAGCGTTTTCATTCCGGCAATAGTGTATTGCGAGAAGTTGCTGTTCTGTATGGTCTGGAACACCGTATCGATGTATTCCAATCCAATCCCTAAAAGTATGGTTGCGGTCATTTTTAATATCCTGTTTCGCGGTTATTTACCTTATCCTGCATTTTTCTGAAAGAAATGATATCACGATAGCGTTTCGTTTTCGTAGTGATGGTAGAAACCATTTGCTTGGATTCCAGTTCTTTTTCTTTCAAAATTGCGGCACGCTCTGCATCACTCATTTTTAGGTAGTCGCTTGACAGAACTTCATCAATAAAATCTACCGTGTCCAATGAGTTTTGGACTATTGCATCGAATGATTCCATAACTCTTGAAACTTCATCGGGTTTGATGTAGGGCGAGTTTAAAATGTCCTGTAAATCATTTTGCATTACATTGATAAGACGCTGATTATTGTCTGCAATTTCTTGGACAGCGTTGAGTTGTTGAACTACGCTTGATACTTGCTCGATGGCTTCTTTAGCATCTTTCAGAAATTTTACAGACTTTATCATTTGAGCGGTCTGTTTCCCAGATTCCAAAAGCTGTTTTACCAAACTGATAAAATTGGTGTTATCATAAGTTGGCATTCCCTGGGCGGTAGCATTACCTGACATAAACAAGGTCAGGGCTACGGTCATTACTAAAATTTTGATTTTTGTCTTCATAATATTATGTTTTAGATGTGAATTGAATTATTGCTTTTTCCATATCGTTATGCTCGTTGTAGAGCTTCATTATTTCTTCGTTTTCCTGACCATCGGTTAAGTAAGCTGCATAGACTTCCTTCGGAACTTCAAGACGGAATATGTTACTTTCCCTACCGATTTTAATAAACATTTCGGTGTACTTCCGTGGTCCGGAAAGGTTGTTTTTGATGGACTTTAATTGGTTTAAATCGTGACTGGATAGGTTGAGCCTTTTGACCAGTTCATCATAGCCTTTTTCATTGTTCAGACTATATATGACTTGCGTGTTTTCAAGTATGCTTGCGGAAGTAGAATTGTCCGGAAGCTGATTAATAGATTGTAGAATAATACCAATTGCACCATTTTGTTTACGAATTGCTTGGTAGTAGAATTCCACACTTTCCAGTACGTTTTCAAACTTCAGTTGCTTGGCAAACTCGTCGAAAAGGATGATACCTTTTTCAGCACGGTTTTTCCAAATAGTTCTTTGAATTGCTGATTTTATCAGCTTCAACATTACGGACAGGATTTCCTTATTGTCCTTCACTTCATCCAGTTCAAAAACAATCAGGCGTTTATCTTCGATTTTATAGGTCTGGTCTTCGCTCACTTCAAATAGGAAACTATATAGACCATCGCCGACGTATTCGGACATTACGTGCAAAAAGCTGGTAACGTTGAAGTAGTCGGGATGGATTTTTAGGGTGTCAAGAAGATCCTCTTGATTCCTTTCTATAAAATTGTAAAATCCTTCGAGCGAATGATTTTCTGAAATGCTATTGTAATAATGACGCAATATTTTTTTGACTGAAACCGACTGTGCTTTAGTAACCTTTAAATCTGAAGCGAACAGCTCAAAAAGGAAAACAGACAAATCTTCCAATCGTTCAGGTGTCAGATCATTTGTATCACTTATATAAAAAGGATTGATGCCAAGATTTTTTCCACTTTCGTACCGAAGTACCGTATATTTTTCAGGATATAGTTTGGCAAATTTAGTGTACGAGCCACCCAAGTCGATAATGACCAGACGAACACCACTTTCAAAGTATTGGCGTAAAATATTATTGGCTAAAAAGGATTTTCCCTCGCCCGTTGGTGCGAAAATGGCAAAATTCCGAGCCTTGATACGTTTTTTTTGCTCGTCCCAAACATCTTTTAGAACAGGAATATTATGCTCTCTATCATTGAAGATGATTCCGGTAGTATCAGATTTGTAATTGGTATTATTGATGAATAGGCATAATGCGTGTTTTAAATCGGTAACATATAAATCGTTGTTCGAGAAATTGGACGAAAAACAGCAGTAACTGTTTAATATATAATTCTTGCGCTCTTCGCCTCTCGGATAGTATGGAATAATATCCAGTTCCTTAAATTCAGTTTTAATTTTTGAAGTTATTTTGTCTAGGTCTTTGGCTTCTTTAGACCAATACACAATATTGAGATGACCACGAATAATCCGTGCATTGTCATCGGCATTGATTTGGTCAAGAATATGTTGGATTTTCCCCAAAACCACGTTGTTCTGTGAACCGAAATTGGAACTCTTGTTAAGTTCCTCGACTTTCTTGTCGAGCAGCTTGCGCCACTTCTGTTTGTCGTCGAGATATAAAATCTGATTGACAATGTGGTTTTCGTTAAGCGTAAGCCCTAAGCCATCAATAAACCCTTGATGAAACACAAAATCGTCAGAAGTGAATTTCTCATTGGTTTTGCTACTCTGTACACTTTCGCCAAAGCACAGTTCGCTATTGATGGCAAGGGCATCAAAATGGTTTTCGCCAATATTGACGCTTTTCTTATCTAATAGAATGTCGGTATCGAAGCCTTCATTAAAGCCGTTGAAATAAGCGTTAGTTAGTTGCTGAATTTCTTCCGCTTTAAGCGAAATAAAATCCATTTTTCGGCTATTGTTTATAAAGGAAACCGAATCGCTAACCGAGTTTACAAAGCTTTTAATATTGTCATCCAGTTCCTGTACAATTCCTTTTGAAACTTTTCGGAACGGGTTGACGTATTTAGGATTATTGAGGGCCTTATTCTTGGTCAAGATGAAGAACAAATAGCAGCTGTGTTCAATATGAGCACGACCTTTAAAAAGCTCGTGCGTAGCCTTTTCCAGAAAGGTTGTATTCGGAAGCTTTTCTGAAGTATATGATTTCTTGAGATAGACATCCTGTTTATGAACCACAGTACCAACTGGCAATGACTTTAATGCCTGAAACCAAGCACCGTGCATATCCTCAAAATCCTTTTCCGATAAGGAATAGATTTCTGGTAGATTACCTTTATAGCACAGGACCACATTGCCATTATTGGCAAACACAATATTGTCCTGAATATCTACAATAGGTTGATATCCCGAAAGATTAATTTTGTTCATAATCGAAGCCAGAGTTTCTTTTGTTACTAATGATTTGCGGAAATGCCTTTGCCATTTGGAAAAGCTGTGGATTGTGGGCTATCCGTGTCAGCGCCACATAAAGGGAAGCATTGAACACCAACACACCTATTATTATCCCAAAGCTGAAAGAGAAAATGATGATAAGCAAAGAGGCCAAAACGGAAACCATCATTAAGGCAAACAGGGAAATGGGCAGCCCAAAAATGACTGCCCTTTTCCGAATGTTTTTATAGACCTCGAAGCGTTTCATTTATACTACGATTCCTATTAAGTATGTGAAGATGCCGACAACTGCGCCAGCAATCAATACAAATACTAAAACTCGGGTAATCCCCTTTTTTAAATCTGCATTTTCCCCAAAAAAATGTCCTGCGTTGAACAGGAAACCTACAAGGAAGATTACACCGAGTAGTATTGGAAAAATAGTTCGGATAGTGTCGCCAACATCATTAACTGAATCTTCAATGCCACCAATTTGAGCAAAAAGCGAAGTGGATAAGAGCGAAAGAATGGATGCTAAATAGTGTGATTTTTTCATAACGGAAAAGTTTAAATTTTTAGTTCATTTTCGTTATTGGAAATTTACATATATTTGAACATAAATACCTGAAAATCAAATATTTGTGAATAAAATATTATTTGATGTTGATTGAATTCCATTGTTATTATTTGGCATCAAATTCTATGGAATTTTGAAGTGAAGTTGTTGATAACCCGAAAATTAAAAGTGAAAAAAGTGCTCAAAAACGTCAGTTTTGTGATTTTACTTCTAAAAATGTGCTTCATTTTTGGACAAGAATCGGGTACTCAAAAACGAATCGTGATTGACGTTGGACACGGTGGAAAAGATGCTGGTGCTATTGGCATAAATGGTATCCAAGAAAAGGATGTAGTGATGAGTATTGCAAATGAGATTTTAAGGTTAAATAACGACTTGGAAAAACCACTCGATATTTATTTAACCAGGTATAGTGATACGCTCATTTCGCTATCGGATAGAACCAAGCTGTCCAAAGTTCTAAAAGCTGATTTGTTTGTGTCCTTACATTGTAACCATTCTGATAATCCAGATGCAAGAGGAATTGAAGTTTATGCTTCAAAAAAGCAAGCGGAATATTCTATTGAATCTGTTTTTGTCGGCTATCAAATTGAAAAGACGCTTTGCAAAGAGATAGGATATGAGAGTAGAGGTGTGAAGTTTGCAAATTTTCAGGTGCTTCGAGAAACGGTTGATGTTTGCACTTCTGTGCTTATAGAATTAGGTTTTTTGAGTAATAAAGATGAAGGCAAGTATATTTCAAATTCTAACAATATCCAATTGATTGCCACAGCCATTTTGTTATCTATACAAAACTAATACTATTATGAAAGACCTATTTTTAGAATTAACAAAGAGTTTAAAAGCGATTGTAATCCAATTTATTTCTGAAGTGATTTTCTTATATAAGTCTTTCAAAAAATAGATTATTTCCGCATAACACCCGCTAACTTATTTAAGACAACCAACTAAAAAGTTAGAGTAGAATAGAATTTATATTTAAGTATTTGCTTAAATAAGTAATTAACTGTACCTTTGCTCGTCTAAAGCATTAATATGAAACTAGAAATATCCTGTACAAGAGCTGAGGCTGACCATAAGCAGTTACTAAACTGTAGAACTACCATTGACGGTATGGCTAATGGTTTCGATAAAATATCGAAACTACTATCCATTTCAGGTAATGAGGTGCGCTTAAAAATCCTATTCTTATTAAATATGGAAAATGAACTATGTCCTTGCGATTTATCTGATATTTTAGGTATGAGCGTGCCAGCAGTTTCACAGCATATACGAAAAATGAAAGATGCAGGTATTATAAGCTCAAGGAGAGAAGGCCAAACATTATATTATTCATTGAATAAGGATGAGACGGATATTCTGAATAGTATTTTTAAGTCAATCAAATTAGAAAGAAAAATAGCATAAATTTTATTACAATGAACACAGAAAAAACCTCAAAAAATGTAGCCTATACAGGTTTGTTTGCAGCTGTAGCAGCATCATCCTGTTGTATTCCACCAGTTATTGCACTAATCGCTGGCGTAGGCGGTGGCGCTTCCACTTTATCTTGGATGGAACCCTTTAGACCTTATCTTATAGGATTGGCAGTGTTGGCCATCGGTTATGCTTGGTACAGTTATTTAAAGACCAAAAAAGCTGATGATTGTTGCGAAGTAGATGCAAAACCAAAGTGGTTTCAAACTAAAGGATTTTTAATAGGAATTACACTATTTGCGGCTATCTCAATGAGCTTTCCATATTACTCTCACATTTTTTATCCTGATAATAAGAAAGAAGTTGTTATCGTGAATCAATCTAACATTCAAACTGTGAATTTTGAGGTTGAAGGTATGACTTGTGCTTCTTGTGAACAACACGTTACGCACGCAGTTAATGAATTAGAAGGCATTGTTAATGTAGCGGCATCTTTTGAAAAAGCTAACGCCAAAGTAGAATTTGATAATTCGAAAACTACTATAGAGGATATAGAGAAAGCAATAAACTCAACGGGATATAAAGTAATAAACAAATAAATGTTTGATTGATGAGAAAGTTTTTCTACATACTTATAGTGACCGCATTACTGGCTTCTTGTAAGGAAAAGCAAAAGGAAAATGTTACGACCATTATTGAAAGTAATACTCTTAAGAATAATACCAATTCTTCGGTTGTATCTGTTGGCAAAGGTCCTGATGCGCTATTTTTAGCACCCGACAAGTCCTTTTTATATGTTGCAAATGTGGAGGACACATTAATTTCAGTTATTGATACCCAGACAGATAAAGTATTAAGAAACATAGAAGGCATAAGGTATCCGTGGGGTTTTGTTCAGTTAGCAGAGAGTAATTTGGTTGCGGTTAGTGGTTACGATAAGCAAGTAGTTATCATTGATTTTGACAATCATACCATTCTAAAAGAGAAACTATTTGAAACTCATTTAGGTGGAATTACTGCAAATAAAAAAGGAGATTTAATCTATGTAATAGCAATAGATGACAATAAAGTGTTGCAATTGGACGCTACTACTCTCAATATATTAAAAACATTCCCTACAGGAAAAGGACCGGATGGAATAGGCATCTCGGGGAACGATTCAAAGCTGTTTGTTACCAATACAGAAGATGGAAGCATTTCTGTGATTGATATAGAAACAGGAAAACAATCCATCCTTAAAACAGGAGGAAAACCAGAACTCATACACAGCAACAAAGACCATTCACTATTATATATAAGTAATTTCTTTGGAAACAAAATTCATATTATAGATACCGAAAACGGAGAAATTGTAAAGGAAATAGAAAACATAAAAACCCCCGAAGAAGCAATCTTATCCGAAGATGAAAATATATTATACGTTGTAAGTTTTGATTTGTCAGAAGTTTACGTGTATGATGCGGTTACACTCGAAAAGAAATCAATTTCTTATGAAACAGGTAATAAGCCCATTGGTGTAATGCCTGTTGGAAACAAATTATATGTTTCTAATTATGGAGATAATTCAATATCAATAATCAATAAATAATCTTAAAATATTTAGTTATGAAAAATATTATTTTAATTCCCGTTCTAGCTTTAGTTCTGTTTTCTGTTGAAGCCACCGCACAAAACAAAAACTTGGAAGCACAAAAAGTCGAAACGTCTGTTGACGAACAAAATTTGACAACTGTTCACTTCAAAATAACTGGAATAACCTGTGCCGGTTGTTCTAACGGTATTTATAAAGCAGTTAAAGCAGTTGATGGTGTTACGGAGCATTCTGTTGAATACCCAGGCGACATTGCGGTTATACAATTCGATAAAACAAAGACGAGTATGGAAGCCTTAAAAGCTGTTATAGAGAAGAAAGGGTATAAAGTAGAATTACTAAAAGATAAAGTATAGATAGAGGCTTTCAATATGTCTTATAAATTTTTAATTAAGTAACCCTTTATAGAAATGAAAAAAATTAAATCAAAGGTTTGCCCTACTTGTGGATGTTCGTTAGTAAGGTTAGGTATAAAAGAGAAATCCGCAACAAAATCAACATATAAAGATGAATCTTATTCTTTTTGCTGTTCAGGATGCGCAGAAATTTTTAATAAAAATCCCAGTAAGTATATAGAGGAAATCAAAAATGTAACTGTTTGCCCAGTATGTCTTGCTGAAAAAAACATAGCTCATACTACAGGAGTGAAGTACAAAAATACTGTAATACCTTTTTGCAGATGCCCACATTGTATTTCCACCTTTGAGGAAAAGCCTGAATACTATTTGGATAGGTTGATGGGTAAAATTGAATATGAGGGACTATTCAATAATTTGTGTTGCTAATAAAAATGAAAAAAATATGTCACAAAATATAGAAAAAATCACATTAGAAATAAACGGGATGACCTGTAGCGGTTGTTCTTCGCATATCGAAAAAGATATGAATAAGACCAATGGTATTATAAATAGCAATGTAAATCACGAAACTGGAAAAGGAGAATTTACTTTTAATACAAGTAAAATGGGTAAAGAAGAATTAATCAATGCAGTAAATGACATTGGTAATTATTCTGTTATAAATGGTATTGAAAAAGAGGATTCTTTCTCTTCAACTTCTGATACTACAATCTCTAAAGAATCCAATAAAAATAAAAATCAATTTGATTTAATTGTTATTGGTGGTGGTTCTGCTTCATTTTCAGCAGCAATTGAAGCTGAAGGTTTAGGGCTTACGACACTAATGGTAAATGGTGGATTAGATTTTGGGGGTACTTGTGTAAATGTTGGATGCGTTCCGTCAAAAAACTTAATTAGAGCTGCCGAAACTGCATATCACGCTACACATTCTAATTTTAAGGGTATTAAACCAAGAGGTGTAGATATTGATTTTAAACAAATTATTAAAGATAAAAAAGAGTTGGTTTCGGCATTACAGCAACAAAAATATATGGATGTTGTAAGAGATTTTGAAAATCTAACAATGCTAAAGGGGTGGGCTGAATTTGTAGATAATAAAACCATTGTTGTAGATGGAAAAGATAAATACAGTGCAACGAACATTGTTATAGCAACCGGAGCGACAACAAACATTCCAAACATTGAAGGATTAAATGAAGTAGGCTACTTAACTAATGTTTCTTTATTTGATTTAGAAGAAAAACCTGAAAGCTTAACCATTATGGGAGCTGGATATATTGGATTAGAAATAGCACAAGCTTATAGCCGATTGGGTGTAAAAGTACGTATTATAGAATTTACGGATAGACCATTACGTAGCCAAACCAGTGATATTACAGATGTTTTGGTAGAGCAAATGAAAAGTGAGGGTATTGAAATCTTACCAAATTTCAGAGCCATTAAATTCGAAAAACGAGGTAATGATACTATCATTCATTGCAACTGCCCTGATGGTTCGACAACTCAAATCATTGAGAAAGGACATATTGTTGTAGCCACCGGAACAAAACCAAACACATCTAAATTAGGTCTTGAAAATATTGGTATAAACTTAACCAAAAGTGGACAAATTATAGTTAATAAAAAAATGGAAACCAATGTATCTAACCTTTATGCAACTGGAGATGTAACAAATACACCACCATTTGTTTATACAGCTGCCACCGAAGGCAATACAGCAGTAAACAATGCATTTTCATTGTCGAAGAAGAGTGTGGATTATACATCATTACCTTGGGTAGTATTTACTGACCCTCAAATTGCTGGTGCAGGAATGGATGAAATAGAAGCAGAAGCAAAAGGTATTCCTTTTGAAGTGAGTAAATTAGACTTAAAGCACGTTCCTAGAGCATTGGCCGCACAAGACATAAGAGGCTTCATTAAATTGATTCGTAATACTGAAACCGATAAGTTAATAGGTGCTAGAGTCATTGCACCAGAAGGTGGCGAACTTATTCAACAATTAAGTATGGCAATTAAGTTTGGCATTACAGTAAAAGATTTAGCTGAAAGTTTTTACCCCTATTTAACATTAGGAGAAGGTATTAAATTAGCAGCGATTACTTTTGGCAAAGATGTTTCTAAATTAAGTTGTTGTGCAAGTTAGTTTAGCTAAAGAAGAAAAATAATTTTATATGAAAAATTACGATGTATTCATCATTGGTTCGGGTATGGCAGGAATGACCATCGCCAATAAATGCGCCTCAAAAGGCCTGAAAGTCGGAATAACGGATGAATTACCTTATGGTGGCACTTGTGCATTGAGAGGTTGTGACCCAAAAAAAGTGATTATAGGCGCTACGGAAGTACGAGACTTTGCCAAAAGACTTAAAGGTAATGGCATTGATACCATACCTAAAGTCAATTGGAAGGATATAATGGCTTTTAAACAAACCTTTGTGGATGAAATGCCGCCAAAAATTGAAAAAGGATATAAGAAGAACGGAATAGATACCTTCCATAGTTCAGCAAAATTTCTATCAGAAAACACATTGCAAGTTGGAAACGACAAAGTAAGAGCTAAAAAAATTGTAATCGCATCGGGATCCAAGCCAAGGGTTTTAGAATTTGAAGGTGGACATTTCGCCAAATCCAGTACCGATTTCTTGAATTTGGCAGAATTGCCTAAATCCTTATTGTTCATTGGTGGCGGATATATTGCTTTTGAGTTTGCACATATAGCGGCTCGATGTGGAGCAGAGGTAACTATTGTTCATCGTGGAGAAAATCCCTTGGAAAATTTTGAACAGGATATTGTAAAACATCTTGTTTCTGCCACCAAAAAATTAGATATAAAACTCATTCTTAATACAGAGGTAATGGCCATTGAAAAAGTGGACAACCAGTATCGAGTGAAAGGTAAATCCACAAAGAAAACAGAATATTTCAAAGCCGAAGCTGTTTTTAATTCTGCCGGCCGTCCACCAGCAATATTTGATTTAAATTTAGACAAAGCCAACATAGCCTTTACTAAAAAAGGTGTTACGGTAGACAAATACCTTCAAAGTACTTCAAACCCTCATATTTATGCAGCAGGCGATGCCGCAGATTCAGAAGGTTTGCCCTTAACGCCAGTTGCAGTTTTGGAAGGTCATACGGTTGCTTCAAATATCATCAAAGGCAATTCTAAAGAAATAAGTTATCCGCCAATGCCAACGGTAGTTTTTACTTTGCCTACAATGGCTTCTGTTGGTTATTCTGAATCGAAAGCCAAAGAGCTGAACTACCATATTCGGATAAATTATAAAGAGGTCGGCGATTGGTTCAATGCCAAACGTTTAAACGTTGAAGAATATGCGTTCAAAACTATAATTGACGTAGAAACCCAAACAATTTTGGGAGCGCATTTAATCGGACCACATACAGAAGAAACCATAAATCTCTTCGCAATGGCCATAAAAACAAAAATGAAGGTTAATGATATTAGAACAATGATTTTTTCATATCCAACATTGGCTTCCGACATACCACATATGCTTTAATAAAAATTGAATGGAAACTAACTATATTAAAATCAGAAATCACCTGTCCAAACTGCGGACATAAAAAAGTAGAAGATATGCCAACAAACGCTTTGCAGTTTTTCTACGAATGCGAGAATTGTAAAACGGTTTTGAAACCAAACGAAGGAGATTGTTGTGTTTATTGCTCTTATGGGACTGTTGCTTGTTCACCAATTCAAGAAAACAAAAGCTGTTGTTAAGTAAATAGGATTTAAATGACCATACATTAAACAAGTTTCACTTTGAAATACAGTATTTTCAAATTCATTTCCGCTTATCCCCAGCTTTTGTATCAAAAGCAATCAAATTAAAAAGTTCTCGCATTCTGCTTCGGACACGATTTCCATAGCGTTCTTCTAATTCTTCAGCATTCAGATTGGTGGTCGCGTGGGTTTTGATTTTGTGTTTGGTATCGAGATACAGTTCATAGCGAGATAATAGTACTTCGCCCATCACGTTTAAGTCCTTACCATAAAATCGTCCAGAAGGTTCTACACCTAAATCATCGAAACAGAAAAACTTGGTATTTCCGTATTCTTCGATTGTTTTAAAACCAAGATGATTAAAACTAAACGCTACATTCCGGCAAGGAATCATTTCGTAAGGACGCTGCAAGGGAACTAAATGACGTAGCAATTTCATTAGGCTGGTCTTTCCACACCCTACCGGTCCAGAAAGTAGGATGCCTTTATCAATATCAATTCCATAGGTTTTGCAATTTTCTTTATCCTTGATGAAATATGAACAAAGCTTCAGTAAAATATCTTTATCCTCGTTGTAAATTTTGAACCTCTCGCCAAACAATAGTTTGCCTTTGGCATTCAGATAAATCAAAATTTTCGGAAAGTCGTAGAGAACGCTTTTGCCGTCAAATTTTCCCAGCGAATATTCCACGTCACCTTCGATAATTTTAGAGGGGTTGTCCATAATCCTTGTTTTTAGTGGTTCGCAAGTTGTCCTTGATTTGGGACGCCTGTTTTATGTTTGGTTTGTTTTCTTCATTGAAAAGCTCGCTTCTATCCATCCAGTTCAAAGCTAAGGCTCGCCAATCTCGAATTTCTTTTCCATCGCTAGTTTGCCAATTTCGAGTTTCATAATGCTCGAAGAATTTTTTTCCTTCATCAGCATTAAAACTTTTTTCAATAAAAAAATCAATAACGGCCTGCCAGCCCTTTGGTTGTTTTATATTGTTTTCTTGTTTGTTATTGTTTATAGTAGATACCAATGCTTGTCCACCTATGGGACGGTGCAAGGCCACAACTTGTCCAGATATGGGATGGTGCTGTCCCATTATCGGTACACTATTGGGACGGTACTGTTCCGCAACCTGTTCTAATATGGGACTGTACCGTCCCATATCAGGTTCATCATTTGTGCCGATAATGGACATCTTGATTTTACTACCCTTGTAAGGATTATTGGAAGGAAAGTAGAAAAGGTAACCCCAAGAGTCTAGATCGGTAACACACCTGTGATAAGTAGATTTTGAACCTATTTTTGATGCGAGCATCAAATCTCTACGATTAACATAGAATTCATTTGCAAAGCGGCTGCTGTTCCATTCTTGGAACAAGGCCATATACAAACTGATATGGGTAGGGTTTAGGCGGTCATCAAAATAGAACTTTTCAAAAGCCGCGTTTAGTAGCTTTATATAGTTCATTGCCTAAGAATTTAAACCGTGATGTACACGGTTAGCTGTCATTACATTTTGTATTTCTTCGGTATCATAATAAATGATTCCGCCAACTTTAGTATATGGTAGCGTTCCGTTGATGCGAAGATTTTGAAGTGTTCCAGGACTTACTTGAAGTAAGTCCATAACCTCAGAAGATTTGAGATATTTTTTAAGTTTTCCATTTCCCTGTTTGGATAAGAGATTTTTGATATCATCGAGTAATTCCATTTTGAATTCTCGAAGGTCGTCTGAAGTAATAATAGTTGCTGGCATAATAAAACGGTTTTAAAGAAAGGGACTATTGATTTACAATTAATTTGATAGCCCCTGACTTGATTTGACTTTCGTTCTACAAATTTGAATAGGTTTATTGGATTTTATTCCCTAGTACGACCGTAGTACGGTCAAAATTTAACATCTTGAAATTTGCTTTGTTTTGATAGATTTTGATGATGTTTTTTGCAAATCCACAAGTTCAAATCACATTAAATTTTATAAAAAACTGGTGCAAAAATTAATTACCGTAGGTCAACCGTAGTACGGTCTTTTTTTAAAAGCTTGAGAATTAGGAATCGAATAGATAAATAATGGTTTTATTCTTCACTTTTATCCATTTCTATGAGTAGAGATGTAGAGAGTTCGTCAAGAAAAAGCGTTCGGCTATTCTTCCTGTTTTTGATGTCGTGATAGGTTTTGTAGATGTCTTTTGGTTCAAGATCAAATAGCTGTTGCAATTTTCTGGAAATTTGCATTATGCTTTGGTTATCTTGTTTTCCCAATCCTTTTGCACAGAGTGCATATAAAAGTTCAACGTATTCTGTATTTGAAAATGGCCAATGTATTTTTTCAATCGGTTTAATGGATTTAAGTTTACCATTTAAACCGTTGCGAATTTTAAATTTTTTCTCATCTAAATAAGTTGCTAGCGAATCATAGGCTCTGTATTTACCAAGAAGCATATCTCTTGGTGTACAAAATTCAGGGTCTTGGAAATAGAATTTAGATGTAGCTATAATGTAAGATCCCAAATATTCTCGTGTATAATATTCTTTATCAAAATGAGTATGTTTTGAATCAGCATATTGCGTGAAGTCCAAATTGTAGCTAAAGAAACGATTGACTTTCTGCATCTTTCTTCTAATAAATTTGCGTTGTGATTCTTTGTCTGTTTTGGGGAATTGAATTTCAAAGGAACGAATTTCAGAAAAATAGATAAGATGTCTTAATGGGATTTGTTTTGTGTGCTTAAAAAAATAAATCTCATCCGAGATAGAGGCGAAACCTTTGTTAATAATTTCCTTTTTAAATTGACCTAAAAGTTTCGTGCAGACTATTATAGAATGCTTTGAGCGTTGCATAATTGTCTCTGAATTTTCTTCAATTTCTAATAATTGTTTTTCTAGATTTTGTGCGAGTAAATGTAATTTCATACCATACCTAATTACAGAGTTAGTAACTGTTAATAGTAGGGTCGATATTAGATAAGGTAATTACAAAGAATTATGTAGTTGACGTTCTATAGACAGTTTTTTACTGGAAAGCTGCAAAAATTATGCCTTTCTTAAAATTTCTTAAAAGTTGGTACTTGCGAAGTGTTCTGTAAATGGTAAAACTCAGATTAAAAACTAATTACACTATCCAAAGCATCATCAGCATCTCTATGAATAAAGTTTGCTTGATAGTTTAAAGTAGTTTTTAAGTCGCTATGTCTGTAAAGCTTCTGTAACATTAATGGGTGGATTTTATCCCCTGCAATATTTCCAAAAGTGTGACGCGCAATATGATTAGATAAGCTTTTGTCAATATCACATTGGGCAGCGATTCTAATTAAATATTTATTGAAGAGTTTAGTGGCATTTCTAGTCTTAGTAAAAAAATCTTCATCATCATTTGGCCGGACTTCATTTAAAAAAGGAAAGATATATCCACCATTATTCTTTCTGTTCATTTTGTAAAAATCTAGAATAGCTTTCGCTTTTTCGGGAACTTTAAGGCTTAAAGGCTTCTCGTTCTTATTCATAACGTAATACAGCCTATCATCCTTAAAATCAGACCATTTTAATTTTACAACATCTGAAATACGAATACCAGCAAAATAAAAGGAAATCAACCATACATTATGCGTATGCCAAATCGAAGAATAAGGTTCTAATTTCAATGATTCAATTTTTTCGACCTCTTCGATAGTTAGACCTATCTTATTACTAGTTCCTAATCTGATTTTTTCTTTGTCACCAGCAAAAGGGTAATACTTTGCAGAAACAACACCATCTTTAATGGCAACATTGAATAGTGTTCTGATAAAAATTAATTGATTTGAAATTGTTCTAGTTTTCTGATTAAGATAAGCGGAACAAAAGGTTTTATAGCGTTCTAGAAAAGCCTGATTAATATCTTGAAACTTCAAATCTTTTTTCTTTTGGAAATGTTCAATTCCATCAATAAAGGAATATTCCGACTTTCTAGCCTTGCCAACTCTATCTCTTCTTCGTTTTGCAATACCTTCGATAACATCTTTTTTAGTTAAGGAAGTTTTGAGATTTAAAAACTCTTCAATGTTGTATAAAATAGAAAGCTCTGATTTGGCTACTGAAAAAACTTTACGGTCATATTTTGTTTTTATCCGTTGAGCAGCAACTGCAAAAAACGATTTAGAGCCGCCTGGACCTTTCAGTTTTTGTTTGACCTGTTTTGGAGTAATATTTTCATCTTGGTTATTTAAATAAACATCGTTGGCTTCTGTTAATTTTTTAAGTAAAAAATTATTTAGCATTTTATAATTTGGATGACTTCTTTTTGCTTGTCCAGCAACTTTATCCCAATCCTTTGCAAGAACGTATTGACCAAGCCACTTATAATTAGTCTTATAATTTGCACTTATTCTTATGGCCAATGGAATTGTACCATCCTTTTTAATCATATTTTTACGAAGAACAATTTTTATATTAGCCATAACTTACTTTTTGCAATGATAAAGATACAAAAACTAGTACAGAATAAGTACAGAATAATTTGGTATCGGATGCCTATAATTGATGATAAATTTTATTAAAATTATGTAAATCATTGATTTTAAGTAGTTTTAAGTTTTGTTAGTTACTGTACGGACTAAGCTCATAACCCGAAGGTCGCTGGTTCGAGTCCAGTCCCCGCTACTAGAATAAAAAGGCTTCCAGATTATTGGAAGCCTTTTTTAATGCACAAAAAACCGCTAAGGTAAAACATTGGACTTGCAACAAAAAAGTGGACAATTAGATAAGAGTCATGCGGCTATTTTTTGATTAGACATTTCGGTTTCAAATTCTTCTATTGTTTTATACCCCAAAAGCGAGTGTATCCTTCTTCTGTTGTACCAGGTCTCGATCCATTGAAAGATGGAAAGTTCGGCTTCAGATCTGTTGTCATAGCTGTGTTTGTACACCCATTCCACTTTCAAGCTCTTAAAGAAACTTTCGGCCACTGCATTGTCCCAACAATTACCCTTCCTACCCATACTTTGTCTTACGGTCCCATCATAACTTTTAATGATATTGGTGAATCTATAACTGGCATATTGTGACCCCCTGTCCGAATGGAATATGAGTTCTTTCGTAATGGACCTTTGCTTGACCGCCATGTTCCAAGCTGGATTAATGGTGCTGTCCGTACTTAGGTCATCGCTCATCGACCATCCTACAACCTTTCTGTTGAACAGGTCGATTATTACAGTTAAGTACATCCAGCCTTGTTTGGTCCGTATATAGGTCATATCGGACACCCAAACCTGGTTCTCTCGGGATACCGTAAAGTCCTGGTTTAGGATATTAGGGGCTATTGGACAATCATGGGCCGAATCTGTCGTAAACCTGAACTTGCGCTTTCTTCTGGCAATTAGGTTATTGGTCCTCATTATCCTGGCCACCCTAGGCCTGGAGACACGATGCCCTTTTTTCAGCAGTTCCACTTTGATCCTGGGCGCCCCATAACCCCCCGAAGCTATCTTTGAAAATATCACGGATGGCCAATGATATGTCCTCGTTCTCGTACCACCTCTTGGATGGCCCCCTGACCGACCAATTATAATACCCGCTTTTACTTACATTGAACATTTTGCACATCCTCCCAACTGGAAATTTGAATTTATGGTGTTTTATGAACCTATATTTTTCCTGTCGCCCTAGGAGAGGACGGCGTGTTAAGAAAAGGTATTGCATACCTTTTTAGCGAGGGGCCAGCCGATGCAAGGGCAATACCTTTTTTAGGATATCGCGTTCAATCTCGGTATCCCTTAATTTTTTCTTCAACTCCGCGATCTCCTTCTGTTCATCGGTCAATTTTGGGTTTCCCTTTCCCGGAAAACTGTTTTTCCCATAATCCTGGGATTCCCTTCGCCATCGGCCCGGTACCGAAGTGGGTACGTCCAGTTCCCTACATATCTCCACAACACTGCCACGGGCATAGCTCAGTTCCACGGCTTTTTCTTTAAACGCTACACTG
The DNA here is from genome assembly GCF_963975365.1 of uncultured Maribacter sp. Taxonomy (GTDB): domain Bacteria; phylum Bacteroidota; class Bacteroidia; order Flavobacteriales; family Flavobacteriaceae; genus Maribacter. The sequence goes on along the minus strand of NZ_CAXBGF010000001.1, from coordinate 539,197 downwards.
TAATTCCTTTTTTCACTTGACATGTTTCAAAGTTAATTTAAACAGCCAACACACTCTTATCTTACCGTCTAGTTATATATAGTAAGTCCAAGAACAAAATGTTTTTAAATTTAGTATTGTCGTAAAATGGGTAAGGCTGTATTCTATTGAACAGTAGATTTAAATTTTACTCAAAGGTATAATTAGCACATTTAAATGGTTATACTAATTTCGGTGATTTGTTTTTAGATTTAATAGTTATCACAAGTTGACTGGCTAGGTTTAGGCTTATAAATTCAACTTCCATTACACCTAATCGGATATTTTAAATTGGAAATAAAATGCCTGCGATTTTTCGAAATAAAATACCAAAACATATCTTTCTTCTATAAACCTATATGGTGCTGAACAAAAATTTGATACAATTTGCCATAAGTTTTTCCTTAACCTTATCGTAATTATTTTTTAGCTCCCGCATAACCACAATTTAACATTAACAGTCGATTTTTGGCGTTCAAACCAAACAATTAAGAGATGAAAAATTTAGTAAAGCCCTTTTGTATAGGAATTCTTGGAATTTCTATTTTATTCAATTCTTGTGCGAAGGATGGAATTGACGGAAACAATGGCGTTGATGGTACAAATGGTACCGATGGTATCGATGGTATCGATGGTGCGGACGGAATGGATTTTACCAGCATAGATCAATTAAGTTTTTCCAAAATAGGTTCTTTCACCAATGGTAACGGAGAAGCGTTCGCCGAAATTTCTGCCTTTGACCCTATTACCAAAAAATTATTCATCGTGAACCCAGAACAGAATGAAATTTCAGTTTTGGACCTAACTGATGCCACCAATCCGTTAAAAGGTGCTTCAATTTCTTTGACTGGCAGTCCCAATTCGGTTGCGGTACATAATGGAATCTTAGCGGTCGCTGTCGAGAACATCAACAAACAAATAAACGGCACCATTGAAACCTACGATACAGATTCCCAAGAACTCATAAAATCCTACTCTGCTGGCGCTTTGCCGGATATGGTAACATTTACTCCCGATGGTAATTATATTGTTTCTGCGAACGAAGGGGAGCCAAGCGATGATTATACAATTGATCCGGAAGGCTCGGTAACAATAGTTGAAGTAGCTACTGAAACTGTATTTCAAGTTAGTTTTACCGGGCAGGCGAATCCTGGCAATGGGTTTAGAATTTTCGGTAATAATGGTGTATCAACCTTATTACAGGATATTGAACCTGAATATGTAACCATTTCAGATGATTCTAAAACAGCCTATATTGGTTTGCAGGAAAATAATGGAATGGCCATCATAGATTTAGAATCTAAAAATATTACTGCACTAGTTGGTTTAGGTACAAAAAATTGGAATTTATCCGGCAACGAATTGGACGTGTCCGATAGGGATGGTTTAGCGGGAAATTTAAATAACTGGAATATATTGGGATTTTACATGCCAGATGCCATTGATTATTTTACGGCAAACGGAACCGGTTATATCGTTTCCGCGAACGAGGGCGATTCTAGGGATTACAGTGGTTATTCCGAAGAGGTAAGGGTAAAGGATTTGGTGCTCGACACAAGCGTTTACCCCGATGCGGCAGATTTACAATTAGATCGGAATTTAGGTCGTTTAAAAACGACAACTGCCAATGGCGATGAGAATAACGATGGACTTTATGAGCAAATTTACTCATATGGCACTCGATCTTTTTCAATTTGGAATACCAATGGACAATTGGTCTATGATTCAGGTTCGGAAATTGCGAACAGAACTTTAGCTTTGGCACCATCGATATTTAATCAGGACGAAGGCGAAGCAGACGGCAGATCGGACGATAAAGGAGCTGAGCCGGAATCGGTAAAGACTCTAAAAGTTGGCGAGGAGACTCTATTGTTTGTGGGATTGGAAAGAACAAGCGGAATATTGGCGTATAATATAACTAACCCCTTAAACCCTACTTTTGTAACTTGGTTGTATGATAACGATGATATTTCACCTGAAGGGCTGATCGTTGTTGATAAAGCGGATAGTCCAACTGGAAATTATTTAATGATCGCCACTCATGAGGTGTCAAGTACAATCGCGATATACGAACTAAAATAAGTTATATGTTTTGATTAATTAATTTTTTAGTTATTCAAAAATTAATTAATCAAAAAAGGATTTACAATTGGCTCTTGGTTTAGAAAATACCAATAGATTTTTTTCTAAACCAAGAGCCATTTTAATAAATTTTAATTTCAAGACTATTTTGCACAAGCTGCTCAATTGGAAGTTAGGTTTATTCCGAAAAGACTTCGTAATGCATTACGATTCCTGGGAAATCAACTAAATATTTCACGTCCTTCTTATAGGATACCGCCTTTTCAAAATACGGTCCAGTAAAGTTCTTAATAACTTCCAAATTTTTCCAGAATGTCAGTAATTTGAAATAAGTGAACTTACTTGGATAGGACGGTCATTGTATACCACCCGATCCGGATTAAAGTGAGCATAGCAATAATTATTGTAAACCCTTTTATAGCATAGTCTGAAATGGTTTTTTGATGGCTCAAAGAGTTCCGTTTTCAGTGGTTCACTTTGACCGTTTTTTGCACCTTATTTAAAAAAAGTATCTAATTACAAATCTAGATTTTGTTCTACAGAACCTACTTTTTCTTAATCAAAAACGATAACTACTGTTTATATAAAAATCAAAATACGAACTATATAGAGGGTTACGATTTTCTTTTATTATTTGATTAAAGTAATTGATCTTTCATTAATCTTTTTTGATTTTTCATTAATCACTGCTTAGTTATAATGCAACTACATTTGTTTTTAAGTTGAGTTTGTTACAATGTTGGTAAAAAAAATACCAATAATAAATGGTAAATGACCGGCCTACTTTGGCCGGTAACTTACTTTAAACAATCGACCTAAAAACCAATTATAAAATGACCGCACTACTACTTTCACTCTTTCGGTATAAGCGAAAGACACAGATAGATTTTAATATCCTGACTGTCTTAGTAACTACGGTTGCCATTTCTAGTGGACAAACCCCTACTGATGCCTTAATGATGCCATCAAAGAATATATGTATTCTTTTAAGTTATGATTATGGCCATTTTGACCAGTATTGGGAAGGCAATAATTTAAGGTCTAACGAAACCATTGCTTCTGTAAACCGTACAACAATATTACCAATGGCAGCCGTAGGTATACTCGATGATCTAAACTTTTATATTGGGCTTCCTTATGTTAAAACAAAATCATCTGAACCAAATGGCGGCAAATTTGAAGGGGCAAATGATTTTCAAAATTTTATGGTTGCTCTAAAATACAAAGCTCTAGAAAAATCATTGGGTTCCGATCGATTATCACTTTTAACCACAGTAGGGTATTCAACACCGTCCACCAATTATTTATCAGACTATATGCCTTATAGCTTGGGTTTTGGTGCGCCAGAGTTATCATTACGTGGTATCGCGCAATATCAACTTAACACTGGTTTTTATATACGGAGTATGGTAGGTCATTTATGGCGTGGCTATACCGAGGCTGAACGCGACTATTATTACAATAATGGTAGTTATTACACTTCCCTTATGGATGTTCCTAATGCATGGAATTTAGAGGCGGTTCTCGGTAAATGGTTTATGAACAATGTATTAAAGTTAGAACTGAATTATACTGGTCTTAAATCTACAAGTGGAGACAATATTAGAGCTTACAATTCGGCACAACCCACAAATAAAGTGAAATATGACAGGCTTGGCGTTTCCCTTCAATATTACCCAACTTCGCTTAATGGTCTGGGTGTAGTAGGTTATTATACTAATGTCGTGAATGGTTTAAATACAGCAAAGATCAGCAATTTAGGCCTAGGCTTAACCTATCAATTTAATTTCATCAAAAACACAAACAACGAACAAAATGCGCAATAAATCAACTTCATTATTTATTATCATTTGTGGCATGGTTGCATTCGTTTCATGCGAAAAGGATTTGCCCACATATCTAGAATATAAGGACTACTCCTATTCAAGTACCGATGAAAATGGCGGTACTTGGAACCCCATATTAATTGATGAAGGTGCTGAAATAAATATAGGCGCACCAGAAGACATTTCTTCGGACACCTATAAAGCGGAAATTTCTGCATTAAAGGTGTCCATGAATGATATAAATACTTCTCAAAAAAAGGCCTTGGCTTACTGGGGAAATAATGCCATTGTGAGATGGAATGAAATAGCCTTGGAACTTATTGCAAAATATAACCTGATTCCCGGACCGAATGATGATGGAACGTATACATTGCCGAATCCAAGCAATCCTAACGGACCTCCTGGTTTTCCTTTTGCACATCCACCTTATGCCTCTAGGGCCTTGGCATATCTTTCCGTAGCACAGTTCGATGGGTTGATTTCAGCTTGGCACCATAAATATTTATACAACAGGCCCGCACCGTACCATCAAGACAATTCTATCAACTTCGCATATGAACCAAACGATATTCCTTCCTATCCATCCGACGGTGCTGTTTTAGCAAGGGTTTCCAAAAAAGTACTTTTAGCTATGTTTCCTTTAGAAAGTGAATATTTACAAAAAATGGAAGATGAGCATTTACAAAGCCTTTTACTTTCTGGTGGAAATGTTTCTAGTGATATTGCCTCAGGTACAAAAATAGGCGACGAAATCTCAGCAATTGCCTTGACAAGGGCTGCCAATGATGGTATGAAAAATGCACAAACTCCTAAAGCCGTTTCCGACTCTATAAAGGCCGCGGCCTTTGAACGTTTTGGTTGGCAATGGGATAATCTTGAGTTACCCATAAGACCTGTGGGACTTACGCCATTGTTCGGAAAAGTTAGTATGTGGAATGTTGCCAATGTCGAAGATGTACGTCCAGTTCCTCCACCGTCACTTGATTCTGATGCCTTCACTAAAGACGTTGCCATATTAAAGTACCATGCCGACACTATGACCGAAGAGAAAAGAAGAATTGCCAATTTTTGGCAAGATGGATTGGGCACTTACACTCCTCCGGGACATTGGAACCGTTTTGCGAATGAATTTATGGTAGAAAACAAAATGAATCCATTAAGATCAGCTAGAACCATGGCCTATTTAAATATGGCCATAATGGATGCGGGTATCAGTTGCTGGGATGCCAAATATTATTACCACTATCCTAGACCCATACAACTGATTGATGGTTTTAAGACCATTGCTGGCACCCCAAATTTCCCAAGCTACACATCTGGCCACAGTGTTTTCTCTGCAGCGGCATCTGAAGTACTTGCATATATATTTCCAGAAAAAGCGACCTTAGTGAGAGGTTGGGCCGAGGAAGCAGCCATTTCTAGGGTTTATGGTGGAATTCACTGGACGTTTGATGCAACAGTAGGAACAGATCAGGGTCGAAAGGTAGCCAAATTTACCATTGATGTAGCAAAATTGGACGGAGCTAATTAGTGAAATTGAAAATCTTTGAAAATTGTTAAGGAGAGAAGTAAATGATTAAAAGTGAAAATCCAACAAGCATTATCTTAAAAAGAAATAAAAAAATTAATTGAATGGACTTTTCATTTGATACATTTGGATGTTAGCTTTTTCAATATTGGTATCTAATTGGGTAGAACCTAGTATTAAATTCATTCAATACTTTTAGAGTGCAATTCTTTCATGAATATCTGTTAAAGCACAATTAAATTAATGCTTAGAAAAAGGCTTAGATAGAAAATCTACACTACCCAGTTCGATAGCATGTAATATATAACTCATTTTAGTAGAGGTAGAAATTACGTAAAGTTTTTCGCTGAACATATATCGAAAAGAATGCTCATTCATCCAAGGCATCTCAATATCCATCATTAATAAGGCAGATTTGTTCACTTGTAAAAATTCCCAAGCATCACCAAATTTAAATACATATTCTACGTTAGAGATTTAATTTCGCCAATCTTTCTGACACAGACAGTCAAAGAGAATCATCTACTATTACCAGATCAAACTTCATGAAAATTTATTAATAATTCAAATGTCCAACTTATTGGTATTTTAAGTGTTGATTATAATCTATACCAATACTGGTAAGGAAACAGTTATTAGTTCTTCTTTATAAAATTTAAGTTCCTTTTGTATAATTACATTTTCTTCTTTACCAGAGGTTGGAAATAAGTTCTGGTAATAAACGATTCCATCAAACAGATTACTTTTAAAAACTTCCCACTTCTTACTTTGTTTATTCGTTACATTTTCTGAAAAAGTTTCAATTTCTTTTTTCAAATAATCAATGTACATTTTCAATTCTTTAATAAACATATTGGGGCGATATATATTCGAAAGAACAGAGTCACTCCCATAAATATGTCGCATCATTTTAAATAGTGACACTTCTGTGTTAAAATAAGCCATATTAGGTCCTGGACAGATAACTACACCTTGCTCTTGACCTTTAATCTTAATATTATTTTCCAAAAAAGATGCATTCGCCAAACCCACACAGAGACATGCTTTTTCATTTATTTTATTCTTTTTATTCTCATATATATCTTGAGATATCTCTAACCTTTGAGTTTCTAATTCTTGTAATTTTATATCTTGATATTTTTTTGAAGCGGTACAAATACCTTCTGGACCTAATTCTTTACTTAATGCCAGATATTTTTTAGGACAAGAACTACCGGCTTTATTGTTTTCGATTCTTTTTTGCTTATGATACTCATTTGTGGTTCCCTTTATGGTATTGAAAGGAATACCTAAAGGTGAAATATCACTTAAATAAAAATCTTTCTCAATAGCGTTTGCCAACAAAGTTCTGGTATTTGTATCTACAGAAGTAGCTTCTGGAACCAATAAAAATGGACTACCCCAACCAACAGAATCTACTAGATAATTTTCAAGTAAAAATTTGTGTTCATCTGCTGTACCAACCCCACCTTGCACGGTAAGTTTCAAATCTAGTGGTTGCTCAGGCGCAGTTAAACCTTTCTGTGTTAATCCTTTTACAAATACATCGTGAGTATCTTGTAGTAATTCCGCTTTTTTGATTTTAAACTCTTCTAAAATAGGTCCTAATAATATGCCATCTGTCGCAAAGGCATGACCGCCACAATTTAAACCAGATTCAATTCTGTATTCTGAAACCCAAAGCCCTTTTTTTGCTAAAAATTTACCTTGTATAATTGCCGAACGATAATCGCTGACCTTAAGAATAATCCTTTTTTTCAACTGGTTGTTTTTATCTGGAAAGAAATCCTTAAAATTCGCAAAGTAACTATACAATCTGGGATTCATCCCTGCCGAGAGCACGACTGAAGAATTTAAATTACTATTGGCAAAACCACGAAGCGATGCATGTGCATCATTAAATTCGATAGGTAATTGTTCATTTTTAGTGAAATTGTCCTTATCCACCTTTGTCATAATATTCACATCGATATCACCAACTTTTAAATACATTTCCAAAAAATTTTCTAAACTCTCTTTATATCCCGTTCTTTCATTCATTAAATTAGAAAGCCCTTCTTTTATAGAAGATGTATTTGGTAAGGTTGCTAGAAAATTTTCTAGTGCCAATTTACTTTCTAATAGTTCTGTTTTAAATTCGGTAAATTTCTTCTTGACGATACTATCCACTAAATTCAGATAAGAGGTAATGCGTTCGGCACGGTAGTCTTGTACTTTTTTTGATATTTCTTTATAGGGAAGGCTGAATTTTTTGCTATAATACGAATTCATTTTTTCCATTAGTTCATCATCTATTATAGAAATTACGGATGAAATTCCATAATGAGCCACCCGAATTGGGCTGTCTATGGTATACGCCAATCCCATTACAGGAATATGAAAAGTGTGTATTGATTTAGATGTAAGCATTGTTTCTAGATTAAATATGCTACAAATGTGGTCTTACTTTTCTAGAAAAAATCTGATAAATGTCATAAAGTGTGGTCATTATATCAGTACTGATTTTGGAAATCTTTAAAAAAAGAGTATCCATTAAAAACTTATGCAATGGTATAACTAAGCCGAATATTTTTTTAAAACGGTACCAATTAATCGTTTTGTGTTTTTACAATCAACACTTTTTATTTAGATGAAGTTCTTATGATTAGTTCTGAATCTAAAATTATTTTATTCAAAGATTGATCAACATCATCTATTTCTACATAGCCTAAAAAAGTTTCCGCCGCTAGCCTTCCAATTTGCTCGCTATGTTGGCTAACACTAGTAATAGAAGGAGTAACCAGTGAAGTAAACGGCTCATTGCCAAAACCTACCAATTTAATTTCTTCCGGCACCTTAATTCCTTTTTCATTTAAAATTTGAAGTGCTCCCAAAGCAGCATAGTCACTTGCCGCATAAACAGCATCGGGTCTATTTTTCAATGCCAATAATTTTTCCATTTGACACCTTCCATCTTCTAAAGTCAGACTACTTTCAATCAACAACTCATCATCATGAGGCAAATCGTATTTCTTTATCGCATCTATATATCCACGTATTCTATTGTTAAAAATTCTTGTTCTTCTATAGCCACCAATATGTGCAATACGTTTACATCCTTTTGCTACTAAATGCTCTATAATCATATGGCTGCTATCATAGTCATTAATACCTACATAATCGACATTTAAATCGTTCTCTCCCCTATCAAACATAATTAAAGGAATACCATTGGATTTTATTTTTTCATAGTAAGATAAATCTACCGTTTCATTGGCCATTGAAGCTATAATGCCATCCACTTGTGTATATAACAGCGTATCAATATTCTTACATTCCTTTTCAAAGGACTCATTAGATTGGGTAATAATAATATTATACCCAGCTTTATTAAGTACCTCTTCCATGTTTTCAACTACAGAAGAAAAAAAACTACTATTAGTTCTAGGTACAATCACCCCTACTAAATTACTTTTCCCTTTTCTAAGCGCACTTGCCAAATGATTAGGCTGATAGTTCAATTCCTTGGCCACTTGCTTAACCGCTTTTCTTGTTTTTACGCTTATGCGCATGTCATCGTTCAGAGCTTTGGAAACCGCTGCCGTTGAAATACTTAAAACACTGGCAATGTCTTTTAAAGTTGTTCTTTTTTTATTCAACTTCTTTATATATATTTGGTTAATCGATTAACCAAAAGTAAGGCTTTAATTATCGTAATCAAAAAATGCCTTTTTTTGGTTATTTTTTATGATAATTGGTTAATCGATTAAATCACAATATTTTATTACAGTTCAAACTTAATAATCAACATGAAAAAAGTAGTAACATTCGGTGAAATCATGCTTCGTTTAGCACCACAAGGATTTTTAAGATTTTCACAAGCCAATAATTTTGATGTAGTTTACGGAGGAGGAGAATCTAACGTAGCCGTTTCTTTAGCTAATTATGGTATACCTGTCGATTTTGTAACACGTTTGCCAAAAAATGATATTGGTGAATGTGCATTAATGGAAATGCGTAAAAGAGGTGTAAACACTCAAAACATCATTTTTGGTGGTGATCGTTTGGGTATATACTTTTTAGAGACTGGTGCTGTTAGCCGTGGCAGTAAAGTTGTTTACGACCGCTCACATTCTGCAATTAGCGAAATTAAACCTGGTATGGTTGATTGGAAAAAAGTTTTTGACGGTGCTGGTTGGTTTCATTGGACAGGTATTACTCCCGCTATTTCGCAAGGTGCTGCAGATGCTTGTTTTGAAGCCGTTAAAGTAGCTAGTGAAATGGGAATCACCATTTCGACAGATTTAAATTATAGAGCTAAACTTTGGACGTATTGCGATAATGTACATAGAGAAAAAGTAATGTCCGATTTAACTTCGTATTGCGATATTATCTTAGGAAATGAAGAAGATGCAGAAAAGCATTTTGGAATTCATCCTGAAGGTTTGGATGTGCATAAACATGGGCACGATGTTAAAGCTGAAGCTTTCTTATCGGTTTGTAAGCAAATGATGGGAAAATTCCCTAGAGCAAAAAAGGTGATTACCACTTTAAGGGGGTCTATTTCTGCATCACACAACACATGGGCAGGTGTATTATATGATGGTAAAAACATGTTTGAAACACGCCAATATCAAATTACCGATATCGTAGATCGCGTTGGTGGTGGAGATTCTTTTATGGGAGGTTTGATCTACGGATTATTGAAATACCCAGAAGATGACCAAAATGCACTAAACTTTGCAGTTGCGGCATCTTGTTTAAAACATACGATTAAGGGAGATGCCAACTTGGTTACTGTAGACGAAGTCAACAAACTTATGGGTGGTGATGCCTCTGGTAGAGTTGCTAGATAATACTGCGGGAATCTCCTGTAAGACTTTTGATACTACAATCAATGTCTAAAAAAAATTGATAATCCAGAAAATTCGATTTCAATAAAACTTTATTAAAGAAATAAAAAACATAAAAATGGCACAATATTCAAGAATAGAAGTAGCAAGAGTCATGAAGGAGTCTGGTATGGTTCCTTTATTCTATCACCCAGACATCGAATTAGGCAAAAATATTTTGCAAGCCTGTTATCATGGTGGTGCACGATTAATGGAATTTACCGCACGTGGCGATTTCGCTTTCGAAGTATTTACCGAACTGAACAAATTCGCAATAAAAAATCTACCTGGTATGATTATGGGCGTAGGTTCTATCACCGATGCTGCAGCGGCTTCCTACTATATGCAAATAGGGGCTAATTTTATCGTAACCCCATCTTTTAGAGAAGATATTGCAATTGTTTGTAACCGAAGAAAAGTTTTATGGTCACCTGGTTGTGGCTCATTAACCGAAATCAACAAAGCTGAGGAATTGGGCTGTGAAATCGTAAAATTATTCCCTGGAGACCTTTACGGCCCTGGTTTTGTGAAAGCAATTAAAGGCCCACAACCTTGGACTAGCGTTATGCCAACTGGTGGTGTTAGTACCGATGAAGCTAATTTAAAAGCTTGGTTCGATGCTGGTGTTACTTGTGTTGGTATGGGGTCAAAATTAATAAGCAAAGATATTTTGGCCAATAAAGATTACGCAGGGTTAGAAGCATTGGTAAAAGAAACCTTGACTAAAATCAAAAATATTAGAGCCTAAACTAGTTTCAAATTAAAAGATTAACAACTTTTCCTAAATCATTAATTATAAAATCGCCTTCATAGAATTATTTATATTTTTTGGCATTTCCAGTATTGGTGCTTACCTTGTTTAGCTAACACATTAATTAAGCATCACTATTAAATGATAACATTAATTGAAAGAGCCTCTTTGTTCATAGAAAGAGTTGCCATCAATAGCGATGGTAAAAACTACACATACCGTCAACTATTAGCCCAGTCAGAACATGTTTCTGCGCATTTACTACAAGATAAAAAAGATTTAAACCAGGCAAGAATCGCTTTTTTAGTCCCAGCTAGTTTTTCTTATGCTGCTGTTCAGTGGGGCGTATGGAGAGCTGGTGGCATTGCTGTTCCTCTTTGCGAAAAACATCCGCTACCCTCTATACAATATGTATTGGAAGATACCGAAGCTACTACGGTAATTTATACGGAGGCTTTCGAGGAATTACTTTCGCCTCTATTCAAAAGTAGTAATATCCGATTTCTCAAATACGTTGATATTACTCCCAAAAAATGTGAATTACCAAAAATAACTTTAGACCGAAGTGCACTTATACTTTATACAAGTGGCACTACCGGCTTACCAAAAGGAGTTGTCACTACTCATGCTAATATTGAAGCACAAATAACGGCCCTAACGACTTCTTGGGAATGGAATGAAAATGACCACGTGCTAAATGTTTTACCACTTCACCATGTACATGGCATTATAAATATGTTAAGCTGTGCCTTATGGAGTGGTGCCTGTTGCGAGTTCCTTCCAAAGTTTAGCCCAAAAGCTATATTCGATATTTTCCTAAAAGATAAGGTTAATGTATTTATGGCCGTACCAACCATATATTTTAAATTAATTACTTATTTCAACGAACTTTCTAACTCAGAAAAAGGGAATATTTCAGAACATTTATCCAAATTCCGATTAATGGTTTCCGGTTCCGCAGCCCTTCCTGTTAGTGTTTTAGAAGAATGGAAAGAAATTAGCGGACATACCTTGCTAGAACGTTATGGCATGACCGAAATGGGAATGGCCATTAGCAATCCATATAATGGCACACGTAGGCCAGGCCATATCGGTCAACCGCTTCACGGTGTATCTATTAGACTTGCTGATGAGAATAACCAAATTGTTACAGCTGGTGAGCCAGGGGAAATTCAAATCAAAGGACCTAATGTTTTTAAAGAATATTGGGGAAAACCAGAGGCTACTTCAGAAGCTTTTACTAATGATGGTTGGTTTAAATCTGGTGATATAGCCATATTCGATGTAGATAGCTACCAAATCTTAGGTAGAAATTCAGTAGATATAATAAAATCTGGCGGCTTTAAAATATCCGCTTTAGAAATTGAAGAAGTTCTTCGAACACATCCAAAGATAAAAGACTGTGGTGTAGTTGGTATTCCCGATTTAGAATGGGGAGAAATTATCGGTGCAAGTATCATTTTAAAGTCCGGCGAATTATCGATAGAAGATTTAACATCATGGATTCAAGAAAAATTACCCGCATATAAAACACCAAGAAAATATATTTTTCAAGAAGATTTACCAAGAAACGTAATGGGAAAAGTAACAAAGAATGATATCAAAAAATTATTCATATAAATTGAAAGACCTATGAAAATATATGGGGTAGCATTACTGGCTGCTTGTTTTTTAGTCGGTAAATTTCTAGGGAATCTTTTAGGGAAATTAATAAACATTAACAATGATATTGGTGGAGTCGGTTTTGCCATGATCCTTTTGATTGGATCAAGTATTTACCTGAGAAAAAAAGGATGGCTTATTCCTGAGACCGAAAAAGGTATTTTATTCTGGAGTTCGATGTATATCCCTATCATTGTAGCAATGGCGGCGACGCTAAATGTAAAAGCTGCCATCTCAGGCGGATTTGTTGCTGTTGTAGCCGGAATAGTGACCACCTTTGCCTGTATGATGCTTGTACCCGTACTATCAAAAATTGGCAAGAACGATTATAGCCCTAAAAACTAAGCATGGAGATTATTGAAAAAATCATTGCCAAAAACGGATTGGTATTCGCATTTCTATTCGTTGGTTTTGTTATGTTATTTTCATTTTTGGTTTCAAAAAAACTACTAAGAAATAAAATACCAGGAGTAGCAATTGCGATACTCATTGGACTAGCGTTAGCATTTTTAGGAGATAAAAAAGGTATGTCCGATATTCCCATATTTGCTGGAATGGCAATTTTAGGGGGCTCGATGTTCCGAGACTTTGCAGTTGTTGCCACTGCAATGAGTGCCGACATTTCTAAAATAAAACAAGCCGGACTTGCAGGAATAATTTCACTTTTCATAGGAGTGACAGTGACCTTTTTTTTAGGTGTTTTTATTGCTTATTTTATGGGCTATACCGATGCTATTAGCATGACCACCATTGCTGCAGGCGCTTGCACATATATCGTTGGTCCGGTCACAGGTAGTGCCCTAGGGGCAAGCTCAGACGTTATAGCCATTAGTGTGGCGACTGGTGTTATCAAAACAATTTTTACAACCATAATTACACCCGTTATCGCAAAAAGAATAAAATTGGATAATCCACATGCTGCCGTTGTGTTTGGTGGATTAATAGGCACTACAAGTGGTGTCGTTGCAGGTTTAGCAGCTACTGATGAAAAACTAGTGCCTTACGGAGCATTAACAGCCACATTTTATACGGGAGTTGGCTGTCTTTTATGCCCTTCAGTTTTTTATCTACTATTGAAATTTTTCGGTTTCTAAATTAATAAATAAGAAGCTAAATTACTTTTAGCTAAATAACCGAAGCAATATCAACCGATACTTTTAACGTACTTTGACCACTACCATACACCACTCCTTTTAATGGTGGCACATCGTAATAATCCCTTCCCCAACCAACCACAATATGTTGATCTTTGGGAATCATATTATTGGTGGGGTCAAAATCTACCCAGCCAAAACCTGGTATAAATATCGCAAACCATGCATGCGACGCATCGGCACCAACCAATTTCACCTTGCCTGGTGGTGGTAAGGTTTCAATATAACCACTTATGTAACGTGCGGGCAATCCAACGGAACGAATACAGGCTATGGCAATCTGTGCGAAATCTTGACATACGCCTTTCTTTTCCCTCATCACTTCTTCGATGGGTGTTGAAATTGTAGAAAACTCTGCATCAAAATCAAAATCGGTATAAATACGTTGCATTAATTCATAAGCCGCATCAAAAACCGAACGATTTCCATTAAAAGATAATTCGGCATACTCACGTATTTCTTTATCCGTGCGTCGTATAAATATTGATTCAAGTATATATTGTTTTGCTTCAAGCACTTCTGGATCAATTCCTTGTAAAGCCACCAATGCATCGTTCATCGTGATTTTATTACATGCCGTACTTTTAAAAGATTCGTGAAACTTCACATAGTCCCTACTAATTTTACTCTTCGTTGTAACTTTCAGTATTTTATGTTCTGTTTGTACGGAAAAACGGGTAATATAATTTCCGAAAAAATCTATACGTTCCGATATTTCAGCGGGTTCTGGAGTTATCTGTATTTTATAATCTAAAAGCTCTTGCCCCTTCGATTCCCTTGGTTTAAGCGTAGCTATGTTATGGCAATAACTTACTGGGGCATTATATTCGTACTTGGTAATATGTGTTACATTAAATATCATACTCAAATAGGGAAAGACTGTGTAAACAATTGATTTTGCTTGTTTGTATGATTAAAATAAGTATTCGATATAGATTGCGATGTTTGATGTAACAGATTTGACAGTTCTTTCATAAGGATATCCAATTCTTCCCGCCTGTAATCTTTTTCAGATTTTGTCTTGGCTAGTTTTGATGATTCTGCTAACCTCAATTTTGAAAAGGCCTCGAATACAAATTTCTGATAATTACTTAATTGATGGTCTTGTTTCGAATGTGGCAAACGAGAAATATCTTTCTGTAAACGATTAATCATAAATGTTAAAGAACGCGCATAATCTAGATCTAGAACTACTAAATCAAGCACATGTTCTAACTCTATATGCGAACGATAACTGTATCGATAAATATTTAAACTTTCATGGCTTGTCAGTAAATACTCCAACAAATCATATTCTACCTGCTCGTCATATTTAATGGTTAGTAAGGCACGACATTTAGTAATAGTCAACGAGCTTTGCTCTAATTGCAATCCAATAAAATAAAGCAACAAACCTTGTTGCACCATAATACTTTCCTCAATCAACCCCATAAAAGCAATTAAGCGGGTAATTAATTGATTCAATACTTTTAAAATTCGGTTGATGGAATGATCCTCACCATCTACTAAAGAATTCCATAATTTTTGGATATTTTCAAATACACGCCACATATCCGATGACCATAAATTACGAATAGAATAGTATGAATTACTGAACATACCTATGGTGTGGGCCAAACTACCAACTCTATTTTTATCTAAAATAACAGATAGCATTTCTTCGTAAGGATTATCCATTGCCAGTTTTCCATTCTTATCCTTCTCAATAAAACCTGGGTAGGTACCTGTCAATTGGGTAACCGCTCTGAACAATACTTTTAGCTTTTCTGAATCGGGCTTTTCATCCCTATTTTGTACTATAGCCATTTGGCGCATTACGGTACGTAAAAAGCGAGCGTTAACTAAAGTACGCCCAACATAACGCCCTGCCCAATATAAATTTTCTGCCGTTAGACTTGGCAAGTCATTTAATCCTGAAATTGCAACCGATGATTTCTGTTGCCATTGCCTACTTTTATCTTCTTTTGAGGCGGTCTCATCCAATATCCATAAATCTTTACTTGTACCACCTCGCTGATTAGAAACCCTAACTGTTTCGCTGTCTGATGCAACCCTAACCAAACCACCCGGCATTACCGAATATTGGTCTTTTGAGGCAATACAAAATGCACGTGCGACTACATTTCTTGGTTCTAAGCTCTCATTTGTAAGATTCGGAGCTGTAGAAAAATGGATGTGTTCTTGAGCGACAAAGCGATATGGTCGTTCTATAATCACCTTTTTAAGTGCATCTAGCTCTTTGACACTCATCTGCTCTCCAAAATAGATACTTTCCCTATTGGTACGATCTATCCTTTTTACTACTAATTTCGATAAGTTTTCTAGTACGTAATTTTTTTCTTTTTCTTGTCCGCACCACCAAGAAGCTATTTGAGGCAATAACAACTCTTCTTTCAAAAAATATTTAGCAATCGCTGGCATAAAAGGAATTAAACCAGGATTTTCAATAACCCCACTTCCTACTGGATTAATGACCGATACATTTTTTCTTCTCACCACATCTAATAATCCTGCGACGCCTAAATGTGAATCTTCACGTAATTCCAATGGATCTGTAAATGCGTCATCTACTCTGCGCAATACTACATCTATCTGTTTTAAACCTTGCAATGATTTCATCCAAAGATAACCATCGCGAACTACCAAATCATTGCCTTGAACTAATGGATATCCTAAAAAGGAAGCCATGTAGGCATGTTCAAAATACGTTTCATTATGTGAACCTGGAGTTAGAATTACGATATTCGGATTCTCTTTTTTACCTGGGGCCGCATCAATAAGCATCTGATTGAATTTTTGAAAGAAACCAGACAACCGTTTAACGTGCATTTTTGCAAACATTTCAGGAAGAATTCTACTGCTCGTAGATCTATTCTCTAAGGCATAACCCATTCCTGATGGTGCTTCTGTACGATCATTAACCACCCACAAACGACCATCGGTGCCGCGACATAAATCTGCTGCATATATGGATAAATACTTTTCTAGATTAAGCTCCATACCCGAGCATTGTCTTAAAAAACCACGATGTCCATAAATGACCTCATAAGGAACAATACCATCTTTAATCAGTTTTCGCTCGCCGTAAACATCCTTTAAAACCAAATTAAGTAGTTCGGAACGTTGTTTTAAACCCACTTCTACCTTTTTCCATTCTTCTATATGCAAAACAAAAGGCACCACATTTAAGCTCCAAGGCCTATGCATTCCTTTTGGGTCATTATAAACATTATAGGTTACGCCGTTCTCAGACAATAACCAATCAATATCTTTCTGGCGGGCCTTTAATCCATTGACTCCTAGCTCATCAAATCTCTTAAATAATTTATCCCAATATGGTTTTAACCCATCGTTCAATGAATACATTTCATCATTGCTCTGATAGGTTTTGTAGCTATTTAACCAGCTGGTCTTTGTTGTTGGCATTACCTTTTTCAATTACTTTTTACGTAAATCGGTTACATGTGGATACTCAGGATTTACCGGCATCTCCTTATATACAAATGTATTTGAACCTGATTTAGGTTCTACCATTCTACCGGTAAAATTTGTTGTAGCGATCAATTCTTTAGGTGTCTCTTCATCTTGGGTTAAGCCAATATCCCAAAACCTATTTATTCTTCGAGATTCGGCCTCAAGACTATTTATAGGGTAATTATCATAGGAGAGTCCGCCAGGGTGTGCCACAAAATAAGTACAACCGCCAATAGATTTTTGGTTCCAATCATCTACAATATCAAATACCAAGGGTGTATCTACACCAATAGTTGGGTGTAAGGCAGACCAAGGATCCCACGCCTTAAAGCGAACACCTGCCACATACTCGCCTTTTGTTCCTGTAGGACTAAGGTCTACTTTTATTCCATTACACGTTAACGTATACCTTTCTATCGTGAAGTTATTTAGTTTTACCTGTATACGTTCTAAGGAAGAATCGACATAACGGGAAGTACCACGCCCAGTCATTTCTTCGCCCAATACATTCCAAGGTTCTATGGCCATTCGAAGTTCTAATTGCATCGCATTTATTTCTACCATGCCATACAAAGGAAAACGGAACTCGAAAAAAGGGTCGAACCAATCTAACCTAAACGGATAGCCCGCATTGTTTAATTGCTCAACGATATCTTTTATATCTTCTTTCACATAATGCTCTAACAAAAATTTGTCATGAAGTTCAGAACCCCAACGAACCAATTTATGCTTATATGGTTTTTTCCAAAACCAAGATACCAATGTACGCACCAATAACATCTGCATTAAGCTCATTTGTGCATGCGGTGGCATATCAAAGGCACGAAGTTCCAATATGCCCAACCTGCCTGAAGAAGAATCTGGGGAATATAATTTATCGATACAAAATTCTGCCCTATGGGTGTTTCCTGTAATATCGGTCAATAAATGACGAAACAAACGGTCGGTCAACCAAAATGGCACTTCTTTATCTTCGGGTATTTGCGAAAATGCAATCTCTAGCTCATACAAGTTTTCTAATCTAGTCTCATCAACTCGCGGTGCTTGACTCGTTGGCCCTATAAACGCTCCAGAAAACAGATAAGAAAGTCCCGGATGATGTTGCCAGAACGTCAATAAACTTCTCAATAATTGTGGATTTCGAAGTAGTGGACTATCCGCTGGGGTAACCCCACCCAAGGTAACGTGATTTCCCCCTCCAGTACCGGTATGCTTACCGTCGAGCATAAATTTCTCTGTGCCTAAACGCGCTTTTTTAGCCTCAGTATAAAGCGTCAACGTATTATCCGTTAGTTCTTGCCAGTTATTTGCTGGATGAACATTTATTTCGATAACACCCGGATCAGGTGTAACTTTCAATACCTCCAAACGGTTATCGCGTGGCGGCTCATAGCCTTCTAAAATTATCGGAGCATTTAATTTTTTAGCGGTTGCCTCTATACTCGCCACTAAATCTAGAAAGTCTTCTGCGCTATCTAAAGGTGGTAAGTACAAGTATAATTTATCTTCTCGAACCTCAGCACAAATTGCTGTTCGAACAAAAGGTTGATTTTTATCTCTCTTTTGCGATTTACTTCTTTTTCTTCGCTTTAAATCGATACCATAAGCAGGTAATTCAGGGCGTTTCTCAAAAAGTTCTGGCTCTGCAGTTGGCTCTGATGGAATCTCTGGATTTTTTGGCAAAGAGTCTAATGGTAATCGCAACCCTATAGATGAATTACCAGGTGTCAATAATAAATGCTTTCCTCTAAACTCCCATCGATTGGTAATCCATCTACCATTTTTCTTTACCAATGGGAAAACATGACCTACGGCCTTACCGATACCTTGCTCTAAAATATCACCCAACTTCCGTCGTAAATGTGTATCGTTTTTATTGTACTTTTTAGGATCTACATCTATAGGTAATTTACCTTCTTCCCATAAAAAGTAAAAAGCATCTTCGTATGCAGGGGTAACAGATTCATCGTCAGTCCCTAAAAATTTGGACAATGTTTTTAAGAATGCCTCCGTAATATTTACGGGTAATTTATAACTTTCTGCAAAGGAGGCCAATAATTTCGGTTCTCTCCAAATAGGGTATCCATCTTTACGCCAATGGATACCAATTAACCACCGTGGTAAAGGTTCACCAGGATACCATTTTCCTTGCGCATGATGTAAGACTCCTCCTGTACCGAACACATCCATTAATCTTAAAGACAATTTACTTGCCAGCTTGCGTTTGTGATCACCATCAGCCTCGGTATTCCATTCCCCTGACTCCATATCATCTACAGAAACAAAAGTTGGTTCACCACCCATGGTTAATCGAACGTCATTCGCCTGTAATTCATCTTCGACCACAAAGCCTAAATCATAAATGGCTTTCCATTGCTCTTCAGTGTAAGGTTTGGTAACTCGGGGAGATTCGAAAATACG
Source organism: uncultured Maribacter sp. (assembly GCF_963975365.1). GTDB lineage: Bacteria > Bacteroidota > Bacteroidia > Flavobacteriales > Flavobacteriaceae > Maribacter. The sequence goes on along the minus strand of NZ_CAXBGF010000001.1, from coordinate 519,410 downwards.
GGTAACTGAATTTTCGAATTCAAAGGTAGTTTCGGCAAAATCAGCAAATCCGCTAACAGGTGCTGCACTTTCATAAGAAGGTGTACATGCTAAAGGAATATGACCTTCACCAGCCAATAGACCAGATGTGGCGTCTAAGCCGATCCATCCCGCACCAGGTAAATACACTTCGGCCCACGCATGTAAATCCGTAAAATCTTCTTCAGGACCCGATGGGCCATCTATAGATTTTTCGTCGGACTTCAATTGAACTAAATACCCAGAAACAAAACGTGAAGCTAAGCCTAAATGACGTAATGTTTGTACTAACAACCAAGCATAATCCCTACAAGAACCTAGTTTACTGCTTAAAGTTTCTTCACACGTTTGCACCCCAGGATCCATACGCAAGGTATAGTTCAAATAATTGTACAAATTGCTGTTCAATCCAATTAAAAAATCGATACTACGTTTAGGTGTCATATCAATTTTTGCCAACCAATCTTTTAAAAGTGGACCACTTTCTACCTTCTCCAAATAAGGTAAAAGCTCTTTTTTCAACTCTTCAGAATAGGTAAATGGAAACTCTTCTACTGTTTCCTCAACAAAGAAATCGAACGGATTAATTGTTTTTAAATCAGCAATTATTTCGACATCTATAGAAAGTTCGGTAGTCTTATCTGGAAATACAATTCGGGCCAAATAATTACCGAACGGATCTTGCTGCCAATTAAAGAAATGATTTTCTGGTTTTATTTTTATGGAGTAGGCTTCAATAGGGGTTCTACTATGTGGTGCAGGTCGCAATCTAAATATGTGTGGAGATAGATTTATGCTTCTATCGTAGATATATTTTGTCTTATGTTTAATTGCAACTTTTAATGCCATGTGTTCGTCGTATTTCTGTCTTACCTAATATAAGCACTAATAATTGTAAGTGTATATGTAAATAAGTTAATCGTCTTATTTTTATTCATAAAATAACTGTGCCGTTTTTTATTGCTAGATTGATAATCTTGTGATTGATTTTGTATTTTTTCTATGAACAAAGCACTTAAAAATCAAGTATTTAAAATATATTGGAGAAACTAATCTGTGTAGATAAAAAATAAAATCAATATTAATTTTCGTAAATTAAATTTCAAATCAACATCAAAATGGACAAGGCGCTACTAACCATGATTGACAATATGCCCGAAAAAACTGGTAAGTCTTTAAACGAATGGAAATCAGTTCTAAAATCAAAGTCTTTCACCAAACATTCTGAAGGCGTTAATTTCCTAAAAAAAGAACATGGTGTCACCCACGGTTTTGCTAATACAATAGTCACTTTATCCAAGGAAGAAAGCAGTAGTCCAGCCAATCTTGTTGAACAACAGTACAAAGGAAAAGAGAGTTTAATCCCTATCTACAATGCCCTTTTAAAAGTAATAAGAAGATTTGGCAACGACATTACTATTACCCCTAAAAAAACCACTGTTAGTTTGATACGAAAAAGGCAATTCGCTCTTATAAACCCTGCCACTAAAACCCGAATTGACCTCGGACTTAAAATAAAAGATAAACCTAAAAACGACCGGTTAGAATCTTCTGGCCCTTTTGGCACCATGTGCACTCATAGAGTTCAACTCACCGATGCCGCGCAAGTCGACAATGAATTAATTGGATGGTTAAAAGAAGCATACGAAAAGGCAAATTAACAACGGTATATTTTATTTAAAAATGAGATTAAATTCACTTAAAAATATTCTGTGATTTCTGAGACCATTACCTTTGCTTCATGAGTATCGAACAAACTGCTATCAAGACCACTTATTTTAGTATTATCGGAAGCATTGCCTTGGCATTAATTAAAGGGTTTGCTGGTTTTTTTGGTAATTCCTATGCACTTATAGCAGATGCTATTGAATCTACTACCGATATTTTTTCTTCCATTTTAGTGCTCTTGGGATTCAAATACGCAGAACGCCCAGCAGATGAAAATCACCCATACGGACACGGAAAAATAGAACCGATTATTACATTTTTAGTAGTAGCATTTTTGGTGATTTCTGCAACGGTTATTGCCTATGAAAGTATAGAGAATATTCAGACTCCACATAAAGTTCCAAAAAAATGGACATTAATCGTGCTAGGTTTAATAATTGTGTGGAAAGAAATCTCATATCGAATCGTCATCAAGAAAAGTGAGGAAACCAATAGCACCTCTTTAAAAGCAGATGCTTGGCACCATAGAAGCGATGCAATTACTTCTGTTATGGCTTTTATTGGAATTTCTATTGCTGTTATTTTTGGCAAAGGCTACGAAACTGCAGACGATTGGGCTGCATTACTTGCATCGGGCTTTATTCTTTATAATAGCTATTTAATTTTGAGACCTGCCCTTGGTGAGATTATGGATGAACAACGTTACGATGACCTTTTAGAGATCATACGTATAAAATCATTAGAAGTCCCGGGAGTATCAGGAACAGAAAAATGCTTTATTCGTAAAGCCGGTATGCAGTTTCATGTAGATTTACATGCTATGGTAGATGGTGATATTTCAGTAACCAAAGGGCACGATATCGCCCACTTGCTTCAAGACCATTTAAAGGCCGAGATTCCTAATCTCTGTCATGTATTAATTCATATAGAACCAGATAACCTTTAGTTTAGCATAGAAAACTACCCATATAAGGAATTTCAATAAATACCTGAAAATTTTAAAGATGTAGTAATGCCAAAGCATCTTCCGTCTTACCTTCTTCTAACCATTTTTGGGCTAGCTTATGAATTTCAGAAACTTTTATACCTCCTTTTAAAATGGATTTTACTTCGTGATGTTCTGCAATTCGGCTAATAGATTCTTTTGTAGGCAATTCTTCTAAATTTCCTAATCGACCTAAATTATTACCCGTTAAAACTGAGCTATTACGAACAGCTTCAGGCAACCTATCTACTCCGATTCCTTTTGTTCGTATTGGTTTAGGTATTTCAAATAAGGCATCACCATTTGCTCTGCAGTACCAATTACCCCCCATTCGCGCCACTAAATCTAACTTCGGAGTGTCTAAATTTCCTTCCGCATCGAGATAAGCTTTCTTTATATGAATCTGTACCACTTTTGCCAGTACCAAGTTACCTGCCCCTGGACCATCGCCCAGTGCTATTACCTTATCGACCACACATTCAAAAGCAACAGGAGCTTCCCCTACTCTTGGTGGTTGTACTTTATCACTTGGTACTTGTGTAAAGCCTGCTTTTACGAATTCATTTTCGCCTTTGTGATATTCGGTACTTGATAAAGACATTTGTTCTACCATATCATAATTTACAATATTGATGACTGTCTCTTTTACTTCTAGAACATTTTCTAATGTATGTTTGGTTGTATTATCACGGCCTCTTCGAGAAGGAGAGAATATCATGATTGGCGGATTCACACTAAAAAGATTAAAATAGCTAAAAGGACTCAAATTTACATTTCCATCCTTATCTATCGTACTAGCAAAACAGATTGGTCTTGGCGCCACGGCAGACAATAAATAGCCATGTAACTCTTGTTGTGAAATACTGTTTGGATCTATAGAATTTATTTCCTCCTTATTTGACATTGCTTTAGTGTTCTAATTTATTTACTTGGTAATATAGTTCCCGATACTTCTCCAAAACCTACTCGCTTTCCCTCTTTTTCAGCGAAACCACGCATAGTTACGGTATCGTTATCTTCAATAAAAGTGCGTTCACTCCCATCTTTCAATTTAAAAGGTTTTTTACCGCCCCATGAAATTTCTAAAAGTGAGCCAAAAGAACTTTCATCTTTTCCTGATATTGTTCCAGAAGCCATTACATCGCCTACATTTACATTACACCCATTAACTGTATGGTGCGCTAATTGCTGCATCATATTCCAATACATGAATTTAAAATTAGATGTACTGATTACAGTATCACCAGAAGATTGCGAAGACATCGACACTTCTAATTTTATATCATAATTATTTTCCCCTTCATATTGCAAATAAGATAACACCTCAGGTTTTTGCAACGGACCTTGAACTTTAAAAGGTGCTAATGCCTCAAGAGTTACAATCCATGGAGACATAGATGACGCAAAGCTTTTACCTAAAAATGGACCCAATGGTACATATTCCCATTTCTGGATATCGCGTGCAGACCAGTCATTGAATAAAACTAAACCGAAAATATGTTCAGCGGCATTTTTGGTTGAAATACGCTCTCCTAAATTGGTGCCTTTACCGACTATAAAGCCCATTTCCAATTCGAAATCTAGATTACCGGATGCTTTAAAAACTGGTACTTTCATATCATTGGTCTTCACTTGCCCCATGGGTCTATGAATATTTGTACCGCTTATCACTATCGAAGAAGCACGACCATGATACCCTATCGGTATATGTCTCCAGTTCGGTAACAATGCATTCTCTGGGTCACGAAACATTTTTCCCACATTGGTAGCATGTTCTATACTTGAATAGAAATCGGTATAATCGCCGACATGTATTGGCAAATGCATTTTTACATCCTTCTGAAAAATAAAAGCTGCTGAATGAATTTTTAGCGGAGAGTTTTCAATGGTCAACAATCGTTGTACATCTAAACGTACCTTATTAGTGATTTTCTTTCCTAAAGAAATGAAATCGTTTAAAGCGGAATTCTTAAAATAGGAAGCATTAACTTCTAACAAGCCTAAATTTGCCAAAACGGATAAATCAACTATCTGTTCTCCAATAGCAATACCTGCCCTTGGCCGATCACCTTTTAATGAGAAGATTCCAAAGGGAAGATTATAGATTGAAAAATCTGAATTTTTAGGTATAGACACCCATGTTTTTAGTTTTGCCAAGTGTTTCCTTATTTCTGTTATAACCAAGATTGATAATAGTCGCCGTCATCTAATTTTAATGCATTTTCGGTGACCATTAAAGGTTTAAACGTATCTATCATTACCGCTAATTCCTCAGAACCTTTTTGACCTATACTACGTTCTGCAGCACCAGGGTGCGGACCATGAGGTATACCTGCCGGATGCAATGATATATTACCTGGTTGTACGCCGTTTCTACTCATAAAATCACCATCTACATAGTACAACATCTCATCAGAATCTATATTCGAATGATTATAAGGAGCTGGTATAGAAAGCGGATGATAATCGTACAAACGAGGCACAAAAGAACATATGACAAAGGCATTCGTCTCAAAAGTCTGATGCACCGGAGGTGGTTGATGAATTCGCCCTGTAATAGGCTCAAAATTATGAATGGAAAATCCGTAAGGGAAATTATAACCATCCCATCCCACAACATCAAAAGGATGCCCTATATAGACCATTTCATGTATAACACCTTGCTTCTTCACCTTTATTAAATGCTCATTGGTATCGGTGAACGTTTCTAGGTTCTGTGGCAATTTATAATCTCGCTCACAAAATGGGGAATGTTCCAATAACTGACCAAACCAATTACGATAACGCTTTGGTGTATAAATTGGTGAAAACGATTCAGCATACAATATGCGATTATCTTCACTATCGAAATCTATCTGATAAATTGTTCCTCGGGGAATTATTAAATAATCTCCATATACAAAGGGTATTTGTCCGAAAATGGTTCTTAAAGTACCAGTACCCTTATGAATGAACAACATTTCATCGGCATCGGTATTCTTATAAAAATACTCTCGTAGCGATTTTCTTGGTGCTGCAACCCCTATAATAATATCACTATTTACTAATAAAGGTTCACGAGCTTCTAAAAAATCATCTTTAGCAGGAGCGTTAAAACTTACCAGTTTTAACGAACGTATATTCTTCTCCAAGGCAATTTTAGGAGAGACGTTGGTACTCTTTAAAATCTCCTTGACCATAGTAGGTCTATTATGGTGATATAATATAGAAGACATACCATCGAACCCAATTGTACCGAACAATTGCTCTGAATACAACTCATCATTTGGTTTTCTAAACTGCGTATGTCGCTTAGGAGGTAATGCTCCTTGTTTATGATATATAGGCATATACGTTCGTTTTACTCGATTATCGAGATTAAATACTACGAGGCTTACCTCGAAATTCTAAAGTTGATTCTTAAGAACACCTTACGAACTTGCCGCGAGGTAGTTTAAGAATTCTTGATCCTTCTTTTAAAAATACACTATTCTTGGTTGCTCAAGAAATCTGTTTAACCTATAAAGTTCCTCTTAATTCTTGCTCACGCTCAATAGCCTCAAATAATGCCTTGAAATTTCCTTTCCCAAAAGAAGTAGCTCCTTTTCTCTGAATAATTTCAAAAAACATTGTTGGTCTTGCTTGAACGGTTTTAGTGAATATTTGAAGCAAATACCCTTCATCATCACGGTCAACTAAAATACCTAACTTACGTAAAGACTCTATATCCTCATCAATTTCACCAACTCTTTCCGTCAGAACATCGTAATACGTTGTTGGTATGGTAAGAAACTCTATCCCCCTACTTTTTAAGTCAGAAACCGTTTTTACAATATCATCTGTAGCTACAGCAATATGTTGTACGCCTTCACCTTCGTAGAATTCTAAATATTCATCTACTTGAGATTTTTTCATTCCTGGTGCCGGTTCATTGATAGGAAACTTGATACGACCGTTTCCGTTACTCATTACCTTGCTCATTAATGCAGTAAATTCTGTTGAAATGTCTTTATCATCAAAGGACATTATCTGCTTAAAGCCCATTACATTGGCATAGAAATCTACCCAATAATTCATTTGACCCTCATTCACATTACCTACCATATGGTCTACAAACTTTAAACCTGTTGAAGGAGGCTGGTAGTCACTTTCCCATTTTTTATAACCAGGAAGAAAAGTACCCTTATAATCTTTTCGCTCTACAAAAATATGAACCACTTCACCGTAAGAATAGATTCCGGAACGAACTACCTTTCCATGCTCATCCTCTTCCGCTACTGGCTCCATATAACTTTTAGCCCCTCTTCTCACTGCCTCTTCATATGCATATGTAGCATCATCTACCCAAAGAGCCGTTACTTTTACACCGTCGCCATGTTTGTCGATATGTCTACCTACATCTGTTCCACTTTTTAATGGAGAGGTCAATACTAATCTAATTTTGTCTTGCTCTATCACATAGGACTCAAACTCTCTACTACCAGTCTCTAAACCTCTATATGCTAAAGACTTGAAACCGAATGCAGTTTTATAATAATGTGCAGCTTGTTTTGAGTTGCTTACGTACAGCTCTAAATAATCTGTACCATTGATCGGCATAAAATCTTGTGCCTCTTTGTGTTTGTTTTCTACCGCTGTTGACGTTGACATAGTCTATGAATTTAAATTTTTATCTTGTTTATTGTTGCTTATGCAACATGTGTGTTAAAAAATATTAGGCTATTGTAGTTTGGGTTTTCATTAAAATTTCTAAAGCATCCAAAAATGCCGTATTGGCCTCTCTAATACCAAATGAAATTCGCACTTTACCCGGGGCACCAAAATTACCTACTGGGCGTACCATAATTCCCCTTTGCTCTAAAAAAGCTGTGAACTCCGTATCTGATACTGGCGGATCGATTAGCACAAAATTACCCTGTGTTGGCCAATATTTCACCCCCAAAGCAGTAAGTCCGTTCAAAACAAACTTGCGTTCCTCTTTTACCAGGTCTACCGTTTTATTTACAAAATCAACATCTTCCAATGCTGCAATTGCACCTTCCAAAGCCAATGAAGAAAGCAAGAACGGTTTACATATTTTTCTCATATAATTGCTGATTTCTAATGGCGCATAGCAATAACCTACTCGTAGACCAGCCAAACCATATGTCTTTGAAAAACTGTTTATGGCAATTACATTTTTACCATCTACAACAAATGGAATACCCGACGTGTAATCTTCTGCTTCCGCAAAATGTCTGTATACTTCATCTAATACCAAAACTACGTGTTCAGGTAACCTATCAATAAACTTTTGCAAGTCAACCATTGGAATATAATTTCCTGATGGATTATTTGGGGAGGCAAGAAATACTAGTTTTGTTTTATCTGTAATAGCATTAAGAATACCATCTAGGTTGTAATTATAATCTTCGGTCATGGACACATTGATCGCCTTTGCTCCCATCCATCGTGTAAAAGCTGTATAAGGCAGAAAACAAGGCTGACTAACTATTACCTCATCATTTTCACTTAAAAAAGCTTTTGAAATCATATCAATAATTTCAGAACCGCTATTTGCGGTTATAAAATTATCTGCACCCAAAACACCGTCGAAATCAGTAACCAATGCTTTTCTTAATCGAATATCAGTATTATCAGGATACAAACTTAAATCGTCTAAAGTATTTACGAGCGCCTGCTTCACTTTGGGTGAATACCCTAACGGATTTTCATTGGAAGATAGTTTGTGCACCGTAACGCCATCTGGCATTATCATTTTTTTACCTCCACCTTTATAGGTGCTATCTTCTAAAATATAATTCTTAAAACCTAATTGCATGACTCCGATTTTAGACCTTCTTAGCAGAAGTAAAATTACAATTATTTTTTAATTTTGTTGCATTAACAACAAAATTAACGGTAAACTCCGTTACTTTTGGGAGAATAAGCACGAAAATTATGGATAGGACTGAGGGATTCGGCGTTTACATTGACCGCACCCTAAAAAAAGTACAAAGTACTTTTTTACAGGTATTTGCAGAAAACAGTATCGATTTAACTATTGAGCAATGGGTTATTTTACAACGCGTACACCTAGAAGGCAAAGATGCTTCGCAAGCAGATATTGCTAAATCTAATTTTAGAAATCGCGCAACAACATCTAGAGTTATTAGCGGTTTATGTAAAAAAGGACTCTTAAGAAAGTCTAGATTTAGGGATGATCAAAAACGTTTTAAATTGGTAATGACCGAAGAAGGCTCTAATCTTATGAAAGAGGTTATGCCTTTTATTAAAGATTTAAGAAAGGCTAGTACCCTGGGTATCACAGAAGAAGAATTTGAAATATTCTATAAAGTCTTAGATCAATTATGGGAGAATTTCGACCAATATGATGGCAGGTCGTAGCCATATTTTAGCGCATTCACGAAATAATAAAAATTTTAATTGATTTTGGTTTTACCAGTCTATAAATTTCACTAAGTTTGCACCCACATTTGAAAAAATGGTGTCGGTCGCATAGCTCAGCTGGATAGAGCATCTGCCTTCTAAGCAGACGGTCGGAGGTTCGAATCCTCCTGCGATCACATATAAACAAAGGGGTTATACGTTTTTAACGTGTAACCCTTTTTTGTTTGTGCAGAAAATTTGCAGAAAAAGTTATGTTTTTTGGTTTCCAGTCATTGAATACATTTTAAACCTTTAATACATAACAAATGAAAAATTCAAAATCAAAAAAGCAGTTAAACAGTAAAGCCAGCATTCAAAAAATGCGCCAACGGGTAGACATTATGCGCACATTAGCAAGTCCTTCAGGATTTATAAAGCTATATTTTAAAGAATTGGGGTCAAAAGAAAATGGAAAGCCAAAGTATGGAAATACTGAAGAATGTTTTAACCATATCAATCAAAAACACTTTGATTTATTTAAAGTATATAAATACTGTAACTATAACAGTTTTAAAATAGCTTATGAATCTTATATAAAACCGTTTAGCGAACCTTTGGCAATTTCTTAGTATTACGGTCTATTAATTTAAGTAAAGCAAAAACCGCCCTTTAAAGGCGGTTTGTTTTCTTCTAACTAAATTATGAATGATACCAAACAATCTAAAGGAAGAAATAAGGTATAAGTATCTTCTTTGCTTTTACCATTAGATATGACAGTTGATATTAATTTTGTTTTATCAGACTTATATATTTTGTCTGAAAATTTAAAATTGAATTCACTCAAAACAATTTCAGCTTCATAAGCTTGTAAATACCAACCTTCTTGCAACCTTAATAAAATTACATCTGGGTAATTTTCCCAGAATGATAAACGTTTTATTTTATCAATATTCATAAACTAATCTTTTAACCCCCCCCCTCTAAAAATTTAAAAGAGTATAATTGTTACTAGGTGGCGATGTATAACTGCTTGATGCTTTTGTGTTTTGCCCCCATATACCCCTTAGTCATTTCTATACAGATATTTCTTTAGTTGTATCAACCTATCGTAGTACGGTTTATATATTTCTATACCGTTGTGAAGTTTTACTATACTTAAATGACTTTCAATAAACTTTTGCAAATCTTTAATAACACCAATACAATCAAGCTTAATTGGTTCTTCTGGTAGTGAAACATTTTTAAAGAAAACTTCTAATTCATCAATAGCCCAGACCGCTATTTTTATTGGGTTCTTATCTTGCTGAAGTTCATCAAAGAAGGTATCGTTAACCTCATCTTCATTGATTGCCCTCTGACCTACTTCTAATGAATCTTCTTTTGAAGGTGTTAGGTTATGTCCGCATTCTTTGCGCCCTATGGACTTTAAAGGTTTACTAGTTAGATAGTCTGCCATATCATAACCCTGTTTTAATTGTTCGGGGGTCGCTCTGGTTTCAATTAAATCTGATACCGTGAAGGTTGCAATATCATTTAGGGTCTTAGCCTTATCATTCCAAATATTAAACGCCCCAGCATCTGGGTAAAGCATTACTTTTCTACCTTTTAAACATTGTAATCTTTTAGCACTTAAATTGTTGAGGTTTCCAGAAGCCAACCAATTTATATTTGGCATATGCCCAGCGCATAACATTGCAGTCTTTTCACTTTCGACAATTGCAATTTGTTTATCTGGGTACATACTTAAAAGATGTTCACCAAATAGGCATTGGTTGAGGTTGTAATCTTTATACTTTAAAATTTTATGAATCCAATTGATATGTGGAAAAGGTTCTTTTACCCTTTTACCAGTACTAGAATTGTAAAGCATTACTTTTCCAGTTCTTATACGCCCTTCAATATCAATCTGCCAAAATACATTTGCCCCTTTCCAATGTTTAGAAGTTCCCAAATAGTATAGCCCAGCAACTTCTTCAGCAATTGTTTTGCCTAACCTCTCTATTAAAAATTGTGCAAAATGGTTTTGTTCATATGCCTTTAAAGTCCGTTCCAATATATTAAACTGTATCAATGAAATAGGTTTTTGCTTTTTAGGTTTAACTAGCTTAGTAGATACCTTTAGTTTATTGCTTTTATTATCTGGGTTAAGTTCTTCGTTGTCTTGAAAAAACTGTTTTGGGGTGTAGTGATACCCACAATTTACCGCCCTATTACACAACCCTACAAGCTTAGAAAGTGGTTGCCCCGTTTGCTGGTCAATGTATAGTGTAAACTGTTTATTCTTTTGGCATTGGGGGCAAATATGCCTTGTAGCATTACCTTTGTACGGTTCTAAAATATATCTGAAATCATTGTTCATTTGTCCGTGTAAGTCCATGAGCATGGACAATATTTATTAGTTATATCTTATTGATTTTCAATTACTTAAATGGTTAAGTCTTTAACAAGTCCATTGTCCATGAGTTTTATATTTAAAAACTTAGCCTTAAACTTTAGTTAGTTCATGGACTATGGACTTAGCAAAAAAATAATCTTTTAAATAATTGGTTATCAATTGCTTATACCCTATTTATTTTGTCCATGAAGGCGGACTTATGGCGGACTTATCAAATAAGATTAAGGGTTGAACTGTTATCGTTGTCATCTTTTTTTATTGCCCTGTTCCGCCCTTTTTTATGAGTTATGTCTTTTGTGCTATCACTTACAAAGCTTTTTGAAACTTGTAATTTTTCAGCAATAGCGTAAATAGTATGACCTTCTTCTTTCATCTGCCTAGCCAACACCTTTTTATCTTCAAAAGAGTTATCACGGTTCATTAGTAAATCAAATTCGTTATTGTAGTACTGAAATTGAAACATTAAAAAGTTATTAGGTTTCGCTATTTGGCAAACTGCTACATTATTTGAATCAAAAATGAACTCCGTATTTCTAGCCTTAATCTGCTTTAAATACCTACCACCTTTTTCGGTTTCACATTCGCCAATTGCAAAAGATGAATCACAAAAGTTTATTAGCATCTTAGAACCTTGTAAATCATTTTTAGTAATTGGTTTGTGCTGGTCTCTTTTGGGGGTATGCGCCAAAGCGAGAATTGAAAGGTTGTATTTTGTTTTAAGCTTTTTCAATTGCTTCATTAATGGTAAAGCATCTTTAGCCTTTTCGGTTTCACTAGACAAATAGGTAATATTATCTACTATCAGAATTTTTGCCCGTTCTTCATTTAACATAGCATCTAATGAAGCGTGAAGAAATTCTTCAAATTTGCCGTTAGTTCCTTCAGTATCTGAATCTATTTCAGCCCTTAGAAAATTATCAATGAATTGATAGTGATTTTTATAATTTACAGAATATCTAACCTCGAATTGTTTGTCTGAAAGTTCAAAATCCAAATAAAGAATCTTTTGCCTTTCAGCTTCCATTTTGAAACCTTGCATAGGTTGCCCCAGAGCAATACTATTGCCGATCTGTACCGCCAAAATACTTTTGCCAACGTTAGTATCTGCAAAAAGAATACATAGTTCCCCTTCATGCCAAAACTCACTAAACAACATCTTAGGTGTTGGGCGGTTCTTAGCTTCATCAATCCATTGTGAAGCCTTTTTAACTACAAAAAGCCCCTTTTTAGATTTTGCCTTTTCAGCATCTGCCTTTAGTTGTGCAGTTACTTCAGCCGTGGTAAGTCCTTTACTGGTCTTTAACCCTTTTTTTAAAATTTCATTATTGAATTTCGGGTTCATTATTTACCGTTTTCAATATTCGAAAAATCGGTATCTTTGCCCTGTTCTTTACTGGGGGCGTTAAGAGGTTCTTTATTTCTTTGCCCCTTTTTTTTATTGTGCTGGTTTATTTGCTCAATCTGCCTTTCTGTTTTAGTTACCTTCTTTTGACCGCTTAAAACATTATTGACATCTTCTGCAATTTGCCCCCTGGTCTTATGTTTGCCGTTCTTAATCCATTCTAGCAACTCACTTTTTAAAAAATACCTTTTACCAAATTTCTTATAACTTGGAATAGTACCTTTTAAAGCATTATTGTAAAGTGTGCCTTCAGACTGCTTCAAAAATTTAGAAGCTTGTTTTACATCTAGCAAATCGGTTTCTAATGGCAATACATCAGAATTATTTTGAAGTTCGTTAAATGAATACTGAAGCATATCCAGCTTATCATTAATAGTTTTAAAAGGATTGTTTTCCATTTGTGTATATTTTTAATTACACACAAATATTTGTCAATAGTGAAGGTGGTAAGGGGTTGATAAGGGGTTGAAATATTTATTCCTTATTCATTATTTTTTCTAATTCACTAATATCATTTGAAGCTAAGTACTTTTTCAAATCTGAAATTAATGGTAAGATTCTTTGAATATCATTTTTCATTGCTTTTTGACCAGCCACAAAAATTCTATCATTAGATTTTCTCACTTTATTATAATGTTGATTTAATTGTTGTCCAGAAGTCGGAGAGTTAAAGCCGTGAAATTTCACAATTTTAGTTGCAGTTCCTTCTTTATCTAAACTTGGAAATATATCTTCATAAACACATAGTAAAGCAATTTGTCTTATGCTTAACTTATTGCCTTCTTGTATAAATTTTTTCCAATTATCATTAATTTCAATATCAATTTCTAAATCTTCAAATTCCGGTTGAGGTTCTTCAATTGATTTAACTTGTCCATTTTGTAAATTCCAATTATAGCCTAGATTTTGAAAAAGAACTTTTAAAGGAATTGCATTTTCACTAATTTCAGTTAAAAAATAATACAACCAATTTTCTTTTGGCACCTCTTTTAGATTATCAATTAAATCAGATTCATATATCAAATTTAACCTAAGGACTTCCATTTTATTTAATATTGAGGTATCTAAAGGATTATTTAAAAATGTAGTCGCTTGAATTCTTATTCGATTTTTTTCATTAAAGGCAATATCTAATATTTTACTTTTTTCATATTCGGATAATTCCAAAACAAACAAAGGGTGTTCAATGACCTCATCAAATAAGGTTTTTACTTCTTCATCGGAAAGTATTTTTTCATTCATAACCTCATCAATTAAAATTCAATAAACTTTCACTTAGTTTCTTCTTTACGTCGGTTGTAAAACCAGCAAAATAATTCTGGGTAGTCTTTATATTTTTATGTCCTAAACTTTCTTGAACCAGTTCCATACTTGCACCACCGTGATTAATGGCAAAGGTTGCAAAACTATGTCTAGCCCAATAGCTTGAAATATCAGAGGGTAAACCATTTGCAATAGCCAACTTCTTAATATGTTGACCTACAAAACGATTGAAATTTTTAATTTTATTAGACTGCTCTAAAGGTGTATCAGTTTTAGAAAGAATAGGAAAAATATAATTTTCTTTTTTATTCTTTCTTATGCCATATTCTTTAATGACCTTCATTGCAAATGGCGGTAAAACTACCTTAATCTCATCTTTAGCGGTACTTTGTTCTGTTCTGGTCTTAGCCCTTTCAAAACTTATTTCATTACCGTTTAAATCACCATAGGTTAACAAGGCAATATCTTTTAAGTTCATTCCATTAGCTAAGTAACTAAAGAACCAAAATGCTTTTGCCCTTTTCTGATATTCGTTTTCTGGTTTAGCTTCAAATAAGATTTTTAATTGTTCTTTGGTAAGTGCCTTTTTCTTTTTGTACCCAGAAGGTATTTGAAATTTCTTTGCCGTTTTTTTACCAAAAGGATAAAGCGATTTTTTAACCCCAGAATTTGGGTCATTAATTGCTTGATTAAATATTGTTCGTAAAGGTCTTAGATATATGCCTATTGTTGCATTAGTACGCCCTAAATCTGAATAGTAATTTTTAAAGCCCTCTAAAAATTTAGGGTTAACCGTTTCAAAAGATATTTCGGTTGTTGGTTTGCCCTTATACTCTAAATAAGTTTTAAGCCTTAGAAGTGAAAGGCGGTAAACTTCAGCGGTTCTAACTTTTTTATTAGTTTCTAATTGTTTTATGTAATCTTCATAATAATTACAGACGTCTAATTTTGATGATTTATTATAATACCTTCTTTCAAAAGCTTCAAAAGAAAATTCTGGTAAGTCCTTGAGTATAGTATTTGCTTTACTTTTTAAAACATGAAGTATTTCTACTATTTCCCCTTTTCGCTCTTTAGATGCCTTCTTTTCCCCTTTATTTATTTGAAGCTTTACAGCTTGATTATATTCAGCTTCAGTAAAATAGTAACCAGTTCTAAACAATTTTTCTTTGGTACTAGGTGGGTGGTATAGCCTTAATTTTAAAGGAAAAGTATTTTTACCCTTCTTTCTTCTACTATCAAAGTAAAATGAAAGTGTATATTCTTTGCTCATTCTTTGTTCTTTACTTTATCAAAAATACAAAGTGTACAGAAAATTTGCAGAAAATGTGCAGAAAAATAATGAAGTTTTGTGAAATAGAATTAAGTACTATATTTGCAAAGTACTATAAAACAGTACTTTGATAAAATATTATTAACCCTAATGAATTATAAAAATATAACTTCTAAGCAGACGGTCGGAGGTTCGAATCCTCCTGCGATCACTTTGAAGCCCCTTTTAGGGGCTTTTCTGTTTTTATATCTTTCGCATTAGTCCCATAAATATACTGATAATGTTTTAAAAACCATTTTTTATTACTTACCTCAATTTTAATTTTCTTTATTCAAACCTTATATGGACATCGAATTTTATAGCAAGACCCACAACATTCTGAAGTTAGCTGAACAGTTAGCAATTTTCAGAAATAGCAATTTAGAGTTAAAAAAACCTTATTAACCCAAAAACAACTCATAAATCTTAAAGAAATAGTGTAAATATTAAACTTTTTCTTTAAAAGTATAACACTAGGCTTTTTAGCAGTGAGTATATCAATACAATTAACCCTCGAGGACTGGAAATTTAAAGCATAAAGTGTGAATTTATTAATTACCAAATACAAAACGGACAAATCTTTTCGCGTATAATTTTAACATTGTTCTTATTGATCAATCAATACTAAAACTGCAACTGATTTTATAGGAAAATTTAGTTGCTAATAGCTAATTATGAATCTTTTCCAATTCAAAATACACCCTATTTGCTTATTGTCTCATTTTATGACAATAATCCTTTGTTTGCATTATTATTTATGCTTTATTTGAAATAGCTATTAATAATTTAGCAAATCAACCAATGAAAGGATTAAAAAATAAGAATTTCATACCAAACCTTTCCTTTGACTGTGTGATTTTTGGCTTTAACGGCAAATTGCTTAAAATTCTCATTCTTGAATACCAAAACACAGGGGTATACGCCCTACCTGGTGGTTTCATAGAAATTGACCAAAGCATAGATGATGCCGCAAAACAAGGAGTTAAGGAACGTACCGGTCTAGATAATGTCTACTTAGACCAGTTCTATATATTTGGTAATGTAGAACGTGCAGACCCAGATCATATGAAACGCATTCTAACGGCAAATAATGATAATACCAAAGAGAATAGTTGGATGTTAGAGCGTTTTAATACCGTAGGGTACTACGCACTAATAAATTACGAGGAAGTAAGTCCTACACCAGATGAGTATTCAGACAGTATAGGTTGGTATGCAATAGATGAACTTCCAAAATTAATGATGGATCATAATAATATTGTGGAAAAAGCCTTGCAGGTACTTCGAAGCAATCTAAGCGAAAAGTTGATTGGTATGAACCTTCTGCCATCAAAATTTACCATGAAACAATTACAAATGGTTTTCGAGGCTGTTCTTGATCAGAAATTAAGACGTACCACATTTCAAAGAAAAATGCTATCACTAGACATTTTAGAACGACACGAAAAACTTTTTCAAGGTAAGGCCCATAAAGCCCCTTACCAATATAGCTTTAAATAAATAGTAAAATCTTAATCCTAACACTTAAAAAAACAACGATGAAAAAACCAACACTTAACAACATTTTAAAATGTACGCTAATCGCAATATTCATGTGCGGTACGATAACGACCTACGCACAAAAGAAATTTGGCGGACTAGCGCTATACACCGTTAGAGACGACATGGGCACCAATGCAAAAGCGACATTACAAGCTGTTGCCGATGCCGGATTCAAAAATATTGAGGCTGCAGGATATGCAGATGGTAAGTTTTACAATATGAGTCCCGCAGAGTTCAAAGAATTACTAACTTCTTTGAAGCTTAAGCCAATTAGTACACACCAAGGTTCTGTTACCCTAGAGAATGCAGACCAGATGATGGCCGATGTAAAAGCTGCAGGTTTCAAATATTTCGTAATTCCTGTACCACCAATGGGTATGTTCGAGTTCAATAGAGAAAAAATGAGCATGGGCATGAAAGGATCCATAGAAGATTTGGCCAAGATTTTAACTACCCTAGGTGAAAAAGCCAATAACGCAGGATTAAAATTATTGTACCATAACCACGATTTTGAATTCAAGAAGAATAACGATGGTATAGTTCCAATCGATTACTTATTGGAGAATGTAGATCCTAAATTATTGAACTTTCAAATGGATTTATATTGGGTTACTAAAGCAGGAGCAAATCCTATTGCATATTTTAACAAATACCCAGGACGTTTCAAAATTTGGCACGTAAAGGATATGGATGATCAAGGTAGATTTGCCCCTGTAGGTAAAGGTTCAATAAACTTCAAGAATATTTTGGATAACAAAAAACTATCAGGTATGAAATATTACATGGTAGAACAAGATATGACTTTTGATGGATTAAAACCTTTGGAAGCTATTAAAATTAGCCATGACGGACTTAAAGAAATAGGTTTCAAATAAAAGTTTCAGCTGTGCTTTTTCTTTTTAATCGCACATAAATTTAAATAAGATGAAAAGAAAAGATTTTATAAAGTCATCGGCCACTTTCGCAGCAGGTACTGCACTTTTCCCTATGATTTCTTGTAGGGATGAAAAGAAAACAATTGCTGAAGAAGCTACTGCCCTAGTAAGAAAAAATTGGGCTGGAAACTATACTTATACTGCAGATAATCTTTTTGAACCATCAACCGTTGAAGAAGTACAAGCATTGGTCAAGAAACTAGATT
The DNA here is from genome assembly GCF_963975365.1 of uncultured Maribacter sp. Lineage (GTDB taxonomy): Bacteria > Bacteroidota > Bacteroidia > Flavobacteriales > Flavobacteriaceae > Maribacter. The sequence goes on along the minus strand of NZ_CAXBGF010000001.1, from coordinate 501,336 downwards.
CTCAAAAGGCCTTAGGTTCTTGTCATTGTTTTAATAACATTGCTGATAGTCCTTTAAACCAGATTTCAACGAAAAACCTTAAAGGAATTATTGACTTAGATGAAATGGCCATGACCGTGACAGTAGGTGCCGGAGCTAAATATGGTGATTTTGCTACAGAACTTCATGATAAGGGGTATGCTTTACATAACCTTGCATCTTTGCCTCATATTTCAGTAGCAGGCGCTTGTGCAACTGCAACACATGGATCTGGGGTCACCAATGGCAATTTGGCCACCAAAGTAGTCGCCATTGAATTGGTTAATGGAAAAGGGGAAATAGTTCAAATTCGCAAAACGAAAAATAATGAACTTCTCAATGCCTGTGTAGTTAGTTTGGGTGCCTTAGGTATCATTACAAAAATGACATTGGAGATTGAAAAAACCTTTAATGTTAGGCAAGATGTGTTTCAAAACCTTCCCTTAGAATCTTTAAAAGACAATTTTAACGCTATACTCTCGGGTGGGTATAGCGTTAGTCTTTTTACAGATTGGCAAGACCAGAATATAAGTCAAGTTTGGGTAAAAAGAAGAGTAGACCAAGAAATAAAAAACTTAGGCTCCGATTATTATGGTGCTACAGCAGCAACAAGAAATTTACATCCAATCACAGAACTATCTGCCGAAAATTGTACAGAACAAATGGGCGTACCCGGGCCATGGTTTGATCGCTTACCACATTTTAAAATGGGTTTCACACCAAGTAGTGGTAAAGAGTTACAATCTGAATTCTTTATTCCACGTGAAAAAGCACTAGACGCTATTCTAGCTTTAGAAAAAATAGGAGAACAGTTCAAACCTCAATTAATGATTACCGAAATACGGACTATAGCAGCAGATGAGCTTTGGATGAGCCCTTGCTATAAACAAGATTGTTTGGCCATACATTTTACCTGGGAGCAAAACCCAAAAGAGGTTGGCGAATTAATAAAAATCATTGAAAAAGAACTTGAACCATTTGATTTTCGCCCACATTGGGGGAAAATATTTAGTATAGACCCAGCTAATTTACATTCTCGATATTCAAAGTATTCCGAATTTATTGGGTTAGCAAAGCAGTTTGACCCTATGGGAAAATTCAAAAATGATTATCTAAATCAAAATATTTACAACTCTTAATTAACATACAACCAAATGAAAAACTATATGCAATTAAAGGCCTTAATGGTCGTTACGTTATTGAGTTCGATAATTTCTGCTCAAGACGTGGTACTTACAGGATCACAAGTTCCGGCAACTACAACAGAATTCGGCCAAGTTCGAGGCTATGTTCATAACGAAATCACTACCTACAAAGGTATACCATACGCACAGGCAAAAAGGTTCGAAGCGGCAGAAAGTCCAACAAAATGGGAAGGCGTAAAAAGTACGACCATGTACGGGCCAGTGGCACCATTACTAAATCCTACCACTTCCATTCAGGATGAGTCTGAATTTGTATTCGACCATGATTGGGGATTCCCAAATGAAGATTGCCTAAGCTTGAATGTTTGGACGCCCGAAGCGTCTAACGCAAAAAAAAGACCAGTTCTTTTCTGGATTCATGGTGGCGGTTTTACAGCAGGATCAAGTCATGAACTTCCTTCCTACGATGGTGGAAACTTGGCAAAAAAAGGAGATGTGGTAGTTGTTTCCATCAATCATCGTTTGAATGTTTTAGGCTTCCTTGACCTATCAGCATATGGTGAAAAGTACCAACATTCTGCCAACAATAGTATTTTAGATATGGTAAAGGCCCTAGAATGGGTGAAGAACAATATTGCCAATTTTGGCGGTGATCCTAATAATGTAACGATATTTGGTCAATCTGGCGGTGGTGCCAAAGTGAATACGCTTATGGCAATGCCAAAGGCAAAAGGGTTGTTCCATAAAGCCATTAACCAAAGTGGTGCATTTAGAAGCGCCATGTTAGAAAAAGAAGATACCCAACGTATTTCAGAAGAAACCATTGCTATTCTTGGGTTAAATGCTAATAGTGTAGATAGTATTCAAAACATCCCTTTTGAGATATTGGCCGATGCAAGCTCCAAAGCACTTGGTGTTGTCGCTGAAAAAATGAAAGCCGAAGGAAAACCTGTAATCGGTTTTGGCTTAAGTTGGGGCCCAAGCAGAGATGGTAATGACTTACCATTTCAACCAAACAGCAAAGAAGCTTTAGCCTTATCAAAAGATATTCCGTTGATGATCGGTACTGCAAAAAATGAATTTGCACCATTTGCAAATATGCGTTTTACAGGTGCATCCGAAGAAACTATTTTAAAACATATTAAGGATACCTATAAAGATAAAGCAGACGCTTATATCCAAGCGGCCAAAAAGGCATATCCAAATGACACAGATCCTAAAGACCTCTTAGATATTGACACTATGTTTAGACCTGGTGCAGTAGTTCAAGCCAATGAGAAGGCTGCAATAGAAGGTGGAGCCCCAGTATACATGTACATATTTACATGGCAATCTCCAGTTTTTGATGGAAAGTATAAAGCGCTTCACTGTATGGAACTACCTTTTGTTTTCGATAATATCAACCATGCCAATCAAATGACCGGTGGTGGTGAAGAGGCTCATGTTCTAGCTGATAAAATGAGCGGCGCATGGATCAATTTTGCAAAAACAGGAAATCCAAATTATATGAACCTTCCAGAATGGCCTAAATATAATAGTAGCAATACGGCCACCATGCATTTCGATGTTACGTGTGATGTTAAACCTCAGCTAGACAAGGAACTTTTTGAAATCGTAGCTAACAATTAAAATTAGAATAATGAAAAATAGAATGAATATTGGTTTGCTAACAGCGTTCATCGGAGGAGCACTCTTAACCAGCTGTGGCGAAAAATATACATCCGAAATTAAAGACGGGGTAACTCTAGTATCGAATACTGAGGGTGCAACCTTAGGATATTCTAATGCATCGGGTGTTAAGATCATAGCCCAAGACCGCTATGCCTTTAAAGATTTGAATAAAAATGGTACGTTGGACGCTTATGAAGATTGGCGTTTACCCGTAGATGAAAGAGCAAAAGACTTAGCGCGCCAAATGAGCCTTGAAGATATTGCAGGTCTTATGCTGTACAGCTCACACCAGTCTTTACCAGGTAGTAGTCGTGGTTTCGGATCTTCCATGTATAACGGCAAGGCCTTCCCAGAAAGCGGTGCCGTGGCCAGTGACTTATCTGACGAGCAAAAGAAATTTCTTAATGACGACCATTTACGTCATGTCTTGATAACTTCGGTTGAGAGTCCGGCTGTTTCGGCACAATGGAACAATAACGCACAAGCTTTTGCTGAAGGCCTATATTTAGGCATACCTGTCAACACGAGCTCAGACCCTCGCCATGGTAGCGATTCTTATGCAGAATTTAATGCAGGTGCAGGCGGCGCTATTTCTATGTGGCCAGGTACGTTAGGTATTGCTGCTTCTTTCGACCCCGAAATAATGAAACAATTCGGCGAGATAGGTTCAAAAGAATACAGAGCATTAGGTATTGCTACGGCACTATCTCCACAAATCGATTTGGCGACAGAACCGAGATGGAGCCGTTTTGATGGTACCATGGGAGAAGACCCGAATTTAGCTACCGATATGGCTCGTGCCTATGTTGACGGATTTCAATCTACCGAGGGTGGCGATTGGGGTATGCAAAGCGTAAATGCCATGGTAAAACATTGGCCTGGTGGAGGACCGGAAGAAGGTGGCCGCGATGGTCATTTTGGCTATGGTGCATATGCCGTATATCCTGGAAAGAATATTAAAGACCATATGCAACCTTTTACAGAGGGTGCTTTTAAATTGAATGGCCCAACTAAAAAAGCCGCTGCTGTTATGCCCTACTATACTATTTCTGATGGTGAAGGCGAAAATGTTGCCAACGGGTATAATAAGTATTTAATTACTGATATATTACGGGGCGAATATGGCTATGATGGTGTTCTTTGTACCGATTGGGGAATAACCCGCGATGTATCTGCAGTTGATAAATTTGAAGGCAAACCTTGGGGGGTGGAAACGATTACAGAAGCTGAACGTCATTACAAGGCAATAGCTGCCGGTATGGACCAATTTGGCGGCAATAATGATATGGGGCCTGTTTTAGAGGCTTATAAAATGGGTGTTAAAGAACATGGCGAAGAGGCAATGCGAACACGATTCGAAGCATCTGCAGTTCGTTTACTTACAAATATATTTAGGGTAGGACTTTTCGAAAACCCTTATTTGAATGTTGCCGAAACCGAAAAAATTGTTGGTAATAGTGAATTTATGAAAGCAGGTTACGAAGCACAATTAAAATCGATTGTGATGTTGAAGAACCATAACAAAATTTTACCTATTCAAAATAAAAAGAAGGTATATGTACCTCAACGCTATATTGCACCAAGCACAAATTGGTGGGGAATTACATCTGAACCAAAAACTGTAGACGCTTTTAATATGGAAGTCGTTGCCAAATATTTTGATGTTGTTGAAACACCAGAAGAAGCAGATTTTGCCTTAGTCGGTATTTATAGTCCAGATGGTGGGGTTGGTTACAACCGTACCGATTTAGAAAATGGTGGCAACGGGTATGTACCTATTAGCTTACAATATGGTAGCTATACAGCAGATACGGCTCGCGAAGTAAGTTTAGCAGGAGGAAGCCCGTTAGAAGGTTTTACGAACCGAACTTATAAAGGTAAATCTGTAAACACCATTAATACGACCGATATGGACTTGGTAAACGACACTAAGGCAAAAATGGACGATAAACCTGTAATTGTATCGGTTAAAGCTGGCAAACCAATGATATTCTCTGAAATCGAAAATAGTGCCGCGGCTATATTGGTACACATGGGTGTACAAGATCAAGCATTAATGGAAATTATTACAGGAGCTGCCGAACCCTCTGCCCTACTCCCTTTTCAAATGCCTGCAGATATGTTGACCGTAGAAGCACAATTTGAAGATGTACCAAGAGATATGAAACCTTACACTGATGCCGATGGCAATTCGTATGATTTTGCATACGGATTAAACTGGAACGGTGTTATTGACGATGTTCGCGTAAAAAAATACAAATAATTACTCAACATTCAAGCTAAAGCCTCAGTAGACCTATTCTTCTGGGGCTTTTTTATTCCTGTACCCTTAAAAATTCGCTACAACGACATAAACTCAAAATAACATAAAACCCTTTATTTATGGAAAGTTTACTAAAATACCGAGGCAAACCTGTAAATTTAATGGGCAGGCCATGTCAAAGAAAATCCTCAAAGAAAACAAAGCTTAGGAAGTACTGAAAAGGAACGAATTTTATACCATTAGCAAGTAGGTCCTTTTTGGCAATAGGTTAAAAAATGAACTCTGAAATAAGAACATTATTAATTGTTAATTGGAATATTTAAAATGATCAAAACAAAAAAGCTCTCTTACACGATTATACTTGTTGTTTGTATTTTAACCAGTTCTTGTACACAGAAAAAGGATAGTGAATGGATATCTATTTTTAACGGTAAAGACCTAAAGGGATGGTCGCCCAAATTCACGGGTGAAGCATATGGAAAAAACTATCTGAATACTTTCCAAGCAAAAAATGGTAAGTTGATTGTCTCTTATGATGACTACAACAATTTTGACGACAATTTTGGACATATTTTTTATAAGGAAAAGCTCTCACATTATAGGTTGCGGTTAGAATATCGCTTTTTAGGAAAGTCCGTTCCTGGTTCGCCCAATTGGGCCTTTAAAAATAGTGGTATCAAATACCATTCTCCACATCCATCCGAACTGCCACTAGACCAAAAATTGTTAGTTGCCGTTGAAGCCCAAATACTTGGAGGTGATGGTAAAACAGAGCGCTTTACCGGCAATGTATGCACAGCAGGCACTCATATGGTAATGCATGACAGTTTAATTACACAACATTGTACAAATTCTAGCTATCCGGCTATAAACGATAGTAGTTGGGTAAAGATGGAAATTGAAGTTCATGGCAGCGAAAAAATAATACACAAGATCAATGGTCAAGTAGTTCTAGAATACTCTAAACCACAATATGATGACACTGATGAATTTGCTAGAGAACTCATGAAAAATGGTCACCCAAAAATTATAAGCGAAGGTTTTATCGCACTTCAGGCAGAGGGTCATCCTATAGAATTCAAAAATATAGCGCTAATGAAACTCGATGAATAATTGTTCAATCCTAATTATCTTATAAACCTATTATAGATTGCAAAGAACTTTTAGAACTTTTAAATGTAAACCGGAATCTTATAGTTTTGTATAAACTCCTATTTGAACATAATAGCTCGATATCCTAACAGACAAAATGAAGTTTATCACCTTGAATATAGTTTTGCTTTGGTATAACAATCCAGTTCTTGATAGCTATCTAGCATGTAAGCGCAGTCGAAACACCAAAACTATTTTTCCAAACAAAAACGAAACACTCTTCCTTGAATTTCAATGATATAAGAAAATTTTGAACATTTTTTTTAACTTGCAGTAAAACAAGCAACGTACGCTCCCTTACCATTTGGGTGTTTAAAAAACAGAATATGTACGTGTTGAACAATACTATGACTTTCTATAATGCTATATTCTAAGATTATGCAAAAGAATAGACGTATACCTATTGTACTTTTTCCATTGGTTATATTACTAGTACCTTTAATAGCCATGCAGTTCACCAATGAAGTACATTGGACCATAACCGATTTCATAATCGCCGGAGGTCTTTTATTCGCAGCTGGTTTCGCTATCGAAATTGTAACGAGAAAAATAAAGTATAAGGCCTACAAACTGGTTTTACTAGTAGCTATTTTTAGTGTTTTAATACTTATTTGGATGGAACTCGCAGTGGGAATATTCGGCACTCCATTTAGTGGTAATTAAATATAAGAACCTAAAACTTTTCTTCATGAAATCAACAAGCCATCACGATGAACGTATTGCAAAAATGATATTTGCTTCGGTGTATCCACATTACGTTGCAAAGGTTGAGAAAAAAGGTAGAACCAAAGAAGAATTGAACCATGTAATTGAATGGCTTACAGGGTTTAATGAAAACAGATTACAAGCGCTAATAGATGAAAAAGCAACTTTTGAATCTTTTTTTGAGCATGCCACATTAAATTTGAATGCCCAATACATTACCGGTGTTATTTGTGGTTATAGGATCGAGGAAATTGAAAACCCTTTAACCCAAAAAGTAAGATACTTAGACAAGCTGGTAGATGAGTTAGCAAAGGGCCGCAAGATGGAGAAAATTTTACGCGTTTCATAAATTGAGCCTGTTTGCCATTGAAGAGGGTATAAAGAAACCTATGCGTGTTCCAAACCTGTTCTCGATACATTTTCTTATAGAAAATACTCGAACTGACAGACCGTTCTTTGTTCAGCTCCTGTGAGCCATTTTATATTAAGTCAGCTTGTCACTTCGAGTGAATTTTGGAGGTGGACTTATTATATTTAACTGAACACATGAAAAAAAACCAAGCAGTTACTCCTCCTTTTTCTTGTCGTTCTTCATTAAACTAAGTACGATAAGTACAAGCCCTAAACATACGGCTCCGAAAATGGCAATGAGAATAACGCCATAGCTCCAGTTAACAAGAGGTATCATCTGTAAAATCATAGGTCGGTGATTTAAATTCGAACAAATTTATTATTCCATGACAAGGCAACATATGACATTTGTCAGTATTCCAAAAATATATAGCACCGTGCATTTGGTATCTTCTTAGCGAAGTGTTGAAAACTATAGCACTAACTATTGCTTAACCGTATATAGGTTTATATCTTTATACACTGGTCTTATTTCATACGCGAACGACTGAGGTACCCACAACGCAAACGTATTTAAACAACATGGTAGATAAAATAAAATGTCCGAATTGTGGGCACGAATTTGATGTAGAAGAAGCACTTTCGGGTAAAATGCAAGCGCATTTTAAAGCCGAATACGAGCGTAAAGTTGCTGAGCAGGCTGCAATTTTCAATAAAGAACGTGGTAAACTCGCACTTGAAAAAGAGGAGTTCGAGAAGAAAAAGGAAAAAGAGAACGAACTGTTCAAAGAAAAGCTTGAACAACGCCTTGCCAAAGAATCGGAGAAAATACAAAAACTGACCAACGAGACTTTTGAGCAACAATTAAAAGCCCTACAGCAAGAGAACGAGAAAAAGAAAGAGGAAAACCGGGTCTTACGTTCGCAAGAAATCGATTTGCTAAAACGTGAGAACGAACTAAAGGAAAAGGCCGAGGACCTTAAACTAAACGTACAAAAAGAATTGCTCGAAAAACAGACCGAAATAGAAGAAAAAGCCAAGGCCAAAGAACGGGAGTCGATGGCGCTGAAAGAGAAGGAATACCAAAAGCAACTGGACGACCAAAGAAAGCTAATCGATGAAATGAAGCGTAAGGCCGAACAAGGTTCTATGCAAATGCAAGGTGAGGTACAAGAATTGGCACTTGAAGAGCTTTTAAGGGCAACGTACCCTTTCGATGAAATCGATGAAATCGGTAAAGGTATTCGTGGCGCAGATTGCATACAAACGGTTATAAATTCGTTACAACAAACCTGTGGTTCTATTGTTTACGAAAGCAAACGCACCAAGAATTTCAGTAACGATTGGATCAATAAACTGAAGCAAGACCAAATTAATTGCAAGGCAGATATTGCCGTAATTGTTACCGAGACCTTTCCGCCAGACATGGACCGCTTCGGTGAAAAGAACGGTGTTTGGATCTGCGGATTTAACGAGGTAAAAAGTGTGTCGCTCGTATTACGGGAGTTATTGCTGAAAACACAATCGATAAAATCATCTGACGAGAACAAGGGCGATAAAATGGAACTTTTGTACTCATACCTAACCAGTAACGAGTTCGTGCAGAACATTAATAGAATTATCGAGAACTACGATTCTATGATCAAGCAATTGAACTATGAAAAGAAAGCGGCGTTCAAGAATTTTGCCGTTCGTGAAAAGCAGATTTGGGGCGTACAAGAAAATATAAACGTACTTTTCGGGTCTATTAAAGGTATTGCGGGCAATGCCTTATCGACATCCACCATTTTAGAATTACCAGATGCTGAAATTGATGAGTAACACTTAAAAAAAATAGGTTTTTACACCTAATTTAGTCCTCTTTAAAAATCTTACGGGCTGATATTCAGCACACTTATTTATATTGGTGCTTTTTGGGATTCTAGAAAATTTGAATTAAATTGTAGGGAGAAGTCAAATTTCGGCGCTGTTTTAAACGTATATGGTAATGTTATTTTCGTGAAGATGCATGCACTGCTTTCGCAGGTATCGTACCTTAGGTTTTATTGATAAACTGGTATTTACTTTCCTAAAATTAGAAGCTATGAAATCACGACCCCTTAGATTAGTAGTGCTCCTCTTCTTTATATTCATTACCAGCACTACCCTTTTTGCGCAAGACAAAAAACTAAAAGTACATGCTCTTAGTTTTGGAGCAGGTATCGCCACGGCCGATACCAATCATACTAATAGAGGTCTTGGCATTAACCTAGACTTCTCGGCTATTGTAAACGACCATATTATCTCTTTATATCTCAACTCCGGACTCAATTTAACCGACATCGGCGCCAATGAAGATTTCTATGAGTTTAATGTTACCTACGGTAGAATATGGTCTTTTGACACAAAACTAGTTTTAGAAGGTCATGTAGGAGTAGGTCTATTTGTTTATAATGTGGAAAGAGGTCCTAATCCGTTTTTTGTCAATATACCCGATAATACCATAGGTTTTCCACTACGGGCAAAACTGCTGTACTACCCTATCGGTAGCTTTGCACTAGGCATAAACCCGAATGCCAACTTCAATTCCATTGCGGATACCTATTCGTTTAATGTAGTGTTTCAATATAATTTTAATTAGAGCTATCTTATTGATCGAAAAAAAAAACACCAGAAAGTAGCATATGAAAGGGATTCTTCGAGCGGCTTTACCTATGATTTTTATGACACTTCCTATATCTTTAGGTGCTATTATGCTGTATTACAGTACTATTCCTTCAATAATATGGATGCAAAATATTGTAATATTTCTAATTTCAAGTATTATCTCATTTATTATTCTGCAAAGAATAAAAGTACCAAAAGCTAATAGTAATGTACCCATTGCGGTATGCTCAATACTCTTAGTTTTGACATTTTTTGATAGTGGATCAAGTAGTGTGCATAGGTGGATATCAATTGATCCAATCAATGTGCATATAAGTAGTATAGTATTACCAATCTTAATAATTGAATTAGGTAAAAATCTAAGCTTTCATAACTGGTGGTCTACGGCACTTCTAATATTGGGGGTTACAATAGTACTATCATTTCAACCTGATGCTTCAAATACGACTGCGTTTACATTTGCTTCATTTATTATTCTATTTAAATTCATTACTAAAACCATACAGTATCTTGTATTGTGCATACCTTTAATAATTTCAATTCTGACATGGGTTCATCTTGACAATCTACAACCAGTACCTTATGTTGAAGAAATACTTTAAATGGCTAAAAACATTGGCCAAAGTACAAAACGAGACCACAAAAAATATTCCTAAGTTCGATATCCGATCATAGTAACGTTAACATCTACGGTAAATCAATAATATAAGCATAGTGTACCAAAGGCCATAGCCAATAAAATAAATTCGCAGCTTTAGAACAGTGCCTACCGAACCACAACTACTAGCACGCATTGTAAATTTTCTTAACTCGATACAAATATCGATAGTCGAGAAAAGTTTACCTAATGACACCTTTTTGCCTGGACTGAGAATTGAGGGCGGTACCATTTTAATGGATTTGAAACAGTTGAAATATCCGGGAAACCTCTTACATGAGGCAGGGCATATTGCAACAAACGAAGAAACGAGAAGACTATTAATAGGCACACCGCAGATAACGGCCGATTGGCAAACCGACGGCGATGAAATAGCCGCCATTCTATGGTCGTATGCAGCGGGAACCCATTTGCAGTTAAACTTGGATATTGTCTTTTATCCCGGTGGTTATAAAGATGGCTCCGAATGGCTCATTGAACAATTCAGCAGTAAAAATTATATTGGGTTACCGCTATTAGAATGGATGTCGCTGTGCACCAAAGAAGAATTTCCAAAGATGAACAAATGGTTACGGTAATGCCGTTGTCTACATTAAAGACAACTTAATTGTAAAACAAGGGTTGACCCTATTCGCAATGACGTTAAAAAAAGTAAAAACAAAATAGACTACTACGCACCAGTGACCTAAAATCGCAAACAATACATGGAACCTAAGAAACAGTTCAGAGATAGCATACAATTACCTTTTACCTTCGATGTAGATAAGATGCGCCGAGGCACAGGCCTAACAAAATGACCAGTACGAATATTACAGGGTACTAGCTTTGCGTGCACCGGCCCATCTGGTAGATAGATCATTACCTTATCCGCCACCGGCAAACGATTCTGCAGACGGTACTTGGACCGATTGGATGAATACCTCATTTTTAGAAAAATCGCCCTATCTAAAAAGTATAGTCGATACGTTTCTCCAATACACCACGGTAAATTTGGTCAGACTATTATTTTTAGCGCCAAATTCAGTAATTAAAGAACATACAGACCCCACTTTGGCCATAGAGGAAGAAAAATCGATGATCCGACTTACGATACCCATAGATACCAATGAAGGTGTATCGTTTATCTTGAATGATACTCTGGCACCTATGTAAATGGGTGAATGTTGCTATTTACGATTAACAGATCCGCACCGTGTAATCAATAATGGGGCCACCGACCGAATTGACCTAACCATAGATATTATACCAAACGATACAATTATAGCTATGATCAACAAGGCTGTTAAAGGTTGATACATATCTATATTCCTAAATACGCAAACAGACCAACTAAGCAGAATACCAAAAATTATTACTGGTTTATTATGAACCCACCCAGTTTTTAAACTCCGATGCTTTTGCCTTACTTACCACAATACGCTCGCTGCAGGGTGGTTGTACTTCCACTAGTAATTTACTGTTGAAATGGAATTTGATGCTTGCAATAGCATCTCTACGCACAATAAACTGGCGGTTCGCCCTAAAAAATATCGCAGGATCCAAAGCTTCCTCAATTTCCTCTAATTTTACATCTAAGGTGTATGACTTGTTATGGTCCGTAACTGCTTTTACCACTCCCGTATCAATAAAGAAATAAGCAATATCGCTTGTTTTAACAGGTAGTAATTGGTCGCCCTGCCCCACTAAAAAGGTCTGCTTAAAATTGGAGGGTTTAGTTTGAATTAACTGTAATAGATTTTCTATTTGCAGGTTATCGATTCCCTTTTGTTTATTTTGTTCATTAAACTGGTCTATAGCATCTGACAGTTCTTCTTCATCTATTGGTTTCAACAAATAATCAATGCTATTTACCTTAAAGGCCTTTAATGCATATTGGTCATAGGCAGTAGTAAATATAATGGGTATATTGATTTCTACCTGGTCGAAAATCTCGAACGAAATACCGTCCGCCAAATGAATATCCATAAATACCAACACGCCATTATGCGGTTTTGAGAAATAATCAACTGTAGCTGTAACCGTATCCAAAATTGCAATTACCTCAATGTTTGGATTAATTTTGGCAAGCAAATACGAAAGGTTATCACTGGCGGCAAGCTCGTCTTCTACAATAATTACCTTCATACCTTATGGTTTAGTGGTAGCTCTACTTTAAAGATATCATTATCGGTGCTGACTTTTATCTCATGTTTCAATAAAAGTGCATATCGTTTTTTAAGATTCATTAATCCTGTTCCAGTGCCTTCTGCCAAAGTACTTCGGCTACGAATGGGGTTTTCTATAAAGATAGATTCTCCTTTAGAATACACTTTTACAGTCAACGGGTTTGTAGAGGATATTTCATTATGCTTTACCGAATTCTCTACCAATGACTGTAATGCCAACGGTGGCAACTCACGCTCGAGCAACGAGGCATCAATATCTATCTGAATATTTAAACGGTCGCGGTAACGTGTTTCCATTAAGAACGAATAACTTTCTAAAAACTTTAATTCTTCTTTTACCTGAACCAGATTCGTATCGCTACTCTGCAAAATATAACGGTACATATAAGAAAGCTTTTTTACGAACTGGGTCGCTTTTTCATTTTCTCTAATTAACGAGGTAAGCGAGTTTAGGGAATTGAACAAGAAATGAGGGTCTATTTGATTTTTTAATGCGGATAGTTCATTCTCTAAATTTTGTTGCTTTAGCTGTTCATTTTCAATTCTACTATCTTGTTTATCGGCGCTTACCCGAAGTAACCTAGCAATAAAAAAGAGCACTATAGAAAGATTGATAAATGTAAAATCAATCCAACCTTCTTCACGTTGCTCTAAAGGTCTACCATTTATGAAGGGATAAAAGGTTTTGATTAAAAAAATTACCATGAACAATAACGCTAAATTTACAGTGGCAATAACCATCCACTTTAATAGAGCGGGCCATTTGAACCCTTCATAATCGATATTGGCATTCAGTTGTATAACTGACCAAGCGAAGCAGAAAAAGAAAAAAAATCGGTACAAAAAATCTACAACCCAAGTAATAGAGAAATCGAGGTTGCCATCCATAATACCATTATACAGATAGATGGTTTTTGGTAGGGATACTAAAACACCTAACAGTAGAGATGTCTTTATAATTTCACCTTGTTTTACTTTAGTAATTGCCATGTAATCTATTTTTAATTGGAATGTTTCAAATGTACATTAATTAACGTATTTCATTTACCTTATTACAAACACAATGGTCTTCACCTAAGTGAAGACCAAACTGAATGAATTTAAACTAACTTCTTAAAGTGCATAGGCATTGAAATTAGCAGGTAAATATGCTGCAGTATCAAAACCTAAGTCTACTATTTCTTCACTTTCAAATATTTCAAAATCTTTATCGGTCAAGTTCATACCTGAGTAAGCATCGAATTCAATAGGTAAGTATTCAAAAGTATCGAAACCTAAATTTACCTCTTCTACTACCTCAACTACGGTAATGTCATTTGGGTTTATCATAATCAGATTTACATTGTTGGCAAGTTGCGTTTCAAAAGAAGCAATATAATCTGAGAACAATGATGCCATTTCTGCCTGTTCTGCTTGTTTGTGATGGTGTATACCTCTAAAGGATAAGAAGGCTGCGGCCAGTACTAATAAAGTTGCAACGATTTTAAAATTTTTCATGATTTTTATATTTTAAGATTTGACTTTTTTTAAGTATACACCAAAGATATCTATGATTTCAATTGCTAAATGGTATTAATAAGCGAACCGACTTTTTTGCCACCTAAAACAACCTTAGTGCGAAATGAAGTTTTAATACTTTGAAAATGAAGTGCCTAAATAAGTAAAATTGTTTAATTTTAATACACACAACTTGAACCTTAAAGCATTAGCACCATGTGGAAAAAAATAGTAATTGCCCTAGCAATCATTTTGGTAGTCATTCAATTTATACGACCAGAAAAAAATATTTCAGGAAATGAAACCTACGCGATACAAACTAAGTACAACATACCGAATGATGTAGAAAACATATTACAAGTTTCATGTTATGACTGCCATAGCAACACTACTGAATATCCTTGGTATTCAAATGTGCAGCCAGCAGCTTGGTTTTTAGCAGATCATGTTAATGATGGTAAAAAACATTTGAATTTTTCTGAATTCACCAATATGCCGCTCTTTGTACAAAACCATAAGCTAGAGGAAACCAAAGAGATGGTAGAAGAAAAAGAGATGCCACTACCTTCCTACACCTATTTTGGACTTCACCCAGAAGCCAATCTTACCGATGCACAACGGCAGAAAATTATTGATTGGGCAGATTCTCAGATGAATTACCTAGAACAAACCTACCCGGCAGATAGTTTGGCGTTCCCGAAAAGGAATTAGTTTTTATATATGTAGTGGTTGTATTATTTAGTAAACCATTTACGCACAGTTTCTTCTGCCAATTTGTTATTGGGCGTAAATGCACTATTGTCTTCACCACGGTACTCTAAAAAGCTTGGAAACTTCCACCATAGTATGCCTTTGCACCATGGTTCGTTCTCTATACCCTTAAAAATGATTTCGTAGCAACGTGCTTGCATTTCTTCATTTATGCTTTCATCGGCCTCTGCATGCGGATTCTTCCATGGGGCGTCTACACTTCTAAATCCGATTTCGGTAAAAACGATAGGTTTTTCGAAACGATCGTATACCTTTTCAATCTTCTTTTTTACCAAATCGAAATTTCCACTCATCTCCTGATCGGTAGGATTATCGTTCTTACTCAACGGGTAATAGCAATTGAGGCCGATATAGTCCAAATCATCCCAAAATTCAATATTTTCAAATTCTTCTCCCCAATTAGCAGCATAGGTAAGATGACCTGAAAACAGGCCTCTTGTTTTCTTAATCATATTGCGCCAAGTATCAGGTTTCGACAACGTTGCTTTTGTAAACTCAACTCCTATACAAAGCGCATCTATACCATATATTTCAGCTAAAAAGGCATAATGGCGAATCCATCGATAATAATGATCATGAAACAAATCCCATTCTTCGTCACTAGGCATTTCAATACCTCCTGGCCAACTACCACCTACATAAATTTGAGGTTTTAACATAGTGTACATACCCATATCATGTGCAGTCGTTAACGCATGAACCACGGCCTCATCATTTTCACTTCCGGCACTATTACTAAAATGAAGGGGTGTAGCTTCATTTATATTGTCAATACCGGTATAGGGAACAATGGCCATAGCATTACTGCCCATAGACTTTTGCTTCAACAACGATTCTGTGGCCTTTTTAGAACCATAGCCATTATAAATACTGTAACCTTCATGAGCAAAATTGAACCCTTTTAAATAGGGGAGCTCTTTCTTAACCATTTCTTCCTTCGGATAGGTTTTCGAAAGGTTTTTTAAATATAACTGCCACTTTGCTTCTAAGTCTTTTATTTCTTGGGTAGATAGTACTACATTTTTATAGTGGGATAAAAAAGTTTTTTTACCCCATGTTTGCATTAAAAAATCTACAAAAGACCCTGCCATGCAATCTCGTATTAAAGATGATTCCATTTCTAGAAAAGAATTATCGAGTAGTTCTGAAACTGGTAAGGTATTATCTGATTCGGCCAATCGTGCAGACCAGTACTTATACCCTTTCATTTGCCATTTATCAGTAAAAAAAATGGGCATTCCATAGGTAAGAATATCTTTATTAGAAACCCCTAATAGATGGCGTAACAGCAATTCATTATCCTTTCCAATGTTGTTGTTCTTATATATTTTATTGGCAATGATGTGTACAGAATTATTCAACGTATCGAAATGCGCTTGGCTCGTATTACCGGTAATTAAGCCTTTTTCTTCTGTATTGTTATAAAAATTATACGTGATTTTCGGAAAATTATCATTGTCCAAAAAGGCGAAGACCTTTGAGGTATTTCGTTTTATTTGCTCCTCAATACTTTTTACCTCAGATGGTTTTAAAGCATTCTTGTGATTTACGAACTGATACTTCTCTGCATTCAGCAGCACCTTATTACCCTTAGAGAAATCAAAAAAGGTACTGATATCGGTTTTCCATTGTTCATTAAAATCTCCCATGACCACACGTTGATTATCATTGTAGAGTTCATAATTTAGATTCTGCCAGTAAAAAGACCTTCCGTTTTCTATGACCTTTTCGGCAAAGAAAGCGAATACCTGTTGCGCATTTGTTCCTGTCATAAAACTAAATGGCATTTTGTGCATTAAAGGATTAGGATAAAAACTCACTGATAAAACAGAATTCTTATTCGGTATTTTATTTGAACCTATCTCAATCTCTTTCGTATTCATCTGAAAAGGAGTTTGGTCTATAAATCTTTTTAGTACCTTATTCTCTTGAATGGCACCCAATAGAAAAACAACGTTCTCCCTTAGATTTTCTTCCGTAACCTCATCTGCGAGTTTATACAGAATTTTGGCACTGCGCCACGAATCGGTAGGTTCTAGCAACGAAAGCTCTTTGAGTATCTGTTCATATTTATTGCTTAGCACACTATCCTTTGCTGCATAAATGACCAGTATTTCTCTTTTTTCAAAAAAACTACGTCGGAGTTCTCGCCTTGTAGGTATGGAATCTAACGTTTCAGATACCACTTTAATTTCGGTTTTCGGGAAATATTCCACTCCAGCATAACCAACGATACCTAACGCTACAATCAAAGCTAGTAATACATATTTCTTTTTCATACACTGCAATGAATACATTTATCTGTTTAAGATAGTAAAACTGCAAAACGTGAGCGAAAACCTTACCATTATTTAACTTTTACAAACAAACCCCTTAAAAAACATGGAAAACCAAGTTTTGCGAATAAATCAGAAATGAAGTGTAACTTTGAAGTACATATTACCAATATTTCATGAAACCAATCATCATCATTGCCATTTTTATCTGTTCAACATTTTCTTGTTTTGCACAGAGTATTTCGACTATTCCTTTACATAAATTTAACGCGCTTAAGGTTTACGATCGTATTACCGTAACTCTCATTAAAGGTCAAGAGAATAAACTTGTATTGAGTGGTGTCGATAAAGATGACGTTAGTATAACCGAAAACAACGGACTTTTAAAAGTGAAAATGGCTATTAATGAGTTTTTATCTGGCAACGAAGTAAATGCTAAACTATACTTCACAGAAGAATTAAAGGTAATCGATGCCAACGAAAATGCTAGAATCGTTTCCAGTGGAATTATCAAGAGTTCGACAATAGAAATTAGGTCGCAAGAAGCCGCCTTAATTACTTTAAATATTGATGTAGAAACGGTTAATGCGAAAAGCACTAGTGGAAGTGAATTAAAACTTACTGGCACTACTAATTACCAAGATGCCAATATAAATACCGGCGGCAAACTATACAATAAGGACTTAAAGTCGAAAACTACTTCAGTTATCGTTTTAGGAGGTGGTATAGCCGAAGTCTATGCAAGTGAAAAGGTAATTGTCAAAGTAAAAGCGGGTGGCTCTATACAAGTTTTCGGAAATCCGAAAACTATTGATAAGGATGATAGGTTTGGTGGTAGAATAGAATTCAACAACTAACTACTGCTCTATACTTTGAGCATCGAACGCTATTAGTTCGTTATCTTCAAAACGTGGTGTTAACTCTATTGGGTTACAACACACTTCGCAATCTTCTACATAGGTCTGTTGGATAATAGATGGGTCTAGAAGCATAGAAACTTCTTCCCAACAATATGGACATTGAAAAAAATGCTCGTACATAGTGTTTATGCCCCTTTCAATTTTTTAGCCAATTCTTTTAATGTAAGGGTCTGTACTAAGTTATCGGCATTGGAAGTAAAAATGGCCAGGTCACCTAATTTCAAAAACAACTTGTCTTCATCGGTCTCTATAGCTATTTCAGATGCATTTGCTTTAATCTCGTCTAACTTAATATCGAATCGTTTCTTTAAGGTAATTAAGCCATTGAAATTTGTAAGTTCAAAACCGGTATAATCAAATATCCGTTTTAAACCACTAAAAAACCCAATACCTATGAATATGCAGCCAGCAATAGCAAATTTATAGGCTAATGAAAACACATCTAGCTCGTCTCCATTAATGAAGGTAAACACTAGGTTTATACAACCATACACCCCAATCAAGAAAACGATTACTCCTAAAATAATGGCCGTGATATCGTTAACCATAGCCTTTTTAGTTCTTGTAACTCGAATACCTTCAGCACTATTTTCTGCTATAAAACCGAAATCCTTCAAATATTCTAGATTTTTTATTTGAGTCAGTTTATTTGAAATAGAAATTTCTAATGGGCTAAAATCTATTTGAATATCACGTTTCTGTATTTCATCTCTTAAACTTAACTGAGATTCAAACGTAAGAAGTGACTGCTGATACAGTATCTCTATTAGCTCGCTATTTGTTCTTTTGATATACATGTCCATACCTTACCTTATTAAGTAACTGTTACAGTTCAATATTTAATAATTGTCCCGTAAGTTGCAGTAATTGAAGCTCTGCCAACTTAGCATCGTACTTTGCTAAATTTTTGTTCGTCTGCGCATTCAATAAATTTATTTGAGCCTGTCTAAATTCAATAGATGTAATACTACCTAATTGAAATTGTTCGTTAGAGCGTTCAAAGTTATTCTGATTGGTCACGACATTCTGTTCTTGCAAGCTAAAAACCTGCAATCTATTCAGGTAGTTTTCCTTGGCGTTTTGCACATCTCTTAAAACCTGTTGCTCTATTTGGTCTTTAATAGTTTCTTGGTTATCCAGAACTATTTTCGCATTCTTTATCTGTGTAATACCATTACCACCATCAAAGAGGTTCCAAGTAAGATTCAAACCGGCAGATATTCCTGTTGAAACACTTGAAGCTAAAAAGTTAGTTGCAGGAAAATTACCTTCGTTCCAACCATATGATCCAGTAAGGCCAACGGTTGGTAAAAAAACAGACTTACTAGATTTATAAGCGTAATCGTTTATTTTGATATTTTTTTCGGTCTGTAATACGCTTACATTATTCGCAATACCTTTATCTAAAAATTCTTCTAAACTTATAGGGTTTACAAAGGCGATAACAGTATCGACCTCAAAAGAGCTTGCAAGATCTCGATTCAACAATAGATTTAAATCTCGTTTTGTATTCCTAAATGTTTGTCTTGTATTCATAAGATTGATACTATCGTTTACCAAATCTACTTGTGCATTTAAAACATCTAACTTATTTGTCTGACCATACTCAAAACTATATTCAGAACGTTGTAAGCGCTTTTGTGTATTCGAAAATGTGTCTTCTAAAACCTTAATATTCTCAGTAAGTCTTGCCACTTCAAAATATACAGTATATAACTGTATCATCGTTGTTTCTATGGTTTCTCTAGTTTCAAGTTCACTTAAACCATATTCCTCCTTAAGTCTTTTATAATCATACCAACGGCCTAGACCATCAAATAAGGTGTAATTTAAATTTAAAGAAGCATTGTAACGTGTAGTTTCGGCACCATCAATTGCCCTAACGCTACCATCTTGAAAAGTAGCTTCTTGATTGCTTTGATCAAATGACCCACCAGCATTACCTGTTAAACTTGGCAAGTAGCCAGAATTTAAAATGTTCTTATTATTATCGGCTATTTTTAAATTGTTTTTAGCAATGATTACCCCAAAATTATTTTTTAAGGCAAGTGCTATCGCGTCTTCTTTTGAGAGTGTATTCTCTTGTGCGAATACACTACAAAATGGAATTAACAACAATAAATGGATGAATCGTAATCTAATCATTATACTATACTTCTAATTTCTAATGAATATTTGAACTAACTTCTGCGTGATCTTGATGACTCTCATCCTCGATTGAATGATTCTTTTGACCTTCTAGATGTGCAGCTTCCTTACGCTCCGTAATGGCTCTTTCTACTTCTTCTTTTGTAATCTTATGACCAGAAGCCAACATTTTATTACCAGCTTTTAGATTATTACTAAACGATAGAAATAGTGGCAACATCAATAACGTTAATATGGTGGCAATACCAATACCATAGGCAATAGAAATCGCCATCGGTTTTAAGAATTGCGCTTGTCTACTAGTCTCTAACATTAGTGGAGCCAAACCTGCAATAGTTGTAATCGAGGTAAGGAAAATTGCCCTGAACCTAGATTTACCTGCTTCGAAAATAGCATTGTCAAAGGTCATACCTTCACGTAAGTTAGAATTGAACTTACCAATTAGCACCAAGCCGTCGTTCACCATAATACCAATTAAGGCAATGATTCCTAAAATCGATAGTACGTTGATAGGAAAATCGTGAATCCAGTGTCCCCATGCTACTGCCGTAAAACTGAAAGGCACTAAAAGCAATAACATTAAGGGCTGACTAAAGCTTCTAAACGTAAAAGCAATAGTGATGTATATTAAAAGTAAAACGGTGAACCCTACCAACTTCAAAGAGCCTGTTAATTTACCCAACTCTCTATTCTGCCCTTCATAGGAAGCATTAACCGTTGGATACTTGGAGTGTATTTCGGGCATGATGACATTCTGTATTTCTGTCATGATATCCGTAGGACTATCCTTTATATCTTTCATGTCTGCAGATACCTGAATTTCGCGCCTGCCCTCTAATCTATTAATTGCAACATCACCACGCTCAATAGTGTAATCTGCTATTTCACTCAACGGAACACGTTCACCAGTAGGCGTAACAATTCGCATATCATCTAAATTGGTAATCGATGAACGCTCATCTTTTTCATATCTTACCCAAACTCTAATTTCATCTTGCGATCGTTGAAAACGCTGTGCCTGCACTCCGAAAAATCCTGATCGCACCTGTGCCATTACCGCACGAAGGTCCAGACCTAACAAATACGCATTCTCTTTTAAGGTCAATCGAATTTCCTTAATACCAGCTGGATCATTATCAGAAATATCTTTTAACCTGGAGTTATTCAACAAAATGTTCTTTAATTCAACCTTTGCCGCTTTAAGCTCTTCAATATTGTTACCTAAGAGCGAAACGGATACAGGAGAACCACCAAAGTTTCCACCTGAACCATATATTAAACTTTCTACTCCAATAACCGGCCCAACAAGCTCTTCCAGTCTATTGGTTACCATATCTGAAGAAATCTCATCGGGTCTTTCCTCACCTGGCAAAAGGTTAATATTTAATTGTGCTGTTGATGAACCAGGACCCAAACGTCTAATCACATTCTCAAAAAGCTTTTTATTAGTGCCCTTTAGATATTTTTCCGTCAATTCCTGATTTACAATTTCTGCTTTTTCCTCTATCATGGAAATAATAGAATCGGTGATTTTCTCGTTTGTACCATTAGGCATTTCTAATTCTATACCTACCCTGTCACTAGCTACCCTTGGAAAAAATGCTGTTCTAATTACTCCACCACCCACAGAACCAAATGTTAATATAAGTGCACCGAGGAAAAGACTAAAAACGAAAATTTTATAGTTCATTGCAAAATGTAATGCAGGTGAATACATTTTATCGCGCATCCACGTCATCATTCTATCACCAAACTCATTTATAACACGCAGTTTGGCAAATGCATTTCCTAATCCAGTTTTTGGCTTATCATTTAAAGGTTGCAATGCTTTAGAGTGTGCCAAGTGAGCAGGTAGAATAATTAATGCTTCTACCAATGAAACGACCAATGTTAGAATAACGATTACAGAAACCTCACCAAAGAACTCACCTATTCTACTATCTAAAAATAGGAATATTGAGAAGGCTAAAATAGTGGTAATAATCGCAGAAATAATTGGAGGCAACACCTCCATAGTACCATCTACAGCAGCCTGTACAGGAGACTTTCCTTTCTCATAATGCTGATAAATATTTTCGGCTATAACTATACCATCATCTACCAAGATACCTATTACGATTATCATACCGAATAAAGACAGAACGTTGATGGTTACATCAAAGAATCCAGCAAAAACAAACATACCTAAGAATGCCACCGGTAAACCGAAGGCTACCCAAAATGCCAATCTTGTGTTTAAGAACAAGGACAAGAAAATAAGCACTAATACCATACCCATTATTGCATTTTCCGTCAATAATTGAGTACGTTGAACAAGGGTTGTCGACTGATCAGATACAATGTCTAACTTGACGTTGTTGTACTTTTCATTAAAATCTTCTATATATTCTTTTACCTGATCTGCAGCAGATATTAAATCTTCATTATTGGTACTTGTAATAGTAGTGCTTACCGATAAATTACCATCAAAATAAGTTGCATTCGGCGATTCGGCAAAACGGTCTTTAACTATAGCCACATCTTTTAATCGAATAACTGTACCTGATGGGTCTGCCTTAACAACTAAATTGTTTAGCTCATCACCATAATACGCACGATTATTAGCTCGTATTAAATATTCCTCTGCATCGGTCTTTATATTACCCCCCGTTACAAGAATATTGGCATTGCTTACAGCATTTGCAACCTCAGTAAATGAAATACCATAAGCCAAAAGGTTATTTTCATTAACCGCAATTTCAATTTCCTCTGCTGGAAAACCCGAAATTTCTATTTGAGAAATACCCTGCATTGCTCTCAGGTCATTCTCAATTTGTCGACCTACACTCTTTAATGTAGCTAAAGGAATATTTTCACCACTAATAGCAAAAGCAATAGTTTGACGAACGGCCTCTAGTTTTGAAACTATTAAAGGCTCCATACCGGTTGGGAATGTTGGCACCCTATCTACCGCATTCTTAACTTCCAATAGCATAAAGTCGATATTCTCTCCTTTTTCTATTTCAACATTAATGGTACCACTATTCTCCCTAGAAGTAGAGGTAACACGGTCAACACCTTGAAGACCTTTAAGATTATCTTCTATCTTTAGTACAATACCTTCTTCAACTTCTTGCGGTGAAGCTCCTGGGTAAGTAATGGTGATTGAAATATTCTTAGAATCCGTTAAAGGAAAAAAAGATGATTTTAAAGACTTTGCTCCTACTATTCCAAATAGGGCAAAAGAAATTACTACAACATTAACGGCAACATGATACCGAATAAAGTATTCTATCAGTTTACGCATTATTCTTTTGTATTTTCCGGTTGTTCAGAGTAAATTTTCACTGCCATACCTATATAAGCTCCACTTAGCGGCTTAGACATTATGGTAACCCCATTGGGCACATCTTTTAGTACTACACGTTTATCTGAAAAATAAACAGGGTTCACATCTATAATATCCAAAACCGAATCACGTACTACAAATATTTTGTTTCCTTCTAAAAGCAAACTTCGATCCACCTCAATAGCATTCTCCTCTTTTCTGGCATCTAAATTGGCCTCTAAGTACATGCCTTCACGTAAATTCTTATTATCTACCTCGATATATGCTTTAACTGTTTGTGTTGCTTGATCAATATTGCCGTTAATTCTAGTGACTTTACCCTTATACTTCGTATTGTCATCTAAATTGGTAAGCTCTACCGATTCACCTACTTTTATAAGGTCTGTATAACGCTTACTGATTGAAACTTCAAGCTCATATATCTCCGGATTTATAAACTCTCCTAATTTTTGACCTGACCGAACTAAAGTACCTTCTGTAACCAAGGCTTCGGTAAGTACTCCAGAAAAAGGAGCAGCAATACGGTATTTAGAAAGTCGTTGTTCTAAATTCTTAACATTATAATAACTTGTTAAAATACCTCTACCGGAAATAAAGAATTTCTCTTTCTCCGTATTCAATTCTGGAAGCGCAGGGGTACTTTTAGACATATCAAAGTTCGTCAAGTAATCTTGCCACTTCGAATAGATATCTGGATAATCTAAACGTAAATCTGGCATAACCGCCGTAAGTTGATTAAAGAGGTTGCTTTTCGAAGATTGAACACTTGCCGCATATTCATTAGCATCTATACTTATTACTGTTTCACCCTGGAGAAAAGCCTGCCCTTCTTTAAAAAGCTTACTTCCTCTTTTAAATACACCTTGAACTTCAGCATATAATTCTACACGTTGCTTTGCTGTTAAATTGCCGTTTGCAGAAACAATAATAGGCACTGTACCATTTTCAACTACCTCCGTAAAAACAGTTTTAACCACTTTATCAGATTTTGGTTTGAATGTTTTTTTACTATCAATAATAACCTTAGACAAAAAGAAGGATACTACAATTAGTAAAATACCCAGTACGGTAAAAATAATTTTTCGCATTTTAATATAATTTATAAGCGTATTTCAAAAAACACAAGATCAAATATACTTTTTCAGATCCTTAAGACTCTATTTAATTAATTGAAACGACCAAATTCAAAGATGAAACGACTGCTATCCTATTAAAGCATATCTACCCTCTACCTAATTAAGCGTTACATTTTCTAAAATCCATTTTAAATTACCATTAAGACATACCATTATTCTGTTTAAATTAAATACAACCTAATGGATTTTAAAACTGAATTGTGAATTTTAAATTGACGAACCTTAAAACTTTTGAAAAAAGTTAATAAAAAGCGAAACTACAAAAAAACGTATATGGCTTTTAACATTTATATGGTTAAAGTAATCATAAAGTATGCGTGATTATCCTTAAGATGAAAACAAAAAAAGGGATGCTAACAAATCCCTTTTTATATACTTGAAGAATTTTTAATTTCTCTTTACATCCTCCAACTTCGTATCTACCAAGCAAGGCTTAATCGCTTCATGATTACCGAATTTCATATTTAAAAATTCGTCGTCACAATCAAAAATAGTTAAATTTTGACTTTGCATTCTTAATAATGAATTCAAAGACCTAAAGTCATTGCCTTGTAATTGTACAAATTCAAGATTACTTAAAGTAGCCATACTACTTGGTAAATCACCTTCAAATTCATTATAGGAAAGTATAAGCTCTCTTAAATTTATCAACTTACCTAAATCAACCTCTATAGGACCAGTCAACTTATTACCAAAAAGTTCTAACCTTTCTAAATTAGCTAGTTTTTCTATTGACTTTGGTAAACGACCTTCCAAATAATTACTTGAAAGATTCAAAGCTTTTAAATTTTCTAATTCTCCTATTCCGCTTGGTATAGCACCCTGAAATAAATTATTAAAGAGAGATAGGTCTTCAAGGTTTTTCATTTTAGAGTAATCTTGAGGCAATGCACCACTTAATTTATTCATTTCAAGCCGAAGTGATTTTAACGTCCCTAATTCAAATATATCTTTAGGCAAGTTGCCCGCTAAGGTATTGAATGAAAGATTCAAACTCTTTAAATTCTTAAGTACGGCAATACCACTGGGAATTTTTCCGCTAAGATTATTACGGTATAGTTTTAAACCAACAACATGACCATCATTTATTTCAACACCATACCAAGAAGAAGGATCCGCTTTTAAATTCCAGGTGTTCTGCCATTGCTCACCAATAGTACCTTTGAAGAACTCTATTAAATATTGTTTTTCACTTTTAGGAATTTGTGCATTAACCATACAACCGCTCGCGATAAAGAGAAGTATGAAGCTATATTTTAGAATGCTTTTCATAATGAGAAAATTATTTGACCGTAGGTAATCTTTCTAACTTGAAACACTTGTTAGCCCTTTTAAAAAAAAGGGGGCAGACTAAAAAGCACCTACTATATAATGTTCAAAAAATACATTTATGATACTCAGAAAATGTTAAAGTATTTTAACCAAGAAAGAGATGCTGTTCAACATCTCTTTCTTTCACCAAACCAACTAAAAGTGTAAACTACTCTTACTCTTCTATATCTTCAAACTTCGTTTCGGCCATTCTGGTCTTACTTAAGTTGATATCTTTAAATTCAAGTTTTCTATCATCTTTATCATAATCAAAAACTAAGTATTCTTTTGTTTCTAAAAACTCTAAGGCTTTAAAAGAACTGAAATTATTATTTTGAATTTGAAAAACCTCTAAACTTGCCAATTGAGAAAATTCATTAGGAATTTCACCGCCAAGTCTATTATTCGCTAAAACCAACTCTTTCAAATTACTTAGCATACCCATATCTTTTGGAATAGCACCTTCTAATTTGTTTTCAAACAAACCTAATGTTTCCAATTGCGACAACTGCCCTATAGATGCAGGTATATCACCATAAAAATCATTACTTGAAAGATTTAAAATTTTTAAACTTTTTAAGTTCCCTACTGTAACAGGAATTTTACCTGTTAGAAAATTATTATAAGCGGAAAGCTCCACTAACTGGTTTAAATTTCCAATTTCATTTGGAATCTCACCATTGAGCCTATTCATCTCTAATTTCAATACTTTTAAATTAGACAGGTTAACTATTTCAACAGGAAGTACACCAGTTAAAGAATTAAAAGCAAGATTTAATACTTTGAGATGTTCTAGTTTACCAATCTCGGATGATATTGGTCCCATAAGATTATTGTGGAACAAATTAATTTCAACTACTTTATTGTCTTCGATTTTTACACCGTACCATTGAGAAACCGGAGTATTTAAATCCCATTTCTTTACCCAATGATTACCATTAGTAGAAGCATACAAATCCACTAAGGCTTTCTTCTCCTTTTTCGATATTTCTGCAAAACATACTGTTGTTAGAAAAAATAAGCTAAAACTTAAATAGTATAGTTTTTTCATATGTCGGCGTTTTAAAAACTTTCTTAAAGTAAAGAATTATCCTACAAATTTGAACTAATAACGGATAAAACTGAAATTTTATCGTTGACTAACCCGAATTTGTTGTAAAAGCGCCCATTTATGTTGCGTAACCCACAAAAAGCTTTGTCTATGAAATTTGATTACACTAAAGATTCTATATCTAATGTAAGATCCTCCCAATCTTGCATTAGCTTTTCTAATTTATTCTTCTTTGCTTGGTAAGACTCAAAGAAGTTAGATTTAGCAATAGCTTTATCGTAATCTACCAATAGGTTATGGTCTATCGCTTTAATTTCTTTTTCAAGATTTGCAATCTTACTTTCTATAGAGCTTAATTGGTTTTTTAAAGTTTTTAATTTCTTCTGGTCTTGAAAAGAGTTGGATTCCTTTGGCTTCTCCTTTTCAACGGCAACTACCTGCTTTTTTTCAATAGCTCTAAAGTTCTCTACCTTACGCTGTTCTAGGTAGTACTCCACATCGCCAAGATATTCCTTAATTTTTTGGTCCTTAAACTCATAAACCTTATTAGTCAAGCCTTGCAGAAAATCTCTGTCGTGAGAAACCAAAATCAATGTACCCTCAAAGTTTAAACAAGCTTGTTTTAATACATTTTTCGATTTTATATCGAGGTGGTTGGTAGGTTCATCCATTACCAATACATTAAACGGTTGTAACAACATTTTCGCTAAGGCTAGTCGGTTTCTTTCTCCACCCGATAAAACTTTTACATATTTTTCAACTTCATCACCCCTAAATAGAAAAGAGCCTAAAATATCCCGCACCTTACTTCTATTCTTTTCATTGGCAGCATCTATCATCGTATCTAAAATGGTTTTATTACCATCTAAATACTCCGCTTGGTTTTGAGCAAAATATCCTATCTGAACATTATGTCCTAGTTTTAAATGACCTTTATGCTCTAAATCTCCAACAATAATTTTGGCTAAAGTTGATTTACCTTGACCGTTCTGACCTACAAATGCAGTTTTACTATCACGTTCTATTAAAAGATTAATATCATCAAGCACATGGTTGCTACCATATGCCTTTGAAAGCCCTTCAATTTCCACCACGACTCTACCTGGAGTAACAGATATTGGAAAACGTAGGCTCATGACACTATTATCATCTTCATCAACCTCTATACGCTCAATTTTATCCAATTTTTTAATTAAGGATTGCGCCATGGAAGCTTTGGTTGATTTTGCCCTAAACTTTTCAATTAGCCGTTCTGCTTGTTGAATTTCTTTTTCTTGGTTCTTTTGTGCGTTTACCTGTTGTTGTTTGATTTCGTTTCTCAAAACCAAGTATTGCGTATATGGCTTATTGTAATCATAAATACGGCCCAATGATATTTCTATAGTTCTGTTGGTAACATTATCTAAGAACATTTTATCGTGCGAAACAATTACAACTGCTCCTGTATAATTATTCAAGAATTGTTCGAACCAAATAATAGATTCGATATCTAAGTGGTTTGTAGGCTCATCGAGTAACAGCACATCGTTACTTTGCAATAACAACTTAGCTAGCTCAATTCGCATACGCCAACCACCAGAGAAAGTTTCGGTCTTTTTTTCAAAATCTTCTCGTCGAAAACCTAACCCTTGAAGAATTTTTTCAGTTTCACCTTGATAGTTGTATCCTCCTAATATTTCATAATGATGGGATACATCATTTAAATCTACAATAAGCTGACTATACGAATCGGTTTCATAATCTGTGCGCTCTGCCAGTTGATGGTTAATTTCATCTAACTTTAGCTCTAAGTCCTTAATTTCCTCAAAAGCTTGGTAAGCTTCTTCCAAAACCGATCTACCTTGTACGAAATCTATATCTTGCCTTAGAAAACCTATTTTAATATCCTTCTCCACCGCAATAACTCCGGTATCTAAAGCCATATCTTTATTAAGCATTTTTAATAAAGTTGATTTTCCTGCACCATTCTTCCCTACAAGACCTACCCTATTTCCTCCATTTAATCGAAAAGAGATTTCTTCAAAAAGGTATTCTCCGCCAAAGGATACTGATAGGTTGTGAACGTTTAACATAAATAATATTTCTTCTGGTTTATTCTTAAAAACATCACTTATATAATAATTATTCTTAAGCAATATTTGTGTTTAATGGCTTCTCAATTAAATGAAAAGAGCCTTAAAATTGTACCTTTGTGTAAAGTTTTGCAAATGTTAAAAAAAGGAAACAAACTCTACAGCATTTTAACAGGAAGTTGTCCAAGATGTCACCAAGAAAGCATGTATTTGGACAAAAATCCATATCATTTAGGCAAAATCTTTAAAATGCATGAACGATGTCGCCATTGCGACCTTAAATATAAAATTGAACCATCTTTTTTTTATGGAGCTATGTATGTGAGTTATGGAGTAGGAATTGCCTTTGCTGTTGCTGCTTTTGTGACTGCAAAATTAATCATCGGTGCTAACCTCATTCAAACATTTATTGCCATTGTAATTACCATGATTGTTTTTATGCCTGTAATTATGAGATTGTCAAGGAATATTTGGATCAACATTTTTGTAAAATATAATTCAAAGATCAAACTTAAGAACTCCTAATTTCAATTAAACCTTGCAATATCCATTTCATCTAGAAGTGGGACTTCTTTTTCTATTCGCTCATATAATGCTTTAGACGCCCAAGGGGCAATCATAATACCATGTGAACCAAAACCATTTAATACCCATAGATTATTATACTTGGGGTGTTTTCCCACTAAAGGTCTTCTATCCTTTACCGTTGGCCTAACGCCGGCCTCTTGATCAATTACTTGATAAGTACAACCTAATAGCCCGTCTAATTTTCTTTGCAATTCTTCTTTGGCATCTTCAGTGATGCCGTTATCTTTTTGGTCTCTATTGTAAGTTGCCCCAACCTTATATAAATCATCTCCTAACGGAATTAAAAAAATTGACGATTTTATAATGTTCCTTTCTTGAAGACCCTTTGCTTCTACAACCAAGTACTCTCCCTTTGAGCCTTGCATCGGCAAATACTTAAAATACGGATTTTGCATCATACCATAACCTTCAGCAAAAACTATATTTTTAGCTTTAACATCTTTATAACCAACTGAATTCGGTAGAACTTCTAGCTCGTTATAATCAAAAGTATCTACGAATATTTTTTTCTCTTTTTGTAACCAATTCGTAAATCCATCGAAGAGAACTTTGGTGTCTAATTTACCCGTTTCTAAAACCTTGCCGAATTCGAAAGGAATCTTCAATCCTGAATTTTTATTTGAAACCAATCGCGTATCTAAATAGGGTTTCAAGCTTTTTTTATCCGTTGCTTCAAACCATAAATTCTGTTCTTCAATAGATGCGAATTTTCGTAATACATTCAACTTTTCATCAAATTGAATATTCAAAAATTTCTCAAGTTGCTTATAAAAATCAACCGCCACAGCCAGTTGTTCATCTGCCCTCCATGATAAAGTAAAACGTTTTAAGATAATAGGGTTATAAAGTCCACCTGCAACTCTTGAAGATGTTTGCGACTTATCATTAAAAACAACAAAAGTTTTGTTATTTCTACGCAGTGTTTCACAAAACGCAGTGCCTGCCAATCCTAGTCCTACTACCATGTAATCTACCATTGCGCAAAGATAATGACAAAAAATACATTTATTTACAAAAACAAAAAACCCAATCTATCGATTGGGTTTTTCTTATATGAATTGGATGTTCTTTTAAGCTTAATAAGACCACATATCCTGTTCTTTATCTCGAATAGTTTCTTTGATACGTTTAGCTTCTAATAATTGGAACAAAGCATTATCTGAAATATAATCATCTATATTCCTATCACCTTGAACATTATCTTCTTTGTAGATAACTGCATCAAACCTTCGTGCATTCAATAACATATCGAAAGAGATAGGCTGAGCTGAATTTTGTTGGTTAAAAACCTTTGCTTCATGAAGTATTTCACGTGCATCTGGATACCAAACCCAGAAAAGTTCAACCATATCAGGATTATCATCATCCATAAAATTTACATCTGGCGCTACTGGTGCAATACCTAAAAGACGGTATTTTAATTCACCTTGTCTTTTATCAAAATACCATATTCCTTTAATATGATATTCTTCTATATCTGCTGCAGATATATTTCTACGAGTAATATATTCTTCTGAAACAGTTTCACCAGCATTCATTTGCTCATACCCATAATCAAGAGTATCAACCATCTGTAAAGCATCTTTTAAATCGCCGAAAGACCTTTTTTTAGTGAAATAAGAATCCGTATACGTTTCTAATTTTCCACTCTTTAAATTTTTAATTAGAACGTTATATAAAGACCTTCTATCTGGTCCAATATCCATAGTATCTGTTGGATAATATAATGGGAAATTAACTCTCTCGTCTAAATCTATGGTCTCCCATAAAGTTTTAGACCAAAGGATATCCCTATCATCTACATAACCGTATTCTAACGGAGCATCATTATCGACAGCTTTCTGAGCTTCTGTACGCACACCTACCTCATCGGGTTTTTTAGCATTCAATACATTTGCTTGGGCCATTATTGATATTGGCAACATAGTTACCGCCCCCATTACTAAAACATTTTTCCAATTCATGTTTGATTCACTTTAAAATTAACCGGGCAAGACCAATGGCTTACCCGGTAGAATTCCATTTATTTTAGTTTGTAATCTCCACAACTACAGGAGATACTTTCTTCAACTTGTAACTTTTATTATTTGTGATATAAGCTTCTATATCAAATATTTGAACGACATCTCCTCTTTTAGCACGATCCAAAGCTGCTTTAGCTTTACCATCCATTTTATTTCCTCTTACAGAAACAGTTGGTTGACCTGGTACTTTGAATTTGAAACCGCTTACTTCAAGATTCAAATCAAAATCGAAATCTTCTAAACCAGCACCTATAGTAGCTATTTCAACATTCCTTTTTGGAAGTTTCAAACTACCTGTTTGCTTACTGATACTACCTTCTGGTCTTGGAATATCTTTAATTCTGAATTCTAATGATGACCCAACCGGCTCACCATCTGGTAATGTACCCGAAGCCTTAATAGTCACTGTTCTACCAGTACCCGGGTTCATAACATACTTACTACCACCTATTGACTTTAAACCTGGTGCAGAAGCATTTACTTTATTATTTGCAATACCTGGTATAGAAATCGACATTGGATTTGATACCCCACGGTAAACAACATTCATCTTATCAGCTGCGATTAAAGCGCCACCTGGCTTAGATATAGTTGCGAATGAATTGTTAACCTCTACAGGAATTTCTTCACCATCTTGCTTAAAGTAGATAGTACCTTTTACTTCATGATCACCGGCAGCACCAGAACCAATTAGCATTTTAACTCCTCCAGCTTCTAATTTATAATCAGAACCTTCTGAAAGTTTTCTGCCGTCTAACGTTAATTCAGCTCTTACTGGTGTAGAAGAATTATCGGTTTTACTTATGATAATCTTACCATCGTACTTCTCACCTGTATAGTAAGCAGATTTAGTCGCTGTAAGTGATGTCGCAAAATTCTTTAAAGAAACCTGACTTGTTAATTCACCTTCTAACATAGATTTCAAAGCCGCTTCTTCCGTAACTTTTACATCTGCTTGAAGCGCAGTTAACTTTGCCAATGATGCTACTAAAGGATACCCTTCATAATGATAGTTGATCCAATCTTGCTTTGTACCATCTGTCTTGTCCACTTTACCTTCTTCATTTCCTGTTTGAAAACGATTTACAACAGAAGCTTTCAAAGAAGCTGGTACAATTGCAGCTACTTGATCTCTATACTCCGTAAGTCTTTTCATGAATTCCTTTCCGCCTTCAGAAAGATTATCACCTTGAAAGAACTTTTGATCTAAGAAATCTGACATATCCATTCTTGCATAATCCTTAGGATTTTCAAGACCTTCAGTCATTCCAGTTTTAAGCGACTCTAAATAATCATAATATTC
Organism: uncultured Maribacter sp.; assembly: GCF_963975365.1. Classification (GTDB taxonomy): domain Bacteria; phylum Bacteroidota; class Bacteroidia; order Flavobacteriales; family Flavobacteriaceae; genus Maribacter. The sequence continues at coordinate 468,137 of NZ_CAXBGF010000001.1, read as the reverse complement.
TTGAGACATTGCTTTAATCTGTTGAGCATTCTTGTACAGCTTTTCATATTTAGCTGCATCCTCGGATGCTTTAGTTTCCAGACTACCTAAGAACGCTTCGTTACTTGCGGTTGTCATTGCGTTTGAAGTCTCTAACTTTTCATTCATTATACCGAATGCAGCTAATACTTCTTTACTCATGTTTAATGCCAGCATTGCGATGAAGATCAAATACATTAAGTTGACCATCTTCTGCCGTGGTGAATTTTTTCCTCCTGCCATGGATTTATTTTTTTAGATTTTAATTAATAATTGACTTGGGTTTTATTAAAATCCAATTTAGTTTTTACTCATTGCAGACAACATACCGCCATAAACACCATTCAATGAAGAAAGGTTAGTTGACAATGATGCCATTTGATCTTTAAGAGCACTTGCATTTTGCACTACTTCTTCGTTTACAGAAGCTTGTCTGCTAGCACTTTCCAATTGTACTTTATAAAGACTGTTCAAAGACTCCATTTGATTGGCAGCTTGAACCATTTCATTTGAATACTTCTTAGTAGATTCCATTGCATCTACTGTTGGAGCGATACCTTTAGCGGCACCTTCAAAGTTTTTAATGCTAGAACCTAAACTCTCCATAAGACTTGCATCCACACCAGCTTCTTTTAACAAATCGTCTAATTTCTTGGATAAAGATGCTTCTGCTTCTTTTATTTCAGCAGCTTGTCCTTTTTTAGGAGCAGATTTTCCTTCAGCGCCAGCTAATTCTGGGTAAACTAATGACCAATCTAAATCTTCATCTACTGGTTCGAATGCACTGATCGCAAATATAAGAGCCTCTGTAATAAGACCTATCGCTAGAAGAATACCTCCGTTTAAAGGTCCTAACTCCCAGTGAAGAATTTTGAATAATGCACCAATAATTACAACTGATGCTCCTAGACCGTAGGCCATGTTAAATAATTTTTTTGTGGATTTTGACTGTGCCATGATTTTAATTTAATTAAGGTTTAATAAAAAAGATTTGGTTAAAATTTAATTTCAACTTATTATAAAACTGATTATACTATTATTTATTGTGTAGAATCTTCCTCGCCCATATAATCTTGAACTGTTCTGAATCCTATGTAACTACGAGCAGAATCTGCGTATTCGTAATCTCTAGTACTTACTTGTAAGAAGTAAGCTACATCTTTCCAAGAACCACCTCTAATAACTTTTCTAGTGTTCGATTGATCACCGCCATTAGGGTTCATAGTTGATACATAATCATATGCGCTTGGATCATAACTTGAATTTGTCCATTCAGAAACATTACCGGCCATATTATACATATTAAAGTCATTTGGCTCATAAGATTTCGCTTCTACCGTATATAGTGCGGCATCTGCGGCATAATCACCACGTTGTGGTTTAAAATTAGCCATAAAACAACCTGTATCACTGATTACGTAAGGTCCACCCCAAGGGTATGTTCCACCTTCAATACCACCTCTAGCGGCATATTCCCATTCTGCTTCGGTAGGAAGTCTAAATTGATTAACGAACTGCTTACCTCTACTTTTGTTATCATCATTCTTGTACTTAGTTCTCCAATTACAAAATGCTTTTGCTTGTTGCCAAGTGATACCTACTACAGGATATTCACTGTATGCATCGTGCCAGAAATAGTCGTTGTGCATTGGCTCGTTATACGAATAAGAGAAATCTCTGATCCATACAGTTGTATCTGGATAAATTTCCACTTCTTCTGTGCGAATAAACTCCTTACGGCTTTTATTACCCTTTGTAGAAGCGCGTGCTGCTGCTTCAATATCCATCCAATTGTACTTGAACTTTAATTTCTTAACATCTATAGTGCGTTGACCGTTATAAGATTCCTCTTCAGACAAATAGATAGAATCCATTATTTCAGTATAATACTCATCTGGATAGTCTGATGTATTCCAGACCAATTCCTCATCCTTACTCAAAGCTCTACCTTCGTAACCGGTTTCGCCCATTCCAGAATAATTATCTAGCATATACTTATCATAAACAGATGCTCTAGTGGTATCTGCATCTTTAAATGCATAATCACCAATACCGCCTTCTTCAGGGCCAATACCCAAATCATCTGCTAATCTTGCCAAATTGGTTCTTACGATAGAATCCTTTACCCATTCTACAAATTGACGATACTCACTATTTGTGATTTCTGTGTCGTCCATGTAAAAAGAACGTACAGTAACCGTTTTGGTCGGTGCGTTCAATAATTTTGCCTGGTCTTCTTCACTCTTACCCATAATGAAAGAACCTCTTGGGATAAGTTCCATTCCATATGGTTTTTCCGGGTACCACTTTTTTCCCTGGACACCGGTTAGCTCTCCTTTAGTCTTTGACCCACAACTGGTGAGTAAAAAAACAAACGCTATAGAGGATAACAATAGCTTCTTCATACTTTAGGTTAAATTTCGATTATGGTTAAACTCAGAATACAATGATTTATTCTAACATCTAAAACTATGTTTTATATAAAATATTGTATAAAAGCCTTTAATGCTTTAAAATTATTCTTGTTAATTAAAGCCTTTCTTATAAGCCTTAAACCACCTTTCAGGAATGCTTTGATTACAGGCATCTAAATAATCCTTCTCGGTGCAAGGTAATAACGCAGGTGTATGGCCTTTAGTATGTGAAGTAAAAATTGATGGGACTTCTACCCACCATCTTTCTGTTAATAAACTTTTGTAGAACACTAATTCTTCATCTTCGCTAGGCACATTGTACTTTACAAAGTCTTCAGTTTTAGCGTATGGAGATTCTTGAATTCTGTAATTGATACCTTCTATAAAATACCATATTATTTGTGCTATTAATTGCTGGGACTGCGCGGTGTTTTCCATCTCATACAAGCCAAAAACAGAAACCTTATCGCTTATACCGGCATATCTCGCAATGGCACATATTTCGCGACCGTCAAAACCATTGGGCGAAAAATTGCCTGAAAATGACATTTCACTTGCTTTAACAGACCGTAAATCTAAACTTACCATATGCGCATTTCTTAGTACAGGTTCGGCCAAAGAAATATCATTCGCAACTTCACCAAGTCGATATGCATCAAAAAATAAACGCTCCATTAAATCTATTTCTTCTTGAGCGTTGAAATAGCTTTGATAACCAATATTTGAAAAATTAAAAAGATTATTGGGTTTATCGGTAATAATCTTACTCATATAAGAATGAGAAGATACAATTTCATCTTCGATACCAAAATCGAATCGACTATCTACAGCAACAAGATTGATCATATCCTTAATACCATCAAAAGCTCTATAGGCAGGGTACGTAAGATCCTGGGTAGCACCAAGTATAATTGGGACAATATTCTCCTCTAACAAACCTGCAACTATTTCTTTTACGACAAAATAGGTATCATCTACCGTAGCACCTTCTTCTATATCACCTAAATCTATTATGGTACCGTTCCAATTACCGATTAACAGCTTGTAGAATTGTAATCGAATACCAGAGACATCTAACTTCTCATGCTTTTTTTCATAGGCATTTCTAGACTCCTTAACACCTAAAAGAGCCACAGTGGCATTGGCTAAAACAGGCAACCCGTCCTTTTCAGTATGGATATAGGTGTTTTTACCAATAGACTGACTAGGCAGTAACTCATTATGGGCCAATACTTTGTCCGACACTGGAACTAAAAAATCAAAGGCCATTTATACGTGGTTTAGGTATCATGAACATATTATACTGGTCTTTCGACCTAAAAATATATTACTTTTTTGATTTAGGTTTAGCTTTTACCTTTTTCTTTGGTGTTTTTTTCTCTATCAACTTCTGAGCTTCTTCCAATGACATTTTGGTTACATCGACAGTCTTTGCCAATTCTACCTTAATCTTGCCTTTTAGAATATTATGGCGTCCCCATCGTGCTTTTTCGATACGTATACCTTCTTCTTCCCAGTTTTGAACGACCTTATCTATTTCCTTTTGTTTCTTGGTTTCGATAAGTTCAATGATATCCTCATTTGATAGATTATCATAGTCATACTTTTTATTGACATTAATGAACATTCCGTTCCATTTAATGAACGGCCCAAATCTACCGACTCCTTTAGTCACTTCTTTTTCTTCATACATTGCAACAGGTGCATCGGCCTTCTGCTTTGCAACAATTAACTCAATTGCCCTATCCATTTCAATTTCAAAGGCACTTTCCCCTTTATCCATTGAAATAAATTTTTCTCCAAATTTTACGTAAGGTCCAAATCTACCGACATTCGCTAAAATCTCTTCTCCTTCATAAACCCCCAGTTTTCTTGGTAACTTAAACAGGTCCATAGCCTCTTCATAGGTAATGGTATTCAATGACTGCTCTGGCAACAAACTTGCAAAAGTTGGTTTCTCTTCATCATCAACAGTTCCGACTTGTACCATAGGACCGAATCTTCCCAAACGTACCGAGACCTGCTTTCCACTTTTAGGATCTACCCCTAATACTCTTTCCCCGCTGGCTCGATCCGCATTTTCTTCTACATCTACTACATTTGGATGAAAATCCTTATAAAAATTTTTCATCATTTTCTTCCAATCTTCATCACCGGAAGCTATTTCGTCAAAATCCTCTTCAACCTGAGCTGTAAAGTTATAGTCTAAAATATTAGCGAAATTAGTCACCAAGAAATCGGTAACGATCATTCCAATATCAGTAGGCACCATTTTACCTTTGTCTGAACCTACATTTTCTGTTAGATTCTTTTCCTTAATTTTATTTGATTCTAAGATTAATTGTTGATACTTACGCTCAGTACCTTCAATAGTACCTTTTTCAACATAACCTCTATTAAGAATAGTAGAAATAGTAGGCGCATATGTCGATGGTCTACCAATACCTAACTCTTCTAATTTTTTAACCAAAGATGCTTCTGTAAATCGGTAAGGAGGTCTGGTAAAACGCTCGGTAGCTGAAATATAGTTATTCAATAAAGACTCTCCTTCTTTCATTGCAGGCAACATTCCTTCTTGCTCTTCTGCCACATCTTCATCATCTACACCTTCCATGTAAACTTTTAAGAAACCATCAAATTTTATTACCTCACCGTTTGCAGTAAATTCTTCTTTATGCTTATTCGTTTTAATTTTTACATTGGTACGCTCTAGTTGGGCATCGCTCATTTGCGATGCAACTGTACGTTTCCAAATTAAATCGTACAATTTAGATTGATCTCGCTCTAACGAAGGAGATTGATTGGTCATCTCAGTAGGCCTAATAGCTTCATGCGCCTCTTGAGCTCCTTTAGATTTACCTGTGAAATTTCTAGTATGACTATATTTTTCACCATAATTCTTAACAATAGCCTCTTTTGCAGCCGTCAAAGCTTCATTGGATAAGTTTACACTATCCGTTCTCATATAGGTGATTAAACCAGCTTCATATAATCGTTGTGCCACTTGCATGGTTCTACCTACAGAAAAATATAATTTTCTTGAAGCCTCTTGTTGCAGTGTAGAGGTTGTAAATGGTGCAGATGGTGACTTTTTAGCCGGTTTTTTATCTAATTTACTTACTGAAAACTCAGCAGATATATTTTTCTCTAAAAAGGCTTTGGCTTCTTTTTCCGTATCGAAAGTTTTATTCAACTTGGCCGAAAAAACACTTCCTTCCTCAGTTTGAAATTCAGCGGCAATCTTAAAAGATGCTTGTGGCTCAAAACTTTCAATATCTCGTTCACGCTCAACAATAAGGCGAACTGCTACAGATTGAACACGCCCAGCAGAAAGACCTGGCTTAATTTTTTTCCATAAAACAGGAGATAGTTGATACCCAACCAAACGATCAAGAACACGTCTTGCTTGTTGGGCATTTACCAAATTGAAATTGATTTCCCTAGGGTTTTCAATTGCTTTTTGAATGGCTGCCTTTGTAACGGAGTTAAAGACTATACGCTTTGTCTTCTTCTTATTTAAACCTAGTTCTTCTGCCAAGTGCCAAGAAATTGCTTCCCCCTCTCGATCCTCATCACTCGCGAGCCAGATAGTCTCCGCTTTATCAGCTAGCGTCTTTAGTTTTTTGACCAGAACCTGCTTATCCTTGTCAACTATATACTTTGGGGTGAAATCGTTCTCGACATCTACTCCCAACTCATTTGAAGGCAGATCAGCAATGTGACCAAAGCTCGATTCAACCTTAAAATCTTTTCCCAAAAACTTCTCTATAGTTTTGGCCTTTGCAGGGGACTCAACAATTACTAAATTTTTCGCCATCAACCTTGTTTATGCTTACAAATGTATACTAAAAATTAAACTTTAAAATTTGAAACATCTATTTCTTCCTGTAATTTATTAGAAGAAAGCACTTCAAATCATTATTTCACCACAATTTAAAAAATCACTTAAGTTAGTTTCAAATACAGATTATTTATTTATTTGATTGTATTGTAATGGTCACTTACAGTCCCTTCTTACTTTGAAACACTACTTCTCAAATTCAATTGCAGCTGCAATTGCAAATCCCATTCTTCAATCATTACAATAGCCTAAAAATAAGAATAGAAAATTTTCGCATAAAGTGTGTCCTTATCTATATCTATTAGAATGAAATTTTACAATCTTAAGTAACGTAATCTCAAATAAAAAAGGAAGCTAAAATTAGCTTCCTTTTTTATTAAATCATCTTATAACTTTATAATTCAAAAGTACTCAAGAGTCGAATATCATTATCTATATATTCGTACTGATATAAGATTCTGTCTCCGATCATTAGAAGTGATGATGTCAACGGTATTACATCATATGCAATAATATCTTCAAAAGTATTTATTAAAGAAATATTAGGCGCATCGCTCTTATTATATACTTTTAAACCCGCCTCACCGTCACATATAAAAAGTGTATCGCCTTTAATTCCTAAACCATTTGGGCCATTCATCGGATAAATAACTTTTAACTCCGGATTTTTCAAATTAGAAATATCTATCACGTACAATCCACTTTCTGTATTTCCACAAAATCCGCCACCTTTTAGAGTGACATAAGCATAATTACCATCAACCACCACGGGATCGCAAGCCGTACCATGTCTAAATTCTGAAATGAATTCAGGCTTTTCAGGATTTTTTATATCATAGATATACATACCTTGCGAACCACCTATAAATAGAATATCACCTTGATTGTATATGGTTTCAATATCCCAAGCTACTTGCACATCATCTAAAACTATGGGTTCCTCTAGATTAGAAATATCAAAAATATTGATATCGCTGTAGTCTACCACATATAAATAATTACCGATTATTTTAAAACGAGCCAAGGAACCACCCTGCCCTGTTGAGGGTTGTGGCGATCCGCTATCACTTTCTATTGAATTAAATGCAAAATCACATGCCATGCAGTCAAACCGTTTTTCATAATCAGCAACCGCCCTTCGTTCTGTTTTCACTTCCCATCCAACAACAATATCCTTATCATAATCGATATCATCATATTCGTAAAAATCAGCCTGAGGGTACTCGATATTTGAAAGCCAAACATCATTGTTATATATAGCATTAACTATTCGATTTGATAGTGTAATATTATTTATATCTGAAATATCAAAAATAACCAAGTCACCATAACTATCAGCATATAACTTATCGTCTTTTATAGAAACATCATAATTACCCTCAAGCTTAATAAATGCAATACTTTCAGGCGATGATGGATTTTGATTGTTGATTACGTGAAAACCTAGATTTACATCATTTATAAAAATATAATTCTGATAAGTGTAAATTTTACCAGATGAAACAATTGGTATAGGATCAACGATATCTACTGCTTCAGCCTTAAACGAAATAGCATCTTGCAAAATAGGTCGCGCTACCAAATAGTCTTCATACGGCCCATCATCATCGCAGGAAATAAAGGTTGATACTAATATATTTAACAACAAAAAAACATTCTTTCTCATGGTTTGCAATTTAACTGGTTATGATCAATAGATGAGAAATAAAACTTTTAGTTGCGTAGGCTTGTTTATAAAACCTACTCCATCTCATTGAAACCCACACCATCTTTATACATATAATAGGTAGGCACTTTACTTAGCATAGCGGTAAAAAGCACCCCTACACAGCATAACAGAAAGCCTAATTCAGCCACGACACCTGTCACCAAGACCAATCCGAAAATAACAAGCCAATTTTTATTTCCAAGCGTAAAACTTGCCTTTACCATTTCTAATGGCGAAAGTTCTTCTGAAAAAGCCAAGAAAGCTGGTATTAATGAAAGAGGAACCATTACATAAATGAGACCAATACCACAAGCAAGAAGTCCGAGAATGGCTAATCCGAAGGTATACAGTGCTAGTATAAAAACCTTCCCTAAACGCCCTTCTTTAAAAAAATAGAAATAATCGTCACCCGATTCTTCACCTAAATCTTTTTGTCTACAAATCTTTAAGAATGCTGCATTTAAAGCCAAAGCAAAGGTTGAGACACCGATTGCAATTACTGGTGTAAGAATACCTATTGCCATAGTGACCATCAGCGGCAACTCATTATTTTGAATAGCCTCTGGATCCGTTATACCAGCAGCTATCATTGGTATATAAAGAATGATATAAAATGGCAGAATAGTAACGAAGGTCAGCAACAATATTATGAAGCCTTGCAGCCATACTTTTTTAAACAAATCAAACGATTTACTGAATATATCTCCAAAAGATAAATCTACATTTGATTTTATACGTTCTGTAATGGTTTCTAAATTCATAACTAAGGGTGGTTATATTTTAATATAAAACTAAATAATATTTACTGGTAAAGCCCAAACATTACCTAAAAAATCATGTCATCTTGTCATATATTTGATTATAGTAGTATCTTTGCCAACCAAATATTTTATTGCAACGTATTACACAAAATGGAGAAAACCATAGACGAAAATGTGCAGGGCACCACTTTGGCGGTTGAAGGAAAAGAGACTAACAAACGTAATTTATATATAGAGAGCTATGGCTGCGCCATGAATTTCGCAGATAGTGAAATTGTTGCATCCATATTAGCAACCGAAGGTTTTAACACAACCCAAACTTTAGAGGATGCCGATTTAATTCTTGTAAACACATGCTCTATTAGAGATAAAGCCGAACAGACGATACGAAAACGGCTAACCGAATATAATAAGGTAAAAAAATCTAGACCACATTTAAAGGTAGGAGTATTGGGCTGTATGGCAGAACGTTTGAAAGACAAACTCTTAGACGAGGAAAAAATTGTAGATATGGTCGTTGGTCCAGATGCCTATAAAGATTTGCCCAACCTAATTAAAGAAGTCGATTCTGGTAGAGATGCCGTTAATGTTATTTTATCTAAAGATGAAACCTATGGAGATATTGCTCCTGTAAGACTAAACACAAACGGCGTTACCGCCTTTGTTTCAATTACTAGAGGTTGCGATAACATGTGTACCTTTTGTGTAGTTCCATTTACTAGAGGTCGCGAACGAAGCAGAGACCCACAGTCAATTTTAAAAGAAGTAAATGAACTTGAGAGAAAAGGATTTAAAGAAATTACACTTCTAGGACAAAATGTAGACAGCTATTTATGGTATGGCGGCGGACTCAAGAAAAATTATGAGAATGCATCTGAAATGCAGAAAGCTACAGCTACCAGTTTTTCAAAACTTCTAGAAACGGTTGCGTTAGCGCATCCAAAAATGCGAATCAGGTTTTCCACATCTAATCCTCAAGACATGACTTTAGATGTAATTGAAACAATGGCCAACCATAAAAATATCTGCAACCATATTCATTTACCCGTACAAAGTGGTAGTAATCGCATTTTAAAGGAAATGAACAGACTACATACCATTGAAGAATATTTTGAACTGATTGATAATATTAGACAGATTCTTCCTGATTGTTCCATCTCTCAAGATATCATCAGTGGTTTTCCAACAGAGACCGAAGAAGACCATGCCGCTACTTTAAAAGCATTGGAATATGTGAAGTATGATTTTGGCTATATGTATGCTTATTCTGAAAGACCGGGCACCTTGGCCGGAAGAAAGATGGATGATGATGTTCCTGAAAAAACCAAGAAGAGACGTTTATCAGAAATCATAGCTTTACAACGCCAACACTGCCAGTTTAGAACAGAAAAGCACGTTGGAAAGGTTCAAGAGGTTTTAATCGAAGGAACATCTAAAAAATCTGAAGACGAATGGATGGGAAGAAACTCTCAAAGCACGGTTGTAGTATTTCCTAAAGAAAATTACAAAGTTGGTGATTTTGTAAATGTTCAAATAAACGATTGTACTTCGGCAACCTTAAAAGGTATCGCCCTAGGATATTCAGACAATAATTAATTTTATAGCACCATTTAATATGGAAAGCATACAAAACATAAAACAGCGTTTTGAAATTATAGGACAAGATCCAAAACTTAATCGAGCTTTGGAAAAAGCCATGCAGGTGGCTCCTACCGATATTTCGGTTTTGGTAACGGGTGAAAGTGGCGTTGGTAAAGAAGCCATACCTAAAATTATCCATTCCTTATCCCATAGAAAGCATGCTAAATATATTGCCGTAAACTGCGGTGCTATACCAGAAGGCACAATAGACAGCGAGCTTTTTGGTCATGAAAAAGGAGCATTTACTGGTGCTACCCAAACTAGAAGCGGTTATTTTGAAGTTGCTGATGGTGGCACCATTTTTTTAGATGAAGTAGGTGAATTACCCTTAACTACACAAGTTCGACTATTGAGGGTTTTAGAAAATGGTGAATTTTTAAAAGTTGGCTCTTCTCAAGTTCAAAAAACAGATGTGCGTATTGTGGCAGCTACCAATGTAAATATGTTCGAGGCCATTAAAAAAGAACGTTTTCGTGAAGACCTATATTATCGTTTAAGTACGGTAGAAATTAATATTCCACCATTGAGGGAGCGTTCTGAGGATATTCACTTACTTTTTAGAAAATTTGCTTCCGATTTTAGTCAGAAATACAAAATGCCGACGATTCGATTAGATGACCAAGCTGTCTCCCTTTTAAAAAAATACAGATGGCCAGGTAACATCCGTCAGTTGCGAAATATAGCAGAGCAAATTTCTGTACTTGAGGAAAACAGAGCAATAACTGCAGCAACGCTTAATGGTTACCTCCCAAATAACACAACTAGTAATTTGCCGGCAGTAGTATCGAATTCTAAATCCGATAGTGATTTTAGTAATGAAAGAGAGATTCTTTACAAGGTGTTATTCGATATGAAGGGCGACCTCAACGACCTCAAAAAATTAACGATGGAACTCTTGAAGAACAATGACTCACAAAAAGTTCAAAAAGACAATGAAAACCTAATTCGTAAAATTTATGGAAACGAAGATGAAGAAGATATTGAAATGGAACAAGAAACTCAAGAAGAGTCTAACATGAAACTGTTGCATTTACCAGAATCTAAACAGGAAGATGCATCATACATTCAAGATTCTTACGAGGATAAGTACCATTTTGCTGAAGAAATTCAAGAAGAAGAAACCCTATCTTTACAGGAGAAAGAAGTGGAACTGATAAAAAAATCACTTGAGCGTAATCGCGGTAAAAGAAAAGCGGCTGCTTCAGAATTAGGGATTTCCGAAAGAACACTTTACCGTAAAATAAAACAATACGATCTTTAACAAAAATGAACTCCATTTCAATGGGATACGTTAAAAAAATATTAATTTTCATACTACCTATAATCATGTTTATGGGTTGTGGTGTTTATAATTTTACCGGTGGCAATGTTGGCGATGCCAAAACTTTTCAGGTTAATTATTTCCAGAATTACGCTACCCAAAGTCCGGGTTCAACATTCGAACCTGGTGTTGATCGAGATTTCACACTGGCATTGCAGGATAGAATTTTGAATCAAACAAGCTTAGACCTTGTAACCTCTGGCAATCCAGACTTACTGTATGAAGGTGAGATAACTGAATATAAAATTTCACCAATGTCCGCAACGGCAAATCAAACTGCTGCCCAAAACAGATTATCTATGCGTGTAAAAGTTAGATTTTACAATCGATTAAAGGAAGATGCAGCATTTGATCAGAGTTTTTCATTCTTTTATGATTATCCTGCAGACACTCAGTTGGCCTCTATTAAAAGTGAGGCTCATGAAATAATATTCGAAAGACTTACACAAGATATTTTCAACGCCTCATTGGCAGATTGGTAATCAAATGAACGTTAAGGAGTTTACATATTTTCTAGAACACCCTACCAAAGTGGTAGACCCCATTCACACCAAACATCTAGAAGACATTATAGTTGAATACCCCTATTTTCAGGCAGCTAGAGCTTTACACCTAAAAGGTCTAAAAAATCTAAATAGCTACAAATACAACAAGGCGCTTAAAACCACTGCAGCCTTTACCACAGATAGGGATGTGCTATTTGATTTCATCACCTCAAAAGATTTTTTACAATATAATTCTTCAAATGAAAAAACTGACACAGCGATTTTAGAAGAAGAGGAAGTTTTAGAAGTTGAATCGGTTTCAGTAATTGAAGGGTTAGAGAACAAACCTCTACCCCAAGAAAAAAAAGAGGAGCCTGCCGCTTTAATAGTAGCATCTGAAGATAAGCCGCTACCCCAAGATGAGAACGACGCTGAGCATATTTTAGATCCCGAACTTTTTCAATCAAAAAAACCAGAAGTCTCTAAAGAGGAAGAAACATTAGATATCGGAAAGCCATTGGCTTTTAACGCCAAAGAAAAATATTCTTTTTCAGAATGGTTGAATTTAGCTTCTAGTATACCAAAAGAAAAAATCCTTGAAAAAACAGAAGAAAAGAAAACAGTCGTAAAAAATAAAAGGACGATCTCACCAAAAGAAGAGGCAATTAAAAAAAAGAAATTTGACCGAATCGATAGGTTTATAGCCAACAATCCTAAAATAGTACCTACAGAAGAGAAAAATACAAGTATCGATATTTCGAGCTCGTCGAAAATTAATAAAAATGAATTGATGACCGAAACTTTGGCCAGGGTATATTTAGAGCAAAAACAGTATAAAAAGGCCATTCAAGCATTCAAAATTTTAAGTTTGAAATATCCGGAAAAAAGTAGTTTCTTTGCAGACCGAATTAGGGCAGTAGAAAAAATTCAAAAAGACAATAAATAATATAGAATGAGTACATTTTCAATATTCTTGATACTTATCATCGTCGTTTGCTTATTATTAGTTTTAGTAATCATGGTGCAAAATCCAAAAGGCGGCGGACTTTCTTCTTCTTTTGGTGGCGGAGGAACGCAAGTTGCAGGTGGAGTTAAAAAAACAGGTGACTTTTTAGATAAGAGCACATGGACCTTAGCTGGCTTATTAATAGTTTTAATTCTAGCTTCTAACATCGCCCTTAAAGGTAATTTTGGTGATGCAGATTCTAAATTATTACAAGGTGATGACATTGAAACTACGGTTCCAGAGACCTTACCAGAAGAAGTTACACCTCCCGTAACTAATGAAGCAACACCTTCAGATAGTTTATAAAATATTTTAACATAACTTACACAAATGCCAGCTTATGACAAGCTGGCATTTTTTGTTTGCAATCTGTCATGAAATAGGCAATGGCATAATTTCTGCATCTGTATACCCACGAAACTAAAAATCAATTTAAAAATTAATAATTATGGCTAAAGTTAATATCAAACCATTGGCAGACCGAGTTCTTATAGAGCCAATGGCAGCTGAAACTAAAACTGCGTCCGGACTTTACATTCCTGATACTGCAAAAGAGAAACCACAGAAAGGTAAAGTTGTAGCGGTAGGTCCTGGTACAAAAGATGACAAAGTTACCGTTAAGGTTGGCGATACTGTTCTTTATGGTAAATATGCTGGAACTGAATTGAAACTAGAAGGTTCAGATTACTTAATGATGAGAGAAAGTGATATCCTTGCTATTATCTAAATAGCCTTTAGCTTATGGCATTTAGCCATTTGCGAAGTTCAAAACCACTAAAAAATAATTAATAATTTTCTTGACCAAGGCGAATAGCTCAAGGTCAAAAATCTAAACTAAATTAAAAATGGCAAAAGATATAAGATTTGATATCGATGCAAGAGACGGTCTTAAAAGAGGCGTTGATGCATTGGCAAATGCTGTAAAAGTAACATTAGGCCCAAAGGGTAGAAACGTAATTATCAGCAAATCATTTGGTGCTCCACAAGTAACTAAAGATGGTGTTACCGTTGCTAAAGAAATTGAATTAGCTGATCCATTAGAAAACATGGGCGCACAAATGGTAAAAGAAGTTGCCTCTAAAACCAATGATTTGGCAGGTGACGGTACAACTACTGCAACTGTTCTAGCACAAGCAATCGTTAAAGAAGGTTTGAAAAACGTTGCTGCAGGTGCAAACCCAATGGACTTAAAAAGAGGTATCGATAAGGCTGTAGAAGCAATTGTTAAAGATTTGGCAAAACAAGCTAAAAAAGTAGGTGATTCTTCTGAAAAAATTAAGCAAGTTGCTTCTATTTCAGCTAACAATGACGAAACAATTGGTGAATTAATCGCTCAAGCATTCGGTAAAGTTGGTAAAGAAGGTGTAATTACCGTAGAAGAAGCTAAAGGAACTGATACGTATGTTGATGTTGTAGAAGGTATGCAATTCGACAGAGGCTACCTTTCTCCATATTTTGTTACCGATTCAGAAAAGATGGTAGCACAATTAGAAAACCCTTACATCTTATTGTTCGACAAGAAGATTTCTTCAATGAAAGATTTGCTTCCTGTATTAGAGCCTGTTGCTCAATCAGGAAAACCACTTTTAATTATTGCTGAAGATGTTGATGGTGAAGCATTAGCAACTTTGGTAGTAAACAAATTAAGAGGTTCCTTAAAAATTGCTGCTGTTAAGGCTCCAGGTTTTGGTGACCGTAGAAAAGCAATGTTAGAAGATATTGCCATCTTAACTGGAGGTACCGTTATCTCTGAAGAAAGAGGGTTCTCGCTAGACAATACTACGCTTGATATGTTAGGTACTTGTGAAAAAGTACAAATCGATAAAGACAACACGACAATTGTAAACGGTGGTGGTGTTGCAAAAGATATCAAAACAAGAGTTAACCAGATTAAATCTCAAATTGAGACTACTACATCTGATTATGATAAAGAAAAACTTCAAGAGCGTTTAGCTAAATTAGCTGGTGGTGTTGCCGTACTTTATGTTGGTGCTGCCTCTGAAGTTGAAATGAAAGAGAAAAAAGACCGGGTTGATGATGCTTTACATGCAACGAGAGCTGCAGTTGAAGAAGGTATTGTTGCTGGTGGTGGTGTTGCATTGGTTAGAGCAAAATCAGTTCTTTCTAAAGTCGCTACCGAAAACGAAGATGAAGCTACTGGTTTACAAATTGTTGCCCGTGCAATCGAAGCTCCTTTAAGAACTATTGTTTCTAACGCTGGTGGCGAAGGTTCTGTAGTAATCGCAAAAATACTTGAAGGTAAAGGCGATTATGGTTATGATGCTAAATCTGAAAAATATGTTGATATGATGAAAGCTGGTATTATTGATCCTGCTAAAGTAACGAGAGTCGCATTGGAAAATGCAGCTTCTGTTGCTGGTATGATCTTAACTACTGAATGTGCTTTGACAGACATTAAAGAAGATAGCCCTGCTGGCCCACCAATGGGTGGCGGTATGCCAGGAATGATGTAAACCGTAGCTCGGTTAGACAATTATTGGTTTGATTGCCAAATCAATCATATTTAAAACCGCTCTTGAACATTCAAGAGCGGTTTTTTTGTACTTAATACCAGCAACAAAAAAACCACCTTCTTTTTACAAAAGGTGGTTTTTATGTCCAAAGTGGTAAGCCTACCCCGTAGGCTTATACCCAACTACTTCTTCTTAGGAGCAGCCTTTGGAGCGGCCTTTTTACCAGCTTTTGCTGGAGAAGGCTTTGCAGCTGGTTTCCCTGCTGATTTTGCTTGTGCCATTAGTATAGAATTTAAGATAAATCTATGCTAATGTATTTCAGATTTTGATTCGTGATAATTTCGTTGGCAAAAAATTAACTAAAAATTTTTAGTCAATTTACTACAGCTAAAATGACCTCAATAAACACAGGTATCTTGACTACATTTTATGATGTTCCCCATCATCAGAATTGTCTTCTCTATACAAACAACATGGGTGTACACTATTATAAGCTTCATCTGTCGCCTTCAATTCTTTGGTATCATGACCAACGGCTACAATGGCTGTTTTAATTTTCATGGCATTTGTTTTGCGCTCATCCATAATAACAGCTAATTGATGAGTAGGAATATCCCAATTTGCATACTTAACACCCTTCACATTTAATGCTGCCTCTTCAATACGATGTTTACACATTGCGCATTTACCGTTTACATCAAAAGTCATTTTTTTGTTTTTATCTTGCGCATAGGTTACCACAGCAATCAACGTCATCGCAATTGACAAAATAATTGTTTTCATAATTATAAAATTAACGTGTTATAAAATTTTAAATCTAAAGCCGCCATAAAACATTCTTCCCATTATTGGCGCATATACAATGGTAGTATCAAAATTAGGAGCAAATGGGTTATCTGCGCCTAAAACTGGGTTATTTTGTTGTTCTCCAGTTAAGTTTTCTCCTCCTACATACACTTCAAACGTATTAGAAAATACTTTTGTTATTTGAGCATTCATGAGATTATATGGCGATGAATACTCACCTAATTGGTATTGCGCTGAATTAGAGCTCGTATCTGGCAATCTCATTTCTCCTAAAGTATGTAAGGTATAATCGAATTTCCATTGAGACCCATTTTCTTTAGCTTCAGTTTCGTATCCTAAATTAACGAAAAAACGATGTTGTGCTTGTAATGGTTTTTGCAAGTTTCCACCTTTATAATCTGTCAAAACATCATAGAATTTATATGCGGTTCTAAAACTCAAACGAGGCAGTAACTCGTAATTTATTTCTATCTGAAAACTTTTAGCACTGCTATCTCCATCTAAGTTATAAAACGAAACTTCTTGCGGATTTTCCCAATCCACTACAATCTGATTTTTAAAATCGGTCACGTAATAATCTAGAGATACATCTCCCTTTTTATGAAGAAAATTAAACCCCTGTAAAAAACTTACCCCGTAGTTCCAAGCATCCTCAGGTTCTAAACCATAAACACTACCACCCAAATTCAATATACTAATTTCTCTAGCAGATGCAAATAATTGCTGATTCTCGGCAAAAATATTGGCAGCTCTTTTACCCCTACCGAAAGAACCCCGTAAACTTCCCATTTCCCAAGGCGTGTAACGTATATGAAATCTTGGCGTCACAAAAGTTCCTAGTCGATTATGGTTATCTACTCGAAGACCAGCTGTTAAGCTAACCTTCTCTAGATTTTCATAGCTATATTCGATAAATGCACCAACCGAAGTATCTTCTCGTGAATAATCTGTAGTGGTCACTACCTCATCATACCCGTCATATGCAAATGAAATTCCGGTTTTAAACTTATTTCTTGTGTCTCCGATTATAGAATTAAAAAGTAGGCTCGTAAAAATACTTTCGTGATTGATATCGTATGTTCTAAACCCGAAATAAGAATCTTGCTTATGTAGACTATATGCAGTTTGAAATCCAAAACTTTGAAAAGGAAGTTCTGGAAAAACATAGCCCAGTTTTAATGAAGTATCGAACCGGCGCGTATTAATTTCACTACCCCATGAGTTATTTGTCAACCTATCTGTTACAGGTTCAAAATCTACTTGCCCTACTTGTTTTTCATCGTTCAAGAATCGAACATTAAAAAAACTCACCCATCCTTTTTCAGCATCTTGATATTGCCAACGGTTCATCACATTTATTTGATCACCCAATGGAGCATCTAAAAACCCGTCTTCATTATTATCTTCTTTCTGTGCTCGCATATTTCCGTGTATATAAAGTCCGGTGCTCAACTTATCCGAGAGCTTTCTATTAAAATGAGTATTCATTTCATAACGCCCATTTTCATTAGCATACCCATTTACAAAAACAGCATTATCGGTTAATGGCTTTACCAATTCGGTATTTATCTGCCCCGAAATACTCTCATAACCATTGACGACACTACCTGCCCCTTTGGTGATTTGAATACTCTCTATCCAAGTACCAGGAGTAAAGGTTAGACCATAGGCTTGAGATGCTCCACGAACCATTGGAATATTTTCTTGAGTAATCAATAAATACGGACTAGTTAACCCCAGCATTTGAATTTGCTTTGTACCCGTTAAACCATCGGAGAGATTAACATCTATCGCTGGATTCGTCTCAAAACTTTCTGCCAGATTACAACATGCTGCCTTTAATAGTTCGGCACTATTGACCGTTATTACATTTTGCGGACTAAAATAGGTTTTCTGTATGTCATCTCTTTTTTGTCGAACCACGACCTCATCTAATTCATTTGATGATTTTAGGCTAACACGTATAGTTTTAGGTTCATCTATAGTCAGCGTATCCGACTCAAACCCAACATAACTAATAATTAATCTATTGAATTCCTTTAGATATGGGATGGAAAATTTACCATCAAAATCTGTCACTACTCCCGTTTGAGAATCTTGCCAATAGACATTTGCCCCCGAAAGGCCTAACGCATCAGTACCTTCAGCATCAAGAATTACCCCTTCAACTTTCCCTTGTGAAAATCCAAGCAACGGCAACATACCCACAATTAATATTACTATATATTTATTCATTTAAATACTTCTCAATTTGATTAATCAATTTTAGCCGCTCGCAATCGTAATGCGTTAGCAATCACCGATACAGAACTAAAGCTCATTGCCAGCGCTGCAATCATTGGAGAAAGTAGTACCCCAAAAAATGGAAACAACACTCCTGTCGCAATGGGGATACCTACCGTATTATAGATTAATGCGAAAAATAAATTTTGTTTGATATTCTTCATTACGTCATGACTAAGCTTATAGGCTTTTACGATGCCATGTAAATCGCCTTTCACCAACGTTATTGAAGCACTCTCGATTGCCACATCAGTACCAGTACCCATCGCAATACCAACATCACTTTTAGCCAAGGCCGGCGCATCGTTAATACCATCGCCGGCAACAGCCACTTTCTTACCTTGTGCCTGTAAACGCTCAACTTCCGCCAGCTTATCTTGTGGTAGCATACCTGCCTTAAAATCTGCTAAATTCAATTCTTTCGCTACCGCTTTAGCTGTATTGTAATTATCACCCGTTAACATGACAACCGTTATACCTGCTTTTTGAAGTTCTTCAATTGCTTTTTTACTGGTCTGCTTAATTTTGTCACCGATCGCTACAAAACCCACCACATTTTTATCGACTGCCAAATAAGAAACTGTTTTGCCCAGTTCTTGATGAAATATTACTTGAGACTTCAGGTCATTTGGAACAGTTGCATTCTCTTCTGACATCATTTTTTCGTTACCCAAAGCAATGGAACCTCCATTTATCTTTCCTTTGACGCCCATACCGGTAACCGAATCAAAATCATCAACTTTCAAAATAGCAACCTTTTCTGCTTTACCATATTTTACAGTTGCATCTGCCAAAGGATGTTCACTAAATTGATTTAAGGATACAATATATTGAAGCACTTTTTTCGAGCCATAATCAGCAATACTACCTATTTTTTCTACAGATGGTTTTCCTTCGGTAATGGTTCCTGTTTTATCTATAATTAGTGTATCGATTTTATCCATGCGCTCCAAAGCTTCGGCATTTTTAATCAACACTCCTGATTGCGCACCTTTACCTACACCCACCATTACCGACATTGGGGTAGCCAACCCTAAAGCACACGGACAAGCGATTATAAGCACTGCAATGGCATTAACCAACGCAAATACATAAGCAGGATCTGGACCGAAAACAACCCAAACAATAAACGTGATTACAGAAATAAAGACAACTGCAGGAACAAAGTAGCTAGAGATTTTATCCGCCAATTTTTGAATGGGTGCCTGACTACGACTTGCCTTGTTCACCATATCAATAATTTGCGAGAGCAATGTATCGGCCCCAACCTTCTCTGCTTTCATTACAAAAGAACGTTTGCCATTTATAGTGCCTGAACTCACATTATCACCAACAACCTTTTGTACCGGAACTGGTTCACCCGTAATCATAGATTCATCGACCGTACTTTCACCATCGGTCAAAACCCCGTCAACCGGAATCTTGTCTCCTGGTTTCACACGTAACAAGTCGCCTTTTGAAATATTATCGATTGCAATCGTTTCTTCATTTCCGTTTACAATACGGATCGCTTTATTAGGAGCTAGTTTCAAAAGCTCCTTTACGGCTGAATTGGTTTTGCTGTGTGCACGAGCCTCTAATAACTGCCCTAATAAAACTAAGGTTAAAATTACCGTAACTGCTTCAAAATACACATGCACCGTGCCCTGATCAGTTTTAAATTGTGGTGGAAAAAAATCGGGCACCAAAATCGCGAAAACACTAAAAAACCAAGCTACTCCTGCCCCAATACCAATCAACGTAAACATGTTTAAATTCCATGTTTTTATGGAACGGTAAGCACGCTCAAAAAACATCCAAGTCGTATAAAATACTACTGGAATTGAAAGTGCAAACTGTACCCAGTTCCAATACTTTAAACTCAGAATATTTTGAAGTGGATTGTTCGGTATCATCTCAGACATCGCAATAATGAATATAGGAAAGGTAAAAGCGACCGTTATTTTAAACTTTTTCAAAAGCTTAAAATAGCTTTTTTCCTCGGTAGAAACATCAGCTTGTTTAGGCACTAAATCCATACCACAAATAGGACAAGCACCAGCCTCATCTCGCAACACTTCTGGGTGCATGGGACATGTATACTCATGACCTTTATGGCTAGTGGCACTCGCCTCTTCCACCAAATCCATACCACAGATAGGGCAATCGCCGGGCCCGGAATAGGTTTTATCACCTTCGCAATGCATCGGACAATAGAAAACACCATTTCCGCTTTCCACTTTATTGGACTTGACCTCTTTATGATGATGCGACCCTAATTCATGTATAGAATAATGCCCACCATCTTTCTGCATTGCGGTTTGCAACGATTTTAATGGAATATGTTTATCCATTTCTAAAATAGCCTCAGCTTTAGCTAAATCTACAGAAGCATTAGTTACACCTTCAACATTCGCTAATGTTTTCTCAACATGGGCTCTGCATCCATTACAGGTCATACCAGCTATAGTATATGTATGTTTCATACGCCGCATTATAATTAGAATATAAATCTGGACACCTAATTAGACATTCAGATAGACCTATTATTTTATTTTCCGCTATTACTCCTTTCCTACTATCGGCTGTTTATCAAAAAGATTGAGTTTGCCATTCCTGTAATTTATTACATACAGCATATCATCTTTTATCATCATATCAGTAGGCTTTTCTATTTGGTCCTTTAAAACTTGTAACAGCACACCAGACCTATCAAAAACCAAAACACGATTATTTTCAAAATCAGTTACAAACACTTCATTTTCAGAAACAAAAATTCCTGTTGCAGCATTCATCTTTTGATCCTGTCCGATTATTTGAAGGAATGCTCCACTTTTATCAAAAGCTTGTACTCGATTGTTATAGGCATCTGCTACCCAAATTTTATCTTTTGTAATTTGAACATCTGTAGGGTAATAAAACTCTCCTTCAGCCTTCCCTTCGTTACCGAAAGAAATCCAATTCACACCATCAAAATATAGAATACGATTATTGTAGAAATCCGCAATAGCTCTTTCATTTTCGAATACGGAGACTCCTGCTGGCGCATCTAACGAATCAGAAACCTGCATTATGAACCTTCCTTTTTTATCAACAGTTTCAATGGCATCTTTTCCGTATTCAGGAATAAAAATAGTTTCCTTTATAGCATCAATATGCATTGGCCTGTCTAGAGAATCTATTGTTTCGTTAATCTTACCTTCTTCATCAATTTTCACCAAACGGTTGTGATCACCATCCGAAAGCCATATTGAACCATTTACCTGGGTTATACCAATGGGATTCACCCCTTCTAACTGAATAGTTTTAGACAACACCCATTCTTTAGGAACGGCTACCTTTTCTTTACAGGCCGATGCAAAAACTAAAACGACTATTAAAAAAATACTTTTTCTCATTATTAGTAGCTTAAACGTTCGTACTTACAACAAGCAGGTAAATTTCCATAATCATTGGTATGTGCTTGATGATTTTTAGTGTCATGACCAGCAACCGCTATTTCCTTTTCTATTTTCTCGAGAGACGTTAAACCTGCATCGAATGAAACCTTCATGATTTTAGTATCCTTATCCCAAGAAACGGCAGAAACACCTTTAACAGATTCTGCAGCTTTGGTAATTCTAGCTTCACACATTGCACAGTTTCCAGCTACCATAACATTCTTACTCACGGTACCTTCTGTTTTTTTCATCATTGTCATAGCTGAAGATTCTTCAACCTTACCATTGGCACGTTCTACTTTTGCCGTTATTGGTGTATATCCAGCCTTTTCAACTTGCTTCTCAACATCTGCAAGGGTTAATGATTTTTCCGATGGATAGGAAAAACTAAAGTCACCTGTTTCGATATCAATCTTAACATTTTTTATCCCTTTAAATTCCTTGAATTTCTTCTCAAGTCCGTATGCACAAAACGGACAACCTAATCCATCTACTTGCACCATAAACTTATCTTTCCCTTCTTGTGCCACCGCACTAAAAACTACCATTAGCATTAATAATGCCGATACTATTATTGATTTTTTCATGATTATATATTTTAAAATTTTATTAAAAAGAATATCTCGAGCCTAAGAACAGGCTATACTTTAATTTACGGTCTGCATCCATATCATTTACTAAAGGCACTTGTACTGCAAGATCGAACGTTACATTCTTTCGTGCGTACTGTATACCTTGTGCGTACAATAATTGATACCAATCGCGCTCTACCAACCATAAGTTGGTATATTCAAAATAAAGATTAATTTGGTTATTAGGATACTGTGGTTTTAATAACGGAAGCCCAAAACCTACTTTATGTATCAATGCATCTAAACCACCATCGGGCACCCAATTGTACCCAAGTTCATTAGAAATACCGTATTTCAATGATTCGTAACCTGCAACAACACCATAATATCCTGCATATTTACCTGTACTTAAATCCATCACATCCAACTCCTTACCTGTAGGAAGCGTCTGTACTGTTTTGGCAACCATTCTAAAGGTCTTACCAGTACCATCTTTCCTAAAGAACTGATATTTCCCCATGATTTTAATATCTGCCAAACTGCTACCGCTTGGTCCATTTTCGATATCATAGTTTATATACGGTAAATGAACCGCTACCAACGAATTAGAGGTGGGCAGGTAATGCAGCATTAGAGGAACATAGGTGAAATCACCTCTTTCGGTATGTCTTATCTCTGTTAAAGTTTTTGCAGTAAAACTACCACCACCCAACATAATTGGTTTATCGGCAGTAATCGGAGGTCCTTGGGCCTCTGTAAATTGCATCCCTAAAAGGATAACGGCTAAAAGCCAAATATTATTTTTCATTGAAAATTAGATTTGATTACAAAATGTATGAACGCAAAAAAGCGGCGTAAAACACGTTTTAAATCAAATCAAGAAAACCTGGTGAAGAATGTTCAAATCCTTTGCCAAAATAGGCGGCGGATAAAAATCAAAAGCTATATTCCTATCTGGCGTTTCTTGAAATAAACCTAGATAAGAGGTTGTGAATGAAATTAAAAATACTTGATGAGAGAAATCAAAATGAAAAATATCAAGATTTAAAGTATCTTGACCTTGCATGGTAACAGATTCATTATCACAACAATGTTTTGTAATTTGAGAGGATTCATCCAACAGAGCCAAACCAGCTTCCATACCACAATCTTCCGCATGATCAAATAAAGCAATATCCATAACTCGCCCCATGCACAAATGCTTTTCAACCGTCCATGAAATTGTGGACAGCAACAATAGCAACGGATCAAGAACAATTGTTGTGTTTATGCAAATATTGTGGTCAATCTATAAAGGAAGAATTCTACGTTTTTGACTCCTCTGAATTGCGCTCTAAAAGCTTTTATTTTTGCATTGAATGATTCCGCCGATGCATTTGTACTCCTGTTTATAAAATAGTTCAGGATCGACCTATAATTGAGCGATATCGTATTGGCAATAGTATTGAAGGCCCTAAAGCCTGTGTTCTCTACGTCTTTGTACCAATGTGCCAGCTTTGTATATGCTGTTTGTATAGAAGTTGCCGTATTGAATATGTTCCTGAGCCCCTGTACCAGGTCGAAGGCCACCTTTATATCCGGATATTGGGCGAACAATATTTTGCTCCTTTCGGATTGGTTTTGTGTCCAATTGTTGGGCGATTTATAAAGGAGATACCTACTTCTGGCCAAGAGCTGTTTTCTAGTGTCCCCATTGCTAAATTCTTTTGGGACGAATGTCCCGTTCTTTGCCCTTGCCTGCTTTATCTGTTGGTTCTCCCGGTCTATGGCGTCCCACCTATGTTTGATGCGGATGTCCTGAAGGGCCTCCAGTGCCAGCTTCTGTACATGGAACCTGTCCGTTACCTGTATTGCTTTTGGGAAGCATTGTTTGGCGATGGTCTTCATGGAGTTGGCCATATCCAGGGTAATTTCCTTGACCTTGGCCCTTTTTTTGGCCGATATCTTTAGCAGCTGCTCAATGATCGGTCCCACCTTGGTGCCGGCGAATATGGCCACTATGGAACCTTTTTTGCCCTTGGCCTTTTTGTTGGTAATTATGGTGTAGAGTTCCCCCTTGGAGAGTGCCGTTTCGTCAATGGACAGATAAGGTCCTATATTCTCTGGGAATATGAGCCACTCCTTGGCATGTGGTCTCTCCTCCCATTGTTTGAACTCGCTTAAATAATCCCGAAACTGTCGCTGTAGTTTTTTGCCGTTGACCCCATAAAATCCGCCAATGGTATGGCAGTCATTAGCTTTGGTACTGACCAAGTACTTTTAAAAAAGCAGCGAACTCAACGGTCATACGAGTCCCCTGTGCCACTAGATCCCAATCTCTTTGCACGGCTTGGCCAGTGGCCTTGTCCAGCCAACGGCGGCGCTTAATATGGAGATAAACTGACTTTCCCCTTAACGGAAAATCCTGGACGACGATCTCTTTGTGAAAACCATGGGCTATTAAAGTGCGATGCTTTTCCTCTTTCGGGGTATCTTTTTTTTCTTCAAAATATAAATGAAGCGCAACCTCTTGCATATTATGGGAGACTAGGTCAAAATGGGTCGTTAATACTTCTGGCAGTATAAACTTTAATAGGTCCAATGATAATTCCAATGCGATCGTTTTTCCGCAAAGATCTTATTCTATTTTCAATTCACACACAACTTTTGGGATTGATCCATAGCAACGCCATTGAAACAGAAAATAATTTAAGAAGCAAATTTTTCATCAAGACAAATTTACGGAATAATCAGTATTCAAAATCCAATAGATCATTTCTTTAACGAAATATTGACATACATCATATCTATTGATTCTATCTCATTTAAAGAAACAGGCCTTCAAGTATTCGATATTGAATTTTTTTAAGTTAAAAAAAATCAATTTGAAGGTAAACGAATGAGTTACAAACGACTTTTAACTATCGTACTCAAATAAATAATTATGACAAAAAAAATTAAGCTTAAAAAAACAAATTTCCAGTATGCACTATAGCCCTAGTCGTAAGCAGCTGTAAATCAGATGATGGCTCCGTTATTGACACCCATATTCCAAATAATACAGGCGATACCGAAGAACTAGTGGTAGCAACCCTGGTATTTGGCGATGCCAATCCTTCAAGTAACCAAACAACAGCTTCAGCTAACGGAGATGTAGCCACAAGTTTTCCGGGTAGAGTTATTTTCACTTCAGACGCAACTACCCAATGTAGAATGTATTTTACACAAAATGTTTTTGGACAATGGGAAATTCCTTTTATCGCCTTTAATTTTGGTTAGTGATGATTTAAGTAAAGTTTTAAAAGCGGATGGTTCTATTGATTTAGATGGAGCAATAAAAAAAGGCAATTGACTTCACCTTTTCACTCCCTGTGCCGAATATCGATAACGGTGAAATTGTGTATATCTTTTGAACTACAACTGGGAAAGGTGGTTTTAAAAATACTACGAAAAGACTAGTTCTTGGAGTAAGTCAAATTACCGTAACCGTTGGAACAGGCACTAACCCTGCAGGAGAAGTTAGAGATTTCACAAGTGTGAAATTGTTCGACCCTGATGTAAATGGAAACATAGAAACTTTCTTTTCGTTACTAAACGAAACAGTTTAAAAGGTTAACTTAGAACGTAAATTTAGAGCGTTTGGGATAACTGATATTACTATGGTGCTTCTGGTGTTTTAGCAGATGATAATGTTTTATTCGCTTTTACGAAACAATATGACGAATCTTTCAGTTTTTCAATAGAAGGTCTTCAGCCTAGTGCAGATGAAGAAAACTCAGATACCGAAACATTGAACCAAATATTTTTTACTTCTTCAAGCTTAGATGCTACCACATTCGATTCTATTTCACTATCTGGCGATTTAGATTTTATCGTATTTGATGTTAAGATTCAACTATAATAAATATAATTGCATTCTATAAGGGATGTCTAAATGACACCCCTTTTTATTTGTTTAGTTTTTTTTGCTTTTATGAAGCAATAACAACAATGCTTATTTTTGTAAAAAAAAATTATGTTCAGCGCACTACGACCACAAATAAAATCTATAATTGATTCTAATAATACCGCAGATGCCAAAATGCAAGATATCTGCGAGCTTTTAAAAGTCCATGTTCCACATTATGACTGGGTAGGATTTTATTTTAAAAATGGTGATAAACGCGAATTAAAATTAGGTTCATACGCTGGCGCACCAACCGACCATACAATCATCCCTTACGGAAAAGGCATTTGTGGTCAAGTTGCCGAAAGCAACCATAATTTTGTTGTACCTGATGTTCAGGCACAAGACAACTACATAGCTTGCAGCATATCAGTGAAAGCCGAAATAGTGGTTCCATTATTTGTAAATGGCGAAAACATTGGTCAAATCGATATAGATTCTAACACTCCAAACCCATTTACTAAGGCAGATGAGCGCTTTTTAGAATTTGTAAATTTTGAAGTTGCCAAAATTCTTTAAAACTTTAAGCTTTTTGTTGATAAACTAGCTCATTTAATAGCAGTAAAAAAATTACTTTTGCTTGCTTATTAAAAACATTTAAGCGTCATACAATGAGCAGTGTAAAAAAAGCATCTTCGGCCCTAATTTCAGTATTTCATAAAGATGGGTTAGAGCCTATCGTAAAGAAATTTCAAGAATTAGGAATTACTATTTATTCTACCGGTGGTACGGAAAAATTTATCAATGATTTAGGAATCGATGTTGTTCCAGTAGAAGATGTAACGAGCTACCCATCCATTCTTGGAGGAAGAGTAAAGACATTACACCCAAAAGTATTTGGTGGTATTTTGAACAGACAGGACAATGAAAGTGATGTTGCACAATTGGTTGAATTCGAAATTCCACAAATAGATATCGTTATCGTTGATTTGTATCCATTCGAAAAAACGGTGGCAAGTGGTGCTTCTGAACAAGATATTATTGAAAAAATTGATATTGGTGGAATTTCATTGATCCGTGCTGCTGCCAAAAACTTTAAAGATGTCACCTGTGTTTCTTCTATGGAAGATTATGCAGATTTCTTAGAAGTTATTTCTGCTGACAGTGGAAATATCAGCTTAGAAGACAGAAAGCGTTTTGCCGCTAAATCTTTCAATGTTTCTTCTCATTATGATACTGCAATTTTCAACTACTTTAATCAAAACCACGACCTAGCTTCCCTTAAAATAAGTGAGATTACGGGAAAGGTTTTACGATACGGTGAAAATCCTCATCAAAAAGGATTCTTTTTTGGAGATTTTGATGCCATGTTCTCTAAATTACATGGGAAGGAATTATCATATAACAACTTACTAGATGTTGATGCCGCAGTCAACCTAATGTTAGAATTCAAAAACGATGCACCAACTTTTGCAATACTTAAACATAACAATGCTTGTGGTCTTGCTCAAAGAGAAAGCTTGCATCAAGCTTACGTAGATGCCTTGGCTGGCGACCCTGTTTCTGCATTTGGCGGTGTTCTTATAAGCAACAAAGAAATTGATAAAGCTACCGCTGAAGAAATACATAAACTTTTCTGTGAAGTAGTAATCGCTCCAAGTTATACTACTGAGGCTTTAGAAATTCTAAAAGGGAAGAAAAATAGAATTATTCTAATTCAGAATGATGTTGAAATGCCAGAAATGCAAGTAAGAACTTGCTTAAACGGTATGCTTCTTCAAGAAAAGGATCATAAAACCGACACCATTGCAGACCTTATAAAGGCAACAACCACTAAGCCCACAGAACAAGAAATTGAAGATTTAATATTTGCATCCAAACTATGCAAGCATACTAAATCAAATACCATTGTTCTTGCAAAGAACAAACAACTTTGCGCTAGCGGCACTGGCCAGACCAGTAGAGTTGATGCTTTAAACCAAGCTATTCACAAGGCACAAACCTTTAATTTCGACCTAAAAGGTGCCGTTATGGCAAGTGATGCTTTCTTCCCTTTTCCAGATTGTGTAGAGATTGCGGACAAAGCTGGCATTACTAGTGTAATTCAACCAGGTGGCTCAATTAAAGACCAATTAAGTATTGATTATTGCAATGAACACAAAATTTCGATGGTGATGACTGGAACGCGTCATTTCAAGCATTAAATTCATTACTTTTGTCGATGAAATACACCCTTTTTATCTAAAATATAAACAGCACATATGGGATTTTTTGACTTCTTGACCGAGGAAATAGCTATAGATTTAGGTACAGCGAACACCCTTATTATTCATAATGACAAAGTGGTTGTAGACAGTCCATCCATAGTTGCCAGAGATAGAATTAGTGGAAAAATTATTGCCGTTGGTAAAGAAGCCAACATGATGCAAGGTAAAACCCATGAAAACATAAAGACAATCAGGCCATTGAAAGATGGTGTAATTGCAGATTTTGATGCTTCTGAAAAAATGTTGATGATGTTTATTAAAAACATCCCGGCTTTAAAGAAGAAATGGTTTCCACCTGCATTAAGATTGGTTATCTGTATACCTTCTGGTATTACCGAAGTAGAAATGCGCGCGGTTAAAGAATCGGCAGAGCGTGTGAACGGTAAAGAAGTGTATCTTATTCACGAGCCTATGGCCGCAGCTATCGGTATTGGGTTAGATATTATGCAGCCTAAAGGAAATATGATTGTTGATATAGGTGGTGGTACTACCGAAATTGCAGTTATCGCTCTAGGTGGTATTGTTTGTGATAAATCGGTAAAAATCGCGGGTGATGTATTCACCAATGATATCATTTATTACATGCGTACACAACACAACCTATATGTTGGTGAAAGTACCGCAGAAGCAATTAAAATTGAAATAGGTTCTGCTACCGAAGAATTACAATCTCCACCAGATGATAAATCAGTTCAAGGACGTGATTTATTGACAGGGAAGCCTAAACAAGTTCAAATCTCCTATAGAGAAATAGCAAAGGCTTTAGATAAATCTATTTTACGAGTTGAAGATGCTGTAATGGAAACATTATCCCAGACACCTCCAGAATTAGCTGCTGATATTTATAATACGGGTATTTACCTTGCAGGTGGTGGTTCTATGTTACGTGGTCTAGATAGAAGATTATCGCAAAAAACAGACTTGCCTGTATATATTGCCGAAGACCCATTACGTGCCGTGGTACGAGGTACTGGTATAGCATTGAAAAATCTAGAACGCTATAAGAGCATATTGATTAAATAATTTAAGTTCGTTCTAAAGAACAGCTTAATTAAATGATTGTAAACAACCTAGGAGAAAGTTCAAGAGCCATTATTAAAGAATAACGATAGAATTTCGAGGCAAGCCTCGGAGCATTTAAATCTCGATTATCGAGTAAAAATTTAGGGGTGAATGCAACAGATTATAAATTTTCTAATAAGATATAAAACCTTCCTGCTATATCTCTTTCTGTTATTGATTTCCCTTATTTTTACCTTTCAATCACATTCTTATCATCAGTCCAAATTTTTAAATTCTTCCAATTACATAACTGGAAGTATCTATTCATTTTCTGATAATATTACATCGTACTTCAATTTAAGAGAAGAAAATAACAGCCTAGTAGAAGAAAATAAAAAACTTAGAGATAAACTTTTTAATAGCGTTCAACTTTCGGGCATAACTATTGACACCGCTTCTGCTGACTATGAAGTAATTAGAGGCAGAGTAATCAACAACAGCTATGCAGACCAACGCAATTACGTGACCATTAACAAAGGTAAAAATGATAGCATTTTTCAAGATATGGGCGTGATTACCGATAAAGGAATCTTGGGAATTGTTGAAAACACCTCAGCTAATTTTTCTACCGTACAAAGTATATTAAGCGAGAAATCGAATATCAATGCTAAAATCAAAAATTCGAATCATTTTGGCTCACTGGTTTGGGACAATACACAAAACTACAATGTAGTTCAACTTATTGACATACCTAGACTTGTACCTTTAACAATTGGCGATACCATAGTTACTGGAGCGATGAGTAGTATTTTTCCAGAGAACATTCCTATAGGAACCATTAAAAGATTTGACTTAGACAACTCTAAAAGCTTCTATTTTATCGATGTAGAATTATTTAATGACATGACCAATATTGGTAATATATACATCATAAAGAATTTGAACCGTAAAGAAGTGTTGCAATTAGAAGCAGAAACAAAAGCCAATGATCAATAGTACTTTCTTTTTCAACGTACTCCGATTTATACTATTGGTTCTAGTACAGGTACTCGTATTTAACAATTTGAATTTCTTTGGCTATATAAATCCACTAGTATATATTCTATTTTTATATTGGTACCCAATAAAGCAAAATAGAACTACCTTTATAATACTTTGCTTCCTCTTAGGACTATTTGTAGATATATTTTCTGACACACTTGCCATAAATGCAGCTGCTACAGCAACTATAGCTTATTTACGGCCAACCATTATGCGTTTTGTTTTTGGTGTCAACTATGAATTTCAAAGTTTTAAATTAAACAATAGCGCTAAGGCACAACAATTTACATTTTTAGCGTTATTGATTATAATACATCACTTGGTATACTTTTCGTTAGAAATTTTCAGCTTTTCAAATAGCTTGTTGATTTTACAGAAAACGTTTACGGTCGGTATCTCCACGTTGATATTATGTATATTGTTCAGCACGTTATTCAGCAGTAAAAAAGAATGAGGAAAATTCTTTTATCATCTATTATCATTGTTATCGCAATTACGTTTTTGGGAAGGCTATCCTATTTGCAAATTTTCAGCTTTTCTACTGATCACGTTTTAGAGGATCCCGCTATAAAAGCAATTTATGATTATCCTGAACGTGGATATATTTATGATAGAAATGGCAAGCTATTAGTTGGTAATGACCCTGCATATGATGTAATGGTTATTCCTAGAGAAGTAAAACCATTGGATACTCTTGAATTTTGTGGCCTATTAGGGATTGATAAAGAAGAATTCATTGATAAACTCAGAAAAGCAAGAGTTTATTCCCCAAGATTACCTTCTGTTCTAGTACCTCAACTCTCTAAGCAAGATTATGCCATGCTACAGGAGAAGATGCGCAAATACAAGGGTTTTTATATTCAAAAAAGGTCTTTACGTTATTACGACACCCATAGTGCCGCTAATGTTCTTGGCTACATCAGTGAAGTAAACGAAGGTGATTTAGCGGTGAATAAATACTATGTACAAGGCGAATTAAAAGGTAGAACCGGAGTTGAGCGCTATTATGAAGATTTGCTAAGAGGCAGAAAAGGTGTTCAGTACATTCAAAAAGATAGATTCAATAGAGATATTGGTCCATACAAAGAAGGAACAATAGACACTTTACCTGAACAAGGAAAGCAAATTAGCATCACTATCGACAAAACATTACAAGAGTATGGTGAACTACTAATGAATGGAAAAAGAGGTGGCATAGTCGCCTTAGAGCCTTCTACTGGTGAAATTCTCTCTATGATTTCAGGACCTACATATGATCCTGCTCTTTTAGTTGGCAGAGAACGTTCTAGGAATTACACGAAACTATACCATGACACCATAGCCAACCCTACTTGGGATCGCTCAATACACGCTCAACAACCCCCAGGATCACCTTTCAAGACCCTTAATGCACTTATTGCATTACAAGAAGGAGTAATGGATGAATCAAGCACTATTCAATGTTTTCATGGATTTTATGTTGGTAAGACAAAAAGAGGTTGTCACTGCGGTGGTGGCATGCGAGATATGAATAAAGGTATTTACATGTCATGTAACGCGTATTTTGCAGGTACTTTTCGTAAAATATTTGAACATTTTGACACTACGGATGAAGCTATGGATGTTTGGGAAAAGCATATGCGAAGCTTTGGCTTAGGTGATTATTTGGGTTACGATTTACCATTCGGGCAAAAAGGTCGTATTCCAAGTAAAGAATATTATGACAAATGGTATGGAGATAATAGTTGGAGTTCTTCTTACATTATATCGAATTCTATTGGTCAGGGTGAAATTTTAGCTACTCCCGTTCAATTAGCTAATATGACTGCAGCTATCGCAAACAGAGGACATTATTTTACCCCTCATATCTTGAAGAAGATAGAAGATATAGATATTACCGAACCAAAATTTACAGAAGCTAAACATACCACTATAGACCCTAAGCACTTTGAACCTGTTGTTCAAGGTATGGCAGATGTATATAGAAAAAAAGGAGGTACTGCATATTGGCTTCAAATACCGGATATCGAAATTGCAGGAAAAACAGGTACTGCTGAAAATTTTACCAAAATAAATGGTGTACGAACGCAATTAACAGATCATTCTGTTTTCGTGGCCTTTGCACCGGTAGATAACCCTAAAATAGCTATAGCCGTATATATCGAAAATGGTTATTTCGGTTCTAGATATGCTGGCCATATTGCAACTCTAATGATTGAAAAATATTTGAAAGGCGAAATTACTAGAAAAGATTTAGAAAAAAGAATGCTAGAAAAAACGTTGGAAGCAGAATATGCCAAACCCTACAGTGGAGAAGAGTTTAAAATAAACGAGCGTGTCTGGTAGAAATATCCTTAAACGTATTGACTGGCTAAGTGTTTTTATTTATTTCGCACTTGTTCTTATTGGTTGGATTAACATATACTCCAGTACATTTACTAACGAACACAGCTCTATTTTTGATTTCGGAACTCTTTATGGCAAACAACTGTTTTTTATTGGAGTTAGTCTGGTCACTATAGTTATTATACTTGCACTTGAAGTTAATTTTTACGAACGATTTTCTAGTGTATTATACTTACTTTCTATGGCCTCCCTATTGGGCCTTTTTGTATTTGGCAAAACGATAGCCGGCGCTACCTCATGGTATGATCTGGGCTTTTTCAACTTACAACCCTCTGAATTAGCAAAAGTTGCCACTGCATTGGCGCTTGCCAAATATTTAAGTGACATACAGACCGATATTAAAAGAAGAAAAGACCAGCTTTACGCGCTCTTAATCATCCTTATCCCTGCTATACTTATTATTCCACAGCCTGACCCTGGTAGTGCCCTTGTATTTTTTGCACTCATTTTTGTCATATTCAGAGAAGGTCTACCCCTATTCTATTTGGCAATTGTAGTGAGTCTTATTCTTATTTTCATCATTACCTTAATGTTCGGTACCATTTGGCTTATTATTGGCTTGGCACTATTAATTATTCTATTATTTGGGTTTAAGCGAAAAACACTTAAAATTCCGGTTATACCCTTAACTTTAATAACCATAGCTGTTATTCTCTTTTCTTTATCCGTGAATTTTGTTTTTAATAATGTTTTTGAACAACGTCACAGGGATCGTTTTGGATTATGGTTGCGACTAGAAAAAGACCCGGACAAATTAGAACAGATCAGAAAATCAATAGGATACAATACCTACCAATCCGAAAAAGCAATAGAATCTGGCGGATTTTTTGGCAAAGGTTTTTTAGAAGGAACGAGAACTAAAGGTGATTTCGTACCCGAACAACATACTGATTATATCTTTAGTACTGTTGGAGAGGAATGGGGCTTTTTAGGAACTTCTACCGTAATTATACTATTTTCGGTACTCTTTTTACGATTAATCTCTCTAGCAGAACGACAGAAGAACGCTTTTGCCCGAATGTACGGTTATGGCGTTATTTCCATTCTTTTAATACACTACTTTATTAATATAGGAATGGTAATAGGCATATTACCTACTATAGGTATTCCACTACCTTTTTTTAGTTATGGAGGATCAGGATTATTGTTCTTTACGATTTTACTCTTTATCTTCTTAAGACTAGATACGAATCGATTAAAGGAGAGTTTTTAGAATTTCCATCCAGTCGTGTTGTTACTATCTTCAAAAGTACCTTGTTGATTTTCTGGCAATTCAGCAAAAAAGTCAATTCCTGTTTCTTTTTCTATATCATCAATCGAAACAATGAAATTACGAAGAGGTGAAAATTGGGGTTTATTAGGTATTAAAAAAGAGATGGTTTCTATTTGATTTCCATTTTTACGGGCTATAATTTTATAAAAAACGTCAGGTACATCTACATCTTCCTGCCCAATTTCCTCTAAGCCCTCTTCTAACACTCCACCAGTAATCACATACAATGGACTATACTTCTTTGCCCATCGCCTTGCTTGCTGTTCTAAATCGTTCCATATACCTGCATTAAACTCTCTATCCTGCGGACTTATGTTGCTTGTATAAAATGTTTCATTATATGCCTGTAAAGAGAACCTTCGGTCTCCTGCAGGCACCAAATGGCCACGATCATAACCCGAGCCTTTGTAATTTATATAATCAGCAGATTTAGATTTAACAAAAGGGTCTTCTATAAAATATGGGCGTTTTCTATCATCGTAAGTAAGGTGTTTTTTATCGAGCACATATGCTACCCATTCTGCCTGTTCAAAAGGCTCATTATAGGATAATGAAAAATATAAATGGTCAATAATTTCACCTGTAGTTGATGATGGCAAAAGTTCTTTTGGAAATTCATTTGCACGCGAGCTATCATCATTATTTGAATAAGTAGCAGGCGTATAAAAATTCTCGAATAGCCAAAAACCTACTACGCAAACAAGAATTAAAACACTGTAAACAGCTCCATTTCTTCTACGATATGCCATACGCCAAAATTACCGTAATTTTGTAATATATAAAGGAATTTCTCGACCAATAACCCGAGTGTAAAAAGTATAAACGAAAGGAAAATTATGATGCTAACTTGGAAAGATGTGATTCATTTTTCAGTGAACGGTAACCCCGTAACTGATAAGCGAGTTGAAAAAACCGAACAGGAATGGAAAGAAATTTTAACGCCCGAACAGTTTAGAATAACTCGTAAAAAAGGAACCGAAGCTCCACATTCCGGTGCGCTTTGTAGCGCCCACGAGGCGGGTAAATATGAATGTGTATGTTGTGGCACTTCTTTATTTGATTCTACCATAAAGTTCGAATCTGGCACTGGTTGGCCAAGCTTTACCCAACCTATTAAAGAGAACGCCATTAAATACCATAAAGATGTGTCTTATGGAATGGTACGAGTTGAGGTTATGTGCAATTCTTGTGATGCCCATTTAGGCCATGTTTTCCCAGACGGACCTGAACCTAGTGGGTTGCGCTACTGCATTAATTCTGAATCTATGCAATTAGAAAAAGAGGAATCACATGGCTAAAACTAATTTAGAAATTGCCACTGTAGGCGGTGGATGTTTTTGGTGTACAGAAGCGGTCTTTCAAGAAGTGAAAGGTATTCTAAAAGTTGTTTCTGGTTATACGGGTGGCAATGTACCTGGTAGACCAACATATAGAGAAATTTGTTCTGGCCTTACAGGACATGCCGAAGTGGTACAGATTACTTTTGATCCTGCAATCATTTCTTATGAAGATATCCTAATTATTTTCATGACAACACATGACCCTACTACTTTAAACCGACAAGGAGCCGATGCAGGTACACAGTATCGTTCTGTTATATATTATTATAATAATATTCAAGAGAGAAAGGCTAAGATGGTATTAAAAAAAATGTCAGCTATTTATGAAAAATCTATAGTCACCGAATTAAGCCCTCATGGAGTATTTTATGATGCTGAAGAATATCATCAAGATTATTACAAGAATAATTCTCAACAAGGTTATTGTCAGGTTGTAATCAACCCTAAATTGGCAAAACTTAGAAAGCTACATGCCGATAAACTTTTAAATTAAGTTTCATTTTATATTTAAAAGAACGAAAATATCGATTCGACTACAGCTGTATTAGGGACAATATTGAATTCAATTATAAACTATGAAGCAGTTTCAATGACCTTTTTGAAACTAGGCTATCCTATTTACTTAATTCAATTATTAGGTCTATTTCAAACAATCGGCTTATTACTAATATGGTTCAATAATTCCAATTGGTCACTTGAATAGGCATTTGCCGGTTTCTTTATGAATTACTCTTTAGGAGCTATTTCGCACTTAGTTATAAAAGATGGCAACGCTGCACCTGCCGTTATTTGTATAATTCTTTTATTAGCCCCCTAAATTCAAAGTATAAAAATAAGAGAATTAAATAATCAATTGTCCCAATTCGCAAAACCAAAATACCTTTAAAAAGAAGAAACATAAAAAAAAACCGCTTGTACTATGTACAAGCGGTTTTTTTATGATAATAATTGTGTAATTAATTCTTTACACTAGCTAGCTTTCCCTGCTTTATATTATTAATTTTCAAATCTTCTAATACATTAACAGCCTCTTCAACATAAACATCTTTTGCTAAATTTTTATGCCATCTGTTTCTCTTTTCCCGTAATACCGAATCTTTAGTAAACAATTGCTCTTCATAACCTAAAGATTTAAAAGTTAATTTAGAATCATAATCTGTGAGCGTATTAAAGTAATCAGATTGTTCCTTATCTTTTTCTTTTTCTTCCTTATAGGTTTCAAAATTAAGCGAGATTTCAGTTTCATCTTGCTCAGCCTTTAACCACTTAGCATTTTCTTCAATCAACTTAATTTGCTGACTGGTTTGCATTCTTTTCTCACTATCAGCTATAGTCTTCTCATAGTTAATGTAACCATCCCATGGCTTATAATCGGCTGGAGAAATCTTATCCCATCCTAATGGATTAGATTGATCTCTTTCTCCTAAATCTATATAGCTATATTTGTCTGGAACTACAATATCACTTTTAACACCTTCTAATTGCGTAGAACCTCCATTAATTCTATAAAACTTTTGCGTAGTAATTTTAATCGCTCCTAAATCTCCATGCTCATTACTACGTAACATATTATTTAATGGAATAACATTTTGAACGGTTCCTTTACCAAAAGTCTGCTTGCTACCAATAACAATGGCTCTCTTGTAATCTTGCATTGCAGCCGCTAAAATTTCAGAAGCCGATGCAGATAATTCGTTGACCAAAATTACCAATGGACCATCCCATTGTATTCTTTCATCCTTATCATCATATACATCTTTACCCTTATCCTTAGACTGAACCTGAACAATTGGCCCATCTTTTATGAAAAGCCCAGCCATTTCAACAACGGTTTTCAATGATCCCCCACCGTTATCACGTAAATCTAAAATAAGACCTTCAACACCCTCTTCTTTTAATCGCTCTACTTCTTTAGCTACATCAGTAGCTGCATTTCTTTCACTATAATCATTGAAATCAACGTAGAATTTAGGTAGATTAATGATTCCGAATTTCTCTTTATCTCTAATAATGGTGGCAGATTTAGCATAAGATTCTTCAAGTTCAACCACATCTCTGGTTAATGAAACTACATCTAAAGAACCATCTACTTTTCTAACAGTTAAATCTACAATAGTACCTTGAGCACCTTTTATCAATTTGATGGCATCGTCTAAACGCATACCTACAATATTAATAGGCTCTTGACCGTTTTGACCTACTTTTATAATTTCATCACCAACTTCTAGTCGTTGATCTCTCCAAACAGGACCACCAGAAATAATCTCTACAATTTTTGCTCCTTCTGACTTCTTTTGAAGTCTTGCTCCAATACCCTCAAATTTACCTGACATACTAGTGTCAAATTTTTCTTTTTCTTCTGGTGCTAAATAAAATGTGTGTGGGTCAAATTCGTCTACAATAGTATTAATATATTGCACGAACCAATCTTTACGCTCCAAATCATTAACAAAATCGAAAAACTCATCTAATGTAGTTTCGGTAGATTTTCTCGATTCTATTTCAGCTTCTTCAGGAGTATGCGCACTATGATCATGACCATCATCTAATTTCACATTACTTAATTCCGTAACCGTTTCGCCATTTTCATGCTTTTTGGTTGCGACCACTTCTTTCTCCATATGAACAATTTTAGAATCATATGTTCCTAAAGTAGCATACTTCAATTGCTTTCTCCATCGTTCTTTAAGCTCATCTCTATTCGCAGCAAACGGTTCTTCATCATATTTTATACTGATACTTTCGTTTTCAGAATAATCAAAAGGTGATGCTAAAACATCTTTATAAATTTCCTTCGCATCACCCATACGTTGCATCAATCTTTCATACACAACATTGAAGAAAGTGATATCCGTATTTTTTATTTCATCATCAATTTGATACTTATACTTCTCAAATTCAGCAATATCAGATGCTATGAAATATCTTTTTGTTGGGTCAATCACATCAATAAAATCTTCGAATACATTTACCGAAAACTGATCATTGAGTGCTTTTGGCTCGTAATGTCCTTTTTCTAAAACATACGTAATTAAATCCAATAACAATTTGTCTTTATCATCGTTTTCAAACGTCTTATTTGTAAAACTGCACGAAGCAACAGCAACGAGCATTAAAAGCAGTACATAAGCTAAATTTCTCTTCATAAAATTATCTTTTACCTTCTTCTTCAATATCTCTCAATTTAGGAATTATTTGTAGCGATAAAACTACATAAACAACTAAGATAAAGAAAAAACCATGCCAATAATGGAGCTAGGAATTAATTTTTTGTTAAACGACGCTTCGGCCATATCACTTATAAAAACGTATTTTTACTGTAGAAAGTATATGTTATGGGAAAACCATTGATCTTAGTTACAAACGATGACGGAATTACAGCTCCAGGACTACGTATGCTAGTTTCAATAATGAAAACAATTGGAGAAGTTGTAGTTGTTGCCCCTGATAGTCCGCAATCTGGTATGGGCCATGCCATAACCTTAGACAGTACGCTATACTCAAAAAAACTAACTATCGATTTAGATAGCGAAGGTATTGACGAATATAGCTGTAGCGGCACACCAGCAGACTGCGTAAAATTAGCATTACAAGAACTACTACCCAAAAATCCAAATATATGCGTTAGCGGCATAAATCACGGTTCTAATTCTTCAATAAACGTCATTTATTCAGGCACCATGAGTGCGGCGATAGAGGCTGGTATTGAGGGTATACCTGCCATCGGTTTTTCGCTTTGCGATTATACTTGGGAAGCAGATTTTTCACAAGCACAAAACTTCATTTTTACTATTGTAACCGAAGCTTTAAAAAATGGTATTCCTAAAGGCACTGTTTTAAACGTCAATATCCCTAAACTTAAGAAAAATAAGATAAAAGGCATTAAAATTTGCAGACAGGCGAAGGCAAATTGGAAAGAGAAATTCGATAAACGAACAAACCCAATGGGTAAAGATTATTACTGGTTAACAGGTGAATTTGAATTATTGGATAAAGGCGAAGACACCGATGAATGGGCATTAGCAAATGGCTACATATCTGTTGTTCCCACTCATTTCGATTTAACCGCCCATCATGTTATTTCAGAACTGAATACTTGGAAACTATAATACATAACTTAAATTTTTAAGTTTAAAATTCATACATGAACACGAAAAAAGAAATTCTAATCGGTCTCTTGGTAGGCATTATAGCCAACACCCTAGGTACTTTGCTATACATACTCTTATTTTCAGAATTAAGCATCTCTGAAACGTATAAGGCTGCAGTTGAACAAGAACATGTTGGCAGTCTTTTAGCCTTAGGAGCCGTTTTAAACCTAATCGCTTTCTTTGGATTTTTACGAATAAAAAGAGACAATAGAGCAAAAGGAGTATTGTTGGCCACTATAATTACCGCTTTTATAATTCTTTACTACAAAGTCTTTTAAAATGAAGTATTACATCATTGCTGGAGAAGCTTCGGGTGACTTACATGGATCTAATTTAATAAAAGCATTAAAAGAAAAAGATAAGTATGCAGATATACGATGTTGGGGCGGCGACCTAATGCAACAAGCTGGCGGAAGTTTGGTTAAACACTACAAAGAATTGGCCTTTATGGGTTTTTTAGAAGTGATTTTAAACCTTAACGCTATTTTTAAGAATATAAAATTCTGCAAACAAGATATTGCAACCTTTCAACCGGACGCTATTATATTTATTGATTATTCTGGATTTAATTTAAGAATCGCAAAATGGGCCAAAGAACATAATTTCCGTACAAATTATTATATCTCTCCTCAAATATGGGCATCTCGCGAAGGTAGAATCGAGAAAATAAAATCGACGATAGATCACATGTATGTTATTCTTCCTTTCGAGAAAGAGTTTTATGAGACGAAACATAATTTTCCCGTCAATTTCGTTGGACACCCTTTACTTGATGCTATATCGAACAGACCCGAATTAAATGAAGCCACCTTTCGCTCGACCAATAATATAGATTCAAACAAACCAATTATTGCACTTTTACCTGGTAGCCGCAAGCAAGAAGTTCAAAAAATGCTATCATCGATGCTTTCGTTAACTAGTGATTTTTCGGAATATGAATTTGTAATCGCCGGCGCACCCAGTTTAGACAAAGAATTTTATACTACGTTTCTAAGGGATGCCAATGTTAAGTTTATTCAAAATAAAACTTATGATTTGCTTTCCATTTCAACCGCCGCATTAGTTACTAGTGGTACGGCCACATTGGAAACAGCCTTATTTAAAGTACCGCAAGTAGTTTGCTATAAAGCCAATTGGATTTCTTATCAAATCGCGAAACGTATCATTACGTTAGAATATATTTCTTTGGTAAATTTAATAATGAGGAAAGAGGTAGTAAAAGAATTGATTCAAGATGATTTTACGAAGAAGAATTTAAAAAAGGAATTAACTTCAATTCTTGATGGAGAAACAAGAGTTGAACAATTGGCTTCCTACGATGAACTTATTACCAAATTGGGTGGTTCTGGAGCAAGTGCAATAGCCGCTACATTAATCATTGAAAACACTAAAACTAATTAGCATTCCTATTATATAAAATAATTATATAATTTTATAGTTCATGTACTAAAAGGTTACTCCTTCTATTTATGCGTATACTACCATACTTTTTTATAGTCTGTTTTTTAGCGAGTTGCGGATCGAGCAAAATAACTAGTAGTTCTAGTAATGAACGAAAAATTTCTGTAGCTGCAGCCAATGATGAAAGAATAGGCAATGTTACAGAACCAAAAACACTATTAGAACCTAGAACTGTTACAAATCACAACTTAAACAAAGCGGACCAAATCATTAACACAGCACTCTCATTCTCTGGGGTTCGTTATAAGTTTGGCGGTACTACCACAAAAGGCATGGATTGCTCCGGCTTATTATACGTGTCTTTTGGCGAACACGATGTTCAACTACCAAGAACTTCTTTTCATATGGCCGAAGAAGGTCATCGGGTTACTGTGAAAAATGTAGAAAAAGGTGATCTTTTATTCTTCAAAACAAGTAGAGGCTCTAAACGAATTAACCATGTTGGTATGGTCGTCGGAACTAATAATGATGAAATAACCTTTATACATGCATCTACTTCTCGAGGAGTAACTGTATCATCTTTGAGAGATGGATTCTGGAACCAAGCTTTTGTAAAGGCAACAAGAATTTTATAGCATGAAACTTTTAGCGTTTATTCCTATAAAATTAACGCTGCTCCTCATCCTTGGAATTTTAATAGGTCACTTTTTCTCTTTCAATCCGGTTTATTTGCTTACAGCTACTATTTTCCTTTTTATTTTACTTTCCGTAGTATTTATATTAGAAAAGAAAACCAACAGAAAACTATTTGGCATTATTGCTGGCTTAGCCTTCATTTCCTTAGGCATCTACTCATACACGTCATCACAACCTAGAAATCGTGCTAACCATTACAGCAAAATAACTTCACAAAAAGGTGGTGCTTGGACTTTAAAAATCAACGAAGTACTAAAATCCAATCAATATTCATATCGCTATTTTGCAACGGTCAAGAGTATTGGTAATAAAAAAGTTACCGGAATTCTTTTAATTACCATACCTAACGATTCTACTTTCACCTCATTACAAGTTGATGATGAATTATTGACCTTCTCGAAGGTTCAACCCATCAATGACCCTTTAAATCCACGTCAGTTTAACTATAAAGAATATTTAGAAAGATTAGGTATTTATCATCAGCTAAGAATTAGTTCAAATCAATTTATACCCTTAGAAAACCCAAGACCAACATTTATTGGAATTGCTTCAAAAGCTAGAAATCATATTATTGATAAACTTAAAAAAGAGAATTTCGGTACTGATGAACTTGGCGTTATACAGGCTTTATTATTAGGTCAGCGCTCAGATATTTCAGAGGAAACTTACATCAATTATCAAAAAGCAGGCGCTGTACACATATTAGCCGTTTCAGGCCTCCATATTGGTGTTCTATTGCTTTTAATTCAATTCTTGCTAAGTCCGATGAAACATATTCCAAAGGGTAGAACAATCATTTTAATATTTTCGGTTGTATTTCTTTGGGGCTTCGCTTTCCTTGCAGGTTTATCCGCTAGTATTATTCGTGCCACCACAATGTTCACATTCGTCGCCTTTGCCTTATACTTAAACAGACCTAGCAACTCCTTTAATATACTAGCCTTATCGGTATTATTCATTTTACTTTTCATAAACCCTAATTTTTTATTTCAGGTTGGCTTTCAAATGAGTTACGCGGCCGTATTCGCTATTCTATGGATTTTTCCAATGCTCAAAAAATTATGGTTCCCAAAAAATAAGATCGTAAGATATTTTTGGCAACTTCTCTGTGTAAGTATAGCTGCTCAATTGGGCGTATTACCAATAAGTCTTTATTATTTTCACCAATTTCCTGGATTATTCTTTATTTCCAATTTAATAATAGTTCCTGCTTTAGGCATTATTTTAGGTATGGGAATCTTAGTGATTTTCCTTTCATTATTGAATTGGCTTCCCTCGCCACTTGCTTGGTTTTACAATGTAATAATAAACGCAATGAATAATTTAATCGGCTGGATAGCGAAACAAGAAAGTTTTATTTTCAGTTCTATTTCGTTTGATTTCGGGCAACTTATTTTGTCCTTAATAACGATTGTTTTGTTTATTGAGGCCTGCAAATTTGTAACCTACAAACGCATTGCTTTATTTTTGATTAGCTTACTTTGTTTTCAAAGCTATACTTCTTTTAAAAAAGTTGAAGCATCTAAAACAACGGAAGCCATTGTTCTACATCAAACCAAAAACAGTATCTTAATCAATAGAAGCGGCAAACACTTATCCATCTTATCTAATTCGGCGGAAATGGCCAACAATCTGATTTCAGATTATCAAACAGCTGAACGAATAGAATCAACACAATTCGATTCATTAAAGAATAGCTACTCCTTGAAAAATGAAACACTACTGGTTTTAGATAGTACAGGTATTTATTTTAAAATTGAATCAAAGGAGAAAATTCTATTGACCCAATCACCAAAAATTAATCTAGAGAGACTCATAGATAGCATTAACCCTAAAGAAATTATTGCTGATGGCAGTAATTACAGAAGTTATATCGACCGCTGGAGAATGACCTGTTTAAAAAGCAAAATCCCTTTTCACTATACTGGCGAAAAGGGAGCTTATTATTTTGAATAAAAATATATTTATTAGTGAACTTTACCCATTAATTTCTTAATTAATGGAGAAGCCAAAAGAACAACTGCCCCTGCACCTAAAGCGTATTTGGCGATTAACATAAAACCATCTGTGTATACGGTTAACGTCTCAAAACCACCAACGTTTTTATCCGTACTCTCAATTGCTAGTTGCTTACCTATAAAACCAACTATTTGAAAAGCAAATGCCGACGACAAAAACCAAACTCCCATTATAAAAGCTATTAACCTTAAAGGCGCTAAATCGGTCATTTTAGACAAACCTACTGGAGACATAAACAACTCCCCTACCGACAATAAAAAATACATTAATAATAGATAGGCAAAAGGAACAAATCCGCTTTCATTTGCACTACCACCACTTAATGCAAGCACATAAAAACTAATACCTGCAAAAAGTAAACCTAGTCCAAACTTATACGGTGTTCTTGGATTCCAATTCTTTTTGCTCAACCAAGTCCACATCATTGAAATTGGAATTGCCAATATAATAATGAACAT
The DNA here is from genome assembly GCF_963975365.1 of uncultured Maribacter sp. Classification (GTDB taxonomy): domain Bacteria; phylum Bacteroidota; class Bacteroidia; order Flavobacteriales; family Flavobacteriaceae; genus Maribacter. The sequence continues at coordinate 423,489 of NZ_CAXBGF010000001.1, read as the reverse complement.
CGAGTTCAATGAATTAGTTTGTGCGGCGGACATTATGCCATCTAAATCAATATTACGAGCTGCGAACAAGGTAATTACGCTACCAGATAATTCATGAAACCCCCAAAATATCGTCATAAAAAAAGTAAGTAATACAGCTACAAAAAGCTCTTTTCTCTCCGTCACGTTTGCTTTGAACATTTCATAAGCTAAGTACGCTAGTACAGCAATGCCAATACCTGTGAAAATTACATTCACAATATTTTGGTCTGCAAACATACCGTCTGTAGCTATGGCTTTATAAGAGGCCAATAACAATGCAATCAATGGAACCGCAAGTACTGCAAGTACAGGCACAAGAACCCCCTGTTTTACACCTAATACCTTCTTGTTCAACACATGCTCATTAGGAGGTAAACCTCTGTTACCAAATACGTTTTTCTTAATGCCGCTCCAAAAGAAAATCAATCCTGTTAACATACCTATTCCCGCTAGTCCAAATCCATAATGCCAACCATATGTAGCGGCTAACCAGCCACACAAAAGAGGTGCGACCCAACCACCAATATTTATACCCATGTAAAAAATAGTGAATCCAGAATCTTTTTTAGGATCCCCTTTTTCATATAATGTTCCTACGAAAGTTGAAATATTTGGTTTAAAAAAACCATTACCAACTATGATTAAGGATAGGGCAAGAAAAAAGGCCATATCATCTTCAATTGCCAAAACAAAATGACCTATGGACATTAGTATACCCCCTAAAAAAATAGAATTCCGCATCCCTAGTATCTTATCCGATAATTTTCCTCCAATAACTGTAGAAGCATATACTAAAGAACCGTAAGATGAATAAACAGCAGCCGTAGCATAATCTCTCTCTGCCAATGCCTGAAATATTACATCTATCATGTAAAGCGTGAGCAGCGCACGCATTCCGTAGAAGCTAAAACGCTCCCATAATTCTGCAAAAAATAAATAAAATAAACCCTGTGGGTGCCCAAAAATCTGCTTTTGGCCTGAAAATTCAGTGCTTTCAGTCATAGTTCAATTAGTTTGATTATAATTTTTCTTTTATAAAATTGGTCATTTTGTTGAATAGGTGAATTCTTGTATTTCCACCATAAATCCCATGGTTTTTATCTGGATAGATTCCCCAATCGAATTGCTTGTTTGCCTGAATCAATGCTTCTATCATACGCATAGAATTTTGAACATGTACATTATCATCACCTGAACCGTGAATCAATAAGTAATTACCTTCTAACAATTCAGGATAATTAAATGGAGAATTATCATCATAACCACTTGGGTTTTCGGCTGGCGTACGCATAAATCGTTCGGTGTAAATTGTATCATAAAAACGCCAAGAAGTAACTGGTGCTACTGCAATGGCAGTTTCAAAAACATCATTCCCCTTTAAAATACAATTGGTTGCCATGTGGCCCCCAAAACTCCATCCCCAAATACCAGTTCGATCTTCATCAATATACGCTAACTCGCTTAACTTTTTTGCTGCCGCTATTTGGTCTTCCGTCTCATACTTCACTAGGTTCATATAAGTAACCTTCTTAAAATCACTCCCTTTAAAACCAGTTCCCCTACCATCGACACAAGCAATAACATACCCTTCTGATACTAACATTTGGTGCCAGTAATCGTTAGTTCCCATCCAACTATTGGAAACATTCTGAGAGCCCGGACCACTATATTGATACATTAAAAGTGGGTATTTCATTGATGGGTCAAAATCTTTCGGCTTAATCATATACATATTAAGATTATTGTCATTTATGGAAATTGTAGAGAACTCTTTTGGACTCACGACGTAGCCATTTAATATCTGTAATAACTGACTATTGTCTTTAATATCTTTTACCTTCTTTCCATTTATTGCTTGATGTAACGTATACATCGGAGGCATTTCTGCGCTGGAATAGGTATTAATGAAATACGTAAAATCGGTACTGAACGAAGCATTGTTCGTTCCTTTGGTTACTGCCAATGATTTCTTGTCATCGCCACCACTGCTTATGTTATAAACGCCACGGTTTATAGAACCATTTTCGGTAGATTGATAGTAAATCTTATCTTCATTCTGATCATACCCATAATAATTGGTCACTTCCCAGTCACCTTTGGTAATTTGGTTCATCAATTTACCATCTTCATTATACAAATAAATATGATTCCACCCATCTTTTTCACTTGACCAGATGAAACTATCATCCTCTAAAAAAGTTAAATTGTCCGTGATATCTAAATAGGCCTGATCTTTCTCTTCTAATAAAATCGAAACTTTATTCGTTTTAGCATTAACCGTATACATGGTTAAATGGTTTTGATGTCTGTTCAAAGTCTGCACGCTCAACATATCTTTATTATTCTTCCACTTTATTCGAGGCACATAATAAGCATCGTTTAAGTCCACCGAAGCTATTTCACCACTAGCTATATCTAACAGATGTAAAGACACCAAAGAATTATTCTCTCCTGCTTTTGGATATTTAAAAACATGTGGCTGTTGGTATAATCCTGTGCCATATACATCCATAGAAAATTCTGGAACATTGGTTTCATCAAAACGAAGAAAAGCTATTTTGCTTCCATCAGCATTCCACTCAAAAGCACGAACAAATGCAAATTCTTCCTCATAAACCCAATCGGTAACACCATTTATTATTTTATTCTTTTCTCCGTCCGTGGTCACTTGTTCGGTCTCACCAGTTCCAATATTAAATAGGTAAATGTTATTATCCTTAACATAGGCTACCTGCTTTCCGTCTGGTGAAAGCGTTGGCTCCTGTATTTTAGTATTGCTTATTCGTACTGCCTTTTTAGTGTCTACATCATACACATAAAAAACACCTAAAGTTGATCGTCTAAATATAGGTTCTACCTCCGTTGACAATAATATCTTTTTTTCATCGGCACTAAAACTATATGCTGAAAAATTAGGAATATCGTTTAAATCCGAAGATGATACTATAGTAGAAACCTTGTTTAAGGTCTTATAGTCGTATTTATCAATCATTGAAGATTGATTTATTCTATTTATGTTAAGAACTGTATACTGTTTGCCATTATTCATGGAGCGCAAAGCATCCATTCCTTCGGTACTAAAAGTACCTTGATAAATATCCGTTACCTCAATTTGTTTCTCCTGTGCCCAAGTAAATACGTTGAAAGCAATTACAATCAATGTAAATAAGTGTGTTTTTCGCATAAAAATTAGAATTTTGTTAAATCTCTCAAGTTTACCACAATTTCCTTAAAAAACCACAATTTACATCGAAAAAGAAACTGCTTTTAACGCATTCATCCACATATAAAGGTTCGTGCCAATATGCTTATATTTACTTCCAAAAAAAACACAAGGCCTTTTATATAAATGCCGTAAAGTTATATCAACCTTTAGAAGAAAGTTATACCTAAATGACTGAGCCAATTAGTGGTTTTTCCAAACTTACGAAAGAAGATAAAATAGATTGGGTAACCTCGCATTACACACAAAATAAAGAACAATCAATAAAAATTCTGCAAACGTATTGGAACCAGAATTCCAATATTCAGCAATTGCATGATGAATTTATAGAAAATACGATCACCAATTTGTACCTGCCATTAGGAATTGCTCCAAATTTCTTAATTAATGACAACCTTTATGCTATACCTATGGCGATTGAGGAAAGTTCTGTTATTGCCGCAGCTAGCAAAGCAGCAAAGTTTTGGCTAAAAAGAGGTGGTTTCAAAACTGAAGTTTTGGGTACCGAAAAAGTAGGTCAAGTACACTTTTTATTTAAAGGAAATTTTGAAAAGCTTAGTAGTTTTTTTACCTATTTAAAACCGAAATTACTTGCTGAAAGTGTCTCACTAACTACTAGCATGCAAAAAAGAGGTGGTGGTATCAGTGATATCGTCTTAAAAAACAAGACAACTGAGCTAGAGAACTATTACCAACTACATGCTACCTTTCAAACCAAGGATGCTATGGGGGCAAATTTCATAAATAGTTGTTTAGAACAATTTGCTTCAACTTTGAAAAATGAAGCTACTTCTTATAATGGATTTTCTGACGAGGAAAAGAACATTGAAGTAATCATGAGTATATTATCCAATTATGTGCCTAATTGCACGGTACGTGCTCAGGTTAGCTGCCCTGTTGAAGAGCTAAAATTAAGCACTGATTTATCTCCACTACATACGGCAGAAAAAATAATACAAGCCATTAAAATAGCCCAGATTGAACCTTACCGTGCGGTTACACACAACAAGGGCATCATGAACGGAATCGATGCAGTGGTTTTAGCGACCGGTAATGACTTTAGGGCTGTTGAGGCAGGTGTTCATGCCTATGCATGTAGAAATGGACGATATAGCAGCCTAACGTATGCCGAAATAGAAGATGGTATTTTCAAATTTTGGATTGAATTACCATTGGCATTGGGTACTGTTGGCGGATTAACCAACTTACACCCATTGGTTAAGTTAAATTTAGAAATACTTCGAAATCCTTCTGCAGAAGAACTTATGCAAATTATTGCCGTTGCTGGTCTTGCACAGAATTTTGCAGCAGTTAGCTCATTGATAACAACAGGTATTCAAAAAGGTCATATGAAAATGCACCTCTTAAACATCTTAAATCAGCTTGGAGCTTCAGACCTTGAAAAAGGGAAATTAGTTACTCATTTTAAAACGAATACCATAACTCATCACGAAGTTGAACTACAGCTAAACTTACTAAGGAAATAAGTATTGTAAAATGACTAAGGAACTCTATAGCAATGGAAAATTACTACTCACTGCAGAGTATGCCATTTTAGATGGTGCTAAAGGGTTGGCCTTACCCACCAAATTCGGACAGTATTTAAAATTAGAAACATCAAACTCTGAAATATTATCTTGGAAGAGTTTAGATGAAAACGGTACTATTTGGTTTAGTGCGCAATTTTCAATAATTGAACTAAAAACAATACACACTTCAAATACTGAAATCTCTAAAAGATTAGCAGAAATTTTATTGAAAGCAAAACAGTTAAACCCCTCCTTCTTATCAAGTAAAACCGATTATAATTCAATAGAAGCAAAGTTAACTTTCCCTAGAGATTGGGGCCTTGGCTCCTCATCTACCTTAATCGCCAATATTGCACAATGGGCAAACGTGGATCCTTACCGTTTATTAGCTGCTACATTTGGCGGCAGTGGTTATGATATTGCGTGTGCCCGCCACAATACACCTATTCTATTTCGAAGAAATGAATATACGCCATTTGTGAGTGAAATTCATTTTTACCCCAATTTTACTAACCACCTATTTTTTGTTTATCTCAACCAAAAGAAAAATAGTAGAGATGCTATAGCTGCTTACAGAAATCTAAATTTTGATAAAACTGATTTAGTCTCAAAAATTGATGCCATTACAAACAAAATTATAAATTGTAATGATTTAAATAAATTTGCTGCACTCTTAACAAAACATGAAGCAACAATATCGGAAACTCTAAAAATACCTACTGTAAAAGAAACCTTATTTTCAGATTACTCGGGCAGCATTAAAAGCCTAGGAGCATGGGGAGGGGACTTTGTTTTAGTTACAGGAACAGCATCTGAAATGACTTACTTCAAAAACAAAGGGTATTCAACTATTCTGCCCTACAAAGAAATGATACTATAAAAAAGAGCACCCAAAATGGATGCTCTTTTTTATACCTACTTATAGTTTTCTACTAGTAAAAAGTAGCTCTCTTATCTTCAATTTTCGCAGCATCTTTTAATGCGTCATATACCGAAGTATTTACACGACTTGCAGCACTTGTCTTTAATTGATTTGCATAAACACTGTAATTATCTAGTTTTGGAGCTTCTGTCTTCTTAATAATTTCGATTTTAAAAACCCCTGTATTTCCTTCAATCAATCCTGAAGTCGCTCCTTGAGCCATACCATATGCTGTACCTACAACAACCGGCTCGCTACCTGCGCCAGGAATAGTTGGTGACTTCACCGTTAGTGCCGATGCATTGGAAATAGAAACACTATTATCTGAAGCCATAGTACTCATGTCTTTCCCTTTATTTGCTGCAATAATCTTAGCTGCTTTACGCTCTTTTCTAATAATAGGCAAAACCAATACCGAAGCATCTTCCGCACTCATAACACCTTCTTCATAGCTACCTGTCAATTGAACAACTGCATAACCATTATTGATATTGAAACGTTTTACGTCTCCAACTTCAGTATCTGCATTAAAAGCCCACTGGACAATATTTCTCTGATTCGTTAAACCAGGAAGGTTTTCATCTAAAGCTTTGATTTTGTTTACTGGCCGAACAACAAATTCTTCTTTTTTAGCTATTGCCGAAAAAGAACTTTCATCATCAGTAGTTTCCATTTCAAATTTTGTCGCCTTAGTAAACAAAGTGTTTATTGTTTGTTCTGATGCAACAATTTCTCTAGAAACAGTAGCTATCTGAACCACGTCTTCCTTATCATCAATTTTAATAACATGAAATCCGAAATCTGTCTCTACCAAACCGATAGTACCTATATTATTATCAAATGCAAAATCGTTGAATTCAGGAACCATTACCCCTCTTTGGAAATACCCTAAATCACCTCCTTGAGGTGCTGAAGGACCATCTGAATTATCTCTAGCCAATTCTGAAAATACAACTCCAGATTTTTTAGCTTCCTTTAGTAATTCTTTTGCTTTAGCTTCCGCCTCTTCTTTTGTTCTTGTTACATCAGGATTAGCTCTAGTAGCACCAGCATATTGCAAAAGAATATGACTAGCTTTTACGGAACCGTTAGACCTTCTACCTATCATCTTTGAAATCTTGTATGAACCACCGTCTTTATAAGGCCCATAAATTTGACCCACATTCAAGCTCATTAAAGTATCCGCAACACTTGCAGGTAAATTTTTCTTAGCCTTATAGATAGTATCGAACTTCGTATCTGAATTTCTATCCAAAAAAACAGATACATCTTCAGTATTTCTAAATCCTCTAATAGTATCGTTACGATCTGTTTGAGAGTTATACTCTATAGTATCATCTAAAAGTTTTGAAATAGCCCCTTTTATCTCATTCTCATCTGTCTCAGATGGCTTTTCTTCAAAGTACACATATTGTAAATCTCTAGCTGGATCTTGCTTATATTCCTCTTTGTGATCATTGACATAATCAGCAATCTCACTTTTAGTTACCGTTATTGTACTATCTGGAATTGAAGAGTAAGGTATTCTTACATATTTAATATCCATTTTCTCGTTTGCCAACTTATAGTCTAGCTCCCCTTCTTTTAGCGTTGCACCAACACCAGCCTTTACCATATTAAAGTAAGTCTGCTCTTTAGCCAATTGAATTATTTCATTCTCCGTTTGTAACCAAGCTTCATATTGTGCAGGGTTATTAACTTTCCAATCTGCTACTGTTTGCTTAAAGATATTAGGGTCGAACTGACCATTTTGGTTTTGAAATTCAGGATTTTGAGCATATCCAGTAGTACGAAGAAAATCAACAATCTGATCCTGCTCAATACCGATACCTAAATCTTCGAATTGCTCACCTAAAACATTTTTTCTAATGGTGTTCTCCCAAACTTGGTTAACAACCTGCATAGATGAAGCAGTTGGCCCAACTCTTCTAGAAGCTGTCTCTACCTCCTGTCTAAAATCATCTATAGATATATCCTCACCATTAATCTCGGCTATGGACGAACCTACTTTTTCACCTCCAAAATTGCTACTGGTAAAAACACCTGAAATAACAAATGCAAAAAGTGCCAAACCTATAATCAAGATCAACACTGTTGTACGTTTCCTTATATTTTCTAATACTGCCATTCTAATTAAGGTTTAAAATAATCGTTTGTGGTTATTGGGAGGCAAAACTACCATTTTTAATTGAAATAATAAAAACTAAAAAGACACCTAATTTATTGGTCGATGTGCTGTTAATGTTCTTCTAAAAGTTCTATGGATATTAAATCAATTTTTGTGTTCGAAACCTCTAAAACAATAAATTTATAAGGTTCTATGGTTAACTCTACTTCCTTTTCTGGTATTTCCCCTAATGTATGTACCAAAAGACCTCCTAACGTTTCAAATTCATCTGAAACCGGAAGCTCTAACTTATAATTTTCATTTATATAATCTACCTCTAAACGAGCCGAAAAAAGAAAATGACGCTCATCTACGCGCTCTTCACGCAAATCCGTAGTATCATGTTCATCTTCAATTTCCCCGAAAAGCTCCTCGACAATATCTTCAACGGTAACTAAGCCAGAGGTACCACCATATTCATCTAAGACTACTGCTATACTTTTTCGCTTCTTCATTAATGTATTTAGTATATCTTGAATAAGCATTGTTTCTGGTACAAACTCCACAGGAAGTAAAATACTTTTTAATGTCTTAGGCTTTTTAAAAAGCTCATAAGAATGCACATAACCTATAACATTATCTACCGTATCATTATAAATCAATATTTTAGAATATCCCGTTTCTGTAAAAATTTTAGCTAGATTTTTAGGAGTTTCATGCATTTCAACGGCTACAATCTCAGTTCTAGGAACCATTACCTCACGAGCCTTAACCGCTGCAAATTCTAGGGCATTTTGAAAAATCTGTATCTCGGTATCTATTTCATCTTCAGCCTCTACCGTTTCCATTTGCTCTGTAATATAATCCCCTAACTCTAACTTACTAAAGGCCAATTGCACTTCATCTCCCGAAGTGCGAAAAATATGTTTTAAGATTAAATCTGAAATCCAGATTATGAAATCTGAAATAAATGAAAATAACACGTAAAATATAAACGCAGGTATCGCCAATAATTTCAATAAGCTATTAGCGTAAATCTGAAACATCACCTTCGGCAAAAACTCTGCCGTTATCAAAATTATAAAAGTGGAAATCAAGGTTTGTGTCAAAAGGCTAAAATCTGTAATAAAAATCTTTAAAACAGCATTTTCAGGGGTCATGCCTGTAAACCAATTCATGAGAATTTCTCCCATAAAAAGACCATAAATAACTAGGGCTATATTGTTACCAATTAGCATAGTTGCAATAAACTTCGATGGTTTTTTTGTTAACCGTGTAAGTACCATAGCCAAAAAACCACCTTGCTTTTTCTCAATTTCGATATGTATCTTGTTTGCAGAAATAAAAGCAATCTCCATACCTGAGAAAAATGCAGAAAAAACTAGCGAAAGAACAATGATAATACTAGCTGTCCCCACTATTCTTTATTATTATCTCGCTTACGCTGTTCAAACTTTTTTCTGTAGCTTCTTCTAAACAAAAACATACCAATAGAAACTACAGCAAAAAATATGAACAAATATGCCATACTTCGATCCGAATTCCAATCGTTGAAAATTCTAAATATTGAAAAACCCGCTACTAAAATATATAGGTATTCGGTATACCTTAAAATATTAATCATCCTTTTCTTCTTTTATCAACATTAGACCATAGGTTTTATGCGCATTCAAAAACTGAAGGTCTTTTTGAATATCCATACCTTCACCATCCATCACCGTACCATCATCTGGATTTGTAAAGGTAAACTTCTCTTGCGTAAATGCCCATTCATTTGCACGGTCATAATACAATTGAGAGGTCTCTAGCCGTTTACCATCATCGCCTTTTATTTGCACATTCCCACGCAAATCTACAATAGAAGTTGCAGAATACAACACTCCGTAATCTGCTTCTATTGTTGTTTTTTCATTTTTTTCATTAAATATTTCCACTAACAAACCCTCTGGAAAGGTTTGATATGGAAATGAAAGCTGGTCGAAATCATTACGGACCGGACCCGATAAAATTGAAAGAACCTTAGATGTACCTACGTCTTCAGAGTCTAATTTTTCAGGAGACTCAGTATATGTAAGTACAAAATCTTCAACGATACCTCTAGGATAGATTTTTTTAGCGGCCTCATCACCCACTCTTTTATAATTATCCGTACAAGATAAAAAAAGCATTGCCATGGTACATACCATAGCAATGCTTCTATAATTGAAAATTTGAATCATTTTTACTATAACGATGGAACCTTTACACTACCACCTGCCCAACAAGAGAAGGTCACAGTTTTACCAGCCATACCAGAACTAAAGATCATTTCTTTAGTTGGCGCCTTAGCCTGATAACTATTTGCCGCTTGACTTGCAGAACCACTTAAAGATGGATCCACTCTACCTGCTTGTCTTGCCATATCTGCAGCTTTCCAATAGATCGCTCTTTTCTCGAAAGTTGTACTACCGCAATCATTTGCACTAGTAGCATACAAGTTAGCAATCAATAGATAAGCACGACCATTAGATGGATTGGCATCAATAGCTTTCTGAGCGTAGCTGCGTGCTGTAGACTTACTACCCTTTCTTTTATTTATCACAGCAACTTTATACGCTATCTTAGATTTCTTATCATTGTTGGTCTCTAAAGATAAAGCTTTATCAAAATCAGCCAGTGCACCTGAAGTATCACCATTCTTCATTTTTAAAGTACCACCATATACATATGCATCAGCAGATGGATCTAGCTTTAACTGAGCTTCAAATAATTTTTGAAACATTGGATCATCAGTACATTCTTTATTAAACATAAGGCCTACAGCTCTTTTCACCCAAACAACATCACCCTTTTTTTCTTCGAAACTCTTTTCATATAACGGAATCAAGTTACTACAATCTGCTAAAGGACCTAATTTAGAATCGATACTACCAGCAATTTTCCCGTAAACCTCAGAATAAGAGTTATAAGACTTTAAACGAGATTTCTCTTTAGATGTAAGTGTGCCAGCTTCTTCTTTAGGCAATAACTTAGAAATCTTACCAGTTATTTTTTCGTTTTCTAATTCGATTTTCTCTGTAACCGCATCATATACATCAAAAACTTCTTGTAAATCTCTTCTACCAGCTTTATGCTCATCAACCAAACTAGAAAAATAGATGTATAATGCTTTCGGATTTGTGAAATTTTCTTGATCCTTCGTAAAAGCCTCGCTCATCATATTATACATCTCTGCATCATCAGCCATTTTATTATCATACTTCACCAATGCTTTATCGACCATGGTTTCAGCCATACTAGTCTTTGAAGCAAAATGTTTCATTTTATTATCATAAAGACCCATCAAGTCATTAGCGAATTTCTCCTTATCAGCCCCTGAAGCTTTCTCCAATTTATTATTTAGGATACGTTCTCCATATACATAAATTGCATTATTTAATTGAGGACATGTTTCATAAACCATTTTCCATGGCTCATAAGCAGCATCATAATTTTTAACTTTCGCATGTTCAGAAAAGATAGACAGATTCGTCATACATTCAGGGTTCTGAGCCTGTGCATTACTTACCCCCATCATCCCAAGGAACATTATTGCCGTGAAGTAAAGTTTCGATTTCATTTTTTCTCTTTTTAAAGTGGTTAATGTACTAAATTTTTATTAATTTATTTTTCTCTTCTGGAACCAACGATCGTTTAATGAAAGCCCTACATTAAATTTAAAATAGCTCTCTTCTATTAGATTCGCCCTAGTTGTTCCTCTTCTTCCCAATTCAAATCCTAAATTAAGATTAGAGAAACTTCTACCCAGTGGTAAGCCTAGTCCAAAAGTTATGCCAAAATTATTGACATCAACATCATTTACTATCATTCCGGTCTTATCTAAACGCAAACCTGCCCTGTAAGTCACTCGTTTTAAATAACTTGTAAATGAATCATGATCAGGAGTAATAAATGCGCCAAGTGCAATAGAACTTGCATCATTATAACGTATACTATCTGCCCCCAGAAAAACATTTTCAAAAGAACTCATTTCTTGAAAACTATACTCAGCACCTACAAACCATTTATAATCTTCACCATAACCAAGACCTAAAGTAGAGGTGGTAGGTATTTTTAATTCTGTATTTTTTAAATTTTGGGAGTGTAAATTCACTTCTATCTCTTCAATATTACCTCCTGTTGCCACAGAAAACGAGCCTATTTGCCTATCGTTTGTAGACACCAAATTACCCTGAGTGTTTACTCGTATAGATGAATGTAGCCTATATCTACCTTTTAATGTAGGTGTATAATTTAAGGCATAGTTGAAATCGAAACCATTTACCCTAGAACTTCGTCTATCGAATGTTCCAAATTGAATACCATCTATTTGTTGTAAGCGCTCGTTTTCTAAATTACCATAGTTAAAATTAACTGTAGCACCAATACTTACATCTTTTAAAACCTCATAACCAACGGAATAAAAAACTCGGTTTAAACCGCCTTGGCCAGAGTAAACATTTGTGAGTGAACCACTCGTATTCGTTTGTTCGTTTATAAGATTATACCCAACAGAAGAATACGGCATAATACCAAACCCCATTCCTAAACCCTTACCAAGACTAAAGCCCAAAGCCAAATAATCTAAACTGGTTATAGAACTTTTCTCTTCCTCCGTATAGCTTTTTAGTCGGTATTGTTTATTGGAAACTCCGGCAGTATAGGTCACAAGACCCTCTTTATCCATTACCTCTAAACCTAATTTACCGTAAGCAGCAGGGTTATTTAAGTTAAGATGGATACTATCGGCATACATGCCTATACCTCCCATCATTTGATTTTCTACCGTACCGGCGTTCTTTAAATCACCGATTCCAAAAAAAGAATAGGGAGAAACAGTACCATTTTGAGCGTACATACCAATAGTGGATATGTATACAATTGCAATTACAATTTTTCTGATCATTTAGTGCTTGTTGTATTCTAGCAAATAATTAAGCCCTTTCAGGAGAAATTTAGAATCCGCAAATATGGTATTTTTTAATCGTTTAGACAAAAATAGTGCATCACCGCCTGTTAAAATAATTGTTAAATCTTCAAAACGTCTCTTATATAGGTCAATGACACCGTCAATTTCGAGAGTTACACCATTTACGACCCCACTGTGCATACAATTTTCAGTAGTATTTCCAATATAATCTAAGAGTTCTTCTTTCTCCAACATAGGCAACTTGGCCGTTTGATCATGCATAGCATTATATCTCATTTGCACACCGGGAGATATGGCACCACCCAAATATTCATCAAAATCATTCAACATATCATAGGTGATACATGTTCCTGCATCTATTATTAAATTATTCTTGTGCGGATTAAAATAAAAAGCGGCTGTTGCAAGAGCCAAACGATCAACTCCAAGTGTTTGAGGAGAGGCATAAGAGTTCTTAAATGGTACTTTTGAGGCATTCGAAACCTCATGCACCTCACAAAAAATAGCAAGAACGTTCATTTGTTCCTTAGAAAGCGCCCCAACACTAGAAATTATTCCGGATTGAATATTCGGATAATTTTTGAAAATTATCTTTACGGCCGCCACAAAATCATGCGCAGCAACAGACTCTAAATGAATGATTTCCGACTTTTTAAATATGGCCAACTTTACACTTGTATTGCCAGCATCAATGATCAAATTCATGTCACAAAGATTATAAATTAAAAAAACAATTCGCTTTTTTTATGATTTAGTTTGTAAATCATAAAATTGAAATTATATTTGCAGCCGCTTATAGCGACATGGTGCCTTAGCTCAGTTGGTAGAGCAATGGACTGAAAATCCATGTGTCCCTGGTTCGATTCCTGGAGGCACCACAAGTAATTTTTATAACGCTCTAATTTACAACAACGTAGATTAGAGCGTTTTACGTTTGTGCCGACATGGTGCCGACAACAAAAAATTTCAGCCTGTTCTTATCCTTTTTCGGATAGATATTTTGATATTATCTCGATTGGTAAAAAAAGCATTATCCTATCTTTAACCTCAACACTAGATTCATCTTTTATGGTTTCAGTAACCAATACCAATTTTGACTTGCTACATAGATAAATATCGTCAGATAAATAATAACCATTCGCAGCAAGAACAATTTCCGCAAATTGGGCGCAAATAAGGGAATAATCAATACTTGGAATGATAAAGCAATCAGGTTGCTCCCTCCAAAATTCTACTTTTTCAAATTTCTTTTTCTTCATAATACCCGTGTAATCAATTACATACCCCCCCTCTAAATTCAACTACGAGTAAAATCCTTACTAGATGGCGATGTTTCGATTGTTTAACTATTCGTGATTAGACACCATATACCCCTATTCGTTTTTTAATGAAATTGAAATTAAAAACGAGCGATACTTTTATTATCTCGCTGTTCTTTCTCTATTATTTAATTATTTATATTATTGAATGCAATATATTTCATACCTCCTATGTAATTCATTGCACACCCCTATGTAATTCATTGCATACCGTTACGGTTTAATCTTACCCAAACTTTGGCGGTTTACTTTTCCATTTGTTCAAGTAGTTACGGAATAGTTTAAAAATAGAATCATAATCATTGTATTTAATTTGCTGCATATCGATTTCATTATTACACCGGTCAATTATCTCTTTGAAAGTTTCTGAGCCGTGGATAGGTTCCCATTCATTAACTATCCCCTCCCATAACGTAGGCCGGTGTTTGTACATATAGCCACTTGCATTCATTGACCAGTTTTTAATATGCCATAACTCCATAAGTTCAGGATTTACACGGACGTAACGTAAATTGTCATTTACTTTCCATCGATCTATTGTCTTTGATAATTCCAAATTCCGAATAAGGTTTTTTAACTGCCTGGTTCCAACACCTAAAAATTTCAGATTATCTAGAATAATTTTATCCTGTACTAGAAAATATTCAAATCCGTTTTCATGGGTCAAAGTTTTAATTCCGTTTCGCTCTTTGGAAATTGCCACCAGAAAACCAAGTAAATGTGTTTGACTTGCTTTAGTGATAAGATGTTGAGTTTTATTCTTAACCAGAAAATCCCAAATGGCCTTTTGATTAATGAAAAGATTGTATCGGTATCTTTCGTTGATAGGTATTACTTTATTATCTTGCATACGGTCATTATTTCGTTAGTGGTCAAACTTTTGAACAAATAAAGGCAGCTCTAAACGGCTGCCTTTTTGCTGTAATAATATTCATGTGCTCTTATTAATTGCCGTTTTTTAAAGGCATCATGTAGATAGAAATCTTTAAAAACATCAATCACAAGGTTTCTGTTATTATTGGCAAATTGAAATAAAATTAGGCTCTCTGGAATATATTGTCCGTTTTCAACCCTTGGAATATTACCCTCAAAAATTTCAGTTGCGCAAGTTTTCCTCAATCCGGTAACTAGGGTTGAGTTTTCCCATGTTTCATTATCACGTATCCTTAGCCATTTATCGCAACTGCGAGAATTATTATAACCCCTATTGACCTCAATCCGGATAAATACAGGCAGTACTATTGCATTGCTTTTATCAACAACATTTTGCAAAAAGATATTTTCTAATTTATAGCCCTTGTAAGACGTTTTCTCATCTTCTATTACATAGATGTGCCTAGAATAGTTTTTATTATACCCTGCCATATCCTAGATGTTAGAATTTAGCATTGTTTGATTAATCTCAGACCTAAGAAAATAGGTTCGATTGCCAAACTTTCGAGGTTTTAATAATTTTTTGTTGCACCAATCATGCAAACAAACGAGGCTAATCTTTAAAAGTGCTGCGGTTTCTTTCCTACTAAGAAATTCCTCAGGCTGCTTTGGTTGAAAATCTTTTTTAAGCCCCTCTAAACGCTCATCGATACCCTTGAATATTGTTTCGGTTAGCTGTTCGGGCGTTGTACCGTGTAATTGTGTAATTGCATCCATCTTTTGAACTGTTTTTAAATTCAGGACAAAGATTATGAGCAACTGCAGTTGTTAACGAGGGGTAAAAAAGGTGTTTTTAGGGTGTTTAATGGTATTTAGCCCCTTAGTATTGGAATCCAATTAAAATGCCATTCATTTTAGTACTAAAAATATCTTTTGAGGCATTAGCTATTTCTGAAAATGTTTTGATACTTGTAGTTCCATTTTCTTTAAAACTAAATCCAATTTTTTCAGGATGTTTATTTCGATAAGTATCATTCCAATATTCAGCAAATTTAGTTTGATTACAATGGATGGTAAAGCCGGACAATTTCCCGTCCTTAGAATCAATGTCTTCATGGTTCTTATTTGACATCCTACGATAAACATAATGAATTGCAACAAGGGGTGTTTTTTTATCAACTAACCAATCATCAAAAAGGGATTTAAAGAATTGCTCACTAGGCGCATTTTTAAATATCTCAGCATTGAATTTAATAGGTTGAGAATCTTTATTAATTTTCTTAAGAAATATTGCCCCCCAGTATTCCAAATCTGACACGCTAAGACCAAATTGAGTTGTATGGGCCTTCCAAAAATCTAAAGAATCACAATTGTTTGGGTAGTTATAATCTGGATTTGCGTTTAGTATTTCAATAGCCAATTTCAACAAATCAAATCTCCTTTGTTCTAAATGAGAATGAAGTTCTTTTAATTCAACAACTGTCATTTCATCCAATCGCTCAGGTATCCTAATTACCTCATCGACAATTTCCCGTAATTCGTGAAATGTGTACTTCTTAATCATTGTAGATAATAAAATAAGTGTTTACAGTGTTAGGTCTTTAGTCTTTTCATCTACTTACTTTTTAAAAATTGCCATTGTACGATTTTCTAAAACTATCATAATTTGTATATTTTTCTTTTCCGAATAGTTTAAAATATTTTTGATTTAGATAGTTAAAGCATTCGTGATTATTGCGATGTACAGGGATGCCGTTCTCTTTCCTTCCCAGTTCTTTGAAATATTCTTTAAAAAAGCTCCAACCGGTTGCCAAAGAGTTTTTTTGTAGAAAATCTACTTGTCCGTTTTTTTGCTTATTTATATTTTCATTAGCATCATTTATAAAACTTTTAATAATAATGGCACGTTCTTCAATGCTATAAAATTCCTTTAATTCTTGAAATAGCTGAATTTTTTCTAGTAAATTCATAAATTATTTATTTAGCGTTCTTTATTAATTTCATACTAGCATCATTCCTAGATTTTAAACTTTCTTTTTTCCAAAAATCCTGCAGGACTAAGGCATTATCTTTGGCCGTCTTACCAATGTACGCAAGAAGCATTTTTTCTGTAGTATGGCCTGTGGCAGACATAATTACAGGCGTTGGCAGTTTGCCATAATGATTGGTTGCAAAAGAACGCCTTGCGGTGTGAGTACTTACCATCTTCCATTTAGGGTATTCGCCTACGACTTTTCGTTGAGGTGTTTTTACTTTTTTGGTTTTCTCCTTTTTATCGGTAATGTAAATAGAGCCCTTTTCCATTTGGTCTATTCCGGCCAATTGGCAAACCTCCTTTATCCAATCATTATAACGTTGGTTTGATATCTTATGTGGTAATTTCCCATCATTGCAATCAATAATATTTTGTACCTGCCAATGTACAGGCAGCATTATTTTTTGCTTTGTCTTTTGGGCGGTGTACTCTATAAATCCGTTGTTTATAGTCGCTATGGTAAAATTCAACAAATCACTAACACGGGCACCAGTCCAAACACCAATAATCAACCAATTACGGGCATTATCTAAATATGGTCTATTGGATAGGTCGAGATTGAAAATAGTTTCAATTTCAATTTCGTTGAGCGTTACGAAATAGGTTTTTTCGTTGGTACTTCTAAAACCATCCTTTTCAGACTCAGGGTTAGTCTTTATTCCATATTGTTTTGCGCTCTTTAAAATAGTTTTAAGGCATTTTAAGTATTTGCCTATGGTGTTGAGGTTCAATTTCTGACCTTTGTTTAGAAACTGAATAAAATCATTGTGGAATTTTAAATTAACCTCATCAATTTTGAAACGTTTCCCTTTTATCTTTTCAAAAGATAATATTTTATTTAGAGTGGTTTGGTACTGTTTTGCCGTGGCTATGGAAACACCCGTTGTTCCGTTTTTTTGAATGCGATAGGGCAATCGGGCTATAAAATGATTTGTGTAATCCGTTAGGTATTTTAAATCTGTATTGGTGTTTTGGTCAAAAAAAGCATAAATCGCACTACTTAGCCAATCAGAATCGATTATACCTCCATTGGCATACGAAGTGTTGAAACTACCTAGTATTTCAGAGCGTAAACCGTCTAAGCTGTTTTGTAAGTTTAGTTTATCAGTAAACTCTGATAGGTGTTTAACCTTACCCTTATCATTATTCCAATACTTAGGGTTAACCAGTAAAGAAGTGGACTTTTTGAAATCGTATTTTCTACCATGCACAAAACGCATATAAATAGTAGTAGGGTTACTTTCCCCTTTAGTGAAGTACTTTAAAGATGGCATATTGAAACTTTTGAACAATCAAATTTAATAAAAAAAATAAATAGTGCCGACATGGTGCCGACATTTTACGTATTTCTTTGAATTACTACTAACTCTAAATTACTAGAGGTGTTTATTAAATTCCATAAATACAGTACTTAAACACGGTAATTTTTCATATTTTAGGGAGAAAAATGAGTTTAAAAAATTAGATGGGTTTGGTTTCTGGAGGCACCACAATAAATCCTTACTTAACAGTAAGGATTTTTTTGTTTTTAATACCTATCTTTCAAATAATACTAAAGTATAGGTTTTGATTCAGATTAACGAACATATTTCCTTGGAAACGACTCAATACTACCTTGATTCCTTGGGGCTTCTCCTGCAAAAAGAGCAAGTCAACCGAATTGAGAAAGCGGGGGAAGGCAACATGAATGTCGTGCTTCGTATTACCACAAACCAGCGTTCCATTATCTTAAAACAATCCAGACCTTTTGTTCAAAAATATCAAGATATTCCAGCTCCAATGAATCGGATTTTAGTTGAACATCAATTTTACACTGCTATTCGAAATAGAAACATCGATGCTAATATTCCTTCAATTATATTCTTTGACAGCCAAAATCATCTTTTAGTTTTAGAAGATCTAGGGAATTGTAAGGATATGAGTCTTTTGTATTCCAACGGAAAAATTGAAAATCAAACCTTAGAAATGCTTGTGTCGTTACTCTCTGAAATACATGAAACACCCGCTACAAAAGATTTTCCCGACAATATGGAGATGCGAAAACTAAACCATCAACATATTTTTACATTGCCGTTTATGGAAGACAATGGATTTTCCCTTGATAATATTCAACAAGGATTACAGGAACTTTCAATATCCTATAAACAGGATGAACAATTGAAAAATCAAATATCAATTATTGGAGAAAAATATTTATCCAAGGGTAATACCTTATTGCATGGGGATTATTATCCTGGAAGTTGGATGACAGATGAAAATCAAATATATGTAATCGACCCTGAATTTGGATTCGTGGGTTTTGCAGAATTTGATATTGGAGTTATGGCCGCACATCTAATAATAGCCACTCATGACCCTACTTACATCGAAAAAATTCAAAAAATATATCCTAAATCCATAGATATAGAACTTTTAAAAAAAATTTCCGGAATTGAAATTATGCGGAGATTAATAGGTTTAGCCCAATTACCATTAAGCAGAACCCTTGCTGAAAAAGAACAATTATTACTCATGAGTAAAAACATGATACTATCATGAAATATGTATATCTACTTATATTAATTTGTATTGTTGGCTGCAAAAATAAAAATGACCAATTTGATATTCCTTCGCCTACCATCAGCACATTTGCAAATGATAAATTGCAATTAGAAGATTCTGTTTATTACAACAAAGTTTTAGGCGCTCTGGTAGGTTCGGCAATTGGTGATGCCATGGGAGCTTCCACAGAAATGTGGCACAGAAAGGACATTCAGCTTAATTATGGATATATTAATAGATTAACACCTGCTCTACGAGAACAATCTCCCGAAGGTACTTGGGAACATAACTTATTGGCTGGCGCAACAACCGACGACACGCGCTGGAAGAGTTTAATGGCTCATTATTTTAAGGCCTATAATAACACAATAACGCCAGATAATTTCGCACAATTCATCATCGAATATTATACTAGTCTAACAAAGGAATTAGTTAATAAAGATATTCAAACAAGTACGGATGCTCTCGACACACAGATTGAAAAAATAGATTGGATCAAGGAATGGGCCAGAGTGGCAATGGCCTACAAAAAAGACAGCAATGCATATTTGCAAGCCCTGAACCGATTCTATGGTGGAGAAATGTCGTGCGCCGGACAGCTGTATACCCCAATGATCGGACTTATCGCTAATTCTCCTTTAGACGCCTATCAAAAATCGTATGGCTTGAGTCTTTTCGATATTGGCTACGCGAAAGATATATCGGCTTTAGTTGCAGTAATGACTAACATGGCCATGAGAACACAAGAACTAGATTCAATTTTGAGTGCACCTAAATTTATAGACCCTATTGGGTATGCAGATAGTAGATTAGTAGGTCGTATACCTACAGTTATTTTAGATGGTGCACAAAAAAACGTTCGACGAATAAATGATATTGTACTTATCGATTCTTTACTAATAAACAACACTTCTGTTTTCAAGGTACCAAAGGGTTATCCAGGAACTAAGAATGATTGGGTGCGTCAAGAAATGCTCTATCAATTATTAGAAAAGGACAAAAAGGGCATAGCCTTTCATTCTGCCGAAATTTGGCAGATCTTAGTAACCGGATTAGAATTCGGTAACGGTGATTTTGAAAAAACAATGCAGTTCATTGTCAATTATGGCAGGGACAATGATACCGTAGCCTCAGTGGCTGGCATGATTTTAGGTACAAAATTAGGCTTCAAAGCACTTCCTAAAGAATTACGAGAAAAGGCACTTAAAGTTAACAAGGAAAATTTAGGTATAGACCTAGAAACTTTGGCAAAAGAAATGACGCAAGAATAGATCTAATCCCATATACGCTCGATTTTAAGCTCACTAAAATCGTTTATTTTCAATTCACCACTTGAATTATTCTCAAGGGTCAAAGCAGTATAGAACTCGTTTGGAAATATTTGATTGGTCATCACATACTGCCCTCCGTTAACAAATAGCTCTATAGAAGAATGATCTAAAAACATCCTTACCTCTAAAGTTTCTTCTGGTAAATTAGACATCGCCATCTTTTGTAAACCTCCAGCAAATTTTTCACTAAAATCGGTTTTACCCGATTTATCTCTGTTAAAAGTCACCATTTTGTTTTTTCTATCAATTCCTATTTCCAAACTATCTCCAGCTCCGTTACTGAAATACATTTTCATTTCAGGATTTTTTAACATGAATCTAATTTCAGATTGGTTTCCGTATTGCAATGGAATTATCTTATTCTGATCTTTCTTTAACTCAATTTGACTATTTGAAGTGACTTTATCTTCTACACCCTTCATATTGTCTAAAGGATAATTTACCAAGAATACCTCATCTTCAATTTCACGTAATGTCAATTTTCTAGGCACGGTCATAGCACTACGCCATTTTTCGGTTGGTGTATCACGCGCATAATCCCAATTACTCATCCATCCTATAAAAATTCGGTCATTGTTCGGCGCATCATTGTAAGTTACTCCCGCATAATTATCTCTTCCTAAATCTATCCACTTGTTTTCGGTTTGATCTGTAGTAAATGTAGTCCCATCAAAATCACCAATAAAATATTGTGTTCCACTACCTCCATTTGGTGCGCCTGGATTAATACTTATTAAAAGCACCCATTTCTCTTCATCACTGCCCTCAATTTTTAAAGGAAATAAATCAGGACATTCCCATACGCCACCATGTGCCCCTTTTTCTTTTCCAAACTCACTTACTTTTTTCCATTCCTTTAAATTTGGCGAGTTCCATATCTGCAAATGGTCTCCTGCTACTACAAGCATCGTCCAATTTTGCTCTTTATCATTCCAGAAAACTTTTGGGTCTCGAAAATCCTTAATTCCATCATTACCGATTACAGGATTACCGTCATACTTCGTCCAACTATCGCCATCATCTAAACTGTAGGCAATACCCTGTGTTTGAAAATCTTTTTTACCAGACTGTTCACCTTCCATATCATGATACGTAAAAATTGCCACCATTGCCGGTTTTTCTATTGTTCCAAAGCCAGAGGTGTTCTCTTTATCAATTACAGCACTACCCGAAAAGATCAACCCATGTTTATCTGGAAACAATGCTATGGGTTTATGCTCCCATGTTAATAAGTCTTTACTAACGGCATGCCCCCAATGCATAGGGCCCCAAACCGTGCTGTCTGGATAATATTGATAGAACAAATGATATTTACCATTGCTATAAACAAGTCCGTTAGGATCGTTCATCCATTTTTGTTCTGGGGTAAAATGAAACTGTGGCCGATACGATTCTGTATAATAATCAGATGGTTCTGGTTCTGTACTATTTTCTTTAATTTTCGTGTCCTGTTTACAGCTAAAACCAAAAATGATAAGCATGAGAAACATTAATTTAAAAAACACTTTTTGCAAAACTTTAACCATAAACTCGTATTTAAACCTATATCCCTTGGAAACTAAAAATAGTACCTTTGCGGCCATGAAGTTAATCAAATATCTGCAGGTTTTTAGTTTACTTTTTCTCATATTGTTTTCAAACGTTGTAGTTGGACAAGATGATATTGATCGCGCCTTAAAAATCTGGAACAAAGAAAGTATACCTTATATCAATCCTGAAAATTTATCTATATCAGATTCAATTCTATTTTTAGATACTCGGGAAAAGGAAGAGTATAATGTTAGCCATTTAAAGAATGCCATTTGGATAGGGTATAAAGATTTTGACGAAGCAAAAGTGCTCACAATTATTCCAGATAAATCACAGCCTATAATTGTATACTGCTCTATTGGTGTGCGTTCAGAAAATATTGGAGAAAGATTGAAGAAGCTTGGCTATACCAAAATACTTAATCTACATGGCGGTATTTTTGAATGGAAAAATAAAGGTGGCGAAGTATTTAATAATCAAAATATGGCCACGGATAGCGTGCATGCCTTTAGCTTGCTTTGGGGAAAATTGTTACATGAAGGGGTTAAAGTATATTAGTTAGGAGTTAGGAGTTAGGAAAATTAAAAAAGAACTTTGGGAATACTACAAGACAATAAGGCGGAGCGAGACGAAAAAGCCATTGATTACACATTAGCGAACTCCAACAATCTATTGCTTATTTTTACTAGAAATCCGGAATTAGGCAAAGGAAAAAGACGTTTAGCTGCCACTGTAGGTGATGAAGCCGCGTTACATATCTATCAATTTTTACTAAACCATACCGTGAAAATAACAAGCCATCTTTATGCCGAAAAACTGGTGTACTATTCTGAAGAAATTTGGCAAAAAGATATTTGGGACAATAGCCGATATGGTAAAAAACTTCAACAGGGCAATGATTTAGGAGTACGAATGGCCAATGCTTTTAAAGAAGGATTTCAAAATGAATTTCAAAAAATCATAATCATTGGCAGTGATATGTTCGATTTATCGCAGAAAGATATAGAACAAGCATTTAAGGCTCTCGAAAAAAATGATTTTGTAGTGGGTCCAGCAGAAGATGGCGGCTATTATTTACTTGGGATGAATAATTACATGCCAGAACTTTTTAAAAACAAAGTTTGGGGCACCGACACGGTTTTAAAAGATACCCTTACCGACCTTAAAGACAAGAAAACCGCTATTTTAGAAACAAGAAACGACATAGATTATTACGAGGACATAAAGGATATTGAAGCTTTTCAACCCTTTTTAAAACATATAAATTCATGATTAAAGAACAATTATTAGAGTCTGTAGCATACCTTAAAAATAAAGGTTTTGACAATCCCGAAATAGGAATCGTATTAGGTACCGGGTTAGGAAAATTGGTAGATAGCATCGAAGACCCTATAGAAGCCCATTACAACCATATTCCATTTTTTCCTTTAGCAACCGTAGAATTTCATACGGGAAAATTGGTTTATGGTACAATCTCTGGTAAGAAAGTAGTGGTTATGCAAGGTCGATTTCATTTATATGAAGGCTATGATTTTTTAGATGTTACCTACCCAATACGTGTTATGCATATGTTGGGCATTACCAAACTTTTCATTTCAAATGCAGCAGGTGCCGTTAACCTAAACTTCAAAAAAGGTGATATGATGTTGATCGAAGATCACATTAACCTGCAAGGTGGATCGCCATTGGCGTTTAAAAATGTTGGTGAGTATGGAGTGCGTTTCGCAGACATGTCCGAACCTTACGATATAGACATGCGAAATAAATTATTAGCTATCGCCAAAGCATACGATATTTCATTAAAAACTGGAGTCTATGCTTCGGTCGTAGGTCCTCAACTTGAGACGAAGGCAGAATATAGAATGATTAAGCTAATAGGCGCAGACGCCGTCGGTATGAGTACAGTACCAGAAGTAATCGTAGCCAACCATTTATCGCTTCCGATTGTAGCTGTTTCAGTTTTAACCGACGAATGTGACCCAGATAATCTTAAGCCTGTAGACATTAATGAAATTATTTCCATAGCTGAAAAAACAGAACCTAAAATGGTGAAATTATTTCAAGAATTAATAAAGCAACTGTAAGTTAGGTTTTCATTTTGCTACCATAAGAAAGCAAATAGGTGTTTATGAGTAGTTTTCAACCCACAATTAGTATCATTATTCCAGTATTGAACGAGGCTAATTATATCAAGAAGGTGCTTTTGGCCATTTCAAAAAATGCAGGTTCTAATCGCATTGGAGAAATACTGGTCGTTGATGGCGGCAGTAGTGACGAAACAATTTCTATTGCTCGTGATTATGGTGCTACAGTAATTAATAGCAAAAAAGGAAGGGCAGCTCAAATGAATGTCGGTGCTGAAAATGCTACCGGAGAAATTCTTTATTTTTTACATGTGGATTCCTTACCACCAAAACACTTTGACTTGGCTATATTTCATGCTTTTGAAGAAGGTAATGAAGTTGGTTGTTTTCAATTGCGCTTTAATAGTGATAGTAATTTTCTGAGATTTTTTGCTTGGTGCACCAAAATAAACCATCAGATTTGTCGGGGCGGAGACCAATCCCTGTTTATCACCAACAAGCTATTTCATGAAAACAACGGTTTTAATGAAAACTATATCATATATGAGGATAATGAATTTATTGGCCGCATGTATAAATTAAAACCTTTCAAAATAATACCTGAAAAAATTACAACCTCTGCTCGACGCTATGAGGAACGTGGAATGGTAAACCTTCAATGGCATTTCGGAATGATTCATTTAAAACATTTTCTTGGGGCAAAACCTCAAGAATTACATCAATATTATTTAAAACATATCGCCGTATAAGTTTTATTTCTCTTCAAAATCCAATAGTACACCTTCACTAATCCACTTTGATAATGCTTGACGATTATCGGGATCTACGATTCTTACTTGATCTTTAGCATTGCGAATATTGCCAATTTCAATAAACGTCATTGCAGGGTGCGTTTTCTTTACCAAATAAAGCGAGGTTCTATCTTCAAAAGTACCCGCATAGCTTCTATTGGGTTGATATTTTTTATACTTGGCATCGAAAGTAGTATGAATACTTTCTGCCAACTTTTTACCATTCTTACTATTTTCATGATAATAGAAAAACACATCTATATTTTGCCCCACACTTCTGCTATCAACATGTGTAACTATTAAACGCTGATACTTACCTTTATTCGTCTTATAAAGGTCATTAACGATTTCTACTCGCTGTTTTAATCGTGCTACTTGGTTTAAAGGAATCGTTTTATTTGGATAGGCTACCTCATCATGGTCAATTTCTAGAACACGCTCATCTCTAATTCCGTCGTTTTCATCTTGTATAATAATGTAGACCATTGCCCCATGAGCTAATAATTCTTTCGCCAATCGTAATGTAATATCATACGCATATTCATCTTCCGAAATGGATTTCCCTGCATAAATTCCCATTGCACCAGGGTCAGGCCCCCCATGACCAGAAACCAGATAATACACATTACCTTTTAGTCGTTCACTTTTGGCTATAACCGTCTTATGCTTATCACCGAAAATAGTATAAGAAGCACTCTCTAACTTTTTAACATCAGTAGATTGCTTTTGTATCGAATCAACAATAGGGACTATTTCTAATTCGAACTTGGGAATTACGTAGGTTTTACCAGCGATAAGATGTATACTATCTCTTAAATCATGATGATTTAAGGCTACGAAGTCATCAAATATTTCATAGGGATTAACCCCCTGTTTTCTTAATAGGGAAAGAATACCATCGCCAGGTTCGGCCGTTACTGTTTTCAACGATTCTTGACCGATTGCGGCCTGCGCAATAAATACCAATAAAATTAAATACCTAAACATATGATAAGGGGAACAAAGTTTGTGCCATTTTGCGAAACAAGTAACGGCCTACAAAATTGATACTATTCACTGTACTTTTTATAATTATCGCTGATTATTTTTAACGATGGTTTATTCTGTGGTGTAAATCTATTGTCATTTACACCGCCGGCCGTACCATGGTTTGGAAACCATTTCCAAACATAACCACCAGCAAACCATTTTTCTCCCCAAAACTCAGAGAAAATAGCTTCTTTACAATTCGCCTGGGACACCATATTAGGCCTTTCTTCAGTGCGGTCTACAAGCCAGGGTTTCTTAGCAGAATAGTCCATACTCCTATATCCATATTCCGTGAATAGAATTGGCTTTTGGGTTTCATTCGACAGCATTGATATCTTAGATTTCCAAGGTTGCCAACCAGCTACAAGTTCCTCTACCGATGGTGTTTTTGATTCTGATAACGGAAAATAGGCGTCAACACCAATATAATCTAATTGCTTCCAAAAGGGCACTCGGTCAAACTCGTCCCAATTCGCAGCATAGGTGAGCTTCCCTTTATATACTTGCCGTATTTCAGTAATTAATCCATTCCAATACGCTGGTCTATTCTGAACAAATTGCTCTAATTCGGTTCCTATACAAAACACATCAACATTACTATCCTCCGCTAATTGAGCAAAAGTCATGATAAAATCACAATATGATTCTTCTAATTGCTTCCAATGGTTTTCGCTATCCATTTTTAGAACTCCGGTAAAAACGCCTTTAGAAATCCAGATTTGTGGCTTCATCATTACCGAAATACCATTTTCATGTAGCATTTCTATATATTGTTTTGCTCCGCTCTTAGTTTCACCAAACCATTGTTGTTCGGTATTGAAAGTAATTTGCGGATTATTCACTTCCCTTATAAATCCAAAAGGCATTACAGCAGCACTATTAGCATTTACCTGCACAATGGCTTCCACTTGCTCTTGAACCACCTTTTCCCTTGAGGCAACAAAACTAACCCCATTAATTTTCTTATTTGCCTGACCAAAACAAGAAAACTGAATAGCCAATAAAAATAAAACACTTAATTTTTTCATTTTTAATTTCCTTAATCCCCTAAAATTATAGTATTTACAGCATTTTGCAATACGCTAAACACATAACTATTTGTTAAGAAATACCAGCTAATCGTTTACAATCCATTGCTTATATAAAGCAATTCAACTATTTGGAATTTATGGTCCAGTCGTAAGGGTAATAACCGAATTGAATTGCCTCAGGTAGTTTTGAAGTTCTGTATGTATTGATGAATGTAACTATACCTCCTGCCCTATCGAAATCATCTTTATACCATTCAAAGATTTGCGAAACATTAACTTTATTACCTTCTATCCTAATAAAATTAGGATTATTAATTGCTAGAACTGTTTGTCGTTGCATTTGAGTTTCTAACTTTTTTGGGGTATACGCTTCATTTATTATGGGTGGACAACTTAAACCTGCACATACCAATACAAAATGAAATCTCGGTTCATTTGGAAATTTCGCTCGTAACAAATCATTCTCAATACCATTTAAAGTAATCATTTTACCACCGACACTATGCTTAATTTTATCAAAAAATCCATCAACATTTAAGGGTGACTTTAATGGATAGTTTTTAACGATAGCATCTATCACAATAAGATTATAAGCATTGATCCAAAAGGCTTGGTAGTTCATAACATCTGACTCTGACACAGAAATATCTTTTGCTACATCTAAAACAGCTTTCAAATCCTCTGAATTTTCCTTAATTGTATTATACTTAACCCGACCATCTATGATAGTAGCTTTTAAAAAACTATCGGTTTCGTTAAAAAACGTATTCAATTCTTGTGCTGATGAACCGGTCACTATCAAAAAGAAAAATAGGGTTTGTTTGATATGTCGTTTCATAAAACTTTAAATTTAGTTCTGATATCGAGTTACTTTAAGTCGTGTTTTTAATTACAACCATACACTTAAGAAATATTTTTCTTGCTTTTTTTCAATAAACTTCAATTAAAGAATAATACTGATTATGTAATCATAATTAACCCGTTTAAAGATGTATAAAACGTAATATAAATTAAAAAATACTTCAGTCTCAACACACGTTAATAATCTTTCTAAATAAAAATGTAGCTGTTAAGTTATTACCTTTAATACCGACACAAAGACCATCAAAAGAAATTTATGACTCATATTGTAATTATAGGCAATGGTATTTCTGGGGTTACTTTAGCTAGACATATACGAAAGCTGTCAGATAATAAAATCACCATTATATCTGCAGAAAGCGATTATTTTTTCTCCCGTACGGCATTAATGTATGTCTACATGGGACACATGAAATTTGAACATACTCAGCCCTATGAAAATTGGTTTTGGAAAAAAAACAAAATCGATTTAGTTAATGGCTTTGTACAAAAAGTAGCAACAGGGTCGAAAAAGTTAACCCTAAAAGATGGCTCTACAATTACTTATGATAAACTGGTAATAGCAACAGGATCAAAACCGAATAAATTTGGATGGCCAGGTCAAGATCTAAAAGGTGTTCAAGGGCTATATACAAAACAAGACCTAGAATTACTTGAAAAGAATGCTCCTAATAATAAGGTTTGCAAACGAACGGTAATTGTAGGTGGCGGACTCATTGGTATTGAAATGGCAGAAATGTTACGCTCACGCAAAATTCCAGTAACATTTCTTGTTCGCGAAAAAAGTTTTTGGAACGGTGTTTTACCCGCAGGAGAATCTACTATGATTAACGAACACATTTTAGAACACCATATCGATTTACGTTTGGACACCAATTTAATAGAGATTTTATCTGATGAAAACGGAAGAGCAAAAGCTGTAATAACCGATAAAGGGGATACCATAGAATGTAATGTAGTTGGTTTAACAGCAGGTGTTACTCCAAATATTAATTTTTTAAAAGAATCTGGCATCGAATTAGGAAGAGGTGTAAAGGTCAATCGATTTTTAGAAACCAGTGCCAAAGATGTTTATGCCATTGGTGACTGTGCAGAGCAGCACGAAGGCATAGGTAATAGAAGACCTGTTGAAGCTGTTTGGTACACAGGCCGTATGATGGGGGAAGCTTTAGCCCAAACCCTATGTGACAAACCTAGAGAATATAATCCTGGACACTGGTTTAATTCTGCCAAGTTTTTAGATATAGAATACCAAACGTACGGCTGGGTTTTTACCGAAAAAAGCAAAGAAGACCACGAGCATCATTTCCATTGGAGACATTCAAAAGAAAAAATTTGCATTACCATTGCATATCACAAAGACACTATGAAATTTTTGGGTATCAACACCTTCGGTATTCGCATGCGGCATGAGATTTTTGACCAATGGCTTACCGAAAATAAAGATGTAGACCATGTAATGACTTACCTCAGGGACGCAAATTTCGACCCTGAGTTTTACATACAATACGAGGCAGAAATTGTAAACAAATACAATACGGATTTCAATAAAAATATTCGTCTAAAAAAGAAAAGTTGGAAACGCATTTTTAGCAAAGCTTAACGAACAAAAAAATGAAAGTACTTCAAAATATAGGAATAATTATTTTTTTGGTAGGTCTAAGCACATTTGCTGCCTTACCACTTCTTGGAACGTTTAAAGTGGACAAAACCATCGTTAAAGGAATAGTATTAGATAATTCAATTAAAAGTGAATTATTCATTCAAAATTTAGAAACCAAAATACAGGGTAAAGTATTTAATGGTGTACAAAGCTTATCTCCAATAATTGTTTCTGCTGTGGATAATGCGAATACGACGCACAGAAAAAACAAAGAGTACAAAAAGGTTATTCATACAAAGGGCAGAGATATGGCAGGGTCTATTGCCAAAAAATCTGGCGTAGGCTTTATTGCAGAAAACAAAGGTCTAATGTGGTTCATGACTTTTGGATTAGGCATTATTGGCGCCTTACTTTTCATTATTCCCCAAGTGGTTCTTTTAGGACCAAAAGGAATTAAGAATAATGGAATCTACCATCAGAGTTCCACAAATAGAGGTTGGATCGCTTGGCTTGTATTTATCTTCTTGGTTTCATTTTACTTGATCTTATATTTCCGCCCAGAGTATGCAACGAACTGGACTTATTTAGTAGACCCTATTAGTGAAAGTTTAAGTGGCAACCCAGCCGGTCACTGGTTAGTGTATGGCTTTATGTATTGTGTTGTAATGTTGGTAATGGCCGTACGTATGTACATAAAATATCGCCACAATTTATACCAGGTAGTTAGAACAACATCTGTATTGTTCTTTCAGATTGTATTCGCCTTTCTTATTCCAGAAATTATGGTACGTTTACAAATGCCCTATTATGATTTTAAAAATGCTTTCCCCTTAGATTATGACTTCTTTTTTCAATGGAATCTTAAGACGCTTTTAAATAGTGGCGGTATCGGAATTTTTATTCTTTTCTGGGGAGTTATCTTAACCTTGGTCATCGTTCCTGTAATGGTATATTTTTTTGGGAAAAGATGGTATTGTTCATGGGTTTGCGGTTGTGGTGGCCTAGCGGAAACCTTAGGTGACCCATACAGACAACATTCAGATAAATCACTTTTCGCATGGAAAGTTGAACGTTGGTTAATTCATGGGGTACTTCTTTTTGCCGTTGTAATGACAGGAATGACACTTTACAGTTTCTTTTCAGAAACGGGTACCGTTTTAGGAATAAAAACCCAAAGTGTACAAAATTCATATAGTTTGGCAATAGGGTCTGTTTTTGCAGGAGTTATTGGCACTGGTTTTTATCCAATTTTTGGTAATAGGGTATGGTGTAGGTTTGGTTGTCCGCTAGCCGCATATTTAGGATTTGTACAACGTTTTAAATCTCGTTTTAGAATTACAACAAATGGTGGGCAATGTATTTCATGTGGTAATTGTTCTACCTATTGCGAACAAGGCATCGATGTTAGGGCATATGCCCAAAAGGGTGAAAATATTGTTCGCTCTAGCTGTGTAGGTTGCGGCGTATGTTCTGCAGTATGCCCACGTGGTGTGCTTAAATTAGAGAATGGTCCTGAGGCAGGTCGCATTAATCCGACAGAGGTATTATTAGGCAACGATGTAGACTTAATGGATTTGGTGAATAAAAAATAGATTCTTTAATTTAGTTGCCTAATTAAACATTTCCTGAAAAAACTACGATGAAATGCTAAATTAAGAAGGTAACTTTTAAAAAAAACATAATGATTGAAAAAGACAATCACCATGTTTCACTTTATAAAAGTTTATATAAACACCCAAAATAGGTGCAAATCATTATCAAAGTATTTTATACGATCTTTACCAACTGATTGTAATGTAGAAAAAAGTCAGAAAATGAAGCTATTAAAATTCGTTTATACCATTCTTACTTGTTTGGCCTTGTTAGCTTTTAACGGCTCTGAAGACAAACGTTATGAACGCACCTATTATGAAGATGGCACTTTGGCAAGCGAAGGATGGATGCGTTTTAATATAAAAACAGATTATTGGACATTCTACCACCCAAACGGAAAAAAGTCGGATCAGGGTTATTTCGCTTATGACAAAAGAGAAAAATATTGGTTTTTCTATGATGAAAATCGAATACGTACCAAACAAGGGCTATATGTTAAAAACAAGCAGGAAGGCTGGTGGTTATTTTATGACAAGAAAGGTCAGATCAATCATAAATGCCAGTTGAAAAATGGTATAAAAAATGGTTATTGTTTGAAATACAAAGATTCAAAAATGATTTCTGCCGAAAAATATACCGCGAGCGTAAAAGTAAAAGAATGGACTAATTTTAGCCCTTTCACAAAATAAAATAGTTTATCCGACTTCAAATAATGTCTGACATTAAAGTAATTATACCGGCGTTTAACGAAGCAGATTCTATTGCCCTTGTTATCAAAGCACTACCAAAATCAGTTTCTGAGGTGATAGTCGTTAATAATAATTCTTCAGATAATACGGTAAAAAATGCTGAGGCGGTAGGAGCTACCGTATTAACCGAACAAAGAAAAGGTTATGGGTATGCTTGTCTATGTGGACTCGACTATGTTGCCTCGCAATCCAAACAGCCAGAAATCATCGTATTTATCGATGGAGACTTTTCTGATTATCCAGAAGAACTTGATAAGGTAGTAGCTCCTATTTTAAATGAAAATATTGATTTTGTTGTAGGGGCCAGGAGAAAAAACTTGCGCGAAGAGGGTTCAATGACCCCACAACAAGTGTTCGGCAACTGGTTAGCCACTTTTTTAATGCGATTATTTTTTGGAGCAACGTTTACTGACCTAGGCCCTTTTAGAGCCATTAAGTACGAAAAGCTCAAGGAATTGAACATGGAAGACAAAACCTATGGTTGGACAGTAGAAATGCAATTGAAAGTTCTAAAAAAGAAAATGACATATACCGAAGTACCAGTACGTTACAAACGAAGAATTGGTGTCTCAAAAGTATCAGGAACCGTAAAAGGTAGTATATTTGCAGGCATAAAAATTTTGGGGTGGATCTTCAAATACAGTATAAAATAATATGGAATTAGCACTAGCGTATTTTATCATCGTAATTTATAGTATTTCATTACTATTGATTTTCTTTTATAGCTTGGCGCAGCTAAATCTTTTATTCAACTATTTGTCTCAAAAAAGACAGCACCAGACGGCTCCTAAATTTAATTTGTTAGACCCAAAGGAAATTCCGTTCGTTACCATTCAGCTTCCTGTTTTTAATGAAGAGTATGTAATGGATCGTTTATTGGAAAATATCGCCAAAATAGAATACCCAAAAAGCAAATTGGAGATTCAAGTTTTGGATGATTCTACCGATGATACCGTAATTGCTACTGCCGCCACCATTGCTAAATTGCAAGAGACCGGATTAGATATTCAGCATATTCGCAGAACCGATAGATCTGGCTTTAAAGCAGGTGCATTAAAAGAAGGTTTAAAAATTGCAAAAGGTGAATTCATCGCCATTTTTGATGCCGATTTTATGCCAGCTTCAGATTGGTTAAAGAAAACCGTAATTTATTTTAAAGATGAAGAAATAGGCGCAGTACAAACCCGTTGGGGCCATTTAAACCGTAATTATTCTACCCTTACAAAAATACAGGCCTTTGCCCTAGATGCCCACTTTACTTTAGAACAAGTAGGTCGTAACAGTAAAGGACATTTCATTAATTTTAATGGTACTGCAGGTATTTGGAGAAAAGAATGTATTATTGACGCAGGTAACTGGGAGGGCGACACACTAACCGAAGATTTAGACCTAAGTTACCGTGCACAACTAAAGAACTGGAAATTTAAATATTTAGAAGAAGTAGAGACACCTGCAGAGCTACCTGTAGTTATCAGTGCCGCACGTTCACAACAGTTTCGATGGAACAAGGGTGGTGCAGAGAACTTTAGAAAAACGGTTTGGAATGTTATTACAGCCAAGAACATATCATTTAAAACAAAGTTTCATGGGGTTATGCATTTGCTGAATAGCTCTATGTTCTTATGTGTATTTTTAGTGGCGATATTAAGTATACCTTCTTTATATATCAAGAATACCTATGGTCACCTAGACTGGGTTTTCTCTCTATTAAGTTTATTCGCCATAAGTACCATCATTTTATTTGTCTGCTATTGGTTTACCTACAAGAGTATTCAAGGTAGCGGCTTTAACAATTTTGTAGATTATATCCGCATATTCTTTACATTTTTCTCAGTTGCCCTAGGGTTCTCCTTGCACAACACCATTGCGGTAATAGAAGGCCACATGGGTAAGCGAAGTGAATTTGTACGTACCCCTAAATTTAATATAAGTACGCTGAAACAAAGCTGGAAAGGCAATAAGTATTTGGCAAAAAAATTATCCCCGAATATGATATTGGAATTTGCCTTAATGGTCTATTTCATGTTTGGCATGTATAGCGCTATACCTTTAAATGATTTCGGTTTGTTCCCATTCCATTTTATGTTATTCTTAGGCTTTGGCTTTGTATTCTTTAAATCATTGACATCTAGAGCGTAAAACCTTCGTTATAAAATATTTAAAAAAGGGATGGTCGTTACTATCCCTTTTTTATTTTATGTCAATTCTACAAGATTGTTTAAATTACATACAACGTACGGATATATGTAATTGTACATATATCCGTACGTTGTGTTTCATTAAGAAAAACTAAATATGAGTGACATAAAAGAAATAACTGAAGCTCTGATTAAATTCAGAAATGAAAGAGACTGGGAACAGTTTCACAATCCTAAAGATCTAGCGGTGGCTCTTAATATTGAGGCAGGTGAACTTTTAGAAAACTTCTTATGGAAATCTCATGAAGAAGCAGATAAAGAAAAAGTAAAAGAAGAATTAGCTGATGTTCTTGCTTATTCTCTTCTGTTAGCTGAAAAATATGGATTTGACGTCAAAGATATTCTGCTCGACAAAATCAAAAAGAACGGAGAAAAATATCCAATAGAGAAAGCAAAAGGAACTGCGAAAAAATATAACGAGCTTTAATGATTAAGACTCAACTAAAAATAAATCATTACGACTTTGAAAATAGTCTATTTGAAGATTTCAGTACAAATCATTTTGCTAAAGACCTTTGGCCTATAGTTTACATTTTAAGTGATGGTGATACCAAAACAGCATATGTTGGTGAAACAACTGATGCCTATTCTAGAATGGGAACCCACTTAAAACATAAGACTAAAAATAAACTTACATCTGTCCATTTAATCACGAGTGAAAAATTCAACAAATCTGCTACTCTTGATATAGAATCCAATCTGATAAAATATATGTCAGGGGATAATAAATTCACCCTGCTCAATGGAAATCTTGGACTTGCTAATCACAATTATTACCAAAAGAAAGAAGTATACTGGGATATTTTTAACACGATTTGGAATCAACTTAGAGCAGAAGGAATATCTAAACATCCTATAGAACATATTGACAATTCTGACCTTTTTAAATACTCCCCATATAAAAGTTTAACTAAAGAACAAAGTCAAGGTTTACTTCAAATTTTACAGAGTCTCGCAACAGGAAAATATGATAATACTATTGTCGAAGGAGGCGCTGGTACTGGTAAGACAATTTTAGCCATTTTCTTATTTAAAATGCTTTCAAGTCAATTAGAGGATTTCAGTTTTAAAGAGTTCGGTGCAGAAGAAAACGTCTATCTTGATTTAGTTAATCAAATAAAAAAGGTGCTCCCAAATCCTAAAATGGCTTTAGTTGTCCCAATGTCTTCATTCAGAACCACATTAAAAAAAGTATTTAAGAACATAAAAGGGCTAAGTGCTAGTATGGTTATTGGACCTGCCCAAGTGAGCAAGGAAAAATATGATTTACTCGTAGTTGATGAGTCGCACAGATTGAGAAGGAGAGTAAATCTAGGTGCTTATTTCGGAGCTTTTGATAAAGCTTGTTTAGCACTTAATCTTGATAAGCATAATGCAAGTGAATTAGACTGGGTTACCATGCAATCCAAGCATACTGTTTTATTCTATGATGAAGGGCAGTCAATTAAACCATCTGATGCAAAAAAAGAACAATTTGACCTAATCAAAAGAGATAAAGACACCTCTATTCTCAAATTAAAGTCTCAGTTCAGAGTAAAGGGAGGAAATGCGTATGTTGAGTATATAGACTCTTTATTACACGATAAGTTAAAAGTAGACTCTTCAAAATTCAATTCTAAAGAGTACGAGTTTACCCTGTTCGATTCACTAGAAACAATGATTGAACAAATAAAATTACGTGATAAAGAAAGTGGGCTTTCAAGACTTATTGCTGGTTACTCCTGGGAATGGAAATCAAACAAAGACAAAAATGCTTTTGATATCAAAATAGATGATGTACAACTAAAATGGAACGGCACTTCAAATGACTGGATTAATTCAGATGGAGCAATAAATGAAGTTGGATGTATACATACTACTCAAGGCTATGACCTAAATTATTCTGGGATAATTTTCGGAAACGAAATATCCTTTAATCCTGAGACCAAAGAAATCATAGTAAACGAGGAAAACTACTTTGATAAAAACGGAAAACAGTCCATTAAAGACCCCAAGGAATTAAAAGCCTTTATTCTAAATATATACAAAACTATTATGCTTAGGGGGATAAAAGGCACATACCTCTATGTGTGTGACCCCTTATTAAAAGCTCATTTTGAATCTTTTGTGCCTAAATACAAAACTGATCAAGTTGAAATCAAAACACTATTCAAAACCGAGAATATCAAACCTTTTGAAAATTCAATTCCACTTTACAGCCTAAAAGTAGCAGCTGGTGAATTTGGTGATTTACAACAAGTAGAAGATGTGGAATGGCTTAATATCCCTGAGAAAATCAAACCGAGTAAAGACTTGTTTGCATGTCAGGTAATTGGTGAATCTATGAACAAGGTAATTCCAAATGGTGCATTATGTTTATTTAGAAAATATTCAGGAGGTTCGAGAAATGGTCAAATAGTTTTGGTTGAAAACACCAATATGCATGATTCCGATTTCGGCTCATGTTATACAGTAAAAGAATATGATAGCAAAAAATATGAAGATGAAGATGGTTGGAAACACCAATCGATTATTTTAAAACCTTTATCGACTGACAGCTCGTATGAAAACATAGTGTTAGAAGATGAAGATATGGCCACGTTTAAGGTAATAGGAACCTTTGAATGTGTAATAGAATAAAAACAAAAACGCAGTCGAGTAGGTAAAGGGGATTCTCACCCCTAAACCTCTCCTAGTATTCTATGACTAAAACAAATTATATTACACATTTTTTAAATTAATTTGCTGCATATTTCATTAAATCAACATAGGGAGATTTTCTGTTAATAACAGCAAAGATCCTAGCCAGTATTTTGTTTCTGATAATGTTTATTGTTGACATTTTATTTTTTCCCAAATTGATTCTTTTTTGATAATACAATTTCATCTCTTCATTGTATTGTATAGAAGACTTAGCGCATAGGTCCAATAAACTTTTTAGTTTTTTATTCGCTAAATGGCTTACTTTGGTCCTTCCTCTAACACTTGAACCGGAAGTATTTGGGAAAGGCGCTATACCGCAATAAGAGGCGAATTTCCTCCAACTGTCAAACTTTTTAAAGCCCTCTGTAAAAACGATCATATAAAGCGCGGTTTGCTTTCCTACACCTTTTATTGTGATAATTAGGTCATACTGGCTTTTGAGAGTCTCATCTTCATTAACAATAGTTTCTATTTCCTTTTCAATTATATCTATTTCTTTTGTCAAATATTTGATAAGCTCTTTTTGAATTTTTAATAGTAATTTATTTTCACTTTTTGAAAGTATTTCAGATTGCTCTTTTAAACTCATTTTATAGCCGGCTCTTTGTTTTACCATGCGCTCGCGTAGTGAGAACAATCGTTTTAATTTAAGGGTACTCTCAGAACTTTGGACATGGGATTTTAATCGATCACGTTTTTCATAAGCGTAGAGCGCTATTCTTTTAGCATCTGCTTTGTCATTTTTCCCTCTGGTCATTCCCATAGATTGTTTAATTTCCAATCCAGGTAAAATCACATAATTAAAGCTTTCTTCAGACAAAAAGAGAGATAAATTATTACAATATATTCCTGTATGTTCCATTGCAAACATCAAGTTTTCTGTGGGAACATCATTATTCTTTTCTAACCACTTAACCATTTGTTTGAACCCTTTCTTATTGTTCTCAAATTGCTGGTAAAGATCTCTTTTGTGAAGGTGTGTATCGATTACTTTTTTGCTAATATCGATACCTACAGTTTCTAAAATTTCCATACTTTTAACTATTATTAATGGTTACTTTGACTAAAACCTTTAGTAATTTATTACTAATTAGTATTCTATTTGGTCCTTTGTAACCGGTTATAAAAGAGCGGGGACTAATACTGTGAATAGAGATTTAACCTCTAGAACCGAACCAAGTTCACCCCGGCCTTTTTTAATAAAAATATGAACAATTTAATAAGTTATGAGTCTCCCCCGGACCCCCTCTTTTCAACAACATGATTATTGATTAATTGTATATTGTTTATAGGTTCAAATCTAAAGGAACCGAACGTGATGCTCTCACATCATACGGCTCTTGTCATACAGTCGGCAAGGCCTGATCGTTAGACCAATTTGTAGCCCAATTCCCAATGGTAGAACAGGTTTGGATATGACTTTGTAATAAACCTAAGCCATTGTACTGCTTTGATCTTGCTTCCCTTGAAGCTTTTGTACTTATTCAATATCCATCTTATCATACGATTGTGCAGGTAATAGAACACAGGTTGCAAGCTCCTACGGCTTATCTTTCCGTAATACTGGACCCAACCACGAATCTTTGGGTTTAGCAGATTTGCCAAATCCTGTATCCCACGTTGGGTTTTGTTGTGGAAAGCAAGTTCACGGAGTTCTCCCGTGATTCGAGTCTTGGACTTTCGGCCTATTTTGCAATCGAACTGAAGGAAGCTTCCGCCCTTTTTCAATCTGAACCGTATCGGCTGAAAGCTGAATCCCAAGAAATCGAATTGCACGGGATACCCTTTGAGGCCCCTTCCTTCCTTCTTACAGTACACTATTTTGGTCTTTTCAGGATTGGACTTACTAATGGTTCCAGACGTTACCCCAGCGCATAAGGGACTTACACCCTCTAAATAAATCCTTATATTGCTATAAGGTAAAGATGCCCATGCTGGGCACACATCGAGTAGGCGGGTCCGCCCCTAGTTAGGAACGGACTGCGCCTCTCACACCACCGTGCGTACGGGTCTCGTACACGGCGGTTCGTTATATCAGAACTTTACACTAAGGTAGTACGCTAGCATACTTTCATAACCTCTTTTTCTTAGGCGTTTTTCAGTAATAGTAGTTCTAAGTATAGGACTTTGGGCTACTGCCCATCCTCCCATCCTTGTTCTACTCCAAGCATATGCTTGTCCCTGTTTTATACCTAAGCCAATGAGATTCTTGCGTTTGCGTTCCGGTTTCTTCCAATCGTGCCATATGCAGTAGCGTAGTCGGTTCCGTAGCCATTCATCCATCTTCTTAAGTTTGGTATGTATATTCCCTAATCGGAAATTGTTCAACCACCCTTTATAGATGGGTTTTAGCCGTTGTAACCTTTCTACTAAGGACAAGGGCAGCGTTTTCTTGGTAAGATACCTGAGCTTGCGTTTAAGTGTTTGCCAAGCCTGTTCGCTTACTGTTAACTGATAATGGCCCTTTACGCCTTTCTTATAGACCGGCGTAAACCTATATGTATACAAGTTTTTGCATCGGTTTATCTCTAATGACCTTTATAAATTAACTTGTAACTGTTTCAATAAGAGACTATCATTATAAGCTCTGTTATAATGATAGTCTTATGTCTTATTTAAAAAAATGTACGTAAGATTCCTTAATATTTAAGCTCGCTGGTTCT
The DNA here is from genome assembly GCF_963975365.1 of uncultured Maribacter sp. GTDB lineage: Bacteria > Bacteroidota > Bacteroidia > Flavobacteriales > Flavobacteriaceae > Maribacter. The sequence goes on along the minus strand of NZ_CAXBGF010000001.1, from coordinate 383,826 downwards.
GGAAATTCAGCATGAACAATTAATGTATTCTCATGATGCTGTTCTAAATTATTCAACACTTTTCTGTTCAACAATAAAATAGTTGAGTGACCATGATTATCCAATTTATCTAAAACTGTTTTTCCATTAAACTCACATATCCAATGAGTTTCAGCCATATTTTCTTCATAAAAAAATTCAATCGTCGGTGTTTGAAAATAATTATAATCACCTATTGCTTCAAAATCAAAAACTATACGTAATAATCCGCCTTCAACGTTGACATCCTCATCTTTAATTCCCAATTCCGCAAATGATAATTTACCAGAACTTGACTCATTAAAGTTCACTTTTATCTCACCTTGATTTATCTCTACCTTACTCATATAATTTTGTTTTGATTATGCTTTCAAAACTAGATAACGGTTATTATAAATACTATGACATTTATCAGATACGCTAATTCATGTCTTCTACAATTATTGAAGCTAAGTACAAATAGTTAAAAACAGTTGCGCTAAAAAACTTTGTACAACGTAGTTTCTATAACTCCTTTATGACCTTTTGGAAGAATAGATAACATATGTTTTTGCTTTTTAACCTTTAAGTTAAATGGTGACGCTAAAAGGTCAACTCCGCTTTGTTTTTTCAGCCGAGTCCCCTGTCCTGAAATAATATCTTTATTGGGCATAAACTCGCCTTCAGGTAGATGTTCTGTTAGTATTACATATTCAAAAGCAGGTAATTTTTTCACAATTGATAGAATTTCTGCATTCGATAAGTGTTGTAACACCTGTCTCAATAAAACACAATCGGCATTTGGCAAATCATCGACAGCAATATCCAAGCATTGAAACTCTAAATTATCGTCATTAAACGTTCTTTTATTATAAACTATTAAGTCTTCTACGATATCTACGGCAACATATTTATCGGTATACTTTACCAGCTCTTTGCCTACATTAAAATCGCCACACCCTAAATCACATACAGTTATAGGCCTTGCAAACGATGTCAAAAATGATTTAAGAACTTTTAAATAGGGATCCACAATTTCAGGGTAATGTGACCCATCACCAGAATAATAAGGAGAATCATCTTTGCCCCATAGTTGCATGGCATACACCTGCTTCATAGCATCTTTGGTTGGCCAAGGCTTCTTTCTGCTTTTAGCTTCATTTACTTTCTTCATCACAAGCAACTATTTGATATTTGCGAACTACAATTAAAATTTATAAAATAGCATTAAATACAAAATGCAGTAAGACAACTATACCTTACTGCACTTTGTTGCTAAAAGCTATTATTTACTTCTGTGTGCTTATCCAAGCTTTAACCCTGCGTTCCAATAATTCTAAAGGCAAAGCACCACCTCCAAGAACAGTATCATGAAATCCTTTAATATCAAATTTATCGCCCAATTCCGTTTCGGCCATTTTACGTAATTCTTGAATCTTAAGCATCCCTATTTTATATGAAGTAGCTTGACCTGGCATCACCATATAACGCTGTACTTCTGCCTTTATAGCTCCTTGAGATATAGAAGAGTTTTCGGTAAAGTATTTTATGCCGTCTTCTTCGGTCCATCCTTTAGCATGTAAACCCGTATCGACTACTAATCGTATAGCTCTCCATATTTCGTTCACCAAACGACCAAAATCATAATATGGGTTTTGGTATCCACCCATCTCTTTTGCCAATGCTTCTGAGTATAACCCCCAACCTTCGCTGTAAACACTAAAACCTGCTTGGGTTCTAAACTTAGGCACCGACACCAATTCTTGAGCAATAGAAATCTGCATATGATGCCCAGGATTACCTTCATGATACGCCACACCTTCCATGGTAGATTTCGGCATCGCATTCATATCGGATAGGTGCACATAATAGGTACCTGATCTAGAACCATCTGGCGTACCTGCCGAATAATGTTGTGGGGCACCATCTTGCTCACGAAATGCTTCTACTCGTTTTACCTGTAATTTTGCTTTTGGTAGAATTCCGAAATAGTCTGGTAATTTCTTAGTCAAATCATCTAAATACTTCGTTGACTCATCTAAGTACCCTTGTCTACCCTCATCTGTATTTGGAAAGAAAAACTGTTTATCGGTATTCACGAATTTAAAAAAGGCATTTAAATCACCATCGAAACCAACTTTTTCTTTTATGGCCATCATCTCTTCTTTGATTCTAGCAACCTCCTTTAATCCAATTTCGTGTATCTCATCAGCAGTAAGTCCGGTTGTTGTAAATACCTTTAATCGGTAATTGTAGAAATCTTTTCCATTTTCATGACGACTAACTCCTGTTGGTGTAGCTTCTGCATTATCAACTTCACTCTCCAACCAAGTTAACAAACTGGCGTAAGCGGGTATAAAATAATCATTAAGTGCTTTTTCTGACTGTTCTTTAAGAGATGTAGCTTCTTCATCAGTTATCTTTTCTGAAGTTAAAAGTGCATCGATTTTTCCGTTCATGTCATTTAACACCGGCGTACCATCTTTTAATGCTTTTGTTTGGATTATAACCGTCTCAAATGCAAACTTTGGAGGCAATATACCGACAGCAGCCTGTTCTTTTGCCCGTACTACCAATTGATCAATTCCCCTAGCTGTTTCCTTAATTCTAGAGACATAGGCATTCATATCGGATAAGCTATCTACCTTATGAAAATTGATTAAATAACTTGGCAGTCGCGTATGCATGCCGCGCATTTGGTCAAATACATAGTCCATATTTTCGAAAGCTGCACCTTCTTTCATGATTTCGTACTGGTATACCCACAAATCATAAGAAGTTTGGTCTGCTTCATTTAAGCTATCATAGTCAAATTTTTCTTTTAGCTCTTTTGTTCTTTCAGCATACCAGGCCAATTCTTTGTCCTCTGCCTCCTTACTTAAATCATCAATTTTATCATACTGGTCTTTTCGTCCTTGAGCAGTAAGCCCCAACGGACTCATCTGTAATTGCTCTTCGTATTTTTCATCGAACCATTTGTTCAACTCTGCCGTTTGATCTATAACCGGTTTTGGTTCTTCTTTACAGGAAGAAAGTAACAGAAAAGCAATCGAAAGTGTAGTTGTAATTGCTATAGTAATTCGTTTTTTCATGATAGTTTAGTTTGTATTGAATCAATATTAGTTGTGTAAGCAAATACTTATATTAAAAAGCGTTAGAGGATGTTTAAAGATATAGTAATTTGTTCAAATCCATTCTTACAATTAATGAATTCCTAGTAAACCGGTATTCTAGCTTTTAAGTTACTTTTTACGGATTGATGACCTTAAATGATGTATTATGAATTCCCATTTCTAAAAATCAATCGGTATGTAGTATCTTAGGACTACCACATAAAAGTTCAAACAAAGGTTACCCATATGTATCGACACCAGAGCTTTTATAAACTAAGTAAAACCAAACTATGAAACACTTATTCATTTTTACATGTTGCCTATTTTTAGGATGTAATCAACCAAAGGAAACCATCATATCAACTGATAAGGGTAAAATAGAAGGTAGTTTCAACATAGACAAAACGGTTCGTATTTTCAAAGGCATACCTTTTGCGGCACCACCTGTAGGTGATTTAAGATGGAAAGCTCCCCAACCAGCAACTGCTTGGGATGGTATTCTACCATGTACCGAATTTGGACCAAACCCAATTCAAAATACACCTGAACCTTTTTATTGTTGGACCGAAGAATTTATAGCCAAATCTGAACCCATAAATGAAGATTGTCTATACCTCAACGTTTGGACAACCGCAAAATCAGAAAACGAAAAACAGCCCGTTATTGTTTGGATTTATGGCGGCGGGTTCACTAGTGGCTCTGCTAATTGTGATATTTATGATGGTGAAGAACTGGCTAAAAAAGGTGTTGTATTTGTCAGTATCAATTATCGTGTGGGCGTTCTTGGTTTTATGGCACACCCTGAATTAAGTAAAGAATCTGGAAATGACGCATCGGGCAATTATGGTTTCATGGATCAAATAGCGGCACTAAATTGGGTGCAAAAAAATATCGATATATTTGGAGGAGACCCTAATAATGTAACAATTGCTGGGCAATCTGCAGGGGCATTCAGCGTAAATACCTTAATTGCCTCTCCCCTTGCGGAAAATCTGTTTCATAAAGCAATTTTACAAAGTGGTGGATTATTAGGAAGCAATAGAGCTCAACCCTTAGCCGATGCTGAAGCAACAGGAATGCGATTTATGGAAAAAGCGGATGCATCCTCCATTAAAGAATTACGGCAATTACCTGCAGAAGAATTGCAAAATATTAGTAATGATTCTGAAATAGGTAGTGTCGGAATTACAAAAGACGACTACGTAGTACCTGAAGATTTAATGGCTCATTTTAAAAATGGCAAACAACATCAAATACCTATAATAGCCGGATGGGTTACAGGTGATGGCGATTTTTTAGGGGGTAATGAAATGACAATTGAAGAATACAAAGAAGAAGCAATTGCTAAATATGGTGATAAAGCAGCCTCTTTTTTATCGATTTTTAATGCGGATACAAATGAGGATGTCAAAAAAATTAAAAGCAAATTAGGCATGTTGAATTTTGCAGGAGTAACATCACACTTGCTGGCAGAATTCAGTACACAGCCAAGTTATTTATATCAGTTTGGTCATGCACCCCCAGAAAAGCAAGATTTTCCAAACTACGGTGCTTTTCACACCTCAGAAGTACCTTATGCACTTCATACGCTTCATACATGGAATCGTGATTGGCAACCTTCGGACGAAAAAATCGAGGACGCTCTATCTTCGTATTGGGTCAATTTTGCAAAAACAGGAAATCCGAATGGAGATAACTTACCTATTTGGAAAACGTACAACAAACAATCTGGCCATATCATGGTTATAGAGGATAATGTACTTGGTTCAAAAGAAGGGTTTCTGAAAAAGGAATTAGATTTTTTGAGTCATTTATAAATATAAAGTTGAGGTATTTTGATAGCCATCAAAAACATTATAAAGAATTCGATTTATACACATAGTCCTACTTGTTATTTCTGGCAGTTAATTTGATTTTGACATTTAAAATATACACTCCTATGAAAATATATTTCAATTATTTAACCTTTCTATTTCTTTTATTATCTGGCAGTATTTTTTCACAAACTACCTTAGATTCCTTATCACTAAAAGGTTCTTATAATTTTGGGAAATCTGTAGCGGTATTTGGCGGTTCTGTTTCTGTTATTCCAGAAAGTAATAGCGCCAAAGTTTTATGGGAGAAACATTTAGGCTTGACCATTACAAACTTTGGCGTTCCAGGTGCTGGTTTTTCTTCTTTACAAGGAAAATCTATGCAACAACAAGTAGATGAAGCCGATTTATTTGATATTTATATTCTTTGGGCTTCAACAAACGATTACACGAACAATAGAGAAGTAGGATCCTATACCGATTATACAGAATTTGACAATTATAATACTGAAAAACTAACTACGCAGGCAGGAGGCATTAATTATTGTGTAAAAAAGATTTATGAGATAAACCCTAATGCAACTATATACTTCTTTACATCAAGTAAAGCTTTTAATGATAGAGGTGCCTATGACCCATTTTATTCGGAAGGAATGGCACAGCACGTTAATATGCAAAAAATGATTTGTGCCCTCCATGGTATTCCCGTTCTTGACCAATTTCTTTTAGGCGGCTACAACATATATAATAAGGATTTATATTATCGTGACCCTATTCATATGAATGTTTTGGGATACAAAAAATTAGGTGAATTACAAGTCTCATTTTTAGCCTTTCCTATGTAAGAATCATTACTCTTTAAAAACTGATAACTTACTAAATGACTTAAATATATAAATCGTTACTTAATTAAGAATAGGACATTTGCATTTAACCCCCTTGTGATTTAGATAAAAATCTATAATTACATTTACACATATGCTATTATAAAATGCTTCAGCCAAATGACTCATAATTAAATATAAAAGCCAATTTCTAGATCACTTCAAAATCCAATTCTAAAAAATCCTCTACATAGGCTGCCCAGTATTGACTAACGAAAGTAGTATGTTCTGGATGCTCGCTATAGGTGCTGTATGTTTGCATAGAATCAAAATCCATTGAAAGGGCATATTCAAAATGGCTCTTCGTACTAATTTGACGTAGGCACTCAAAATTTTCAACTCCGGGTATTGAACGAAGTTCTCCAGCAGCTTTCATAAAAACTGATTCTTCCTTAGATCCTTTTGCATACTTTAGTTTAAACGTTACGGTATGTTTAATCATTTGTATAATTTTAAAGTGAGTAAAGTACAGAAAATCGATATATTTATAATTATGAATCTAAAAAAACACAAGGAACACGCCATCGCTTTTTATAGAACCTCATACTTGGTCCAACCTGAACTTGCTATTGAAAAATATGTCGACAAGGAATATATTCAACACAACCCTGAGGTAGCAAACGGCAAACTGGGCTTTATCGATTATTTTAACCGAATGCAAGAAGAATACCCATACAAATCTATAGAATTTGTTCGTTGCATTGCAGAGGAAAATCTAGTTGCACTTCATACTCACCAAACCTAACCAGACAACGACCAGGAAGTTACCATGAATTTTATTCGGTTTGTTATAGATGGAAAAAATTGAGAACAATTGCATTCGATTTAGAAGATTCCTGTAAAATCCGAGAATCCTAATACGATAAATTAATCCGCGTTTAGGTTTAAAATATATAACCGACTAAAGCCAACAAATCATTCAAATGAAAAACATTATTATACAAGGTATAAATTGGGACGCGAAATCTTCCTTTCAAAAAGGACCGTCAAAAGCGCCAGACCTTATTAGAAAAGCACTTTATAGCGATTCTATGAACTTATGTACCGAATTTGGTATTTCAATCGAAAACAATATCATTTTAGACAAAGGTGATTTTAAAATCGATGAATATTTTGACATTGCCTCAACCACTAAAAAGCATCTTAAAACCGGATCAAAAGTGCTTACACTAGGTGGTGACCATTCCATAACTTTTCCGATTATAAAAGCATATCACGACCATTACCCTAAACTAGACATATTGCATATAGATGCGCATGCCGACCTATATCATGATTATGAAGGCGACCCCTATTCACACGCATGCCCTTTTGCAAGAATTATGGAAAATGGTTTTGCTGTGAAATTAGTTCAAGTTGGTATCAGAACGTTAAATCCGCATCAAGCTGCACAGGCAAAAAAATACAAGGTTGAGGTACATGAAATGCGTAATTTAAATTTAGACAACATTCCTAAATTCGAAAACCCACTATATATTTCTTTAGATATGGATGGTTTTGATCCTGCCTTTGCCCCTGGCGTATCTCATCATGAACCAGGAGGACTTTCTTCACGTCAGGTAATCAATTTAATTCAAAGTATTGATACAGAGGTAGTAGGGGCAGATATCGTAGAATACAATCCTGATCGTGATTTTCAAGATATGACCGCCTATTTAGCTGCGAAAATGATGAAAGAACTTTTAGGTATAATGATGGAGAGTTAAACATATATTACGTTAAAACCTTATATTAAGCTTTCTCAAAACCAAACCATCAATGTCCAAAACCCTAAAAACATTTTTGAAACTACATAAGGTTTCATTGTTATTGGCGGTGTTGAGCTTGATTTTCTACTATACATTTGCGTACCATTTGCATAGAACCGATTTCCCAAAACTACTGGGACTCTTTGTTGCACTTTTTTTCCTCTGCTTTAAACTTATTCAGTTCGAAAAATGGAACCTTAAATTTCTATTGGTAGCAGGCATCATTTTTAGACTAGTTTTTATTTGTACGGAGCCGAATCTATCTCAAGATTATTATCGATTTATATGGGATGGGCACTTAATCGCCAATGCCATTAACCCGTACTTACACACCCCAAATGAGCTGATTAAAAACATGGCAGATATAATCCCCAATGCTAATCAGCTATATGAGGGCATGGGTAGTTTAAGTGCAAAACACTATAGTAATTACCCACCATTGAACCAATTAATTTTTGGAATAGCCGCTCTGATCGGAGGCAAAAGCATTTTCGGTTCATTAGTTGTAATGCGTATCACCATAATTTTAGCCGATCTTGGTATTTTCTATTTTGGAAGAAAACTGTTAAAAAACCTCAACAAATCGCCCCATCTAATTTTTTGGTACTTCTTAAATCCTTTAGTAATTATTGAACTTACCGGCAACCTTCATTTTGAAGGTGTAATGCTATTCTTCTTTATATTTTCCTTGTTTCTTTTATCAATAAGCAAATGGACATGGGCAGCTGCTATTATGGCCTGTTCAATATCTATTAAACTAGTGCCGCTGCTATTTTTACCGCTCTTCATTCGGTATTTAGGATGGAAGAAAAGTTTACTATCCTATGGTGTAATTGGCGTAACAGTTCTATTGTTATTCCTACCTTTTTACACACCAGAATTCATTGGTAATTACACAAAAACTTTAAGCCTGTGGTTTTCTAATTTTGAGTTCAACGGCAGCATATATAATATCGTAAAACGAATTGCAATACAATTTGATGCCAAACCATGGGAATTTATAAAGGTCTATGGTAAAATTACACCTATAGCAACCATACTAGCGGTACTTTTATTTACAATTCTTCCCAAAAGGAAAGATTTAAACCAGCTTCTTGCTTCTATGATGTGGGTTTTGACTATTTATTATTTTATGTCGACTACCCTTCATCCTTGGTATTGTATTTTCTTAGTGCTTCTCGCGATCTTTACAACATACCGTTATGCCATCATCTGGTCTGTGGCTATTATCCTTAGCTATTACGCATACTCACAGGCCGATTTCAAGGAAAACTTTTGGCTTCTCACTCTTGAATATATTTCAGTGTACAGCTTCTTAATTTATGAAATTGTTGTACATAATAACAAAAAGTGAAGTTTTTGTAAAAATTTTCGCATGGGTGTTGTCAAATAAATTTAATTTGTACATTTACCCTGTAATGAACGAAGAAATCTACTTTTTATATAGTACCGTGAGCCCAGTTGCTCTTGCGCGTCCGTTCACATCTCGCCGTCGTCGCCCGTAAGGGTAAGATATATTTATGGAATTAGGTGAGTCCATTTCCGCACAGAAAATCAAAATTATTTTTTACACTTTTAAATCTATTTGGCAATGAACTTAATTGTTGCTAACGAATCACATTTTAAATACGCCCAAGACATTTGTGATACGATTGCAGAATCGGCAAAAATTCGTGGCACAGGTATTGCAAAACGCACACCTGAATATATTCAGAGAAAATTATCTAACGGCAATGCCATACTGGCTTTGGACGGAGATAAATTTGCAGGCTTCTGCTATATTGAAGTCTGGGGGCATGAGAAATTTGTAGCAAATTCAGGGCTCATAGTACATCCTGATTATAGAGGTCAAGGTCTTGCAAAAAGCATAAAATCCAAAATCTTTGAATTGAGTAGGAAGAAATTTCCCGATGCTAAAATATTTGGTATTACCACAGGTTTAGCGGTTATGAAAATCAATTACGAATTGGGTTATAAACCTGTAACCTTCTCTGAACTGACAGATGACCCAGAATTTTGGAAAGGCTGTCAAACGTGTAAAAATTTCGATATTCTTACCCGTACAGAGCAAAAAATGTGCTTATGTACAGGTATGCTCTATGATGCTAACAGCAAGAAAAAAAATGAAGAAGTCAAAGAAGTAAACAGTAAAGCCTTTACAAGATTAAAAAGTATCAAGGAAAGTTTGTTTCTTAGAAAAAAAGAAGAAAAAAGTAAGTAATTGTTATAAGGTTCATTGCATTAGTCATTCAGCTTCCCTAACAATCAAATACAGTAAAAAACATTACAATGAAATTAGTTTTAGCTTATAGTGGTGGATTAGATACATCTTACTGCGCAAAATATTTATCAAAAGACAAAGGATTTGAAGTACACGCAGTAAGTGTCAACACTGGCGGATTTTCATCTGAAGAAATAAAGGAAATAGAACGTAAAGCACTGCAATTAGGAGCAACATCCTATACTTCTATTGACGCTGTGCAAACATTCTATGAAAAAGTAGTGAAGTATCTTATTTTCGGTAATGTCCTTAAAAACAACACCTACCCTCTTTCGGTTAGTGCCGAACGAATAGTACAAGCCATAGAGATTGTCAATTACGCTAAAAAAGTTGGTGCTAAATATATTGCCCATGGTAGTACAGGTGCTGGTAACGACCAAGTACGTTTCGATATGATTTTTCAAATCATTGCTCCAGAGATTGAGATCATTACCCCTATTCGTGATAATAAATTGGCCAGAGAAGCTGAAATAGCTTACTTAAAGGATAATGGAGTTGATTACCCTTGGGAAAAGGCAAAGTATTCTATAAATAGAGGACTTTGGGGAACTTCAGTTGGCGGTGAGGAAACTTTAACTTCTGATAAGGCTTTACCCGATAGTGCCTACCCTAGCCAATTGCAAGAAAAAAATCCAACAGATATCACTTTAACTTTTGAAAAAGGAGAATTGGTAGCTGTAAATGGTGAAAAAGGTTTACCGGTTACTAATATTGAAAAAGTAGAAGCCATTGCTTCTAAATATGCGATTGGTAGAGATATTCATGTTGGTGATACTATTATTGGTATTAAAGGTAGAGTTGGCTTCGAAGCCTCTGCCGCATTACTAATTATAAAAGCACATCACTTATTAGAGAAGCATACACTTACCAAATGGCAACAATATCAAAAAGAACAGCAAGGTAATTTCTATGGAATGTTATTACATGAAGGTAATTATTTAGATGCGGTAATGCGAAACATAGAAGCCTTTTTAACCGATACACAAAAAACAGTTTCGGGAGATGTTTTTGTTAGTCTGTACCCTTTCCAATTTAGATTGAACGGTATTTCATCTAAACATGATTTAATGAATGCTTCTTTCGGTAGTTATGGTGAAATGAATAAAGGATGGACTGCAGAGGAAGCAAAAGGATTTATCAAAATTCAATCGAATGCCGGTAAAATCTACAACCATGTTAATGGTGAGTAATTAGAAAACAAATTATTCTGACTGGTCGAGCGTAGACGAGACCTATAAAGCATAAAAAATGATTAAAGCGGGTATAATAGGCGGATCAGGTTATACGGGGGGCGAACTTATTCGTATTCTTTTAAACCATCCTGCTACGGAAATCGATTTTGTATACAGCACTACAAGAGCTGGCAAAAGAGTAACCACAGCACACCCCGATTTATTGGGAGTTACAGATTTAGAGTTTACTGGAAATGTAAACCTGAATGTAGATGTTGTTTTTCTATGTCTAGGACATGGTAATTCTACTGCTTTTATAAAGGAACATTCTTTTTCTGCTGATACTAAAATAATCGATTTAAGCAACGATTTCAGACTTCACGCAGATGCTAAAATTAATGGTAAGCAATTCGTATATGGTTTACCAGAACTTTTCAAAAAAGAGATTGAAAACGCCCAATATATTGCCAATCCAGGTTGTTTTGCAACGGCTATTCAGTTATCATTACTACCCTTAGCTAAGGCAAATCTATTGGAAAACGAAGTACATATTAATGCTGTTACAGGCAGTACAGGTGCTGGTGTTAGTCCGTCTGCTACCTCTCATTTTTCATGGCGAAACAATAATGTAAGTTGGTACAAACCTTTTACCCATCAACATTTGGGTGAAATCAACGAGAGTTTACATTCGCTTCAAACCAATACCGGGAATTTATTTTTCATGCCAAATAGAGGAAATTTCACTCGTGGAATTTTAGCTACATCATATACCAAATTTGCTGGCAGTTTAGCTGATGCAGAAAAAATCTATCAAGATTTCTATAAGAATGCTGTCTTTACGCAAATTTCTGAGGAACCAATTAACTTAAAGCAAGTAGTGAATACGAATCAGTGTCATGTGCATTTACACAAACACGATGATATTCTATTGATCACATCAGCTATTGACAATTTATTAAAAGGTGCATCGGGACAAGCGGTGCAGAATATGAATTTAATATTCGGATTGGAAGAAGATTTAGGCCTTAATTTGAAAGCAGGGGTATTTTAAATATTATTCCAAGAATGGGATTTAGAAATTGAATATTAGCAAAACATTATAAGTGATGAATTCAAAGTTGTTGTTAAAACTTACTTATAACGCTTAGCTCATTACCAAACACAATTAAAATTATGAAAATAGCCATTATAGGTGCAGGCAACTTAGGACTTTCGATTGCAAACGGAATTCTAAACAGTAATGGTGCTACTACTATGTACCTTACCAAAAGAGACACAAAATCTATTCTCGATTTTGAAAAACACAACAAGGTAACTGTAACGACTGATAACCGATTGGCTATTCAGAATTCAGATATTTTAATATTTGCCGTTCAACCTGTTCATTTTGCAGAAATCTTAGAAAATATAAAAGATTTATTGAACGAAAACCATGTAATTATTTCTACCATAACCGGTTTTGGTATCGACAAAATAGAAGCGGTTATTGGTAAGGACAACTATATTATAAGAAGTATGCCCAATACAGCTATTTCGGTAGGTAAGTCAATGACTTGTATCTGTAGCAACGAGAAAGGTAAAAAACGAATTGACTTAGCGAAAGCTATTTTTAACAGGATGGGACATTCTATGGAAATTCCTGAAAACCAAATGCAGGCTGCTACGGTTATTTGCGCAAGCGGTGTTGCCTTTTGGATGCGATTAATACGCGCTACAACCCAAGGTGCCATACAGTTAGGTTTTGATGCCCAAGAGGCCCAAGAACTGGCCATGCACACATGTAATGGTGCTGCAAGTTTACTTATAGAATCGGGCAATCATCCTGAAGAAGAAATAGACAGGGTAACCACACCAATGGGCTGTACAATTACTGGATTAAACGAAATGGAACACCAAGGTTTAAGCTCATCATTAATACAAGGTATTATTGCCTCTTATGATAAGATTACCGAATTTAAAACCAAGTAAAATAAGCTACCACACCAGTTCTTTTTGGAACTAGAATTTTTTGAACTATGAAATTATTCGACGTTTACCCATTATATAATGTTACTCCGGTTTCCGCGAAAGGAATAGTTGTAACCGACGATAAAGGTCAAGATTATTTAGATTTTTACGGTGGTCATGCCGTAATTTCCATTGGTCATACACACCCACATTATGTGCAGCGTTTAAAAGACCAATTAGACAAAATCGGGTTTTATAGCAATGCCGTTCAAAATCCTTTACAAGAAGAACTTGCTGAAAAACTTGGTGTACTATCCAAATGCGAAGATTACAATCTTTTTATGTGCAATTCGGGTGCCGAGGCAAATGAAAATGCCTTAAAAATGGCATCTTTCGTGACCGGAAAATCTAAAGTAATTGCCTTTAATAACGGATTTCATGGGCGAACTTCTGCCGCAGTTGCTGCAACCGATAATATTTCTATTAATGCACCTATCAACCAACAACAAAAAGTAAACTTTTTGGAACTTAACGATATTAAAGGTTTTAAAAATGAGATCGTTAAAAAAAATGTTTGTGCTGTAATTATAGAATCGATACAAGGTGTTGGAGGTTTGGATGAACCGACCACAGAATTTTTTCAAAAAGTGGCATCACTCTGTAAAGAGAATGGAGTTTTTTTAATTGCCGATGAAGTACAATGCGGATTTGGTAGAAGTGGTAAATTCTTCGGGTTTCAGCATCACAACATACAACCGGACATCATAAGTATAGCCAAAGGCATGGGAAATGGATTTCCTGTAGGTGGAGTCTTAATTCATAAAAGTATTAGTGCTAAATTCGGGATGCTAGGCACCACATTTGGTGGTAATCATTTGGCCTGTGTAGCTACTTTAGCGGTTCTTGAAGTGTTAGAAAAAGAAAACCTTATACAGAATGCCGAAGAATTAGGCCTTTACTTTAATGAAAAGGCAAAGGAAATTCCGCAAGTAAAACGTGTAAAAGGTCGCGGATTAATGCTTGGACTTGAGTTTGATTTTCAGGTAGCCGATCTTCGCAAAAAATTGATATACGAACATCACTTATTTACAGGCGGTGCTAAAGACAAAACCGTACTACGAATTTTACCTGCTTTGAATATTACAAAACAAGATTTAGATATTTTCTTTAAAGCTCTTAAGACCGCTTTAGCATGAAAAAAACACTCACTTTAAAAAAAAGAAATGCCGTACTATTATGCATGGCCGACCTTATAAGACAAGAAGAATCGATATTACTATCTGCCAATGATAAAGATTTAAGTTCATTTGAGTCTGATGACATAGCCATGGTCGACCGATTAAAGGTGAATAAAAAAAAGGTAGGCGAAATGATCTATTCCTTAAAACAATTGGCCGCTCTTAATGACCCTTTACATGTAGAACGCTTTCAATTTACACATGATAACGGACTTGAAATAAGTAATAAAACCGCCCCATTTGGCACAATAATGATTATTTATGAATCTAGGCCTGATGTTACTATTGAAGCAGCAGGCATTGCTTTTAAATCTGGAAATAAAATTTTATTGAAAGGTGGAAAAGAATCGTTGAATTCAAATTTAGTGCTAGTTAATCTATGGCATAAAGCATTAGAAGCTTGTGATTGTTCTAAAGACTGGATAACCTATCTCAATTATTCAAGAGAAGAGACTCAGAAATTCTTAGAAAATCCGACTGAAAAATTGGACCTAATTGTACCTAGAGGTGGTGAGCGATTAATTGCATTTGTAAAACAACATGCAAAATGCCCCGTAATCGTTAGCGGTAGAGGAAACAATTTTGTGTATGTTTCACAAGAAGCCGATTTGCAAATGGCCTTAGACATTATTATAAATGCAAAAACCACCAAAATTTCGGCTTGCAATGCTGTTGACAAGGTTATTATTTCCAGAGATTTACCACGTAAAATGGAATTTTTAAGTCTTTTGATACAGTCTTTAAAAAAGCATAATGTTGAAATTTTAACCGATGCCAAATTAGCAGGATTAGAAGGCACTTCACAAATGGCCGATAAATCAGTTTGGTACGAAGAGTTTTTAGATTATAAAATCGTCATTGGTCAAGTACCTGATATTGAAGAGGCTATTCAACACATCAATACTTATGGTGGTGGTCATTCTGCAGCAATCATTACTAAAAACGAAGAAGAAGCAGATACATTTATGCAATCTGTAGATACTGCAGCCGTATACCATAACGCATCTACTCGTTTTACAGATGGCGGACAGTTTGGTCTTGGTGGAGAATTAGCAATAAGCACTGACAAGCTACACCAACGTGGCCCAATTGGTCTTCAACATTTGGTAACCAATAAGTGGTTTGTAAAAGGAAATGGACAGGTAAGGTAAAAGCGAATTACAATTTCTTTAATCAACAAAACTGTTGATTAAGTCTAAATGGAAAATAGGCAGCAATGTTAAAAAAGAGAATATTATTAAAAATAGGTTCTAATACCTTAACTAAAGATACCGACCATATCTCTCGAGGTAAAATTGAAGATATTGGTAGACAAATAGCAGCCTTAAAAGAAGAATACGAATTTATCATTGTTAGTTCTGGAGCAATTGCAGCCGCTCGGCAATTTGTAAAACTAGAGCATAATGGTGAGGAAATTAACGTAAAACAGGCTCTCGCCTCTATTGGTCAGCCACATCTAATGCGTATTTTTCAAGAAAATTTTCGTGAGTTAGGCTTATTTACCTCACAATGTCTTTTATCTTATTCCGACTTTGAAAAGGAACAATCAAAAGTAAATATCAAGAACACGATAAATGTTTTGGTAGCCAATAATTTCATTCCAATAATAAATGAAAACGATACAGTTGCTACCGATGAAATAAAATTTGGTGACAACGATAAATTGGCAGGCTTAACGGCTGCTCTTTTATCCGCAGATATTTTAATTATTGCAACGAATACAGATGGTATTTACACGAAGGCGTCTTTATTATCTACATCACCAAAAACCATAGAAGAAGTTACAGATTTAAGTGATTTATTGGATGAAATTGGCGAATCGAAATCAACCCACGGCACTGGTGGAATGCAGTCTAAAATCGATGCTGCAACTATTGCCCAAAATGCAGGTATTGAAACTTGGATTACCAATGGTTTAAATGATAATTTCATTACCGACGCCATTGAAAACAAAAGCACATTTACAAAAATTAAAGCAACATGAATTACCTCTCTATAAATGACATAGATTCTTTATCCACTTGGGTAAAAGAAGCTATTTCCCTTAAAAAGCAGCCTAAAAAAGATAAAGTACTAGGTAGTGACAAAACTATAGGACTTCTATTTTTTAATAACTCCCTCCGTACGCGATTAAGTACTCAAAAAGCAGCAATGAATTTAGGTATGGATGTAATTGTCATGAACTTTGGCAGTGAAGGTTGGGCCTTAGAATATGCTGATGGTTCGGTTATGGACCAAGGCACTTCTGAGCATATAAAAGAAGCTGCACAAGTAATTTCTCAATATTGCGATATTATCGCCATACGTGCCTTTGCAGGTTTAGTCGACAAAGAAAAGGATGAAACAGAGGAAGTATTGAACGGATTTAAAAAATACGCCAGTGTGCCTATAGTAAACATGGAAAGTTCAGTTGGGCATCCATTACAGGCACTTACCGATGCCATAACCCTAGAGGAGCACAAATTCAAAGACAATCCGAAAGTGGTATTGTCGTGGGCACCACATCCAAAGGCCCTACCACATGCCGTTGCAAATTCATTTATACAAATGATGCAAAAGCAAAATGCAGAATTCGTAATTACCCATCCGAAAGGATATGAGTTGGACCCAAATATCACCAAAGATTCTAAAATTGAGCATGACCAAGAAAAAGCTTTGGAAAACGCAGATTTTGTATACGTTAAAAATTGGAGTAGCTATACCGATTATGGCCAGGTAAAATTACAAGACAAAAACTGGCAAATGACCCTAAAAAAATTAGGTAAAGCTAAATTCATGCACTGCCTTCCCGTTCGTAGAAATGTGGTCGTAGCTGATGAAGTATTAGATAGTAAACAGTCTTTGGTCATTGAGCAAGCAAATAATAGAACCTACGCCGCACAATTGGTATTGAAAAAAATTCTTGAAAACCAAAAATAAACAGGCAGTGAAGAAACTCGAAAATAAAGTAGCAATAATTACAGGGGCAACTAGTGGTATGGGTAAGGCGATTGCCATCACCTTTGTAGCCAATGGTGCTAAGGTAATTTTATCGGGTAGAGATGAAATCAGAGGAAATAAATTATCAAATGAACTGGGCGATAATGCTGTTTTCGTTGCTGGTGACATTACAAAAGCATCATACAACAATATACTAGTTTCAACTGCAATTGAACATTTTCATAAGCTCGATATTCTTTCGCTGAACGCCGGTATTTTAGGTTTAGGAAGCGTAACCGAACTACAAGATGAATTGTGGAAAAATACAATAGATACCAATCTATCTTCCATTTTCTACCTTTCAAAATATAGCATCCCAGAATTGAAAAAAAACGAAGGTGCTTCAATACTAATTAACGCATCAATCGCAGCTTATAAAAGTTTTCCAAATCATCCGGCATATTGTGCCTCAAAGGCAGGATCACTTGCATTAATGCGGCAAATGGCGGTTGAATACGCTCCTGAAATTAGGGTGAATGCTATGTGTCCCGGTCCTGTTGACACACCCCTTCTTTGGGATTCTGCCAAGGCATTTGAACATCCAAAAAAGGCAGTTGAAAATGCAGTGAACAAAACCTTGTTAAAACGATTAGGTCAACCAAAAGACATCGCAAATCTTGCTTTATTCCTAGTCTCCAATGATGCTTCATGGATAACAGGTTCGGCGATGACGATTGATGGCGGAATCTTAAATGCATAGAATGAGAGACAAATTATCGGTAGTAAAAATTGGTGGAAACGTTATAGAAGATGAGAAGGCACTAGATGTATTCTTAACAACATTTTCTAAATTAGAAGGACTGAAAATTTTGGTACATGGGGGCGGAAAATTAGCAACTCAATTAGCAACAAAGCTAGGTATTGAATCTAAATTGATAGATGGCAGACGCATAACTGATAAAGATACCGTTGACATCATAACTATGGTTTATGGTGGCTTGGCCAACAAGAAGATTGTCGCCCAACTTCAGTCAAAAAATATTAATGCTATAGGTTTAAGCGGTGCTGATGGCAATAGCATACATGCACATAAACGACCTGTAAAGGATATTGATTACGGATTTGTAGGTGACATTGAAAGTATTGATTCTGATTTACTGACGAACCTTTTATCTATAAACCTCACTCCTATTTTTTGCGCTATTTCGCATGATGGCAATGGTCAATTATTGAATACCAATGCCGATACCATAGCTGCGGAAATTGCAATTGGTATGGCTTCTATTTATGAAACCACACTATATTATTGTTTTGAAAAGAAAGGTGTTTTATTGGATATTACCGATGACGACAGCGTAGTGAAACACATAAACACCCCTAAATACAATGAACTTTTAGCTGACGGAATAATTGCTGACGGCATGATACCGAAACTGCATAATTGTTTTTATGCGTTACAAAATAATGTTGAAAAAGTATGTTTAGGAGATGTTAGTATGCTAAATGAAAATGCCGAACTGTTCACTACTTTAAAATTATAAGATGAACCAAACAGAACTTACAGAAAGTGCATTAGAATTATTGAAAGAGTTGATTTCAATAGAATCTTTTTCTAAGGAAGAGGATAAAACTGCAGATGCCATACAGGCCTGGTTGGCTCAATATAACATACCTACCGAACGTGACCTTAACAATATAATCGCGAAAAACAAATTTTGGGATGACAATAAGCCAACCCTTCTTTTAAATTCGCATCATGACACCGTAAAACCAAATACGGCATATACAAAAGACCCTTTTCATCCTCATATTGAGGATGGTAAATTATTCGGATTGGGAAGTAATGATGCAGGTGGACCATTAGTATCGCTATTAGCAACATTTGTATACTATTATAATGCAGAAGACCTCAACCATAATATTTTAATGGTAGCATCTGCAGAGGAAGAGAATGCAGGAGAAAATAGCCTACGTGGGTTGTTACCAAAACTTCCAAATATAGATGTTGCTATTGTTGGTGAACCAACGTTGATGCAACTCGCCATAGCCGAAAAAGGACTCGTCGTTTTTGATGCTGTAGTGAAAGGCACCCCTTCGCATGCTGCCCATCCTAATAATGATAACTCCATTTACAACTCCATAAAAGTGCTGGAATGGTTCAAGAATTACACATTCGGAAAAACTTCTGAAGCGTTGGGCGATGTAAAAATGACGGTTACCCAAATTAATGCTGGTACGCAACATAATGTAGTGCCAGCACAAGTAGATATGGTGGTTGATGTTCGTGTAAATGATGCCTACAGTAATAAAGAAATTGCAGATTTACTAAAGAAGGATGCCCCATGCGAATTAAAGGAGCGATCTTTACGCCTCAATTCATCGAAAATAGATAAAAACCATCCGTTAGTAAAGTCAGGTATCGCGTTAGGTAGAACAACCTACGGATCACCTACCCTTTCGGATCAAGCAGCATTAAGTTGTCAATCATTAAAATTAGGACCGGGAGACAGTACACGTTCTCATTCCGCCAATGAATTTATTTATGTTCAGGAAATTGGAGAGGGAATAGATTTATATATTAAAATATTAAAAGGCTTCTTGCAATAAACAATAATCATTTAACAATGAGCAATTTATATTTGTTCATTGAAAATTGTAAACTGACATAAAATGAAACTCTGGGACAAAGGATTTAGCACTGATAAAAAGATTGACCATTTCACCGTTGGCAATGATAGGGAATTGGATTTGGTTTTAGCCAAGTACGATGTAATCGCATCCAAAGCCCATGCTAAAATGCTAGGTGAAATTGGTTTGATAACTCCCAAAGAAACCAAAGAACTTGTTAATGAGCTGAACAATATTGCTGCACGAATAGAAAAGGGCACTTTCTCTATAGAAAAATCTTTTGAGGACATGCATTCTAAAATTGAATACATGCTCACCCTTAGTTTAGGAGATACAGGTAAAAAAATTCACACGGCACGTTCAAGAAACGATCAGGTTTTAGTGGCTATGCATCTTTATTTAAAAGATGAGTTAGAAGAAATTAAATCGATGACTAAATCACTTTTTAACCTTTTGTTAGTAAAGGCTCAAGAACATAAAGATGTGATGTTGCCTGGGTACACCCATTTACAAATTGCCATGCCTTCTTCTTTTGGACTATGGTTTTCTGCCTATGCAGAAAGTTTAATAGATGATCTTTATTTTATTGAGGCCGCTTATAAAGTTGTAGACCAAAACCCCTTAGGTAGTGCTGCCGGATACGGCAGTTCTTTTGCTATTGATCGCAGATTTACTACAAAAGAAATGGGCTTTAGCACTTTAAAATTTAATGTAGTCGCTGCTCAAATGAGCAGAGGGAAAGCAGAAAAAGCGACTGCTTTCGGTATTGCAAATATCGCTGCTACCCTATCTAAAATGGCCATGGATATTTGCTTATACATGAGCCAAAATTTCAACTTTATCTCTTTTCCAGATGAGTTGACAACAGGTTCGAGTATTATGCCACATAAGAAAAATCCTGATGTATTTGAATTGGTACGTGGCAAGTGTAATAAGTTACAGTCTATACCAAATCAATTGACATTAATCATCAATAATCTACCGAGTGGGTATCATAGAGATTTACAATTGGTAAAGGAAATAATCGTTCCGGCGATACAGGACATGAAAGCGTGTTTAGAAATTTTAACCTTTAGCTTAAAAGAAATTAAAGTAAATGAAAATATTTTAGACGACCCGAAGTATGATTTTTTATTTAGCGTAGATACGCTAAATGAGCTTGTGCAAAATGGAATGCCTTTTAGGGATGCCTACAAGAAAATGGGGCAAGAAATTAATGAAGGTACATTTACCCCTAAAAGAGATATTCACCATACACATGAAGGCAGTTTAGGGAATTTATGCCTGAAGGAAATTAATGATAAAATGAAAAATATTTAGTCCAGATATTAAAATAGGTTCACATAAATCTCAGTGAATTTCGCTATAAATGTGACTATTAATTTTAAAATAGGAAACCTTTACGAGCACTAAAATAATGTTACCTAAAGTATTTTAGGTAGAGCATAAATCACGGCTTTTCCAAAACAAAAGAACTCTATTTTAAAAATTTAGATGTCCTTTAACAGGTTATGAATAAACCCTATTTTTTTCTTTACAGGTTCTGTAATAATAAATGGATAAAGGTCATTTTCTCCCATTGACCTATTCATGCCATTTAAGGCATATAAAAGCGGTATACCAGTATCCATTATTTTATTAAAACTAGTTTCCTTATAAGGGTTAAAACTAGCGTTCATTTTTAAACTTTCTGGCGATGAAATCTTGGGATCGGTTTGCATTCCAAAATTATAGGCCGTCTCTAAAACATCGATTAAATGAAGATAATGAGACCATGTTTCTGCCCAATCTTCCCAAGGGTGGGAAGTTGCATATTTGCTTATAAAACTTTGTTGCCAATTAGATTTGGGTCCGTTTTCGTAATGTCTTTGTAATGCGTCAGCATATGATTCCGATTCATCACCAAAAAACACCTCTAAAATTCTTTAAAACCTGCTCATTATCACGAATTAATTAATCCCAATAATAATGACCAACCTCATGCCTAAAATGACCCAATAAGGTTCTATAGCGTTCAGCCATCTGTTTTTTAACTTTCTCGCGCACTACTGGATCAGCTTCTGAAATCAGAAGAGTTATGACACCATTGGCATACCCTTTCTTAATATCTTTTGATGCTTTTACAAGGTCATCTTTAGATAAAAAATCAAAACACAAACCGTTTTGTTCATCGTTCATTTTACTAATGACCGGTAGCCTGAATTGCAATAATTGATATACTAACCTATGTTAGGCAAGTTCAATATACTTCCATTTTTCTGAATTTTCATCATCTAATAATTGAGGGATTGTCCTGTTTAACGAACAAGCTAGTCAAATCTCTGCTTTTTGACCAGTTTCAACCAACCAATTGCACACATCGTGTTTATGGTTTTCGCAATAAACATATGTTTTATTCTCAAGACTAGGTAATTGCCATTGAGATACATTTGTATCTAATGAAACAATCGCATTGAAATAAGAGGGGTAACCTAAAAAATAGCTGCAATTTACACACGTATGATTTTCGAAAACAACCGTATCCTTACAGTTACTGCATTGAAATAGTTTCATATTGCCTTTTGCCCTTCATTAGACAAGGACAATATATTATTTAATCATTTTAAGGTTTATCACCTCTTGGGCGGTCAAATATCGCCAATGCCCTCTTGGCAAATCTTTTTTAGTTAGACCACCATAAACAACTCTATCAGATTTTTGAACTTTGTAACCTAAAGTTTCAAATAAACGTTCTACAATTTTACTCCTAGAACTAAAAATTTCAATACCTACTTCTCGTTTAGGAGCATCGGCGATAAAACTTATATCTTGAACACGAACTACCTTTTCATCTACAATTACTCCCTCTTGAATTTTCTTCAAATCGGCACTACGTAATTCTAAATCCAATACTAAATGATATATCTTACGCATACCATTTATTGGACTTTTCAAGGTCTTGGTCATACTACCATCATTCGTAAACAAAAGTAAACCAGTATGTTCTTTTTCTAACTTATCAACTGGTAGTAATTTTGACTTAGATGCACTTGATATTAACCCAGATACATGCCTTCTACCTTTTTCGTCACGTATAGTAGTTACAAAATCTTTTGGCTTATTTAGTAGTACATATTCTTTCTTAACAGGGTTCAATAATTGTCCGTCGAACTTCACCTCATCTGTCAACTTTACTTTATAACCCATCTCAATGATTGGCTTACCATTAACAGTCACATTACCTGCGGCAATATAGATATCAGCATCTCTACGCGAACAAACACCAGAGTTAGCTACATATTTATTAAGTCGAATAGAATTTGGGTCTGACGGTTTGCTTGGAGTTACATTTTTCTTGATAGGAGCATTGCCACGTGCATAGCTCTTCTTTTTGAAATTACCCCCTTGTCTACCCGAAGATTTTTTCTCTCTACTAGAATCATCCCTATTCATAATTGTACCTATTTTGCACAAAGGTAGGAAATTGCATTGCCGTTCAAATAGTTATATTGAACATATTCACAAGAACTATAGTATTCTATTTAATACTAGGTTTACGTCAATCAATAAAATACTGAAAACTCCCACCACAATTATCAGTTTTAAAATATTATGCAACCAAACATAATCTTTTTTAGTTTCTGCCCTCGAAAGTAGAAAAATAAATAGTACCAATAATAATACACATATAGAGAAATAAAAATTCATATAACCTACATCGAACTTAAAAATAAGAAGAAGTGACGGTAGTAGAGTTAACAACACTAAAAGAGTTATACTAATTTTAGAAGTTTTTGCCCCGTAAATAATAGGGATAGTTCTATAATTTTGCGCAATATCTCCTGAAAGATTCTCTAAATCTTTTATCATTTCACGTGCTAAAATCAAAAGAAATAGAAAGATGGCATGAACAAATATTACCGCTTCAAAATTTCGATAGTATACAAATACAACAAAAAAGGGAGTAATTGCTAAAGTTGCCGATATGAAATTCCCCAATAAAGGAATTCTTTTCAATTTATGGGAATAGAGCCAGATACCAAAAATATAGGAAGAGAAAAAGAATACCGCCCTAAACGAAACATAACTAGCTACAATTACAGCCAGAAAGTTTAACACAAAATAGGTCGTTAATTTAAACCGCTGGCTAACCAAACGATCAAGCATACTCTTTCTAGGCTTATTAATTAAATCCTTTTCCGCATCATAGAAATTATTAATAATGTAGCCACCAGCGATTACCATTGCTGAAGAAATAACGATGGCGAATAAATTAACATCAAAAACAACTTGTCGTAATGGTAGTTTTGGCGATAAAATATAAATGGATGCCAAGTATTGAGCCAAGGCGATAACAAGAATATTATATCCTCTAACCACCGAAAAAAGACTCAATACCTTTAAAAGTAAGAGTTTGTTTTTCCTATTAAACATTTTAGAAATTTCCTAGAAATTATAAACTACTTCAAGTTTGTAGTCTTTAAGTGCAGTTTTCGCCTTTTCAAAATCTTCTGTAAAACCAAGAATATACCCACCACCACCAGAGCCACAAAGCTTCAGGTAATAATCATTGGTATCGATGCCATTTTTCCATAACTCGTGAAATTTAGCTGGTATCATTGGTTTAAAGTTATCTAAAACAACATGAGATAGTTGTTTTAAATTCCCAAATAAAGACTGAAAATTGCCATTGACAAAATCTTCAACACAAGCATCGGTATGTTTTATGAACTGATTCTTTAACATCTTTCGAAAACCATCGTTCTTCATCTGCTCCATAAAAATCTGAACCATCGGTGCAGTTTCGCCAACTATGCCACTATCCAATAAAAATACAGCTCCTTTTCCTTCCGAGTTTTGTGAAGGTATACTCGTAGATTCAATATTATCTTTAGAATTAATAAGTATAGGCAAACTTAAATAACTGTTTAAAGGGTCAAGACCAGAAGATTTACCATGAAAAAAAGATTCCATTTTACCGAAAATAGCCTTCAATTTCAATAATTTTTCCCTAGTCAAATTTTCTAAGACCGTTATTTTATCATATGCATATTTATCATAGATCGCTGCTACTAGCGCACCACTACTACCCACACCATAACCCTGCGGTATTGAGCTATCAAAATACATACCGTCCGCTACATCAGCTTTCAGCAGATCTAAATCAAAAGAAACCAAACTAGGTTCTTTTTTAGTTAGCTTTTTAAGATAGACAGCAAAAGCTTCTAAACTTTCGTTAGACTTCATTGCTTCTTTTGAAGCTTTTGCATTTGATTTTAGCGCTCCTTTATAAAAATTATAAGGTATAGATAATCCTTTTGAATCTTTTATGATACCGTACTCCCCGAAGAGAAGAATTTTGGAATAAAACAGTGGTCCTTTCATTTTAAAAACTGGGCAATTATCAAATGTTACTTATAAATATACGCAAAGTTGAACGTTTCCTCTTTTTTTGTTGAACAAAATAATTGAATCGCTCTTTTACTAACGAAAATTTGAACGCTATCGTACATAAACAACTTACAACTTCTTAGCACCCAGACCTATTCGGTCACAAATATACTGCCCATTTTGACAAAATGGAACCAACTTTTCTTTTATAAATGGAAAAACAATATTTTTTTCACCCTCAGGATACAACACATGCACATTTGCACCTGCATCTAGCGTAAAACAAACATGGGTTTTAGATTGCTCTCTAAATTTCCAAATACTATTTATTATAGATAGCGTATTCGGCTTCATAAGAATAAAATATGGATTACTGGTCATCATCATAGCGTGTAACGTAAGTGCTTCACTTTCAACAATGCTTATAAAATCAACTAAATTGCCATTTGAAAAAACAGCCTTTAATTTACCTAAATTAGTATCCGCTTGAGCAAATCTGTTTACAGCATAAGGGTGACCATGCATTAATTCATGCCCAACAGTACTACTCACTTGTTTTTCACCTTTGTCAACTAATAAAATGGTGTCGTGATAATTCTTAAATATTGGATGAACATCATAAGGATACTTAATTCCATAAAAATTTGAACTACCTTTTATTACTTTGCTTTCTCCCCATTGCACCAAAGGCCCTTCGATACTACGACATGCACTACCAGAACCTAATCGAGATAAAAATGAGACTTTTCTATTAAAATACTCCACGGTCATATTTTTAACAAATGACCTTTCCATTTCCATAAAACAAAGTGCTAATGCAGACATACCACTAGCAGACGATGCAATTCCGCTGCTATGTGGAAAAGTATTTGATGTATTTATGACAAAATGATAATCTTTCAAAAAAGGTAAATACACTTCTATTCTCTTTAAAAAAGTATTGATTTTTGGCTTAAACTCTTCCTTCTCTTGCCCTTCAAATAAAAAATCAAAAGAAAACTCACCATTGCTACCCTCTCTTTTTTTAAAGTGAACTTTAGTTTTTGTCGCACAAGCGGCCAATGTAAAACTGATAGACGGATTCGCCGGAATTTGATTTTCTCTTTTACCCCAATACTTCACTAAAGCAATATTACTAGGTGAAGAATAAGTCACTACCCCTTCTTCTTTCAATGTTGTATAGGAAACTGAAGTGAAATCTTTTTCTGTCATTGAAATTTTAATTTGTGCAAAGATAGTTTTTAGGGCTATCAATTAAAATTAATCCTTATTTTAGAGCTAAACACCAACTGATTGAAAAGAAAACTAACCTATATTATTATCGGAATTGCCTTATGTTCTATCATAGGATTTCTTAGTAGCGTTGTTACTCAAAGTTCAGTGAATGGTTGGTATATGGCTCTGAATAAACCGAGTTTTAATCCACCAAATTGGATATTCGCTCCTGTATGGACCGTCCTTTACATTTTAATGGGTATTTCTTTTGGCTTAGTCTGGTCAAAAGGATTTCATCATAAATGGGTGAAAACCGGACTGTACCATTTTGGTTTCCAATTATTATTAAATGGTTTATGGAGTATCGTATTCTTTGGATTACAACAACCCTTCTTGGGCCTTTTGGTAATTTTAACCTTATTAGTGATTCTAATATTAACTATAAAATGGTTTAAGGTGGTGAGCAAAGTAGCAGCCATTTTATTGATACCCTATTTACTTTGGGTATGTTTCGCTACAGTATTAAACTATAAAATATGGGAGTTGAATTAAAAAAAAATCTTCTTCTACAATTACTAATTACATAATTCTTGCAATTTATTCAAAGTCCTATAATTTCTGGTTGTTGCTAAAACTTTCAACTTACGCTCAATTAAATTATTATTCAATTTTGCCTTACCATAACCTAAAGCACACTTTAAATATAAACAATTATCAACTACTGCGTATTGTTCGTTCTCAAATGTTTCTTGGCTTAAATTTTCAAGTAATTCAATCGCAGGAAAGCTATTTAGTAGCACAAAATATATTCTATTTGCCGTTATATCATCCTGAGAAACAAACGGATTTTTCTCAATAATTCGACTCAAGCCATCAATAGTTTTTACAATTATCGGAACATCAAAATCAAAGTATTTTTGAATTTCATCATGTAATATATTCGCTAAATGATCTGTTTTAGCTATCGAACTTTTAAAAATAATATTTCCACTTTGAATATAGGTTTTAACATCTTGTAAATTCAATCTTTCACAAATAGCCCTAAGTTCTTCCATGGGAACTTTTCTTTTTCCACCAACATTTATACCACGTAAAAAGGTAACATAAGTTATTAGTTCCATTATAGATCTTTATTTAATTCTTCGACTACACCTTTAGCAGCTATAAAACCACCTGTCCATGCATTTTGAAAATTGAAGCCTCCCGTAATAGCATCAATATTTATAATTTCACCTGCGAAATATAAGTTTGATAAAACTTTACTTTGATAGGTCTTAAAATTAATTTCTTTCAAATCTATACCACCTGCAGTCACAAATTCTTCCTTAAAAGTACTTTTCCCATTTACTTGAAAAACACTTGCTGTTAATTGTTCTGCCAACGCCAATAGTTGTTGCTTAGAAACCTCAGGCCAAGTTGTACTATCTTGAATATTTGAAGCTTTAATCAAATTTGCCCACAATCGCTTGGGAATATCTAATACCTTAGTTCTAAGAACCGTCTTTTTCTCATCTTGTTTAACTTTTAGAAACAGCTCTAAAAGACCATCCTTATGATATTCTGGCACCCAATTTACTTGAATCTTGAATTGATAATTGTATTGTTCTAAAACTCTTGCTCCCCATGCTGATAGTTTTAAAATAGCCGGACCACTGACGCCCCAATGTGTAATTAAAAGAGGCCCTTCTGAAATTAGACTAGCAGTTTCTAATTTTGACTTTTTAGAACTTACACCATGCTTTTTTTTAGGCATAACAGTAACCTCGGCATGCGTTGCCAAACCTGGGATACCCGAAATACGGTCATCTTTAATATTAAAAGTGAAAAGTGAAGGTACCGGTGGAACAATGGTATGGCCTAATTCTTCCATTTGCTTCCAGATTTTTGGATTGCTGCCCGTGGCTAGAATTAAGTTTTTTGCCAATAGAAAATTTTCTGCGATTTTAACTCTCCATAAGGTATCGTCCTTTTGTTGAATTTGTTCCATTCCACTTACAGGACAAAGTGTTTTAACCTCTATTCCTAACCGTTCTGTTTCAGATATAAAACAATCGATAATAGTTTGTGAAGAATTACTTACCGGAAACATTCTGCCGTCTTCTTCAATTTTTAAAGAAACGCCTCGTTCCTCAAAAAACCCAACAGTATCGCCACTAGCATAGGTATGAAATGGACCTAACAGCTCTTTTTCACCTCTTGGGTAATTCTTGTTCAACTCTTTAGGGTCGAATTCTGCGTGGGTTACATTACAACGCCCACCCCCAGATATTTTTACTTTGGTAAGTACTTCCTTACCTCGTTCTAGAATTGCAATTTTAGTGTTCGTCCTAGCCTCTGCAATATGAATTGCAGCATAAAAACCTGCAGCACCACCACCAATTACTAGAACATCATACATTAATTTATACGTTCAGGGAAATTAGTAATGATACCATCAACTGCTATTTTCTTCATAGCATCGATATCTTCAAGTTCATTGACCGTCCAAGTATATATTTTAAAACCGGCATCATGTATCTGATCGGCTACTTCTAAATCTAATTTTTTGAAATATGGATTAATTGCAACTGCTTTCAGTTCCTTCGCCGTAGGGATAGCATCTATAGGATTTTCTTCTGTTAGAACTGCAATTGCCACATCTGGATTTAATCTTCTCATTTCCTTTAACTCATCCCAATTAAAACTGGAAATAATAAAATTCTCTGGCGACCAATTTTTTTTATTTATATAATAATTCATAATATAATTGACCTTATCTGCAGTACCGGCACCTTTCAATTCTATATTTAAAGCTACCTTATTATCGATTAGCCTTAACACATCCTGCAACATGGGAATTTGATGTCCACCATCTACAATCAGTTTTCTCAATTCAATAATATTATACCCTTCAATACTTCCTGGACCGTTGGTAAGTCTATCGACGGTATTATCATGAAAAACTACAATCTCTCCACTTTTGATCTTAAAAACATCTATTTCAATCATGTCAACACCTAAATCCATCGCTTTTTGAATTGATGGCAAGGTATTCTCAGTTTCATGCCCCATGGCACCCCTATGACCAATAACCAAAGTTTTTTTCATATCGCAGGACAATAAAGAGAAACAAATAAATAATAATGTAATTCTACTAAACATGTGTTTTATAATTTTAATTCAAAAATAAAGGATTCCAATGGATTTAGAACGATTGATATATGACCTTCACCATTCTCAATTCTTAATGAATTTGTTTGACCATAAAGAACATCATTCAGCTCATAAGCACCTTGGTTCAATTGCCATTTATTAATAATATCTACAGGTATTTTCAAGTCAAAAGAGCAATGCACATTTGCATCAAAATTAGAGATGATAATTAACTTTTGATTCTCAGACCAACGTACGTAAGATAGCACTCTATGATTATAATTCTCTGTAATTTCTTTATTGTAAAAATGTATTTCTCTATAGGCTCCCATTAACGCTTCACTGTTAATCGTGAAATTCAATAGTCTTTTATAAAAATCACGTAATGCAACTTCTTGTGGCTTTAATTGCCCACCATCAAACTTCTTGTCATTTACCCAACGCTGATGATTAGGAACGCCTACATAGTCAAATATAGAAGTTCGTGAAGCACTACCGAAACCTGCATTCTCTGCCGCTGGCTCACCTACTTCTTGCCCAAAATAGATCATAGTTGGCGAAGTACTAATCGTAGCTGAAACTACCATTGCGGGTTTTCCTATTTCTGGGTTGCCAACGAATTCAGGACTGGCTATTCGCTGTTCATCATGGTTCTCTAGAAAATGCAACATGTTATGCTCAATATCTTTTAATCCATTTTGCACCACTGGTAAATGGTCTGTCCAACCATAGCCTTTCATAATAT
The DNA here is from genome assembly GCF_963975365.1 of uncultured Maribacter sp. Taxonomy (GTDB): domain Bacteria; phylum Bacteroidota; class Bacteroidia; order Flavobacteriales; family Flavobacteriaceae; genus Maribacter. The sequence continues at coordinate 353,623 of NZ_CAXBGF010000001.1, read as the reverse complement.
GCTTTAACCCATCATAAAAATCAACCTTATCATATAAATAGTCCATTTTACCTTTACGAATGTAGGCTCTATATAAATCTGGATTGTAAACCTCGGCCATAATAAAGGCATCGGGATTTTCCATTTTTATGGATGAATTCATAAAGCTCCAAAATTCTACAGGAACCATTTCGGCCATATCGTACCTGAACCCATCAACTCCCATCTTCAGCCAATACAAGGCCACATCCCTGAATTTTCTCCATGAACTTGGCACTATTTTATTCTTCCAATAATTGTAATGCTCTTTATAATCCAGCTCACCATAATCATTGGGCAGCATGTCAAAATCTAAAACCCCATCTGGTCTTACTCCATAATTGATACGAACTGTCTCATACCAGTCGTTAATATCGGGTTGTGGACTTCTTGAACCATTACCAGTCCATTTTGCTGGCACTTCAATCAACTTGGAATCTGGCAGATTTATAGTCTCACCACCTAAAGGCTTATAGCCATCTCTCCATTCAGGAGTTTGAAATTCCGCACCTGGTATATAATAGTAGTTGTTATCCTTTTGGTACTCTACCGAAGTATCATCACCAAAACCAAAATCAGACACCCCTTTTGGGTTGGTCTTACCTTCATATCGTCTTGCAACATGATTAGGCACAATATCTATAATGACTTTCATGCCCGCCTTATGAGTGCGATCAAGTAAAGATTTGAACTCTTTTAATCTTTTGGATGGGTCATTTGCTAAATCTGGGTTAACATTGTAATAGTCTTTAACAGCGTATGGTGACCCAGCCCGGCCTTTTACCACGTTTGGATCGTCATTAGAAATACCATATTGCGTATAATCATTTATAACTGCATGATGCGGAATACCAGTATACCAAATATGCGTTATTCCTAAATCTTTAATTTCATCTAATGCCTTTTTAGTGAAATCGGAAAATTTACCAACCCCGTTTTCTTCAATAGTACCCCAAGGTTTATTGTTGGTATTGGTATTTCCAAAAAGTCTAGTGAACACATGATAAATAACAATCTTCTTATTCATTCGTCTATTTTGGTATTCTACTATTTACGTTTGATAATTTCATCATAGGGATACAGTAGCTATCTCATCTGGAAACAACTCTACTTTCTTGCCATTGACTCGGATAGATACTTCTTTAGAACCTGACAATTCGAAGGTTGTCGTTTTAGCAGTAACATTGACTTTTATAATACGATTTCGGAAATTCACCTTAAACGAATATCCTTTCCACTGGTTTGGTATCTGAGGTTTAAACGATAGTTTGTCGTCTATAACGCGCATACCACCAAAACCTTCAACAATACTCATCCAGGTACCAGCCATTGAAGTAATATGTAGCCCTTCTTCTACTTCTTTATTATAGTCATCTAGATCTAACCTCGATGTTCTTAAATAGAAATTATAAGCTTGCTCCATTCTACCAAGTTTTGCTGCCTGAATACTATGCACACAAGGTGATAACGAAGATTCGTGAACGGTAAAGGGTTCATAAAAATCAAAATGCTTTTCAAGATCTTCCAATGAAAAGTCGTCTTCGAAAAAGTAGAAACCTTGCAAAACGTCTGCTTGTTTTATATAAGGTGATCTTAGAATTCTATCCCAGCTCCATTTTTGATTGATAGGTCTATCGGTTTTTGGCAAATCATCGACTTTGACCAAATCTTTATCTAAAAAACCGTCTTGTTGCAAAAACACGCCAAATTCCTTTGAATATGGAAAGTACATATTATCAGCAACATTCTTCCATTTATCACATTCCCTATCCGTAAGCTTTGTCTTCCCTATAATTCTATGGTAATCATCAGGATATCCATTTTTGACCTTTGTTAATTGTGTCAACGTATAATTGATACACCATTTGGCCAAGTAATTTGTATACCAATTATTGTGTACGTTATTCTCGTACTCGTTTGGTCCAGTGACACCTAACATTACGTACTTGTTCTTGTCTTTTGAAAAGTTAACCCGTTGATGCCAGAACCTAGCTATACCAATTAACACTTCTAAACCCATTTCGGGTATATAGCTATAATCGCCAGTATATCTATAATAGTTATAAATAGCAAAGGCAATAGCCCCATTTCTATGAATTTCCTCAAAGGTGATTTCCCACTCATTGTGACATTCTTCACCGTTCATGGTTACCATTGGATATAATGCGGCACCATTTGAAAAGCCAAGTTTGGTTGCGTTAGCTATGGCTTTCTCTAAATGATTATAACGATATTTCAATAATTTTCTGGCTACTTTATCATCTTTGGTAGCCATATAAAAAGGAATACAATATGCTTCAGTATCCCAATAGGTGCTACCACCATATTTTTCTCCTGTAAATCCTTTTGGGCCAATATTTAATCTCGAATCTGTACCCAAGTAGGTTTGGTTCAATTGAAATATATTGAACCGAATACCTTGTTGCGCCTTTACATCGCCTTCAATAACAATGTCACTCATTTCCCAAATTGAAGCCCAAGCTTCTTTTTGTTTTTGCAGCAAACCATCAAATCCAACAGAGGAAACTTTATCTAAAGTATCATTCGCTACATTTACCAATTTATTTGCATCATGATTTCTTGTTACCGTATAACCTCCAAATTTGGTTAATGTTAAGATTTCATCTGCTTTTACATTTTGTTCAAATTTTAAGGAAACATATGTTTCAGACTTATCACCTTGCAGAGCAGGTACTTCTTTACCATTATAATTAAGAGTCGCCTGCATAAATGTACAGGTCTCAAAATTTGTCTTCATGGTGTGCGCTTCTATAAAAGCACGATTTTGAGATACATTTACATTAGTGGTGTTCCAAAATTTATCGTCCCAATTGCTATCTTCATTAGTAATACCGCTATCTAAAAAAGGTTCGAAAGCAATTTTAGCATCTGCCTTAATTACTTTAATTGAGTATGAAATAGCGCCCACTTCATCAATATCTAAACTTAAAAAACGCTTAACGACTACTTCTATTTCAACATTGTTCGAAGAAACCGCCTGAAACGTTCTGGTATAAATACCTTCTTTCATATTCAGCTCCCTTTTGAAGCCTGATACCTTTTTACATGTTGCCAAATCAAACTCTGTATCGTCTATATAGATTTTGATACCAATCCAATTTGGTGCGTTCAATACTTTAGCGAAATATTCCGGATAGCCGTTTTTCCACCAACCTACTCGGGTTTTATCTGGATAATATACTCCCGCAATATAACTTCCTTGAAAAGTTTCGCCAGAATAACTTTCTTCAAAATTAGCTCTCTGACCCATTGCACCATTACCGATACTAAAAATGCTCTCAGAAGATTTTACATTTTCTTTATCAAAACCTTCCTCAATGATGCACCACTTATCTGCTTTTATATAATCTTGATTCATTAATTTAATGTTGAATTGAAATCAAAAATAATAGAACTATTTATAGATAGCCTAAATTATTTATTTTGATTATTGTTTAGAAGTGATTCCAAAAAACTATCACTTATTTCTGTGAAATCTTTAAAATTATAGTCGGCTTCATCAAGTATATTAGAATCACCAATACCTATACTAGTCATTTTTGCGCTATTTGCCGCCTGTATACCTGCAACGGCATCTTCAAAAACAACACATGAACTCGCATTTACGCCTAAATTATTAGCCGCAATCAAAAATACCTCAGGATCAGGTTTTGCCTTTGTTACACTATTGCCATCTACAATAGTATCGAAATATGATAATAAATTTACTTTCTCTAAAATTGGTCTAGCATTCTTACTTGCAGATCCTAACGCGATTGGGATGTTTTTTTTCTTTAAATATTCAAGCACTCTAGGTACATCAGGAAGTATTTCTTTGGAATCCATCTTATCTATGTAAGCCAAATAATCTATATTCTTATTTATCATCCAAGTATCAAATTGCTCTTGTGTCGCTTTAATTTTACCAATATCCAATAAAATTTCTAAGCACCTTTTTCTACTTACCCCTTTAAAGAGTTCGTTTTGTTCCTTTGAAAATTCAAAACCTAATTCATTGGCTAATTTTCTCCAAGCCAAGTAATGGTATTTAGCCGTATCTACAATAACACCATCTAAATCAAAAATAAATCCCACTTTTTCCATAATCACAAAAGTATTAATTGATTGATGAACCTCGCTTTATTAATGTGGCATTTATTACTTCTGTTTTAAAAGGTTCTTCAACTTCATCTAACCACTCCATACGATCAATTAGTAATTTAGCAGCTGTTTCACCCATTAATTCACCGTGTTGAGCAACTGTACTTAATCTAGGGACGGAAAATCTTGACAATATGCCATCAGTAAAACCGATTATCGAAATATCATTAGGCACATTGAAACCTAATTCCTGTATGATACTCATACATTGAATGGCAAATATCTCATTGACGCATAAAACAGCATCTACCTTATTATTTTGAAAAAATTCTGTTATGAGCATATCATTTTCCATATCATGGGATAGCGTCAGTATCAAATTTTCGTCAACTTTAAAATTATGGACTTTTAGAGCATCTAAATATCCTATTCGCCTATTTTCGCTTACATTAAAATATTTCTCTGTAGTTACTAATGCGATTCTTTTCGATCCTGCCTTAATAAAATGACCAACAGCCTCACAAGCAATTTCTGCATCGTTCAATACAACCTTATCACATTCAATTTCTGAAGTTACACGGTCAAAAAGGACAATAGGAATACCTTGATCTAATAACTCTTTCAAATGAGTGTATTCATTTTTTAATTGGGTTTCTGCACTTAAGGAAAGAATAAAACCATCTATACTACCATTTGCTAACATCTCCATGTTAATGACTTCCTTCTCGTTAGATTCATCTGAAATACAAACGATAACATTATACCCTTTTTCATTTGCATATTTTTCTATTCCCCTAAAAACCGTGGTAAAAAAATGATGGACAATATCAGGAATAATAACTCCAATGTTTTTTGTTCTTTTATTTTTGAGACTAAGAGCTATATTATTAGGACGATAATTATAGAATTTTGCAAAAGCTTTAATTTTATCCTTTGTATCCTTACTTATCTCCGCACTGTTTTTGAGAGCTTTAGAAACAGTTGAAATCGAAACATCCAACTCTCTAGCAATATCTTTTAACGTAATCTTTGGTTTCAAGTAATATTATTTTAAAATTTTAAGATAAGAACTTAAAATTTTCTAAAAGTCAAAAACAAAATTAAGTTCAAAATAATTAGGTTAATATACAAAATGTAATTTTTATATATTTGACAAACATTGTATATTCGCAGTAAGTAGTGCCAATATTTAACAATATTACAAATTTGACTGTTATCTTTCTGTATACTCGTAATATTTAAAAGTTATCAACACGAAACCGTTTTCGTAATAATTAAACCTTGCCTATATTCTTATCAACTCATCATTTTACATATTTTTAACAATTGAAATTAAATTAACTCAACTTAAATTAACAATTTATGAAGATTACATTCCTTAAAAGCCTGTTGGTGCTAAGTACATTTTTGTGCTTTGGACTTTCTCAGGCACAAGAAGTATCTGGAACTGTTTCAGATGCAAGTGGACCTTTACCAGGAGCAAGTGTTCTTGAAAAGGGTACTACAAATGGTACGCAAACAGATTTTGACGGTAATTACACATTGACCGCTCAAGATGGTGCAGTACTTATTGTTAGTTATATTGGCTACAAAACTCAAGAGGTAGCTATTAATGGAAGAAGTTCTATAAACTTTACTTTAGAAGAAGATGCCGAAGCTCTTGAAGAGGTAGTAATCATAGGTTATGGTACTACTACTGTAAAAGATGCTACTGGGTCTGTTACAGCTGTTACAGCAAAAGATTTTAATGGGGGTAATATTGCTTCGCCAGAACAATTGATTCAAGGTAAAACTGCTGGTGTAAACATACAAGAGACAAGTGGTGAGCCAGGAGCAGGTATCCAAATTAACATTAGAGGTTCTAATTCTGTTCGTGCGAACAACAATCCTCTATTTGTTGTTGATGGTGTTCCATTAGGTGGGGGAGATACATCTCCACAAGGTGAAACCGGTTTTGGGCAAAGTGCCGTAAAAAACCCTTTGAACTTTATTAACCCGAACGATATTGAAAGCATGAGTATCTTAAAAGATGCCTCTGCAACTGCAATCTACGGTTCTCGTGGTGCCAACGGTGTTGTTATCATTACTACCAAAAGTGGAAAGGGAAGCAGTAAAGGAGTTTTCGATTTCTCTAGTTCTTTAAGTGTAGCAACTGCAGCAAATACTTATGACCTTCTAGATGGCCCTGAATTTTTAGCTGGTGTTGCAGCTGTAGGTGGTGATGCCAATGCCGTTAATTTTGGCTCAAATACAGATTGGCAACAAGTTGTATTGAGATCAACAGCTTCTCAAAATCAAAACCTTTCTTATTCTAAAAATTATGGTAGTGGTAACGTAAGAGCTACTTTTGGTTACGGTAAGCAATTTGGTATCGTTGAAAATTCTGACTTAGAAAGAATTACAGGTAGAATTAATTTTAATCAACGATTTTTAGATGACAAATTGGTTCTTGGCCTTCAAATGTCTGTTGCTAGAATAAATGACTCTCAAGCGCCTATCAGTGCACAAGCGGGTGCAGCAGGAGATGTTTTAGGTGGTGCCTATGCAGCAAACCCAACATGGCCAGCTAGTTCTAGTTTTAATGCGGGTGGTTTAAATGTAAACCCACAAAACGCTTTAGACAATACACAGAATTTAACTAATACAGATAGGTATTTATTAAATGGTTCTGTACAGTATAATTTTACCCCAGAAATTTCAGCTAAGTTAAATGCTGGTTTAGATAAAGCAGAAGCTTCTAACACATCTGTTATCTCTAAAAATATTAATAACATAAATGGTGTATCAGGCGTTGGTCGTGGTAACTACAGTGTTTTAGAAAGAAATAATAAAACTTTTGAAGCTACTGTAAACTACAACAAAGAATTCGAAAATTCTAGTTTAGAAGCTTTAGTAGGTTTTGGTTACCAAGACTTTCAAACTTTCGGTTTCAATGCAGGAGGTAGAGGCTATAACACAGGAGATCTTAATGCAATGGGTTCTGATCTAAGAAGTGCTGTAAGTGATTTGCAAAATTCAGTAACAGGTTCTTACCAACAGGCCTATTACGCTACAAATTCTAATGGAGTTTTAATCAATAGATTATTTCCTAATGTAGTACCGCAAGAAGAATTAGGCAGAAGCCTATCAAGTTCGGTAACTTCAGTTTACACCGATGCTTTTGACAATACCGATGAGTTACAATCATTCTTCGCAAGACTTAACTACACTTTAAACAACAAATATTTGTTTACAGGTACCATGAGAGCTGATGGTTCATCTAGATTCGGACCAGAAAATCAATATGGTTATTTCCCTTCTGGAGCTTTTGCTTGGAAAATTAATGAAGAAGATTTTGTAGGCGAAAATGTTTCTACGTTAAAACTTAGATTGAGTACAGGTATCACTGGTAACCAAGATGGATTAGGATATGGAAATTTTGTTGCTAGACAACGCTTTTCTGGTTTAACAATTCAACAAAATCTTGAAATTACTCCTAATGGTACTGAAATTGTAGCAACGGATAGACCAGATTTAAAATGGGAATCTTCATTTAATATTAACGCCGGTATTGATTTTGGTTTTAATAACGATCGTTTTAGCGGTAGTTTTGATGTGTATAGAACAAAAACAACCGATGTGCTTTTACAAACGCCACCAGCGTCACCTGCTGTTGACCCTTTCCAATTCAGCAATGTTGATGCAAGTATTATCAACCAAGGGGTTGAACTTGCTTTAGCTTATGATTTCGTGCAATCGGATGATACAACTTTTTCTGCAGATTTCAACATAGCTTATAACAATAATGAAGTTCAGGATTTTGCTGGATTAATTGATACTGGAGCCGTTAACGGTCCTGGATTAACTGGAGCTTTCGCGCAACGTTTTGCTTCTGGACAATCATTATACTCATACTACCTACCTGTTTTTGAAGGTTTTGACAATGCTGGAAATCCAATCTACCAAGATGTTGATGGAAACGGTGTAGGAGACCCTTTTGGAGATAAAAAATTCGTAGGTGAAGATGCCTTACCAGATATTACGACTGGTTTAAGCTTAAATTTAAGAGTTAAAGATTTTGATGCTTCTGTATTTTTTCAAGGTCAATTTGGTTTTTCTGTTTACAATAACACAGACAATGCTTACTTCAATGCAGGCGCACTTTCAAACTCTAGAAACGTTACTCAAAATGTAATAGGTAACGGTGAAAATCCTGGAGCTTCTGCTGATGCTTCAACACGCTTTTTAGAAAAAGGAGATTTTGTACGTTTCCAAAATGCAAGTGTTGGGTATAACTTCCCATTATCTGGTGAAGGTGCTTTAGATGCTTTACGTTTCTCACTTACTGGTCAGAACTTATTTTTGATAACTGACTATAGTGGTTTAGACCCAGAGGTTACTGCTAATACAGGTGACTTAGGTTCTGGTGTTCCATCTAGGGGACTTGATTATGGTTCATACCCAAGACCAAGAACAATTACTTTTGGTATAAACGCATCATTTTAATTAAAAAAAATTGAATATCATGAAAAATAATTTTAAAATCTTAACGCTTTCTATTCTATCGTTGGTAGGGGTTACCTCCTGTACCGACTTAGAAATAGAAGAAACAGATTCGATAATTTCTGATGGCTTTCAAGGCTTAGCCGATCCATCATCTACCGTTACGAATCTATACGGTACTCTTGCTGGACAATACGCTGTGCAAGAAGATTACTTTGCCCTTCAAGAAGTAACGACAGATGAACATTTAATTCCTACCCGTGGAGGAGATTGGGGAGATAATGGCTTATGGAGAGTTATGCATACCCATGATTGGAATGGGCAACACCAATTTATAGTAAATCTATTCCAAAGATGGAATGGAAATCAACTACAAGCATCACAAATATTAGATGCTAGAAGTAATCCTAGTGCTACCAATATTGGAGATGCTAGCTTTATTAGAGCCTATAGTATGTGGGTAATTTTAGATAACTATGGCCAAGTACCTTTTAGAGATACTTCGTTACCATCATCATCGATTCCCGAAGTATTAACAGGGCAGGCTGCAGTTGATTTTATCCTAGCTGATATAGAGACAGCTATTGCTAATGCTCCTGGTACACCAGCAGCGAGCGGTGTCGCAAATGGCAGAGCTAGTAAAGCAGCTGCTAGATACTTGAAAGCTAAAGTTCTTTTAAACAAACATATTTATGTTGGTGGAGAACCACAATCAAGTGATATGGCTGAAGTTATTTCTTTAGTTGATGCAATTACCGCTGATGGTTATGCTTTGCAAGAAGGATACTTTGACCTTTTCTTACCAGATGCTGATAATGAAACTATATGGTCTTTAGAGGCCAACACTATTAACAAAATAGTTATGGGTCTTCATTACAACAACACTAGCATACAAGGTGGTGGATGGAATGGTTTCAGCACATTAGCTGAATTTTACGACCTTTTTGAAGGAGATTCAGAATTTAATGAATTAGATGCAAACCAAGAACCAGCAAATGGCCAAGAAGAGCGTAGAGGTGGTGTACCAACAAAAGGTGTTGCTTTTGCTGACCAACCTTATGCCGCTGAATTAAATGGCTATGTTAATGGTTCAAATGTTGGGTATGGCTTTCTTATCAACCAACAATATGCTCTTGACGGAACACCATTAAAAGATAGACAAGGTGCTCCTTTAACTTTCAAAAGAGAGTTTAAGGACAATTCTGGTGCAGTTAATTTCATCAACAATGATGAAACCACAGGTATTAGAGTTCAAAAATATGCAGCTAGAAACGGTGATGCTTCAATAAGTCATCAAATTGTATTTAGATATTCAGATGCACACTTAATGAAAGCTGAAGCTATGTTTAGAAGTGGTGGTGACCCTACTTCAATGATAAATGACTTAAGAACGATACGTAATACTCAACAATTGTTAGGTACTGTTTCAGCTCAAGACATTTTAGATGAAAGAGGTAGAGAATTGTATCAAGAAGCTTGGAGACGTAACGATTTAATTCGTTTCGGTCAATTTGGTAGAGACTGGTTATTTAAAGCTGAAGGCACTATTAATAATGATGATTATAATGTGTTCCCAATTCCACCAGCACAATTGCTTGCAAACCCTAATTTGGTTCAGAACCCAGGGTATTAAGAATAAATTTTGTTTAAGTTCGAAAAGGCCTCCAATAATTGGAGGCTTTTTTGTTTCCTATCTTATTTGTAACAAAATAAAAATATGGCTTTATAAATCAATGTTTTGAAAAGGATAAAAAATTGGTGCTTTACCTTTGCTTAAAAAGAATCCATAATAGCCAATCATATAAAGAATATTCAGAAAATGTATAAGACCTGAGTTCATTGCACGCTTCGCTTATATTTTTAAAATAGTAATTAATAATACACCATAAAGTAAATCCTTATTCACAATCTAACTTTAGCATAGAACTAAACTGTCACGAATAGAAAACTAGATTATCTATATTAATTAGCAAATTAAGAACACTACTTTAAGTATTTAATCGCTTATGGTACATCTGAAAATCAAAATACCCTTCAATTATTGGTAATAATTGAAGGGTATTTTGATTGCGGATAAGTCGAAATATAAGCTAAACGTTAAACAAATATGGTTAAGCTTTTTACCTTTGAAGAATAGAAATATCCCTATTTAGCAAAATAGACATAAATTCCTATTACTATACAGCAAATCAAAATTCCAACTTGATTCACATACTTATAAGGAGTAATCGAAACTTGATTTGTATACTCCAATACAAATGGTTCTTTACGTGGCCTAATCGCACCAATAATTAGCATAATTATAATGTTTGTTACGAATAATATGGCCATAATATGTAAATAATGAGGATATGCCTCAGCCTCTATTAATTTAAGTTGAGCTGGATCAGTAATTCCCGATACATTAGCTTGGGCAAGTGCCTCATCCACAAATTTATTCTTAAGCCAAAATTGACTGATTATATATAGTACTGACCCTGATAAAATTCCGATTTTTGCTGCAATAGCTGGTACTCTTTTTGTCAAGTACCCAACAACTATAATTGTAAATATTGGAATACTGTATATACCATTTATTTCCTGTAAGTAATTAAACAAACTACCTGCATTAGCAATTAATGGAGCTATAAACATAGCGGCTAATGCCAAACAGATACCGAAAATTTTTCCATATTTCACTACGGTAGATTCCGATGCTTGTTTATTTATATGTTGCTTGTATATATCTATACCAAATAGCGTTACAGAACTATTTAAAACACTATTAAATGAACTTAAAATAGCCCCGAATAAAACGGCAGCAAAAAATCCTACTAATGGTTTAGGTAATACCGCTCGCACCAATTCTGGATAAGCCAAATCACTTGTATCTAAATTACCATCAAAATAATGGTAGGCAATCATACCTGGTAAAACCAAAATTAAAGGACCCAATATTTTCAAAAATGAAGCCAAGAGTAAACCTTTTTGACCTTCAGCTAAATTTTTAGCCCCTAAAGCTCTTTGTATTATTTGTTGATTGGTTCCCCAATAAAAAAGTTGAACCAACATCATACCCGTGAAAATGGTGCTGAAAGGAACTTCTTGACCAGCGTTACCAGTAGAATCGAATCGTTCTGGATTAGTATTCACTAAAGTTTCAAGTCCGGTAAAAACGCTACCATCACCAATAGCCATTAATCCGAATATTGGAATTAACAATCCTCCTATTAACAAACCTATTGCATTGATAGAATCAGATACTGCAACAGCTTTTAACCCTCCAAAAACAGCATAAATAGAACCTATGATTCCAATTCCCCAAATACAAATAACCAACGCAGTACTATCAGAAACACCTAACAGCGTCGGCACATCGAACATACCACTTATAGCTACTGAACCAGAGTACAAAATAACCGGAAGTAAAACCACGACGTATCCTGTAAGAAATAATCCGGAAGTAAGCGTTTTTGTGGCTACATCGAATCTTTTTGCCAAAAACTGGGGCACTGTGGTAAGACCACCTTTAAGATATCTCGGCAGTAAGAATATTGCAGCGACGATTATTGCTATTGCGGCCAAGGTTTCCCAGGCCATAACTGATAATCCGTCTGTATATGCGCTACCATTTAGACCAACAATTTGCTCTGTAGATAAATTCGTAAGCAACAATGACCCAGCGATAACCCCGGCCGTTAAACTTCTTCCTCCTAGAAAATAGCCATCGGATGTTTGTTCATCGGTACTTCTTGTTGCAAAATATGAAATAACAGCTACTAAAACTGTAAAGCCTATAAAAGATAAAATCCCTATCATGTGGTCTGTTGTTGGTTAATTAGTCAAGCCTAAATATATTGGATTATTTTCATTACTTCTAAATTCAAGCTATGAAAAACTGATTATTCACAATATTCCACAAAATCTATAACGTTTTCGACAAATATTAACATCGACTTATGTAAATAAAGCCTAGCAAATAGTAGGTATTTGGCTATCTTGCAATCTAATTTTTAAGATACTGTTTTAGGGGTGACTCATTCAATTTAGATAGTCTATAAAATTTTTAAGGAATCAAAGATATAGAGCAATTTTTGTAATGATTATCGAATTATCCTAAAAGCATGATTGCTCTAAATATTCTTTTGTCAATGTACCATTTCCTAATTCACGATGAAATCGAATTGTTATTTCAAAAATATTTAAGAATGAAATCGAATTTACTTAGGCTAGCCTATTTTAGCTTACTTTTTTCACTTTTGTACTCTTGTCACTCTAAAAAAGATTCTAGCGAATCAATTGAAAAGTCAGAACCAACTTTGTTTACCCTTTTACCTTCAGAAGAGACTGGTATTAACTTTATAAACAAGGTTCAAAATTCAAAAGAATTTAACATTTTCAAATACAGAAATTTTTATAATGGTGGTGGTGTTGCCATCGGCGATATTAACAATGATGGACTTTCTGATGTTTTTCTTACCGGAAATATGGAACCGAATAAATTGTATCTAAATAAAGGGGGTTTAAAATTTGAAGATATTTCTGAAGCTGCCGGAATTGCGGGAAACAAACCTTGGTCTACCGGTGTGGTTATGGCAGATATTAATAATGACGGGCTACTAGACATTTATGTAAGCAATGCTGGGAACATGGAAGGCAATAACCATGACAATGACCTTTTCATTAATAATGGAAATGGAACTTTTACCGAGCGTGCGCATGAATTTAATTTGGCGGAAACAGGTTTTTCTACACATGCCTCTTTCTTTGATTATGACAAGGATGGTGACTTAGATGCTTACATTCTAAACAACAGTAATATTCCCGTAAGTAGTCTTGGGTATGCTGAACAACGTGACGTTAGGGCTCAAGATTGGGAAGGTGTACCAAAAATTTTTAGAGGTGTTGGCGACATGTTATTAAGAAACGACAACGGTAAGTTCGTAGATGTAAGCGAAAAAGCAGGTATTTATGGGAGTCTAATTGGCTTTGGTCTCGGTGTTATGGTCATTGATATCAACAACGATTTATATCCAGATATTTACGTATCCAATGACTTTTATGAAAGGGATTATTTATATATCAATAACCAAGATGGTACTTTTAACGAGGAAATTCAAAAATGGACAAATCATCTTAGTTTGTCGGCTATGGGTGTTGATATGGCTGATATTAACAATGACGGCTTAACCGACATATTCATTACCGACATGCTTCCTGAACCTGACCAACGCGTAAAATCGGTTATGGAGTTCGAAGGCTACAATGTCTTCAAATTAAAGCAAAGTAAAGACTTTCACCAGCAGTATATTCAAAACACCTTACAACTAAATAACGGCAATGGTTCATTTTCTGAAATCGCATATTATAGCGGTGTTGAAGCAACCGATTGGAGTTGGTCTGGGTTGTTATTCGATATGGATAATGATGGCTTAAAAGATATTTATATTACAAACGGCATTAACCATGATTTAACCGATTTGGATTTTGTAGATTTCTTTGCCAATGAGATAATTCAGAAAATGGCTTTAACAGGAAGAAAGGAATCTATAGATTCTATCATCAATAAAATGCCTGTAACTCCTTTACCCAATTATGCTTATCGAAATAATGGAGATATCACTTTTAGCAACTATAATAAACAATGGGGTTTCGAAATTCCGAGTCGTTCTAATGGATCTGCCTATGGAGATTTAGATAATGACGGAGATTTAGATTTAGTGGTCAATAACGTAAACATGGAAACATTCGTTTACAGAAATAATTCGGAAACCGAATCTAGCAATAATTATATCAAATTAAAATTTGAAGGTTCTGATGGGAATAGATTTGGAATAGGTACCATAGCACGTTTATATTACACTAACAACATTATCGACCAAACTTTAATGCCTTCAAGAGGTTTTCAGTCTTCTGTAGATTACCCGATGACCATTGGTCTTGGTGCGACTACGACTTTAGATTCCGTTAGAATTATATGGCCAAACGATGCAACGGTAAAGCTTACAAATGTAAAAGCAAATCAATCGATAACCTTCGTTCAAAATGAAGCTGAAGAAATCTACAAGACTAAAAAAGAAAACAAACCCACTATCTTAAATCAAATAGAAAATAACACCTTGTTGACCCACAAGGAAAACAATTATATGGATTTTGATAATGAAGGATTAATTTCTAGATCATTAGCGGAAGAAGGACCGGGTTTAACTGTAGGCGATGTAAATGGTGATGGCAATGATGACATTTTTATTGGTGGCGGCAAAGAACAATCTGGCGCTTTGTATTTGCATTCTGGCGACGGCACGTTATCAAAACCTATAATAAAATATTTCGAAACAGAAGCTCCACTTGAAGATACCGCTGCATCATTTTTTGATTCGGATAATGATGGAGACTTAGATCTTATGGTAGGTACTGGCGGCAATGAAATAGGCATGCAAGGCACTTATGGCATTCGTCTATATCTTAATGACGGTAAAGGAAATTTTACTTTAAGCACCAATAAATTACCCACAACTAATAAAAATGTTGCCGTTATAGCCCCTTCAGATTTTGATGACGATGGCGACATCGATGTTTTTGTAGGTTCAAGAAGTGTAGTTGGCACTTATGGTATAAATCCTGACCATTTATTTCTACTTAATAACGGAGATGGCACCTTCACCAATGTTACTGAACGCTCAGCATACGACCTAAAGGATGCCGGAATGGTTACTGACGCCAAATGGCTAGATATGGATGGTGATGGCAAAAAAGATTTAGTCACGGTATCCGATTGGGGCAGCCCTAAAATCTATAAGAATTCTGGTAGAAGACTTAGCGACTCCAAGAGTTCTCTCGATAGCCTTAATGGTTGGTGGGGAGCTGTCGAAGGATACGATTTAGATAACGACGGTGATCAAGATTTAATACTAGGTAACATGGGAAGTAATCTACATTACAAACCTGCACCTGGCCAACCAATGAAAATGTGGGTAAATGATTTTGATAACGATGGTACTATAGAACAGATAACCACACAAAATTATAATAATGGTGATTATCCTTTACACCAAAAAAAGGAGTTGACCTCTCAAATATTGGCCTTAAAGAAAAAGAATATAAAGGCTTCAGAATATGCAAAAAAAACCATTGATGAACTCTTTCCTAAAAATATTATAGAAAATACAATACAAAAACAGGCTAGTATCTCAGAATCAGTAATTGCTATTAATGATGGCAATGGTAATTTTACTATTAAAATTTTACCACCGCAAGTTCAATTCTCTTGTATCTGCGGTATTCAATGTATAGATGTTAACAAAGATGGAAATCTTGACTTGGTAATGGCTGGCAATAATTTTGAATTTAAACCGCAATACTCAAGGTTAGATGCAAATTACGGAAATGTTTTACTTGGCGATGGCAAACTTGGGTTTGAATGGCAAAACTATTCATATAGTGGTTTCTTCATTCGAAACGAAGTAAAACACATCGAAGTAATTAAGGATAAAAAGGGAAATCAATTTATCATTGCAGCAATCAATAATGACACTCCAAAACTTTATCGATTAAATGAAAAATAACATTCTTATTCTTTGTTTATTGATCTTTGCAATTGGTTGCAAGGAAAATTCGGGCGAGCTTTTTATAAAACACTCCCCAAGTGATACTGGCATTAGCTTCGAAAATACCCTTACCGAATCTAAAGACCTTAGTATTTTAGACTACTTATACTTTTATAATGGTGGTGGCGTCGCCATTGGTGATATTAATAACGATAGCTTGCCAGACATTTACTTTTCAGGAAATCAAGTAAAAAACAAATTATACCTCAACAAAGGAAATCTCAAGTTTGAAGATATATCTATTAAAGCTGGTGTTGAAGGAAATAGCTCGTGGAACACAGGTACTATAATGGGTGACGTAAACGGAGATGGTCTTTTAGATATTTATGTTTGTGCCGTGGTAGGTCTAAACGGGTTTAATGGCCACAATGAACTTTTTATAAATCAAGGTAATGCCACTTTTAAAGAAAGTTCTGCCGAATACGGCTTAGATTATGAATCGTATAGTTCATCGGCAGCATTCTTAGATTATGATTTAGATGGTGATCTAGACATGTATTTACTTAATCATGCTGTACATACCCAAGACTCTTATGGCAACGCAGAAGTTCGCTTCAAAAGAAGCTATGAAACCGGCGACAAATTACTTCGTAATGATAATGGGCAATTTACCGATGTAAGTGAAGAAGCTGGCATCTATGGTGGCATCAATGGTTATGGTCTAGGTATTGCTGTTTCAGATTTTAACCAAGATGGATTTCCAGATTTATACATTGGCAATGATTTTCATGAAGATGATTATTATTATCTAAATAATGGCGATGGAACATTTAAAGAAAGTTTGAAACAATATTTCGGACATACCTCAAGATTTTCAATGGGTAGTGATGTGGCAGATATTAATCATGATGGTCTACCTGATTTAATTTCATTGGATATGTTGGCACAAGACGAAATGGTCTTAAAAACTTCTGAAGGTGATGATGATGTTCAAATTCAAAAATTAAAAACACAAACCTTTGGCTATCATAATCAGTATACCAGAAACATGCTATATGTAAACCAACCCAATGGCATGTTTTTAGAAACTGCTTTGCTTAGTGGCATAGCCGCTACAGATTGGAGTTGGAGCGCATTATTTGGCGATTACAATCAAGATGGCGAGCAGGATCTTTACATTAGCAACGGTATTCCAAAACGCCCGAACGATCTTGATTACATCAATTATGTATCGAACGATAATATCAAGCAAAAAATAAATAGTACAAATCTTGTAGACCAAAAGGCATTGGCCATGATGCCATCGGGCTTTGTAGGCAATAAAATTTTCAAAGGCACTAAGAATCTTAAGTTTATCGATGAGTCGAAAACTTGGATTGCTCAAGATACTGTAATCTCTGGCGCAACAGCCTATGGAGATTTAGATAATGACGGTGACTTAGATATCGTGACCAATAATCTATTTAGCCCAGCAATCATACAAGAGAATACCACTAATAGCACTCGTAATTGGTTAAAAATAAAACTGAACTTTAAAAAAGAAAATAAATTCGGAATCGGCACCAAAATTTTCTCCTTTGCGAATGGCATTCAACAGTTCAAAGAGATGTATACTGTACGTGGTTTTCAAGCTTCTTCAGAACCTATAATACATTTTGGTTACGGGGACCTTAATACCGTTGATTCCTTAAAAATAATTTGGCCAGACAAAAGCTTTCAAATACTTAAGAACATAACCACTAACCAAACTCTTTTTATTAAACCAGAGCTAGCAAAACCGTTTGACTATAATAGCTTACACCTAAAACAAAAGCCTCTTTTTGAAAAAGAACCAAATAATCTTGGAATAAATTATGAGCACATAGAAGATGCCTACAGCGATTATCTACGCCAAAAGCTTATACCTTATCAAATGTCAGACAGAGGACCTGCCGTTAGCGTTGGCGACTTAAATGAAGATGGTAAGGAAGATGTCTTTTTTGGAGGCTCTAAATACATTCCTTCTAAGATTTTTATTCAAGGTGATTCAAGTTTTCAATTAAAAATTTTTCCAGAAATTCAGAACGATAGTATAAAGGAAGATATCACATCGATTATTGGTGATTTTAATTCTGATGGCAAAAATGATTTGATAGTTGGCACGGGTGGCGCTGATTTTTTCAATGAAATGAAACCTTTAACCGACTCTTACTACTCAGCAAGCGAGAGCACTTTCATTAAAAAAGAATTTCCTGAATTATTTGAAAATGCATCTGTACTTCTCAAATTAGATTATGATCATGACAATGATTTAGATATATTAATTTGTAATCAATCTATTAGTGCAGATTATGGCAATAAACCAAACAGCTATTTATTAGAAAATAAAAACGGAGACTTTACCATAGCGAACAATCCCTTTGAAAACTTGGGAATGATTACAGATGCAGTTGTTACAGATTTTAATAATGATGGCTGGGAAGACCTTTTATTTGTGGGTGAATGGATGTCTCCACTATTTTTTCAGAACAACAAGGGTGTATTTACTGAAGTACATCTGTTAGAAAATGATAAGGCAAACGGATTATGGCAAGCTGTTACCAGTTTCGATATCGATGCTGATGGTGACCAGGATTATTTGTTAGGTAACTGGGGATTGAATACGAAATTTTCAGCATCTTCAGAACATCCTATGAAAATGTATTATGGTGACCTTGATAAAAATGGAGCTACCGAAACCATCGTCAGCACATATAAAGATGGTAAAAATTATCCGATTGACGGACTAAGAGAGCTATCGAGTCAGTTGGTTTCACTTCGTAAAAAATTCACTAATTACACTTCTTTTGCCGGAAAATCAATGGAAGAAATTTTAGGTGAAGATGTGTTACCTAATGCAGAAATTCAAGAAGTACATACCTTAAGTTCTGGATATTTGAGAAATGATAATGGTAAATTTTCCTTTATTCCTTTTAATTTCGAATTGCAGTTAGCTCCTATTATGTCCTTTTTAGAATTTGATTTTGATGGTGATACTAAAACTGAAGTTTTAGCCGTTGGAAACTATTTTGGAGTAAAACCTTACCACGGTCGTTTTGATTCTTTCCCTGGAGCTTTGATAAATGATGTCAACAATATTACCTTAGCCAATCGAATTGGTCTTGACCTTATGGGTAAATCAATCAGAAATATTAATATTATACAATCAAACAACAATAATTACTTACTGCTAACATTCAACAATGAAGCGGCACAAGTATATAAAATACTAAAACAATAGACGTATGAAAAGGTATATTACATTATTAATGGCCGGCCTTATTCTTGCGAGTTGCGCTAAGAAAGAAGAGCCTATTATAATATCTCCGGAAGAATTGCACAACTCTATCGATAAGATAGTAGAAATAATGATTCATGATATTTTCTCGCCTCCTGTGGCTAGTAGAATATTCGCTTACCCCAATATTGCTGCCTATGAAATAATAGCACAGGTGAACCCTGATTATCAAACGTTATCCGGTCAAATTACAGACTTGAAACCGATTCCTAAAATGGATTCTATCTCAGGAATAAACCCTCAACTGTCGGCGTTAATTGCACATATGAATATAAGTCGTCAATTGATTTTCTCAGAAGATAAATTCGATGTTTTGCAAGACAGTTTATTCAATGTATGGAAAACTAAAAATGAAACTGAATTCGAAGCTTCTAAAGCTTATGGATTAAAAGTCGCAGAACATATTAAAGGATGGATGAGCAAGGATAATTATAGCCAAACCCGTACCATGCCAAAGTTTACGGTAAACACGGATGAAGCTTCTAGATGGCAACCCACACCACCAGCATACATGGATGGTATTGAACCACATTGGAGCAAAATTCGACCATTTGTATTAGATTCTGCCTCACAATTTAAACCTGTACCTCCGCCACCTTTTTCATTAGAAAAAGATTCAGACTTCTATAAAGAACTGCTAGAGGTTTATAATATTAGCAACAAAATTACGGCGATTGGAGATGCGTCTGATGAAGTGGCCATTGCCAAATTTTGGGATTGCAACCCGTATGTATCTGTTACTCGGGGACACTTAATGTTCGCTACCAAAAAAATAACTCCTGGTGCGCATTGGATTGGTATTACCAAAATTGCCTGTAGAAGTACAGACAGCAATTTCGACGATACCGTTTTTGCATATACCAAAACGTCATTGGCAATCGCAGATGCATTTATTAGTTGCTGGGATGAAAAGTATAGAAGTAATTTAATTAGACCTGAAACTTTAATAAATCAACATATTGACGAAAATTGGAAGCCTATTCTTCAAACACCACCATTTCCTGAATACACTAGTGGACATAGCGTAGTATCAGGAGCCGCTGCTACTGCCCTAACCAGTATTTTTGGTGAAAATTTTAGTTTTATTGATGATACAGAAACACCATACGGCCTGCCCATTAGAAAGTATACTTCATTTAATACAGCAGCAGATGAAGCAGCCATTAGCAGAATGTACGGTGGTATTCACTATAGAGCAGCAGTTGAAGTTGGGGTTGGTCAAGGGAGGCAAATAGGCGCTCTATTGAACTCTAAAATTAAAATGAAGAACAACTCCAATATCGCACAGAATTAAATAAATATGAGAAAAGGTTATACCATTGCAATAGCTATTATTTCAATTGGATTACTCTGGTATTTTTTCATTAAGCCACAAGACTATCAGGTTAGAGTAACCGCTAAATCGAATACAGGCGTAATTAACCAAGCACTAAAAGCATGGAGCAAAACATTACCCAAAGCTTCTCTAAGACAAGTCAATGACATGAATCATTTAGAGCAAATAATTTCTTTTGGTGATTCGACCCATATTTATGAATGGAATATTAATTATGTAACAGATTCTACATCGCATATAGTGGTAGATATAAAAGATGCGGACCATAGCTTAAAAAACAAGTTATACATTCCTTTTACTGATACCGATTTCGAAATAAAATCTAGAAAAACAGTTACTGAATTTATAGAAAATTTAAATGAACATCTTAAAGAATTCAAGGTTACATTTATTGGGGAAGAGGCGCTGCCTTCTACCTATTGTGCATGTGTAGAGCATAAAACCATTCAAAATAAAAAGGCATTTGCAATGATGGAAAGCTATCCTTTTCTTAATTCGGTCATTGGCAATAATGGAATTGAATTTAACGGTATTCCCTTTATAGAAACTACCGATTGGAATATGCAAAACGATAGTATTGTTTTTAACTTTTGTTATCCAATAATTAAAAAAGATACTTTACCGACCATAAAAGATCTTGTTTATAAGGAATTTATAGGAACGAATTCATTAAAAGCTGTATACAATGGTAATTACATGACTTCAGATAGAGCGTGGTATACTTTGCTAGATTATGCTGAAAAGAATGGCATTGAAGTAGACCAAAAACCTATTGAATTCTTTTTTAACAATCCGAATATGGGAGGAGATGCCTTACGATGGAAAGCTGAAATATATATGCCATTATTAGATTCAGATGAATAGACTAGTATTAATCACATTTACCATATTTTCTACACTTACATCGTGCTCCAATTATGGGCAATTAAAAGTAATAACAGACTTACCAGGGAGCTTAAAGGAAAACTCTGGCTTGGTTACTTATGGTGATTCTACAGTTTGGGCGGTTGAGGATAACGGCAATAAGGATGAAATCTATCAGGTAAATTTTAAGGGTGACATCATAAAAACCCTAGAAGTGAAAAATGGAGATAATGATGATTGGGAAGATATGGCGATGGACCAGGCAGGCAACCTCTACATTGCCGACATAGGCAACAATGCTAATGCTCGTAAAAATTTGGTCATTTATAAATTACCAAACCCATCTATTGAACCTGGCGATAAAATAGATGCTGAACAAATTGAATTTAACTATCCGGATCAAAAAGAATTTCCACCTAAAGAAGACAGACTTTTATATGATGCCGAAGCACTATTTCATCATGAAAATTCACTTTACATAATTACGAAAAACAGGTCTAAACCATTTAAAGGAGAGGCTCATATTTATTCTGTTCCAGATACTGCCGGTAAATATGAAGCTACTTTTGTTGGGTCATTTATACCTTGTACAGATTGGAAAATATGTCAAATTACCTCAATTGATATTTCACCCAAAGGAGATAAAATAGTAGCTCTTAGTTATGGTAAACTTTTTGTGTTTACTGAATTTACGTGGAATGATTTCTCTAAAGGCAAACTTCAGGAAATTGATTTAGGCGCCAGAACGCAGTTAGAATCTGTATGTTTTCTAAATGACAACACACTACTCATTTCCGATGAACGCTCACATGGTACTGGTGGCAATCTATACTCCTATTCTTTAAAGTGATTTTCGCTTTTAGAAACCGAAACCTAACCCAAAGGTAAATCTAGGGCCATCTTCACTTGCAAATAGGGCTGTATTGATAGATATAATATCAGAGGCATTCAAAAAGAATCCGCCACCGTATGACGTATGCCATCTTTCAGAACTCAACCCAGGATACCAAACTCTACCATAATCAAACCCTCCAAATAGCCCCATGGCCATTGGTAGTAATCTTGTCCGCTTTTTATTTAGGCTAAATCTGATATCCGTATTTTGATAGTATGATGTTTTACCAGTAAATCGTTGATTTCTAAAACCTCGCAAACCATCTAAGCCACCGATACTTGCTGCTTGGTAAAACTCATAACCATTACCCATATTAAAATGGGCTTTCCATTTAGTAGCCAAAACTAAGCGGCCACTTGGAATCAATTTATAATCGAAACTTATTGAAGGTATAACATATCCATAATTACCTCCATCTGTAGAAATATTGTCTTTAAAACCAACTTGTAAAGAGCTTGCCATACCTAATGTAGGAAAAGCTTCATTATCTCTGTTTTCATATGAATATCCTGCATGAGCACCAATAAAATCGCTATTGGTCTCTTCCCCATTTTGTTGGTAAAATGTATTTATAAATCTATCATCTGTTTCTTCAACACTAATATCTTGATATGATAGACCAACCTTTACTTTTGCCCCTAATTCCCCTCTCCAAACCAAAGAAGGTGAAAATTCAATTTGCCTAAGTTTTACTCGATTGTAATCAAGTTCTAGGTCATCATCTAAATTTATTGTGTTATTCCCATATCCGAAAAAATTCACGGCAAAATTAGGACTAGTAAATCGAGCGGATATTTCGCCGTTCCAATTTTCAAACAAATGTGCAAACTCACCTTGGTATTTAAAATCAAAACCACTGGTAGCAAAATAATATGATGCCCCAATAGTATGCTGTTGGGTGAATGGATTCTGTCTAAATCCATTATAGGTATATGTATTCATAAATCCAATACGTATGCCATCATCAGGATTAAAGCCAACAGTAGGGATAATTTGATTAAAACTATTTCTTAATTTAAGAGGTTGATACGTGTTTAGTTCATAATCATCGGACAATTTAACTTTTGCCCCTCCTCTTTCTTCAAAGGTATTTTTTTTGCTTTTGTAATCATATAGCGCAATATTCTTTCCATTTTCAACTCTATAGATATCATTATTTTGGCCTCCTATTATCCTAACTTTTACCCCATTATAATTTAAAGGATTGTTAACTTCAAAAATATCATCATCATCCAAACCAAATACCCATATTTCTTTGGTATCCTCTTTTGTAAATACTTTGTAAAAGAATAACTTATCCTTTTTACCATCTATATTTCTATATACTTTTACTTCTGTTTCTTTGTCATCAAATCTGTTTATTTCAAACCAATCGTCCTTATCGGTACCTGCGACAACCGCATACTTATTCAATATTTTATAATACTCTTCAGCCGTCTCTTGAATATGACTTAAACGTGCTAACAAAATATTTTTTATCTCTACGACTGTTTCATCGCGAACCTCTTCAGGAAAGGCTTTAAATGCCCTATCAATGGTATTCACAGTCAAATTTTCTTGTAAATACTTTGCTTGAGCTAACCATTGGCTTTTTTCAGTTTCACCTAATAGGGTCAAATCTAAAACATAAGTCATCGGTGAAGAATTGAAACCTTTTACGCTTCTAATCTCTTCATTAAAACCTTCCATAAGTCTTAATCCAGGTATAATACGTGTTGCAATGTTCATTAATGCTCCATCTCCCATTTTAGAATATACTTGGTCGCGATCTCTAGGTATTGGTCTATAAACTATTTTACCTTTTTCCTTATCTTTAAATTCTGCCCATCTCCATTGGTCTACGTGCCTATCCCAATCTCCCAAAACCATATCAAACAGTCTAGATCTTAGATATAAATCTTTATCGACTTCATACTTTTCATCATCACGTAAATCTTCAAGCATACCATCGGTGCTTTTTAATTCGTTCGTGTAACCAAAACTCGCCAAATCGCCATGACCATCACCGGTATGTTCTTCTATCATATACAACTCATCACCAAAAGAATCATTGTACTGCTTTAACGCAGGTTGTTTTGGCACATAATAAAGTACAGGGTTAGTATGGTATATACCGACTGCATCTGAGAGCACACCAGTAGTAAACGGTCCATATGGGTGAGATCCTGTGTAAAAATCTTGAAGCAATTCTTGGGTATAGGTTTCCTTTAAATCGTCCAAAACATATTGATCTTGAAAGGCCATAGACTGCAAATAAAGCTCAGCGCTCTTTTTCAAAGCCCTCATTACATATTCTCTACCATCTTCACCTTGAAGGCGTAATGATTTAGACTGATGGCCTCCGCCTTTTTTTACAGGAACTAAACCGCCCATCAATGTATCAAGATTTACGGTTGGCACCTTCACCTCTGTACCATAATATTTACGATAACGTTCTCCCCAAACTCCTTTAAAGAAACCACTTTTATCAATTTCTTTTTTAGTATAGACCGATGCCTTTACAGAATCTGGAAAGTTAGTTGTAAGATTACCTATATATTCATTTAGAGTAGGTGGCAATACTACGTTAGTAAATAAAAACTCTTCTTTTTTATCTTCGCCAACACCATAAAATCGAACTCTAGAAGAACCATCAGTATAAACTTCTAAAGCAGCAAATCCCATTTTACCTGTATTAAATTGAGATCCATTCACTAACTTAGTAGTACCCTCTTTTGATCCAGACCCACTAACAATCTGCGGCGTATTATTTTCAACTATATATTGTAATGTATGCTCATGACCCGATACAAATATTACCCGTTCAGAAAATTGAGCCAATGTAGTCACCCTGTTCATTAGCTCTCTATATCTCTTATTATTTAAATCTTCTATTGATGCACCAGATGTATTTCTTAAAACATTAATGAATGTACCCAAAACCGGAATTGGGAATGGTAATTCTTTGGGGTAAAATTGTTTTCTTAAGGAATATTGACCACCATGTGGACCATAACTGCTTGAAGGATGATGCATGGCAATAACTGTAGTTCTATCTCGGTAATCCTTTATGGCGTCTTCAAGTTCTAATAAGAACTTTTCCCTGCTTTTTATATCGCACTTGTCATTCATATCGGGCCTTTTATCCCAATTGGTAAGGTACCACTCCGTATCTATGGTTATTATCGCTATATCTTCACCAATTTCAACAACATCAAGAGGGCAACCGTTTTCTGGCAAAAAAGGATTCTCGTGTTTTAAGGCCTTTTTAATATAATCTTCTTCACGCTCAAGACCTACTAATCCTTCTGTATACCAATCATGATTACCTGGAATAAAAAGTGGTCTTCCTTTAAAATCGTCAAGTGTTTTCAACTGTGCATCTAAATGATTTTTTGCAGTCAAATAGGCCACTGTTGAATCTTTTGGGTCTGGCAAACCTGCTGGATATATATTGTCACCCAAAAAAATAGCGGTACTATTCTTATCTGCCTTATCTAATTTATCTTTAAAAATCTTAAGTGCAGGGTTCATACTTCCCATAGGTGATAAACCAGCATCACCTATTAAATAGAATGTATGTGAAATCTCTTTTAACTCTTTAACATCTACAGCATATTTCTCATCTACATACTTAGTGCTATATGTAGCGCAACTAGTAATGAATAATAAAATTAACAGATAGGAATAATATTTTTTCATAGCAATGTAACCCTATTTATATTTTCGTAATTTGTGTAATTCTAACCAACAGTTTCTATGTCGAACATTTTAGAGAAGACACAACAGTTTGTAGTCGAGCTACTTACCACCAAATTGGATAAAAATTTTCTGTACCACAACCTAAGACATACACAAAGAGTCGTTAAAAGTACTAAAGAATTACTTGAGGCATGTTCTCTTTCCAATCAAGAAAGAGAGCTATTACAATTAGTAGCTTGGTTTCATGACACTGGTTACACCAAAGGAACTGAAGCACATGAAGAAAGTAGTTGTGAAATAGCAGAAGCGTTTTTATTGAAAGAAGGGTATTATAAAGAAGGAATAGAAAAAATCAAAGCATGCATTAGGGCCACAAAATGGAATGCCAAACCATCTAATTTGATGGATGAAATCATTCGAGATGCAGATTCTTCTCATTTTGCCCAAAGTAGCTACATAGAAACTTCAGAGTTATTACGGGAAGAACTGAAGCTTTTAGGCATTAAAGATTATAGCCCAAAAGAATGGTTAGACGGAAATATTAAGGTTTTTAGAACTGACCATCACTACTATACAGATTATGCTAAAGAGCATTGGTTAGAAAAAAAAGATAAAAACCTTAGAAAATTAATTAAGGATAAAAAATCTGAAAAAAAACTAGCCAAAAAAGAAAGACTAAAAGTTAAGTTTAAAAGTGAGAGTCCAGATCGAGGAATCCAAACTTTATATCGTGTAACTTTAAAAAATCATATTGCCCTTAGTGATATTGCAGATACCAAAGCAAATATTCTATTATCTGTAAATGCCATTATTATCTCATTGGCCCTATCTAATCTTATTCCAAAATTAGATAATCCTTCAAACGATTATTTAATTTACCCAACCGTGATATTCGTTTTGTTTGCTATTATTTCAATGATATTGGCCGTATTGGCAACCAGACCAAACGTTACCAGCGGTGAATTCACTAAAGAAGATGTAGAAAATAAAAATGTTAATCTATTGTTCTTCGGTAATTTTCATAAGATGAATTTGACAGAATATGAGTGGGCAATTCAACAAATGCTAAAAGACAAAGACTACATCTACACCTCATTGACAAAAGATCTTTACTTTCTAGGTATTGTATTAAATAGAAAATATAAACTTTTACGTTGGACCTATACCATCTTCATGATAGGAATGATTTTATCGGTTATCGCGTTTGCAATATCTTTTAAATTCTATGGTCCAGATCGTAAATTAGAGCTACTAAGTCAGGTGTTATTCTTTTAAAGCTTCCATCAAATCCTCATAAGTGTAGGTCTTTTCAGGCTCTTGATCTCTTTTATATAGAATTTCGGCACGTATAGCTTTTAAACCAGAAACGCCCTGTAAACCTTCTAGCTCTACAATTTCAATCTTATCGGTGAAACAGCCTTTAGACCTCAAGAACTTAATGTATCTCAAATATTCCAACTCATCTTTTTTCTGAGAATAAACTATGGAAAGTAATCCTTTTTGAGTTAAACGTTGGGTTGTCCCTTTAATATAAGATTTATCAATTCTCTTTTTAATTACCTCATAACGAGCATTATATGTGCCATCAACATCAAATTGTTTTTCATCCATTCTAAATCGGATAGACAATGATGTATTATAAACCAATATCAATGATGTGGCATCTAATGGTACCGGTAATTTTGGTTTTAATGCATAATGAACATTCTCCATTTCACACATAACCTGCAATTGCCACAATCTAAGATTGTTTAGATATAAATCATTGTAGTCTGTATTTTCTGAAATAGAAGCGCCGATATACATATTATGTTCAACACCATCGGTTTTATAGCGCTCATAATAATGAGGAAACATTGCTTGTGCACTTTCCTGTCTTTTATCTATTACCAAAGACAGCTTCTTATTAATTAACGTAACACTTTCATCATAATTCTTTCTATGATCGTAATAGGAATCTGTACCCATATCTATTTTAGCCTCATAAGTCAAAATATGTTTTTCTAAAACAACATCTGACTTTTTAAGGTGTTCAAAAATCGGGGAAATTTCATCTTTAACAAAGTCGAAAATGGATTGTTCACTATTTGTAAAGAGCATTTCTTTAATACTTTCAAGATGATTGTTCACCCTAAAAATCAATTCTTCATAGATAGGTAAACTCCATTTTTTCAATGCAATTACCAAGACGTCATTAATTTCAGAAAGTTGAATCATCAAATCTCTTTGAATAGCTAAATTTCTAGCTTTTGATGAGTCTTTAATATCAATCTGTCCAAATAGAGGATAAACATCCTTAAAAACAATTTCCCTGAAAGTAGGTGCTCTACCTTCTAGCTGATCGTTCATAAACCTTTTGGCTTCCTCTTGAAATTTCCAGTATACAGATGAGTGCACAGAAGTACATTCATTTTGAATTATAGCATCTATTCTATTATTTTCTTCATTATTATTACGCACTAATGCCGAAACAATATATGGCAATACATCATCAAGCTTTTGAGCATTAACACCGTTAAGCACCCCTTTTTTCTCAGAAACTATTTCCAAAATTCCTAAGAGTTTATTCTCATAGGCAATAGGTGCAAAAATTGCACTTTGAACTCCCTGCTTTTTTAAGCCTGCATAAGGCTCGATACCGCTAGATAGCTCAGCCATTCGATTAACATCTGTAATGGCAAAATATGAATTTTCCTTAATCAGTTTTCTGTAAGATTCTTCACAAAGCGCACGCTTACAACCGACTATTACTTCTCCATTTAAAAGATAACTTTCAAACCCCATACCTGCAACTGCCTCGAACTGATCTTGTCTTACATTGAAGTTTGCGAACCCTACTCTAATATTCGGCAACTTAAAAAACGATTTAAAAGTCTCTTGAAGTTCTTCCGTAAAATTATCTGGAGCTAAATGGTCCTTAGAAATCAATTTTGACTTTATATCAGAAATTGCCTGTTCCATAGTAACATCGAACAAATTGGCGATAACAAATCCTTTAGATATAAAACTTTCAGGTGGAATTTTATCCATCCAAAGATCAACATCATTTGGCCTTGCAAGTAATTCATCTACATCTTCTTGTGTAATCTTCTTAGATTTTTCTGTAGGAATAATGTTAATAAAATCAGCATTATATAAAACGCGATAGTGACGCATTACTCCATTAACATCTGGTATATCATAAAAGTATGGGCGACTAAAGTCTAACTGAAAACCATAGTAGAAATTTAATATGACCACACAGCTCATAATATAATCCATATCGTCGCCAAGACTTCGCAGTTCTGGCTCATACTCCTTACCCGCTTCGCTAATAATTTTCTGAAAGCGTTTCGAAGACTTTATAATGGTATTTTGATAAGGTAAGGTAGCCACCTTTATTTCATTCGTACTTAAAGCTTCCGTAAATGTATCTTGTAAAATACGTTCAATTACGTCCTTATATTTTTCTAACAATGTAAAATCAGAAAATCCGTCACGTAATTCTGGGTATTCACTTTGAGCATACAATATTCTCTCGGCAGTAGCAGCTAAAAAGGAATCATCAACTTCTAAATGTTCATCGTACTTCTTGAGAAGTTCTTCAAAACTAATGAGGTGCTTTACAGGCATTATCTTTCTCTCGTGCTGAACCATGAATTATTTAGTCTAGTAAATCACTGTAAAGTTACAAAACAATACAAGTTTTTTAGGAGACTCACCCCCTATGGTTAACTGGATTTTCGGATATTTAACGAAAAATAGCCCATGTCATCGGATAGTAGACTTAATAGAGCTTATGAAAATGCCAAGGTCATTCCATTTAACAACAACTCTAAATTCATACTTTTTAGTGATTGTCACAGGGGTGACAACAGTTTTGCCGATGAATTTGCCAATAATAGAAACATCTATTTTCATGCCCTAAAATTTTATCATTCAGAAGGATTTCAATACTGCGAGCTCGGTGATGGTGATGAACTTTGGGAGAATATTAATTTTGCATCCTTATTTGAAGCCCACAAAAATATTTATAAACTTTTAAAGCAATTTCATTTAGAACATAGACTACATATGATTTGGGGAAACCATGATATGGTCTATAAAGATGAAGATTACGTAAAGAAACACCTGTCAAGTTATTTTGAACCGATAGAAGATAAAGACAAGGCGCTTTTTGAAGGAATTAAATATCATGAAGCAATTATCTTAAAACATAGGGACACTCAGCAGGAAATTTTTCTAACCCACGGCCACCAGGCTGATTGGTGGAATTATACTTTTTGGCGTTGGGGTAGATTTTTAGTTAGGGTACTCTGGAAACCATTACAGGTTTGGGGTATTGCTGACCCAACATCACCAGCCAAGAACTACACAGAACTTATAAAAGTTGAACGACGTATTAAAAAATGGATCCTTAAAAACAGTTTAAAAGTAACCGTTGTTGGCCATACGCATAGACCCCGTTTTCCTGAACCGGGCGATATACCCCTATTTAACGATGGTAGTTGTGTACACCCAAGAAGTATTACTGGAATTGAAATAGAAAAAGGCAACATCTCTTTAATAAAATGGCAGATCAATACCACTGACGATGGTACGTTACGCGTAGTTCGTATTTTGTTAGAAGGACCTCAGAAATTAAAAGATTATTTAGAAAAAAGTTAAAGTGAACATGCTCAATGATCTCATAGAACAAATTCCGATAAGACATAATCTTACGTCAAGTTTTATGCTATTAGGCGTTGTTCAAAATCTATTTTTAAGCATTGTACTTTTCACCAAGAGCAAAGGTAATTTACCGTTGACTTATTTAGGACTCTTAATCTTTTTTGGAGCAATTGTATTTTTAGACACCTATTTATGCTACACTGGCCTAATGAAATATATACTAGTATTGAATGATTCAACTGAAGCACTGGTTCTGTTGATAGGACCATTTCTATACTTTTCTATTTATGGTTTTTTAAAAAGAACATCTATTTCATTTAAGAAAGATTGGTGGCATTTTGTTTTACCACTTGGTTATTTTATATCTCAAATTCCATTTTATCTTGCTCCTATTTCTGTAAAATTGAATGCCTATTTAGGCGCATATTACAGTAAAATGGAAACTGCAACCGTTCCAGAATCATTTAATTATAATTATCATTTTATAAAAGACATTTTAGATTGGCTCATACTTTTTAGCCTTTTGCTATATACATTACTGAGCTTAAAATTAGTCAGAGAAGAATGGTTCAGAAACTTAAACAATAATGCTGAAAAAAAATCGTCCAAATATATTTTCACACGAAATTCAGCTATTATACTATGTGCCTTCTTTCTGCTTCTATTTTTAGTTTTCTACATATTTGATGATGATGGAGGCGATCATTATATTTCAATTTTTCAAACCATAGTCGCTTTTTCAACAACCTATATAATTATTACAGAATCACGATTCTTTGACAAATCTTGGGTTGCCGACAAATACGAGACCTTAGGTAAACCGATTAAAGAAATAGCATTTACTGATATTGAAAAATTTGTTGATGTTGAGTGTTATTATTTGTCCAAAAATACAAGTTTGAATGATTTGGCCAATCTTTTGAATATTCATCCCAATCAAATATCAAAATCAATAAACTCAGGGTTTGGCTCTAATTTTAACCATTATATCAATTCGAAAAGAATTGTTGTTGCTAAGGAAAGACTTGTTGATCCACAATACAATAAACTTACTATAGAAGCAATTGGAGATTCAGTAGGCTTCAAATCTAAGTCTGCTTTTTACAATGCTTTTAAAATTCAAACAGGCTACTCACCATCTCAGTACGTAAGGTCAATCTCTCCAAAATTGTAATTATGGACGAATTGTAAATGCTAAAATTTAATTTCCATATCATATTCCCTCAATTTTGACCAATTAAATATTGGGTCATGGAAAAAACATTTAGGAGGTACGATTTAGATTGGTTACGGGTAGTGGTCTTTTCGCTTTTGATTTTTTATCATGTCGGGATGTTCTTTGTCCCTTGGGGATGGCATCTAAAAAACAATATTATCTATGATTGGATTAAATGGCCAATGCTATTTTTGAATCAGTGGCGTTTACCCATTTTGTTCCTAATATCTGGTATGGGTACCTTCTACGCTTTATCAAAAAGAACTATTTGGCAGTTTAATAAGGAACGGTTTCTAAGATTAGGTATTCCACTACTATTTGGGATGTTGGTGGTAGTGCCACCACAAATATATTTTGAACGATTGGCAGAAGGTCAATTTCAAGGTTCCTATTTACATTATCTCAGTACCGTAGCTTATGAAGGTATCTATCCCGAAGGAAATATCAGCTGGCATCATCTCTGGTTTTTACCCTATCTATTTGTTTTCTCAGTGTTACTTTCACCCATCTTTGTGTATATCAAAAAAAGAAAAACCAAAATAGTTGATTGGTTTAGCAAAGTGATACAAAAGCCATTCGGACTCTATATTTTCACCCTACCCTTGTATTTATTAGAATCATTACTTGAACCTTTTTATGATATCACGCATGATTTAATTAATGACTGGTTTAATTTCTTTTCCTCAATGACCTTATTTTTCTTTGGATTTATCATGGTATCATGTGGTCAAATTCTTTGGATAGAGATAGAAAAAATACGTAAAAAAGCGTTTATTCTAGGCATTCTATGCTTCATAGGATTACTCATTATATGGCAATTTGAAGATGGTTATACTAGACATTTTACCGAAGCTTTTTTAAAAATTATTAATCTTTGGTCTTGGATATTGGTGCTATTGGGTTACGCCGCCAAACATCAAAATAAACCTAGTAAATTTTTGGGTTATGCGAATAGGGCCGTTTACCCTTTCTATATTCTTCATCAAACCGTAACTGTTGCGATAGCTTATTACCTGATGGATTTAGATTGGGGATTGTTACCAAAAGCGCTTATTCTTGTTATTGGAACATTTTTAATTAGCTGGATTATTTATCACTTTATCATTCTAAAAATAGGTCTTCTGCAACCACTATTTGGTATAAAAAATAAATGACAGAATTACGAACTAAACACTTTTGAGTTCGTATTGATACAGCGTTTTAAAAACAACTCATAAATCCTTTCTATGCAAAATTGAATCTACATTAGGTATTTATTAAACAAAATGGTTAAAATTATGTGACTTACGTAATGTTTTGATTTCTAAATAAATAGAAACCAAATAACCTTTTTAAAATGAAAAAAATAATAGCAGAATTTATTGGCACCCTTTGGTTGGTGCTAGGTGGCTGTGGTAGTGCCGTACTTGCCGCAGGATTTCCTGAATTAGGAATTGGCTTTGTTAGGGTTTCCCTTGCCTTCGGTTTAACTGTAATTACAATGGCTTTTGCCATTGGCCATATCTCTGGTTGTCACTTAAATCCCGCAGTCTCAATAGGCCTTTGGGTAGGTGGCCGTTTTGATGGAAATACGTACTACCTTATGTAATTGCCCAAGTCATAGGTGGTATTGCTGGGGCAGCAATACTTTTCTTAATCGCTTCAGGTAAGCCTGATTTTGTTATTGGTGGTTTTGCAGCCAATGGTTATGCCGAACAGTCCCCAGGCGGATTCAGTATGACATCAGCATTAATTATTGAGGTGGCAATGACTTTCATTTTCATATTTGTTATTTTAGGATCAACCTATACCAAGGCGCCAAGAGGTTTCGCAGGCTTGGCAATAGGACTCTGCCTTACGCTTATTCACCTTATTAGTATACCTGTCACCAATACTTCTGTGAACCCTGCCCGTAGTACAAGTCAAGCTCTATTTGTAGGTGATTGGGCACTAGATCAACTTTGGTTGTTTTGGCTTGCTCCTATAGTTGGCGCCATTTTAGCAGGTATTCTTTATAAAATTATTTCTCCAGAATTAACAGATCGTTAATAGAATTTTATTGAATAGGCTCAACGTATTTAGATAAAATATGTTGAGCCTTTTTTTTATGGTATATTTAGGTTTTCAACCTATCCAAACCAAATATAATATGCCGTTATTCATTGTTATTTTAGGAATTTTACTCCTCTTTATCCTCATTGCCAAATTCAAACTAAATGCTTTTATCACCTTTATAATTGTATCGTTATTCGTTGGTATCGCAGAAGGAATGGAACCTTTATCGGTAGTAGACTCCATTCAAAAAGGTATTGGCAGCATTCTTGGGTTTCTAGTTATAATATTGGGACTAGGGGCCATGCTAGGTAAACTCGTTGCAGATAGCGGTGCCGCGCAACGCATCACAACACAATTGGTAGAAAAATTTGGAAAGAAAAATATTCAATGGGCAGTTGTACTTACTGGTTTTATTGTAGGTATTCCTATGTTTTATTCTGTAGGGTTTGTCATTTTAGTGCCATTGGTATTTACCATTGCAGCTGCCACCGGTTTACCTCTTTTATATGTTGGCTTACCTATGCTGGCATCCCTTTCGGTAACGCACGGTTATTTACCACCTCACCCTGCCCCAACGGCTATTGCAGCAACATTTAATGCCGATATCGGCAAAACATTATTATATGGAATACTAGTAGCAATACCAGCTATTATTGTTGCAGGACCATTACTCTCCAGAACACTTAAAGGCATAAATGCTACTCCGCTTAAAGAATTTATAAATCCTGTTATATTAAAGGAAGAAGAAATGCCTAGTATGGCCAACAGCATTATAAGTGCACTTCTCCCTGTTATTCTAATTGCCATTGCTGCGTTAGCCGAGTTTTCACTACCAGATACTTTTTTCCTTAAGAAGGCATTAATATTTATCGGAAATCCGGCAATAGCTATGCTTATTTCTGTTTTAGTAGCGATTTACACTTTAGGTTTGGGGCGTGGTAAAAAAATGAAAGAAGTTATGGACTCTGTGGGTAGTGCTATTACAGGTATCACCATGGTTTTATTAATCATTGCAGGTTCTGGCGCATTAAAACAAGTGCTAATCGATAGTGGCGTAAGTGAATATATTGGCGCCATGCTAAAAGAATCATCCATTTCCCCATTAATTCTAGCATGGTTAATTGCAACGGTAATTCGTGTATGTGTTGGTTCTGCTACAGTTGCAGGTTTAACGGCTGCAGGTATTGTATTACCGCTTATTCAAGGAACAGGGGTTAGTCCTGAATTAATGGTATTGGCCATTGGCTCTGGTAGTTTAATGTTATCTCATGTAAACGATAGCGGATTTTGGTTGTTCAAAGAATACTTCAACCTTTCGGTGAAGGACACCCTAAAAAGCTGGACCGTTATGGAAACCACCGTTGGTGTTATGGGTCTAGTCGGTGTATTAGTTATAAACATTTTCATTTAAAATCTAAAGTAGCATGATGAAGAAACCTTCTGAAAGAATTAAGGAACTAGGTTTGGTCCTACCTCCTGCACCACCTCCTGCAGGCCTTTACAAACCTGTTTTAGTTGTAGACCATTTTTTATACATTTCTGGCCAAGGGCCAATGCAAAATGACGGCTCATTGATCATTGGTCGTGCTGGTCACAACATGACCATGGAAGAGGCTAAAATAGCGGCAAGACAAGTTGCCTTGACCATGCTATCTACCATACAAACCCATTTTGGCGACATTGATAAAATCAAACGAATCGTAAAAACTTTGGGCATGGTGAACTCGACCCCAGATTTTGGTCAGCAACCCCTTGTCATCAATGGGTTTAGTGAATTAATGGCCGATATTTTTGGTCCTGACAATGGTGTTGGTGTTCGTAGTGCAGTTGGTATGATTTTGCCTGGTGGAATTCCTGTTGAAATAGAAGCTCATTTCGAACTACATCACTAAACGCTTATGCAAAACAACGATTGGTATTCTTTGAATAATACAGAGGAAGTTATATCCCCTTCTTTGTTGGTCTATCCTGATAGAATTCAACATAATATTGAATTAATGATTTCTATGATTGGTGATGTAGATCGTCTGCGTCCTCATGTAAAAACATATAAGAACGCGAATATCATACACATGCAGATGGAACGCGGAATTAAGAAATTCAAATGCGCTACCATCGCAGAGGCTGAATTACTAGGTGATTGTAATGCACTAGATATTTTGTTGGCCATGCAACCAATTGGGCCAAATGCTCAACGGTTTATTCAATTAACAAAACAATACCCGAATTCAAAATTTTCTACCATAGTCGATAACGAGACAATGGTTACTATTTTAGGAGATTTAGCAGAGGCAAATAATATCAAAATTCATCTTTGGGTTGATATTAATAATGGGATGAACAGAACAGGTATTGCTCCTGATAAAAAAGCGTTAGAATTATTTAAGCAGATTCATAACCATCCCTATTTAATAGCAGAAGGCCTACATGTTTATGATGGTCATATAAGAAATACTGATCCAAAAATAAGAGAGGCAGATTGTAATGCTGCTTTTGAAGAGGTCGAATTATTAAAAAAATCTTTGGAACACCAAGACATTCCTAGCCCAAAAATCGTTGCTGGTGGGTCTCCGACTTTTCCTTTTCACTGCAAGCGCAAAAATGTAGAATCTAGTCCGGGCACAACCCTATTATGGGATTCAGGCTACGGCAGTCAATTTCCGGAGATGAACTTTCTACCAGCCGCTGTTCTATTAACTCGAATTATCAGCAAACCAACTACTGGCATCTTATGTTTTGATTTGGGACATAAATCAATAGCGCCAGAAATGCCTTTTCCACGGATTGAATTTCTAGACCTTGAGCACAGTAACCAAATTAGTCAATCAGAAGAACATTTAGTGGTAGAATATGATGATTTGACAATGCCAGAAATTGGTGATGTACATTATGCTATACCAAAACATATTTGCCCTACAGTAGCAAAGTACGATACCTTAACGGTTGTAAAAGATGAAGCTGTTATCGACCATTGGAAAGTAACAGCCAGAACCCATAAATTAACTATTTAGTTATGTTCATATTTGATGCACATTTAGACCTGTCCATGAATGCAATGGACTGGAATCGTGACCTTACTTGGTCAATAGAAGAAATACGAAAAAGTGAACAGGGTTTAACCGATAAGCCAGGTCGTGGCAACAACACGGTTTCATTAGAGGCAATGAGAGAAGGAAATATCGGACTCTGTATGGCTACCCAAATTGCACGTTATGTACACAAGGACAACACCTTACCAGGATGGAAATCACCTCAGCAGGCTTGGGCACATACGCAGGGACAATTGGCTTGGTACAAGAGTATGGAAGATTTAGGAGAAATGGTACAGATTACTAACAGAACTGAACTTGATGCCCACCTAGAACTTTGGAAATCTGATGAAGGAAAAAAGCCGATTGGTTATTTACTAAGCCTTGAGGGAGCAGATTCTATAGTCGACATATCTTACTTACAAAAATCGTATGACCTAGGTCTTCGCGCAATTGGACCTGCTCATTATGGCCCTGGAACATATGCTCATGGCACAAATTCTGTAGGTGGCATTGGTACGAAAGGAAGAGAACTATTAAAAGAAATTCAACGATTAGGAATTATATTAGATGTCACCCACTTATGTGACCTAAGCTTTTGGGAGACTATGGTGAATTATGACGGTCCTCTTTGGGCGAGCCATAATAATTGTAGAGCATTAGTAAATCATCATAGGCAATTTACCGATGAGCAGCTAAAAGAAATCATAGCTCGAAAAGGCGTAGTTGGAGTTGTTTTAGATGCTTGGATGATGACGGCAACATGGGAACGCGGAGTATCTACACCTGAATCTGCTAATGTAAGTTTACATCAAATACTAGATAATATTGACCATATATGTCAACTTTCTGGAAATGCAGACCATGTCGGTATAGGCTCTGACCTTGATGGCGGTTTTGGAAAAGAACAAGGGCCGGCGGATGTTGACACTATTGCCGACCTTCAAAAAATAGTGGGTTTGTTAGAAAACAGAGGATATGCCCAACAGGATATAGAAAAAATCATGAATGGTAATTTTATCGACTTTTTAAAAAGAAATTTAAAATAATTATACTTCGTTTATCGAATAATCATAGTATCGAAGTTAATTTAACGAAGCCTTAAGTACGCATGGCAGGGTATTTGTTATCTTTATTTCATCATATTGATAACCAAATGAGGAAACTTTTTTTTCTTTCTATTATTTTATTCTGTTTTAACGTGGTTATCGTTTCCGCACAAACAGATTTACCTACGTCTAAGCCACTTAAAATTGAAAGTGCAAATCCTATTGAGCCTTTAGGAAAACCAAGTGCGGGTCCTGTATTAAATATGCCTTCTCTTATTAAAGAGCAGCCAAATTTAAACATGACAGACCCTAATCCTGTTAAAATGTTACGGGATGAAGAATTGGTACAAGCAGGCACAGGATTGAAAATTGACCCTCGAATTGGTCCTGGTGAACGCTTGGGTGGGTCAGGACAATTTTTTGCTGACCAGTATTTAGGAGACGTTAAAAGCAGTGGAAAATTTATAGGTATTGTTTGTAGAGATCATGAATATGTAGATGGTGATCGCGTTAAAATCTACATGAACGACATGGTTGTAGAGCCAAATCTATTACTTACCGGTGCATTTAAAGGAGTGAATGTCGATTTGCAAGATGGTTTCAATCGTCTAGATTTCGAAGCACTAAATCACGGGTCTTCTGCACCAAATACTGCCCAGGTCGATGTGTATAATGATAAAGGAGAATTAATTTATTCGAACAAATGGCTTCTATCCGCAGGTTCGAAAGCTACGTTGATTGTAACCAAAGAATCTATGTAGGTCTACTACTTCTCTTTATTGGATATACCTACCATTAGTACATACCAATACGCTTAAATATTATCTTTTCCCTGGAGTATATGTTTCTTGCGCTCTTTTTAATACATCTTCTCGATAATAAGCCGCATCCTTCCAATCTATGTTTAGATACTTTTCGGTTTGATCGTCAAAATGAGGTGATGTTGGATCACCACTTTGTCCGCCTGCCAAAATGGTTTTTGCTTTTACTTTATCCCCAAATTCTACCGCGGCCACAAAACTATTGCCTCGTGTACCGTATATTTTTTTAGCGCCAGGTGCAGTATATCTTGCCCCATAAGCAGCTAAAGCACCCCAAGTTCCCGAAGCAAAACCTACACCAATACTAGGTAAACCATCATTGAAGGCTTGCCTAATATCACCATTTAAACGTTGGTATCGGTTGACTTCGCCCCAAGGCATTTTCCATGTTCCAAAATCATCATTTAAAATTTTTATAGTTTCTTTAAATACCGCCAGCTTTTCGGTATTAGGAGAATCACTTCCCCAATATTCGACCAACTCCATACTATTAAGACCCTTTGGTCGAACTGCTTTTTGGTAATTTAAGGTGCCATAGAAATGTGCTAAAGTCATCGCTACAGATTCTTTTGAAGTTTTATAGTCCCAATTGCGAAACACCTCAATCGCTTCTTTTAATTCCTTTTTTGGGCTAGCATCATATGCTTTTACCAAACCAGGAATTAGAGCCTTAAAAGCTGGTAAATACGGGTCATGAGCTAGTTGAATTAAACTATCGATGGTATATTCTTTTCTATCCGTTAGTAATTCAATGGCATGCACACCCCTAAAATTTTCTTGGTCTTTCGACATATAATTGGGATAATTCTCTTTTTTCGGACTGAACTCCAATGCCGAAGTATAGGGCGTAGAATTACAATTCTGAATCCATCCATTTTCCGGATTCAATACCAAAATATTTTCATCTACCGTGTGCAACCCTTGCCAGTCGGTTTTAGGATTACTACCGTCAACAGGCTCTTCATAATTAAACATTTCATCTCTTTTCGGAACAAAATTTCCGTGGAAATAAGCAATATTCCCCTCGGCATCCGCATACACGGTATTATTACTTGAATTAGTGCGAATGTCCATCATATCGCGAAAGCCTTTATATCCATTTTGTTTCGTTCTTACAAAAGACTGTTCAAGTGCTTTCACAGGCTCCCACATCATTGCAGAAGCTGTCCATTGGCCATCTACAACATGCGTTATTGGTCCGTGGTGCGTTCTATAAGTAGGATACTTTTTTTCTTTTAGCTCAGCACCATCAATATATTTAAGCACTATTTCAGATGATGTTACTGGGCGTAATTCCTCTCCATATTGATATAACAAATTATCATCATTCTTAACAATGGTCTCCTTAAATTCATCCATAACATCGGTGTAGGTCGAGGTATGCATCCAACCCGTCTTTTCATTGAACCCTTGGTATACGAAAAATTGCCCCCAGGTTACCGCTCCGTAGGCATTCAATCCTTCCTCTGAAACCACATGAACTTCCCCCCTAAAATAAAATGAAGTATGTGGATTAATCAATAACAACGGATTACCTGACTGCGTTAATTTTCCTGAAATTGCGATTCCGTTAGACCCTTGCGGTTCTTCTGCTTCCTTTTTCTTTTTCATTTGCAGTATTTCCATCTCTGGCAATGCCATATCACTTTCATAAAAAGCCGCCATTTTTTCTGTTGAAATTCGCTCAATATCCCCACCTATTGAACCTTCGCTAAAATACATGGGCATCCAAGGTTCAAAATGTGTTAATAACCTTGGTTTTACTTCAGGATGCGTGTAGAGATAATAATTAACCCCATCTGCAAAGGCATCACACAATTTCCTTAACCAATCGGGACTCTTTTCATAATTAGCTTTCGCCTCTGCTTCATTCATGAATAATTTAGCCCGCAAATCACTATACAACGCTTCTTCCCCATCTACTTCCGCAAGTCTGCCGGTTGCCCATATATAATTCTGTTCTACTCGGTTAAAATCGTCTTCACACTGCGCATATAATAATCCGAATACAGCATCAGCATCCGTTTTACCATAAATATGTGGAACACCATAATCGTCTCTAATAATTTCAATATTCTCTGCCTGAGCTTTCCATTTCTCAGCTTCCGGATTATTCGGTCTTTCTGCCTTACACGCAATAACCAAAACGAATAACAACAAGTATGTAATTCTTTTCATAATTGTACTTTTATCTATTTTTAATAAATGTTATTTTAAATGTACTTGAAATTTACCAGCTTCCACTAGAGCCCCCGCCGCCAGAACTTCCTCCTCCGCCAGAAAAAGAACTGGAACTACCACCTGAAGAACCACTACCCGAACTAAATGAATGTGTTCCTGAAGAAGAGAATGTTTTTCTATAATATATTTTATCGTTTTTTAACCAAGATATACCCAATTCTTCTTTACCCAACACCTTAATTTTTATAAAAGCTATGATTGCTGCAATGCCAAAATATGGTAATAACAACCACAGTAGAACAGTTGGCTCATCAAAAACCTGTTTAGCGGCTTCATGGTTAGACGCATATATACTGTAAGCTATAACTAGCGGAACCACCATAAAAATCAGTCCAAAAATGCTTGACAGAGACCCAGCTACAATCATAAAAAATCCAGGTATGACTCCTAGTTTACCCATAAAAATTCCCCTAAAAACTTCTATTATATTTTTATAGCTCTTATAGAAGAACAATCCACCTACGGAGGTAAAAATCAAAAGGAAAAAACCAAGAAATAGATACCCGATAAGCTGGTCGTTATCTTCTTCGTCGGCTATCTCTTTTTTAAATTCTTCTAAAGCATCCGGGTTATTTAAAAATTCTATTAATTGATCTGTAGCTTCATTTATACCTTGAAAATATTTCTCCTCCTTAAAATTAGGAATCATGGTATTTCTTATAATTCTTGAAGCGACGGCGTCTGTAATATAAGGTTCTAAACCATAACCCACTTCTATTCTCACCTCTCTATCCAATTCTGAAAATAAAATCAACAAACCATTGTCTTTACCTTCTTGTCCAATTCCATTTTCATTGAAAAGTCCATTGGCATATGTTTCAATGGTATCAAAACCCAATTCTCCTATAGCAACCACAACTAGCTGATTGGTGGTTGCATCTTCAAAATATACCAATTTTTGATTCAGACCTTCCACCTGTTCTTGAGTAAATATATGTGCACTATCTGTCACAAACTCCTGTAACTCATAATACTGTTGCTGGGCATTAGCATGCACTGAGCTTAATAAAAGAAAGAGTATGAGAATTTTATTGCTCATGGCTAGATAGATACCGACACTCAAATATAAAAACCTTTATCGATACTATACCCCAATTTCAAAACCTTATCAATAAACATTCAAATCTTTAGAATTGAAGTAACTTGCAGACTTTTAAAATCTCCTTTTCATGTCAGAAAAAAAAGTAACTATACTTTCCGCATTTAAAACTATCATTTGGCCCAGACGAAAGCTAGTCTTCATAGGATTACTGTTAATCGTAATCAGTAAAGCTGCAAGTTTTGTAGCACCCTTATCCCTTAAGTATTTAATGGATGATATTATACCCAATAAAAATGTAGACCTTTTAAAAATTCTGGTACTTTCCGTTGGTTTGGCAATATTAGTGCAAGCGGTTACTTCTTTTTTACTAACAAAAATACTAAGTGTTCAGGCTCAATATTTAATATCAGAGCTGAGGGCACAAGTACAAAAGAAGGTTCTTTCATTACCTATTCGATTTTTCGATAATACGAAATCAGGAGCATTGGTTTCTCGAATTATGAGCGATGTTGAAGGTGTTCGTAATTTAATAGGAACTGGATTAGTACAACTCGTTGGTGGCACTATAACAGCTATAGTATCCTTGATATTACTACTCCGAATTAGTTGGACAATGACTATTTTCACTTTAATACCCTTGGCTATTTTTGCTTTAATTGCATTAAAGGCATTTAAAGTTATTCGCCCCATATTTAGGAATAGAGGAAAAATAAATGCGGAAGTAACAGGTCGGCTAACCGAAACTTTAGGCGGTGTCCGTGTAATTAAAGGTTTTAATGCCGAGGAACAAGAAAATAGAATTTTTGAGGAAGGTGTAGAACGTCTTTTTCAAAATGTGAAGAAGAGTTTGACTGCAACTGCTTTTATGACAAGCTCATCTACTTTTTTATTAGGGTTGGCAACTACAGGTATTATGGGAATTGGAGGTTACAAAATAATGATGGGTGAATTGACCATTGGTGATTTCTTGACCTTTACCTTCTTGCTGGGTCTTATGGTGGCTCCTATTGTTCAAATGAGCAATATTGGCAGTCAACTTACAGAAGCATTGGCCGGTTTAGACCGTACCGAAGAACTGATGAATATGACTCCTGAATCTGATGAAGAAAATCGTACCGAAATACTGAAAAACCTAGAAGGCCATATCGTTTTTAATGATGTGTCATTTGCCTATGAAGAGGACAAAGAAGTGCTACATAACATAAGTTTTGAAGCAAGATCGGGAGAGGTTATTGCTTTGGTCGGTAGTTCAGGTTCTGGCAAAAGTACTATTGCAGGGTTGGCTGCGACTTTTTTGAACCCACAATCAGGTGTAATTACCGTTGATGGGGAAGATATCTCTAAAGTGAACTTAGGTAGCTTTAGAAAACATCTAGGGGTCGTTTTACAAGATGAATTTCTTTTTGAAGGCACTATACGCCAGAACATTCTTTTCCCGAGACCTGATGCAACAGAGGAAGAATTGACCGCAGCAGTAAATGCTGCTTATGTAAATGAATTTACAGACCGTTTTGATGACGGATTAGAAACATTGATTGGTGAACGAGGTGTTAAATTATCTGGCGGACAACGACAACGTATTGCCATAGCAAGAGCTGTGTTGGCCAACCCAAGAATTTTAATATTGGATGAAGCAACTTCTAACCTTGATACGGAAAGTGAAGCATTAATTCAGAAAAGTTTAGCAGAACTTACTAAAGGCAGAACCACCTTTGTTATCGCACACCGCTTAAGTACCATTAGAAAAGCTGACCAAATTTTGGTAATTGAAAACGGACGTATTGCAGAGCAAGGAACACATGATGAATTGATTGCAACGGAAGGAAGGTACCATAACTTGTTTACATATCAGGCGAGGATATAATTTGGTTGTTTGCTGTTGGAAAATAAAAATTCTTTTTTAAGTTTTGGCGCCATGGTGAATCTTCAGAACGCCAATTCAACAGATTACTTCGTCACTAAAATGTACATTTCAATAAATGGTATTAAGCCTCTTCTGGAGCTAGCTCTACTTTTAGCCCATCCATATCTTCAGAAATATGTAATTGGCAACCTAATCGTGAATTATCTTTTACATTAAATGCCTCTGACAACATAGCTTCCTCATCATCACCCATCTCAGGAAGTTCGTGATCGGATAACACATAACATTGACAAGATGCACACATCGCCATACCACCACAAATACCTATTGTCCCTTCTGGAGCTAATTCGTACGAACGAACTACTTCCATTAAATTCATATTCATATCTGTTGGTGCATCGATTTCATGTGAAATGCCCTCTCGGTCAATTATAGTAATTTTAATATCAGTCATTAAGTAACACTTTTTTAAGCCAATAGCATTGTACTCGTTTTACATCGCTCAGCATATCATTATAATTCATTTATTCTATCGCCTTCACGACTGCTTTTGGCGATTCTTTCTTACTACCGTCAAAACCTTCTACCCCACCTACCGTAGTATACTTCATGACATATTTCTTATCCGGAAATATTTTTTGAAATGCACTTTGGCACATTAAAGTTGCTTCATGAAAGCCACAAAGAA
Source organism: uncultured Maribacter sp. (assembly GCF_963975365.1). Lineage (GTDB taxonomy): Bacteria > Bacteroidota > Bacteroidia > Flavobacteriales > Flavobacteriaceae > Maribacter. Next base: position 308,770 of record NZ_CAXBGF010000001.1, on the reverse strand, counting down.
TCAATTTTAATTTGCCAGGATATGTATTTACATCCCCAATTGCATAAATACCGGGTATATTGGTTTGATAATCAAATGTATCTACTTTGATTGCATTTTTCTCTATCTCTAATCCCCAGTCATCAATGGGCCCAAGTTTAGGAGATAGTCCGAATAAAGGAATAAAAGCATCAACAGTTAAGGTGATATCCTCTTTAGCATCAGTAGTCTTACGAATTAAAACAGACTCCAGTGAATTCGTTCCATTTAACCCTATAATTTCTCCCGGGGTAACAAGGTTGATTTTTCCTTGATTTTTTAGTTCTTGTACTTTTTCAACGGAGTCTAAAGCTCCCCTAAATTCATTTCTTCTATGAACCAAGGTGACTTCTGATGCAACATTAGATAAGAAAATACTCCAATCGAGAGCAGAATCACCACCACCGGCAATGACCACTTTTTTATCGCGATAGACTTCAGGATTCTTGATCATATAGGCAACCCCATTATCTTCAAATTTTGTCAAATTTTCCAATAGTGGTTTTCTAGGCTCAAAACTCCCTAAACCACCTGCAATTGCTACAATTGGTGCATGGTGTTTCGTGCCTTTATTAGTGGTTACCACAAAAGAACCGTCTTCTAGTTTTAGAATAGTTTCAGCGCGCTCACCCAAGGTAAAACCTGGTTGAAATGGCTTAATCTGTTCCATAAGATTATCTACCAAATCGCCTGCCAAAACTTCTGGAAAACCGGGAATATCGTAAATAGGTTTCTTAGGATAGATTTCAGAACACTGCCCACCTGCTTGAGGTAGCGCATCGATTAAATGGCATTTTAATTTTAATAGTCCTGCTTCAAAAACTGCGAAAAGACCCGTAGGTCCCGCGCCAATTATAAGTATATCGGTCTTAATCATTAAAAAAAGTATTTTTAATACCCTTCAAAGTTATTGTTATGCTTCATAATATATAATGACATATCTCAGGTTATACACCTACTACATTAATCACCTCTTCAATTTGTGGTGCGTATTTTTTGATCGTCATTTCCACACCACTTTTCAATGTCATCTGATTAACGCTGCACCCAACACAGGCTCCCTCCAATCTTACTTTTACGGAATAATCTTCAACAGAAATCAACGTAATATCACCTCCATCACTTTGTAAAAAAGGTCTAATTTCCTCTAATGCTTTTTCAACATTCAATGTTAGTTCTTCCGATGTCATATCTATTTTTTCTTAATAGCAGAACATCCTGCCATTGTTGTAATTTTTATTGCTTCGGTCGGTGGCAGTGTCTTATTTCTTCCAACAACCTCACTTACTACTTGCCTTGTGATTTCTTCAAAAGCAACCTCCACTGGTGTGCCACTTTGTAATGCCGCAGGTCTACCTACATCACCCGCCTCGCGTATACTCTGCACCAATGGTATTTCACCAAGGAAAGGCACTTTTAAATCTTCTGCAAGATGTTTTGCTCCTTTTTTACCAAATATATAGTATTTATTTTCTGGCAACTCCGCTGGTGTAAAATAGGCCATATTTTCTATGATACCTAACACCGGTACATTTATAGATTCTTGCTGAAACATTGCTACTCCCTTTCTAGCATCTGCAAGAGCAACTTCTTGAGGTGTACTTACCACAACTGCCCCAGTTATTGGCAAAGCTTGCATGATGCTCAAATGAATATCGCCCGTTCCTGGCGGTAAATCAATCAGCATAAAATCTAAATCGCCCCAATGTGCATCAAATATCATTTGATTTAGTGCTTTGGAAGCCATTGGCCCTCTCCAAATTACCGCTTGATCTCTTTGTGTAAAAAAGCCTATTGATAATAATTTTACCCCGAAACTTTCTACAGGTTTCATTTTAGATTTACCATCTACATTTACGGCCAATGGCTTTTCATTGGCTACATCGAACATAATTGGCATCGATGGCCCATAAATATCGGCATCTAACAACCCTACTTTAAAGCCCATTTTAGACAAAGTAACTGCTAGGTTTGCTGTAACAGTAGATTTACCTACTCCACCCTTACCTGAAGCCACCGCGATTATATTAGAAATACCAGGAATTGCTTTTCCCTTTATTTCATTTGCTCTTTTAGGCTTAGTATCTGGGACCTCTACTTTAACGTTAATCTTGATCTTTGCTTTCGCATAAACCTCTTTATGGATTATTTTTAAAATCTCGACCTCTGTCTTTTTCCGGGCTTGTAGACTAGGGTTTTTAATGGTAATATCAACCTCAACCTCATCGCCAAATATCTGAATATTGGTTACCGCACCACTATCTACCATATTCTGACCTTCACCAGGAACCGTAATATGTTCCAAAGCCTTCAAAATGTCCTTTTTATCTATCTTCATTATATGAATTCATTCTAAACAACAAAGATAATCCTTAGATGGGAGATTATGAAGTTCATGTATTGAAAATGAAGATGCCATCATAAATAGAACCTTTTATTACTAGAAAATAATTTCTTGTTCAATTATAATCAAGACTAGAATACAAGCTAGACAAAAATTGTAATTTAGAACACGACTAAAAATTATATCCAGCATGTATCTGCCCACCAAAAAAACCATTCAACTCTTAGCCTTAAGTTCAATCGTATTAATGACCGTAGCCTGCTCAAGTTCAAAATCTGAGTTTTCTAAAAAAGATGTTGTTAGGTCACAAAAATTAATAGGCCTCGATTTTGATAAAAAATATATTGACACGCTTTATCCTTACCTTAAACTTAATAAAGAAGGTTTCGATACGTTACGTAAATATACTTTGGATAATGACGTTTTTCCAGCGATTCAGTTCAATCCTATACCCCTAAACTTTATACCGAGACTACAGGCCGGATTTCCAGATTGGGAAATTGCTGAAAATGTTCAGCTACCAGAAAATGTAGCTGACTTAGCTTTTTATAACATTCCACAACTTGCTTCATTAATTAAATACAAAAAAATAAGTTCTTTAAAATTGACTGAATTTTTCATAGCCCGATTAAAAAAGTACAATCCTATTCTACAATGCACTATTACCATTACAGAGGAAATGGCCTTGGAACAAGCAAAAAAGATGGATCAAGAATTAGCTGATGGCCAATACAGAGGCATATTACACGGAATACCATACGGCGTAAAAGATTTAATGGCAGTTGAAGGCTACAAAACCACTTGGGGCGCCGAACCATATAAAGACCAACAAATTGAGATGACTGCAACCGTAGTTGAAAAATTACAAAATGCAGGTGGTGTTTTAATTGCCAAACTGGTTTCCGGTTCTTTGGCTCGAGGTGATGTGTGGTTCGGTGGAAATACAAAAAACCCTTGGGATACGGAACAAGGTGCCTCAGGATCATCTGCAGGTTCAGGTTCTGCAACTTCTGCTGGGTTGGTACCTTTTGCTTTGGGAACAGAAACATTAGGTTCAATAACCTCACCAAGTACTAGAAACGGAATTACAGGATTACGCCCCACCTATGGGAGGGTAAGTAGACACGGAATTATGAGTTTGAGTTGGTCTATGGACAAAGTTGGCCCCATGGCAAGAAGTGCAGAAGATTGTGCGATAGTTTATAGTATTATTACCGGAAAGGATCCGAAAGATGGTACGACCACAGATTTTCCTGATGGTTTTGAACCTAAAAAAGATATCAAATCTCTTCGGGTGGCCTATCTAAAAAAGGACATCGAAAAAGATACTTCGCTAAGTAAACCTAATTTAGAAAAAGCTATAGAATCTTTTAAGAAAATGGGAATAACCTTAAATGAAATTGAATTACCAGAAGATGTGCCCTATAATAGTTTTGATGTGATTTTAAGAGCAGAGGCAGGTGCTTTTTTTGACGACCTAGTGCAATCAAGAAACGTTGATAAAATGGTAGAACAAAACCAAAGTTCAAGAGCCAATTCATTGCGCCAAGCTCGCTTTATACCAGCTGTGGAATATTTACAGGCCAATAGGCACCGCCAAGTACTAATTGAGAAAATGGAAGGTATCATGAAAAATTATGACATTCTTATTTCTCCAACCTTCGGCAATAAACAATTGATCATTACAAATCTAACTGGGCATCCTGTTATCGCTATTCCAACAGGGCTTGATAAAGAAAAACACCCTACAAGTATTACCCTTGTTGGTAATTTGTACGATGAAGCTAGTATTTTACTATTGGCAAAAGCTTTTCAAGACCAAACCGATTTTGATGAAATGCATCCTAAGGGGTATACAGATTAATTCTGGTAATTTTTTTTTAGAAATAAGAAAATCGAACTTACATAAAGAATCTAATTATAACCCTATCTGCCTACCGTCTAATAAATTAATGATTCTTGATCCGTACGCAGCATTTTTTTCTGAGTGAGTCACTTGAATAATAGTTACACCCTCTTCCTTATTAAGCCTTTTAAAAAGCTCCATGATTTCTTCACTTTGTTGTGAATTTAAATTTCCGGTAGGTTCATCTGCTAAAATCAGTTTTGGCTTGCCGATCAATGCACGGGCAACACCCACCAGTTGTTGTTGGCCCCCACTCAATTGACTGGGAAACAAATCTTTTTTACCCACAAAATTAAACCTGTCTAACATATCTGCCACCAAAGCCTTTCGTTCAGAGCCCTTCACCTTTTTATATAACAAGGGCATTTCTAAATTTTCCTCAACCGTAAGGTCATCCAATAAATGATACGATTGAAAAACAAAACCAATATATTCTTTATATAAATTAGTACGGTATTTTTCTTTTAAAGTGTGTACTGATTCGCTTAAAAAATCATACTCTCCTTCGTCAAAAGTATCTAACATACCAATGACATTAAGTAAGGTTGACTTCCCTGAACCAGACGGTCCCATAATGGAAATAAACTCCCCTTCTTCTACTTCTAGATTAATATCTTTTAGTAAGAATATACGCTGACCACCTTGCTGTACCCATTTGAAAATATTATTTAATTGTAATAGCATTATTTTGTTTTTAGTTGTTCATTATTTCAGTATCACTCAGCACTAGTATTGGCTAATTGTAGATTAAGAAATAGTAATCTCTATTCTGTTCGTAAACTTTTTACTGGGTTTGTATTCGCTGATGCAATTGTTTTAACACTCATAATCAAAAGTGCTATCAAAATCATTGCAAGCCCGCTCAAGGTGAATATCCACCAGCTTAAAGTTGTTTTATTCGCAAAACCCTCTAGCCAGTAATTAAGTCCGTACCACGCGATAGGCGTAGCTATCAAAAAGGCAATCAACACTAATTTTAAAAATTCTTTAGACAACAAAAAATTAAGTTGAAATAGACTGGCACCGAGTATTTTACGAACACCTATTTCCTTTGTTCTGCGCTCTGTAGTATGAATAACCAACCCAAACAAACCTAAACAACTTATAAGAATTGCAAGACCAGTAGCCCATTGTAAAAGTATTGATGTTTTTTGCTCACTTTCGTAAAATTTTTTTACGGTATCATCCATAAAACTATACTCAAAATCAGATTCTGGATACATGTCTTTCCATATGGTTTCTACACGAGAAATAGTAGTTGGCCAATCACTAGTATCCAAACTATTCAATTTAAAATGAATGGTTCTAAACTGTGTCCATTTTCCACTGTAAGAACCTCCAGTAAATGCCATTGGCGCTACACCATATTTTAAGGAATGTTGATTAAAATCTTCCATAACACCAACAATAGGGAGCATTTCATTGTCAGCCTTTAGATTTTTACCGACCACATCTTCAGGGTTTTCGATTCCAATTACTTTTAAATAAGACCTATTGACTACATATTCTCTTATTGAATCATTTAATGGCATTCGACCTGCAACTAATTTTAAATTGTATAAATCAAAATAGTTAGCATTGCCATACATTAATTGTAAATCTGAATTTACTTCCTTTTCCTCATCTACAAACAAAGCACCCATACTCATTGTAGAAAATGATGCTGGTGGATTTCCAGAAAGAACAACCTGATTAATTCCTGACAATTCTTCCATTTGACGTACAAACCTGGCTCGTTTAATGGCTGATGTGTCTCGCCAAGGTGTTCGTAAATACGCAATGGCTTCTGTCTTAAAGCCCATGTCCTTTTTCATAATATAGTTCAACTGCTTACCCACCATCAGCGTAGCTATTATAAATACTTGCGCAATCACAAATTGAAATACGGTTAAATACTTTCTTAAAGAGCCTTTGTCAGAATTGGGTAGAATCTGCTGTTTAAGGACCGAAACAGGTTCGTATTTAGACATGACCAAAGCAGGATAAAAACCTGATAAAACCGTTACCAAAAGTAGCAACAAAACTATACCAAGCACAATCCAATGATTCCAAAAAAGCTCAAAAGTGAGTCCTACGGGAATAAAATCAGAAAATAATGTGAGTAACCATTTCGATAGAAAAAAAGAAAGAGCAGCTGCTGCCAAAGTCAAGATAAACGTTTCCCCCAAGAACTGAAATATCAACTGCTTTCTAGAACTGCCCAAAGTTTTTCTGACCCCAATTTCCTTAGCGCGTTGTATGGCCTGGGCAGTATTTAAATTGATAAAATTTATACATCCTAAAAGGACTAAAATGGCAGCCAATAACAACAAACTTTTTAACGCCGCCATTGTTGTTCGGCTATCATCGAAGTCAAACGTACCATAATCTGGATTCAAATGAATATCAGCTAGCGGCTGTATGGCATAGGTATTACTTCTGCCAATAGCGACCATTTCTGGCTCATCATGTTCTTTTGCAATTTGGGTAAGTGTTTCTTGAACCTCTATAGGGTCTGCCCTTTTCGAAAGTTTAATGAACAATTGAGAGGCAGAGTTAGTGTTGTTCCAATTAGCTTCGTTTACGGCATTGGTCATATCTTGGGTCGCTGCAGTTTTTAAAGAGATAAATTCTTCGAAAACAATATCTGTTCTTTTATTGAAATTGGCCACAATACCCGATACCGTTGCTGGTATTGTGTCATTATACATTACAGACTTACCTAAAATGTCATCTAACTCTTTATTAGGAAAATATTTTCTAGCTCGTTCTTCGGATAATACTACCCTATTAGGTTCCTCTAAAGCACTTTCCTTATTTCCTACTAACCAATTATATTCAAAAGTTTTAAAGTAAGATGCATCGGTATAGATTACAAATTCAGGATTTTTAAATCGATCGCCTGTTTCCTGATTTTGAACATGTAATGGATACGTGGTGAAAAATGGTGCCACGGTTTCCAATTCTTCCATTTTAAGATCTACGAGTGCTTGCGCCAGAGGTACCGTTACCCCTGCATTGTAAAAATCACCATCCGGGCTTTTAAAAGCAGTAGTAACTCTATAGATTCTATCGCCATCAGGGTGAAACTTATCAAAAGAAAGGTCATAAAAAACCATAGCCCCAATTACAAAAGCAGCACTTAGACCAATAGAAAGACCTAAGATATTTATCAATGAAAACACCTTGTTTTTCCAAACATTTCGAAAAGCAATTTTTATATAATTATGTAGCATATCTGTTTAGTTTTACTCCGTTCGTAAACTTTTTACCGGATTAGCTTTTGCTGCTTTAATTGCCTGAAAACTTACCGTAACCACGGTTACCAACATCGCCCCAACCATGGCCAAGGCGAATATCCACCACTTTAAGATTACCCGGTAAGGGTATTCTTGAAGCCAACCGTTCATAATGAAATATGCAATGGGCACTGCTATAAAACAAGAGATGATTACCAGCTTTAAAAAGTCTTTCGAAAGCATATTCCACACATTAAATATACTTGCACCCAACACCTTTCTTACCCCTATTTCTTTCTTACGTTGTTCTGCAACGAATGATGTTAAACCGAAAAGGCCTAAACAACTTATTAAGATGGCCAATGCTGTAAAAATGCCAGAGAGGGTGCCAATACGTTCTTCAGATGCAAATTTTTCTCCATATTGCCCATCTACAAATTCATATTCGAAAGGTATATCTGGAAAATGCTCTTTAAAAACCCTCTCAATTGTAGCAATGTTTTTACTGGCACTCTCATTTGGGTTTAATCTTAGATTATAATAACTGGCATTATTAAAACGATCATATACATAAACCCCTTGCTTTACTGGTTCGTAAGGTGATTGCGTAATCATATCTTGAACGACTCCAATAATTTTCAATGGTGGTCCTGGGTCTTCTTCATCATCATCTTTTAGTAACATACCTACCGGATTTTCCAACCCTAAGTATTTCTTTGCAGATTCATTGATTAATACGCCCAAAGAATCGGTTGCAAATTCTCTAGAAAAATCCCTGCCTTCCAGAATTTTAAGGTTCAATGATTTTGCGTACTCTGACGAAACTTCCGTCCATGCTAAATCTTCTTGAAACCCTTCTGGTTTACCATCCCAAGTAAAACCACTTCTATTAGACCATATTTGGGTGGTAGGGCTACTCGAGGTTGACATCTCTACCACTGCGTTAGAACCTAAAAACTCGCTACGCATCAAGTCATATTTACCTTCAAAATCTTGACTGAATGTAGGTATCTGTATCAATCCTTCTTTATCATAACCTACAGGGCGGTTCTTGGCATAGTTTATCTGTTGCATTACGATGACAGTACCGATAATAAAAGCTACAGAAACCGTAAACTGTACAACGACCAATATTTTTCTTGGAAGCCCTGCGTATTTACCCACTTTAAATGTTCCCTTTAAAACATCGACTGGTTTAAAAGAGGATAGATAAAGCGCGGGGTAACTACCTGCCAATAATGATGTGAACAAGATGAACACTAATGACATCAACCAAAACATTCCATTATCCCATGGAAACAAAATCTCTTTTCTAGACAGTTCATTAAATCCGTTTAAAGTAAGTAATACAATAAGTATCGCTACTACAAAAGCGAATAATACAACTAAAAAAGACTCGCTTAAAAATTGATAAATTAATTGACCTCTCTGCGATCCTATTGATTTTCTAATACCTACTTCCTTACCGCGTTTCTCAGATCTAGCGGTACTTAGATTCATGAAATTAATACATGCTAAAAGCAATACGAAAGCACCGATTATACCAAATAACCACACATACTTGATACGACCGCCATTTTGCTTACCGTTTTCGAAACTACTGCGCAGGTACCAGTCTTTCATTGGAAAAAGAAAAAGCTGCGGGTTAAATTCAACCGAATCTGGATTAAGGGTTTTCTTTACATCTTTAATACTATTAGTGATTTTCTCGAATGATGTGTTGTCGGCAATTTGAACGAACATTTGAAAAGAGTTGTTGCCCCATTGGTCTTCTGCATTTCGTATCCATTCGTTGTTCGCCAAATATTTTTCCCACGGGATTATAAATTCGGTGTCATTGAACGAATTATTTACGGGTATATCCTTGTAAACCGAACTTACATTTAACTTGTGCTCATTACTTACGGTAACCGTTTTACCGATTGGATCTTCGCTTCCAAATAAAGCATTGGCCGTAGATTCCGATAACATGATGGAGTTGATTTCACGAAGTCCGTCTTTCTCCCCTTTTATAATTTCTAAACCAAAAAGCTCTGGACCTACCTGTTGCATATAATTACCTGGTCTAGATAGGCTTTTATCTCCATATTTTAAATAGTGATCATTTGTCCATGAACACATTACCAAATGCTTGAAATTATCACTGTACCCATCTCGCAAACCTTTTTCTAAAGGTCTGGGAATCGCTGGTCCGGTTCCTGTTTCCCCATTGAATGTCTGTGATTGAAAGACTTGGGCTATTTTATCCTTATTCTTGAAATAATTGTCATAGGAAAGTTCATCTAATATCCACAGACCAATAATCAAAGTAACGGCCATACCTAAGGCAAGTCCGCCTACATTTATGATGGTGTATCCTTTGTTCTTCCAAAGGTTTCGCCAGGCGATTTTCAAATAATTTTTGAACATGATGAGTGTTTTTTATGATTGATGATGTTTGCTTTATACCACTATAAAGAGTGTTTTAAAATTGAAATGTTTCATTCTGACCGTAAACTTTTTACTGGGTTAACAATTGCCGCTTTTATACTTTGATAGCTTACCGTAATTACAGCTACCATAATTGCTAGAAATGCTGCCAATGCAAAAATTCCAAATCCGATTTCTATTCGATATGAAAAATCTTCAAGCCATTTGTTCATAATAAACCATCCTAAAGGCAATGAAACCAATATAGCTACGGCTACTAATTTTAGAAAATCTACCGTAAGCCGATATGATATCTGACTTACAGTAGCCCCCAACACTTTTCTAACGCCAATTTCTTTTGTACGCTTTTCAGCATTAAAGGCAGCTAATCCAAATAATCCCAAACAAGCAATGAAAATGGATAGAATAGTAAAAATGAAAAATATTTGGCTAAGCTTTTGTTCCGCTTCATAAGTGGTATTAAAAGCTTCGTCCATAAACTGATAATCAAATGGTTGACCAGGTGCCATTTGGTTCCACTTATTTTCGATTTCGGCAATTGAACTTGAATATTCACCGCCACTTAACCTTACCGCCATATTTTCTGCAGTATTTTCTAAATGCATTCCTAATGCTCCTATATTTTCCCGAAGCGATTTAAAATGAAAATCTTTTACCACCCCAACAATGGTGTAGTAGGTAGGGTCTTCCAATTCTATCTCCTCAGAAATTCGCATCCCTAACGCTTCCTCTGCAGTTGCATTCAAAATTGGCAATGTGGCTTCATTAATAATCAAAGCAGTTGAATCTGAGGCATACTGCTTATTAAAATCGCGCCCCGCAACAATATCCATCTGCAACGTCTTCAAATAATCCGTATCCACCCCCCAGGTCTGCATTTGAATTGCATTTTCTTGACTTCTAACACCTTCTTGAAAGAATGAACTATCCGATCGCCATGACGGCGTAGGGTAATAGTTACTTAAGGTAACATTTTCAACATTTCCCATTTTAAGAATTTCTTCTTTAAACGCATTGGTTTTAGATCCCAACGGACCGGTTTCGTTGATCAACAACACTTGGTCTTTTGTAAAGCCTAAATCTTTACCCTGTATATAATTTAATTGTTGAAATACTACCAATGTGCTTACAATAAGAAAAACGGAAATCGAAAATTGAAAAATAACCAAAGTGTTTCGTACCCATCCATTGCCAACACTTTCAGCACCAACTCCTTTAAGTGATTTAACCGGAGTAAATCTTGACATGAAAAAGGCAGGATAGCTTCCAGAAAATAAGCCCAATATAAAGGTTGCAGCAAGTAATGCAATCCAGAATAAGGGCTGTATGAATGGAATTCCAATAGACTTACCTGTGAATCCGTTGAAAAATGGCAATGCTACCATTGTGATCAACAGCGCTGCTATTAACGAAATAAAAGCTATTAAGCCAGATTCTGTCAAAAACTGAAAAACCAAATGCACTTTATTAGAACCCAACGTTTTTCGAACACCAACTTCTTTTGCTCTTTTTAACGAGTGTGCCGTTGATAGGTTCATAAAATTTACACTTGCCAAAATAATCAAGAACAGCCCTATAAATGAAAGTATATATATGTTCTGCATACTACTGGTAGCATTCATTTCAGAGCTTCTATCGGAGTATAAATGAATATCTGTCAGCGCCATAGTATGATAACGAATGTAATTACCTGATGCCGCAAAGGATTCTGCCGTCATACCCGGAAAATATTTTTGTGCCCATGGCAACATATACCTTTCCAGCATGCCCTGTAATGGCTCTTTAAAATCTTCTACAGATGCTCCGGGTATTAATTTTATGAACGTAAAATAGTTATTACTGCCCCATAACTCTTCTCTTGATGCAACATTACCTGCCATTGCCAAAAAAACACTGTATTCGTTAAAATAAGAGTTTTTGGGCATATCATCAATAATCCCTGTTACTGTATAGGTATCGGAATTATCCAGAAGTAAATCTTGCCCTAAAACATCTGTTGATCCAAAGTATTTTTCTGCGGCTGTTTTTGTCAGCACTAAGGAGTTGGTACCTGTTAACGCAGTTTTAGGGTTACCTACCAATAAATCAATCCCAAAGAATTCGAAAAAAGTGGAATCTGCATAGGTTACATGGGTTTCCTTAGAACTTTTATCACCACCTACCTTTTTCAAGTACATGCTACCCACCGTCCTGAAACGTACTGTAGATTCTACCTGAGAATAATCTCTTTTTAAGGCTGCCGCCATTGGCGGTGCTGATTCAGCTGCCTTAATTTCCGCTCCACCAAATTTTACATCAGTATCTATTCGGTAAATACGGTCTGCATCGGCAAACATTTTATCATAGCTTAGTTCATCATATATGTACAATGAAATCATTAGTGCCCCAGCCATACCTATGGCAAGACCAAATGTATTTAGGAACGTAAAAAAGGCTTGCTTCTTTAAACTTCGCCATGCGATTTTAATATGATTTTTGAACATGATGCTCGTTTTTTGATTGATGGTAATTCCTATTACCTATATACAAAGGACTAATTTTATGCCATATATTCAACTATTTGATTTTTAGTTATTTATAAATTTTCTTTCTTTGAAAACTGTAAAATTATTGGACAAATGATGTCTAATATATTTACATAAAAATAATAGTAAGCCCGCTTATGTCGAATAATAAATTCTTATTCGGTTCTTAAGCTTTTTACAGGGTTCGCAATTGCTGATTTTAAAGATTGAAGCCCTACAGCGAAAAAAGTAATTAGTACCGCAAAACCACCTGCCAACGCAAATACCCACCATTGTATATCTATACGATAGGTGAAATCTTCTAACCAGCGTTGCATAAAATAATAAGCAATAGGTGTTGCTATAGCAAGTGCGATAAGCACTAGCTTAATAAAATCTTTTGTCAATAATTGAACTACTGACCCAATGCTTGCTCCCAATACTTTGCGTATACCGATTTCTTTCTTTTTCTGCTCGGCTACAAAGGAAACAAGTCCGAAAAGACCCAAGCAACTTATAAGAATAGCCAGTATGGTAAAAACAATTGAAATTTGACTTAACCGTTTTTCTTCGTCATAGAGTTTCTCGACTTCCTGATCTACAAACCTATAGTCAAAAGGAACATTGTTTACAGTTGCCTTCCATTGTTGTTCTAAATTTGCCAATAATTGTTCGTAATTGGTAGTTTGGGTCTTTAAAAACAACCAGTTTGGTTCATTTTCCTTATAAAGAAATAAAGGTGCTATCTCATTTTTTAAGGATGCAAAGTGGTAATCTTTTGCTACTCCTATAATCCTCATTTCATTAGTCTCGTCTCCAAAACTTTGAATGAGTCTTGTACTTAAAGCATCTTCTTCCTTAATTTTAAAAATTCGTAATGTCGCTTGATTTACAATAATTTGATCCGTGGTATCAGCAGGTGTAAAATCCCTTCCCATTACCAATGGAATATTCATGGTTTCAAAATAATCTTCGCTTATACCTTGTCTTTTTACAATAATATTATTCTCTCTATTTCCACCTGGCAAATACAAGCCATTATCATTTAATACTACTTCAGATGGTGCATAATTTCCGCTAGATACATTTAGCACCCCTGGTATTTTTAGAAATGATTTTTTAAGCGATTCAAACTTGCTTGAAGATTCGGACGTACCTATTCTTAGTGCTAAAAGATTCTTTTTCTCAAAGCCAAGATCCTTACTTTGTGTAAAACGGAACTGCTGTGTCACGATAATTACCGTCGCCACTAAACTGATAGAAACAACAAATTGAAATACCACCAAAGCTTTTCTGAACGTACCGTTACCCGATTGTAAAATCGTAGCACTTTTCAAGGCACTGATAGGTTTTATTTTGGATAAAATTATTGCTGGATATATGCCCGACACAATACCTGTGATGACTCCCAACCCGATTAATATAGAACCAATGCGCAAGTTCAATAAATCTTCATAACCTAAACTCGCATTGGTTAATTCATTTACAAGTGGCAACAGCAAAACCGTAATAGGAATACTTATGAGCATTGCAAAAATAGACAGTAGAAAAGATTCGCCTAAAAATTGTCGCATTAAACTATTGGTACCGGCGCCTACAACCTTACGAACCCCAATCTCTTTTGCCCTTTTACTGGCTCTTGCCGTACTCAGGTTTATAAAATTAATACATGCAACCAATTGAATAAAAAAGGCGAGTGTCAATAAAAAATAAAGATATTTGATGTTAGAAACTTCATGAATCTGATTGTTACGACCATCGGAATACAGGTGGATTTTTGCGATATTTTGTAGTGATAAAATTTTTCTATCCATGCCAGCATTTTTGAGGTCATCTGCTCCTCTTTCTTGTAAAAATCCAGGCAGTTTATTTTGTAAGCCTTCGGCATTACTATTTGGTTTTAACTTTACATAACTGTACACAAAGTTATTGGTAGCAAAACTTTTGAAATTCTGAACAAAAGTTCCAATACCTGGGGTACTCATGCTTACAATATAATTCGGTTTTAAATGTGACTTACCAAACGATTCATCAAAAACACCTTTAACGGTTAAGGTTTGGGCATCATCTCCACTACCCCATGTTACTGCCTTACCCAAAGCTTCTTGATTACCGAATAATTTTTTCGCTAAAGAAGAAGATAGTACCAATGAAAAAGGCTCGTCTAAAGCTGCCTCTTCTGTACCTTCAATAAATTTATAAGTGAACACCTTAAAAAAAGTAGAATCTGCCATATACACTCTTGGTTCATAATAGGCATCTTTACTATCGGCAGCACTAATTAAATTACTAAAGAACACATCTGTCAAGAATGCACGTGTAGCTTCCTCAACTTCTGGAAAATCTTCTTTTAGCGCAAATGCAATAGGAGGCGAAGCAGCAGCAGTATCAAAACCTTCTTTGCCATCTCTTTCTATAACGGTCTCAACCCTAAAAATACTTTCTGCGTTTTCATGATGTTCATCATAACCAAATTGAGAAAACACGAATAATAAAATGGCTAGACAACTAACCGTACCAACCGTAAGACCTAATAAATTTATAACGGTCTGCTGCTTACTTTTTAACAGGTTTCGCCAAGCGATTTTGATATATTGTTTGAACATGATTCTCGTTTTTTGATGATTGATGAATTATTCTGTACGCAAGCTTTTTATAGGGTTTGCTCTCGCTGATCTAATCGCATGATAGCTTACGGTTAATATGGCCACTGAAAGTGCAATTATTCCGGCCAAGGCAAAAATCCACCAACTAATGTCAATTTTATAAGCGTACACATTTAGCCATTTGTTCATGGCATACCATGCAAATGGTGTTGCTATTAGAATAGATATTAATACCAATTTGATAAAATCTTTTGATAATAAGGTAACAATACTAGAAATCTCTGCTCCTAATACTTTTCGAATTCCAATCTCTTTCGTACGGAGCATGGCACTGTAAGTAGCCAACCCAAATAGACCCAAACAAGCTATTAATATTGCCAAGAAGGAAAAAAGTGTAAATAGCTCTTTAAATCTGAAATCGGCTATGTATTGTTCATTAAAACTTTCGTCTAAAAAACTATAGAGAAACGGACGATGTGGCGCCAATTCAGCCCACTTATTTTCAATTTTGTCTATAGCTGCAGCCATGTTTTCCGATTTTATGCTTAGTGATAAAAATCTACTACTACCAGGTTCATATCGTAAGGTAAGAGGGCCTACTTTTTCATGAAGAGATAAGTAATTAAAATCTTTCACAACCCCAATGATAGTACCTGACTTACCCCATTGTTCAAATTTCTTTCCTAATATGTTCTCAGGATTCGCGTATCCGAATTCCTTGACCGCCGCCTCGTTTATAATCATTGATGATATAGTATCTGCCGGAAAGTCTCTAGAGTAAGCCCTACCAGCCGCCATTTCTAACTTATAATGGGGTATGAAATCAACATCTATCTCGTACAGAAATGGATCATAATTTAGCATTTCACCCTTCTTACTTTCAATATTTGTTCCTGCAGCCGGGAAATGAGCACCAGGCACAGTCCTTGAAGCAGAAGCTGAGGATACTTCTGGTAACGTCAAAAACTCGTTCTTAATGGTTTCCAAATTTTCACGAATAGCACCGTCATAATTAAAATCTATCACCAGTTGCTGTTCACTGTCAAACCCAAGGTTTTTATCCAACATAAAACTCAATTGAAAATATACAATAACGGTACTCGCTATTAATACAATGGAAAGACTAAACTGGAATATTACCAAACCCTTTCTAAGGTTAACTCCTTGCGGTGAAGAACTCACAAGACCTTTCAGCACACTTACAGGTTTAAAGTTGGACAAAACGAAAGCAGGATAACTACCCGCTAACAAACCGGTAACCAAAGCAGTTCCAAAATAAAGTAGTAAGGTATTTGTATTAAAAATGTTTTTTATAACAAACTCCTTTCCTGTAATATTACCCATCCAAGGAAGACAAATAGATACTATCAAAAGACCTATTATTGCCGATAGAAATACCATAATCAACGACTCGCCCATAAACTGATAGATGAGTCCTTTTTTATCTGCCCCGATCGCTTTTCTAACCCCAACCTCCTTGGCACGTTCCATAGATCTAGCAGTGGCCAGATTCATAAAGTTAATACTGGCAATAATCAGAATAAACAAGCCTATTATGGCGAAAATATAAATGTTGGACAAGCTTCCCGTTATACCTGGTTGACGAACCGCTTTAGAATTTAAATACGCATCTTTTAAAGGTTCAAACGAAACGTTGTAATAATATTCTTTCGATTCTTCTGGAAGCCTTGTTTTTAAGAAACTGGGCATCTTTTCCTGAAAAACCTCTAAATTAAAATTATCGTTCACTAAAAAGTACGTGTAGAAATCTACATAGCCCCATGATTCAAAAATACTGGGCCGGGTTTGATAAAAAGAACTCATGGAGAGTAACACATCAAAACTAAAATGTGAATTAGAGGGCACGTCTTTCATCACACCCGTAACGGTATACATGCCATCATTAGCTCTACCGCCAATACCGTCAACAGTTTTACCCATTGGGTCTTCATTATCAAAGTATTTTTTTGCGGTACTTTCAGTTAGCACAATAGAGTAAGGTGCTTCTAACGCAGTTTTTGGATTACCCGAAATTAATGGCCAACTAAAGACATCAAAAACCATATCATCCACATAAAAACAATTGCTTTCTTGAAAAGAGTTATTGTTATATTCAAGCAGTACGTCAGATCTTCCTGAAAATTGAACCTTCTCTATCACTTCAGAAAAGTCAGCTTTTAAGGCAGGACCAATAGGGGCATTACCCCAAATCCATTGGTCGTCTATATCCTCAGATCCATTATGATGTACTACCCTATAAATATTATCACCTTTTTCATGATAGGTATCATAAGAGAGTTCGTTGTTTACGAACAAAGCTATTATTAGAAAACATGCCATACCGATGGCCAAACCCCCTATATTGATTATCGAGTAGCCTTTGTTCTTGATTAGGTTTCGCCATGCGATTTTGATATAATTTTTGAACATGATTCTCGTTTTTTGATGATTGATGATTCTGCTACACTAGACATAAATTGATGAATTATTCTGACCGTAAACTTTTTACTGGGTTAACAATTGCCGCTTTTATACTTTGATAGCTTACCGTTAGCACAGAAATTAGAATCGCTAAAAATGACGCTAGTAAAAAAACCCACCATGGTATGGCTATTCTATAGGTAAAATCTTCTAACCACATGTTCATGGCGTACCAACCAAGCGGTAAAGAAATTAAAATAGCAATACCCACCAGCTTTAAGAAATCTACCGTAAGCCTCGTGGATATTTGACTTACACTTGCACCCAGAACCTTGCGTACCCCAATCTCTTTTATTCGCTTTTCTGCATTAAATGCTGCCAAACCAAAAAGACCCAAACAGGCAATTAAAAGGGAAAGTATGGTAAAAATTATGAAAATATTACCTAACCTTCGTTCACTTTGATACGTATTATTAAAGGCATCTTCCATAAAATAGTAATCAAAGGGCTCACCAGGTACTACAGTATTCCAAACACCTTCTATTCGTGTGATCGCATTCGAAAAATCACCTGACTGTATTTTTACGGCCAAAGCATAGGCTCCATCTCCTAAATGAAGACTTACTGCGTCGATATCTTCTTTTAAAGAAGCAATATGAAAATCTTTAACAACACCGATTATGGTGAAATATTCTGGATTATTTGAATCAAAATTGGGCGTATATCTTTTACCGATGGCTTCTTTCGGGCTTAATTTCATTATTCTTAACGCAGCTTCATTGACTATAATGGTCGTAGAATCATTTCCAAAATTCCTATCAAAATTGCGCCCAGCTACCAATTCAAAATCCATGGTCGAAACATAATCATAGTCAACCGCCCATGTCTGCATGCTTACCGCATTCTCTTGATTGGTTCCCCCTTCTTCAGGACTAAAAGTAGAATCACTTCGGCTAGAAGGTGTCGGGAAAAAACTACTTAATGTGGCATCTTTTACAAAGCTCAATTGTTTCACCTGTTCTTTAAAAGAGTTGACCTTATCGCCTGCAGTATATACATCATTAATGATCAAGACCTGATCTTTAGAGAATCCTAGGTCCTTACCTTGTATATACTTTAATTGTTGGTAAACTACCAAAGTACTCACTATTAAAAAGACTGAAATGGCGAACTGAAATACAACTAGGGAATTTCTTATCGTTCCACCACCAACACTGCTTCCGCCACCCCCTTTTAACACTTTAACAGGCATAAATCGCGACATAAAAAAAGCAGGATAACTTCCTGAAAAAAGACCTAAAATAACTACTGAAACTAAAATAATGATCCAAAACACCGGACTTACAAAAGGAAAGGACAAATCCTTATTCGCCAACGTATTAAAAAAAGGTAACGCAATAATGGCAAAAACAAGTGCGAGTAACAAGGAGAGGAAAGATATTAAACCTGACTCTACTAAAAATTGACGCACCAAGTCTAATTTATTGGACCCCAATGTTTTTCGAACCCCAACTTCCTTTGCCCGTTTTAAAGAATGCGCAGTAGAGAGGTTCATGAAATTAACACTGGCTAAAACAATAAGAAATACAGCTATAAATGAAAGAATATAAATACTTTGAATATCATTGTTAGCGCTGATCTCGGCAACCCTATGTGATTTCAAATGAATATCGGTCAATGGCATCGTGCTATAAACCAAGTAGCTACCAGATTTTTTCAACTGTTCTTCAGTTATACCTGGCATAAATTGTTGTACACCAGGAATCACATATTTACCTAAAAATCCACGTAATTGTTCTTGTATATCGGAAGCTTTGACCGAGGGTATAAGTTTAATAAATGTTTGATAGTTATTACTTCCCCAATTAATCTCTTTTGCATCACCATTTCCTTCCATAGATTCAAAAACAGAATAATCTCTTAAGAAAGAATTCTGTGGAAAATCATCAACAACTCCTACTACCGTATAGGTCTCTTCATTATTAAGCACCAAATTTTGACCTATCGCATTGCCAATCTCAAAATGTTTTTCAACAGCAGTTTTAGTTAGCACTAAAGTGTTTGGATCTTTTAAAGCCGTTTTAACATCGCCTGCCAACAATTCTATCCCAAACATTTTAAAAAAGCTAGGATCAACAAAAGTAGTCTGTTCTTCTTTTACATTAGTTTGATCATCCGCCTTACGTATCAATGCACTGCCCCGAGTCCTAAACCTAGTGACCAACTCGATTTCGGAAAAATCATTTTTTAATGCATCTGCCATGGGAGCCGGTGTTACAGCAAACTCACGAGCATCTCCACCAAATTTAATATCTGCATTTATTCTATGGATCCGATCGGCATCTTCAAACATTTTATCATAACTCATTTCATCATAGATATATAATGATATAAGTAGTGCCCCAGCCATGCCAATAGCTAAGCCGAATGTATTAAGAAATGTAAAAAAAGGTTGCTTTTTTAGACTTCGCCATGCGATTTTGATATAATTTTTAAACATGATGCTCGTTTTTTGATTGATGATAATTTTATTATCCGTGATTAAGGGATAAGTTTGGTTGGTTTGGTTTGTTGGCTGGTTAATTGTTAATTGATGAATAAACCCCCTTACATCATGGCTCCTATAGCCCTATTTTGACTCTCGGTCACCACTTGACCATCAAATAGATTTACCACCCTATGGGCATAATGCGAATCTCTATCTGAGTGTGTAACCATTACTATAGTGGTTCCCTCTTGGTTTAATTCTGTTAATAGGTTCATTACCTCTATACCGTTCTTCGAATCTAGGTTACCTGTTGGCTCATCTGCCAATATCAATTTTGGATTCGTTACTACCGCTCGTGAAATAGCAACACGCTGCTGTTGCCCGCCTGATAGTTGTTGTGGAAAATGCTTTTCTCTATGCGCAATTTTCATACGCTCCAAAACCTTCATTACTTTTTCTTTACGCTCTGCCTTTCCCATCTTCAAATAGATCAACGGCAGCTCTACATTTTCAAACACGGTAAGTTCATCTATTAGATTAAAGCTTTGAAACACGAAGCCTAAATTACCTTTACGTAATTGCGTACGCTGACTCTCTTTTAAGCCCCCAACTTCGTTACCAGCAAAATTATAACTGCCATCGGTTGGGTTATCCAACATACCTATAATATTCAATAGCGTTGATTTACCGCAACCCGAAGGTCCCATAATTGCAACAAACTCACCATCCTCAACTTTTAGGTTGACGTTGTTCAATGCCAAAGTTTCTACTTCTTCTGTTCTAAAACTCTTTTTAAGATTCGTAATGGTTATCATTTTCGATTGATTTTAATTGTTATCTAAAAGACATCTCGACTATATTAGATGTGACAGTTTATTTTTATTTTAAGACAATTCTTTCGGCCTCTCCGAAATTGTCATAGTTGCTGGTAATTACTTTTTCTCCAGATTGCAAACCTTCCAATACTTCATAAAATCTAGAGTTTTGTTTTCCTATACGGATGTTTCTTTTAATGGCCTCGTTACCATTTGGCGCTACTACAAAAATCCATTGTCCTCCTGTGCTTTGAAAAAAGCTTCCTTTTGGTAATAAAAGTGCATCATTAGATTCTCCCAATTGCAATTTTATATTATAACTCTGACCTGATCGTATCGTTTCTGGTTTGTTATCCGTAAAAACCAAATCTACCTTAAACCGTCCATTTCTTACTTCAGGATATACTTTTCTTAACCGTAAAGGAAACTCCGTACCGTTACGTTCTAAAACTGCCGTTAAATCTCTTTTAACACGATCAATGTAATGCTCGTCAATATCAGCTTCAATTTTATAATCTGTCAATACATTTATCTGACCAATTCGCTGCCCTTGTGCTATATTCTGACCTATTTCAGCATCTAAAAATCCTAATTGACCATCGGCAGGGGCACGTACATTTAAATGATCCAATCGTTGGTACACCATACCTAAAGTTTTTTGCATTCGGTCTAAATCGGTATCCAATCCTTTTAATGATGTTTCTCGCAGTTCATCATCTTGTGCGGTTTGTAGTTTTATAATTTCATGTTGTTTTTGTGATAGCTCATAATTTTCTTTCGAAAGTTGAAAGACTTCTTTAGAGATCAACTCATTATCATATAACGCTTTATTTTGCTCATAATTTCTCTTCAGACGTTGTAAATCTGTACTTGCCGTTGCCAATGATTTTCTACCTTCTACCTGTCGAGAATCGAAATTCATCTTGGTCGACCGCAAATCGTTCTGCTTCAATGCCAAATTACTTTCGCTTGCCAAAATCTGTTCATACAAGTTCATATTTTCCAACTTTAGTATGATATCTCCTTTTTTGACGATTGCACCTTCTTCAATTAATTTTTCACTAACGCGCCCGCCTTCATAGGCATCCATATAAATAGTGGCAATAGGAGCAACATTCCCATTAATGGTAATGTAATCATCAAACTTACCTGCTGTTACATCAGCAATAGACAGTTTGTCCTTTTCGGTTCTAAAGGTCGAAACAGAACTTCCGAACAAAAGTTTATATCCTACAAATAAGATCAATAAACCTATTGCGATGTACCCATAATGCTTGGGTCTTAATCCTTTTTTCTTTTCTAATTTTATATCCATTTTGTTCGTTGTTCGTACTTGGTTGTTCGTTAACGCTTAGTTTATATTAAATACTGGTAATCCTCTGTAAAAATCCAAAGTACTTTTATTGATTTCTGAACGAAGCTTTACCTGTAAATTTTCATTTTGCGCACTGGCGAATAAATTTTTTGCCGTAAATAGTTCAAGCGCATTTATCATCCCTTTCTCATAGCGTTTTTGAGCAATCGTGAATGCTAAGTTTTGGGCCTCCATTTTTTGGTTACTTTGTACCAATTCTACTAAAAGTGAATTATAGTCTTGCACCAATTGCTGAATAGCCTGAAAAAGTACTTGTTCTTGTGTCTTTAAATTATTTTCTGCCCTTAGCCGTTCAATTTTTGATTGTTTCACCCTAGATCTTGCAGACCAACCGTTACTAATAGGAACATTTAAATTTATACCTACATATTGCGAGGTGTTATCTCTAAACTGCTCTCTAAAAGGTAATGTATTACCCAATGTATCTCGTGTAGTCTCAAAATAGCCTGTACCCACACCAGCAAATAATGATAGTGACGGATAAAGTCTTCCCCTTGAAATTGCCACCTGCTTTTTCGCTGCCTTCACCCTCAATTCTTGCGCCCTAATTAAAGGTAAAAATTCACGTGCTTCACCATATATAGAATCTGATGCCATCTCTTCATCGCCTAAATCGGTGGTAATCTCTGCTAAATCTTCATGAATAGAAATATCTGAAGTATTCTCCAAATTCATTTCTTGAATCAATGTAAGCTTGGCGCTGGCCAATTGATTATTACTTTGTGTCACATTCAATTTATCTGTCAATAATAAAGATTCTGCTTCATACAAATCGGCACCGGCTTTCAGTCCTAATTCTATCTGCTTTTCAACTAAATTATAATTCGATTGCGAAACAGATAACTGTTCTTTTGAAATGGCTACAAGCCCCTTAAAAAATTGAATATCATAAAAAGCCTGCATAACCCTAAATGCCAACAAATACTTTTGTTGTAAAACTTCTTCTTGAGTCGCCTTATATAAAAACTTTGATGCTTTAATGGTATTGATTTTCTGAAATCCTTGAAACAAATCGATCGACGATTCTATCGAATAGTTATTCGAATAAAAATCTTGATTAACGAATGTTCCTGTATTTGGATCTTCGGCTCTACCAAAACTGATATTATAATTTCCACTTGCATTAACAGATGGCAACAAATTTCGGATAGATTGTCTATAGGTCTCCTTATTCGATTGATTAGTATATTCAACGTCATTAAGCTGTAAATTATGCTCTAAGGCAAATGCCACACACTCATCTAATGTCCATGTTTCTTGAGCAAAGATGGAACCCCAAATGGTTAAGAGTAAAATAGTTGTTATTCTAATTTTTTGATTCATTTCTATATTGGTATGCCATACTCTATACTATATATGTGCCAAAATTTCAACTCTCTGTTTATCAACTATTTATAATATTATAAAAAATTTAAAAATAAGAATACTGTAAAAATGTTGTACAGATATTGTAAAATATTTTTACACTGTGTTGAAAATACAATCTTCTATGTGTAGTTTTAAATATGTTAATTGATTTTTCTAATGACCGAAGCCAAAATCTTAGTAATTGATGATACCAAAAGTGTTCTTAGCGCTTTGGAAATTTTATTACAGTTCGAATACAAAAGTGTTCAAACAATTTCAAACCCAAATCTTCTATCGTCATTTCCAAATCTTAAAGAAATTGATATCATACTATTGGATATGAATTTTTCAGCAGGAGTGAACACCGGTAACGAGGGACTTTATTGGTTGCGGGAAATAAAAAAGAAAGCACCTCATATTTCGGTAATAATGATGACCGCATATGGTGCTATAGAACTTGCGGTGGAAGCTCTAAAAGAAGGTGCGACAGATTTTATATTAAAGCCTTGGAACAATGAACGCCTTTTAACTACAGTTAAATCTGCTTTCGAACTTAGAAAGACACAAAAAGAAGTACATCAATTAAAACAGAAAGAGAGTAACCTGAAACAGGTTATCAATCAGAATAAAAATTATATCATCGGTAATTCTAAAGCCTTGAACAGTGTTCTTAATCTTGTTCAAAAAGTTGCCAAAACAGATGTCAATATTTTGGTGACAGGCGAAAACGGAACAGGAAAAGAATTGATTGCCAGAGAATTGCACAAATCATCGATTAGAAATAATGAGGTTTTTATTTCGGTGGACATGGGTTCTATTTCTGAAAATTTATTTGAAAGTGAACTTTTTGGACATGTAAAAGGTTCCTTCACCGACGCAAAAGAAGATCGCGCTGGTAAGTTTGAAGCTGCAAATGGTGGCACTTTATTTTTAGATGAGATAGGAAACCTATCCCTTCAAATGCAAGCGAAGCTATTATCGGTTATTCAAAACAGGGTCGTTGTTCGTGTGGGATCCAATACACCTATACCTGTCGATATTCGGTTAATCTGTGCCACCAATTGTAATTTAGACCAAATGGTAGCAGATGGTTTATTTAGGGAAGATCTTTTATATAGAATCAATACTATTCAAATTGAAGTGCCAGCTCTTAGAGAACGAGATGGGGATGTTTTAATTTTGTCTGATTTCTTCCTGAAAAAATTTGCACATAAATATGGTAAACCAAGCTTGAAAATTAACCAATCTGCCCAAGAAAAACTAATGGAATATGCTTGGCCTGGCAATGTCAGGGAGCTCTTGCATACAATGGAGCGTGCTGTTATTCTTTCTGAAGGCAATGTTTTGAAACCGACAGATTTTCTATTGGAAAACAAAACCTCATTTTCTGTAGAAGATGGACCCAAAACTTTAGAAGAAATGGAACTTCTTATGATTACCAAGGCTTTAAACGAAAATGAAGGTAATTACAGTGCAGCTGCTGAACAACTTGGCATTTCAAGACAGACACTTTATAACAAACTTAAAAAATCTGGTAAATAATGGTCAGCAAAAGTATTTACTACCAACTTATTTTCCGAATTATACTAATTGCAGTTTGCGCTCTTTTAGTCGCTTTTCTATTCTTTAATGAACACTATATACTTTGTGGTATTTTAAGTTTCGTATTCATTGGGTTCTCGTATAGCTTGGTATATTTTGTCAACCAAACCAATAGAAAAATCGCCTATTTCTTTGATGCCATAAAAAATGAGGATTTCACCTTAAGATTTCCAGAAAAACTAAGTGTTAAATCTTTGGAAGAGCTTAACCATAGCCTGAATATGTTGAACAAAATGATTCAAGATATTCATCTAAAAAAGCAAGCTCAAGAACAGTATTACCAAGAGATTCTTCGGCAGGCAGATATTGGCATTTTTACCATTAATGAGAAAGGACATATTTTATATGCTAACCCAACTGTGCAAAACTTATTAAACTACAGACCTCTTAATCATGTAAAACAATTAAAACAAATAGACCCCAATCTATATAGCCTTTTTGAATCTTTAGAGCCATTTGAAAGTACATTGTATTCTTTAGGCAACGAACGAGGAAAAAAAGAACTAACGCTAAAGTGTACCCCGATAACCATAGAGGAAAAAAAACTATTACTAGTAATCGTACATGATATTCAAAAAGAACTTGATGATAAGGAAACCGATTCTTGGGTGAAATTGATACGTGTTCTTACACATGAAATCATGAATACCATTACTCCTATAACTTCAATATCCGAGTCTATTCTAAAATATTTTAAAAAAGGAAATGAATTGGTTACAGCTGAAGAGTTTGGGGAAATACAAATTAAAAATACCGCAAAAGGTCTTGAGGTGATAAAAGAACAGGGGAATGATTTGATGAGTTTTGTACAGTCGTACCGAACTTTTCTAAGTGTTCCCGAACCGGACAAAGAATTGATTCAAGCCAAAAAGTTTCTAGAAAAGGTAAGGCTACTTTTACAAGAGTATACCAATGCACATAACATTACTTTAGAAGTTACTTGTGAACCTGAGGATTTAGAACTTTATATCGATGAAAAACAGCTTACACAAATATTACTGAACTTAGGCAAAAATGCCCAGCAAGCCACTGAAGAACAAGACGAGGGTAGTATAATAATAAAGGCAGGTATTGACCAACAAGAAAAAAAATATATTTCGGTTACCGATAATGGCCCAGGAATTTCAACCGAACTTTTAGATGAGATTTTTGTACCCTTTTTCACCACCAAAAATACCGGAACAGGAATAGGATTAAGTCTAAGCAAACAGATTATGCGTTTGCATGGTGGATCTATTCGGGTAGTTTCTAATGAAACGACCACATTTACCCTAACTTTTGAATAGTCTTAAATATCCGATTGTAGTTCAATAAAAGGATCCCAAAAATATTTTTCGAGATTTACTATTTGCAAATCTTTTATTATTACTCCCTCGCCTTCTAATAGCTGTTGCATTAAGTTCGTACCATCAAAATGATGCTTTCCAGTAAGGAGTCCGGCTTTATTGACTACCCTATGTGCAGGTATATCTTCCATATTATGGGAGGCATTCATGGCCCAACCTACCATTCTTGCACTACGAGAAGCACCTAAATACTTAGCTATTGCGCCATATGAGGTTACACGACCTTCGGGAATTAATCTGGTCACCTGATAGACCCTTTCAAAGAAATTTTCGTTATCAGGTTTCATAGGCATCCGAACTTTAATTGAATAATCTAAAGCATGTAATAATAAAAAGAAGCACCATTAACACACTTAAAATGTAATTGCTGTTTTTGGAAAATGCATTTGTTTTATGTTCCATTCTATTAAAATAGAATACATAGAGATACATGGCCAAAAAAGTTCCGCTACCCGCCGCAATTATAAATATAATTTCGTCGACAATTTTATAGCTCATTAACTCCTGAGTATGAAATACGGTATTTAAGCCACTGTAAAAAGGTATGGCCAACAAATTGATTAGTGCCAAAAAAACTCCTTTAGAAAAGCTTTTACGTTTCTTTGCTTCAACGACTACAAAGGGCTCTCTATGTTGTTTTTTTGCCTTAACAAAAAAGTAAATTGCCAATATTAAAAACAAGACTAATGCTATTTGCAATAAAACCTCTATAAAATGTTGATTTCTAGAAAAGTATTTAGCGATACGAACAGCAAGATAAGATTGCATCATAACCGCAACCGCAACGCCTAAACCGAAAATAACTCCATTGGCTCTGCCCTTCTCAACACCAGTTTTGGCTGCATTTAAATTGAGTAACCCAGGTGGCAATGACGCCAAAAAAGCACTTCCAAAAGTAAAAACAAATAAAGTTGCTAATTGTTGCATTTAATTAGTTTACCTTGAATCTAATAAAGGTTATAGGTTTTCCCTTTTCAAGATACTGATTTTCATAGAAAGTTTGTATTTCAAGTACTTCTTTCGGACTTCCCTCATTTTTGTATACATCATGATTGGCGTAAAGAACCTCTATCCCCAGCCCATGAAGCAAGCCTAATGTATACCCATGCATAAACTCACTATCCGTTTTTAAATTGACCGTTCCGTCCACTTTTAGAACCTGCCTGTAACGCTTTAAAAACTCTTGGTTTGTCATTCGGTGTTTAGTACGCTTATACTTAATTTGAGGGTCGGGAAAAGTTATCCAGATTTCAGACACTTCTTCCTTTCCAAAAATATAATCTACCAATTCAATTTGAGTACGTATAAAAGTTACATTCGGTAAATTCTCTTCAATGGCTATTTTAGCGCCTCTCCAAAAACGGGCGCCTTTTATATCGATACCTATAAAATTTTTATTTGGAAATCTTTTAGCTAAACCTACAGTATATTCGCCTTTACCGCAACCCAATTCTAAGACAATTGGGTTATTGTTTTTAAAATGGGTATGCCATTTCCCTTTTAACGGAAATCCACCTACAACCTCCTCTCGACTTGGTTGTATAACATTCGGAAAAGTTTCATTTTCCTGAAATCGTTTTAATTTATTTTTACTTCCCACAATTATGAATTCTAAACTTCGGCAAAGCTAAGAAAAAAGAGAGGCTTGGCGATTATTGAACTTCTTCAATTTGTATGTTACTTTTTTCGAGCGTAAATGAAAATTCGGACCCTACATCTACGGCACTTTCAACATAAATTTTTTCACCGTGTGCTTCAATTACATGCTTAACGATAGCCAAGCCTAAGCCCGAACCACCTTCTCGTCTGCTACCACTTTGATCGACTCTATAAAAACGTTCGAAAAGTCTTGGAATGTGTACTGCGGATATGCCTTCACCATTATCAGTCACCCTAACGATTACTTTATTTTTCACCAAGTTTTCGACACTTACTTCTGTAGTACCATTTTCGTTACCATACTTAATAGAATTCACCAACAAATTGGTAAGCACCTGTTGTATTTTTTCTTTATCGGCATACACAAAAATTGGTTTTCGGTAAATAATGTCAAAAGTGAGCGTGATATTCTTTTTTGCTGCCTTCATTTCTAAAAGATCGAAGACACCCTGAATCAATTCTATGATATTAAAAGACTTCTTCTCTAAATTGAGATGACCTACTTCTAATTTAGTAATGAGATCTAAATCTTTAACGATATAAATTAGACGGTCGACAGCTTTATTTGCACGAATCAGGTACTTCTTTCGAACATTTTTATCTTCCATGGCACCATCTAACAATGTTTCTATATAGCCTTGAACAGTAAAAAGTGGCGTTTTTAATTCATGGGAAACATTGCCCAAGAAGTCTTTTCGATATTCTTCCCTAATTTTTAGGGTATCGATTTCTATTTTCTTGTCTTTGGCAAATTTTTCAATCTCAGCGGTCAACGTTCTCATATCGGTCGTTACCGGATATGAAGGCACTGTGCTTGATTCTAGTAACTCGACATCGTCATAAATTTTCTTAATTCGTTTGTATATGAATTTTTCAATTCTAAGCTGCAACGTAATAAATGATATTATAAAAAACAACACTGCCGCTGAAACAAGAATACCCCAATTGATAGTACTAAATCGCCATTGTAAAAAAGCTAGAACCAATATACCGATTACAACGATATATAGCGAAGAGCGAAATGCAAAACGATATGATCTTTTTGAACGTAGCGTTGCGACCATCTATAAAACAAACTTATATCCTACTCCCTTTACCGTTTTAAAATGGTCTTCCCCAATTTTTTCTCTAAGCTTTCTAATATGTACGTCAATAGTACGGCCACCAACAACAACTTCATTACCCCAAACCTTATCAAGAATCACTTCTCGTTTAAAAACTTTACTAGGTTTTGAAGTCAGCAGTGCAAGAAGTTCAAATTCTTTTCTTGGTAAAATAATCTCTATACCCTTTTGTATAATCTTATATTCTTCTCTATTAATTACAATGTCACCAACTTTGGTTATATCTTCTTGAGCATTTTCATCATTTTTAATGCGACGTAATAATGCATTTACCTTACTCACCAATACTTTTGGTTTTATTGGTTTTGTAATATAATCGTCTGCACCGGCTTCAAAACCAGCTACCTGAGAATAATCTTCCCCTCTAGCTGTCAAAAAAGTGATAATGGTATTTTCCATACCAGGTGTTTTCCTCAGAATCTCACATGCCTCAATCCCATCCATCTCTGGCATCATCACATCCAGTATTATAAGATGTGGCATTTTCTTTTTCGCTTTTGCCACTCCCTCTGTACCATTTTTAGCGGTATAGACATCATAACCCTCGGCAGAAAGATTGTAAGCTACAATCTCTAGGATGTCTGGTTCATCATCAACTAAAAGTATCCTAATATCCTTCTTTTTCATGGTTTTCAAATTGATTGATTCGGTCAAAAGTAAAGATAATACTATTACAGAAACGTCAGTTAACATTGATTTAATGTAGTAACCTTTACATAACATAAACAAAATAAATGTTTAACATGGATCTAACCTGTCCTTTACAATAACTAGCGTCCTTTGCCGCGGATTTAAGAATCAATATATCTAATGAATAAATTACTACTTTTTACATTCCTTTTTATCTCGATAAATGCTAGTGCTCAAGACACTGGAAGTATTGTTGGAAAACTCACAGACAAAGAAGTTAACAATGAACCTTTAGCATTCGCTAACGTTTTATTAAAAGGCACCACTAAAGGGACCACATCAGATTTTGATGGATTATATGAAATATCAAATATCGAACCTGGCATCTATACTGTTTCATTTAGTTATTTAGGATATGAAACCGTAGAAATACCCAATGTTGAAGTTATAGCCGGCAAAGTAACCACCATAGACGTACCCTTAAGTGCGTCTCAAGGAGTGTCTTTAGATGAAGTAACCGTTACTACTGTAGCTCGCAAAGATTCTGAAACTGCTTTGTTGTTAGATCAGAAACGAGCTATAGAAATCAAAGAAAGTATTGGCGCTCAACAATTAGCAAAAATAGGCGTGTCGGATGTAGCTACAGCGACAACTAAAATCTCAGGAGTTTCTAGCAGCGAAGCTTCAGGCGATATTTTTGTTAGAGGTTTAGGCGATCGTTACCTTAGCACAACTTTAAATGGTTTACCAATACCTTCTGATGACGTTGAAAAGAAGAATATTGATTTGGGTCTTTTCCCAACAAGGGTAATTCAAAATGTAAGTGTAAGCAAAACTTATTCTGTTCTTTCATCTGCCGATCAAGCATCTGGAAACATCAACATATCTTCTCGAGAATTACAAGGTTCAGAAGAATTAAGTGTTTCTATTCGATCAGGTGTCAATACAAATGTTGCTAAAAGTGGAGTTTTTGACAATTTCAAAGTCTCTCCTAATCAACGAAATGTAGATTTTGGATTTTTTGACCAAAATGCCTCTACAAGAGACCTAATTACCATTCAAGGATGGAACCCGAAAGTTCAAAGTACCCCTATTAATTATACCTATTCAATAGCTGCCGGAAAGCGAATAAAAGAAAAACTATCTGCATTCATTAACGCATCTCAATCTGAATCATATGAATATGGACAAGGTCTTTTTAGACAATTTCGGTCAAACTTCGTGGATGATACTATAACAGATGCTACAGTATATAGCAAGAAAGTAACTACTAGTGGATTATTAGACCTTACCTACTTTATCAATGACAAAAACAAAATAAAGTCTAGCACCTTTTTTGTAAACAAATTGACTGATGAAGTATATGAAGGAGGTAGAAATGGCGAAGGAACTATTTTTGAAGAATCTGATCCAGCAGAAGGACTTTCACAATTTGTTCGTGACCAAAACATTAAACAAACTAGATTGTTGGTTTCTCAACTTTTGGGAACACACAAACTAGGAGAAAAAAATTCTTTAGAATGGGCTGGTGGATACAACCTAGTTAATGCAAATGAACCCAACAGAATTAGAAATGAAGTCAATTTTGACTCTGATGGGACTTTAGTGCAACTAGGACGTACAGGTGGGTTTCAGCAACGAAAGTCCAAACAACTTATCACTGACAATGAATTCAACGGATATTTAAAAGACGTAATAGAAGTACTAAATGACGAGGATAATGAAAACTCCTTTAATATAGAACTTGGAGTAAACTATAGAAATAAAAAAAGAGATTTTGAATCACTTTTTGTGGGCGTTGAGGAAACGAGTACTAATGCTATAAACCCAGTAGACATTGACAATATTGGCTCTATATTTCAAGCCTCTAATTTCGTTAGTGGCGTTTTAGAACTAAATGAACTTCAAACAGATTTCTATAATGGAGCGTTAACCTCACAAGCGGCATTTGCAGATTTTAATGTTGGTTTAAAAAAATGGAATTTTAATGCCGGTCTTCGTTTTCAAAAAGATGACCTAAAAGTAACCTATGATGTAGGTAACATTCCTGGTAGAATTGGTGAAGCAAATAAAAACTACAACAATGTTTATCCCAGTTTAAATGTTAAGTATAGTTTAAATGATAATCAAGCGTTACGCCTAGCCATAAGCAATACCATTACACTACCTGAGTTCAAAGAAGTTTCTCCTTTTGAATATGTTTCACAAACAGGTCAAGTTACAAGAGGTAATCCAGATTTAGATGCGTCAAAAGATATTAATTATGACCTAAAATGGGAGTACTTTCCTTCAAATGGTCAACTTATATCCCTAGCTGGTTTTTATAAAGAAATTAAAGATCCAATAAACACAGTACAAGATCGTGGTTCTGCTGGTGTATTCTCCTATTTCAATTCTGGAGAAAAAGGTGAAGTGTACGGTTTTGAATTAGAGACTAAAGTAGATTTAGTAAAGGTTAACGACGAAGGCGAAACTCCAAAAGGCATTAATCTTGATCTTAATTTTAATGCTACTAGAATGTGGCATTCACAAGACCTAAAAGAGGTTCGCGATGCCGATGGTAACTTTATAAGAACATTTCGTTACAAAGGCTTAACACAAACGGGTTTACAGGGCGCTTCTGACTGGATTGTTAACACAAGCTTAAACTTTTCAACACCTTCAGACAATCCCTTTTCCGCATCTTTGACTGCGAATTATGCTTCTGACAAGATATACGCTCTTGGGGCCCCAGAGGTACAAAGTCAAAGCGAAACATTCTATAATGATGCAATTATTGAAAAAGGATTTGTGGTTTTCGATGCCACCTTAACCAAAGAGTTAGGCGAACATTGGACCTTGCGTTTTCTAGGTAGAAACTTATTGAATCCAGATATAAAAAGAACACAATTAGTAAAGCCAAGCACAACCAATGTAGAAACAGAAGAAATAGTACGCTCGTATACTAGCGGCACTACTCTTAGTTTAGGATTGAATTACAGCTTTTAAAAACTAAAATGAAAAAAAACTAAAATGAAAAAATTAATTAAAATTTCGATGATATTCGCCGCAGTATGTGCTCTTATGTTGGCTAGCTGTAGTGGTGACGATAATGATGGAGGTGATCCAATACCAGATGCAACTTGTACCGATGGTAAACAAAACGGAGATGAAACCGGTGTTGATTGTGGTGGTACCTCATGTAATACTTGCCCGCCATTAGAAAGTACCGACCTTAACGGCAGTTTAGCAGAGGACAGAACTTTAGATAGTACTAAAGAATATTCTTTAACAGGAACTTTCAGTGTAGAATCTGGTGCAACTTTAACAATACCCGCTGGTACTAAAATTGTTTCACAAGCTGGGACAGATAAATATATTGTAGTTCAAAAAGGAGGAATGATTGATATTCAAGGTACAGTTTCTGCCCCTGTAACTATGACTTCTTCTAATGAATCTCCAGGTGACTGGGGTGGTTTAGTTATCGCAGGTAACGCAACTACAACAGAAGGTGTAGATGCTACGGCTGAAGTAGGTGGTATACTTTATGGTGGATCTGTTGATACCGACAACTCAGGATCTATTGAATATTTAATAATCAATTATGCAGGTGCTCAAATCAATGCAGAATCACAGTATAATGGGCTTACATTATATGCGGTTGGTTCAGGAACAACAATTGAAAATGTGGCCATGTTAAATGGTACTGACGATGGTGTTGAGTTTTTTGGTGGAACCGTGAACGTAACCAACATGTATTTAGAAAACAACGAAGATGATGCTGTTGACTGGACAGAAGGTTGGAACGGTACTATTACGAATACATATGTAGTACATAGCCAAGAAGGATTCTCTACTGCTGCTGAAGGCGATGGCATCAACAATAATCCTACCTTTACCAATTTTACTGCTGTTTCATCGGTAGGTGGTACTGCACTACAATTTAAAAAGGAATCAGGTGCGACAATTACCGGTTTATCATTGGCAGGTTATGAAACTACCATAGATATGAAGGATAATGGGTCATTAACCAATGTTATAATTGACGGTGTAGCTGCAGACCCTGCTAATACATATATTATGGCTCCGAGCGTTGATATAGCATTGTTTGCATGGGTAAACTCAAATACAGAAGTAACAACAAGTGTTTTATCAGGTAGTATTTCTTCCGATCTTACATTGGATGCTGAAGTAACCTACTATTTAAGTAGCACGTTTAGTGTAAATTCAGGTGCAAAACTAACCATACCTGCGGGTACAAAGTTGATTGCAGATGTTGAATCAGGTGATGCAACCCAAACGTACATAGTTGTTCAAAAAGGAGCTCAAATCGATATTCAAGGCACTGAGAGCAATCCAGTTATTATGACTTCTACCGGTGAAAGCCCCGGAGATTGGGGAGGTTTGGTAATTGCAGGTAATGCTATTACCACTGAAGGAGTTGATGCTGTTGCTGAAGTAGGTGGAATACTTTATGGTGGTAATGATAATGCTGATTCTTCTGGATCTATCAACTACCTCGTAATCAATTATGCAGGTGCTCAAATTAATGCCGAGTCGCAATATAACGGTCTTACCTTATACTCAGTTGGTTCTGGAACTACCATCGAAAATGTTGCAATTCTGAATGGTAAGGACGATGGTGTTGAATTTTTTGGAGGAACCGTAAATGTCACCAATTACTATTCTGAAAATAATGAAGATGATTCTGTGGATTGGACAGAGGGATGGAGCGGTACTCTAACAAATGCCTTTCTATTGCATTCAATTACAGGATTTTCAACTGCATTGGAAGGTGATGGTTTGAACAACAATCCTAAATTCGTTAACCTAACAGCAATCTCAACGGTAGACGGTACAGCTCTTCAGTTTAAAAAAGAATCTGGTGCTACCATTACCAATCTTTATTTAGAGGGTTATGCAACACTTGTAGACATGAAAGATAATGGTGCTTTGGCAAATGTTCAAATAGATGGTACAGCTGCTACAACAGCCGGACCATACAATACCGGCACACAAGTAGATGTTACTTCTTTTGCATGGGCAACAGGAAACTAAAAAATAATACATAGTATTAAGGAAAAACCCGCAATTTGCGGGTTTTTTTGCATTTTATCGAAAAAATTAAAAGAATAGGCCTATCACCTTGACATTCAGGAATCAATATCCTTATATTTGTAGTATACAATTTGTATCATAGTAGCGTATGAAGCACCTTTACCTAATCATCATTTTTCTTTTTATCTCCTTTAGCTATGGTCAAAGCACCCAAAGTAATGGAGATATTGATGGTTTTAGTATGTACCCAAACCCGGTTACTACAGGTAAAGTATATATTTCTACAAATCTCAACGCACCCAAAGAAATTTTCATTTACGATGTTTTTGGAACTTTGTTACTAAAAACGACCATACTAGGCAAAGAACTGAATTTAAACGATTTAGACGCTGGTGTGTACGTTTTACGTGTTTTCGAAAAAAATAAAATGTCTACTCGGAAACTTATCGTTAAGTAGTATATTCCTTTATTTAAATTACCTCTCAACTACTTAATTACAATCGGTGAAATACACCTATTTCCGATGAATGGTTTCACGTATTGCATTGACCTACAAAATGTTAGCTTTCACAACATTTTTAAATTCCTAGTATAGCTTATAAGTAACTTTATCTTGTTGACCCCAAAACAATAAACAATGAAGAAAATCTACTTTTTGCTATTAATGGTTCTATCTGTTGGTATTTACGCCCAAGATAACATAGATATCAATAATCTACGTAAGGATGAAATTGCTGGATTTAAATTGTATCCAAACCCTGCATTTGCAGATGTCATCTATGTCACCACTGAAAAGAACAACTTAAAGGAAGTTAGCATCTATGACGTATTTGGCGAATTGGTACTAACCGATAGATTATCGAGCAAAGCAATGAACATTTCACGATTGTCATCTGGTGTATATGTTGTTCAAGTAAAAGAGAACGATAAATCGATTACTCGAAAATTAGTTGTAAAATAATACTCCTACTTAATTTGGTTACCAAACCATTAAAATAATTTGGTTCAGTACCTTTGCTTCAACCGGAAAAAATTCATGAGGCAAAATGCTATTTTCGATATACGCACAGAGAATGAATTTCTTATTCAAGCACTGCGTATTTTTAAATTTCAGTACACAAATAACAGTGTTTACCGTACTTTTTGTGAGTACTTAAATGTTGACACGAATGCGGTCCAATCTTTAGAGCAAATTCCATTTTTACCCATAGAATTTTTTAAATCGAAAAGTGTTGTAAGTTCTACTAAGCCTGAAGAAATTATTTTTACAAGCAGTGGTACAACTGGCAGTGAAACAAGCAAACATTTTGTTACAGACCTAAGCCTTTACAAAGAAAGTTATTTAAAGGCTTTCAACGAATTTTACGGGGATATTGAAGACTATTGTGTACTGGCACTTTTGCCTTCCTACTTAGAACGTACAGGTTCTTCCCTTATTTATATGGTTGAAGATTTAATAGCAAAATCCAATCATCCTAAAAGTGGATTTTTCTTAAACGAATATGAACAGCTATATCAACTTTTAATTGAACTTCAAAAAACAGACACTAAAATTTTAATTATCGGCGTATCCTTCGCCTTATTAGAATTTACCGAACAATATCAACTATCTCTAAAGAATGCCATAGTTATGGAGACTGGTGGAATGAAAGGTCGACGCAAAGAAATTGTTCGACAAGAATTACATAAATTACTAACTGCTGGTTTCGGGGTTAAAGAAATACATTCAGAATATGGTATGACCGAATTACTATCTCAGGGATATTCTAAAGGAAACGGAATATTCGATTCCCCTTCTTGGATGAAGATTTTGGTTCGTGACACCGAAGACCCCCTTACCTTTCAAAAAAATGGTAAAACAGGTGGGGTTAATGTTATTGATTTAGCCAATATTAATTCTTGCGCTTTTATTGCTACTCAAGATTTAGGCAAAATTAATGATGATGGCACTTTTGAAATCATCGGAAGATTTGATAATTCTGATATTAGAGGCTGTAATTTAATGGTGCTTTAGTTTTTACTAAGCTGATGATCTAACCCCGATCCATCAAAGGCTTGCCTTGTACTAGAGATTTAGTAGCCGACTTATAAACCAACAATTCATTCACACCAGCTCCGCTATTACCGACCAATTCTTTACCAGATTCAAAAGTTAAGAGTAAATAATGTTCTGAATCATTTTCAAATTCTACAACCTTAAAAGTATCTTTGGCTTCTGAGGCCATTTCATCTTTCGTTCTAGATTTTACGAATGTGCCAACTGAACTGAACACATAATTTTCTTGCCAAGCCATATCATTACCAGTAGTCTCAGAACCCTTATAATTCCCTGACATTTGAATCAATTTTCATTTTTCTTCAGTTAACACATATTCGGTTGACTCCAACCAGAAGTAATCTTCATTAGAACATGAAAACATCGTTAACAACATTAGTGTAATAACAGTAAATTTCTCATACAACAAGAATTAAAACCTATTTAGAAGATACATTAAGACCAAAACGTTGCATTTAATTACAACGACATTTAAATCCCAAAAAATTTAGCATCAAGTAAAAATGTTGAATTAAATTCTAAATCATGATCTGAATTCATCAGTTCATCTATCATTGTATTTAAGCGTAGACTAAATGCATATTTCTTAATATATTCTTTTAAATCTGAGTCAATTACAACTATGGTGAGCCTAAAATCTGTTTTGGTTCAAAACCACTGTAACATACTGCATATGAGAGGACCCATTGCCCTTCTAAGGCAGAATCTGCCATAGGAGGTTCATCATCTGGATCACACGTCAAAAACAATACTGTTAGTATATCCAAAAATCTAAGCTTCATATCTGAAGCTTTCAATTAAGATGACTCCATTTAGTAATGCTTGCTTATTCTAACTAAAAACCAATACAAAATAGTTTTTCTTACCTCGTTGTAAGAGCACAAACTTATCATTGATCAAGTCATCAGAAGTAATCAAAAAATCTTCCTTTACCTTCTCTTTATTTACCGAAATGGAATTTTGCTTTAATTCTCTTCTTGCTTCACCATTAGAGCCTAAAAAACTAGTTTTTGCAGCTAATGCTCCAATCATATCCAAACCATCAATTAATTCAGATTTAGAAAGTTCAGCTTGTGGTACACCTTCAAAAATTTCCAAAAATGTTTTTTCATTTATACCTTTTAAATCTGATGCTGTAGACTTACCAAACAAAATTTCACTGGCACGTACCGCATTATCCAAATCATCTTGAGAGTGCACCATTACTGTAACCTCATCTGCCAACCGTTTCTGTAACAACCGTAAATGCGGGGCTTCTTTATGTTGTTTCGTTAAATCTTCTATTTCTTGCTGACCTAAAAACGTAAATATTTTTATATATTTTTCGGCATCCTCATCAGAAGTATTCAACCAATATTGGTAGAATTTATATGGAGAAGTTCGTTCGGCATCTAGCCAAATATTTCCGCCTTCAGTCTTACCGAATTTAGTGCCATCTGCCTTGGTAATTAACGGACACGTAAGCGCATACCCTTTACCTCCCGCAATTCTTCGAATCAATTCAGTACCCGTAGTTATATTGCCCCATTGATCGCTACCCCCCATTTGAAGGGTACAATTATGTTCTCTGTATAAATATAGAAAGTCATACCCTTGTACCAATTGATACGTAAATTCAGTAAAAGACATACCCTCTTTAGCTTCTGCAGAAAGACGCTTTTTTACCGAATCTTTAGACATCATATAATTTACGGTTATATGTTTACCCACATCCCTAATGAAATCTAAAAAAGAGAAATTCTTCATCCAGTCATAATTATTGACCAAAACCGCTGCATTATCACCGTCAACCGTAAAATCTAGAAAACGAGATAACTGCTCCTTTAAAGCATTCTCATTATGTCGTAAGGTTTTTTCATCAAGTAAATTACGTTCTGCAGACTTACCAGAAGGATCACCGATCATACCCGTAGCACCGCCAATAAGGGCATATGGTTTATGCCCAGCCAATTGAAAGTGGCGTAGCATCATTACACCAACCAAATGGCCTATATGTAAAGAGTCTGCCGTTGGGTCAATACCCACATAAGCCGATTGCATATCTTCTAATAAATGTTCCTCTGTACCTGGCATTGCATCATGTAACATTCCACGCCATTGTAACTCCTTGACAAAATTTGTCATCTCTTCCTTTATTTTAATTGAATTGCAAATATAAATGGAATTCTTGCCAGTACACAGTAGATCAAAGCATGAATTTATCCACCTGTATTTCCTAAATTTGAAGTATGGTATTAGTTACAGGAGGCACAGGATTATTGGGGTCACATTTGTTGCTGAAATTAGTCAATGATAATATTGAGGTTCGTGCGCTTTATAGAACTACCGAAAAACTGGAAGAGGTCAAAAAAATATTTGGCTACTACTGCCCAAATGCAAATACTCTCTTTAAAAAAATTAACTGGGTAAAGGGAGATATTTTAGACATACCTTCTTTAGAATTAGCCTTTAAACAGGTAACTCATGTATACCATTGTGCAGCTTACATATCTTTTAATCCGTCAGATTTTAAATTATTAGAACGAATAAATAGAGAAGGAACGGCCAACATTGTAAATATGTGTATTGCTGTTGGTGTTAAGAAACTATGCCATGTAAGTACTATTGGCACCATAGGCAGACCCATTTTAAATGAAAAAGCTACGGAAGAAACAGAGTGGAGCAGGCAACACACCAACCCATATGCTATTACAAAAAACCTCGCAGAAATGGAAGTTTGGAGGGGCGCCCAAGAGCATCTGCAAATAGTTATCGTTAATCCCGGAGTGATTTTAGGACCTGGCTTTTGGGGAAATGGTAGCGGCATATTTTTTAAAACAGCATCTAAAGGGTATCCTTTTTATCCTCCAGGGGGTTCAGGGTTTATCACTGTATCCGATGTAACCCGCTCAATGGTTAATCTTATGAATTCGAAAATTACCGGAGAGCGTTTTATCTTGGTTGCCAAAAATCTATCTTATAAAGATATATTGAGCCACATAACCTCTACAATGGAAAAGAAAGCACCCAGCAAAGAACTAAAATTGTGGCAACTTCAATTAGGGAAGTTTGGTGACCAAATAAGGAACATTGTTACAGGAAAAGCTAGAACGATAACTAATAGT
The DNA here is from genome assembly GCF_963975365.1 of uncultured Maribacter sp. GTDB lineage: Bacteria > Bacteroidota > Bacteroidia > Flavobacteriales > Flavobacteriaceae > Maribacter. Next base: position 268,740 of record NZ_CAXBGF010000001.1, on the reverse strand, counting down.
ACCATTTATGGTCTACAACACCCCACCAAATTTGATAATTCTAAAATATCAAAAGCTTTAGAATTTGAGTTTGAGCCATTAGATGAAACAATAGAATTTTCTTCTAAACTTTTTATTGAGGAGAACTCTTAAAGTGTATCAGAAACCTTGTCAGTTATTTTCAAATCTTTGCTTGACCTTTTTTTCACAAGATCAAGACTATCTTTTTCCTTTTTCATCGCCTCTAGCAGTATCCGCTGATTTTCCAATTGGGTTTCAACATCTTTATATATCGTTTCATATAATTGTGGCTTCGATGCGTAATAACGGTCGCTATCAACAAATTGAGCACTATCAATCTCAAATTTTTCGAATATATAGGTAGTTGGCTCAATACCGTTATCTTTTAATTTGCCTATATTGGTTCCTTTTGCAGCATTAACAATAGCCATTTCCTTAAAAATTAATACCATTTTGTCTTGAGGTATTAAATTTTCTGGCTTTTGAATCAACTCTTCGGCACATGAAAAAAGCAACAACATAACTAATATGAAACTTAAACTATACTTCATGGTCTATTAAAAGTTAGTCTTTTCGCATTTCTAGTTTCTGAGAATTCTCCGTTTGTATATCCTAAATGTCCATTTATTATGGTATGTACCACCTTTGAGGAAAAAATTACATTTTCGAATGGCGACCATTTACATTTATATGCTATATTCTCTTTGGTAACCACCCAAGGATTATTCAAATCGGCTACGACTAAATCAGCATAATAGCCTTCACGAATAAATCCTCTTTTTTCTATCTGGAATAAAATCGCCGGATTATGACACATTTTCTGCACCATTTTCTCCAATTTTATTTTTCCATCTTTCACTTTTTCTAACATGGCAGGAAGCGCATGCTGTACCAATGGCCCACCAGATGGAGCTTTAGTGTACACATTATCTTTTTCCTCCAATGAATGAGGAGCATGATCTGTTGCAATAACGTCAATTCTATCATCTAGTAAGGCATCCCACAATTGTTCTCGGTCTTTTGCAGTCTTCACCGCTGGGTTCCATTTAATTAAAGTTCCTTTATCAGCATAATCCGCATCTGAAAACCACAAATGGTGAATACACACCTCAGCAGTTATTTTCTTTTGTTCTAACGGAATGTCATTCCTAAATAAATTGGTCTCCTTACCCGTAGACACATGAAATACATGTAATCTAGCTCCCGTTTTCTTTGCTAAGGCAATTGCCCTTGAAGATGACAAATAACATGCTTCTTCACTTCTAATAATTGGATGATACTTTATTGGAATATCATCTCTAAATTTTTCTTGGTATTTGGCCAGATTCTCACGAATGGTGGTTTCATCCTCGCAATGGGCAGATATGACCATTTCCGTATTGCTAAAAATACCCTCTATCACCTTCTCGTCATCAACCAACATATTACCTGTTGATGACCCTAGAAACAATTTAATGCCCGAACAAGCATTCTTATCCAGTCGTTTTAATTCTTCAAGATTATCATTTGTGCCCCCCAATAGAAAAGAATAATTTGCAAAAGCAGAATTTGCAGCCATTGCAAACTTTTCTTCAAGCTTTTTTATGGTAGTTGTTTGTGGTACGGTATTTGGCTGCTCCATAAAAGTGGTTATACCACCTGCAAGTGCCGCTCTACTTTCTGTTGCAATAGTTCCCTTATGTGTTAGACCTGGTTCTCTAAAATGAACTTGGTCATCGATAATACCAGGTAAAATATGCATACCTTTTACATCTATAACCTTTGCATCGGCATCAGTAATATCTTTCGCTATTTTTATGATTAAATCATCTTGAATTAGAATATCATTTTCTTGAATGACCCCTTCATTTACAATAACACCGTTTTTTAATAGAATCTTCCCCATAATTAAAATTTATTCCTTAAAAATAGACTTCTCATTTTCATTATAAATACACCCCAGATTGCTTCACTTATAATTGAAGAACTCATTTTTGATTTACCTAAAACACGGTCTCTAAAAATAATGGAAACTTCTTCTATTTTAAAATTTTTCAAATAGGCCCTAAACTTCATTTCTATCTGAAAAGCATAGCCCACAAAACGAACAGAGTCTAAATCAATAGCCTCCAACACCTCTCTTTTATAACATACAAAACCAGCTGTTGGATCATGGACCCGCATGCCGGTAATAAGCTTAACATAGATTGAAGCACCGTATGACAACAACACTCTATACAATGGCCAATTTACTACGTTTACTCCTTTTTTATACCTAGAACCAACCGCAACATCTGCCCCATTTAAACAAGCCTTTTGCAGTCTAATCAAATCTGAAGGAGTATGGGAAAAATCCGCATCCATTTCAAAAATATAGTCATACCCTTTCGCAATCGACCACTTAAAACCATGAATGTACGCGGTACCTAGTCCTGATTTTTCGGTCCTTGTCTCCAAAAAAAGTTTTCCTTCAAATTCTTTCCGTAGCCTATTAACGCAATCGCCTGTTTTATCGGGAGAACTATCATCTACAATAAGAACATGAAATTCTTTTTGTAAATCAAAAACGGCCCTAATAATGGCCTCAATATTCTCAATTTCGTTATAGGTAGGTATGATTACAATACTACTGGCCATAAATCTTAAAAAAGTATTTCGACAAAAGTAAGGTTTTAATGGTCGTCTTAAAACGTGCTAGAAAACCTTTATGAAATTTTTAAATTATGTAACTAACCTTAAATTTGTAATTTCGCCATCAAGTATCCTATGCGAATGTTGACTAAAATTCCAAAGCAGTTCTATTTTTTTTTAGCTGCTATTTTCATTCTTAATATCATTCAATCTAGTTTTACGCAACTCATTTTTGATGAAGCCTATTACTGGTATTATAGCCAAAATATGGCCTGGGGTTATTTTGACCACCCACCTATGGTCGCCTTGTTGATTAAAATAAGTAGCTACTTTTTTAATGGCGAACTAGGTGTACGGTTCATGAGCTGCATTCTATCTGCCCTTAATATCATTTTGCTTTGGCTAATGATTGACAATCCCAAAAAGAACGATTATATAAAACATTTCTTTGTGTTGGTTTTTTCCATGACACTATTAAATGCTTATGGGTTCTTTACCTTACCAGATACACCTTTGCTATTTTTTACCAGTTGTTTTTTATTGACCTACAAGCATTTTATTAAAAACCCATCATTAAGCCTATCGGTATTATTAGGAATTTTTATGGCTGCCTTAATGTACAGTAAGTACCATGCTGTTTTAGTCATTTTCTTTGTTCTACTATCAAATTTGAAATTAGTGCAAAACAAATATGCATGGCTTTCAGTTCTTGTGGCTCTAATTTCCTATGTTCCTCATTTTTATTGGCTATATGAAAATGACCTTGTATCTATTAAATATCATTTATATGAAAGACCTAATGGAGCCTATAGCTTTGAAAAATATACCTTAGGTTTTTTCGTGAATCTAGTAGCTATTTTTGGACTAACTTTTCCTTTTATCTATAAGGCACTTTTTAAAACCAAAAGCAATGATTTATTCAACAAGGCTCTTATATACCTTACCTATGGTGTAATTCTATTTTTCTTTATTTCTAGTTTTAACAGAAGAGTACAAACACAGTGGATTATTATCATCTGTATTCCCTTGGTCATTATTGCGTTTAACTACATGTTACAGAATAAACAGGCATTATCTTGGATTTTTAGATTTGGACTTATCAATTCGATAATAATCATATATCTAAGAATGGGACTTGCCTATCAACCACTTCTTTTTAATTTCTATTATGAAACGCACGGCAATCAAGAATGGGCGCAAGCGATAGAAGATGAAGTTGGTAAAGTTCCTGTAGTGTTTGAAAATTCTTATAGAAATGCCCCAATGTATTCATTCTACACCGATGGCACACCTACATTTTCTTTGAATAATTATATGTACCGTAAAAATCAGTATTCAATTGATAATTCTGAAGAAAAAATACGAGGCAGGGACGTTGCTTACATTTCAAAATATATTAAAGACAACTCATTTTCTTACGAGAGGGAAGATGGCGGGCTTTATAAAGGGAAGTATATACCAAATTTTCAATCTTTTCGAAAGGTTAATTGTATTGTGGAAGACAAAGAAGTAATTTTAAATACGGATAAAAATATTAAACTAAAGGTTTTTAACCCCTACAAGGAGTCTATCGAATTGAGCAAACTAAGATTTGCAGTTACCTACATGGATAATCACAAAATACCAAAGGAAACTTTAAATATAGCGCTTGAAACCGTAGAGCCTAATTCTACGTTGCTAAAAAAACAGGACACTACTAATTTTACATTTCACTTACCAAAAACAAAAATGGAAAACATTGGTTACTTTAGGGTGGTCATTTCAGAGAACAATCTCTATTTTGGCTTAAACGGAAAACCAATTCCAATACAATAATGGAACCTATTGCCAGAATATTTTCTCAAAACGATTGGATCACCATAACATTAATGGTAAGTCTTCTGTTTCCATTAACGGCAAAAAGCATCTATTATTCCCGCTTTTTTAGTTTTATAATTCTGCCATTTAACAACAGGTATATATCTATGTACACCAAGAAAGAGAAACTATTCAATTGGTTCCATATACTGTTAAGTATTTTTCAAATTATAAATACCACTCTATTTATTTTTTTTATTTGGCGTTTACATAAGCCTCTTTCTCAAGTCGAAAATCCATTTATTTTTCCGTTGTTGCTTGCAAGTGTTTTCCTATTCTTAAGCGCAAAAACATTGGCGCAATTGTTCAACGGTTTTATATTTAATTCTTATAATATCTTCAACGAGCTGTTTTTTAAGAAATTAACCTATCTTAATTATTCAAGCATTGTTCTTTTTATTGCCAATGTTCTTTTAACCTATGTTTTTATTGACTCGAAAATCGTAATCTATATTGCCGTAATTCTATTCTTGATTATTAATATAATTGGCTGGTTGACAGTACTAAGGAATTACCAAAATTTTATTAGCTCTTATTTTTTCTATTTTATTTTGTACCTTTGCGCACTCGAAATTGCACCCTTAATTATTATGGGAAGCTTTCTAAAATAGCGCAGCGTATGAAAGTAAAAACGATTTTGGTCTCTCAACCAGAGCCAAAAATGGAAAATTCTCCCTATTCCAAACTTATCGATAAAGAAAAGGTAAAGGTTGATTTTAGACCGTTTATTCATGTAGAAGGAGTTGACGCAAAAAGTGTGCGCCAGCAAAAAATAGATCTGAATGATTTTACTGCCATTATTTTAACCAGTAGAAACGCAGTAGATCATTTCTTTAGAATCGCAGAAGAAATGCGTTTTAAAGTTCCAGATTCCATGAAATACTTCTGTCAATCTGAAGCCGTAGCTTACTATCTACAAAAATACGTTGTTTATAGAAAGCGTAAGATTTATGTTGGAAAGCGATTATTCACAGATTTAGTCCCTTTGATCAAGAAATATAAAGATGAGAAATTCTTACTACCATCTTCCGATGTTCTTAAATTAGATGTCCCTGATACGTTAGAATCTCTAAACATAAATTGGAAACGCGCTGTTTTTTACAAAACAGTTATTAGCGATCTTTCAGATTTAAGAAATGTGTATTATGATATTTTAGTATTCTTTAGTCCTTCCGGAATAGAGTCTCTATTACAGAATTTTCCAGATTTTGAACAAAAGGAAACAAGAATTGCAGTATTCGGTAATTCTACCGTTGACGCAGCTACTGGTGCTGGTTTAAGAATTGACATTAAAGCTCCTACGCCAGAAACTCCATCAATGACAATGGCGTTACAAAAGTATATTACAAGCGTAAATAAATAACTGGCTCAAAAAAGTCAATAAAAAAGCCTTGCATTGCAAGGCTTTTTTTATGTTTTAGAATGCATACCTTTGTGGTCCGCCTCTTCTAATTTCCTCCGTGGCATAACTTTCATACTTTTTAAAGTTTTCCCTAAAGGCATTTGTTAATTTAAACGCAGTCGTATAATATTTCTCATCATTGTTCCAAGTTGATCTCGGGCTTAAAACAGATGTTGGCACACCAGGACACTCCCTTGGTTGAGCAACTCCAAATACCGAATGAATATGGTATCTATCATAAGAGTACAAACCTAAATCACCATTCAAGGCTGCAGATATCATCGCTCTAGTATACTTTAACTTCATTCGTGTTCCAATTCCGTAAGGGCCACCAGTCCAACCAGTATTCACCAACCAAACATCTACCCCAGACTCCTTCATTTTCTTACTCAACATTTCTGCATATTTCGTTGGATGCAATGGCATAAACGGAGCCCCAAAACATGCAGAAAAAGAAGGCACCGGTTCTACTACCCCAGCTTCTGTACCCGCAACTTTAGCCGTGTAGCCTGATATAAAATGATATGCGGCTTGACTAGGAGTTAGCTTTGATATTGGAGGCAACACACCAAATGCATCGGCAGTTAAAAAGAAAATATTCTTTACATTCTTTCCAATTGATGGCTGCTGTATGTTATCAATATGATGAATAGGATAACTAACTCTAGTATTCTGAGTAATAGAGGTATCGGTATAATCAACATTACCTTTGTCATCTAAAACAACATTTTCTAAAATAGCACCTGGTCTTATAGCTCCATAAATTTCTGGTTCCTGTTCTTCGGATAAATTAATCACTTTAGCATAACAACCGCCTTCAAAATTAAAAACAGTATTTCTACTCGTCCAACCATGTTCATCATCACCTATTAACTTTCTATTCGGATCCGTTGACAAGGTTGTTTTTCCTGTACCAGATAATCCAAAAAAGATAGCAGTATCACCATCTTCACCTACATTCGCCGAACAATGCATTGGCAAGGTTTCTTTATAAACCGGCAAAATAAAGTTTAACGCTGAGAAAATACCTTTTTTGATTTCACCTGTATATCCGGTACCACCAATAAGTGCAATTTTATCGGTAAAGTTTAGTATCGCAAAATTATGTTGTCTTGTTCCGTCTAATTTTACATCTGCCATAAAACCCGGAGCGTTGATAACAGTCCACTCAGGTGAGAAATCTTGTAGCTCAGCTTCTGTAGGGCGTAAAAACATATTATAGGCGAACATATTAGACCAAGGATACTCGTTTATGACCCTAATATTTAATTGATATTCAGGATCTGCACAGGCATAACTATCCCTAACGAAAAGTTCTTTTTCATTCAAATAGTCAATTACTTTTATATATAAAGAATCAAATTTTTCCTTTTCAAATGGAATATTAATATCACCCCACCATACTTTATCTTTCGTAATATCATCTTTTACGATAAAACGATCCATTGGCGATCTACCTGTAAATTCACCAGTATTAACAGCAAGAGTACCATTGCTGGTCTCAACTCCCATATCCATTTCTAAAGTAGCCCTCTGCAGTTGTTCAGGATGTTCCTGGTAATGAAAATTAGAATGTTTTATCCCATATTTTTTTAAGGATATTGTATTCGTATTTGTTGTTGAGCTTTTCATGCTTTTGAGAATTTAATGAAGTAAAACTAAAAAAATAAAAGATGAACCCTTGGTTTTCAAAGCTTAATTAAACCTAATTCCCGTCGAAATACGAATTCAATGAAAGAAACACTAAAAAGGAAATGTATTCGTAGATAGTTTATTTGTTTTATTGCATAATAATAAACAATATCACCCTATTGGTGAATTATTATTGATTTTGATTCCATTTTTTAAGAAATGGATAAAATTTATTATTTAAAATAGGGACTTTATTTTTTCAATAATTTAAAATATTCGGTCGTTTTAGCAGTCAATAATCCTGCAGCATGCTTCATATTATAAGTAAGGTCTTTCGTAGAATCTTGTATTTCAAATACATCAAAAACACCATGTTTTTTTAGTTGCTCTTTTTCTATCGAAAGCTTTCCACAAACAGCAATTACCGGAATATTTTCACGAACACCCAAGGCAACTACTCCTTTAATCAACTTTCCATTCAGGGTCTGCTCATCAATTTTACCTTCTCCCGTAATTAAGTAATCAAAACGCTCTTTACTCAATAAATCATTTACCCCCGAAAGCTCTAAAACAAAATCTATCCCACTAAAATAATTTGCCCCAAGAAAAGTTTTAAGTCCATAAGCTACACCTCCTGCTGCACCTGAACCTGGTAGCTTAGCATTTTCAAGATTATAAGTATCTGTTACTACCTTATTTAAATTTATTAGCCCAAGGTCTAATTCATCGATCATGTGTTTTGATGCACCCTTTTGCGCAGCATAAATATGCGCAGCACCGTTTTCACCAAATAATGGATTGGTAACATCATTTATGGAAAAAAACTTTACCAGCTTTAAACATTCTAAAACATCTGCATCATCAATAGATTTAATTTGACTTAAACTGGCACCAGTGGCTTTTAACTTCTTACCATTTTTATCTAAAAAAGAATATCCTAAAGCTTGTGCTATGCCAATTCCACCATCGTTAGTAGCGCTTCCACCTAAACCTATATAAACGTTTTTAATACCTTTTTGAACTGCATCCTTTATTTGAAGTCCTGTACCAAATGTACTTGTCAACATAGGGTTTCGTTCTTTAGGAGTTAGCAGCTCCATACCTGACGCATTTGCTAATTCAATAAATGCCGAATTAGCTTCATGACTATATAGGTAGTAAGATTGTATTGGTTTTCCCAATGGATTTTCACTAATTACCTGAACTGAAACACAAGGTTTATAATAGGCTACCGCATTCATAAAACCATCACCACCATCAGAGGCTCTAATATAGTGTGAAGTAAATTTGACTCCTGCTTTTGCCACACCTAAAATAAAAGCTTTAGACACTTCCTCGCTTGTTAATGAGCCTTTAAATTTATCAGGAATAAGCAATAGTTTCATTTGTTCAGATTTTGCGGGAAACTATCAATAGTAATATCCCATAATTCTGGGAGTACAAAATATACGAAAAAGACTAGTATAAATATAGATATTAAATTCATAACGAACCCTTTACTTACCATATCGGGAATTCTCAAATAACCTGAACCAAAAACTACAGCATTAGGTGGAGTAGCTACTGGAAGCATAAAAGCACATGACGCCGCTACTGCCGCACCGACCATTAACACAAACGGATGCACATTTATTGTGAGCGCCATCGGCGCCAATACCGGCAACAACATAGCGGTTGTTGCAAGATTTGACGTTATCTCGGTCAAAAAATTAACAGCAGCAATCAAAACCAATACAAGAACCAAAATTGGTAATCCGGCAAGGGACGTCATCTGACTTCCTATCCATGATGCTAATCCGCTTTCTTCAAATCCTTTTGCTAAAGCCATACCTCCACCGAAAAGTAAAATAATACCCCAAGGCATTTTTACGGCCTCTTCCCAATTTATCAATTGTTCTCCTTTTTTCTTTGAAGGAATTAAAAACAAAACAATGGCAAAAAATATAGCAATAATGGTATCGTCTAGACTTGGTAATATCTTTTGAAGCAGAAAAGACCTAGTGATCCAACAAAAGGCTGTAAGCGTAAAAACAAAAGCCACTACTTTCTCTTCATAACTAATTTTACCAAGCTTTGATAATAAACGTTTTATCTCCTCCTTACCACCAGGAAAAGTCTTTTGCTTGAAGGTAAAGGCATATTTCGTTAAATATTTCCAGCAGATAAATATTAAAATTATTGAGATTGGTAACCCAAAAATAAACCATTGCATGAACGTTATTTCATAACCATAGGTATCTAAAATAACACCGGCCAACACTAAGTTTGGCGGTGTACCAATCAACGTTGCCAAACCACCAATAGATGCGCTATAAGCTATAGCCAGCATTAAGGCTTTACCAAATGTCTGATTTTCATCTTCTATAGTATCAGGATTATCTTGTAGCTGCTTAATAATAGCTAAACCTATAGGAAGCATCATCACAGCAGTTGCCGTATTCGATATCCACATCGATAAAAATGCAGTTGCTACCATGAAACCAAGAATTATTTTTCGAACATCAGAACCTATCAAACTAATAATGTTCAAGGCAATTCTACGATGTAGATTCCATTTTTCGATTGCTATGGCAATAATGAAGCCACCCATATAAAGAAACACATATTTATGCCCGAAGGACTCTGAAGTAGCCGATAAATCCAATCCGCCAGAAAGTGGAAATATCACTATTGGAAGTAATGCGGTTACCGCAATCGGAATTGCCTCCGTTATCCACCAAATAGCAATCCAAATTGTTGATGCCAATACGGCATTGGCTTGCTCAGAAAGTCCTTCTGGATGAAAAAAGAAAAGAATTAAAAAGAAGGAAACCGGACCTAAAACAAGTCCCAATAAGTTTATTTTAATCATGTGTGTGTATCATTAAGAGTTGAAAATACATCTTTCTTAGCGCTAACCTAATTTCTTCAATTTAAAACGTCTGATTTTATAATTCCGAAAAACATTAACACCCAAGCAGCTAATAAGAAAATACCCCCTATTGGCGTAACAATGCCAAAAACTTTAAAATCGAATTGTATTAAATCGTTCAACGCCAAAAACTTTAAAATCGAATTGTATTAAATCGTTCAACGCCAAAATATAAATAGAAAAGGAAAATAAAACCACCCCTATTACAACACACAGATATATAGACTTTTTTGATTTAAGAATGGTATCGGGCAGTAATGCAAGAACAAACAAAAAAAATGCATGATACATTTGATAGCGAACTCCTGTTTCAAATGTCGCAACGTCATCTAAATCGACTAAATTTTTTAATCCGTGTGCGCCAAAAGCACCAAGAACAACTGCCAACATACCGAACAAGCATGCAGTAGCCAAAATTGTTTTTTTCATAACTTTTTCCATAACTTTCTTTATAAATATAACAATTTAATACCTTAGTATTTTGTTACCAATCAAAAATACTGAAATCGGATGATGCGAAAAATTCTTGTTATAGGTGCGGGTAAGTCTACCTCATACTTGTTAGATTATCTTTTAGGGAAAGCGGAAGAAGAAAAATTAAAAATAACGATTGGTGACATTAATCCATCAGGCATACCAGCTGCTTTTGCCAACCATAAACACTGCTCAGTTATTGCGCTAGATATATTTAACCAAACGGAAAGAACAAATGCTATTGTAAATGCAGACATTGTTATTTCAATGCTGCCTGCACGATTTCATATTAAAGTAGCTGAAGACTGTGTTGTTAATAAAAAACACCTGGTAACAGCTTCTTACATAAGCCCAGAGTTACTTGCTCTTGATGAAAAAGTTAAGCAAAATGGACTTGTATTTATGAATGAAATCGGTCTTGATCCGGGTCTCGACCATATGAGTGCAATGCAGGTAATTGATCACATTCGAGATAAAGGCGGAAAAATAATGCTATTTGAATCATTTTGTGGCGGATTGGTTGCACCGGAACATGATGATAACCTTTGGAATTATAAGTTTACTTGGAACCCAAGAAATGTTGTTCTTGCCGGGCAGGGTGGAACCGCTAAATTTATTCAAGAAGGCACTTATAAATACATACCTTATCACCGTCTTTTTAGGCGTACAGAGTTTTTTGAAATTGAAGGTTATGGCCGTTTCGAAGGTTATGCCAATCGTGATTCTTTAGGCTATAGAGAAGCTTACGGTCTGCAAAATGCGCTAACTTTATATAGAGGAACGATGCGCCGTGTTGGTTTTTCGAAGGCATGGAATATGTTTATTCAGCTAGGAGTAACCGATGACACCTATACCATTGAGAATTCTGAAAAGATGAGTTACCGAGAATTCATTAACCTGTTCTTACCATACTCACCAACCGATTCAGTAGAATTAAAACTTAGACACTATTTAAAATTAGACCAAGATGATATTCGATGGGATAAATTATTGGAGCTGAATATCTTTGATAATACCAAGTTTATAAATATCCCAAATGCCACACCGGCCCAAGCTTTACAGAAAATACTAGAAGATAGCTGGACACTAAAAGCAGAAGAGAAGGATATGATTGTCATGTACCATAAATTTGGATACGAATTAAATGGTGAAAAGAAACAAATAGACTCTAAGTTAGTTGTCATAGGTGAGAATCAAACTTTTACGGCAATGGCAAAAACTGTTGGATTACCTGTAGCGATGGCTGCACTCAAAATATTAAATGGGAAAATCACCACCCCTGGTGTACAAATTCCTATTTCCAAAGAGGTATATGAACCTATTCTTGAAGAATTAAAAACATACGGTGTCAACTTTAAAGAATACGAAGTGCCTTATTTAGGATACAACCCTAATTCTGTAATTAACTAATCCTTTTTAACTATCACATTGAAACCAAATAGGTATTTTTATGTTTAAATTGATATAAGACATGAAAACACCCACTTCCTTAGCTAAAATTGATGGAATTGACAAAAAGATTTTGAGATTTTTAATGGTGGATGCCCGAAAACCTGTTCTAGAAATTGCTCGAAGTATTGGAATATCTGGTGCTGCGATACATCAACGCTTAAGAAAATTGGAAGCATCTGGACTTTTATCAGGCTCTAAATTCATTGTAAACCCTAAATCATTAGGATACACCACTATGGCTTATATAGGTATTTATTTAGATAAGGCGATGAGCAATCCTATGGCGGTAAAACAATTGGAAAAAATACCTGAAGTTTTAGAATGCCATTACACCACTGGTAATTGGTCTATTTTAATTAAAGTTTTATGTAGGGACAATGAACACCTAATGCAAGTATTAAACAAAGAAATTCAACAGATCGAAGGCGTTTCTAGAACAGAAACTTTTATTTCCTTAGCACAGCAAATAGACCGACAAATTACTATTTAAGTAGAAAGTAAAAGCAGTTCTTCTGAAGCTTCATTTGGTTTTATTGTATCTATTTTCTTAAAACCTAATTTACTTAACAATTGAAGCGATCTTTGATTAGTTTCCATGCAAATTGCCAGTACCCGCTTTAAACCTAATTCAGATTGGCCATATTGCATCATGGCATTTGCTGCTTCATATGCATATCCCATGCCTTCAAATTCCGGTAAAAATGCAAAACCTATATCAGCATCCTCTAGATAATCCCTTTTTAAAAAACCACAAAGGCCAATCGAAGTTTCGTCCTTTAAAGAAACCGTTAACAGTCCGAATCGGTATTTATCATACTCTTCAAGTAACGTTTTTTGAATGTAATCTTTTGCCTTTTTCTCAGTTGTTATTTTCTTATCCCCAATATACTTTAACCAACTGTCACTATTTAACAATTCATAAATAAAATGGGCATCCTCGAATTTCGCCCGTTTTAAATACAATCTTTCAGTTTCAATTCTTTTCATAAAAATATAATTGAGAATAAAAAACCTGCTTTAAACAAAACAGGTTTTTTTTACATTCAGTTCTTAACCAATATCAGACTAATCCCTACCTCCAAATACTTGAAGACCCCAATATACTAATGTCGCTAAAGAACCAATTGCTGCAACCAAATAGGTACGTGCAGCCCATTTTAGTGCATCTTCAGAACCTTTATATTCTTGTGGAGTAACAACGTTTTTATTCTTCAACCATGCCAGAGCACGGTTACTTGCATCATACTCTACAGGTAAGGTTATAAAACTAAACAATGTAGCTAAACCCATCATGACAAGACCTGCAACCGCAACCCAATATCCTAAACCAATACCAGCTGCTCCACCTAAGACCAAGCCTCCAAAAACTACCCACATCGACATACCGGAAGTTACACTAACAATAGGCACCAATTTAGAACGCATACCCAACCACTCATAAGCTTGGGCATGTTGCACCGCATGACCACATTCGTGCGCAGCAACAGCAGCCGCCGAAGCATTTCTTTGGTTATATACGCCTTCACTTAAATTAACTGTTTTGTTCTTCGGATTGTAGTGATCCGTTAGCATCCCTGGAGTAGAAACTACTTTTACATCACGAATACCGTGATCAGAAAGCATTTTTTCTGCAACTTCAGCTCCGCTCATTCCATTTTGCAAATGCACCTTGGAATAAAACTTAAACTTACTTTTTAATTTGCTACTTACTAACCAGCTCACCAAAGCAATGGCGCCGATCAATATATAATATCCCATCATAACATTTCAATTTTTTAAATCAACTAAATATACTTAAAGATTTGCTTTCTCAAGAAAATCTATTTTCATTAAAGCAAAAACCCCGCCAAAATCCCTTAGGACTTCGCGGGTATATTTTACTGACAAAATGTACGTTTATACAATCACCTCTTCCCAACCGAAAGCTTCAATAATCTCTTGATAGACTACCTCGCCTTTAACGATATTCAATCCTTTCTTTAATGATGCATCTTTCTCACAAGCCGCCTCCCAACCTAGGTTCGCTAATTTTAGTGCGTAAGACAAAGTTACATTTGTTAATGCCATTGTTGAGGTATAAGGTACAGCACCAGGCATATTAGCTACTGAGTAATGCACTACATCATCAATTATATAAATAGGATCTTCATGCGTTGTTGGTCTAGTAGTTTCTACACAACCACCTTGATCTACGGCAACATCGACTATCACAGTACCAGGGCGCATTTCCTTTAACATATCTCTGGTAATTAAATTTGGTGCCTTGGCACCTTTTAACAATACACCACCGATAATTAAATCATGCGTTTTAATAAGCCTTCTAATATTAAACTCGTTAGAGAATTCGGTAACAACATGTGGAGGCATTACATCATTTACGTAACGTAACCGTTTCATATTAATATCCATAATAGTAACGTGAGCACCCAAACCTGCTGCCATTTTTGCAGCTTGCACACCTACAACACCAGCACCCAACACTAAAACTTTACCTGGAGCTACACCAGGTACTCCACCTAAAAGTACTCCACGACCCTTAGCCGGCTTTTCTAAGTATTTTGCACCTTGCTGTATGGCCATTCTACCCGCAACTTCAGACATAGGGGTCAAAAGTGGTAAAGTTCCTTCTTCATCTTCTACTGTTTCATAAGCTATACAAACCGCTTTTTGCTTTATCATTGCTTTGGTCAAAACCTCACTTGAAGCAAAATGGAAATACGTAAACAGTATTTGCCCTTCCTGTATTAAATCATATTCTTCAGCAATAGGCTCCTTTACTTTCACAATCATTTCACTCATGGCATAAACCTGACCTATTGTATCTAATATAATTGCTCCCGCCTGTTGGTAATCTTGATTAAAAAAACCACTTCCCTCACCCGCTTCGGACTGAACATATACTTTGTGGTTGTTCTTTACCAATTCGAAAACTCCGGCTGGCGTCATACCTACCCTGCTTTCATTATTCTTAATTTCTTTTGGAATACCAACGATCATGATGTTATCATTTAATGTTATCCTGCAAAATTGAAGCTAATTATGCTGATATCAAACATTAATTCGATAAAAGGTAGGGGTTTGAAGCGTAAAATATGTTTATATTATTTTATACCCCTATATTTTTAGGGGTAAATTTATAATATTTTATTTTTAACAATCCTACACCCCATGATTTTTACGAAAATTTAAAGCATGCGAAGCAATCTGTTGAATTCGCGTACAGAACCTACAGTTAAATTCGCTTTGCTGGTGATGAGGTAATTAAAAAGATGTTTAACCTACGATATTTACAATTTTCCCAGGGACGACAATTATCTTTTTAGGTTCACGACCTTGTAATTGTTGTTGGGTTTTTTCGTTTGCCATTACCGCAGTTTCGATTTCCTCTTTAGATAAATCCAACGAAAGCGCTAATGTGAATTTCATTTTACCATTGAAGGAAATAGGGTACTCTTTACTACTCTCTACCAAATACCTTTCTTCAAATGTTGGAAAAGTTGCCGTAGCAATAGACCTTGTATGACCTAGTTTATTCCATAGTTCTTCAGCAATATGTGGTGCATATGGTGAAACCAAAATGGCTAATGGCTCCAACACTTTTCTGCTGACACATTTCTGCGCAGTAAGTTCGTTAACACAGATCATGAAAGTAGATACCGAAGTATTGAAACTGAAATTATCAATATCTTCTTCTACTTTTTTAATTGTTTTGTGCAATGTTTTCCATGATTCTTTTGAAGGCTCTTCTTCGCTAACCATAAACGAAGCATTTTCACCTGTATGGAACTGTCTCCATAATTTCTTTAAGAAAGAATGTGTGCCCGTAATTCCTGCCGTGTTCCAAGGTTTGGATTGCTCTAATGGACCTAAGAACATTTCGTACAAACGTAAACTGTCGGCCCCATATTCCTCACAAATGGAATCAGGATTCACCACATTGTATTTGGACTTCGACATTTTTTCGACTTCGCGAACAACTTTAAAAACTTCGCCATCATCCTTTATAAAGATAGAATCTTCAAAATCAGGCCTCCACTTTTTAAATCCTTCTATATCTAACTCATCCGAAGCATTAATCAATGAAACATCAACATGAGTTGAAATTAAAGCACCATACTTAAAAGCTTTTGAATTTACCGGGGCCGTATTTCTCCATTTTTTTATTACCGCATCGACATTATTTAAGTCCTTTTTATTTATTGCAATAAAAAATTGTTTTTCATTTTCAAACTTTGCTGTTACAAAATGAACAAATGCACTAGTCCCCGTGATCATCCCCTGATTAATCAACTTCTTGGCAAATTCATCTTTAGGCACCAAACCTTTATCGAACATGAACTTCTGCCAAAAACGAGAATACAATAAATGCCCAGTAGCGTGCTCGCTACCACCTATATATAAATCCACATCTTGCCAATAATTAATGGCCTTTTGAGAGAATATTTCTTCGCTATTATGCGGGTCCATGTAACGGTTAAAATATTGAGAACTACCTGCCCAACCTGGCATAGTATTCAACTCCAAAGGAAATACCGTAGTATTATTTATCTCGCTATTATTGACAACTTTAGTAGTGACAGTATCCCATGCCCAAACCTCAGCATTCCCTAATGGAGGCTCGCCGGTTTCTGTTGGTAAATATTTTTCAACTTCAGGCAACTCTACAGGTAAATGCTCGTTTGCAATCATTTGAGGCATTCCATCCACATAATACACTGGAAAAGGTTCTCCCCAATAACGCTGCCTACTAAATACGGCATCGCGCAAACGGTAATTGATTTTACCCGCTCCTTGTCCTATTTTTTCAAGTTCAAAAATCGCTCGCTTTACCGCTTTCTTATACGGTAATCCATTCAAAAAATCTGAATTGGTAATCACCGTTTTATCCTTATCGGAAAATGCTTCTTCGGAAATATCAACTCCTTCAAAAATATTCGGAATCGGAATATTGAAATGTTTCGCAAAATCATAATCTCGCTGATCGCCACATGGAACCGACATTACCGCTCCTGTACCATAACCGGCCAAGACATAATCCCCAATCCAAATTGCAACTGGTTCTTTTGTGAACGGATGCTCTGCATAGGCACCTGTAAAAGCACCGGAAATAGTCTTTACATCTGCCATACGATCACGTTCGGAACGTTTTGCAGTGGCTTCGATATAAGCTTCCACTTCGGCTTTCTGGTCCGAGGTAGTAATTTTCGAAACCAATTCATGTTCTGGCGCCAAGGTCATAAAAGACACCCCGAAAATGGTATCGGGTCTGGTTGTAAAAACCTCAATGGGAAATGAGTTCTCAACTGTAAAGAAAGTAACAGATGCACCCTCACTCCTTCCTATCCAGTTGGTCTGCGAATCTTTTAATGGTTGTGGCCAATCAATCTTTGCCAACCCATCTAACAAACGTTGCGCATATGCAGAAATACGCATGCTCCACTGGGTCATTTTTTTACGAACAACCGGATGTCCACCTCGCTCGGACACACCATTAACAATTTCGTCGTTCGCCAAAACGGTTCCTAATGCCGGGCACCAATTTACTTCGGTATCCGCCAGGTATGTTAATCTATATTTTAAAAGTATTTCTTGTTTTTTAACATCAGTAAAAGCCCTCCATTCATCAGCTGTAAAATCTTCTATATCATCGTCACAAACAGCATTTATATTGGCGTTACCATCCTTAGAAAATTTAGCTATCAGGGTTTCTATCTCTTCTGCTTTATCCGAATCTTTATTATACCAAGAATTAAAGATTTGAATAAAAACCCACTGCGTCCACTTATAATACTCCGGACTAGAAGTACGCACCTCTCTGCTCCAATCGAAAGAGAAACCCAATTGGTCTAATTGCCTTCTATAGGTCTTAATATTAGCTGCCGTAGTTACTGCCGGATGCTGACCTGTTTGTATCGCATATTGTTCTGCGGGCAGTCCAAAAGAATCATACCCTTGCGGGTGCAATACATTAAATCCTTTATGCCTTTTATACCGTGCATATATATCACTCGCAATATACCCTAACGGATGCCCAACATGCAACCCTGCTCCCGATGGATAAGGAAACATATCCAACACATAAAACTTCTCTTTATCAGAGTCATTTTCTGCTTTAAATGTTTGGTTGTCTGCCCAGTATTTTTGCCATTTGGCCTCAATTTCGTTGAAATTGTATTGCATGATCGTTACTTCTTTTCTGTAAGCCGCAAAAATAGGTTTATTCTGTTAAAGGGGAAAAAATAACGTTACAGATACCACTAGTACTATGCCATCAATAATTTTCCACTGTACAATACCCAGAGCATAGAAAGCAATGCAGATAAATTAATGAGGTATCCAAACAATTTCATTTGTGGTAAGGAATATGGCTTATCCTTAAAAAGCACAAAAATATCTAGAACTAAAAATACAGAGATAAGACCAAGAAACGATGCTAAAATAAGATCTTCGAACCAGCACCAAACCAAAATAGATTCGAATATCAATAGAATTAGCATTACTGATTTTGAGTTTTTACGTCCGACCAAAGTTGCCGTAGTGCGCTTACCAGATGCCAAATCTGGTTCAATATCCATAATTTCCCCTGCTATATGTGCCTGAAATGCAAATAAGCACAAGTAAACAAGTGCCTGCCAAGGAAGAGAATTTAAATAATTCAGTTCGGTCGAAAAGAAAACGGTCACGACATAACCTACTTGAATTAATATCTCAAACGGTGATCGTTCTTTTAGTCTAAATGGTTTAAAGTTGTACAGGATATTCACAACAATCATAAACAACAATAAAGGGAACATTTTCACCCCTGATAAAACGTAAACAATACCACAAAAGGAAGCAGTACTATAGCTATCTTAAATAAGACCCCGTTTAGTTGAGACCTTGAAGCCTTAGCACCAAATAAGTAATTACCTTTTCTTTCATTTACCGCATCGGCATCAACATCATTATAATCATTTAGACCATACACTAAATAATTCAAAGGGAACATCACAAAAGCCCTAGCCAAAACTTAATAGCCAACCAATAATCCACCTGATTTTCGAATGGAACTAAATAAATCCAAATAGTAGGAAACCAAAGCCCGGGTCCAGATATTTTTAGATCCAATGAAGTATACATTCAATAAAAAATTACCATTCTTAGAATAGACCATCACCTTGAAAACAATATTAAAAAACCTTTTCACTAAAAAACATATCTTTATAACGTGAACTTGACTTGCTATAGATTTTTACTATTTACCCTAATCATTACCAGTTGTAGTATAACATCTATGCATGCCCAATTAGGTTTTTGTGGAGGAAATTCTGGAGACCCTATTTTTTTAGAAGATTTTGGCTCTGGCACAACAGATGGGCCCGCTTTGCCTGCCGGAAGTACAACCTATAATTTTACGACCGGAACGCCGAATGACGGTGACTATACCATATCTAGCACTACCAATTATTTCGACTGGTTATCCATTCAAGATCACACACCTGGTGACACCAATGGAAAATCTTTTATTGTAAACGCAAGTTTCACCGCAGGTGAATTCTATCAACGCCAGGTATCGGGACTGTGCGAGAACACCTCTTATGAATTTTCATCTTGGTTGATCAATTTACAATCTGCAAACAGTTGTGAAGGCAACAGTATACCCATAAACGTACGTTTTCAAATTTGGGATGAAACCGATACCAATTTACTGGCACAAGGCGATACCGGCAGTATCATAGCAAATTCTAATGTAGAATGGCAACAATACGCTTTGGTGTTTAAAACAGAACCTGGCCAAACATCGGTTATCCTAAAAATGAGAAACAACAGTAATGGTGGCTGTGGTAATGATCTAGCTATAGATGATATACTATTTAAGTCGTGCGGAGATAACGTGATAGTATCAACCACTACCAACGAAAATGGGTTAACCGTTTGCGAAGATCAAGGTGCCGTATCTAGAACAATTGTTGCAACGCCAGACAATTCTATATTCGCCACCCACGCCTACCAATGGCAACAAAGTACAGACCAACAAACCTGGATTGATATCGCTAATGAAACAAGCAATACACTTTCTACTCCATCAATTAACTCAACCACATATTTTAGAGTTAAAATAGCTGAAGACCCCATTAACGTAAATAATGATTTATGCAATGTGGTTTCCGATATTTTTGAAATTATTGTTTTACCTATACCTAATGCTCCGACGAGCAATGGTAATGTTACCATTTGCGAGGGTGAATCTGGCGCATTATCCGTAACCACTCAAAATGAATATACTGTAAATTGGTATGATGCGCCTACAGACGGTAATTTACTTTTAGAAGCCAATAACAGTTTTGAAACTACTATTGCAGGCACCTATTACGCCGAAGCTAGTTCACCGGAAATAGAATGTTCATCTACAACCAGAACAGCATTAACCTTAAATGTTAACCCTTTACCAACGGTACCAAACGATACCTATACTTTTTATTGTGAGAATACAACACTGACTATCAATGCCGCTGTAGACAATGTAACTTATTTGTGGAACACTGGTGCTACAACAAAATTAATAGACATTACAGAACCTGGCGAATATTCGGTAACCGTAACCAATACCTACGGATGTTCAAATAATCATCGTTTTTTTATAGAACAAATTGACCTAGCAATAATTGAAAACATTACATCTGACGGACCATCAGTTATTGTAACATTATCAAATTCGGGCGATTTCGAATATTCCCTTGATGGATTTTCTTTTCAACAAAGCCCTATTTTTGAAGCAGTACCAGGTGGTTTTTATACTATTTATGTACAGAACAAGACAGATTGTGGTGTTGCGACCCAAGATTTTTATCACTTAGTGATTCCTAAATTTTTTACTCCTAATGGAGATGGCACAAATGACTTTTTTGAACCTGATGGTTTAGATATTTTCTCAAATGTATCATTCTCTATTTATGATCGCTATGGAAAACCACTAAAGTTCGGCAATAAAAATTCTGCAAATTGGGATGGTTCATTTCAAGGAAAACAAATGCCCGATGACGACTATTGGTTTAACATAAAGGCAGATACATCACATTTTAAAGGACACTTTAGCCTTAAACGTTAACAGGTTAAAAATTTAAGTTTCATTTAACTTTACTTTGCTATTTTTACTGCAATTTTAACTGCTATATGGCAAACTCTTTCGAAAATTATCAGCGGCGCAAACTTATTTCATCCTATTTTTCAGTGGTGCTAAGTATTGCATTGGTCTTGTTCCTTTTAGGTATTCTTGGCCTTTTGGTGCTGAACACAAAAAAAATGGCTGACCGATCCAAGGAACAAATTACCATTTCTGTCTTTTTAAAGGAAAACACCAAAGAAATTGAGGTAGAGCAATTGCAAAAGACACTGGCCATGTCCGAGTATACAAAATCATCTACCTATGTTTCTAAAGAAGAAGCCGCAAAGCAACATAGTGAGGATATTGGTGAAGATTTTGTTGATTATTTAGGTTACAATCCGTTGAAAAATTCTATAGATGTAAAACTGAATGCCGATTTTGTAACTGCCGAAAAAGTGGAAGAAATTGCAGCTACCCTTTCAGAAAAAAGCTTTGTAGACGAAGTAAGTTATGACAAAGTACTTGTTAGTATGGTAGCAAAAAGTGTAGAGCAGATTGGTTTTTGGATTTTAGTTGCCAGTGCAATCTTTACATTTATAGCAGTACTTTTGATTAATAGTTCTATTAGACTCTCCATTTACTCCAAACGATTTATAATCAAAACAATGCAGATGGTAGGAGCAACTAAAACCTTCATTAGAAGACCATTTATTTGGCAAAACATTAAATTGGGTATGCTTGGTGCCGCACTAGCATTAATAGCCATAGGTGGAGTTGTTTATTACATAGATACCAATTTTCAAGATTTCGGCCTTTTCGACGAACCTTACATTCTAGTTATCCTATTTGTAAGTGTTTTTCTTTTAGGTATACTTATTTCGTTCATTAGCACCTATATTGCGACGCAACGCTTCTTAAATCTTAGAACCGACGAATTATATTATTAAATTTGCGCCATGAGTAAAAACAATAAAGTAGAACAGCAAACTAAGCAAGAGTTTATATTTCAGAAGAAGAATTACACCTTCATGTTCATAGGACTTGCCTTTATAGCCCTAGGTTTTATACTAATGAGCGGTGGTGGTAGTGACGACCCAAATGTTTTTAATCAAGAAATCTACAACTTTAGAAGAATTCGACTAGCACCTACATTGGTTCTTTTAGGCTTAGGAATTGAAATCTATGCCATTCTATTAAACCCATACAAAAAGAAAGAATAATTGGATACATTAGATGCAATTATACTCGGAATTATTCAAGGATTAACCGAGTTTCTTCCTGTTTCTTCAAGCGGTCATTTAGAATTGGGAAAAGCAATATTAGGAGATAATTCTGTTCAAGAAGAGAGCTTATTATTTACTGTTGTTTTGCATTTTGCTACCGCTTTAAGCACCATTGTTGTTTTCAGAAAAGATATCTGGGAAATTATAAGTGGTCTATTCCAATTTAAATGGAACGAGGAAAGTCAGTTTTCTGCAAAAATCATCATTTCAATGCTACCTGCAGTCTTTGTCGGTCTATTTTTTGAAAAGCAATTAGAATCGTTCTTTGGAGGCAATGTTAAGTTTGTAGGGTTTATGTTGATTATTACGGCTGTACTACTATATTTTGCAGACAAAGCAAAGGATACAGATAAAAAAGTAAGTTTCGGCAACGCTTTTCTTGTCGGTATTTCACAAGCCATTGCCATGCTACCAGGTATTTCTCGTAGTGGTGCTACTATTTCTACCTCCGTTCTTTTAGGTGTTGATAAGTCTAAAGCTGCTAGATTTTCTTTTTTAATGGTAGTCCCTTTAATTTTTGGGAAAATTGCCAAAGACCTAATGAGTGGCGAATTAAATTTTGCTGGCGAAAACAACATGGCAATGGGTGCAGGCTTTATTGCTGCCTTTATTGCTGGACTTGGAGCTTGTACCTGGATGATTACCTTGGTAAGAAAAAGCAAACTATCCTATTTTGCCATCTATTGTCTTATTGTAGGACTAATTGCTATTATTTACGGATTTACAAATCCATAAGACGTATTTAAATCCCCAGAATTCATGAAAAATTTGACCAAAGAAGATTTTTTAAATGGTCAGCTATTATTGATCGACAAGCCTTTGGGATGGTCATCATTTCAAGCAGTGAATAAATTAAAATGGGCTATTAGAAAGAAGTTTAGTTTAAAGAAATTTAAAATTGGCCATGCCGGAACTCTAGATCCATTAGCTACTGGTTTGTTAGTTATCTGTACAGGTAAATTCACAAAGAAAATTACAGAATATCAAGGTCAAGAAAAAGAATACACGGGTGTATTTACTTTAGGCGCTACTACGCCCTCTTATGACCTAGAAACAGAAGTCAACGAAACATTTTCAACAGATCACATCACTACAGATTTAATTAAAATTACTACAGCTCAATTTATTGGTGAAATTGAACAAGCGCCTCCTGTGTTTTCAGCCTTAAAAAAAGATGGAAAGCGATTATATGAATTCGCACGAGAAGGTAAAATTGTGGATATACCGAAAAGAAAAGTTTCAGTAAACGCTTTTGAAATCACTAAAGTCGACAACCTAAATGTTCACTTTAGAATTGCCTGTAGCAAAGGCACTTATATACGTTCTATTGCCAATGATTTTGGTGAAGCACTTAATTCTGGAGCACATTTAACAACGCTTAGAAGAACCAAAATCGGTGATTTTAACGTAGATATAGCTGAAGACCCTTTGGTCTTTGCCGATGCTTTATTAGGGCCTCAAATAACCGAATAAACAAACAAAAATTTACGTTATATCGATTCCCTAAAATATTTTAGTATTATTAAGGTTATATAACCATGAATCTGAATCGACAACAATTATCATTACTCATTACATTCTTTAGCATGTCTATTGTGGTGTTAGTGCTTTATGGTATTCAACTGGGTGGCGAAGAGGTGACCGAAGATGATTATGTCGTTGAGATGGTTATGGATTCTGAAATTTTGGAAGAAATTTTAGAGGAAGAAAAAGCCAAAGAAGACCAAGTAAATGTCGATCCTATAAAAAGTCATTTAGCATTTAACGAAACGGCTAAACCTAGTTATGGTAATCCTGAGCCTTTACAAACCCTAGAGGAATTGATGGAGGAACGCAGTGAAATGACCGATGGTGATCCTTCAGAAAATGCGAATTACGACTCAGGGTATGCTGAAAGAGTGAAAGCCCTGGCAAAAAAGAGAGAAGAAAAAAAACAACTTTTAGGAGAAAAAGAAGCTCAAAAGAAAGAGTTTACCAATAATCTTGCTGCTCGAAGAACTTCAGTATCCTATTCATTGGTAGATAGAAATAATTACAAATTACCACCGCCAATTTACACCTGTATTGAAGGTGGAAAAGTTGTAATTAACATAGAAGTGAATGCTTTAGGATATGTAACAGAAGCTGATTTCAATGAAAAAAGTTCTGACACTTCTAACGGATGCCTTGTTGAGAATGCCATAGCCTATGCTCTTAAAGCAAGATTCAATTCTTCTGAGAAGGAATCTCAAAAAGGCACTATCACTTATTTATTTCAGGGGAAGTAAACGCAATATATCTTCCAACACGCTTTTGCCTTTATCTTTATTATAAAACACCTGTAAATCTTGCTTAAACTCTGCGGTTAATGAACCATGCTCTTCCTTAAATGCGTCAACCAATTGTGTGGCATTTAAAGATCTAGGACCCCAAGTCGCAACGACAAAATCTTCTTCATTAATTGCAATAAGTTTAGGAATAGACATAGAACCGTTTGAAAGAAACCGATTCATAACGTCTAAATTCTCGTCACGAAGAATAAGTGACAAGGATATCTTAGGATTTAATTCTGTGATTTTATTTAAAACCGGTAACGCAGGAGAAGCATCACCACACCAACTTTCCGTAAGAACCAACCACGTTATTTTATCCTGAACCGATTTAATTTTTGCAATAGCTTCATCACTAAAGTTTAGGGTCTTGTCCCACCTACGCATGCGACTATTATTTAACTGGGTATACTGCACCAAAGCCTCTGTCTGCAAAGGGCCTGTTGATTCTCCCTTTTCTGTCAAATCAGAGACCAATTTTCTATACTCAAGATAAGTATAACCATTCTCTAAACTTTGCTCAATCAATTTATCCATCTATCTTACCATTATTGGCTATACATACTAATCGAAGCCATTAGTAGTATCAAAATAATTTTACTTACAAAGATCGTTTCTTAATCATGCCACCACGCGTATCGTTAATTTTACCCATTACTACGAAAGCCTTTGGGTCAATTTTATTAATTTCAATATTAAGACGACGAATTTCCAAACGAGTAATCACTGTATATATAACATCATATTCTCTATGAAAGCCCTGTTTGCCAAAGCCGCCCTTGGCTTTATATATGGTTAACCCACGGCCTAATTTTTCTATTATCATAAGCCTTATTTCTTCGCTAGAGTCAGATATGATAGTTACACCTGTATATTCTTCGATACCTTCAATAACAAAATCTAACGTTTTGGATGCAGATAAATAGGTAAGCATAGAATATAAAGCCGTTTCTAAAGATAACATATAAGCCGCTGCAGAAAAAACTAAAATGTTTACCAATATTATAATATCGCCAATAGTAGTACCCAGTTTACGACTTAGATAAATTGCCAAAACTTCAGTGCCATCAAGCACGCTTCCTCCTCTAACCGACAATCCTATTCCTGCTCCAAGAAAGAAACCACCAAATACAGAAACCAAAAGTTTATCTTGTGTTACTTCAGGAAAATTCACAAATGCGAGAACAATGGCGAGCCCTAAAATCGCCAAAGCCGTTTTCGAAGCAAATATTTTTCCTATCACCCTGTACCCCAAAAATACAAAAGGAATATTCACTAAAATTATTAATATATACAACGGTATATCCGCAGTTTCAGCAATCAAAAGAGAAATTCCGGTAGCACCACCATCAATAAAACTATTAGGGAATAAAAAACTTTCTAAACCAAATGCAGCGAAAAAAATACCTGAAATAATAAAAAAAGTATCCTTAGCGAGTAATCTAAAGTCGACTTGCTCAATTGCCTTAAGTGGTTGCATAAATTATTTCCTTGATGTATCTATAAATTTTCTGGATTGACGGCCAAACTATTGAACAATTTGGCCTTAGCCGTAAAATATTTATTCTCCACTTGATTCTGTTTTAAAACAGCATCGATCAATTTACTTTCCCTAGAATTAATTAAAAAAAGAGAACTTTCTCCAAAGCTAAATTTTCTCTCCTCAGCAGCCAATAAAGCAGCATAACTAGACACTATTTCATCAATTAATACATTCTGATTTTCGAAAGAATCCAATTCATTATAAATGGCTATTATTTTATTCTGAATTTGAACCTCAGCATTATCTAACTCGAATTCTGCATCTCTCAATTTCAATTTCGCCAATTTTAAATCTCCTCGTTCTTTTCGTAAAAAAAGTGGTAGTTCAAAATTCAATCCGCCTTTATAGTTCTGTGTTTCAAAGGAATCAAAACTATCGGGAGAATCTGTAATAAAATTATACTCTACATCTATCCTAGGCATCAACTTATTGGTCTTTAAACGTTTGTCTACAACCAAGCCATCTATCTTAAATCCTAATGATTTTAACTTAGGATGGTTTTCAAGAGAAAAACTATCTAACGGTTTGCCTAATATCTCTAAAGATTGGTCAATCTCAGTATCTAACGACAAATCTGGCACTACTTGTGGTTGTAATTCCATAGGAATATTGTCACCCATCCATAGATAGTTAGAAAGTTCTAATCGAGCATTTTGCAAAGACACTTTGGCCTGTTCCATTTCTAATGCTCTATTCTGCACCGCTATCTTCGCTTCTACCGTGTCAATTGCTGCAACTTCACCTGCCGCAGCACTTCGGCCAACACCTTTAAGCCTCACTTTAGCATTTTTCAAAAAATCATTAAAAACCAGACTATTACGATATGCTTGTAACCAATTAAAATATGCTAAAGAAGCTTCGAATAATATTTGATTTACCAACAGATCCCTATCGGACTTAGATTGTTCCCTAAAGAATTTAGCTTTTTTAACGGTGGCCATTCTATCATTCATCCAAGAACCACGGCCTAATGAAAGTGAAACACCAGCACTATACAACCCGTCATCAGGTACATTGCGCTCGGCATTTACATATTCTCCCGAGTATTGCTCAAAATTTCCCTTAAACTCTATCCCATACCATGTTGGTATTTTAAAAGTTGTGTTGAGTAAATCGTAATATTCTGTTCCCTTAAATTCCTTGCTAGAATAATCTGCTACAACTTTTGGGTCAAAACCACCTCTTGCCTTCATAAGATTTGCTTGACCAACACTTAAAACCATCTCTGCTTGTTTGGCTATAGGATGATACTTTTTCACATACCCCAAATACTCCCGAAAATCCAATTGAATAGAATCAGTGTTTTGGGCATTGGCCAATAAACTAACAGAAAAACAAAACAGTAAAATTATTTTTCGCATCACTATTGCTTTATGGGTTTACCTTGAGCACCTTCTGGTTGGTAGTAATTAGGGGGAAAGCCATTTAACTGCCTCCATAACTCGTACCATATTGGCACATCTTCCAATAATGCAATGGTATTAGCGCCAGAACCTACACGTAGCGCACTGGGCCATGGCTGGTCTTTTTCATCTGGTGATAATAAAACCCTATACTTACCATTCGAATTTATAAACGTTTCAATCGCTACAACCTCACCTGCATAGGTACCATAAGAAACATTTGGCCAACCACTAAATATAATCGCAGGCCAACCATCAAATTGAATTCTTACTTTTTCACCCAAATGAATTAGCGGTAAATCAATAGGACTCACAAAAGTCTCTACAGCCATGTCATAATCTGCTGGCATAATACCCACTAATGGTGTGCCTTCTTTAAAAGTTTCACCAATACCTGCGGTAATTACCTTATTGATATATCCATTTTGTGGCGCTCGAATATAGCGAAGCTCATTACGGATTTGGTAATTGGTGTAGTCGCTTTCTAATTTACTTACTTGCGCTTCTGAGTCATATTGATTTGACATCGCCGTAAACTTATCGCTTTGGGCTTTTGAGATTTTATCGGTGTATGAGGCTTGAACACTATTAATTTCTACCTCAGCATTGATAATCTCATTTTTAGCTGCAAGCAATTTGTTTTCCTGTGAAAGTAATTTAGCTTGTGTTTCTTGAAGCTTTAACCTTTTCTCTTCTACATCGGTAACGGCTTTAAGTCCTTCGCTTTCCAGTTGTGTAGTTCGCTCATATTGGCGCTCAGCAATTTTAATATTCGTTTTTGCCGCTTCAAAATCAATACTATCACTTTGAGCTTTTAACTTAGCTTGAAGCAATTTGTTTTTGGCCTGCTCAAGTTTTAATCTTTTTTCATTAAAAAGCGCTGCAACTTGGTTATCCAATGACTTAACTTTATCGCCGTAAGAGACCACTGATGCGCTTTTTGATTTAAGTTGTTCACCTGTTCGCTCCACTAAATTAGGATCAAAATATTCTGACTTAATTTCTGATATAAACAGAATAGTATCCCCTTTTTTAACATAATCACCTTCTCTAACAAACCATTGCTCTATTCTACCAGGTATTTGAGATTGGATTGTTTGTGGTCGTTGCCCTGGAGTTAATGTAGTTAAGAACCCCCTAGAATTAATAGTTTGTGTCCAAGGCAGAAACAAAACTATAACACCTACCACTGCAAAAGCTAACAAAAATCGATTAAAGTGTTTATAATGCTTTTGGTGGTTCACTTTTTGAACGGATTTAAAGCGCTCAATAGAAACCTTTTCATTTAGTTTTTTCTGAGATATATTAAGCATCTTTCCCCTCTATTTCGTTTATAATTCTTCCTTTATCCATCGTGATGATTCGTGAACACTTCTTAATCCACTTATCATTTTCACTCACAACCAAAAGCGCCCACCCGTTAGATGAATCACTTAAGAAATTTAAAATTCTGTCAGCTTCTTCGCTATTAAATTGATCCAACGGATCCTTTAGAATAAGTAGCTTAGGCTTTCTTACAATACTTCTTGCTAGTACAATTTTCTTCGAAATAGTATGAGGTATTTGTTTCCCCTCAGGATAAAGAACCGTATTCAATCCATCTGGTTGCTTTTTAACAAATTCAGTAAGTCCTACTTTATCTAAAGCCCAATATACCTGCTCATTTGTGATGTCCTTATCCCCAAAAGTTATATTGTGTAAAATTGTGCCTTCAAAAGGTGATTCTTCAGGTAAGGACTGCCCTAAATGAGACCGGTAATAGTTTAAGTTCATTCCTTTCAAAGAAACTCCATTCACATAAACACCGCCACTATCTGGCTCTAATATTCCTGCAATAATTCTTAACAATGTATTTTTACCAGAACCACTATTTCCTCTTAATAAAATGGTGCAATTTGGCGTAATTGTCAAATCTAGATTTGAAATTATTTCTCTTTTCGGTTCTGGAACACTATAAGAAATGTCACTTAGTTCAATTGTAAAAGATTGGTTTTCAGTAAATGGTTTTTCTCCTTCTTGTGGCTCCAATTCCTTATCGACCACCTGACCCATCTTCTCTAATGATGTCAAAAGATCATAAAAGGTCTCTAAACCTAAAATTAGTTTTTCAACAGAATTTATAACTAATAAAATGATAATTTCTGCCGCAACAAACTGCCCTATATTCATCTCTTGATTCAAAACCAACAAGCCACCTATCAACAAAAGTCCACCTGTAACTAGAACTTTAAAGCCAATCATTTGAACAAACTGAAGTGCCAAAACCTTAAAATGGCCTTCTCTAGCATTTAAGTATTCAACGACCAACGTATCATTTTTGTCTAATGCATGCGATGTTTTTCCTGAAAGTTTAAAACTAACTATTGAGCGTGCAACCTCTTGTAACCAATGTGCTACTTTATATTTGCTTTTAGACTCATCTAAGCTCGTATCTAAACCTCTTTGTGCGGTAAATTTAAATACCACATATATTAATAGGAGGAGAAGAATACCATACACAATGAAAAATGGATGATAAAATGAAAGCAGCAACAACCCGAATACAATCTGCAATAAAGCAGCAGGAAAATCAATCAATACCTTTGATAATGATTTTTGTATCGTCAACGTATCAAAAAATCTATTTGCCAATTCTGGCGGATAATAGTTATGAAGTTCACTCATCTTAATTTTAGGGAATCTGTATGCAAACTCAAATGAAGACCTAGTAAAAATCTTTTGCTGTACATTTTCTATAATCCTAATCTGCATTAACTGAAGTATACCCACAAAAGCTACCCCTATCGTTACAAGTATTACAAGAACTATCCATGAAGTGCTAATTTGAGCACCTTGCATTAAATTTATAATTGCCTGTATACCTAATGGAAGCGATAAGTTCACAACACCTGCGAAAATGGCATAATAAAAAACTTGAAAAACATCTCTTTTATCAAGCTTAAGCAACCCAATAAACCGTTGCCATGAGGTTAATATATTCTTACTCATTTAAATTTTGATTTAGCGTATTGAAAACAAGATGAGTCAAGTATTGCGTAGGTGTTACATTAGCATTACAATCTGTAAGTGATGAAAAATGATCTTTTAAAAAGTGCTGATGTAAACCACTTTCTAAGATGGTGCTAGCCAAACTAGATGGGTATATATACTCAGGATTAACCTCTTTAATCATATCACGAAGTCTACTTACTAGCCTCTTATAAACAACAAAATACCCTTCCTTATTTTCTTTATCAACCTCTTTGGTCAAATATGATTTTGAATATTCATTAATTACAATCTTATTCAACAACACCTCATTAATATGGGAAAAATCAGAATCCTCTTTAATCTCTCTTGTAATTATTAATATTGATTGAAATAATTTCTCTTTTGGATTTTTTATGCTATTGGTAGCAAAAACCATTTGATACTCTAACCAACTCCAATACCAAGAGGTTAGATACAACAGTAATTTGTGCTTATTCTCAAAATAACGGTAGATAGAACTTTCATTCGAACCAATTTCATTACCTAGCTTCTTGAAGGTGAAATTTTCCCAACCCTTTTCGTTAATCATTTGAATACTTTTCTCAATGATTTTTTTACCTAGCTCTGATGATTCAGGATCTTTTATAAATAATTTGTCATTAATTCTAATCTTAACCCCTTGTAATAACCTATCCATAAAAACGCAATATTTTAATCAGTTGCAAATATAATAGTATTACTATCATTATATAATAGTTTAACATTTTTTAACGAAAGCATTACTTTTCTATTTTAAATTTTTGGCTATTTTAGATGTAATAGAAAAACATTTAAACCTTTAAATGAAGTATTATGAAAAATACAATAGTACTGCTTGCATTTTTAATGTTCTCATATAGCAGTTTTGGCCAAAATGAAATCAGTGGTTTGAAACCTGGCGATATATTATATATAAGTAAAGATTCAAACACTCCATTTCAACATCTCCATTTTCCCAAGCCCAATTTTATCATTAAACGAGGTTCAATTGCAAACTACAAAGGCTTAAATGGAATGCATGTACAAATTGAAGCCATAACAGACGAATCTGTTGCTAGACTCATCCCTTTAAACGGTAAAAAATTCTTTAATCTATTTTCTTATGTGAATGCCAACCTAAAAAGCGCGTTAAACGATAAGGAGTTAAAGCAATTAAACTCTAGTCAGAAATCTTGACTTAATAAATAGAAATTATTGAAAATCTTAATGGAACTTTTTACTAGAGAAATTTAGTTTTTTTTGCAAATTAATGCACCCTAAAAACTCGTCCAAATATTTAAAATATGATTTTAGGATACGTAATAGTGAAAAATAAAAAGCAAGCTAAAGAGATAGCAAAATTACTTTTAGCTCAAGATTTAATATATAGTGCAAGTATTTCAACAAAAAAAGTATTTAGCAAAAATAAAAATACGGGTAAAGTAGGGTATGAAAAACAAACTATTATAGAAGGTAAGACGAAAGCTTTATTATTTAGTACTATTAATCAAATTCTAAGAGTCACTTATCCAGAAAATATGCCTATGCTTTATGCTGTACCTATTATTTATATGGATGCGGAACAGACTCAAACGTTACGTGATCAAACTGCCAAAGTATAGAAATTGTTAATTTATTTTAATTTGACCGTACTGCAATATATAGTACTTTTAAATCATGGAAAAACATCGCTGCGGTTGGTGCAAGGGTGATTCGCTTTATGAAGCATATCACGACGAAGAATGGGGAGTTCCCATTAAAGATGATGATTTATTATTTGAATTTTTAGTTTTAGAAACTTTTCAAGCAGGCTTAAGCTGGATAACCATTCTACGTAGGCGTGAAAATTTTAGAACAGCATTTGATAATTTCGATTATCATAAAATTGCTAAATACCCAGAAACTAAGATTCTAGACTTATTACAAGATGAAGGCATTATTCGCAATAAATTAAAAGTTCGTGCAACCGTTGGTAATGCTATCGCTTTTATGGAAATTCAAAAAGAATTTGGCACATTCAGCAATTATATATGGCAATTTGTTGAGGATGTATCAGTAAAAAATAAAGTTCACAACTACAAAGAAGCTCCAGCAAATACCCCAACATCAGATGCAATTAGTAAAGACCTGAAAAAACGTGGTTTTAAATTCGTTGGCAGCACTATAATATATGCGTTTATGCAAGCCACCGGCATGGTTAATGACCATGAGATTAAATGCTTTAGATACCACGAAGTGTAGTTATCAATTTAAACCTACTACAGTTGAAAAAAAATTATGTTAATCTTATTTTGGTTTCTGTTTTTGCATGCTGTCAATTGAGCTCTGCCCAGAATAAATATGAACGAGAATTTCGTATTAGAAAATCTCAATTTCCATCAACTGCACATGATGTTATAAACAATAATATTGTAGGCGCTAAACATTTAAGGTTTTATCAAGAAAATGACAACAACAAAGTAGGTTTTACAGCTAAATTTAAGAAAGATAAGCTTTGGTATAGTATTGATTTCAACAATGAAGGCACTTTAGAAAAAATAGACATATTGATTAATTCTACAGATATTCCAAACGAAACCTATTCAAATATTGAGCAATATTTGAATACTATTTTCTCTAATTATCGAATTATTAAACTTAAACAGCAATATTATTCAAATAATGATACTTTGGAAAAAACATTTAAAAAGGCTTTTCAAAACCTAATTTTATCCTCTAACATCTATGAAATTGTTATTGCCGGAAAAAAAGAAAGAGGATATTTAGACTATGAAATTCAATTTGATTCAGATGGTAATTTCAACAATATTAGGACAGCGCTTCCGTCAAATTATGACCATGTTCTTTATTAACAAAAAAGGCTTATTCATTTTAAGAGTTTCAAAAACTCAATTCTTGATATTTCTTGTGCTCCTAAACTTTCTAAATGATCTGTGTGTAGTTGGCAATCGATAATTTTATATTCCTTTTCTTGTAATTCTTGTGCCAGTTTTATGAAGGCGAATTTAGAGGCGTTCGATGTTAAACTAAACATACTTTCTCCACAAAACACATGCCCTAAATCTATTCCGTAAAGCCCTCCTACCAACTTATCATCTTCCCATACTTCATATGATTGGGCTATTCTTTTTTCATGCAATTTTAGATATGCCATTTTCATTTGTTCCGTTATCCAGGTGCCATCTTGACCTACTCTATCCACTGATGAACAATATTCTAACACCTCTTTAAAGCACGTATTTTTTGTTATCCTAAATCGTTTATCTCGAAGCACTTTTCTCATGCTTTTAGATATTTTAATCTTCTTTGGATAAAGAACCATTCTTGGATCAGGACTCCACCATAATATAATGGAATCTTCATTGAACCAAGGAAAAATACCCTGCTGATACGCTAACAATAACCGCTCTGAAGAAAGATCACCACCAACTGCCAAAAGCCCATCTGAATTTGCAGTATCCACTGGTGGAAATGCTAAGGCATCAGTTAAATAAAACAATTGATGTTGCGGCTTTTCCACTTTTTGTTTCCAAATTAATTAAAAGGTCATAAAACAAAAAACTTGTTTAACATAAAAGTTAAACAAGTTTTTTGTTTTATAAAGACAATAGGTCTATCAATGATAGATAGCCATTTAAAATGGCAAATCATCATGATCTTCTTCGTTTAAATCATCTGCTGGCTCAAAGGCTTCCATAGGTGGTACCGGCGGCATACCTGCTGTCGGTGCTTGAGATGAACCCTCTATACGCCATCCTTGAATAGAGTTAAAATACTTCACTTCTCCTTGAGGGTTCGTCCATTCACGACCTCTCAAATTAATACTAACTTTTACATCTTGCCCAACCTTATAAGAATTCAACAAATCGCACTTATCTTGAACAAACTCTACCATAATATGTTGTGGATATTGTTCGTCTGTAGTTACTACTAATTCTCTTTTTCTAAACCCATTAGAACCAAAGGTTTGGGTTTCACCAATCAATTTTACTTTACCTTCTATTTCCATCTTGAACTCTTTTTACAATAAAGTTCAAAAATAGGTAAAATGAAGCGGTAATAAAACAACCTGTGCAGATAACAACACAACAATTATTTACATTTTAGGTTATCTTTAGTATTAGACAACTATTGGATGAACTTTATTCCTAAAAACAAGATTTCTAACATTTTTCTATTGATAGGCTCCTTTGCTGTTGTGAGCCTTATCTTATGGAACACCAATAGTTTTTTTAAGCAATTTAAAGAAGAGGAACGTTTAAAAATGGAGATTTGGGCAACCGCACAATCCGAATTTTTACAATCTTCTGAGACCGTAGACCTAGGAAGCCTTCATTTAAAGGTATTTCAAAACAATACCTCTACCCCGATGATCCTTATTAATAAGGATGAAACTATTAGGGTAAATAATTTTCCGCCGAACAAGGCTAAAGATTCCATTTACATACAAAATAAGCTAAAAAAGTTTACGAACGAGAATACTCCTATTTCCATAGACCAGCAAGGGGAACATTTGGCAACACTATACTACGGCAATTCGGAGGTACTGAATAAATTGAAGTTTTATCCTATTGCCTTATTACTTATTATTTTTCTTTTCGCAGCGGTCATATACTTTCTTTTCAAAACCAACAAGGCATCCGAGCAGAATAAATTATGGGCAGGTATGGCCAAAGAAACCGCTCATCAAATAGGAACTCCATTATCTTCGATTTTAGGATGGAACGAATTATTAAAGACCGAATCAATAAACCCAAGCATCACTAAAGAGATTGAAAAAGACATTGATAGGTTACAAACAATTACAGACCGATTTTCAAAAATTGGATCGTTGCCCAAACTTGTAGAAAGTGATATTGTTAAAGAAACACAAGACGCATTCAATTATCTAAAAAGAAGAAGTTCTAAACTAATTCATTTTTCATTTAGTTCAAAAGTTAATCAACTTCCTGTTTTACTAAATAGCTCTTTGTATAATTGGACGATTGAAAATTTAGTTAAAAATGGAATCGATGCCATGCGCGGTAAAGGAAGTATTGCGATAGAAATTATACCCGACGGTAGATATGTGAATATCTTAATTGCAGATACAGGGCATGGTATTTCTAAGAGCAACTATAATAGTATATTTACCCCTGGTTTCACTTCTAAAAAAAGAGGCTGGGGCCTTGGACTTTCTTTGGTTAAGCGTATTATTGAAGAATATCATGATGGTAAAATAAAAGTGTTATCGTCTGGCAAAGAAGGTACAATTATGCAAATTTCTCTAAAAGTGTCCCACTGATTATGACTAAGGAAAAACTAGTAGTTATCAAAGAAACCGGATTGAACAACAACTGCCCTGAGTGTTTTAACCAAGACTTGAAGCTAACATTTTATCAAAAACATACGTACGGTAGTTTTTTTCACAAAACCACTGCTGAACTAAGCAATAAACTAGTATGTAATACTTGCCATTCAACCATCTACCCTGTTAGCTGGACCGATGACATTGAACGCATGTTCAACTATTACAAAAAGACAGTTATACCCGAAAAAAAATCTTCTAAACCAACCTTACTATTCTTCGCATTACTACTAACTCTAATAGCGTTAGTTACAGGTGCTGTTTATTTGATTATTTCTGGGACTATTCAATTTTAACACTTATTGCTTTTGCAAGGCTAGTTAACTCTTGCTCAGTTACTTTCACCTTATGTTGAAAAGTAGCATCTTTCATTTCATTTAAAGGTATTAAATGAACATGCACATGAGGCACTTCTAAACCAATAACGGTCATACCAATTCGTTTACAATCAACCGTTTTTTCCAAAGCTTTACCAATCTTTCGCGAAAATAACATTAATCCTAAATAAGCATCTTCATCAAGGTCTAATATCTTGTTTACTTCCTTTTTTGGAATACAAAGCGTATGACCTTTTGCATTTGGATTAATATCTAAAAAAGCCAAATAGTTTTCATCTTCGGCAACCTTATAACAAGGTATTTCTCCATTAATAATTTTGGTAAAAATAGTCGACATAGTTTAAATTTAGTGGAAATAAAAAATCCTACCCTTTTAAAAAAGGATAGGATTAAATATAGTTATTTTAAAAATCTAACCTCTTGTAATTTCAAGAATTTCAAATTTCAATGCGCCATTTGGCACAGTAATTTCTGCAGTGTCTCCTACTTTTTTACCTAGAAGACCTTTGCCTATCGGCGAATTAACAGAAATTTTACCTGATTTTAAATCGGCTTCGCTTTCTGCGACCAATTTATAGGTCATCTCCATGCCGTTACTTTGATTTTTCAACTTTACACTAGAAAGCACCAATACTTTTGAAGTATCTAATTGCGACTCATCAATTAAACGGGCATTCGCGACAGTATTCTCTAATTTAGCAATCTTCATTTCAAGAAGGCCCTGCGCTTCTTTTGCAGCATCATATTCAGCATTTTCTGAAAGATCACCTTTATCTCTCGCTTCGGCAATTGCCTGAGAAGCCTTTGGCCGCTCAACATCTCTTAAGTGATTTAGTTCTGCTTTAAGTTTTTTTAAACCTTCTGCGGTATAGTATGATACGTTACTCATAACATCCTCGTTTTATAAATAGACAAATCCTCTGCAATTGCCTTTTATTCTGGCTTTTTAAGAGAGGATTTAACACAAATATACATAATTTTTACGCACATTTGTCCAAGATTCTCAAAACAAAATTACAACATGATCCGTTATTTAAGTATCCTAATATTACTGATAATCACTGCTTGCAGTAATGATGGCACCAATAGAAATCCATATTTACAGGAGATAAGTTTTCGTTTCGAAGCTAATTTAAATTTACCTTCTTATAGCCCTCTAACGAATACGGGTAGTGCAGTATTTATACAAAGTGCCACTGCTGGCACAAAAGGGGTATTTGTTATTAATGCCGGCTTTGATCAATTTAGAGCTTTTGAGGCAAGTTGCCCTAATCACGCTCCAAACGATTGTTCTACTATGACCCTAAATGGTCAAGTGGCAACCTGTTCTTGCGAAGATTATGAATATAGCCTTTTTACCGGTCAGCTCTTAAATAGACCTGAGGATGGCAACCGCTATTATGACATGCTGGAATATAGAACCAGTTTTGGCGGTAACATTGTTGTAATATCGAATTAACGTTTATTCCTCTAATCGATACCTATCCATTATTTCTTTGAAAAGCTCACCCGTACTCGGTGGCCTATAAGAAATTGCATTGGCACCAGCCTCAATGGCCATCATTATAGTTTCATCGGTTTTACCACCCGTAGCAATAATAGCTAAATCTGCATTTAAATCTCTTATTTTCTTTATAATATCTGAAGTTTTTCCTGCTCCAGAAACATTAAAAATATCAACTCCGGCTTGCAGCCTTCCTTTAATATCATCTTTTTCGGATACCACGGTAATGGTTACAGGAATATCAATTTTCTCTTTTAACAAGCTAATAAGGCTATTTGGGGTTGGCTTGTTTAAAACCACCCCCAAAGCTCCTTGAAATTCTGCATGAATAGCCACTCTAAAGACCTCAACCCTGTTGTCATTCCACCTCCTACACCGCAGAAAATAGGTTTGTCGGCAGCCAAAATCAATGCATTTGAAATAACTGGTTGAGGCGTAAAAGGGTAAACCGCAATAATAGCATTGGCATTGGCATTTGTATTTCTAATTATAGCAACATCAGTACAAAATAAGAACGATTTTATAGATTGACCAAAAAACCCGTATTCCAGAACATTGCGAAATTACCCCTGGAACAGTAACAATATTGTTTCTCAATCTGCCAACAAATACAGGAACATTACGATCCATTACCCTAGAAATTAAGCAACTGAAATTAGAAT
The DNA here is from genome assembly GCF_963975365.1 of uncultured Maribacter sp. Taxonomy (GTDB): domain Bacteria; phylum Bacteroidota; class Bacteroidia; order Flavobacteriales; family Flavobacteriaceae; genus Maribacter. The sequence goes on along the minus strand of NZ_CAXBGF010000001.1, from coordinate 229,940 downwards.
TTTCTTCCTTACTTCATACGTAATAAATAAATATTTAAGATAGAATAACTATGCTTTAAGTTGGCTTTATCTTTTAAAAATTAAGTGTTGCTCCTATTAAAAAATTTGTACCGGCTTGTGGATAAAAACCTTGCACTTCAAAAGTATTTCCAGGTGTTGACCAAGAATCTAAATACGTATATCCGTTAGAAACATATTTCTCGTTTAAAATATTATTCACCAACCCAGAAATTACGATAGACTTTAAAATTCTGTTCATTTTAATTTCATAAGTAACATTGAAATCTGTAGTAAAATAAGAATCTAACCTTGATGCTTCGGTATCAGTATTACTAAGATATTGCTCACCTACATATTTTGAAAAAAGTGATAAATTCATAGCTTCACATGGTGTATAGCTTAGGATATTACCTGCAACTAAAGATGGCGAAAATGCAATGTTCGTATTCCCCAAATCCTGCAACACATCATCTCTATCAATAAAAAAGTCAACATTTTTATTGGTGCTTAAAGCAACGTTTGGACGAATACTAAACTTATCATTAATTCGAATGTTTGCATCAATTTCAAGTCCTAATCTATAACTATCACCTATATTTTCCCTTAATGGTGCCCCAACATCATTCAGTTCTCCAGTAAGAACCAACTGATCCTTATAACTCATATAATACATGTTAGTATTAAGCTGCACATTGGTCGATACATACCGCCATCCTAATTCAAAATCGTTCAACTTTTCTGGTTTCGGATTTCCACTTTCATAGTCGTTTCTGTTTGGCTCTCTGTTCGCTACTGCGTATGACAAATAAAAATTGTTATTCGCATTCAAGTCAAAAGTAATTCCAGCTTTTGGATTGAAAAAATTGAAGGTATCATCTACAATTCCTGTATCGTCACCATTCGCTTTGTAACCTACAGTTCTATATTGTAAATCACCATATAATGACCATTGGTTGGTTAATTGATGATTTACTTTGGTATACAAATTGAAATCAGTCTTAGACGAACTATCATCATAATAACGGTCTTGATAACCACTATTACTTGCATACCTTGCCCAAATTACTTCGCCAAAATGGTCACCTTCATACTTATTGAAACCACCGCCCATAATTAGATTAAGACTCTTCTTTTTATAGGTTGCGGAGAACACTGTACCATAAAAGTTATTATCTAACCAACGCCTTCTTATTAGATCTGTAGTATTCACTACTTCCCCCTCAAAAGTTATGGGCTCAAAACCATAGGTAGAAAAATCATCTGCTTCTTTATATTGTTCAAAGAAACCCCTACCTCTAGTATAGTGCAAAGCAATATTGGTACTCCAGAAATTTGAAATCTTTTCGTTCCATAATAACTGGGCATGATCCTGCTTATAATTATCTACCTCGTTGTCATAAAACTGGGTATTACCATCTAAATCAGTATAAATTCCTGAAGGATTAAATGTTCTATCATCTTGTAATGTTTGAGCATCAATACCATACCATGCTTGATAAGTAACTTCATGACCTCCAAATAACAAAGCTTTTATCAATGTATTATCATCCTTGTACGCTCCTTGTAAAAAATAAGAATCCAAATCTGATCTAGCTCTATCGATATATCCGTCAGAATTTATTTTCGATAGTCTACCTGAAATCTCAATATTGTCATTTAAAAGTCCGGTACTAAATTTCAAGTTGTTTTTTAAGGTCTTAAAACTCCCGATTGAAGTAGATATTTGTCCGTAAGCATCTTGAGAAAATCCGTCTGTCAACACATTTAAACTTGCACCAAAAGCTCCTGCCCCGTTGGTTGAAGTACCAACTCCTCGCTGTAATTGCAAACTTTCTGTCGAAGAAGCAAAATCAGGCATATTAACCCAAAATGTTCCTTGCGATTCTGCATCGTTGTACGGTATACCGTTTATGGTAACATTAACACGCGTAGCATCACTACCTCTAACTCTAATACCTGTGTACCCCACTCCTGCACCTGCATCTGTAGTAGTGACCACCGATGGTAAAAAATTCATCAATACAGGAATATCTTGCCCCAAGTTTCTGGGCTTAATATCCTCTTTTGTAAGATTGGAAAATGTTACTGGTGATTCTTTGGTCACCCTAATGGCTGAGACGAAAACCTCGTCTAGCACTACTTTTTGACCCTCTAAAGAGTCCGTTTCTTGTTCTTGGGCGCTGACACCCATACTCAGCGTAAAAAACACCGAAATTGTGAAAATAGATAGTTTCATTCGTAAAATTATTACGAATAAAAGGGGCTATTATTCTAAGTTAAAATTGATTTTTTGAGCAACTAAGCTCTGTTTCCAAACGATTTCATATGAATAAAAAAACCATATTACATCTTACTTCAAAAATTTAAATTGAAATTTTTGAATTGTCCCTTGGCAGCATTACCCGCCCAGGTTCTTTGGGTATAATCTCAGCTTTATCCTAAATATGTTTAGAATTCGGCACCCCTTTGAGATGCCGCAAATGTAATGCAGTTATTTAAACTGTCATAAAGAATTTCATAAAAATAACAACATTATAGAAATTACTCAAAAGATTTTATCGTACTTATACCAAGCGCATTACTTCATTATATGGTTTCTAAAAAGAATTTATTCACTTTTAAAATTATATTTATACCATAGTTCAAGAATACCTGGATAAAAAAGGATTGCAGAAAAAGTTAAAAACTACTCAAAACCAACTCTTTTCCTGCACAGTTATATGAGACCAAGAGACTCGTAAAATTTGCCCTTTAAACCAATATACTCTTGTAATTTTTTTGGAATAGTTATAATAGTACTATGAATCTAAGTAAACATACAATGCGATAGCTATTGTATTATATTCCAATTTTCTAAAAAATAGTAAAGGGTAGCATTCCGCTATCCTTTACTGACCAAACCAACTTGAACAAACAAGCATTTTTATAATTATACAGTATAAACTAATGTTCTAAAGAACTTATAGCAAAATTTTAAATTAAAAAAAGGAGCTGCAACAGCAGCTCCCTCCAAACCACCTATCAAATTTTTGTCTTAAAATTGTAAATCAACGTCCCTATTTGTTTTTACAATCAAATAAAGTAATGTCAATTTGGGGGCTATTACAAGAACATTTTCTTCATGGTGGCACCTTCATAGTTCACGGTTAGTGTTTACGCGAAAGTGATATTTTGAATTTTTATTTTTCCCAACATATTTTTGAAATCATAGCTAATGCTATAACTAAAATTGTTGTTGTAATAAAAACTATAGTGATTATTGTATCATTACTTGCTTCATATATTAAGACACCACTTTTTCTGGGTGGTCACATTTTTAAATAAAAAAACTGCATTTTGCAGTTTTTTTTAACACTAAGAGAGAAACTCTTATTTTTTATTGATCCAATTACCATACTTGTCAATATAAACGGTTCTTCTAGTTCCACTTTTTAGAACCATAACCAATTTAAATTCTCCTTTATCATTCTTATATGCAGCTCCAAGTTTAGATGTAGGATATTGTTTTAATATCTCCTCTATAACCGGAGGCGTTAATTGATTAGATTTTATTTTTACAAATTCGTCAACCAAATTCATTACAACTTCTGATTCTACCGTATTTGAAACATTCATTGCCGTTACATCAAAGTTCATCCCCAAAGTCACTAAAACAAGTATTGCGTAATTTTTCATTCTAATTATTTTAATCGTTAATACATCTTTTATATTTACGAAGCAAGTATGCAAATGGATTACTCGTTATCTAAATTTTATAGTTTTATGATAAAAACGCTAACGAACCAGTTCTTTAAAAACATCTAAATTGAATAGGAGAAATTACAGTTCCTGCCCATTAACATTGATGCTTGCATAGCACTATCGAAGTACCATCTTCAATTAAAAACAACTAACTTATACTTTTTTAGGGTCAACATATGCTTATTTAATATCGCCCAAACGTAATCTGCCCCCTAACATTTCTATAATTTACGTAGACACATAATAATCAGCTACTTCTACTTAATCTTTTGAAAATATTCCCCATAACAACACCACGAAATTTAATCGAAGTATCGGTTGCCTTTGTTAAACTACTTAGCGCCAAAGCTGTAACAAAAACCAACATTTTAAACTGTATTAGAATAATTATGCAAAAACATCTTACAACTCAATGGTAGATTTAAAATAACATACGTCGCCTTAATAATTGAGTGAAATTATGAGTAAACAAAAAAAGTGTGTAGCTTCTACACACTTTTAACTCTTATATTTATTTTAAATTAGGCCTGATGTGATTCTTTTAAAAGATCAACGACACTTTTAACAGGATTAAAGGTTACTAATGGTACTTCCACAAAAATGGTATTCCAGAGTGCCATTGCTCCGTTCCATAACCCTGGTAATTCTAGCGCTTTTAGTTCTTTGCCATCTTTTGTTTTACCGGTGATAAAACCTTGCTTATCATCTACAAACTTTAATAGGTTAAATTTTTCACCCTTAAAATTACGAACACCACACACCAAATCAACTGGATTAAAATGGGTTGAATTCTTCATAATATTTGCCTGTTGCTCATTTTCCATATCTATTTGAGCAGATTCTATTATCTGTAAAGAAACCTCTCCTTTTGTATTTGTAATCCAAAATGGTCCGCCTCCTGGCTCACCTTCATTCTTAACCATTCCGCAAATACGAATTGGTCTATTAATTTTACTTCTTAATATATTCAGTTTATCCGCTTTTGATTTTGACTCGAAATCATTAGAAAATCTTGCATTAAGCCTCTCCAATAAAAAGGTCTTAATTTCAGCGATTTTATTTTCATTAACCTCTCCTTTGTCCAATTCACTAGCATATAAAAATGCCTTTTCCTGCTCCTTAAGAAGGACACCTGCCAATACTTTTTTACTATCCGCAACTGCCTTAGCATCTTTCATTACAGCTACATTATCGATATTTTTTATAAAAATAACATCAGCATCTTGTTCATTTAAATTTTGAATTAATGCACCGTGCCCACCTGGTCTAAATAATACAGATCCATCGTCATTTCTAAATGGATTGTTTTCCATATCGACTGCCAATGTATCGGTTGATGATTTTTGAAATGAGTAATCTACCTCATATTTTATATCTGTAACTTCTGAAACCCTAGGTCCTGATTCTGCAAATTCTTTATTGAACATTTCTTCGTGCTGCTCTGAAACAGTAAAATGAAGTTTTGCTTTTCCTTTCGAACCCGCATACAATGCGCCTTCTTTTAAATGCTCTTCGAAAGGTGTTGCCTCTAAATCACCATACTTATGAAATGGCAATAAGCCCTTAGGATAAAAACCATAGTTAAGTGCATTGTCACCCAATAATTCTGAAACAAAACAAAAGACTTTTTCCCCTTGCGAATCAAAGCTATTAGACATCCTATCCATTACTTTTTTATAAAATGGCAATCGCTCTAAACCTTCTGAAAATATTCTAATATCCTTATCATTGGTTCTTTTCAAATAAGAAGCAAGTGTTTCTTTCTGTGGATTATAAACATCTAAAAAATTAAAAAGAGCTTTGAACATGCGGGAAGCAGCACCAGAGGCAGGTACAAATTTTAAAACATCCAAGTCTTTTAATTTAGAATCATAAAAAGCTATAAGCTCTTTTTCTTCCACACTCGTAAATTTAAGAATTCCATTACCTATTACGGCAGCATTCTTAAGTTGCACAAATGGAATACCTTCTTTAAAAGTATTGATATGACTCTGCATACTTTCTTTAGAAATTCCTTTTTCCTTTAATTGTTTTTCGTCGTTTTCTGTAAGTTCTATCATTTATCTAACAACTGATCTATATGGTTAATGGCTTTTTCTAAACGTTGCTTTTTGCTACCCTTCAAGGTAATAAAATTTTTACCATATCTTTCAAGGGTGAACTTAAAATAGTTAAACATTTCTTCCCTTTCATTTGGCTTATCTCTTAAATCATCTTCTTCCCAAGGTATATCTATATAGGTTAATAGGTAAAAATCATAAGAGTTCTGTAGGGCATATTTCTCTAAAATAGGGTCACAATCACCAATATAGTAAGCTTCTGAATATACTTTGGTTTCTAATAAATCGGTATCGCAAAAAAGAATTTTTGTTGCTTTTTTGGTAAGCTTATTCTCAAGTCTCATTTGACCCTCAGCTATAGGCAATAAATCATTTGGCTCACAGGTTTTTCGTTCATTATTCCATTTTTCTTGCAAATAGTCTCTAGCATATTCTGGCACCCAGACAGTATTATAATGTCGTGCCAGTTGTTCTGATAATGTAGTTTTACCGGTAGATTCTGGCCCAAAAAGAACCACTTTTAAGATATCTGAAGGCTCTTGCTTATATTTTTCTTCCATGCATTATAACCATATATGGCCAATATTGTAAAAATTAAATATTGAAAACTCGTAAATGTAAATCCTTTATAAAAATAAAGTGGCACCGATATAATATCGCCAATTATCCAATATATCCAATTTTCAACTTTCCGTTTAGCCATTAACCACATACCCACAAAAAATATAGCAGTTGTTATAGTATCAATAAAAGCCGTCCAGCTATTCCATTTATCAAAAACTTGATATACAACAAATACAAAAATGACAGTTCCAAAAAAAATAAATATTGAAGTTCTATTTTCCTTTTTAGTAACTGTCGTAATGGGGGTAAAATGTTCAGCATCTACTTTTCTAGTCCATATGTACCAACCATATATACTCATTATAAAATAGTATACATTTATTAACATATCGCCAATTAAACCCCACTTTAAAAGTAAGTAAACGAAAATTGATGTACTTATCAATCCTGTTGGGTACACCCAGATCTTATTTTGTTTAGAAAACCAAACGGATAATAGTCCAAAAATTACCGCAACGATTTCAAGAACAATGTCAAAAGTATCATACTCCGCATATTGCCCAAAAAAATAATCAAAAATGGGGCTCATAGGCGCTTCTATCAGATTTAACTATTTTCATAAAAAGTAATCCTCTATCCATTAATTCAAACGCTGTTTTTATTTCTTTATTCAAGACCTGCATAACCTCATCATATGAACCAAATACTTGAGTACTGATTGGATTTTCAAGAATGGTCAACCCCGATGACCGTAACCTTTTAATGAAACCTATGATATGTTGCTCAAAATTATCTTGCAATGGTGAAAACGTTAATTCTACTGATATTTCCATTTATTAGTTATTTACTGATATAGATTGTTATTAATCTCGTGTGGCATAAACGCAGGTAAATTCTTCAAATTCTAGAAATCTAATCTTATAGTTTGATAAGACTCCCTTAAATATTATTTGTGCGGTAGTCTTTTTAGCATCAAACATAAAATCGTGCACATTTATATGATGTAAAAAGCTCAGTCCTCTATTTCCATAAATTTTATAAAGTGATTCTTTAGCTCCCCAAACAATGGTTAATTTTCTAACAATAGCATCAGTATTTGCCAAGGTTTTATATTCTTCAAAAGGTGTGAATTTATGTGCTATTCTCAGAATTTTATTGCGCTGCATTTCAATATCAATACCTACCTCCTCTGACGTACTTACAATTATTCCTGTAAAATTATATGAGTGGGTTATAGATATAAAATTACCGTCACGTAAATGAGGTTTTCCATTTTCTTCATAAACCAAATCAGAATCTGCATATCCATATTCAGCCAATAAATGTCTTATGCTTAAGAATGCCTTTCGGTGCAGTACAGATTTCATTCTATCGAACCTTTTTTGGCAATGTGGTGTCAATTCTATGTTTTCCCACAACTGCTCTTCGGTCTCTTCTACCTTCCAAATTGCTAAGGAAGTTTCTTCATTTACTGTTATAGTTTTGTAAAGCGGCATGAGATTCTTAGTGTTATTCCTACCTTTGCACGAAATAAATTTAGGTTTGCACGAATTTGATTTAATTTTGCACAATTAAACGAAAGTATAAAATAATAAAGATATGAGCACGAAAACTATTCCGTATGTGCCTTATAAGGTTAAGGATATTTCCCTTGCTGGTTGGGGAAGAAAAGAAATCGAATTAGCTGAAGCTGAAATGCCAGGTTTAATGGCCTTACGGGAAGAATATAAAAATGATCAGCCTTTAAAAGGAGCTCGTATTGCAGGTTGCCTACACATGACCATACAAACAGCTGTTTTAATTGAAACATTAACAGCCTTAGGTGCAGATGTAACTTGGAGCTCATGTAATATATTTTCCACTCAAGATCAGGCTGCTGCGGCAATCGCAGTAACAGGAGTACCTGTTTATGCTTGGAAAGGAATGAATGAAGAAGAATTTGATTGGTGTATAGAACAAACTTTATTTTTTGGTGAAGACAGAAAGCCATTAAACATGATTTTAGATGATGGTGGTGATTTAACCAATATGGTATTAGATAAATATCCAGAAATGGCAAAAGGCATCAAGGGACTTTCTGAAGAAACGACAACAGGTGTTCATCGTTTATACGAACGTGTTAAGAAAGGAACTTTACCAATGCCTGCGATTAATGTCAACGATTCGGTTACTAAATCGAAATTTGACAATAAATATGGCTGTCGCGAGAGCGCTGTAGATGCTATTCGCAGAGCCACGGATACAATGTTAGCTGGTAAACGTGTAGTTGTAGCAGGTTATGGTGATGTAGGTAAAGGTACAGCTGCATCATTTAAAGGAGCCGGATCAATTGTTACGGTAACAGAAATCGACCCCATTTGCGCATTGCAAGCTTGCATGGACGGTTTTGAAGTGAAGAAACTAGAGACTGTTATAGGAAATGCAGACATCGTGATTACCACCACAGGGAATAAAGACATTATTAGAGCGGAGCATTTTGAAGCCTTAAAGGACAAAGCCATTGTTTGTAATATTGGTCATTTTGACAATGAAATTGACATGGCATGGTTGAACAAAAACCATGGTAGTACCAAAGATGAAATTAAACCTCAAGTAGATAAATACACTATTAAAGGAAAAGATATTATCATTTTAGCCGAAGGTAGATTGGTAAACTTAGGTTGCGCAACCGGTCACCCAAGTTTTGTAATGAGTAACTCATTTACTAACCAAACTCTTGCCCAAATTGAACTTTGGAAAAACAGTGCTAATTATGAGAACGATGTTTATATGTTGCCAAAACATTTAGATGAAAAAGTAGCAAAACTTCACTTGTCTCGTTTAGGTGCGGAACTTACCGAATTGAAAAAAGACCAAGCTGATTATATTGGAGTAACGGTTGATGGGCCATTTAAACCAGAATACTACAGATATTAATATATATTAGAAATTAAAAAAGGTCCTGATTTTCATCAGGACCTTTTTTAATTTAAATAGTATGGTTTTAGTTATTCACAGCCAACATACCCTCTAAATAATAACAATCGGTTTGCTCTTTAATTTGAGCTAAACCTACTTCTTTAGAACTTAAAGGATTTATCTTAACCTCTAACCCATTAGGCATGTAAACAATATAAAACCCCTCTTCGAAAGATGAAAGTTTTATAATCTCGCCATTAGGCCTTACAGCATTCCAAGATTTTTCATTTAGTTTATAAACCAAATCAATTTTCTTTCCTTTTTTAGGTCCTTCAATAACAGTTACCTGCATTCTATTTTTAGTTGCCCTCATTTCAAAGGTATTTCCATCTCTTTCTACCATTTGCTTTTCTATTTCACCCTCTTCCATCGCAATTGGATTAGACCCACCCCAAAATTCGATTACATTAAAGATAATAGCATCTCCTAAAAAGAAAAGACCATATACCGGTATAATATTCAAACCCCAAAAAACTAGGTTATTAACAAACTTACTATCCGATAAACCCTGATTCCAGTCTTTTAAATTATTAAAAGCACTAAAAGAACCCAAACAACTAGAGAATAATAATGTACTAGCCATTGCAACACAAGTGATTGATTTTTTCATGATTTAGATTATTTAAAATTATATTTCAAAATATATAAAATTCCTCCATAAACCTATGCTGATTTAATAAAATTATTGACTTCATTCCAATTTTCGGCACATACAAGTCTTTAGGTTATCAACTTTTAACATCCTGAATTTTAAGGTTTTTGGAAATCTTGTATAATTTATTTATTCTTTTCATTTTCTCTATAAAAACGTTTTGACGAACTTCGTTAAAAATTAAAATATGATACTATTTGTTGATATGGATGAGGTTATTGCTGACACCTATGGTGCTCATATAGAACTTTATAATGCCGAATTCAATGGTGAACTAACTACTGAATTATGCTCTGGATCAGAAGTATGGCGAATGGTACCTGAAGCACATCAAGATAGCGTTAGAAAACATGCCACAAGAAGGGGTTTTTTTAGAAATCTGAAACTAATTCCTGGAAGTCAAGAAGTTTTAAAACAACTTTCAATAAAACATGAGGTTTACATTGCTTCAGCAGCCATGCAGTTCCCAAATTCTTTAGAAGAGAAAAGCGAATGGCTAGATGAGCACTTTCCTTTTATACCTTGGCAAAACCGAATTCTTTGTGGACACAAACATGTTTTAAAGGGTGATATATTAATTGATGATAGAAATTATAACTTGGAGAATTTCGATGGTCGTGGTTTACAATTTACCTCACCACACAATGTAAACACAACAGGTTTTGAACGTGTAAATACTTGGCACGAAATTGGAGAGAAACTTTTGTGAAAATAGAATTTTTTATAAGCTCAAAATTATAAAACACAAAAAAGCCTCTTAATAAATGAAGAGGCTTTTTTAAATAATTTACTATTTAGATTAAGCTTCGAAAGGCTCGATGGAAACAAAAGATTTTCCACCCGCTTTTTTCGTAAACTTTACTAAACCATCTACACGTGCGTGTAATGTATGATCTTTTCCTGCGTAAACATTTTCACCAGGATTGTGTCTTGTTCCTCTCTGTCTAACTAAAATGTTACCAGCGATTGCAGCCTGACCACCGAAAATCTTAACACCTAATCGTTTAGATTCTGATTCTCTACCGTTTTTCGAACTACCTACACCTTTCTTATGTGCCATTGTCTAAGGTTTTAAATATTATACTTTAATGATATAAGCCTTATTTAGCTACACCACCATCTAATTCATCTTGCCATTTCTGCAACTCGTCCCATTTACCATCAGCAGCTAATTGTGCTTGCTTTGGCCAAGTTTCCGTTACATGGTTTCCACGTACATCAGCTATAATTTCAGAAATTTTTGCTGAATCAATTTTTGCTAACTCTGCAAAAGTAGAAATACCTGCAGCGTTTAAAGTTTCGGCAATTTTTGGTCCGATACCTTCAACCTTCTTCAAATCATCACCTTTACCTGTAGCTTTTTTAGCTTTTGCCTTAGCTGCAACTGGAGCGGCTTTAGCTTCTTCTTTTTTAACTTTTGGTTCAGATTTCTTAGTTTCTACTTTTTTAGCTCCTTTTGAAATGATAGACTCAATTACAATCTCGGTTAAAGATTGACGATGTCCATTTTTCTTTCTGTAACCCTTACGTCTTTTCTTATGAAAAACGATTACTTTGTCACCTTTAAGGTGTTTAACGACTTTCGCCTCTACTGCGGCTCCGTCTATAGCCGGGGCGCCAATAGTAACGTTCGATCCATCAGACAAAAGAAGTACATTGTCAAAAGTGACTTTCTTACCTTCCTCTACCTGTAAACGGTGAACGTACACTTTCTGGTCTTTTGCAACTTTAAATTGCTGCCCTGCCATCTCTACAATTGCGTACATATTGTTAAATGTAAAAAATTAAACCCGATGGATTTTTTCCATAGGCGGGTGCAAATATACTTCTTAATCACGAATTTACAAGCATTTTTTGCAGATTTTAATTGCGCTTACTTTTGATGGTATTTGAACTTTTAAAAAGTTGCATGAATGTTAGGGTCAATACCAAAGTTGTTGTAAAACCCATAGTTGCCACGACTAAAAATACAATGGCCTCAAAACTACGATACGTATTTGCCCAACGCGTTGAAAGTTCTTCTAGAAAGCCTGGCTGAAGCTCTGTTGAATATATAGCGAAAAATATGGTGAATATCAATGTCGCGACCAATCCTGTAATAAGACCGGCCATAAAACCAGTTGCATAAGTAAAAGCACCCCCTTTTTTCAATTTAAAATATTTTATAGCTTCAAAAATTGCAAATCCAGTAATGATAACATTAAAAAGACTGTATAACACATGCACGTGTAGTCCCATTAGTGACAAGATAAGAAAGTAAGCAATTAAACACCCGCTAGCGGCAACGCCAAATCGAATAGGTAAGGCATAATTATTCATCTTCGTAAATATTGTTGTTTATACATTTAAGTTAATGAATAAACAACAAATTATTTTAAATATTCTGTTAAAGAATGACTATGTTTAAGAGATTACTTATATAAACATATTTTTAATGTAACAATTTCACAACATTTCATACAGATTAAATATAATAATACACTAAACACCATTTAAATGAAAAAGAATTTACTACTGGCTTCTGCTATACTTTTTTATGGAATTACAGCCTTTGCACAAGAGGTTAATTTTGAAGAGTATAAATTAAATAATGGCCTTCATGTCATTTTGCATCAAGACAAAACGGCTCCTATTGTGACAACATCTGTCATGTATCATGTAGGAGGAAAAGACAGGACAGAAGGTAGAACTGGGTTTGCCCATTTTTTTGAACATCTGCTTTTTGAAGGTACTGAAAATATCGAAAAAGGAAAATGGTTTGAAATAGTCGCATCCAATGGCGGTTCGAACAATGCGAACACTACTCAAGACCGTACTTATTATTACGAAGTATTTCCATCCAACAATTTGCAATTAGGGTTATGGATGGAATCTGAACGCATGTTACACCCAATCATAGACCAAGGTGGCATAGACACCCAGAACGAGGTAGTAAAAGAAGAAAAAAGATTACGCTACGATAATTCGCCCTATGGGCAATTTCTTCCGGTTTTAGGTGAAAATTTGTTTGAAAAACACCCTTACAAAGACCCTAACATAGGTTACATGAAAGATTTGGATGCCGCAACCTTAGCTGATGTTATTGCCTATAATAAAAAATACTACGTACCTAATAACGCCGTACTTGTTGTGGCAGGTGATATTGACTTAGGGAAAACCAAAAAGATGGTCAAAGATTATTTTGGTTCTATTCCAAAGGGCGAAAATATCACAAGAAACTACCCTAAGGAAACACCGATAACTCAACAGAAAAATGCAAAATTCTACGACTCGAATATTCAAATACCTGCATCTATGATTGCATACAGAACACCAGGTTTTAAAGAAAGAGATGCGTATGTTTTAGATGTTATATCAACCTATTTAAGTGATGGGCCATCATCAAAACTATACAAGAAAATGGTTGATGACCAAAAGCAAGCTTTACAGGTCGGCGCATTCAATATCTCACAGGAAGATTATGGAATGTATGTTGTATTTGGCTTGCCGATTGGCGAAACCAGCTTAGAGGTACTTACAATAGAAATGGAAGAAGAAATTGAAAAAGTGCGGACTACTCTTATTTCAGAAAAGGATTATCAAAAAATACAGAACAAATTTGAAAATCAATTTGTTAATTCGAATTCAAGTGTTGAAGGCATAGCAAATTCCTTAGCTAGATACTATTTATTATACGGTGACACATCATTGATCAATAAAGAAATTGACATCTATAGGTCTATCTCAAGAGAAGAAATTAAAGAAGTGGCTACCAGATATTTGAACCCAAACCAAAGACTATTACTTGAATATTTACCTGAAGAAAATACAGCAAATTAAAAATTATGAAAAAGACATATATACTACTAGCAATACTTTTTACGGTCTTAGCCGCACAGGCACAGGTAGACCGTACGGTTATGCCAAAACCAGGACCAGCTCCAGAAATTAATTTAAATGACCCAGAAAGTTTTCAATTAAATAACGGTCTAAAGGTTATGGTTGTTGAAAACCATAAACTACCGCGAGTATCTTTACAGCTTACAATAGACAACCCTCCAATTTTAGAAGGCGATAAAGCGGGCGTTAGCAGTCTAACTGGCAGTCTTCTGGGTAATGGATCAAAGAACATAGCAAAAGATGAATTCAATGAAGAAATCGATTTTTTAGGTGCCAGATTGAGTTTTGGCTCGCAAAGTGCCTATGCAAGCTCTCTTTCCAAATATTTTCCTAGAATGATGGAATTAATGTCAGATGCAGCTATTAACCCCAATTTCACACAAGAGGAATTTGAAAAAGAGAAAAACAAATTGATTACAGGACTTAAAACGGAGGAGAAAGATGTATCTGCTATTTCAGGAAGGGTTCAACGTGCATTAGCCTATGGCAAAGACCATCCTTACGGCGAATTCACAACAGAAACCACCGTTAATAATGTAACTCTTTCAGATGTTGAAACCTTCTACAGGGATTATTTCGTGCCAGCCAACGCTTATTTAATTATAGTTGGCGATGTATCACTTGAAGAGGTAAAGGAATTGACCGAAAAGTTTTTCACGCCATGGACCAAAGCAATTCCACCGAGTTTTAGCTACACTAGCCCTAAAAATGTCCCAAATACGCAAATAAACTTCGTGGATATGCCCAATGCAGTTCAATCTGAAATAGCTGTACAAAATGTTGTTGAATTAAAAATGAAAGATGCAGACTACATCCCCGTCCTAGTTGCCAATCAAATTCTTGGTGGAGGTGGAGAGGGTAGATTGTTTCTAAATTTACGTGAAGACAAAGGATACACCTATGGCTCCTACTCTTCCATTAACGATAACAAATATGCAGCATCAAGGTTTAGGGCCACCGCATCTGTAAGAAATGTGGTTACTGATAGTTCTGTCGTTGAAATTTTAAAAGAAATAGACCTCATCAATACAGAACCTATAAGTGAGAAAGAATTAAAAAACACAAAAGCCAAATACGCTGGTCGCTTTATCATGGCTTTAGAAGATCCACAAACTATTGCACGTTATGCTTTAAATATTGAAACAGAAAATCTACCAAAAGATTTTTATAAAACCTATTTAGAAAGATTAGAAAAAGTAACCATTGAAGATGTCCAAAATGTCGCTCAAAAATATTTTAATTCGTCTAACGCCAGGGTAGTTGTAACGGGTAAAGGAAGTGAAGTATTAGAGAACCTTGAAAAGGTTACTTATAAAGGAAAAACTCTTCCGGTTTTATTTTACACCAAAACCGCTGAAAAAACCGAAGCTCCAAATTATGAAGCTTCCATACCTGAAGGATTAACTGCAGAAACTATTATTGAAAAATACATTGAATCAATTGGAGGAAAAGCCAAATTAGAAGCTGCTAAATCTTACGCCATGACAGCTGCTGCGGAAATGCAAGGTATGAAGCTTGAACTAGAAATGAAGAAAACCACCAATAATCAATTTATGCAAGATGTAAAAATGATGGGGAATTCAATGAGCAAGCAAGTACTTAATGGTGATGGCGGTTATATGGTTGCACAAGGTCAACGTAAAGATTTATCAGAAGAGGAAGTCATAAAAATTAAAGAGGAATCTACTCTTTTCCCTGAACTTAATTATGCAAATCTAGACGGAATATCTTTAGAAGGTATGGAAATGGTCGGTGACAAAAATACTTATAAACTAAAAGTGAACGACAAAAAGTCGGCCTTTTATGATGTTGAAACTGGACTAAAACTACAAGAAGTTAACATAGCAGAAATGCAAGGGCAGCAAATGACAAGCACTTCCAACTATGAAAATTACCGGGAAGTCGACGGAATATTATTCCCATTTAAATTAATTCAAACAATAGGGCCTCAAAATTTTGAGTTCATTGTTTCTGAAATTAAGATTAATGATGGTGTCTCCGATGTTGATTTTGAATAAAATTTGAATTATTAAGTATTTAAAAACCCGCTAAATAGCGGGTTTTTATTTTTCTTTAATACTAAATCACTATCCTATCTTTCTTATTCTGGCTTCGCCAAAAATTAATCCTTTATCTACCTCTGGGTTACCTGAATAGTTTATATTGGTTTCACCATAACATGTAACTGTTAATCGGTCGACAACATTCACCCTAAAATTGCTTTCACCGTAGGCAGTAATTTTAGTTTCATCAGCAACCATACCTTCGGTATTTACTTCGCTTTCACCATATGCTCTATAGACTTGGCGAGATACTGAACCTTCACGGATTTCCAAATAACTGCTCCCATAAATTGCAACCGTCATTTCATCTATAGAAACCGAGTCAAAATAAACTTTGGCTTCACCATATAAAGACATTTTAAAATCATCGACACTAAAAAGATTTTTACATCTAACTATCTCTTCACCTCTAATAGATAAATTTTCAAGCTTTCTATAGGTTACGGTAACCGATGCCATAGTGCCATTATATAATGGCTTACTGCCCCGCCATTGACCATTAGATATACGCTCAGATTTTGTTACCATTTTAGCACCATCCAAGTATAATCGTAAAGTTCTACCCTCTACTTCTACGTTTATTTTATCTAATAAAACTTTTGAATTATCAATTACAACGCTTTCTTCGTCACCTTCAACAAGGTTTACCTCAATATGTGGACTTACAATTAACTTATCAAATGATGTAACGGCATATGTTTTTTCTTGAGCACGAATTCCGGTTACAATGAAAACGAAGGATAAAGCGATAAAATATAAATTTTTCATAAGTTCTTGTTTTAAATCTAATTACTTCCTTTTAGAGACAAGGCTAAATATAATTTGTTACAGTAAACTTGATTTAACCTGCACTAATTATTGCTTTTTTGCGATTTACAAGCCATACACCAAACAAAATAATTAGTCCGCCTAACAACTGAACTATAGAAATTCGTTCACCATCCAAAAAGCCCCATAATACCGCTACTAGGGGTATTAAGTATGTGACGGACGCCGCAAAAACCGGACTAGAAAGGTTGATAAGCTTATTGAATAATATGTTTGCCAATGCTGTACCCAATAATGCCAATGCCAACAGATACCATACCGCATGCTGCATGCCAGTATTATTTACAAAATGACTGAAAAACCCGGAATATACCAGCAAAATTAAAGCCGGAAAAAAAGCTACTCCAAAACTTGCAGTCGTAACTGCCAACGAACTTAAATGTGATAAATGTTTTTTAATGATGTTGATATTAAAGGCATAACCTAATGCAGAAAAAATGATAAAAAACGAATACCAATAGTTTTGATTGATGTTATTCTCCATTCCCTCAGCGATAAGCACCACAGTTCCTAAAAGACCAATAAACACCCCTAGAATCTGCCTGCCTTTTAATGCTAGTCCAAAAAGAGCAATTCCGACCAAAGTTGTGAATAATGGCGAAACAGAATTTAAAATCGATGTAATGCCACTACTTATTTCGGTTTGCGCTAAAGCAAAGAAAAATGGTGGAAAAAACGAACTACACAGACCAGCAATAATCACCCATTTCCAATCGGCTTTTCTTAGGGTTTTCAATGAGTTAAAGCCTAATAAAAAAAGTAAAAGGGAAGCAAATAAAATACGTAATCCCCCAACTTGCATAGGCGTAAAGCCCAAAAGTGATTTTTTAATCAGAATAAAAGATGAACCCCAAATCATTGAAAGAATAATAAGGTAACCCCACTTTTGATCAATTTTCTTCAACTCTTTAATTTTAAACAAATGTGGCTTTTTTTCTAAGATAATGATTGGTCTAAGTACTTATTTTAATATTTGTTTACCACGTTCATTTTCGATATTTGGTATCTTTACAAAAGCATCAATTTTTGTATTACTTTTTATTACCTATAAATCTTTAACATGAAAATCAATTATTTACTCGTAAACATTATAATGCTTTGTTTAACCGCAAACATTTTGGTAGCTCAAGGCACTGCTAATTCTACTACTATAATTGAACCTACCTTATCTACAGTGGTTACCATAGAAATTAATGGTATGGCCTGCCAAGAAGGTTGTGCAGACAAGATAGCTTCTAACCTAAATGAAAAGAAAGGTGTTATCTCGACAGAAGTTAGTTTTAAAGATAAAAAAGGAATTATTGTATTCGACCCAAATCTAGTTTCAATTGAAGATTTGAAATCTGTAATAACCAGTACCAAAGTAAAGGATTACGTGTACACTATAAATTCTGTAACCATTAAAGAAAAAAAATAAAATGAAAAAATTATTCACACTACTTACTATCGCCGGTCTACTAAGTATAACTTCTTGCAAGGATTCTAAAAAAGTGGATGAACCTTCACGAATGGAACAAGTTATGGACATTCATGATGAAGTAATGCCGAAAATGGGAACTTTAGGCAAACTAGTAGGGCAATTGAAACCTATGGCAGATTCACTTGGTGCAGAATCTATAGAAGCAAAAGCGATGAAAGATTTGCAACAAGCAAATAAAGCTATGATGGATTGGATGCAAGGTTTTGGTAATCGTTTTGATTCTGAAGAAATAATGAACGGTAAAGAACTTTCTGAAGAAAAAGAGCAATGGCTAAAGGAAGAAGAAGAGAAAGTTAAAAAGGTGAAAGAGGATATCAATTCTAGCATTCAACGTGCTGAAGAAATTTTAAAAAAGCAATAAATAATTCTAGTAGAACTTAGAGAATTAAAAAGGAAGATTAGATAAATCGACATTTCCACCAGAAATTACAATTCCCACTTTTCTATTTTTTAAAGCCTGTGGGTTCTCTTTAGATTGCCTGATTACAGCAGCGACAGTTACTGCACTAGATGGTTCAATGATAATTTTCATTCGTTCCCAAACAAGTTTCATTGCGGCAATAATTTCATCTTCATCAACCCTAATTATATCGTTCACCAACTCCTTTATAATTGGGAAATTTATATCCCCTAATGTAGTTTTGAGCCCGTCTGCAATGGTATTAACGGTATCATTACCTTCAATTTTTCCACTTAATAAAGAACGATAAGCATCATCTGCCTCAAAAGGTTCTGCTCCATATACCTTACAACTATCCCCAAAATATTTTGCAGCTAAAGCGGAACCTGCTATGAGTCCGCCTCCACCAACAGGACAAAATATAAAATCTAAATCAGGATGTTCTTTCAATAATTCTAAAGCCGCTGTACCTTGACCTAGTATAACATTCTCATCGTTCGAGGGATGAATGAATGTTGCACCTGTTTTTATGGCAATTTCATCTGCCAAAGCTTGTCTAGCATACACTGTAGGCGCGCATTCATAAATCTTACCACCATACTCCTTTACACCTACCTTTTTTACTTCTGGCGCCGTATTAGGCATTACTATATAAGCAGTTACACCAACACTTTGCGCAGCCAAAGAAAGAGCTTGGGCGAAATTACCAGAAGAATGGGTCACTACTCCGTTTTTCTTCTGTTCCACCGATAATTGCAAAATTGCATTTGTCGCACCTCGCATTTTATAAGCACCAGCTCTTTGAAAATTTTCGCACTTAAAAAAAAGGTGGGCATTGACTTCCTTGTCGATTAACCTAGAGGTAAGCACTGCAGTTTTATGAATAAATGGCTGTATTCGCTTATGACAATTTAAAAGATCCTCTTTCGTCATCATTCTAAATAGTTAGTTTTTCCACCTAAGGGTTTCTATAATTCCCCTAATATCATTCTGAAGATATGATGCTGCCGGTAAAATAGAATCATAATTGGGCTTTGTATAAAAATAGACAGAGCCTGTAAGAAAATGGTTGATACTATCAGTTACAAAAAACTGTGACTGTGAAGCTGCATTACCCTGAACTTCAAATAAAGCTCCGTATATCTTATCATCAGGGTTTATATATGGTTGCTCCACAATATTATCTGCCTTAGCAGCATGCTCGTAACTAAGTCGCTTTGAGTCATTAATTAATTGTTCCAAATTATCGTCTACTTTCTTATAGCTTAGAAAAATAGCTCCTTTCATCTCTGGATACGAAATGGTATACGCCTTATCTCCATTCAACTTAGCCACTGCAAGCTGATTATATTTAAAACTAAAATTTTCAGTTTCCAAATCTGCTAACTTACCTTGTGGATACTCTAAGCGCATTTTAGCCTTTGGTTTAGGAATCGGCTCGTCTTGACAACTCATGACAAAAACAACAACACTTAAAATACCGACTAACGATTTAAGCTTCATGGGGTAGGGTTACTTTTATTTGTTTCAATCTTTTTTTATCCATACCCTCAACCATAAAAGTATAAGATTCAAATAAAATCTTTTCACCTCGTTTAGGAAAACTTCCAGCTTTCTCTAAAACAAATCCTGCAAGGGTTTCCGATTCTCCTTTATTTTCTTCAAAGATATCACTGTCTTCTAATTTTATTACACGGTAAAAATCCTTAAGCGGAGTTTTACCTTCGAAAACATAATTAAAATCATCCAACTTAGAAAAAATCAAATCCTCATCATCAAATTCATCGCTTATATCACCAACAATTTCCTCAATAATATCTTCTAATGTCACCAAACCTGAAGTACCACCATATTCATCGACTACAATTGCCAAATGATTTTTCTTTTCTTGAAATTCAGCCAATAAATCATCAAGCTTTTTATTCTCCGGAACAAAGTATGGCTCACGTATCAACGTCATCCAATTAAAGGTTTTTCTATCTAAATATGGCAACAAATCTTTTACATACAACACACCTTTTACAGTATCTATATTTTCACCAAAAACAGGAATACGAGAATATCCGTTTTTCTTTATTTCGCCTATAACTTCTAGAAACTTCATTTGCTCATTAAGGGCAAAAATATCAATACGAGGGCGCATGACTTGTTTCGTATCCGTATTACCAAAGGTTACTATACCTTCTAAAATTTTCTTCTCCTCTTTGGTCGTATCGCCATGAGAAGTCAAATCTAATGCTTGAGACAAATGATCAATACTCAAATTTGATTTCTGCTTGCCTAGTTTGTTGTATAAAAACAATGTTCCTGAACGCATAGGTAAACTTAATGGCGAAAAAACAACATCTAATACACGTAATGGAAATGCCATTAAATGCGAAAAACTCATTTTATTTCTATTTGCATAGACCTTAGGTAGAATTTCACCGAACATTAAAATTAGAAATGTCGCAACAACCACTTCAAGTAAAAAACGGACTGATACCACCCCAAATAATACTTGATCAACATTTTTAAAAAGCGTATCACCTATTATACTGAACAACAGAACAATACCAATATTAATGGCATTATTGGCAATTAATATGGTGGCCAGTAGTTTTTTTGGGCGCGCAAGCAACTTAATAAGAATTGCGCTTTTTGCCGATTTTTCATCTTGCAACTCTTTAATTTCGGTTGAAGAAAGACCGAACATTGCCACTTCAGCACCAGAAACCAGTGCAGAGCAAGTAAGCAATAAACATAACACGATTATATTAATTGTAAACACACCGTTTACGGCCAATAAAGTTACTAAAAACGGAAAGGGGTCTAAGTCCAAAAGTTTCTATTATTTATTATTAAAAAGGAAGGTCATCCTCGGCCTCTGGGCTTGCCGGTGCAGGAACCTTCGCTGGCTTACCTTTGTCATTACTTGCTTTTGGAGAATAAGAGACGGTACTAGTATCATTTGTCCCAGCCTCTTTCTTGGTGGTCAAAAAGGTAAATTCTGTTACATGCACTTCTGTACTATACCTTGTATTACCATCTTCACCTTGCCATTGACGATTTTTCAACCTTCCTTCAACATATACTTTATCGCCTTTACTTAGGTATTTTTCGCAAATTTCGGCAGCTTTGTTTCTGACCACAATGTTATGCCAGTCTGTATTCGTAACACGCTCACCAGTAGATTTATTGGTATATGTCTCATTTGTGGCAATAGGAAATCTCCCAATACTGCCGCCGCCTTCAAAATAATGCATTTTCACCTCATCACCTAAATGTCCAATCAACATTACCTTATTTAATGTACCGCTCATAACTTAAAGATATAAAAATCAAAAGTACTAAAATTTAAACGCTTTAATAAAATCTGCTATTAAAACAGGTACAGGAAATTCCTTAATTTTTTCAATGGAAATTTGGTTCGGTATTTCAGAGTTAGTGTTTAATATCCAAAACTTAGTATGTAAATGCTGATGTGACAACTTATGAATAATGGCGACCTCATTAAATTCTAGTAATTCTACTTCGTCAATACCACCCAATACTTCTTTATACCTATTATTAACGTCTTCCATTTCTAATATAGAATTTGACTCTAATAATGGAAACTCCCATAAATTCTGCCAAATGCCCTTTCCTTTTCTTTGTTGAAGATTTGTAAATAGGTTTCCATCTGTATCCTTATATATAGGTATAAGATAATTAAAGTACCGATTTCTCACTTTTGTCTTTTTCAACTTCACGGGTAATTGATCTACAATTCCCTTTTGTAAAGCAACACAGCTTTCATTTAAAGGACAGTGTAAACAAAGTGGTTTCTTCGGTGAGCATTGAATAGCGCCAAACTCCATGATACCTTGATTATAATCTCTTATATCATTTATATCCATTACATTTTCAGCCAATGACTTAAAATATTTTATGCCTTCAGTACTATTAATAGGGATGTCGATTCCGAAATATCTAGATAAAACTCTGTACACATTACCATCTACCACAGCTTGTGGCTCATTAAAACATATAGAAGATATGGCACTTGCCGTATAATCACCAACACCTTTCAACTTTAAAAGCTCTTTATAGGTATCTGGAAAATTCCCATTATATTGATTAACGACTATTTTTGCCGTAGTATGTAAATTTCTTGCTCTAGAATAATAGCCCAAACCTTGCCATAGTTTCAAAACTTCTTCTTCACTAGCTTTGGCCATATGGTGTACTGTTGGAAATTCCTCAACAAATCTTAAGTAATATGGTGTACCCTGGGCAACACGAGTCTGTTGAAGAATAATTTCTGACAACCATATCTTGTATGGACTTATGGATTCTCGCCATGGTAATGAACGCTTATTTTGATGATACCAATCTAATATTTTACCCGAAAAAGCCATACTCATCTATACTAAGTGATAAAAGTAGCAGTTTATCCACTTAAAATTAACCCATTAGAAAGAAAGATTGAATTTAATTTATATATTTGCAACCCGAAAAAACATACAGAAAATCTAATATTGAAAGATGACGAAAGCGGAAATTGTATCGAAAATCTCAGATAAGCTGGGAATTGAAAAAGGAGATGTACAAGCTACAGTTGAATCCTTTATGGAAGAGGTAAAAACTTCATTGGAAAGTGGTGATAATGTTTACCTTAGAGGTTTTGGCAGTTTTATTATTAAAACTAGAGCTGAAAAAACCGGTAGAAATATTTCCAAGAATACAACCATTAAAATACCCGCTCACAACATTCCAGCATTTAAACCTGCAAAGGTTTTTGTAGAAGGAGTTAAGAGCAACGTACACGTAAAATAATTAATCTTAAAAAAAGAACTTTATGCCAAGCGGTAAAAAAAGAAAGAGACATAAGGTAGCTACACACAAGCGCAAGAAGCGTAGAAGAGCTAACCGACACAAGAAAAAGTAGTTTTATAACTACTTTTTCTTTTTACGTTCATTGACATAGAGATCCATATATTGGATTTCGGCAGGTACAATAGTATCTGTCTATGGTATTGTTTAATCAGTTCGTTCCCTATATTTAGTTGGAACGACTAAAAATATATTCAGGTGAATAGAGAATTAATCGTAAGATCTAGTTCCCAAGCCGTTGACTTTGCCTTGTTAAAGGACGGAAAACTCACTGAACTGCACAAAGAAGAAAGTAGTAATGATTTTTCTGTAGGCGATATTTTTCTCGCCAAAATCAGAAAACCGGTAACCGGTCTCAATGCTGCGTTTGTTAACGTTGGCTATGAAAAAGATGCATTTTTGCATTACCATGACCTTGGTCCTCAATTATCTTCAATGCTCAAGTTCATAAAACAAGTGAGCTCAGGAAAATTAAAGGATTACTCCTTAAAAAACTTTCCAATCGAGACCGATATTGACAAAAATGGTGTAATAACCGATGTCATTAAAGCCAACCAATCCCTATTGGTTCAAATTGTTAAAGAACCTATTTCTACTAAAGGACCAAGGATCAGCTCTGAGCTTTCAATTGCCGGACGTTTTTTGGTAATGGTCCCTTTCTCAGACCGTGTATCTGTATCACAAAAAATAGAGAGCAAAGAAGAGAAAGACAGGCTAAAAAGACTTGTGAGGAGTATTAAACCAAAAGGATTTGGTGTAATTATCAGAACAGTTGCCGAAGGGCAAAAAGTAGCGGAACTGGACAAAGATCTAGAAAACTTGCTGAACAAATGGACAGCAATGTGTAAAAAATTATATCGTGCTCAAACACCATCGAAAGTATTTGTAGAACTCAACAGAGCATCTTCTATTTTAAGAGATGTATTTAATGACAGTTATACAGGTATTCATGTAGATGACGTCACCTTATATAATGAAGTTAAGGAGTACGTGGCCGAAATTGCTCCAGACAAGGAGAATATCGTGAAACACTACGACTCCAACGTACCAATTTTTGAAAAATTTGGAATAGAAAGACAAATTAAAACGTCTTTTGGCCGCACTGCTACCATGAGCAAAGGTGCTTATTTAATAATAGAGCATACCGAAGCACTTCATGTAGTAGATGTTAATAGCGGCAATAGATCCAATAAAGCCAAAAACCAAGAAGATACTGCATTAGAAGTAAATTTATTGGCAGCATCAGAAATTGCAAGGCAATTACGCCTTCGTGATATGGGAGGCATCATTGTAGTAGATTTTATCGACATGGTAAAACCTCAACATAGAAAAAGGCTTTTTGAACATCTAAGGGATGAAATGAAAGACGATCGCGCCAAACACAAAATACTTCCCCCAAGTAAATTTGGTTTGATTCAGATTACCCGACAAAGGGTACGCCCTGAAATGAATATTAAAACAACCGAAGAGGACCCTAATAATGCAGGGAAAGAGGTCGAAGCACCTATTGTTTTAATAGACAAAATTACAGTGGATCTTGAAAAACTCCTTAAAGGGCCAGCAAAGGATAATAGTATAACACTAAATATACATCCTTTTATAGCGGCTTATATTACAAAAGGATTTCCATCCTTAAGAACTAAATGGTTCTTGGAATACAAAAGATGGATCAAAATACAACCACGTGATGCGTATACGTATCTTGAATACCGTTTTAAGAACAAAGACGGTAAAACAATATATTAAGTAAAAAAAGCGACTTCCTAACGGAGTCGCTTTTTTTGTTTAGTACTTTTGAAAAGTATGAAGTACAAAACCAAAGGCTACACCATTCAAGAAGCCACAAAAAAAATTGAAAGCTACTGCGCCTATCAAGATCGTTGCCATAAAGAAGTTAATGGCAAACTGAAAGAAATGGGCATGATTCCACTAGCTATTGACAGTATAATCGGTCAACTAATTGAAGATAGATTTTTAAACGAAGAACGCTTTGCCAAGAGTTTTGCCAGAGGTAAATTCAATATAAAAAAGTGGGGAAAAAATAGAATAGTCAAGGAACTAAAATTTAGAAATATTTCTAAATACAACATAACCATCGCCTTAAAAGAAATAGACCCTCATGAATATTCAACCACTTTAGACTCCTTAGCTATAAAAAGATTAGGGCAAATATCTGACACAAATATTCAAAAGAGGAGAAAAAAACTAGCCGATTATCTAATGTATAGAGGGTGGGAAAGTCACTTGGTTTATGAAAAATTACAGGAACTCATAAAATAAAATTATCTTTTAACCAAAGCCTCAAGACTTTTATTCGTTCTAGAAATGGCCTTTTTATTCTTCAAATCTATCCAATTTTGACCTTTCAATCTACGCATGAGTACGTCGTAATAACGCATAATCAATATATTATAGGAGGCTTTAGCTAAATTTTTGGGGTTTTGCGCCATAGCACGAAGGCTCATTGAAAACCCAGGAGATCTATACTTCATGTAGTGCCAATAACCTTCTGGCATATATAAAACTTCACCATGTGAAAGTGTTGTTTTAAATCCTGAAGCTTTTTCTAATGCTGGCCATTTTTCATAATCGGGATTTGAAAAATCTATACTTTCATGTGTAATTAATGAATGTGGTACTTTATAGAGATTTTTTGATTCCGATTGCGGGAATAGAACAATTTCCTTTTCTCCATCAAAATGAAAATGAAATATGTTAGCCAAATCAATATCATAATGCATGAAAGTGTACGAATCTTTACCGCCAAAGAACAACATTGGTAGTCCTTTAAGCAGTTTCAATCCGAAATCCGGAAAAGTATAGTCTTTCTGCAACTCAGGAACCTCCTTTAAAATATTCCAAAGAAAAATTCGATACTTAGTAGGCTCCCTTTTTAATAAATCGACATAATCAGCCATCTTCATTTTAGCATGTGGCTCGTTAAAACCATCTTTATGCTGAACTGGTCTATTATCATATAATGGTACGGTAATGTCTCCCGCTACATTTTTCATATAAGACAGATTCCATTTGTCAAAAGCTGGCCAATCTTCAATAGCCCGTTGTATTACTACAGGCTTTTGAAGCTTAAAATAGTTCTTGATAAAATCTTCCTTGGTAATATTATTTACCCTCGGAATTTCTGCTAACTTCAATTACACATGGTTTTTTTAGGGAAACCAAAGGTAATTAACGAATAGAAAAGATTTTCTTAAAAATGTATAAATGTAATACTAGTTACTAATTTTGGCCTTTTGCTTAGCAGTTTCATTTCGCTCGATAGAATGACCTGGTCTAGACCATTTTGGCTTCTCACCCATTGCCTGTAATTGCGAATCTGTTGCTTCCACTGTTTTTGGCTGAGATACTTTTGTAAATGGTTTTTGCGGATTTAAGCCCAACATTTTAAACATTGCCATGTCTTCATTGACATCAGGGTTTGGTGTGGTCAATAATTTATCACCTGCAAAAATTGAATTGGCACCAGCGAAGAAGCATATAGCCTGCCCTTCTCTACTCATTTGGGTACGACCTGCAGACAACCTCACTTGAGTCTCTGGCATAACAATTCTTGTGGTTGCCACCATACGTATCATCTCCCAAATAGATATAGGCTCTATATCTTCCATTGGCGTTCCTTCAACTGCAACCAGTGCATTAATAGGTACAGATTCTGGTTGCGGATTTAAAGAAGTCAATGCAACTAGCATCCCTGCTCTATCTTCTAATGCCTCTCCCATACCAATAATACCACCGCTACAAACGGTAACATTACTTTTACGAACATTCTCTATAGTATCTAAACGATCTTCAAAGGCACGCGTAGAAATAACATCTTTATAATAATCTTCTGAAGTATCTAAATTATGGTTGTAGGCGTAAAGTCCGGCTTCAGCCAAACGCTTTGCCTGATTTTCGGTAATCATACCTAATGTACAACATACTTCCATATCTAATTTATTAATGGTACGCACCATTTCTAGAACCTGGTCGAACTCAGGGCCATCTTTTACATTTCTCCAAGCAGCACCCATACAAACTCTTGAGCTTCCCGATGCTTTCGCTCGTAGTGCTTGAGCCTTAACTTGAGAAACGGCCATAAGGTCATTACCTTTAATATCGGTATGATAACGAGCTGCCTGAGGGCAATAGCCACAATCTTCAGGACAACCGCCTGTCTTTATCGAAAGTAAGGTAGAAACTTGAACCGTATTGGGGTCATGATTCTTTCTATGCACAGTTGCAGCCTCATAAAGAAGCTCCATTAAAGGCGTATTATATATTTCTAGAATTTCCTCTTTTGACCAATTATGTCTTGCTTCGCTCATATAATCTTAGGTTGTTACCAGAGTTCAAAAATAACTGAATTAGAATAGAAAATATAATTGCTGGGTTTTAAAATATTAAGATTACCAAAAACTAATTCTTACACCAATAACCTTAATTGAACCTACATAATAAAATACTAACGGCATTACCACCAAAACCTACCGCATTTATCATTACATATTTGATTTCTCGCTCCGTTGGTTTTTGACTCAAAAATGGCACAGAAATCATTTTGTCGTATTGAAGCATTAGCACCCCCATCTCTATGTTTAGCATACCAGAAGTTGCGAATGTGTGACCTAATTTCCATTTATTGGTTGTTAACAAAGGGTGTTTGCTGCCAAAAACTTTTTTAATAGCATTGTATTCTGATAAATCGCCTTTAATAGTTCCTGGGGCATGCAGCACTATAACATCGACCTCAGAGGGATCTAAATCACCCAAGGCCATTTTCATGGATTTTTGAAAACAAAGGCCATTTGCCGATATAGATGTATTGTGTTTTAAAATTTCAGTTGCATAGCCTACTCCGTTAATTGTAGCCAAAGCATTTTTCACTACTCCTTTTTCTATACACGCTACCGATGCCCCTTCGCCTAGTACCATACTATTACTCTCCTTTTCTAAATTCAATGCTTGGCAAGGGTAACTTCGACTACGCTCTACAACCGACGAAAAATTCGACTCGGGTGCTTTTGCGTAAATCTTCAATGCCTTCATTTGGGCAATCGTAAAATCGGTTAAAGGCGCTTCACTTGCGCCTACCAAAAACCTATTGGCCATACCACTATTAATCCAAGCAACACCATTTAGCACAGAGTGTAGACCTGTAGAACAAGTAATCGAATGGGAAATTTCAGGACCCGTAGCTCCTAAGTCATGTGACACCCATGAAGAAATATTTCCTAAAGTAGTTGTTGGTGAACTTAATGTAGATGCTAGGCCAGTTTCTAAAAACTCTGAATGGTATTGTTCAAATAATTTTGTAGCCCCTCTAGAAGAACCTAAATTTATTCCAAATTCAGCATCCCTTTTCCATCCAGAATCTCTTACAGCTAATCTTGAAGCTACCATTGCATATAAAACACTATCGTCTAATTTCCTATACTTGGCATCTGATGCTCGAAGTTTCTCTACAAGAATTCTTCCCGATTTAGACAATGGTGCGACCCAAGCCTTTTCACCATTTGTATCAACCAATGAAAAGCAATGTTCTTTATTTTGATAGGATCGCCAAGTTTCTTCTAATATGCTACCTAAAGGTGAGAGGGATGCTATAGCTGTTATGGATATTTTCTCTTTCAACATCGTAATCTAAAAAGTTTCTAGTGCCGCTATAATGGTTTTGTAAATCTTTTGAAGTTGTGAATTTGTAATTACATAAGGTGGAAGCACGTAAATTGTATTACCAAGCGGTCTTAATAAAACCCCTCTCGCTACAAAGAATTCATATAAATCATCACGTAAATTACCATAACGCTCCATTTGTTTGCTTAAGTCTATGGCCAGTATGACCCCCTTTACCCTTACATTACCAACTTTTTCATGATTTTCGATTCTTGTAGCAAAAGATATATGGGCACTTTCTATATATTTTCTTCTTTCTATAATTTCAGGTGAATTCAAAAGCTCAATACCCGCTAACGCAGCTACACAACCAATAGGGTGTGCACTAAATGTATGTGCATGAAAGAACCCTTTATGTACCTCATCACTTAAAAATCGATTAAAAACTACTTGCGAACAACTCGTAATACTTAAAGGAAACATACCTGCCGTAAGTGCTTTACTTAAACAAATAATATCAGGTTTATTCTCCAAATAATCTGAAGCAAAGTTCTTTCCTGTTTTACCGAAACCGGTCATTATCTCATCTGCAATACTTAGCACATTATTTTTTTGACATATATCAATTAACTCATCAAGACCTTTGGTCGAATGAAATCTCATACCAGCCGCACCTTGCACTAATGGCTCAAAAACAAAAGCTGCACATTTGTTTTTCTTTAAAATATGGGTCAATAAATTTTTAACCTCATCTATATTATCATCTTGTGGTGTAGGTATTCGCACAACCTTCAAAAGAAAATCTTCAAAAGGGCCATTGTATGATGAAAGTCCTGATGCGCTCATAGCACCAAACGTATCACCATGAAATCCATCCTCAAATGCTATAAGGGTATCTCTTAATTCACCTTTGTTATGATAAAATTGTAATGCCATTTTTATCGCCGCTTCGATAGCCGTAGAACCATTATCGTTGAAAAATATCTTTGCCTGATTTTCTGGTAAAATCTCCATCAATTTTTCAGATAATTCAATTGCTGGTTCGTGTGTTAAACCGCTGAACATCACAAAATCCAACTTATTCATTTGCTTGGTCATTGCCGAAACAATATACTTGTTAGAATGGCCATACATTACCGTGTACCAAGAAGCTATACCATCAATATATTCTTTACCATCTTCATCAAATAACAGTGCATCTTTCGCCCTTACAATAGCCAATTGCCGTTTATTCAACTTATGTTGGGTTAGCGGATGCCATAAATGTTTTTTATCTCGAGTAGATAGATTTTCCACGGTCATAGAATTTATAATTCGTCATTTTATCTATCTTGCAAAGATCGGGAAATAAACCGCAACAAAGAGATGCCCACAGAAAGAAACAAAAAAGCATTTTTATATTTTTCCGAAGTCAAGAATAGCTTGGTATTCCTATTCTTTTTTATAATTACCTTTTTTATTCGCTTTCCCTTTTTCTTTAGAGATTATATTGACCGAGATGAGAGTACTTTTATTCTTTTAGGCCAATCGTGGGCAGATGGCTTTCTACCATACACCCAATTATGGGATTTAAAACCGCCACTAACATTTGCCTTTTTTGCCGCAATTATATCTGTTTTCGGTAAAAGCTTTATTGCCATTCGATTAGCAGGCGTTTTTTTAGTGGTCATTACTTCTTACTACACCTATAAGATTGCATTATCTGTTCTATCTAAAAAAGCCTCAATAATAGTAGGTGTGCTTTGCATTTTTCTTTTAAGTCTATTCGGCAGTCTACAAGGTGTAATGTCTGAACATATTTGTATTGCCTTTTTTATACCTGCCCTTTATTTTTTACAAAGTAAAAAGACATTAGGTTATACTTTTCTAGCTGGCTTATTAATGGGAGCTACAGTAATGGTTAAACTGAATATGGCTTTTCCTATATTCTTTGTTGGGCTTTATCTTATTTACGAAGCATTTTTCGCTAAAAAGCATATTAACTTGCTTCATGTACTATTATTCGGAACGGGTGTTTTAGCTGTAATTTTCGCTACAATTCTACCTTATTATCTTTCTGACCAGGCCATTGTTTGGTGGGAATCTGTTATATTGGCTCCATTAGAATACACAGAGGCTAGAAGGTATTCTATTTTTAAACTAGCCCCCATATTCGTCATTACAATTCTTTTTCTTTTTTATGCTTATAAAAGCAATAGTCTTAATTTTAAGAATAGAACGGTACAAATAGTATTAGTGGCTATTATCGGTGTATTAATGTCATTCGTAAAAGGAGGAAGAATTAATGGACATTACCTCATACAATTACACCCTATGCTATTGATTTTGGTTGCAATTGTAACTCAAAAACCGACCACAGATTTTAAGCTTAAAGCACCAAAATATATACTGCTCATAGTTTTATTAATACCTGCGGAAAGTTATCTGGAATACGCCAACATTATAAAGAATAACTATGAACGCAAGACCTTCTTTAACGGGGAAGGATTTTCTGTACCTTCTTTTATTAAAAACAATAATTTAGAAACCAAAAACATCTTGTTCTTCGAATACCATATCGGGTATTGGAATTTAGACACCTTACCCCCAACCATTGCTTCGACCCACCCTAGTAACATTTGCAGAGATGAACTTTTTACATTCTTTGACAACCCTAGAAAAAACTCTTTAGAAGAATTGAAATTTATCATGGAAGAGTTACGGCCTAAAACGGTTGTCATACGAAAAGGCAGACGAATTTTGGACAAAAAAGAAATTGAGGAAAATGAATATATTGACGCGTATTTAGCCAAACATTATAACAATTTCGCTACTGTTGAAAATGCAGAGATTCTACAGCGTCTAGAGCGACCTTAATACACCTTCAAATTTATCGGCATATTTTTTAATTACCTCTTTATCAAATTTCTCCTCTTCATCTATTCTACCCAAAAGTGATACTCCGGTTTTATGAAGAATAATATTTTCTGACTGCGAATTTGCTTCTCCACTAAACAAAACAGAAACATCGTAGCCTTTATTTTGCAACCAATTTATGGTCAATAAAGAAT
The DNA here is from genome assembly GCF_963975365.1 of uncultured Maribacter sp. Classification (GTDB taxonomy): domain Bacteria; phylum Bacteroidota; class Bacteroidia; order Flavobacteriales; family Flavobacteriaceae; genus Maribacter. The sequence goes on along the minus strand of NZ_CAXBGF010000001.1, from coordinate 197,795 downwards.
GATTAATACTACCTAAATAATTTCTTGAAACCACAACAACTTTATAATCTGGCATAATAATATCGAATAAGGTATCTTCCTCATTTAAAGGCACCAAAATTCCGCCAGAGCCTTCTATAATTAAATTGTTATCCGTTTCAGGTTCATTGATATGAAATCTATCAATTCGAATACCATCGATTTCCGCAGCAGCATGCGGACTCATGGGAGATGTTAACTCATAACTACAAGGATGAAACTTGGACTTACTATTCGAGATTAGACCTTTAACCCTATCGGTATCTGAATTATCCAAATCTCCTGCTTGAACAGGTTTCCAATAATCTGCCTGTAAAGCTTCAGTAAAAATGGCCGAAGCAATAGTTTTTCCTACACTAGTTGAAATTCCGGTTACAAATATCTTCTGCATTCTGTTTTACTTTGAGTTAGTGATCATACCACAATTTAGGCACTTATATTTTCTTTTTTCAAAAAATGGGAAAAGTTTATAAAATACTCCTTTCCTGTTATAATAAGCTTCTGATTTTTGAGCTTTACAATTTGGACAAACTATGGGTACCCCATCATTATCTATGGCATAGGCTCTAATTTCATTATATATTGCTACTGCTCTCTCTTTATCTTTTGAGTATACCTGTAATTTAACCCCTCCAATAGCATTACTGATTATGGGGTCTGAATTCAAGGTGTTTTCATCTTTAAGAAATACAGGTATACCTTCAGATTCAAGTTTTCCTTTCACAATCTGTACGTCGGCAACATATTCAAATGTGGCAAGTTGATAAAATGTATCCTCCATAATGGCTTAAAGATAACCAGAAAGCAACTTTAAAACCAAACCAATTTCTTCTTTAGAATTATAACTATGAAGACAAAAACGCAAACGCTCCTGACCTGCTGTAACGGTAGGGGCAAGAATAGGTTTAACATAAAAACCATCATCTTTTAATTTATCAGAAATCGACTTCACTTTGTCAACACCTGGAAGCACACAAGATTGTATGGCCGACCTACTTGGAATAAAATATGGTTCTAATTTAAATTTCCTTATTTGTTCCCTAAAGTAAACAAGTCTTTCAGTAAGCTGTATTCGTTCTTCTCTACCATCGGCATTCAAAAATTCATAGGAAGCTAATATACTTGCAACAGCATGTGGTGAAAGTCCTGTAGAGTAAATAAAACTCCTCGCAAAATTGAGCAGATATTGCATCAATTCTACACCCCCTAAAATGGCAGCACCGTGGACACCCATAGCTTTACCAAAGGTAATAATCCGCGCAAAAATAGAAGCCTGTAATCCTAATTCCTGTACTAATCCTTCCCCATTATTTCCTAAAACACCCAATGCGTGAGCCTCATCCACCACCAAATGAAAACCATTACCCTTACAAAATTGAGCAAATGCTATTAGATCCGGAGTATTACCATCCATAGAAAAAACAGACTCGGTAACCACATATACCTCAGTGTTTCCTTTAATAGAAGTGTCAATTTTAAGTGATGTCAATACCCTTTTTAAATCCTCTAAATCGTTATGCCTGTAATTATAACCTTTGGCATGCCCCATGCTAATACCGTCTCGAATACTTGCATGAATGAGCTCATCATAAAATACAAAATCACCCCGCTGTGGCACAGCACTAAAAAACCCAATATTTGCATCGTACCCAGAATTAAAGACTAGAGCAGCTTCTGTTTGGTGAAAATTCGCCAATAAATCTTCCAAAACTGAGTATAATTTATGGTTACCACTGATTAGTCTAGAACCAGTAGCACCGTTCTGACTTATATTTTCACGTAGCACCAATTGAAATATTTTGGAAAACAAGGTTTCGTTTTTCGCAAACCCTAAATAATCGTTTGATGAAAAATCGACAAGATTGTTCGATAGGCTTAATGATCGTAGCTTATTTTCCTTTGTTCTTGTTTCTATTTTACAAGATAGCTTTTTTGGCATATGGGTCATACATTCAAATTTAATAGCTTTATACAGATAAACTAAAAAGAAAAATTAATTTTTAAATTTAAAAATTATTAATAAGTCAAAAGCCCATAAATTTTGTGATAAAATCTTACAACACCAATTATTTATACTATTGATAATACTATACACCCCAAAGGTAAGGCAGGTTAAAGGTAATTTTTAGTTCATCAATAGTCCAATTTTTAGGGGTTATATATTTGGTCTGGTGGTACTTTTTCTATTTCGGCATGCCTTCTTTGATGATTTAAAATCTACATACTCTTTTGCCATTTGATAAAGGCCAAGGTCAACATTGAGGTATAAAACTATTGAAGAATTTGAAATCGAAATGTTCAATCAAGTAGTGGCAGTATGACGTATAATTCTTTTCTAAATACCCACTTTTTAGTTGAAACCCCAGTATTTTTTCTATACTAAATAAACTTCATAGAATTATTTATTAGCTCTAGGGATTCTATAAAAATAGAAAAGTATTGGTTCCTTTATTCCCTTCAAACAGTAATTTCATCAGGAAAATCCAACACTTTAATGATTTTTACTACTTAGGGTTAGTATAAAATACTCATAAATTTTATATTCACAACCAGAATACCGAAAAAAATACATGAAAAAACTTGGCTGCCTACTTATCTATTTCTCATTTTCATTTTCATTTTCCCAAGAGGCAAATGATTGTGTAAATGCAATTGTAGTATGTGGCAACACAAATATCTTAAGTAACATTTCTGGGTTTGGTATTCAAGAATTGGATGAAGAATCCAACTCTTGTAGCGCTGAAGAGGCAAATAGTTTATGGTTAAGTATAAGAATCGCTACTGGTGGTTCCCTGGCCTTTAATCTTAGCCCAGTTAATGTAGGTATTGAGGTCGATTACGATTTTTATATTTTTGGCCCAAACAATGATTGCGGTAATTTCGACGACCCTATAAGATGTTCAACAACCAACCCTTTACAAGCAAATCTGGATAATAATTTTACTGGCCTAAGAGATTCTGAAACAGACCAGAATGAAGGCCCCGGAGAATTTGGTAATAGCTATGTCTCTTCAATACCAGTTGACACAGGCGAACAATATTATATTCTAATTAATCGCCCTGAAGGCAACGGTGGATTTAATCTTGAATGGACAGGAAGCGCAAAATTTTTTCCGCTTCCAAATGTGAACGAACCAATGGACTTGATTATTTGTCCCAACCAAGATAACTTACTATTAGACCTTACAAATCAAGAATCTGCAATTACCAATAGTACTAGTGTTGCCATATCCTATTTCACAAATTATGAAGATGCTTTTGCCAATGAAAATTCTATTATTAACCCAACACAATTTGCCTTTAATGGCAATTTCACCCCTATTTTTATAAGAGTGACCAATCCAAATGATTGTTTTGAGGTTGTTACTTTCTCTATTTCAACTTTAGAATTCATCAATACTCCTAATATAGATTATGTACAATGCGACGGTAATAGAGATAATTTAGGTGAATTCTCTATTGTTGATATCATAACCGATATCGAAAATAGTCTTGAAGATTCAAATAATTTCCAAGTTTTGCTTTATATGAATGAAAGCAATGCCATAGCTAATAGCAACCCATTAATAGAACCCATAATTACTGTTCCCACTTCCAATGTATATGCACGGATTAGCTTGGTTAATACAACAGAGTGTTTTATAACTTTTCCTATATTCTTAGAGGTTACCACTCCAGAGTATCCTGCTACATTAAATTTGATACAATGTGACACAGAACAGGAAAACTCAATAGATGGTTTAACATCTGTTGATTTAGAACAGGCATTCCCATTTACTTCTGATTCAAAAATTTTATTCTATGAAACATATGCCCAAAGAGATAGTGACATTCCTATTGAGAACCCAAACGATTATTTGGTGACAACAACTTTCAATACAGTCATATTTTATAAAATATTAAGCGACAATTGCGAAAGTCTGGGAGAATTAACAATCTCAGTAAATGCAACAACTACAAATTTAAATACATTAAATTCAATACAAGCGTGCGATGAAAATAGTGAGGATGAAATCTTAGAAAGTACTTTTGACTTGGAGAGTATTAAGCAAACAAATTTTTCAGGATTGAAAATAAGCTTTTATGACACCTTACAGAATGCTGAGTTAGAACAAAATTCACTACACGGAAACTATAGAACTAACTCAACTAACATCTTTGCCCGTATTGAAAATAATCAATGTGTAATAATTAAAGAAATTAAACTAATAGTAAATCCATTTCCGAAGTTGTCAATAAAAAAAAATTATTACTTATGTACAGACGGGGAACCAATAACCATCGAAGCACCCATAGGTTTTAATAGATATAAATGGTTTGAATTAGATCTTGGTCAAATTGTCGAAATAGGTGACGAGCAACAAATAATTATACCCACTACAGGAAATTATAGATTAGAAGTTGGATACAAATCCGACAATAATACTAACCTTATAAACTGTTCAACAAGCGACGATTTTATTGTTTCACCTTCAAACCGAGCTACCTTCCAAGACATTGAAATCTTGGAATCTTTCAATGATTCTTCGATTATTATAAACGTTTTCGGTGAGGGTGATTATGAATATTCAATAGATGGGGTAACTTATCAAGACCAACCCAGATTCGATTCAATTGAAAATGGTTTTTATTCTGTTTTCGTAAGAGATAAAAATGGTTGTGGTATATCTGAAGATGATTTCGCTATTGTAGGATTTCCAAAATTTTTTAGCCCCAATGGTGATGGTGCCAACGATGTATGGCAAATCATTAAGACCAAAGCTAATTTACAAGACAAAATAATACACATTTTTGATAGGTATGGCAAACTAATCAAACAATTAAATACTAACGAAATGGGTTGGGATGGTACATATAACGGAAAAATTCTTCCTTCGTCTGAATATTGGTTCAGTATGATGCTTGATAACGGAAAAGAATTTAAGAGCCATTTTTCACTTATACGATGATAAATTTTCTATTTTAAAACACTTTTGACTCTTTTAAAAGAATCCCAAACCATAGTAAGAATTGGTATCTTAGTTGTCAAACCAAATGAACTATGAAGTACTTTTCTTTATACATTTTTATTACCGTTTACACTTTAGGTTTTTCCCAAACCAATACCTATGAGATTTCCTTTGCTAATGCCGTGCATCATGAAGCTCAGGTTACGGCAACCTTTCCAAATATAATTGCAGATTCACTGGTTGTTCAGATGAGTAGAACTTCGCCAGGACGCTATGCATTACATGAGTTTGCCAAAAATATCTATTATTTCAAAGCAACCGACAGTAAAGGAAATAACCTGACCATAACTAGACCAAACCCATATTCTTGGGTAATTACCGGACATGATGGCACAGTGAATATTTCATACAATTTATTTGCCAGTCGAGTAGGTAAAGGGGAGTCTCACCCCTAAACCTCTCTCAGAACCGTACGTGAACCTCTCGATTCATACGGCTCTTGTTATGCAGTCAGTAAAAGTCTAAATAGCTTAGACCAGTTTGTAGCCCAATTCCCAATGGTAGAAAAGGTTTGGATATGAATTCGTAATAAACCTGAGCCATTTTACAGCTTTGATCTTGCTTCCCTTGAAGCTTTTGTACTTGTTCAATATCCACCTGATCAAACGGTGGTGTAGGTAATAGAACACAGGTTGTAAGCTCCTACGACTTATCTTTCCGTAATACTGTACCCAACCACGAATCTTTGGGTTCAGCAGATTTGCCAAATCCTGTATCCCGCGTTGGGTCTTGTTTTGGAAAGCAAGTTTACGGAGTTCTCCCGTGATTCGAGCTTTCGACTTTCGGCTCATTTTACAATCGAACTGAAGGAAGCTTCCGCCCTTTTTCAACCTGAACCTTAACGGCTGAAAGCTGAATCCCAAGAAATCGAACTGCACGGGGTACCCTTTGAGGTCTCTACCATCCTTCTTACAGTAGACTATTTTGGTCTTTTCAGGATGTGCGGTCAGACCGCACTCCGTCAGACGTCCTTTTAGTACTGTAAGTGTCCGGGCAGCTTCCTCATGGCTCCTACAATGGATAATCAGGTCATCTGCATAGCGCACCATCTTTACCAATGGATAGTATTTCTCCAACCATTTGTCCACACAGTAATGCATATATAGATTGGACAGCAATGGGCTGATTACACCTCCTTGAGGTGTTCCTTTGCCCGTGGACATTTTGACCGTTCCATCTTCTAGTATTACTGGAGCTTCCAGCCACCGTTTGATGTAGAGCAATACCCACTTCTCCGAAACATGGCGTTCCAAAGCTTTCAACAGAAGGCCATGGTCTACATTCCCGAAGAATTCCTGTATGTCCAAATCTATCACCCAGCTGTAGTGTCGTACATTTTGGCGTACTTTCTCAATGGCCGTGTGTGCATTCCTGTTCGGGCGGTATCCATAAGAATTATCTGAAAATATGGGTTCCAATCTAGGTTCAAGGTACTGCTTTACCACTTGTTGTGCTATCCTATCACCTACGGTGGGTATTCCCAATGGACGGGTCTTACCGCCTGCCTTGGGAATGTTGACCCTCCTTACTGCAGGTGCAAAATAACTTCCCGATGCCAGTCTGTTCCACAACTTGTACAGTTCATTTGAACGTACACTATCGAAATCCGATAGGCTTTGATGGTCTATCCCAGCACTTCCTCCGTTACTTTTCACCTTCTTGTAGGATTCCCAGACCATCTCCTTGGTTATGGGAACCGACTTTGTTTGTTCTTTAAAAATCATCCTTACAATTTTAAGTTGTTCTTAAATCTAAACCGCATAACTGAAGTCCTTCGCTCCACTCCCATTACAGGAGCTTCACCACTACTACAACTTCATCCGCCACCTATATGCTCATCAGTAATCAGCTTACAGGTATTTCCTGCTTGCGTTTTCCTTTTGGCATAGCATATAGGCTTCCTGTGGTTCCACAATAAAGCCTGGATAGAAGTCATGCCTCCTTTATGACGGTTGCCGCATAGACAGTAATTAGGATTCCTCTATACTTATCCCCGGTTCCTCGATATAAACCGGGTTTTGACAACTACTGGTCATTTCGTCACTTCATCGGAAGGTTCGCTTTCGCTCATCTCTTCTATCCGTACCTGACTATTTAAATAGCCTTTTCTTCTATCGCTTCACACACCGTTGTTACCGCAAGTGCATCATAGAAGTGGTTTGATGAGTTTTCCTAAAAACCCTCATCGGAGGACCTACCTCCATCTTTATTATAGCTTACACAGCACACATCGAGGTGATGGTACGTACACACAAATAGATGAAACTCATGCACATCTAAATATACCGGCTACATTCATTTATGCTCCTACCCTACATGAACGACAAATTGAAGTGAGTTTTACCATAAGAGAAGATTTAAACTGGAAAGTTGCCACCCAACTACCCCATTTAAAGGATAATACTTATAGCGCCCTAGACCTGTATTATTTTATGGATAGCCCTACAGAACTAAGTGATCATAAGGTTAGGGAATTCAATATTGACAATCAAACCGTAAAACTTGCTCTTCATGACCCAGGAACTGAGGAAGATGCAGATGCCTATTTTGAAAAGGTTAAAAAAGTAGTAATCGCTGAAAAGGAAGTTTTTGGAGCACTACCCACTTTTGATTATGGCTCGTATACTTTTTTAGCTTGCTACACACCAAATGCCTCCGGTGATGGTATGGAGCATAGAAACTCTACCATATTAACCAGCACCAGAACTTTGGCAAACGGGGGTATGGAAGGAAATATAGGAACAGTCTCCCATGAGTTTTTTCATAGTTGGAATGTTGAACGTATTCGACCAAAAACATTAGAGCCCTTTAATTTCGAAGAAGCCAATATGAGTGGAGAACTTTGGTTTGCAGAGGGCTTTACAAGTTACTATACAAACCTTATACTTTGTAGAGCACAGTTAATTTCACCAGAAAAATACGTAGAGGGATTAACAGGTACCTTTAATTATGTTTGGAATTCTCCAGCCAGACAGTTTTTCAATCCTATAGAAATGAGTTTTCAGGCACCTTTTGTAGATGCAGCTACCTCTGTTGACCCAGTAAACCGTGAAAATACCTTTATATCCTATTATTCTTATGGCAGTGTACTTGGGTTAGCATTAGATTTATCTTTAAGAGAGAAAGATTTGAATTTAGATGATTTTATGAAACTGGTTTGGCTTACTTATGGAGAAACAGAAATTCCATATACTATAGAAAATTTAAACAAATCATTGAACTCTTATGCTGGTGAGGAATTTGGGAACAACTTCTTCAATAACTTTATCTACGAAAGCGAAATACCAAGGTATAACGAACTTTTTAAAATTGTTGGGGTTAGTTTGTCTCAGAATAATGAATTGCCCTATTTCGGCGCCACTGTATCTATAACAGATGATTTAAATGGCAAGATTCAAAGTAATACAAAAATTGGTAGTCCGGCATATAAAGCTGGTCTAGATAAAGACGATGTTATTATTGCAATACATGGAAAACCATTTCCGAGCGGAATTCAATTTGATGTGTTCATTAAAGAATTTAAACCCAAAGACAAACTATCGATATCATTTTTAAGAGACGGTCAAGAAAGAAGTACAGAAGTGATTCTTGAATCAGACCCAAGTTTTTCTATTTATTTAGAAGAAAAAGAAGGAATAAAACCTTCCAAAAAGATTTTAAAAGCACGAAAAGATTGGTTAAAAACTGAATAAATGAAAATCCATTATACCACAGCTAAAACAACGGATGAATTAGAACGAATTCTATCATTACAAAAAATGAATTTAAAATCTGCTGTCTCTAGCGATGAAATGGAACAAGAGGGTTTCGTTACTGTTCATCATGATCTAGATTTACTTACCAGAATGAATGATGCTTGTCCACACATTATAGCTAAAGACAATGACCTAGTAGTTGGCTATGCACTTTCAATGACACAAGACTTTAAATACGAAATTTCTGTTTTGAGACCAATGTTTACAGAGCTTGAAGAAAATAAAATTCAAAACTATATAACCATGGGGCAAATTTGTGTAGCAAAGACACATAGAAAACAAGGCATATTTAGAGGCCTATACGAAGCAATGAAGAAAGCTTCTTACCCAACTTACGATGCAATTATTACTGAAGTTGATGCCACTAATAGACGCTCTTTAGGGGCACATTATGCAGTTGGTTTTGAGAAAATTTGCACGTACCATAGCTTAGGCCAAGACTGGGAATTAATCTCTTTAAAAACGTCTTAAACAATTTATTTTATTATTGTTTTTCGATAAATTTTATATATTTATTATCGCTAAACAATGATTTATATATCATGAAGGTATTTGGTCCAAAATCAATTTCAACCTTATTCTATTATATTTTTAGAAGTATTTCAATTGTACTATTGGTTTTTCTAACCTATATAGAATTTGCTTTTATTACTGATAGATTTACGGTTAAAGACGGTAGATTTAATTTGAAAATTCCTCTTACAGGAAGTTCTATACAGGCTGATAATCAGTTTAGCGTCATTCTTACTATTTGCCTAACTTTAATTTTTGGGATTCTATTTCTCTATTTACTTTCTAACATATTTAAAGCCCTAAAAGAAAGAGTTATATTTAGTATAGGCATTATCAGAAATTTAAAACTCTTAACCATATTAAATTTAATTGTTGGTCCTATTCTATACTTTCTTATTCAATTTCCAATAATGCATCATAATAAGCTCGGAAGTATCCACAATCTTATTCTCCTGATTATATTTGGAATGATATCCTTGTTTCTAACCTACGTATTTCAAAAAGGATATACTGTACAATCTGAAAACGACCTAACCATATAATCATGAGCATAGTCGTAAACTTAAACAACGTATTATCTGAGCGAAATTTGAAAAGCAAAGAACTCGCTGAAATGATCGGTATTACTGAAGCCAACCTTTCTATACTTAAATCAGGAAAAGCTAAGGCTATACGCTTCTCTACCCTAGAAGCTATTTGTAAGGCACTAGAATGTCAACCAGCAGATATATTAGCTTATGAAAAAGAATAAAAAAAGGCTACACTTTACAGTGTAGCCTTTTAATTTATTACGTTATGCAATCGTTAATCTGCTAGTACAATAACTTTATTGTTCTTCAACTCAATAGTACCACTAGAAATTGGTAATACCGTATTTCCATCAGCATCTTTACTAAACTTTGAGGCATAGTCCTTATCCAAAGTAACATTCCCTTCAAACTTTACCTTACCTTCTTGCAACAATGATACAATTGGTGCGTGATCTTTCAACATTTGAAACTCCCCATTAATACCAGGTACGGTTACCGAAGTAACTTCCCCTGCAAACAATGTAGCTTCTGGTGATACAATTTCTAAATACATAATTTTTAAGTATTCAGTATTCAGTGATTAGTACTCAGTAACAAAACTGGCACTGCAAACCGTTTACTAGTTTTAAGCTTCAGACAACATTTTCTCTCCTGCTTCAATAGCCTCTTCAATTGTACCTTTAAGGTTAAAAGCAGATTCTGGTAAGTGATCTAACTCACCATCCATAATCATATTAAAGCCTTTAATTGTTTCTTTAATATCTACTAAAACTCCTTTAAGACCTGTAAACTGCTCTGCTACGTGGAAAGGTTGAGATAAGAAACGTTGTACACGTCTTGCTCTACCTACAGCCGATTTATCTTCTTCAGATAATTCTTCCATACCTAAGATGGCAATAATATCTTGTAGCTCCTTATAACGTTGCAAAAGTTCTTTTACTCTTTGCGCACATGCATAATGGTCTTTTCCTAAAATTTCAGCTGTTAAAATTCTTGATGTAGAATCCAATGGATCCACCGCAGGATAAATACCTAGCTCAGCAATTTTACGAGACAATACCGTTGTTGCATCTAAGTGAGCAAACGTAGTTGCCGGGGCTGGATCCGTTAAATCATCTGCAGGTACGTAAACCGCCTGTACAGAAGTAATAGAACCCCTTTTTGTTGATGTAATACGTTCTTGCATAGCACCCATCTCTGTTGCCAAAGTTGGTTGATATCCTACAGCAGAAGGCATACGACCTAATAACGCAGAAACCTCTGAACCTGCTTGTGTAAAACGGAAAATATTATCTACGAAGAAAAGTACATCTTTTCCTTGACCTTCACCTGCACCATCACGGAAGTACTCTGCAATTGTCAAACCTGAAAGAGCAACTCTTGCACGTGCTCCCGGTGGTTCGTTCATTTGTCCAAAAACGAAAGTCGCTTTTGAATCTTTCATCACTTTTTTATCTACTTTGGATAAATCCCAACCGCCTTCTTCCATAGAATGCATGAAATCATCACCGTATTTAATAATACCAGACTCTAACATCTCACGAAGTAAATCATTTCCTTCACGAGTTCTTTCACCTACTCCTGCAAATACAGAAAGACCACCATGCCCTTTAGCAATGTTGTTAATCAATTCCTGAATCAATACAGTTTTACCAACACCAGCACCACCGAACAAACCAATTTTACCACCTTTTGCATAAGGCTCAATTAAATCGATAACTTTAATACCTGTAAAAAGTACTTCTGTTGAAGTTGAAAGATCTTCGAATTTTGGAGCCTCTCTATGAATAGGAAGTCCATCTTTTCCTGACTTAGGCAAATTACCCAGTCCATCGATAGCATCACCGATTACATTGAACAAACGACCATATACATCGTCTCCAACAGGCATTTGGATCGCGCTACCAGTAGCAACCACCTCAACACCTCTACTTAGACCATCGGTAGAATCCATAGAGATAGTTCTAACCGTATTTTCGCCAACATGAGATTGTACTTCCAATACCAAAATAGACTTATCCTTGTTAATTATCTCCAAGGAATCATAGATTCTAGGTAGATCAGCACCTGATTGAAATTCTACATCAACCACGGGTCCAATGATTTGCGAAACTTTACCTGTAACTTTTGACATTACTTTTATGTTTATGTATTACGTTTAATATAACCTTAAAAATGCTCTCATTTTCAGGCTGCAAAGATATAGTATTCAATTTTAAAGAAAAACTGTTTTTTCGGTTTTTTACAAAAGTAAAAAGGTGCCTATTAAGCACCTTTTAAACTTGACTATTTTATTTACTATTATTGAAGCGTCGCAGGATAATTTGTAGGATAATCACCTACGTTCAATAAATTACCGGAATCTTCAAAATTTGAGCCGTATGTTACATCAATAGCTTTCATAAATTCATTTGCCAACAAAGCATAACCCCTTGCCGTCGGATGAATACCATCTAATGAAAATGCACTACCAACAACCAAACTTGAGGTTAATGTGAATTGCCCGCTTGTAATTCCACCATTTGCTAATTGATTCAACAAAGAATTTGCATCTACAAAAGCTAGGCCCGCCTGACTTGCTGTTGCCGAAATTATTTGATTAAATGCTTCGGTTGCAGCCGTAATTTCTTCTTGTTCACTTGGAATCAAAACCCACTTATCCTCTAAAGGAAGCGATATCCCCTCAACCGAGAACTGACCAGCTAATGCCTGTGGCAAGCCAGCCCCCATTAAAGCACCTACCGATTCTAAATTTACAGTTCCTATTACTGAAGCACTTGGTAAAACAAATAAATCGTCGGCCGTAGCCTCTCTTGTTTGCCCATAAGTACTTCCTAATAACCCAGCAACTAAAGGCGCCGCTTCAACCGGTAATCCAAAAGACTGTACAAATGCGGGGAAAGTTGGACTTGCACCTAAAACTCCAGCAATTTGAGCTGATAAATCTGGTAAGGTCTCATCTCTTATAACAACTTCACTTGCAGCCGTTGAAGAAAAAACGATAGAACGCTCTGGAACACCTAAAAAAGCATAAACTTGATTTAATTGTCCGAAAATTCCATTTAACGTAGCGATCTGTGGTCCAAAATCAGGATTCGTAGGATCTAAAGGATTATGTGGTACTGTAGTAAAATGTGGCACATCTGTAACATTAGGAATGTTGGCAACAACACCCTGTGCTCCTCCAGCGGTCAACGTAGCAATCAATGCTCCATAACTACCATCAAAACCAACACCAGGTGCTCCTGAAACAGGAGTAATCGGATTGGTACCGTCACCACCTGTAGTAGCATAACCTAATACATCATTATTACCTATCCATAATGAGAAAAAACTAGGCGCTTGCGCTACCGCCAATTCTAAAATACTTGCGTTTGGCGTGGTTCCTGTTAATCTAACAGCATAAGGATTTGCAAGTCCCAATGAAACATTAGCTAAATTACCATATCCGGGCGCTAAAAGATGAAAACTCTTTGCACCAGGCACACCTAAATTATTGAACGGCCCTGTTGGGTTGTTCAATACGATATCTGTTGTAACCGTTACGGGCCCGATTAAAGTTTCTAAACCTACTGGACCGGCACCACCAAAAACCAATCTTGGATTCTGTATTCTTGCACCACCAGCGGCAAGTCCGCCTATGTTATCATTTGTAAGTGGTTGAACAAAACTACCACCACCAACTAAACTGAATTTTTGTGATAATAAATTTGGTAAAGAAGATGCTTGACCCGCTTGAAATAAGGCACCATCCGTTAACCCTGCTGTTAAAGAATTTCCTAAAGAAACATAGTTTGAAAAATCTGCTGAGCCAGCAGTTAATTCAACCGACTCTTCAACCATTACTTCTGCAGCAATGTCCACGTCTTCTGGATCATTACAAGCTGTAAAAGCTAAAATCCCAATACTTATATATATAAATTTAAAATTTTTCATTTCAAAATCCTGATTTAAAATTAGTTGTTAATTGTCCAAGACAGGTAGTACATAGAGCCTATGAATCCAGTACCGAATGCAGTATAATATTCCTTATTAGTCAAATTGGTACCTCCCAATTTAAATGAAGACTTAATACTTGGAACATCATAATTAATCTGAGCATCAACTACATGAAATTCTGGAATCACACCGTTTCCGAAAGTAGCTTCCCAGAAGTAATCATCACTGAATCTGTAAGAAACATTGAAACCAAAATTGTCGAACAATTGTTGATTTCCAAAAGAAGCTTTGAACTTATGCTCTGGTGTATTGAAATTCAACATCACATCTGGATTAGCATCACGGTCAAAATCTAGTTTCGTGTACGTATAACTACCCTCTAAGTCAAAATTTCCAAGTACTTTCATACTCAAACCTAATGATGCACCATATGAATTTACGTCGGCATCGGTATTTGTATATGCACTATAGGCCTGGTAATCACCATTTGCTATTGCCGCAACAGACAATGCCCCATCACCAACAGTACCGTAATATGGAGCGATAACCACCTCTTGCGAAATAAAGTCCTTATACCTATTATAATAAGTACTAAAATCAATTACTAATTTTTCAACTTTACCTCTATACCCAATTTCAAATGAAGTCACTTTTTCAGGATTAATAAGATCTGGATTAGCCACTTCTAAAACAGCTGGATTTCCTGTTGCACCTAATTCCGTAACCGAAGCTAAAGAATATGAATTATTATACGCTGCTGCACCTGTTTGGGAAATTGTTGCTGGCTGACCTAATAATTGGCCACCTCCACTTACTGCAAAGTCGCTAGAATATCGATCTAAATTATCTGGAGCAGACCCCACCAATATAGCTCTACCAGCGTTTAGGCCTATGAAAAAATCTTGAGTAGTAGGGTTTCTGAATCCTGTTTGTGCCGAAGCTCTAATATTGTGATTTCTATTTAATGTGAAACCAGCTGATAATCTTGGAGAGAAAAATCCATCAAAGAATTCAGATTTATCATAACGGATAGAACCAGTTAATTTCAAACTTTTTTCATTTTCAAAAGGCAGCGTTTTCTGCACTTGCGAATAAATACCGTATTCAGAATAATTAATTGGCCCATCAGAGTCAGTGTAGATAGTACCAGATGAATTTAAACTGTACTCCCTAAAAGAGCCTCCCAATTGTATTTCTGCCCAGTCAATTAAATGGCTAAAATTATAGTTAGCATCTGCATGATAATACTTTGAAGCATCTTGAAACTTAGATCCTGTACTTAAATCAGGGTCATTGACACTTCTATTGAATGCCGCTTGAAATTCGGGAGATCCGGGCAAGTATCTTCCTGATTCTGCTTGTGCTCTTGCGGCAGCGTGTGCTTGCTCATCTGTGGCACCACCCAGAGTAGCTTGTACATATGCACCTGTATATTCTCCGAACCAAGTATTATCATCTTTCCAAGCTCTATTGATATTAATACCGGTAAAAACCATATCGTAGGAATCACCTGATTTATCGCCAACCAAATACCCTCTTACAAAAAAGTTGTCATTCTTAATTTCCAACTTATGCTGTTCTTGAAAGAAACCTTTAATATTATATCTATTAGTACCTTGGTAAATAGTATTACCAGTACCTACTTTACCAACATACGAAAGTTCCAAACTATTATCTTCAATAGGTCTATAGTACAACCCCCAATCAGCTTTAATGCTTTCAGCATTATAGTTGGTAAGATCGCTTTCATTATAACCGGTTCTACTTACAACTTGAGATGGCACTAGAGCATTAGCTCCAGCAGGCAAAATACCCAAACCTTCAAGAGTTAATGCTACATCTTTTATATCTGTTGACACCTCATCACCATAAACGTTTATTCCGTCATAATTTAGATCAGCTCTTGTGCCTCCAGGAGATGTTTTATCAACCTCACTAGTTGCAGCCCAATCAGTACCTTTTAGGTAACCGAAATTTACTTTGGCAGCAAATTTGTCACTAAATTTATGAGCAGCTCTTATTCCGAAATCTGTATATGCATTGTCACCTGCAGATTTTTGAGAAGTTATACCGCGCTTAATGGAAACACTAATGCCCTCGTAATCAAATGGACTCTTACTTCTCATGAATAAAATACCATTAAAAGCATTTGCTCCATATAGTGCAGATGAAGCACCTGGCAATAACTCAACACTTAAAACATCGGTTTCTACCATACCTACTAAATTTCCAATAGGGAAATTCAAGGCTGGTGTTGAATTATCCATACCATCAACCAATTGCATAAAACGTGTATTGGCAAAAGATGCAAAACCTCTTGTATTGACCGATTTAAATGTCAAACTATTGGTATTAACATCAACACCCTTTAAATTTTCAAGTCCGCCATAAAAATCCGCTGCAGTAGTACTTTTTATTTCAGAAAGACCAATTCTCTCTACAGTTACAGGTGATTCAAAAATTCGTTCAGGTGTTCTAGATGCTGATATTACAACTTCATCTAAAAAAGTTTGTGACTCATTTAGAACAACAGTAATCGTTTGACTGCTACTGGTAATAGTTTGTGTAGAATTTGCATATCCAATACTTGAAATCTCTATTTTAAAAGGTGGGATTTCTGATGTGGCCAAATTAAAATTACCATCAAAATCAGTTACGGTTCCAATGGTCTTACCAACAATAACGATATTGGCTCCGGGGATAGGTTCGTTGTTTTGATCAACAACATTACCATTGATATTGGTTTGGGAAAACCCAATAGCACCAATAGCCATCAATGCTAAAAGTAGTATTGCTCTCATTCTTAATTAAAGTTTAAAATTAGTTTGGGCCCAAGATACAGATTATTTCAAATGGATTATAGTAATTTGAAATAAATTATGCACGCATAATATTATTATGATAATTTTTACCATTATATTTTGACAAATTTGCAATATAAAAAAAAGGGACATGAAATATTTCATGTCCCTTTTTTTTGTATCGTTTGATTAAGTTTATTCCACCGTTACCGATTTTGCAAGATTCCTTGGTTGATCAACATTACAACCTCTCATAACCGCAATATGGTAGGATAATAATTGTAGAGGTATTGTTGTCAACAAAGGCGTTAAGCTCTCTAAAGTTTCTGGCACCTCGATAACATGATCAGCCAAATCTCTTACTTGTTCATCGCCTTCAGTAACAATCGCTATAATTTTACCTTTTCTTGATTTAATTTCCTGTATGTTACTCACTACCTTTTCATAATGACCTTTTTTAGTCGCAATTACGAAAACCGGCATATGTTCATCAATCAATGCAATTGGACCATGCTTCATTTCTGCTGCTGGATAACCTTCAGCATGAATGTAGCTTATTTCTTTCAATTTAAGAGCACCCTCTAATGCAACAGGGAAATTATATCCTCTTCCCAAATAAAGGCAATTTGTCGAATCTTTATATACATCGGCAATTATCTCAATTAATGTATTTGACTGTAGTGACTTTTCCACTTTACTAGGTATAGTCTCTAATTCAGTTAAATACTCATGATATCTAGATTCTGAGAAAACACCTTTTGCTTTTGCCAATTTTAAGGCAATTAATGTAAGTACGGTTATCTGCGTCGTAAAAGCTTTTGTAGAAGCAACTCCTATCTCTGGTCCAGCATGAGTATATGCTCCTGCATCTGTTTCCCTAGCAATTGATGATCCAACCACATTACAAACACCGAAAACAAAAGCTCCTTTTTCCTTAGCAAGTTTAATTGCGGCTAAAGTATCTGCTGTTTCACCTGATTGCGAAATAGCTATAAGAATATCTTTATCAGTAATTACAGGATTTCTGTATCTAAACTCTGATGCGTATTCAACTTCTACCGGAATTCTTGCTAAATCTTCAAATATATATTCAGCAACTAAACCTGCATGCCATGAAGTACCACAAGCAACAATAATAATTCTATTGGCATTAAGGAACTTTTCCATATTCTGGTCAATTCCCGCCATTCTGATTAAACCCTGATCCGCTAACAAACGACCTCTATATGTATCTTTTATCGCCCTAGGTTGTTCATAAATCTCCTTCAACATAAAATGGTCATAACCACCCTTTTCAATCTCTTCCAAATTCATTTGCAATTCTAAAATCCTAGGATAAGCAACTGAATCATCTTTTATTTTTCTTAATTTAATTTCTTTACCCAACCTAATAACAGCCATTTCCTCATCTTCAAGATAAACAGCATTATTTGTAAACTCTATAAAAGGAGAAGCATCTGAAGCTATAAAAAATTCTTTTTCACCAATCCCAATTGCCAAAGGACTACCTAATTTGGCAACTACAATTTCATCTGGCTTTTGAATATCAAATACCGAAATAGCATAAGCCCCAACAACTTGATTTAAAGCAATTTGAACAGCCTTACCTAATTTTACGTTTTCAGTTTTCTTAACCTCTTCAATAAGATTAACCAAAACCTCAGTATCTGTATCCGACTGAAACGTATACCCTCTTTTAGTCAATTCTTGCTTAATAGCCTCATAGTTTTCTATGATTCCATTATGAATTATTACTAACTCTCCAGAATTCGAATAATGCGGATGAGAATTTAAATCATTTGGAACACCATGTGTAGCCCAACGTGTATGGCCAATACCAATACTTCCTTTTTGAGAAATACCCTCAGCCTTCTTCTTTAAATCTTCTACTTTACCCTTAGTTTTAGCAAGGTTAATCTGACTACCATCAAACAAAGCAATCCCAGCACTATCGTATCCACGATATTCTAAGCGCTGAAGACCTTTTATTATAATAGGAAAAGCATCCCGATAACCTATATAACCAACAATTCCACACATAATACTATAGTTTGATAAGTTTAAGCAAAATTAATTTCCACGAAATTATGTTAATATCATTAGAAATAAACCCATTCAAGATGTATAACGCGAATATTCTTTAAATTGATATGTTTATTCAAAAAAATACCAAAATCTATGATTAAATTTAAATTAATTGGCCTTTGTGTAAAAAATTTCCAGCTTTAATCGCTTTTCATAATCAGGGTCAGTAACTTGAAGATTGCTACCATATAAAACAGTACCTAAAGGAGTTAAATTAGAAGTTGTCGCAATTCTTTTTTCCCCACCACCGACTTTAGCCACACCAACATTCCAATTTTGAATATTAGTTGACAACGTTAAAGCCAATGTTGCGTTTGCTGAGTCTCGAACCACCAGATTATTTATATGATCAGTTATTTTTACCGAATACTTTTCTCCTTTTCCACTAGATTTCTCTATAATACCGCCATAATTTAAATATGTGCCAAACAATGCGTTTACTGTAGGATCAGTTTGCTCAGTATTTGCATTTATCAACGGAAAATTATTTTCTGCATTATATAAATAAAGTCTAGGAGGATCTAATTCACTACCACTGGCATCTAATTGGTTTCTGTCTATATAAAAAACGAGATTTGCCTCATTAATAACCCAATTCTCACTGCGTATTTGTTCAACAATATTCTCTGCTCCATTTTCTTCGAACAAATTAATTTCGGCATAAATACCTGGCCCACCTTTTAAATAAATTCTGGAAGCGCTTTCTGTATTCTCCAAGGCTTGTATTATCTGAGGCCCATAATTCTCCGTTATAATCGAATTAATGGCATTACCCGTTACCGGACCGTTTTGAACTTGAGACAAGAAGGAGAAAACAAAATCTTTTTCTTTTACAACACTCGGCTTATCATCACTTGTATCGGCCAAAGTACCGTTAGTATCGTAATTCGTATAGCTATAAGTCATAGTAACGTTCGAATCTTTTAAATCGAAAAGAAACATGACATCATCACCCATTTCATCCATAATAGAAAAATGCAAACCTCTTATGAATTCAATAAAATTAGATTGACTCAACAACTCTAAGCTTCCTTCCTTATTTAAAATATTCGTTTGAAAAAATTCATTATTTAAAGGAATTCGAATGCCTGGACCAAGTTTTCTAAACGTTAATGATTCATCTACATCTTCAGTCGTTAAATCATCGTCATTGGGTATTAATATTTCTTCATCGTTGATTTCAACAACACCTTCAAATAAAACATCTGAAACGAATGCAGGAGAAAATTCTTGATTTGAAAAATACTCTTGTGATTCTTGAAAATTAGTATTCGGATCTAAATCGCGAAGAAAAAAAGTTGACCTCCCTACCTTAAGACCAAATGAAGGAATAGCTGATTTTGAAACTATGTCATAATTAGAACCATTTACATAAATGCTATCTAACTCAATCTTTTTTGCAAAATTATTTGTAAAAATAGGCGCGCTATCTCCATCATTCAATCCATCTCCATCTTCATCAACGCTAGTGCCATCTAAAGGATCGGTATTTGATGCAATTTCAACGGAATTCAAAACCCCATCTCCATCATTATCATTATCCTCACTGGGCACTTTATCAAATTCATCAACTACACCATCGCCATCACTATCTGTAGCTATACTTTTAGTTAAAAACGGAATATAAAGATAAACTTCCTTTATCGTTTCATTTTCCTCAATGGTGGTTATCGCCTCACCTGTGTTCCCTGCCTTGTTCTCTTTATCTTGAGACAAAGCACCGAAAGTTGGATTAGCTGCACTAAGAAACATTTGAGATGTTACCGATGCATTAGTTTTACCATATACGGGGTCGTTAAAAACACCAAGTTGATAAATTGGCAACTTATTCGTTTGAACCGCCTCTATATTCTTATTATAAACGAAAACATCATATGTTTCTTTACCTGTAGTAAATGGCTCATTACCAACCACACCGGCGCCAATAGTTGTCAAATCTTGTTCACATGATACTAAAAAACCAAATATCAATAACATTCCCAAAAATTTGGGAGTAGCGGAATTATCAAAAAAATTCATTCAGATTATTTTAAAACTTCTGTGTTATAAAAATTAGCATAAGCCTCTTCAAATTCTTGAACGGGTACATATGGCAACACTGGTTTTTCTTGGTTGGAAATATGGTTTTCTAATTCTTCAGGAATGTCTTCCGATGCTAAAATAATAGCATCAGAATAATCTACAGCTACCTTTAACAAATTATTATAGGTTGGTTCTGCAATAGATGCAATTGCCTCATCCGGTATACCATCAAAAGCTATTTTTTTAATCATATCCTTATCTAGAGAACCTTCGAAGCTTTTACCATAAACAGACAAAACAATTTTACTATCGGCAAAAAGTGGCTCATCAGCATAATATTTTTTCAAATACAATGGCAACAAGCTAGCCATCCATCCATGTACATGAATAATATCAGGTGACCAATTCAATTTTTTCACAGTTTCCATAACACCTTTTGCAAAGAAAATTGCACGTTGATCATTGTCTGGGAAAAGATTTCCTTGCTTATCAGTAAATGTTGCTTTACGCTTAAAATACTCTTCATTATCTATAAAGTAAACTTGTATTCTTTCTTTTGGAATAGATGCTACCTTAATGATCAATGGCATGTCCATATCATTAATCACCAAATTCATTCCAGAAAGCCGAATTACCTCATGCAATTGATGCCTTCTTTCATTAATGTTCCCATATCTCGGCATAAAAATCCTAATTTGACCACCATTGCTGTTGACCATTCTAGGCGCTTCATAAGACATTAAAGAAACTTCGTTTTCGGGTAAGTAAGGAACTAATTCAGAAGATACAAACAATATCTTTTTACCATTCATAAAGGTTATATTTTATTTTTCACTGGAACGTAACTGCAAAATTACAAAAAATATAGAGATTAGAAGTAATTATAGTAAGTTTGCTCGCTAATGAACTTTTCAATGCTGGTAGTTAAAACCATAAATGAACTTAGGAGCGAATTAAATAAAATCGATGATTCATCAGATATTGGCCTAGTACCTACTATGGGAGCGCTACATCAAGGACACATATCCCTTTTAGAAATGGCCTTGTCAGAAAATAAAAAAGTAGTTGTTAGTATTTTCGTTAACCCAACCCAGTTCAACAATAACGAGGATCTTGAAAAATATCCAAAAACTTTAGAAAACGATGTTAATTTAATTTCCACTATTTCAAATGAAATAATCGTTTTCGCTCCTTCTATTAATGAAATCTACAAAAACCATGTGAAAACCAAAATTTATGATTTTGCTGGTCTTGACAAAGTTATGGAAGGTGAATTTAGAGATAATCACTTCAACGGAGTTGGTACAATTGTTGAAGTTCTTTTTAATCTTGTAAAGCCGAATAGAGCATATTTCGGCGAAAAAGATTTTCAACAATTATGTATTATCCAAAAGCTTGTAGAAATACAGAAAATACCTGTTGAGATTATTGGCTGCGAGATTGTACGTGAAAATAACGGCTTAGCCATGAGCTCCAGAAATGAAAGGTTGAGCTCAACAATACGACAAAATGCTGCATTCATATACGAAACCTTGAAAACCGCCAAACATAAATTTGGCATGGAAAGTGTACTAAATGTTAAAGATTGGGTAGCCAAGCAATTTAAGAACAGCTCGGATTTTAAGCTAGAATATTTTGAAATTACCGATGTTGAAACTTTGACCCCAGCAACGAACAAAAATATCAATATAAAATATAGGGCCTTTATAGCTGTTTATGTAGAAGGTGTAAGACTTATAGATAACATTGCCCTCAATTAATTAATTTTGCATTATGCAAGTAGAAGTAGTAAAATCAAAAATACATCGAGTAAAGGTTACTGGCGCAGATCTTAATTACGTAGGAAGCATCACTATTGATGAAGATCTTATGGATGCAGCAAATTTTATCCGTGGTGAAAAAGTACAAATTGTAAACAATAATAACGGAGAGCGCCTTGAAACTTATATCATTCCTGGACCAAGAAAAAGTGGCGAAATCACTTTAAACGGAGCTGCAGCGAGAAAGGTATCTGTAGGTGATGTACTTATTTTAATTTCGTATACTTGGATGGATATTGAAGAAGCAAAAAAATTTAATCCGTCATTGGTTTTTCCAAATGAAGAAAATAATTTATTGACTTAATCTTGACGAATACGCTAAAAAAAAATCTTAAGATCATACTCCCAATGCTATTGGGAGTTTTTTTAGTTTGGTATTCTTATAATTCTACCACACCAGAAAATAGAAAAGAAATAATCTTTTATATTAAAGAAGCAGATCCTCTTTACGTTTTACTTTCTGTTCTTTTAGGTATTTTAGGTCATATTTCCAGGGCAATTCGATGGAACTACCTCTTAGAACCTTTAGGTTATAAACCTCGTATTTCCAATAATATCTTAATTATATTAACCTCCTATTTTGCAAATCTTGGCATACCAAGAACAGGTGAGGTTTTGAGAGCTACAGCACTCACCACTTATGAAAATGTACCTTTTGAAAAAGGATTTGGCACTATAGTTACCGAAAGGGTCATAGATGTCATAATGCTACTTTCAATTGTTCTAATAACATTTCTATTACAGACAGATGTAATAATGGACATGCTTCAACAGCGAGGCTTTAATTTAAATGGCCTTCTCATACTTGCTGGTGCAGGAATTATATTATTCATTTTATTCGCCGTATTGATTAAAAAATCAAAAAATGCATTTGCACAGAAAATCAAAACTTTTGTAAAGGGTTTACTTGACGGTGTTTTCAGTATTTTTAAAATGAAGCATAAGTGGCTTTTTATTTTTCATACTTTGTTTATTTGGGGATGCTACATAGGCATGCTATGGATTATAAAATTTACGGTCCCCGAAACTATTTCTCTTACCCTTAGTCAATTACTCGTAGCCTTTGTAGCTGGGGCTTTCGCTATGGCAACCACGAATGG
The DNA here is from genome assembly GCF_963975365.1 of uncultured Maribacter sp. Lineage (GTDB taxonomy): Bacteria > Bacteroidota > Bacteroidia > Flavobacteriales > Flavobacteriaceae > Maribacter. The sequence continues at coordinate 174,203 of NZ_CAXBGF010000001.1, read as the reverse complement.
AGGCATAGGTCTTTACCCAATCGCCGTAAGTAGTGCTTTATCTATTTTTGGCATAAGCACTATCTCTGGTGATGCCTTCGGATGGATAATTTGGATTGCCCAAACATTAATGATAGTTGTTTTTGGTGCAATATCTTTTATTTTATTACCGTTATTGAACAGAATCAAATAGTATCCGTACTATTTACAATTACCGTATATGCGTTTTGTAGCCCTAATATTCGCACTTTTATTTGGCGTAATATCTTATTCCCAAACAACCCAAGAAATTTTTGAGTCTTTTAAACTTCAACAAAGACGGGACGTACATTACTATTTTCCTGAGAATATGCATGAGGACAAAAAATATCCTCTTATTATAGTTCTTGATGGAGAATATCTTTTTGAACAAGTTGTTGCCTCCTCAAAATTCTATAGTCGTTTTCATGGCATGCCTCAAAGCATCGTCATTGGTATAGATCAAAGCAAGAATGATTTAAGATTTGAAGATTGTGCATTTGATGCTGAAAGCGGTTTGCCTTCTGAAAAAGGCAAAAACTTTTATGAGTTCATAGGCATGGAACTTATTCCATATTTAGACTTAAACTATAGCACTGCTCCTTTCAAAATGATTGTTGGTTACGACATCACAGCTAACTTCATGAATTACTGGTTATTTAAGGATAACCCTATTTTTGATGCATATATAAGTATTTCGCCTACTCTCGCTCCAGAAATGGAAACTAGAGTGCCAATGAGACTTAATACTTTTGAAAATCAAATATTCTATCAGGTCATAGTAGAAGGTGAACAAAACAAGGATACTCAACGAATAGCAGCTATGAACCAAGGTATTAAAGCTTTGGAAAAAGAATCGTTACATTACTATTTTGATGAATATAAAAATGCCGACCATATTTCAGTAGCCACTTATGGCATAGGCAAAGCATTTGATAATATTTTTGGCATGTTCAAGCCAATTAGCCCTAAAGAATACAAAACACAGATACTTACTAGCGAAGAACCGGTTTTCAATTATTTAGAAAGCAAATACCAAGGCATTGCTGATATATTTGGTTTTAGCAAACCCGTAGAACTTAATGACATCATGGCAATATACGCAGCGTCAAGAAAGAAAGAAGATTTTGAGTCATTAAAACCACTTTCTGATCTTTGTAAAAAAGAATATCCTGAAACTATGCTCGGCTTTTATTTTGAAGCCGAATATTATGAGCAATTAGGAGAACCTAAAAAAGCACTTAAAACATTTGAAAAAGCTTTTCAAATGAAAGAAATAGATTTTTTAACTAAAGAAATGGCCCTTGAAAAAATGGACGTATTAAAAGCCGATTTCGGATTTTAATTTATTTAAACAGCTAGTTCCCAAATTAGCCTAACCTACTTGTTATGATAAAAATTAACGCAATGTATTTCGTGTTTTCCGGAGTACTTTTTACCTATTTTGGATTGAAAGGAGATTTTATTATTCCCTACAGTGGTATTGCCCTATTCATGGCTTGGGCATCCTTTTTCTTAGCATTTAGCGCTCATAAAAAAGAAAAGTCACAAGATTATTAACGCTTAATTTCTAAGCGATATCCGCTCATTTCAAACTTCTTGCTACCTTTAGCTCTTTCAGTAAAAGCTAAAGATGGCCAAAACAAAAACTGCATTTTTTTGTCAAAATTGCGGAACACAGTATGCTAAATGGGTTGGACAATGCTCTGCCTGTAAACAATGGAACACTGTTGTAGAAGAAGTAGTACAAAAGGAGGAAAAGGTAAATTGGAAATTACCCTCACAAACCTCAAAAAGAGTATCTAAACCTCTTTTTGTCAATGAAATTAGCATTGAAAAAGAGATTCGCTTAAATACCTTTGACCTTGAGTTCAATAGGGTTTTAGGTGGTGGACTAGTTCCTGGCGCTTTAGTGTTATTAGGCGGAGAACCTGGAGTGGGGAAAAGCACCCTTTTACTTCAAATCGCCTTAAAATTGCCCTATAAAACTTTATACGTTTCTGGAGAGGAAAGTCAGAAACAGATTAAAATGCGGGCCGATAGAATTTATCCGAATAGTGAAACCTGCCTTATCCTAACGGAAACAAAGACTCAAAATATCTTTAAACAGATTGAAGCCACAGAGCCAGACATTGTAGTTATAGATTCAATTCAAACCCTACATTCAGATTATATCGAATCTGCTGCAGGTAGTATTTCACAAATACGCGAGTGCACCGCTGAACTTATTAAATTTGCCAAAGAAACAAATACACCCGTAATTCTCATTGGCCATATTACCAAAGATGGCTCTATAGCAGGACCTAAAATTTTGGAACACATGGTCGATACAGTTTTACAGTTTGAAGGTGACCGTAATTATGTGTATCGCATTCTTAGATCTTTAAAAAATAGATTTGGCTCTACCGCAGAACTTGGTATATATGAAATGCAAGGAAGTGGCTTAAGAGAAGTTAATAACCCGTCTGAAGTACTGATTTCAAAAAATGATGATGGATTAAGTGGTACGGCAATTGCCTCTACCGTTGAGGGTATGCGCCCACTACTCATTGAGATTCAAGCACTGGTTAGTACTGCAGTATACGGCACACCTCAACGATCCACTACCGGTTATAATGCCAAACGTTTGAACATGCTATTGGCTGTTTTAGAAAAACGTGCAGGTTTTAAATTAGGTGCAAAAGATGTATTCTTAAATATTACCGGCGGGATATCTGTTGATGACCCTGCTATTGATCTAGCTGTTGTAGCTGCAATACTGTCTAGCAATGAAGACATACCGATAGACAAAGGCACCTGTTTTGCCGCAGAGGTTGGCCTAGCTGGCGAAATTAGACCTGTTCAACGAATAGAGCAACGTATTTTAGAAGCAGAAAAATTAGGCTACACTACAATTATAGTATCCAAAAACAATAAGATTGGTCTCAAATCAACAAAGATAAAAATTCTATTGGCCTCTAAAATTGAAGAAGTTGCCCGCAATCTATTTAGTATTTAATTAACGCTTATCACGCATTATCCTTGCAAATACCATAATAACTATTACTACGGCCAGTATAACTACTATTTGCCAAAAACCAACCTTTAAAAAAACAAGACTTACCATATTACGGTGCAGGGTTAGGTATTAAATTCTGAATTACCTCAATTTCTTTTAGAATATCATCAGATAAGTTAACATCTATACTCCCAATATTTTCTTCTAATTGACGCATTGTGGTCGCTCCAATAATCGTGCTTGTCACAAAAGATCTTGAATTCACAAAGGCCAATGACATTTGTGCCAAGGTAAGACCATTCGCCTGTGCGAGTTCATAATACTTTTTTGTTGCCTCTACGGCAGTAGTACTATTGTACCTAATATAATTAGGAAAAAGAGCTAAACGCGAACCCTCTGGCATACGATTACCCAAATATTTACCACTTAAAGCACCGAAGCCTAATGGAGAATAAGCCAACAAGCCAACTTGCTCCCTAGCTGATATTTCTGCCATACCAACTTCAAATAATCTATTCAAAAGACTGTATGGATTTTGAACTGTTATCGTTCTTGGTAAAGTACTATGAACTTTACTTTCCTCTAAAAAACGCATCATCCCCCAAGGGGTTTCATTCGACACACCCACATGTCTAATTTTACCCTCTCGTATTAAATCTCGTAGCGTCTCTAAAACCTGATGAATGTTATCTTCCCAATAATCTGTTAAATCATGTTTAAAACCTCTTTGTCCGAAGTAATTGGTACTACGATCAGGCCAATGCAATTGGTACAAATCAATATAATCAGTTTGCAATCTTTCTAAACTACCCTCAACTGCCTCAATAATAGATTCACGTGTAAAACCAGTTGTACGTATGAATTTAGTCATCTCTGCTTTGCCCGCTATTTTCGATGCAATAACAATATCCTCCCTATTTCCATTCTTCTTTATCCAACTACCGATTATCTTCTCTGTAACAGCGTATCTATCTTTATGAGCAGGTATTGGATATAATTCTGCCGTATCTAGAAAATTTATACCCTTATCCACTGCAAAATTGATTTGCTCATGACCTTCGGCTTCTGTATTCTGATTTCCCCAGGTCATTGTTCCCAAACATATTTTACTTACTTCAATATCGGTATGTGGTAAATTGGTATAAATCATGAATCTTTAATTTTTTTTGCATAAATAAAACGCAAAATTACTAAATATATTAAGGTCAAAAGTGACTCATAAGCCTAACTATCTATCTCTATCAAAATAGGGCAATGGTCACTATGCTTTGCACCAGATAAAATTACCGAACGAGTTAATCGATTTTTTAAGGATTTCGATACCATACCATAATCTAAACGCCACCCTTTATTATTATTTCTAGCATTTGCCCTATAACTCCACCATGTATAATTATCTGGCTCAGAATTAAATTCCCTAAAACTATCTATAAAACCACTATCGATAAAATTACCAATCCATTCACGCTCTACAGGTAAAAATCCTGATACATTTTTTAAACCAACCGGGTTATGAATATCTATTTCCTCATGACAAATATTATAATCACCAAGAATTACTAGGTTCGGATTGGTTTTGCGCAATTCATTTATATACTCTTGTAAATCTGACATATACATAAGTTTATGGTCTAGACGTTGAATATTAGTACCAGAAGGCAAATACATGCTCATAATCGATATATCGCCAAAATCTGCCCTAATATTTCTACCCTCAAAATCCATATATTCAATACCAGTACCAAAAACTATAGTATCGGGTTTTGATTTAGAAAGAATTGCAACCCCACTATATCCTTTCTTCTGAGCACTAAACCAATAATTATACTTGTACCCAGCTTCTTCGAACAAAGAAAGATCCAATTGTTCCTCATTGGCTTTTATTTCTTGTAAACAAACCACGTCGGGTGAAACGGCACCCAACCAATCTAAAAATCCTTTTCTAAGCGCTGCCCTAATTCCATTTACATTGTAGGAAATGATTTTCATCCTTTATTTTTAGGTTAAAAATAGAAAAGACTTGCAGATTAAAAGTGTATACTTTCCATTAAAATCATTATTTCACGGCTTTAAATTATTTTTCACCCCAATTATTATTACAAAATAACATTACATGAACACGTTCATATTTTCCGTTCTTTTAGTATTTATAACTACTTCTTCATTTACACAGTCCTATTATAATGATAAAAATAGTCATGAGGTAAAGTTGAACATTGGTCAATTTCTGGTAAAAACTTCATTAGAATTCGGTTATTAGTATTATATCAATGAACATACCAGTATAGGTGGAACACTATATGTTAACGGAGACGCAACAGATTATAATGGAAACTTTGGAATTGGACCTAATTGTAGAGCTTATTTCGGCTTTGAGTCTCGTAGTGGTTTCTTTGCCGAGGTATTTGGGCTATACTTTACTGGTGAGAACAATGAAATTTCACAAGAATTGGGTAGCAGAAATTATGATTACTCAACAACAGCTATTGGTCTAGGTGCGGATTCAAAATGGACAACTAGAAGTCAGCGTTTTATACTTGAGATAAATGGTGGTCTAGGAAGGAATATTAATCCTGAAGATTTTCAAAAAGACTTTATGTTCAGGGCCGGTCTTTCTATAGGTTTCCGATTTTAATCGGTATTTTTGGGATTTTAATTCCCTATGAAAAATTCTATTTTAGTCATTCTTTTATTAGTTTTCTCTTTCAGTGTAGGTGCGCAAACTAAATCTGAAAAAGATAGTGTCACCCTTTTAGATGAAGTTATTTTAATTGATACACTTACAGCAAAAAATGCCATTGGTATTATTCCATCACAAATAATTGGAGCAAGCGTTTTTAAAAACTACAGCCCTGTTGATTTTATAAGCTCAATTAATCAAATCTCTGGAGTGTATGCATTATCTGGAGCTTTGAACACCAATAGAATTACCATTAGAGGAGTAGGATCAAGAACTGCATTCGGCACCGACAAACTAAGGCTTTATTACAATAACATACCGGTAACAAATGGAACCGGTTTTTCTACTATTGAAGCTTATGATTTAGAAAACTTAACCTCAGTGGAAGTAATTAAAGGCCCCAAGGGAACTGGTTTCGGCACAAATATAGGAGGCGCTATCATTTTAAACACCAAACAGCTCAGCAATCAACCTACAAAACTTACGAATAGCACTACTTATGGATCTTATGGCTTATTTAAAAATAGCTTAGGATTTACACATTCGCAAGATAATTTTTATATGACTTTGCAATACGGACATATGGAAATTGATGGATACCGCGAAAACAATAGATTTGAACGCGACGGATTTCTTTTAAACTCAATTTTTAAACTATCCAAAAAAAGTGAGTTAGGCCTTTTAGTAAACCATATTGACTACTCAGCCCAAATAGCCAGTTCTATTAGTCAGGCAGATTTTGATGAAGACCCGACACAAGCAGCATTCACATGGAAAGCATCAAAAGGTTACGAAGACAACAACTATAGCCTTATTGGGCTATCACACACCTATAAAGCTAGTTCTAAACTAAAAAATACTACTAGTTTATTCTACACCTATTTAGACCATTATGAACCTCGTCCATTTAATATTTTAGATGAATACACTAATGGATATGGTCTACGCACCTTATTTTCAGGAAATTTAGATGTTTCTAAAAACTTACTTTCCTATACTATCGGTGGTGAATTATATAAAGATGAATATGCATGGGGAACCTTTCAAAATCTTTATGAAGAAAACAATGAGAAGGGTAGTTTAGCAGGAGAAAGGTTATCTAAAAATAAAGAATTTCGAAGTCAAGTAAATAGTTTCGCTACCATCTCATATGCCTTTACTACCAAACTGACAGCGCAGTTGGGTTTAAATGTCAATAAAACACAGTATAACTTTAGAGACTTGTTTAATTCAGGAAATACGAATACCAGTGCAAATAGAGATTTCAAAACACTTTTCTTACCTAGTATAGATGTTAACTATTCAATTTCGGCAACAAATCAATTGTATGCGAATATTAGTCGAGGTTTTTCAAACCCTAGTTTAGAAGAAACCTTAACTCCCGATGGAATTATAAACCCTGATATAGATCAAGAAACTGGAACAAATTATGAACTCGGTATTGAACATAAAAGCAAAGATGATAGAATGAAACTAGATATCGCTTTCTATTTAATGCCAATAAACAATCTACTTGTTGCTAAAAGGGTTGGTGATGACCAGTATATTGGGCGAAATGCCGGTAAAACAAAGCATCAAGGAATTGATTTAGATTGGAATTATAAATTCAATATTTCAAATAAAATTATACTTACCCCATTCGTAAGCTATACATTCAACAATCATTCTTTTGTTGAATTTATTGATGAGGAAGTAAATGAAGATTATAGTGGTAATTCATTGACAGGTGTTCCTAAACATAAATTAAACACAGGGCTACAGACTACATTCGGTAATGGCATTTATAGTCACGTTACTCATCAATTTATAGATGAGATTCCATTAACAGATGGTAATACCCTTTATAGTAAATCTTTTAATTTACTCAATGTAAAATTAGGGTATAAGAAACAGGTTCTTGAAAAACTATTATTCGGTTTAGATTTTGGTATTAATAATCTAACAGATACTAAGTACGCACAATCCGTACTAATAAATGCAAGTGGCTTTGGTGGAAATGCCCCAAGGTATTTCTACCCTGGGAACAATATAAATTATTATGGAAGTTTAAAACTAAGCTATACTCTTTAGCTTATTCCATTTTTTTCAACCAAGTCTTCATGTCTGCTGCAGCATGTATAATGCCGTTTAACGCTGAAATTGCTACACGCTCTTGTTCCATAGAATCTCTATGTCTAATGGTTACTGTTTGATCCTCTAATGTTTGATGATCTACAGTTATACAAAATGGTGTGCCATTGGCATCTTGTCTCCTATAACGTCTACCCACGGCATCCTTTTCATCGTACGCTACGTTAAAATCCCATTTAAGATCATCTACGATGCTCTGCGCTACCTCTGGCAAACCATCTTTCTTAAGTAATGGTAAAATGGCTGCTTTAACTGGCGCTAAAACGGCTGGTAACTTAAGAACGGTTCTGGTCGTATTATTCTCTAATTCCTCCTCTTTTAGAGAATTTGAGAATACCGCCAAAAACATTCTATCCAAACCTATTGAAGTTTCAAGTACGTATGGCACATAATTTCTATTTACTTCATGATCGAAGTATTGTAATTTTTTACCTGAAAATTTCTCGTGACTACTTAAGTCAAAATCGGTACGGGAATGTATTCCTTCCAATTCTTTAAATCCAAAAGGAAAACGAAATTCTATATCTGCAGCTGCGTCAGCATAATGCGCCAATTTTTCATGATCATGAAAACGATAATTATCTTGTCCCAAACCTAAAGATAAATGCCATTTCATACGCTTCTCTTTCCAGATTTCATACCATTCCTTTTGTGTTCCAGGCTGTATAAAGAATTGCATTTCCATTTGTTCAAATTCACGCATTCTAAAAATAAATTGTCTAGCTACAATTTCATTCCTAAAAGCCTTACCGGTCTGTGCGATACCGAAAGGAATCTTCATGCGACCAGATTTTTGAACATTTAAAAAGTTAACGAAAATACCCTGGGCAGTTTCTGGCCTAAGAAATAAGTCCATCGCACTTTCTGCATTCGCACCCAATTTCGTACCAAACATTAAGTTGAATTGCTTAACGTCTGTCCAATTTTTAGAACCCGACATTGGGCAAGCAATATCCAATTCTTCAATTAGTGCTTTTACATCTGCCAAATCTTCTTTCTGCAAAGATTTGCCTAATCTTGTTAATATGGTTTTCCCTTGTTCTTGATATTCAACTACTCGTTGATTCGTTTCCAAAAAAGTCTTCTTGTCAAAAGCATCACCAAAACGTTTTTGAGCTTTACTAACCTCTTTTTCAATTTTAGCATCTATTTTGGCTACGTAATCTTCTACCAAAACATCTGCTCTATATCTTTTTTTGGAATCCTTATTGTCTATTAATGGATCATTGAATGCATCAATATGACCCGAGGCTTGCCATGTAGTTGGATGCATGAAAATCGCTGCATCTAACCCAACAATATTGTCATTGAGCTGCACCATGGCTTTCCACCAATATTCGCGAATATTCTTTTTTAGCTCAACACCATTCTGACCATAGTCATACACAGCACTTAAACCATCGTAAATTTCACTTGATTGAAATACGTAACCATATTCCTTTGCGTGAGATATTACACGCTTAAAATCATCTTCTTGCTTTGCCATGCGACAAAAATAGAATATTAGCCCAAAAAAAGAATAATTATTTCAATTGAAATTCTGAAGAAGTAATCAATCGTTCGTCCTCAAAGACATTTAAGGTGTAGCTACCTTCCATTAATGAGCCTCCTGGTATGGTAATAGACTCGCATACATAGGTATCCAAACCTGTGAAAACGAACTCCACCCTTTTACTATAAACATTTCCGTTTACGGTAATTGTATTTGCATTATCCTCTATAATTTGTTTGTTAGGGTCTAAAAACTGTAGATATATAATTTTCTCATTATTTACCTCGCTTTTATCGGCCAAAATAGTGACACAGCCTCTTAATTTTTCAATGATAGAAGCCTTGTTGGTCTTCGTAGGCTTTGTGTTTCTAATAAGTCTAAAACCACTACCTTCTGCATTGTCCATCTTTAAGTAGCTCTTCGTTTTTAATTTTTGGTTCAACTCAAGGATTTTTCTTCTTTGTAAAGCTTCCGCCTCGGCCAAAGAATTTGAGTTAGCCCTTAATTGCTCTATTTGCTTACGCGACTCATCGTATTTATCGGTAAGAAGCATATTATTATATCGAAGAAAATTATTTTTCAATATTAAACTATCATTCTTAGATTCTAATCTGCGAAGTTCAGTTTTAAATTCTCGCAGTTTCTGAACAGTAAAATTCAATCTTCCTACTGAATCTAAAAGCTCTTGAACCCTATATTTGGAATCTTGAAGTTCAATTTCATTCATTTCGCTTTTAGCAGCCAAACGATCTACATCAGCTTTCATAATGGTAAGGTCCTTTATCAAAATCGCTTTTTCGTCTTCTAAAAAACTTATTTGAGCGTTTGATTGAGCGTAACTGTAGTAGAATGCAATCAAAAGTGCTATAATAACCGCTACAAATGCTGCGAGTATTATTTTATAATTGAATTTGTTATCTTGACGGTCCATTTAATACGTGGGCTGTAGGTTAATTTAATCTGTAAGATTTGACACAAAACAGAATTTCAAATATACTAAAGGATGTTTCCAACATACTGTTGCCCATATCATGTTTTGGATGTAATGCTCGATTATATAGAGGAGAGGTCTTTCTATGCACATCTTGTCGACATCAATTACCTCTTACCGAGTATAACTTTAACGAAGAAAATGCCGTTGACCGTATTTTTTATGGTCGAATTAACATTAAAAAGGCAAATTCATTCTTATTCTTTACCGAAATTGGAATAGTAAAAAACCTGATTCATTTCTTAAAATATAAGAATCAAGAAAGTATTGGGCAATTTTTGGGTGACTTTCATGGACAAATTTTAAAGGAACAAGGCCATTTAAAAACCATCGATTTTGTAATTCCTGTTCCTTTACATAGAAAAAAATTGAGGCAACGCGGCTATAACCAAGTGGCACTTTTTGCTAAACAACTTGCATTACACATTGGCGCCAGTTATGCCGATGATATACTTATAAAAACAGCTAATACGAAAACTCAGACCAAAAAGAACAGACTAAACAGATGGTATGATAACCGTTCTCTGTATGAGATAAATAATAAGCAAATACTTAAAAATAAAAGCATATTATTAGTTGATGATGTAATTACCACAGGAGCTACAATGGAGATTTGTGCAAATACCTTCAAAGACATTGAAGATATCACTATCTATATTTCGAGTATGGCCGTTGTACCAAACACATAGTTTTCTATAAAATATGTTGTTTCTTTGTGATTGATAATCGCACTTATGAGTAGAAAGATTCTTGGATTTATATTTGTTTTTATCATCGCATTGGTATCATACCAATGTGCTCAAAGAGGTACCCCTACTGGTGGTCCAAAAGATATAGCACCACCAGAATTAGTACGGGCAGAACCACCCAACATGTCCATTAATTTTAAGGACCAAAAAATTAGGCTTTATTTTAATGAATTGGTGAAATTAAAGGATATTCAAAAGCAACTTATTGTATCTCCACCTTTAAAATATACACCGGTTCTTTCCCCACAGGGCAACGCCAATAAATATGTTGAAATTACAATTAAGGATACTTTAGCCGCTAATACTACTTACACTTTAAATTTTGGTCAGGGTATTGTGGACAACAATGAAGAAAATCCGCTTTCATTCTTCACCTACGTGTTTTCAACTGGTAATTATATAGATTCTTTAGAACTAACAGGAGTTATAACCGATGCATTTAATAAAAAAGCTGATGAATTTGTAAGTGTAATGCTTTATAAAATAGACTCGAGCTACACCGATTCTACTCTTTATCAAAAACCACCAAACTATATAACCAATACACTTGACAGTGCGGTAATATTCAAGCTTAAAAATTTAAAAGAAGGTAAATATGCCTTGTTCGCCCTTAAAGATATTGCCGGTAATAATATATTTGATCAGAAGACCGATAAAATTGGCTTTGTAAAAGACACAATAAATTTACCAACAGATTCTATTTATTTATTAAATCTTTTTAAAGAAATACCTGACTATGGCGTTGCTGTTCCTAGCATGGAAGCAAGTAATAAAATTAGTTTTGGATATTATGGCGATGGCTCAGCAATAGCCATTGAAACTATAACTAAATTACCCGATACCGTAAGATCCATAATCACTAAAGAAAGGGAAAAGGACACCTTAAATTTCTGGTTTACCCCTTATAAAATGGATTCTATCCTTTTCGCTATCACCAATGAAAATTTAAAGATTTCTGACACTTTTAATGTAAAAAGCCGAAAAGTTGCTTTAGATTCATTGAAAATATCATTAAGCCAGCAGGGTAATATTGAATTTGATAAACCAATTAATATTTTATCTAACACGCCATTGGTTAGTTTTGATACTACCAAAATTAAACTTACCGACAAAGACACGCTAATTGTAACCAATAATTTAAAGCTAGACACTCTCGAAAATCAATTAAATTTCGATTTTAAAATTCTGCCTAATCAAAGCTATAAAATTGAGCTTTTACCAGGGGCGATTACCGATTTTTTCGAAAACACCAATGATACCTTAGCATATAATCTAAGAACAAAAAGCATTGCAGATTATGGTAATCTTAGCTTAGAACTAAATGGCAATAACATCAAATACCCTATCATTGTTCAACTTACCAATGAAAAGGGTGACTTACAAAGGGAAATTTATGCCTCCCAACAGCAGACCTACACGTTCAATAATATAAACCCTGGCAAGTATATGGCTAGAGTCATATTTGATTCAAATGGAAATCAAAAATGGGATACTGGTAATTTTTTAAAGAAAATACAGCCTGAAAAAGTGAGTTATTACCCTATTCTAATAGAGATGCGTGCCAATTGGGAAAAAATTGAAACCTTTAATCTAATAGATTAAACTGGTCTCGGTCTTCTAAAAAAGGAAGTTTAATACGCAGTTTTTCAATCTCATTTTTGGTTACCTCAACGATTAAAATTTCTTCTTTTTTGGAGAGTGCCATTTCATTACCAAGAGGAGAATACATACTTGTATGGCCAGGATATATGTGCCCTTCATTATCCTCACCTATTCTATTTACTCCAATACAAAATACCATATTCTCAATGGCTCGTGCTTTCAAAAGAACATCCCAAGCATTTATTCTAGGAGCTGGCCAATTAGCTGAATAAAGTAAAATGTCAATATTCTCGGTATTTCTACTCCAAACAGGAAATCGAAGATCATAACATATCAATGGACAAAAATTAAATCCCTTATACGTTACCACTAATCTTTGTTTACCAGACTGGTATTTTTTATGTTCCCCTGCCAATGTAAACGTATGTCTCTTATCGTATGTAAAGGTTTCGCCGTCAGGTTTTACAAAAAAAAGTCGATTAAAATAAGTCTGCTTTTCATTATAAACTATACTACCAATAATTGCGCTTTTTTTTCTAGCAGCTATCTCTTTCATCCAACTTAAGGTTTTAGAACCTTCTTCATTGGCAATATTTTGCGGTGACATCGTAAAACCAGTAGTAAACATTTCTGGCAAAACAATAACATCAATATCCTCATCAATTTGTTCAATTTTTTTACCGAACATCGCTCTATTGGTAATCGGTTTTTCCCAATGTAAAATAGATTGAACGAGGGCTATTCTTAGCGTATTATTCTCATTTTTCATTATAGTTCTTATTCAAGCAAATCAATAAAAGCATTTAAACCTTGGGTTTTGGCATGATCTAAGGCTGTATTACCTCTATTGTCTTTAATAGTTTTATCTGCGCCATTGGCTATTAATAATTTGGCTATCTCAAAACGATTAAATTGCGCGGCATAGATAAGACATGTTGCACCCATTGCATTACGCTCATTTAATTTAGCTTTCTTCTCAATTAAAAGTTTAGCTATATCGGTAAACCCTTTAAAACAAACACCCATTAATGCCGTATTTCCAGAGGCATCTACTGCATCAATTTTAGCTCCATTATCCAACAGCAAAGTCGCTATCTCCATTTCATCATAATAAGTAGCTAAAATCAATGGTGTAGACCCTCGAGCATCTTTACTATTAATAAGTACCGGGTTCTTTTCCAACATAGGTTTAACCTCGTTTAAATTACCTTCTCTAATCGCTTTAAAAAAGAATTCGTTCATAGTTGTAATTATTTTTAAACCTCATACATTTGTTAGAATTCCTATAGAAATTTTAGTTAAAGTATTTTCTTACATACTAACTATTTTTCCTACTTCATGAGGAATATGCACCTTTAAATTTTAAACAGCATCCTATTGAATACATTAATTGTTGACTTTCTCCTAAAAGAGACCCCCACATCCATCGCTATAGTGGATACTAAGTTAAACTTTATTAGTTACTCTAACCAGTGGTTGAGCGATTTTACAGACAACAAAGTCGATATAGAAGGAAAGCATCTCTTCGATGCTATCCCAGAAATGCCAAAAGTTTTTATAACTGCTGTCGAATTAGCGTTGAAAGGCAAAGAAAATATCAATGATGGGCAAAAGTTTATATCATCTTCTGGCCGAGTACAATGGTTAAAATGGAAAGTTTTGCCATTGAAAATTGATGAAAATGTTTTCGGTGGATTAGTGATTTTCTTAGAAGATATAACTACCCATCAAAAGGAAATAGAACTACACAATAAAACAGGATCTGTCGCTCGAACTGGTGGATGGGAGGTTAACCTTCAGACCAATACGGTTTATTGGACCAAAACAACGAGGGAAATTCATGAAGTAGATGAAGATTTTGAGCCCGATTTAGCACAAGGTATCAATTTCTATAAAGAAGGAATTCATAGAGAAAAGATTACGAAATTAGTCGGTTCAGCGATAGAAGAAGGCACACCTTGGGATATCGAATTAGTAATTATCACAGCTAAAGGGAATGAAGTTTGGGTTAGGGCCATAGGTGAGGTAGAAATGCTCGACAATAAGGTAATTCGAATAATAGGAACATTCCAAGATATTGATGTGCGGAAAAAATTGGAGTTGGCACATGAAGAAATCTCTGAACGCCTAAAAATCGCCACACAAACCGCCCAAATAGGTATATGGGAATATGATATTGAAAATAATCAACTGATATGGGATGACAATATGTATCTTCTCTACGGTATTCAAGAAAACGAATTTACTGGAGTGTACGAAGCATGGCAGGCTGGTGTTCACCCATATGATATGGAAAGAGGGAGTTTGGAAATCCAACAAGCCATTTCAGGAGAAAAAGAATTTGACACAGAGTTTCGTGTCATGTGGCCAAACGGGGAAATAAAACATTTAAAGGCTTTTGCTAAAACGATTAAAGATAGTAAAGGAAAAACCGTAAAACTAATAGGAACTAATTGGGATATTACCGAATTAAGAAGTACCGAACTCCAATTAGAAAAAAGTAAAGATTCATTTACTGAAACTTTCAATAACGCTGCAATTGGCATGGCTTTGGTGTCATTGAAAGGTAATTGGATAAAAGTTAATAGCAGCTTATGCAAAAGTTTGGGATATACGGAAAAAGAATTTTTTAAGTTAACCTTTCAAGATATAACCCATCCAGAAGATATTAATGCCGATTTAAAGCTTCTAAGCGAGGTAATCGAAGGCAAAAGAGAAAGTTACCAATTAGAGAAAAGATATATTCATAAAAACAGTCAATTGGTCTATGCTATATTAACCGTAACAGTTGTTAGAGAAATTAATGGTGATATTTCACATTTTGTATCACAAGTATTAGATATTACCGAAAGAATTGAAGGTGAAAAGAAACTTGAAACGTTAGTGGAAGTAACAAAAAATCAAAATGAGAGTCTTATGAACTTCGCCCATATCGTTTCACATAATCTACGTTCGCATTCAACAAACATGACAATGCTTGCAAAATTTTTGTTACAAGAAGAAGACGAAGAAGAACTGAAAAATATTAATCGAATGATTTCAGATGCTGCCGAAAGCCTATCTGAAACCATTCTTCATTTAAATGATGTTGTTCAGGTAAAAACAGGAACTTTAGAAAATCTTCAAAGTTCAAGTGTATTAAATACTATTGAACATATTAAAAAAAGTATTGGTGGCTTATTAGAGGAGCAAGATGCAATTGTAAAAATTAATATTGAAAAATCCCATTTCGTAAATGCCATACCTTCCTACTTAGAAAGTATATTTTTAAATATTCTTACAAATGCAATAAAATATAGTTCGCCAGACCGTATCCCAGTTATTGAAATAAAATCGAAGATTCAAAAGGAAACTGTACTAATAACCTTTAAAGATAATGGGCAAGGAATCGATTTAAATAGGCATGGCGATAAAATATTCGGTATGTATAAAACATTTCATAAACATAAAGATGCTAAAGGTATCGGTTTATTCATCACAAAAAATCAAATAGAAGCTATGGGTGGAAGCATTAAAATAGAAAGTGCTGTAGACCAAGGCACCACTATTTTCATAGAATTAAAAAAAAGCTAAAAACAAATTTATTATGAAGAAGAATGTACCAGTCTGCTGTATAATAGATGACGATCCTATATATATGGTACCAAAAAAATCATGAAAGAAGTTGAGTTTGCTGAAAATATCATAGTTTATAATAACGGCCAAGAAGCAGTTGACGGACTTAAAGAAATTATTAAGGAAAAAGGAACTTTACCTGATGTGATATTTTTAGATTTGAATATGCCCATTATGAACGGATGGGAATTTTTAGAGGAATATGAAAATTGCAGCTATGATATATCAAAAAAGACCAACATATATATTATTAGTTCTTCAGTTGACCCTAGAGATTTAGAGCGTGTAAAGCAATATAACAAAGTTGATAGTTACATATTAAAACCTATTACCCCAGATGACCTAGGTAAAATTTTTGGCTCGAAAACAAAATAACTTATTTCGCTATTGTTGCAATCTAGCATCTATTAATGTATGTGTCACACCCCATAATTAAATAGAATCATCTTATTTTAGTTAAAAAAAGCCATTGCAAATAATACTATTAATTCACTCCACACCTTACTATTTCCCTATCTTCGCCCTATATTATTTGCCCAATTTACAAACCTAAATCAAAATAAGATTTAATTAAAAATTTATCACAAATGAGCAAATTTCATAGCTGTTGTATCATTGATGATGACGAGTTTTTTTCTATTAGCAGTAAAAGAATTTTAAAAGAATATGACTTTTCTGACAACATCCTATATTATACAGGTGGTCAAGAAGCGCTAGATGGTTTAATTGGCCTTGTAGTTGAAAACATACCATTACCTTGTATAATTTTTCTTGATTTAAATATGCCCCGAAGAGATGGATGGTCTTTTCTTGAGGAGTTTCAAAAACTGCCTGAAGATAAAATAGCACATGTTCAAATTTATATTACCAGTTCTTTCATAAGCCCAGAGCTCATGGAAAAATCAAAAAATTACAGTTTGGTAAAAGATTACATCGTTAAGCCCTTAACTGAAAAAGCTATAAAAAAAATAATTGATTCACAAGAATCGGAGTAGTCCTATCTTACCCCAGGTGTAAAATCTAGAGGTGCATTTTGTGGTAGATTTACAGTACCATTATTACCCGTGTCATTATATATAATCCATTCACTTTCTGTGAAAACCGTGTTTCCTGACATCACCCCTATTATTCTTTCTGCTTTCCCATCTTCAAATTCATGGTTTGTATTACTACCATCTTCCCCAATAACACCAAACATATCTATTACAGTACCGAAAGGGTCTATTAAAGCAATATTATCATCGCCATTAGAATCTGCAGGTGAATTTGTACCCGCCGCAATTGTTGGTAAAAATCCAAATACATTTTCAAATTCTAAAGCATTTGGTGATATTACTATTAGTCCGTTTCCGTCAATGCTATAGTCAGATAAATCGACTGTTGAGCTAACCTCAAGACTTGCATTCGTATATCGAACTAAGTTCCATCCTTTTAACGATATAGATTCATTAGAAGAATTATATAATTCTAAAAACCTAGCACCGGAATTATTATCAGGATCAGCAATTTCAGAGATAAGAATAGAGGTCGATGTAAACTCATCTATCAACTCTTCACAGCGTTCTAGTTTAAAATCTAAATCATCTACAGTTCTAATGATTAATTGAAACTCATTTTTATCCATCGTTAACACACCGGTTGCCGCACCCATTTTATCTGGAATAATTTGAGCTTGAAAATCAGAATAGCCACTATTCATTAGTTTTAACTCATTATCATCACAATCAACTAAAGTTCTTTGCGTCTCTTCTTTTTCAACTGAAAAACTTTGACCTATTTCATCTCCTTTTAGCTCAACATTATCTATACGCACCAATGTATTGACCATACTTTCATTTAACTCCAAAATAGAAACCGACCTTGGTGATATTTTCTCAATTGGATCACAGGACAATAAAATATGATTAAAAACTACACTGTTAGGCAACCTACCTACACTACGATTTCCGAAAGAAGTAAATACACCTCCTATTTTAAACAAACCGTTTGTTTGACCTATATACAGGCCTTTTAATTTTATAAAAACAGACTGGCCAATATCAAAAAATAAATGCGAATCTCTTAATTCCAATTCTATCTGCAAACCTTCGGTAGCACCTCTCGATGCGTCTTGAAAATGAAGTATATTGAAAAAATTACCAGATTTATCAGAAGAAACAACATACCCTTTTATAACCCAATCTTCTTGTATCTGAACAGTTTGGCCATTATACAATCTTTTAAGCTCTGAAACACTTACGACACTAAAATCCTCATCAGAACAAACTAATTCAGGCTCTTCAAAGTCCTTATTTTTTACACATGCACTAGTCAATAGCAGAATGCATAAAAAATTGATATTAAATAAATTATTGCTTTTAAAAATCATCTTGATCACATCATATTTAGAAACTAAATGCCATATTTAAAAAATAGGTCCTACCAAATCCGTACCAATATTTTGGAGCAAAGGATGGGTTACCGCTAAAATTATCTTGCTTCAATTGTCCATAATTGCCATTTCTGCTTTGTTCATACCCACCAGTTCTAAAGGCTGTATCAAAGACATTGTTGACACTTGCAAAGACACTAAAATATTTCCCCTTCTTTAACCAAGACTTACCTCCAACTAGATTTAATAAATAGAAATTATCTAACCGATTTTGTTTTAAAAGCTTTTGAACATTTTCATCAGTAGCATCTGGAAATCTTTGTCCCGTTTCTGGATTTATTAAAAAACTTTTGGTTCTGGTTATTGTAGAAATGTTTGCATAATTATTGGCTAAGTAATTCGCGGTCATGCTTACCCACCAATATTTTGGATCCCTATATTCAATACCTACAGCAATTGCTTTTTGCGGCCCTTGAGCCAATTTATATCCTTTAATAGCAGATTGACCTAAAAACTTTGAACCAGAAACATCAATTAAATCTTCGGTCGCCCCTGCAGTATCAAAGTTAATTGTTACGAAAGGGTCGCTAGCATAAAGATACTTTGCAACCGAAGTAACCAATGATAATTTTACAGCGCTCGATAATTGATATTCTAAGCCTAGTTCAATACCTAAATGCAATTTATCTAAATCGGTCAATACCTCTTGCACAAAATCTGAACCTATACCAGAATCAACGAAAAAGAAATTTACATCAGTAACATCTTGAAATCGGGTATAAAAACCTGTTAGCCTTCCTGTAAGTTTTGGCATTCTCAAAAAATAATTAGTATCTACACTTGTAATCTTTTCACTTTGCAGATTAGGCACAATAGCATTATTTTCCCTAGGATTTATAAAAACATTTTGAAGTGCCGGAGCCCTATTAATATATGCTGCATTAGCAGTAACCCAGTGTCTTCCCGTTATATTATATGTGATTCCTGATTTAAATGACCAATTCGAAAATCGTATTCGTTCACTTTCACCGTATGAATTGTCTAAAAAGCGTTCATTCATAAACAATCCATTTCTTTGATAATTTACATAACCGTATTTACCAGAAATAAATGCATTTATTTTATTATAGTTTAAATTTAGTTGGGTATACATGTCTGTCATATTCCCTTCAAAATCATATTTATAATTAAAAATGTCACCTTTCTTTTTATTGACATCTCCATCGATATCGTTAAGCGTTTCAGAAAATGTGTCGATATCTCGATGAAATTCAGCGCCTATCAAATCGTCGATTAGAGCATAATTTTTAGACATTAAATGTTTGTAGGTTATTCCAAAATCAACTCTTAAATGGCTATTAATATCTATGTTACTATTTACCCTAGCCGTAAGCTGATTGTCTTTTGTCGTATCATCATACAAAACATAAGCGGCTTCACCTTCTTGGCCTAAACTGGTATTAGCCTTAAATATATTATTCCAATTCATTTGCGGATTTTGAATAAAACCTTCTTCAGCTAAAACTGCACTTTCAAAATTTGCCCCAATTGGACTATTTAAATAAAAACTTGGCAAATATCTATAGTAGGTAGGATCAGGATTTGGAGCATTAAAATAACCCAACCTACTTCTTTTGTAAATACCGGTTTGGTAAGCTAAACCTACATTTATTACCAATCTATTAGATTCATGATTATAATTCAATAAAAATAGTGGCTCATTTATATTTCGCTCTCTAGAATTTCGAATTTTGTTGTTCTGAAAACCCCAATACGGATTGTACTTATTTCCTTGAATTTGATACACTTCTTCCGTGATTGCTGAAGAACGACCTCTTCTATTCGAAGCTACAATAGCAGTTGCAGATAACGTGTTTTGTTCATTTAGTAGATATTCAAAAGAGCCGTATACAGAATATGAATCATATAGAGTTCCAGCTATATAACCTTCCTTAGCCCATCTTCTAGAAGCCGAAAGTATATAAGCATATTTTTCCTTTTTAACTCCAGAATTATAAGTTGCCATAAGCCTACCACCATATGTTCTGTTCGATACAGATGATGATAGCCTAGTGCCAGATCGTAACCCTGATGGCCGTAAATCTATATTTGTATTTCCTAGAATACCACCAAAAGTGAAATCTGAAGCACTTAAACCATTAGCGTATTGTTGATTTCTAATTACATCATTTAATCCGCCCCAATTATTCCATTGAGGTCTGCCGTCATACATTTTGTTCATGGATATACCGTTTAGATGTACCTCTCCATATTGTGAATCATATCCTCTTACCCTAAAAAATGCTTGCCCGAAATCAAAAGCTGCCCTATTAAGAAAAATATCCTTAGTAGATTGAAGCAATGCCAATGCATTAGAGTTAACTTCATCATCAAGCAACTCATCATCAGTAATGTTTACCAGATTAATAGTTTTCTCAAAAGTTATATCACGCTCTAAATGTATTGTTCCTAAGTCCAAATCGACACCATCAAGAAAAATAGGTATTCGTTTAGTAACATAATCTTGTGCAGTAATATTTAAAATAAATTGCCCTTTCTTCGAAGTAGTAATACTAAATTCTCCCATATCATTGGTGTCAATTGAAAAGTCACTCCCCTCAACCATTACTTCGGCATTCGTAATTTTTTCCCCATTGGTCATCTCTTCAACAACTCCTATAATAGTAGAAGTGGCCTGAGATTGTAGGGTGCAAATTTTAAACACTACTAATAAAAACAGTAAATGTTTTATCATTTAAAAACTCAACGTATTGTTACTAAGCCATTAAGATACATTTTTAAGAAATAATTAACGTGAAAATTCCGTATACTAGCTAATAATTAAGACATAATGTCCTCGATGAAGCTATATCTGTTCTATTTTCTACTTTTTTCTCAAATCGGTTTAATTGCACAAGAGGCAGCCAGTTATCAAATCAGAACCGTTGCTTTTTACAATTTGGAAAATCTTTTTGACACGAAAAATGACACATTAATTTTTGACGATGACCGTACACCAACAGGTAAAGATCACTGGACGGAAGAACGCTATACAGAAAAAATTGAACAGATGTCCAAAGTTATTTCTGAAATTGGTTCTATAGAAAACAATACAGCTCCTGATATTATTGGTGTTTGTGAAGTTGAAAACTTAAGTGTCCTACAAGACTTGGTCCACCATAGTAATCTAGCACAAACCAATTATGGAATTATTCATTTCGATTCGCCCGATGAACGAGGCATTGATGTGGCGTTATTGTATAAAAAGGATGCTTTTATTCCGATAAATTTTAATAGTCATCGGCTTTTGCTTTTCGATTTAGATGGAAAACGCAATTACACTAGAGACCAACTTATCGTTGAAGGATTATTAGATAACGAAAAAATTTATTTTCTAGTCAACCACTGGCCTTCTAGAAGTGGCGGAGAGGCCAGAAGCAGACCTTATAGGTTAGAAGCCGCTAAACTTAACAAACGTATTATAGACTCCGTAAGAAGGCAAGATATCTATGCTAAGATCATTAGCATGGGTGATTTTAATGATGACCCTGTAGACCCAAGTTTTAAAAAAATATTAAACGTACAGAAAAACTATAAAAATCTAGATTCTCTAAGTCTTTACGGGCCGATGGAAAAGCTTTTTAGAAAAGGAAAAGGTTCTTTGGCATATCGCGATAAGTGGAATCTTTTTGACCAATTGTATTTGACATCTAGCCTTTTAGATAAAGAAAAACAAAGATATAATTATTGGAAAGCAGGCATATTTACACCTAGTTATTTAATGGACCCAAAAGGAAAATATAAAGGCTACCCATTACGCACCTATGCAGGAGGTAGCTATATTGGTGGATATAGCGACCATTTTCCCGTCTTTCTTCATTTAATTAAAAAAGTAGATTAATCTAATTCTTCTATTTGGATATTTTTCCACTTTACTTTTATACCACCACCAGAATGTATTTGTAATAAAATAGCTCCTTCTCCTTTCCCAATAAGCCTATCCTTTAAAGAAACCATTTCGACACCATTTACCCAAGAGGTGACTACTTTGCCTTCCACTTTAATTTTCATATGGTTCCATTCACCAAACTTTAATGCCTTGTCTTTATCTAGTGTAGGTTTAATCAACCATTGTCTCCCATAAGATTCGTAAATACCGCCGGTAAACGCGCCAGGAGGAGCAACCTCTACCTGCCAACCACTAACTGTCGTGCCATCTACTGTTGACCTAATAAAAACACCGCTATTACCATCTGCTTCTTGTTTAAAATCTAGGTCAAGAATGAAGTTTTTATACTGCTTGTCTGTACCCAAATATCCATATTCTGCGTCAGGACCGCTTTCACAAATTAAAAGCCCATCTTCTACATACCACTTTTCAGTGCCATAAACCGTCCAACCTTCCAAATTTTCACCATTAAACAATTCTTGTTTTTGAGCTAATAATGAGGAACTAAATAATAGCACCAATAATGTAGATGTAATTTTATTCATTGATAAATTTTAATTGATTAATTAAACCATTGTCCCCAAGGTATTCTACTTAATATAAGCACCAAGCCAATTCCGTAGAAAATAGCGATACTTTTAAATTTTTTATCTCCTTCCACAAACTTCTTGTGTCTAGACCAACCTATAGTTATTGAAACGATTGCTAAAATATTAATGAATGGATGCTCTACGGCAAGTAAGCGAGCTACCGATGTTAAACCTCCCATTCCGAATTCTTGGATAGCGCTTAAACCACTAGGCGAAACAAAATAAAGCAACAAACCAACTAATAATTGAATATGGCACAAAATCAAAGCAAAAAGACTTAATCTTAAATCTTTACCCATATTAAAAATTCGTTTACTCATTAAACCAGTTATTGCATTTGCAACAGCTAAAATCAATACCGCTAATACGATATAGGCCAAATAAGAGTGTAAAGAGTGTACCCAAGTATATGCTAATCCTGTTTCTTCCATAATTTCATTTATTTAGATTTAAAAATAGTGAATTTTGAGCATAAAAAAGCCCTGCCAATTGGCAGGGCTTTTTTATGCTACACTTTTTTTTTAAAATTCGTAACGTAAAGTAACGTTCCAAGTTCTACCCCAACCAAAGTAACCTTGGTTAGAAACTGCGATTCCATCATATAACGTATCACCAGCTTCTGCAAAATTTGAAGTAGTTAAACTTGATAAATATTCAGTATCAAAAAGATTGTTAATGTTACCTCTTATTTTCAATTGTTTTAATTTATCAACTCCTAAAGGAACTTTAAAAGTAAGACCAGCATCTAATAAATTGTATGAAGGTAATTTTAAATTTTCTTTAATTGCACCAACATCAGAATACAGATTGTCATAGTATCTCCAATCAGAATCCAATGAAAAGTTTTTACTTATTTTATATGCAAAACCTAAACCACCAGATAATTGTGCGGCACCACCAACTTTTCCACCGTCGTAATCAACAGTTTCTAAGCTAGATACATTACGGTCATCATCAGATATCTGAGTTACCGCTTCGCCTTGGTATACCCAATCTCCTACAGAAAGAAATCCATTAAATGACAACTCATTAGTTGGTCTAAGTTTAAAGTCTAATTCTACCCCTGAATGCAATTGCTCAGTACCAAAATTTGTAGTAAATGTTAATACATCATCAACAACATTAGAACTAGACACAACTCTATCTTTCCAAGAAGTTCTGTATAAGTTAATGTTAGCAGAGAAAACTGAGCTTGTAAATCCATAACCCGCTTCTAAACCTAAAATTTTTTCATTTTCAGTTAAAGGATTTACTTGGTTTGTAAAGTTCAAGTAAATATTATCATGATATGGTTGACGGCTATAGTAACCTGCATTGGCATAAAATCTATGGGCATCTGATGCCTTATAGCTTAAACCAGTTTTTACATTATATCCTATATTATTTACTTTTTCTGAATCAGTACCAGGAGTAATACCTGCAGGAATAGGTTCATCGGTACCTTGACTAGATGTACCATCAATTAATGCTTGGTCAGCATATTGAAAGAAATCAAACCTCTGGTGGTATTGATTAGAAACCGATCCTTGAAAGAATGCAGAAAAGTTATCTTTTGCATATTCTAATTGAGTAAATAAGCCACCATAAGAAATACGCTCATCATTACTATAGGCTATTTTTTGATCTTCAGGATATGTATTAAAAGCTGCAGCCCAACCAGAAGGTCTAAAGCTTTCTGTTGCCAATACATTCTTGTACGTACCAAAAGTACCGTATCTCTCGTGATTATTATTTTGATCTCTTAAACGAACCGTTTCTGCCCAAGAATCAAGACCATGAAAATCTGAAACCACTCTGAAGTGTTTACCGTAATACGTTCTTAAATCGAAACCAACATTCCAAGAAAGATCATCCGTAAGTTTTGTTTCGAAGTTTGAAATTAAACCGTACCAGTTGTGTAAATTCATTGAAGAACGAGTAACATAACCGCCACCTGCTGTAAAATAACCACCTGCTCCATTTTCAATTGCACCATTCGCCGCATAAATAGCATCGTAATCTATACGACCCTCAGCAGTTCTGATTCTGTTACCACGATCACCAGTACCACCCCCGTTACCCCAAGATGCATATAATACTGTAGAAAGGTTAGATTTTTCGCTAATAGTCCAATCCCAGTTCAAGTTTGCAACCGGTTTGTGGTAAAAGTTTCTTCTCTCTGTTTTGTACTGACCATTGTAAGTACCCCAGTTATTGTTGTAACGTAAACCATATTGCTGATAATCGGCAATAGATTTAGTAAAGTTTTGATCGTGAAACTGTGGCGCTCCAGTCAGCAAAAAGTTAAAACCGTGATTATCATTAGGTCGGTAACCTGCAGAAATAAAGTATGTTTGACCTTCACCGTAGTTACCTTCATTATAACCATCTCCTTGCCAGTGTGAAAGCATCACACTTAATCCAAACCCTTTTTCAGAAACACCAGTGTTATAACCAGCAGTAGTTTTTATGTAATTGTTATTAGCAATTGTCGCATAACCAAAACCACCTTCATTCATTTCAGTTGCTTTGGTAACGAAGTTAACTGTACCACCAACAGATGAAATGGCTAATTTAGAAGAACCAAGACCACGTTGAATCTGAACTCCACTAGCAATATCATTTAAACCAGACCAGTTAGACCAGTACATTTTACCGTCTTCCATACCGTTAATCGGCTGACCATTTAAAAGGAAAGCGGTGTTATCTTGTTCAAAACCGCGCACTCTAATGTCTGAATCACCATAACCACCAGCTTGGCCAGATACATAAACCGATGGTGTGTTCACCATAGTCATCGTAATATCTTGTGTACCGATTTTCTCTTGAATAATTTCAACAGGAATTGATGAAACAGCTATAGGTGTTTGTCTATCACTAGCAAGGTCAATAATACCCCTACCAACAACAACAACACCCTCTAACTCTTCAGCGTTAGGCTCTAAAACAATTGAACCAATATTACCTGAAGCAGTAAAAGAAATTTGTTTAGAATCAAAGCCAATGTAAGACACTACCAAAGTTCCATTTGCTGAACTTACATTTATTGTGAAATTTCCATCAAAATCAGATGAAGTACCATTTGTGGTACCTTTTACCATTACCGTTGCACCAGGTAAAGGTGAGTTAGTATCACCATCCAACACAGTCCCAGTAATAGTCCCTTGCGAAAAAGCAGTTACGGTCATAAAAAATACCGCAATTGCAAAGTACATTTTTTTCATTTTTTTAAGTATTTGTTAGTTTTTTAACTTGCCGCAAAAGTCATTTAAATTTTAACCTTTAACGTTAAGACAACGTTAAATCAGCACTGCAAAAATACTTGAAAAAATGATCAAAAAGAACTGTAAATGAATCAGTTATAAATTTTTCAAAGAACTTATGAATTGTCTAAATTATTTCTTAAAATATTGCAGAAGTCTTAACGTTGAGTTGTCATGTGCTGAGATTTCTGAATTTTCAATATCATTGAGAATAGTGCCCGCTAGTTGTTTACCTAACTCTACCCCCCATTGATCATAACTAAAAATGTTCCAAATTACGCCTTGCACAAATATTTTATGTTCATAAAAGGCAATTAATGAACCTAAACTTCGTGGTGTCAATTTATTTATTAGCATTGTATTGGTGGGCTTATTCCCAGCAAAAGCCTTAAATGGTGCAAGGTTATCAATTTCTTTTTGCTCCACATTTTTAGCTTCTAGTTCGGAAATTACTTCTGCCATAGTTTTCCCATTCATAAGAGCTTCCGATTGCGCAAAATAATTTGCCATCAATTTATTATGATGGTCCTTATCTCCATGCAGTGAGTGTTTAAACCCAATAAAGTCGGTAGGTATTAATTTAGTGCCTTGGTGTATTAGTTGAAAAAATGCATGTTGCGAATTTGTACCTGGCTCACCCCATATTATGGTACCAGTTTCATAACCGACAACATTACCCGCGCGGTCAACACTTTTACCATTACTTTCCATAATACCTTGTTGTAAATAAGCAGAAAATCTACTTAAGTATTGTGCGTAAGGAATTATTGCTTCGGTCTCTGCGCCATAAAAATTATTATACCATACACTTAACAATGCCATAACAACAGGAATATTTTCTGAAAATATCTCTTCTTTGAAATGTACATCAGCCTCATTCGCACCCCTCAATAAATCATCAAAATTATCATAACCAATCGACAAAGCAATTGTCAGACCCACAGCACTCCATAATGAAAATCTACCTCCAACCCAATCCCACATAGGAAAAACGTTTGCTGCATCTATTCCAAATTCAGCTATTTTTTCACTATTCGTTGATACCGCCGCAAAATGTTTGGCAATATCATCTTGCGTCGCGTACTTTAAAAACCACTTTTTAATAGTGGTAGCATTACTTAAAGTTTCTTGCGTAGTGAACGTTTTAGACACTACAATAAATAACGTTGTTTCTGGATCTAAGGTTTTTAAAACTTCATGAACATGATCACCATCTACATTACTTACAAAATGAATTGATAAATGATTTTTATAAAACTTTAAAGCTTCTGTCACCATAGCCGGCCCAAGATCCGAACCGCCAATACCGATATTTACGACATCGGTAAATGTTTTACCCGTGTATCCTTTCAGTTCGCCATGAATAACCTTATCGGTGAATTCTTCAATATGTTTCTTAACCTCATATACCTCTGGCATAACATTGACTCCATCTACCAAAACTTTGTCAGATATTTTAGCCCGTAATGCCGTATGTAAAACAGCCCTACCTTCGGTTTCATTTATGATGTCACCATCATAATAAGCATCAATAGCGCCTTTTAAATTAACCTCTTCTGCCAATTGAAACAACAACTGCATAGTTTCTGTGGAAATTCTATTCTTGGAATAATCAAAAAGAAAATCGTTCCATTGCAAGGTAAACTTTTCCGCTCTTTTTGCATCCGAAGAAAAAAGATCTCTTAAATGTATTTCTTTTGTTTCTTTATAATGAGTAGTCAGTTTTTTCCAAACCTCAGTTTGCGTTGGATTAGTTTTGTTTAATGCCATCTTCTTGATTAAGTGTTAGTAAATCTTCTTCCTCTTCTAACAAAACCTTAGGGTATATAATACAATCTAACTGTTCTTTTAAAGGGGATATATAAGCAAAATATTCTTCTCTTAATGTTTCATGCAAAGGTTCTGCTTGTGGTAGTTCTTCTCTTAAAGGATCAACTTGTTTTCCATTTTTCCAAAAACGATAACAAACATGAGGGCCTGCCGTACTGCCAGTCATTCCAATCCAACCAATAACATCACCTTGGCGAACAAACTCACCTTTTTTAACCTTTTGAGCTTTCATGTGCAAGTATTGTGTCGCATATGTACCATTATGCCTAATCTTAACGTACTTACCATTACCCCCTCGTCGAGTTGATTCTATAACCGTTCCGTCTGCGGTAGCCATTATAGGTGTACCAATGGGTGCTGCATAATCTGTTCCTTTATGTGGCCTTATTTTGAAACCGTAATGCTTTATTCTTCTTTTAAGATTATATCTAGAAGATAATCTACCATATTCTACCGGCATTCTTAAAAATGTTCTTCTTAAATTATTCGCATCTTCATCAAAATAATCTACAATACTTTTTAACGAATCATTCTCATATGCAAATGCATAAATCGGCTTTCCATTATGCTCAAAAAAAGCCGCTTCTATTGGTTCTGCTCCGGCATAAATTGTATCGTTAATATACTTTTCATTATAGATTACCTTGAATTTATCTTTCTTTTGTAACCTTGAAAAATCTATCGTCCAGGCATATACATTCGCTAAATTATGGGTTACGTTATAATCTATTCCCTGATCTAAAATCGCTTCCGATAAACTGGTTTCAATAACACCAGACACTTCTCGGCGTACGTATTTCACCTTTCGTTTATCCGTATAAACTTTTACGCTATCTCTCATATCAATGACCGTATAATTAATAGGGTCGTTTTCATAGATGAATATTTGAGCTTGCGCAATTGTATCCTTAGATTTTAAAATGGCATATGGCTTACCCACTCGAATTTTACGAACGTCGAACGTGTCTCTATAATTCTCTGATATAGCTGCTATTTTTGGGTAAGCAACTTTGTTTTGCATCATTAATTCCCCAAAACTATCTCCATATTTTATAGTATCTAATTGAACATTAAATTCATTAAGATTAAAGCCAAATTGTTCATTAATTACCTCAACTTCTGACACACTAATTTCTTGTGCAATGTCATTTTTCTGCTTTACATCATCTTTACAAGATGCCAAAACAGTTAATGCCAATATTATGCCCCAATATTTCTGCATTACTTCATTTTTGATTTATCTGGATTTAACATATGGTCAACCCACTGCTTACCCCAATTATTTAATTCTTTTTCTGTATGCAATACTGGAAAGAATACAATTTTCTGAAAACTAGGTGGCAAATATTCTTTCCAGTTTGTGCCTCCAGTTGCTTCTATATCACCAGACTCTCTTCTTAAGTATCTATGAGCAGAACCCATGTGCATTAATTGCCAATTGATATTTGCATTTATATCTAAGGTTTTTAATCCTTCAACCAATGACTCATTTTGTTTTAAGTTACTAGGTAAACTTAAATATTTGTGATAGATAGTTGTATTTTTTACTTGCTTTGCTATTCTAATCAATCTAGGTGTATACCTATACTCAAACTGCTTTAAGGTGAGTGTCTTTTCGCCAGTACTAATATCGGTAGCTCCTTTTTTCCAATATATATGCTCATACAACTCTTCAACTGTACTTTCTGAAGAGTATTGATTTCGTTCAGACACATGAACCAAATTTTCTAAAGGTGTAGCGTAAATTTCAATCATTCTAAACTGTGCAGATTGAAAACCGCTTGAAGGAAGCAAAGCCATACGATATTGCAAAAACTGCTCACGCTCCATTCCCTTAATCATAACACCAAAGGAGGATATTAGCACGGTATAATAACTATTAATTCTTCTTACTTTCTCAATAAAAAAATCAAGATTACCACTTTTATCATCTACCAATTGCTTTTGCTCATGTAGAATCAATTTAAAATAGAGTTCGGTAATTTGGTGATACATGATAAAGATCTCTTCATCGGGAAAATGTGTTCGGGGTACTTGTAAGCTTAAAAGGGTATCTAAATGAATATAATCCCAATATGTTAAATAACGCTGATGTAATAAGCCGTCTAAATAAGAGCTAAGATCTTGCCCAGAATCCTTATATTTTTCTTCAAGTTTAGATATTTGGGATTGAATCTTCTCCTTATCTTCCATTTATCGGCTAATCCATTATAATTTTAAACTGATGCTTTAGTCCATTATACCCATCTATATCAGCTTTTATTGCCCCTACTGCTAAATCTGCCTTAATCCTTATCGGTATTCTATTTTCGTCATTAGAAACCCATAACGACAAACTTTCCTGCTCTTTGAATACACGCCCAGATTGAACTAAAGGCCTAAATTTCAAACATTCTACCTTTCCATATTTTGTATTGATAACTTCCTTACCTAGATACTTAAGTTTAAAGTTAAAAACACCATCATCGTCATAAAGCATTTTCAGGGTAATTGCTTTCCCCACTTCAAGGTCTTCCGTTTTATAGTTATTCCTCAAGAAGTAAAAAGCAGATATTAAATCTTGTATATTGTCCTGTAATGTAAAATTAAGCTTTTTCTTGTTTTTTTTATCATTAAGTTCAGCTTTCGACTGCTTATAGTCAAAGTTTATTTCAATGTCTTTTGTATAGCCGCCTTCATCAATTTTTCGAACAAATCGATATGGTTTTCCGTCATTTTTATCAAAGTAGCTTTCGTAAGTGTCATCTACCTTAAAAAACCAACTGGCGATACCAGTAGTTTCACCATGCCCAACAACATGATAAACTGGCTTTTCATTCATGGTAGCTGAATTAACTTGCAACGTGGCGTAGCTAGCATTCAAAAAACCATAATGCATTCTATATTTTAACCACTCCCCCACATTAAAAGCAGAATTTTCATTTTGACTTTGAGCAACGAAAAAAGAAAAAAGAAATACTAGTATTATAGATTTTCGCATAGTCTTCAAATTATAGTAAAAGTAATAATTGATAGTTTTCTATTACTACTTTTACTATATCTTAAACAAAATTTATTCCAAAGTATTGCATAAAAAAAGCCCAGTGTAAAAACTGGGCTTTTCCTAAATAACCAACCAAACTTTAAATTATGAAAAACCACTACTTAAAGTTGTAAGGGAACCACCCCTTAGCTGATGTAAATTTAAGACACAATATTATACCTAACCTACGGTTTAACTTACTTTAATGATAACCTTAACAGTTATTCACACTTCACTCTAATATTTAGGAAATTATTAAGAATAAAGGAAGTTAAGACGACTTATAATGAGTCTCAAATCTAATTTAGACCCTAGAACCAATAACCTACACTTACGAAAAACTGTGATCTTTCAGTTTCTGGTGACCAAGAGTACAAAAGATTAACCGGACCTAAAAATGATTCCCAACCATAGCCAACTCCATAACCCGAATATGTTGGTGCTTTGAACCAATCTCCTGTTCTAAAAAGGTCATCATCTACATTGGCAAAATTAGCGGTGAACATTACATGATTTTTTTTAACGAACTCAAAATCCAATCTTGCATATGCCTTAACAAAACTATTACCTGGTAGGCTTAGAAAATCATAGCCAACGAAGGGTTTGAAATTATTTATAAAATCAGTGCCATAACCGCCTAGAACGAAATCATATGTTGTAACATTAGAGGTACCCAATTTAAAACCCCCTTCAGTTTCTAGATTTAAGGATAGACTTTTAACTAAAGGAAAGGCCAAACCAATTCTAGCTTTGGAAATAGAAAAATCTTTAAAGTTATTATTGAAATCGGAGGATAAAACATAATAATGCATATCACCGTTAAAATACAAGCCTCTTGATGGAAAATACTTATCATCATACGTATCTAACTTTAAAGCCCCATATGCACTTACATAATTACTTTTTTCAAAATATGTTCGTCCATTATCTGTGGTAGTATTTATGGTCAGGTTAGCATCGGGGATATCACTAAAAGTTCTAGTACTGTATTGCAAATATTTAAACTCAGCACCTAAAGCAAAAGCAAACTCCTCTTTTATAACAGTTTGAATATATAACTGATTAGTAAAATCGGATACAGCAAGGTTAATCGTATTAATTCTTGAACTTGGAGTAACATCGAAATTGTCTCCTATAAGGTCAAAATCAATCTCCTGTTCAAAATCATTGAACCTAGAATTAACTCCAAAACTCCAATACGAACCTTTATCTACATAATATTCAAAATTGTACCTAATATTATCACCTAAAATTAAATCAAAAGACGCTACATCATCCTTAGATAATATTCTACGTTTGGTAAGATTAATTATGACTGCACTTTTATACAAATCATCAAAATGAGCTCCTAATCTTAAAAAAGAAGTGTTAGGAGTTTCATCTAAGGGTAAAATTAAATCCTCACCACCATTGGTATTATTTAATAATTTATATCTAATAGTTTTAAAGTTACCGGTAGCGGCCAAATTACCAATGCCTTGCTGTAATCTCTTAAAACTTATAGGTTCATCTAAATTAAACCTTAGTTTCCCTTTTACATATCCTCTAGTATAACTTGTGTTGCCATCAATCAACAATCTGTTTACCGTTAGCTGCTGATCAGAATCGACGGCAGGTATTGAGGTTTTATACTTCTTAGATTTTGTCATCAATTCTCTAAGCTCATCTATTTTTAAATTTGCAGCATCTTCCCCTGTTTGTATAATTGCATTTAATTTATTGAATTCAATAACAGAATATTTTTCTATTTGTGGCTTTATATAGACGTCGGTTTTTGCAGATTTTATCTTCATATCTGCCACCGTTCTATAGTTATTAATCTGCAATAAGATTTCTGTAGCAGACAAAAGCGCCTCCCTTTCAGATAAATCATGCTGTACATCTACACCAATTATAATATCTGCACCCATAGCCAGAACCTCATCAATTGGATAATTATTTACCACGCCACCATCTATTAAAACCTTATCGTTTATTACTGAAGGCTCAAATAGTGACGGCAATGTACCACTGGCCAAAATTGCCTCTGGCAAATAACCAGAATCTAAAACAACCTGTTTACCCGTTTCTATATCGGTAGCCACGCAAACAAACGGAGTGGGTAATTTATCAAAGTCTTCAATATCTTTCACGTGATACAAAAGTCTAACCAATTCATTATAGATATTTTGCCCACCTGAGTATGCAGGTGGAACGGAAACCTTAAAATTATTGAAAGGCAAGGTTAAGGAATACCGCTCAGAGTCCTCTTTTTCATAAAATGTTTTAGCACTTCTTGGAAGGTTATCTTGAATAAGGGTTCCGAAATTTGTTGCATTAAACATGGAGTCTAACTCGGCAGCCGTATACCCCGAAGCATATAAAGCACCAACTATTGCCCCCATACTTGACCCTCCAATATAATCTAATTCTATACCCGCCTCCTCAATTACTTTCAACGCTCCAATGTGCGCCATTCCTTTTGCTCCACCTCCGCTTAGCACCAAACCTATCTTTGGTCTTTTTGTATCAAAATCTGTCTGCGCAAATAAGCATAAAAAGTTAAGCAACAATACTGTCCCTAACATTACTATTCTAATCAAATTGAAACTATTCTTTACGAAAAGACTCATATATCTTCTTTGCTTTTGACACTCCAACTTCTTGGCTTAAGCTTTCAATTGTAGCTTCTTTTATGCGTTTAACAGATTTAAATTTTTTCAATAATTGTTGCACTGTTTTTTCACCTATCCCACCTATACCCTCTAACTCAGAATTAATTGCACCCTTACTTCTTTTATTTCTATGAAAGGTTATACCAAACCTATGCGCTTCATTTCTTAAAAATTGTATAATTTTTAAACTTTCTGACTTTTTATCTAAATAAAGCGGAATCGAATCTTCTGGAAAATAGATTTCCTCTAAACGTTTCGCAATTCCTATTATAGCAATTTTTCCTCTTAACCCTAAAATATCAAGACTTTTTAACGCAGAAGACAATTGCCCTTTTCCGCCATCAATGACGATAAGCTGAGGAAATGGCTGCATTTCTTCTTGCAACCTCTTATACCTACGGTAAACAACCTCTTCCATTGAAGCAAAATCGTCTGGCCCAGTTACCGTTTTTATATTATAATGTCTGTACTCTTTTTTAGAAGGCTTACCATCTTTAAAAACAACACATGCCGCTACCGGATTGCTCCCTTGAATATTACTGTTGTCGAAACATTCTATATGCCTTGGTTCTGCAGATAACCTTAAATCCTTCATCATTTGAGCCATAATCCTATTTGTATGACGATCAGGATCAATTATCTTAATCTGATTAAAACGATCTTGCCTAAAGAATTTAGCATTACGTTCAGACAAGTCTAAAATACGCTTTTTATCGCCCAATTTCGGCACAGTAACTTTCAACCCTGGGGACACCGCTATTTTAAAAGGAACATATAATTCTTTAGAATCCGACTTAAAACGTTCTCGTATTTCTACTATAGCAAGTTCTAACAAATCTTCATCCTGCTCTTCAAGCTTCTTTTTGATTTCCATAGTGTGCGAACGAATAATAGAGCCATGAGCCAATTGTAAAAAATTTACATAAGCGAAAGAGTTGTCTGAAATTATACTGAATACATCAACATTACTAATCTTAGGATTAACTATAGTTGACTTTACCTGATAGTTTTCTAATACATCTATTTTCTCCTTGATTTTTTGAGCCTCCTCAAATTTCATTTCAGCGGCTAACATTTTCATCTGTGCTTTAAAATAGGTAATTGAAGACTTAAAATTTCCTTTTACAATTTGGCGTATGTCTTCTATTTGTCTGTCATATTCCGCAATAGTTTGATGTCCCTCACATGGGCCTTTACAATTACCTAAATGATATTCTAAGCAAACTTTATACTTACCTATATTTATTTTTTCCGCAGACAAATCATAATTACACGTTCGCAAAGGGTAAACACTCTTTATTAAGTCTAAAAGAATTCTAACCGTTTTCATGCTAGTATACGGACCGTAATATTCTGACCCATCTTTTATAACGCGTCTAGTAGGAAAAAATCTTGGGAAACGTTCATTCTTTAAACAAAGCCACGGATAAGATTTGTCATCCTTTAGCAAGACATTATAACGAGGCCTTAATTCTTTTATTAAATTATTCTCTAGCAATAGGGCATCTGACTCTGTTGGAACAACAATATGCTTTATAGACCTTATTTTTTTAACCAATACCCGAGTTTTACCATACTCATGGTTTTTATTAAAATAAGAGGAAACCCTTTTCTTTAAATTCTTTGCCTTTCCAACATATAAAATACCCTCATTACTATCGTAGAATTGATATACCCCTGGGCTAGAGGGCAATGAGCTCAATTGTATATTTAAGGGGATTCCAGACATAATTCTATACTACTAATTTAGTCTATAAAAATCAGTTTAAATTACACTACAGTACTATAATCAACAACAAAATTCTTTAAACCACACTTGTCATGAAAATTATGAACATGACTTTATTTTAAATAAATACTGCTATATCTTAAAATTATCAAGCCTTAATTCATTTTATTACGCATTCACATATGCATTAAAAATTATAATCACCTGATTATCAATGATTTATTATAAATATTATTATTCTAACATTTACTAGTATGTTAATTTTTACCAAAATATATGCACTTAAACGATAAAAAAGTACTTTTCATAGATTGATATTAATTATTTTACTTATTTTTAACTCAATAACAACGCAGATTAGTTCAATTAAACTCGAGAATAACATGGAAAGCTATATCATCACTTTAGGAACATATCTTATATTAATGTTATTCTTTAAAGTATTTTTTGCTGTTGCAGGTAAAGATTAAATTACAAAATACTAGTGCTAGAATTACTTCACTATGCTGAAGAAAGATTTACGCTTAAAATATTCAAGATTACGTAATTTAATTACCCCCACCCATTTAGGCCAGCAAAGTATAGCTATTGCAAACTCTGTTTTGCAATTACCCATATGGGAAAATCAATATTTTCACATATTTCTACCGATTGAAAAAAACATAGAAATTGATACAGAAGGTATTATTTCTATCCTTCTTGGTTTTGATAAAAATATCATTGTACCAAAAGTTATTTCGAATACTGAATTAGAACATTACTTACTTACCGATAATACAAAGTTTAAAACTAATTCCTTAAATATACCGGAACCTGTTGATGGTATTACAGTACCTCCCAATAAAATTGACGTTGTTTTTATACCGCTATTGGCATTCGATAAACTGGGCAATAGAATTGGATATGGCAAAGGATACTATGACCGTTTTCTTAGTCAGTGTAAGGCTAATGTAATAAAGATAGGCTTATCTCTTTTTGAGCCAGAAGATTTTATCGAAGATATGGCACCTACTGATATTCCACTAGATTACTGCGTTACCCCGAAAAAAACCTACACCTTTTAATATTCTTAATTCCTTAATGAATCATCTTCAACTTCAATTGAAGCTTCCTCTTCTTTGTGAAAGGCCTTTTTATTAAAAACTAGTAGCATACCAACCCCAGTACTTATTGCAGTATCCGCTATATTGAATACTGGCTCGAAAAATCTAAAATTTTGTCCTCCAACTCCTGGCACCCAACTAGGCCATGTGGTATCTACCATAGGAAAATATAACATATCTACCACCTTACCATAAAATAATTCACCATAAGGTTCTTGAGAAAAAAGAGTGGCGACCTGGTTGTAGCTATCATTAAAAATAATACCATAAAATAAAGAATCTAAAATATTACCTAATGCACCAGCAAAAATCATAGACACGGCCCAAATTAATGTGGAAGAAGCTTTTTTCTTAATTACATCAAAAAGCCAATACCCTATTCCAAAAATTGCAAACAATCTAAAAATTGTAAGCACCAATTTTCCGATATTATCGGAAATTGGTAAAATGTCACTCAACTTAGCTCCCCAAGCAGCTCCTTCATTCTCAATGAAAAGGATTTTGAACCAGTTAAATACATCTACCGATTCGCCCAAAACAAAATGGGTCTTTATATATATTTTACTCCATTGATCAATTATAAGTATCAATAAAATAAATAGTACAGATTTTTTAATATTCATGGGCATAAATCAATGGGGGCAAAAATATAAATATTATTCGGTTTTACTCAATTCTATATTTCCAGTCATCGTTTGTAGTTTATAAATAAACAATCCTTCAGGAATTGGATTAAATGAGACTTTCCCATATTTGCTATTCGCATTTATTTGTACTGATTTTGCGAATACACTAATAGATCCACTTTGCGTCTTTACATTGGCATTACCCACAATATTATGTAACTCACATTCCCCATCGGATAAGGATACATCCAATTCCTTATATTTTCCTTCTAATACAACTCTTGAATTAGTACCGTACACTTCTACCTTCTTGAAGTTGGGAATAGTTAGCTTCAAAAGAATTGAAACAACTTTATGAGCGCTTAATTTATCGTTAGGGTTTTCAAAACTTGGTGCAAACCCAGCCGCAATTAAAAGGGTGTTACCGTTCGTGTTAACTTCTATATCTAAATCTTGACTATACTCACCTTCCATTTCAGCTTCGATAGTAATTTCATTGCCTTCAACTGTATGAAATTCAACCTTAAAAAAATTAGCCGCATTTACCTGAACAAAACTTATATCATTTGCTATTATCGTTCTATATAAGTTCTTCTGTCCCTTTAAACTAAAGGAAAGCAAGAGTAAACAACAAACAAAAAAAGTCTTCAAAGTATAACTATTAAAAAACGCCCCTAAAGGCGTTTTAATTATGATTGCATGTTTTTAGCTTCAATGCTTAGTGTAGCGTGCGGCACCAGCTTTAACCGCTCTTTATTTATAAGTTTCCCAGTTACACGGCATATACCGTACGTTTTGTTTTCTATACGCAACAATGCATTTTTTAAATCACGAATAAATTTCTCTTGTCTAATAGCCAATTGCGTATTCGCTTCCTTACTCATCGTTTCCGACCCTTCTTCGAAGGCTTTAAAAGTAGGTGAAGTATCATCCGTACCATTATTACCATCATTCATATAGGCACTTTTTAAAAGTTCTAAATGACTTTTAGCCTTTACTATTTTATCCTCGATCAATTCTTTAAATTCTGCCAAATCTTTGTCAGAATACCTTACTTTTAAATCTTCTGCCATCTTTTAATATTTTTCAATATATAATTTAGTGTTCACCTCGTCAAAAGCAATTTCGGCACCTTTGTTCAATTCTTCTTCAAAAATTAATTCAGCGGTTAAAGTCTCTGTTTTAATATAATCTAGATTATCCTTAACAGCTACTTCAACAAAACCGTCTTTTAATATTTTAATCGCAATTTTATCAGTTACTTCAAAACCTGAGTCTTTTCTCAAATTTTGAATTCTGTTGACCAACTCTCTAGCGACACCTTCGTTTCTTAATTCTTCATTAATAGTCACATCCAACGCAACTGTCAATTTACCAGAAGTTGCCACCATCCACCCTTCAATATCTTGAGAAGAGATTTCTACATCCTGTAACTGTAAATTAATACTTTTATTTCCTAATTGTATTGTTAATTCGCCATCCTGTTCAATTTTTTGGATATCATTCTGAGTAAAAATACCTACTTTCTGAGCGATCTCTTTCATTTCTTTACCAAATTTAGGGCCTAAGGCCTTGAAATTCGGCTTTATACGTTTCACAAGAATACCAGAAGCATCATCAAGTAATTGAATCTCCTTTACATTTACTTCAGATTTAATTAATTCTGAAACTGCTTCTATTTCTTCTCTATCCTTCTTGTCCAATACAGGAATCATTATTTTCTGTAAAGGTTGACGCACTTTTATTTTCTCTTTCTGACGGATAGATAACACCAAAGAAGATATAATCTGCGCTTTCTGCATTTTCACCTCTAAGCTTTTATCGATAAGTGCTTCGTCAGCAACTGGAAAATCTGCCAAATGTACACTTTCAAAACCTTTCTTTACGGTAGCTTTATTTAAATCCAAATATAAACGATCCATGAAAAAAGGCGCGATTGGAGCCGATAATTTGGCCACAACATCTAAACATGTATACAAGGTTTGATATGCAGCAATTTTATCTTGAGCATATTCGCCTTTCCAAAAGCGTCTTCTGCATAAACGAACATACCAGTTACTTAAGTTCTCTTGAACAAAATCTGATATTGCTCTCGCTGCACGTGTTGGCTCATACTCATCATATGCAGTGTCCACCACTTTTATTAACGAATTCAATTCAGATAATATCCAACGATCTATCTCAGTACGATCAGTCATAGGTATATCGTCTTCTGAATATGTGAAATTATCTAAATTAGCATATAAGCCAAAAAAGGAATACGTATTATATAATGTGCCAAAAAATTTACGCTTAACTTCTGCTATACCTTCAGTATCAAACTTCAAATTATCCCAAGGGTTGGCATTGCTTATCATATACCACCTTGTAGCGTCTGCGCCATGCTCGTCCATAGTCTCAAAAGGATCTACAGCATTGCCTAATCTTTTAGACATCTTTTTGCCTTCTTTGTCTAAAACTAGCCCATTAGAAACTACATTTTTATAAGCAACAGAGTCAAATACCATGGTTGCAATAGCATGTAAAGTATAGAACCAACCGCGAGTTTGATCAACACCTTCAGCTATAAAATCTGCCGGAAATGTCTTTCCTTCGTCTATTAACTCTTTGTTTTCAAATGGATAATGCCATTGCGCATAGGGCATAGAACCACTATCGAACCAAACATCTATTAAATCGCTTTCTCGCTTCATTGGCTTACCTGAAGCAGAAACTAACGTAATCTGATCTACTATATTTTTATGTAAGTCTATTTTATTATAGTTGTCTTCTGACATATCGTCAACTATAAAATCTGCATAGATATCCTTTTCCAAAACTCCCGCTGCTACAGCTTTTGTCATTTCAGATTTCAGCTCTGCTACAGAACCTATGATTATTTCTTCCTTACCATCTTCTGTTCGCCAAATTGGCAATGGAATACCCCAATATCTAGATCGAGATAAATTCCAATCATTTGCGTTTGCCAACCAATTACCAAATCTACCTTCGCCGGTGGCTTTAGGTTTCCAGTTGATCGTTTGGTTTAACTCAAACATACGATCTTTTACATCGGTTACTTTTATGAACCAAGAATCTAATGGATAATATAAAATTGGTTTATCAGTTCGCCAGCAATTAGGATAACTATGCACATACTTTTCAACCTTAAAGGCTTTATTCTCTTCTTTTAAACGTATCGCTATCTCTACATCTACAGAACGTTCTGGTGCTTCACCATCCTCATAATATTCACTCTTTACGTATTTGCCCCCCAACTCTTTTAATTCAGGTCTGAATTTACCTTGTAAATCAACAAGAGGTACCAAGTTTCCATTTTCATCCAATACTAACATTGGTGGAATTTCTGGCACGGCTTGTTTGGCCACAAAAGCATCATCAGCACCAAAGGTCGGCGCCGTATGCACAATACCCGTACCATCTTCAGTAGTAACAAAATCACCAGCAATTATTCTAAACGCATTTTCCGCATTTTCATACGGAAGCACATAATCTAACAACTGCTCGTATCTAATTCCCAATAAATCTTTCCCCTTAAATTCTTTTACGACATAAAAAGGAATTTTCTTATCACCATCGTTATAATCTAATAATTCTGACTTTACAGAAACTTGCCTAAACTTTCCTTCGAATTGCTTTCCTACCAAATTTTTGGCAAGGATGACGTTCATTGGCTCAAAGGTATATTGGTTATATGATTCAACCAATACATAGTCTATTTTAGGACCAACAGTTAATGCCGTATTCGATGGCAAAGTCCAAGGTGTAGTCGTCCATGCTAAAAAATAAATGGTGCCTTCATTCTGTAAAAATTCTGGCAATGTTTCTTCTATCGCTTTAAATTGTGCCGTTACCGTTGTATCCGTTACATCTTGATAGGTACCTGGCTGGTTTAACTCATGCGAACTAAGTCCTGTACCCGCTTTTGGTGAGTATGGTTGTATGGTATAACCCTTATAAATTAATCCTTTTGAATAAATTTGTTTTAGCAACCACCAAACGGTTTCCATGTATTTGGATTTGTAGGTGATGTAAGGATCTTCCATATCTACCCAATAACCCACTTTTTCAGTCATGGAATTCCAAACATCGGTGTATCTCATTACCGCTTTCTTACAGGCAGCATTATACTCCTCAACCGATATCTTAACTCCAATATCTTCTTTTGTAATACCCAACTCTTTTTCAACCCCTAACTCAATTGGTAGTCCGTGTGTATCCCAACCGGCTTTTCGTTTTACTTGAAAGCCTTTCATTGTTTTGTACCTAGGAAAAATATCCTTTATGGTACGCGCCATTACGTGATGTATACCAGGCATACCGTTTGCTGATGGTGGACCCTCATAAAATACATAACTATCCTTACCCTCACGGGTAGAAATACTTTTTTCAAAAATGGCATGCGTTGACCAGTAGTCAAGTATCTCTTCTGCGACCTTTGGTAAATTCAAACCTTTATATTCTGCGAACTTCATACGAAATGCTTATGATACCGGATTTTTAAGGCTGCAAAATTATAAAATTTAGATTTAAATTGAGTGAATTCACCCTACTGATATGCACCTAACTAACTGATTAGAATAAATAATGGCAGGTTTAAGGTGTAAAATGCTAAATGAACCGTACATAACTTTAAACAAAAACCATTTTAACATAACAAGATAAAAAAAGTAATTTTAGGATTATTAACAATTTTAGCATTAAGTATGTCATTTTCTTGTAGAGATACTATTGACAAAGCTAAATCTAAAACTGAAGAAGCTGGTGAAAGTGCAATGGATGCTGCTGAAGGCGCTGTAGAATCAGTAAAAGAAGCTGATAAAAATACAGTGGACGCAACTAAAAAGCTGGTAACGATGTAAAAAAGGAAGCTAGCGATGCCGCTGATAAAGTCGCTAAAAAAGCTAACGAAATAGAAGAAGCAATTAAAAACTAGATTTAACTAAACTGTAATTTTAAAAGACCCGCAGAAAACGGGACTTTTTTTTGTTTAAAAACGATACCCTATTCCTAATATTAAATTTTGTCCTGGTGCTACAATTCCAGAGGAGTATGTTCTATACCGTTGGTCTGTTATATTCTCTAAACTAGCAGTAGCTTTTAAGCGATTGGTAATATCATATTGCGACCGAAAATTTAAGGTGTACCAAGAAGGAGCATAGGGGTCACCCTTTTCATCTAAAGCATATATATATTCTTTAGATTGTTCTGACATTGCGAGATCCTGATACCCAATTTTACCATTATAATTCAAAAATAAATCTGTTCGTAGTCTTTGGTTTTTCCATATAATATGAAAATCTCCAAAAGTCGGTGCAGCATGACGAGCAGGTGTTTCAATGCCATTATCTTCCTCTTCCACTCCTTCGGTCATTGTAAGGTTAGACGTTAAAGACCATTGTTCAGAAATGTACGCCTCTAAACCAAATTCAAAGCCATACACATAAGCCTTAGCTGCATTCTGCATTGCTTGCACTTTACTAAGCTCGCCTCCATATTCAATTTCAGAAACACCATTGTAACTAAAATCTCGACGCACTAAAGCATCTACCAAATACGTGTAGTAAGCCGTTCCTTTCAAAATAAACTTATCGTTAATATTTCGTTGGATACCAATTTCGACATTATACGCATATTCAGGCTCTAAATCTGGATTAGGAACTACTACC
This sequence comes from uncultured Maribacter sp., assembly GCF_963975365.1. Taxonomy (GTDB): domain Bacteria; phylum Bacteroidota; class Bacteroidia; order Flavobacteriales; family Flavobacteriaceae; genus Maribacter. The sequence continues at coordinate 131,164 of NZ_CAXBGF010000001.1, read as the reverse complement.
GACCCTGGCTCCGAATCAAAAACCTTACCGACATCATCAATATTTGGGGCTCTAAAACCTGTAGACCCATTTAAAGTAATTTGAAGATTTGCTCTTGGGAACCAACTGAAACCAAGACTACCGGTTAATGCTCCAGTGCTTAAATCTGCAGTTACAAAAGGAAAGTCATAAAAGGTATCCTCAAAAACAGCATCGATCCAGACGTGGCTGTAACGCAAACCGGACATAATCGTGAAATTTGGTTTTGCTTTATATTCGCCATTTACATAACCTGCCAAGCTTTTCCAAGTAGAACCATCTGGATATCTGGATGCAGCATTAGTTTTTTCATCAGTATTGATATTTAACTCGAATCCATTAGACCTTACGTTGTTATAAATATACTCTGTACCATAATAAAATCTAAAATCACCCTTCTTCTTATTTTCAAGATCAATATTCATATTCAAAGCATCTACTTTTTCCTTGGTCGTATTTAAGACCGCATCTTGAAAATCACGATTACTTCTACTTTCTTCAAAATGTTGGTAGGCAAGTCCTAATTTTAATCCATCATAAAACTTTCCATTCCCTTTTTTTTGAAGTTGAGCATTGCCCATAAACCATTTTTGAGGTCCGTAATACCATTCTGCAGAGCGCAAACCCAAACCGTCACTTGTGGGCCTAATTAATCTATCATATCTAGAATAATCTGAAGTTTCTGCATAGTATGCGCCAAGGTTTAAATCCCATTTCGAATTGGGTTTATATAAAATCTTTTGCATTAGGTTAATTTGGTCGTAGCCGGTAGGAAATTGTTTTTTAGGCGTGTCATTATTCATCAACTCGTCTAAGCCGTTCACTGTTCGAACATATGTATTTCGCAAATATGAATAAGGGCCATGTGAACCCATTCTTAAATCTTGAAAATTATTGTAGGTTATACTTGTCAAAGAAGACCAATACTTTTTTCCAATATTTATATCGGCGTGTATTGTGTTTTCCAGGTTTGCCGACGCAAATCTATAATTTCCATTACCGTGTACCAAAAGACTATCGTTCTGATTTAAAATAGGCTTCTTGGTATAAAAATTCATTACTCCACCAATGGCATCACTACCATAAATAACCGAACCAGGGCCAAATATCACCTCAGTATTTTTTATAGTAAAAGGATCTATAGATATTACATTTTGAATATTTCCCCCTCTAAAAATTGCATTATTCATTCGAACACCATCAACAGAAAGTAATAGCCTATTGGTTGCAAAACCCCTAATCATTGGACTTCCACCTCCTAATTGACTTTTTTGCACAAAAACTTTACCGCTATTTTGAAGTAAATCAGCAGAGGTTTGTGGCGATGAAAAGGCAATTGACCTAGCATCTAAAGAAATAATTCTATTAGGAATATCTCTTTTTTGTTGCTCCCATTTAGAAACTGACATTACAACTTCATCTAATTGCTGCGCCTTCATAATCAAATACACCTTTTGACCTTGTCTTCGAATTTGCTGTTTGGTTGATTTATACTCCTCATAGCCTAAGTGCCTAAGAATAAGTCGCTCTTTATCAGTAAATATTGAACCTTCGATTACACCGTCAAAATTTGACAATGCTATTTTCGACTTCTCTTTATTAAAAACGGCGACATTTGGGATCACCTCTCCACTATCCGCATCTAAGACAGTTATTTCTTGGGCATGACCAAACATGGCCATCAAAAAAAATACAATAAGCAGAAACTTATACATATGTGTTGAAAACTTCATTTAACACGACAAGTGATTTTGGTTTCCTGAATCCCTGTAAGTGCAATTCAAAATAAAGTATCAAGGATTTCAATAATTCTTGGCGGTTGGTTTTTTTCATCTTTACGTTGTGTATAGCATCAAAATTTATGCCCAAGAAGGTCTTGAAATAATAAATATTCTCACCCCTAAGCATCGGATTTAATGATTCAACCGAAACAAACTCACCTTCTAACAGATCAAAATATGGCTTATCTATCTGATACACATCAGGATAAAACCCTAAAAATTTTGTTATTGATAACATAAAAAATAGATGAAAATTCGCTATGTCTTTATGGATATCCAACCACTGTAATGAAGCTTCTAAAAATTCGAATAATTCTTCGTTTCGTTCTTCTTCCCGAATACTATTAACCAATAGCTCCGCAAGAAATAAGGTTATAGCATTTTTAGCCATATCTGCATAAAGTGATTGATAATGATAATACACCTTTGCTTCGGAAAGTGTTTCTAATGTTCCTTTATTTCTATGGTTGGCGACAATTTCCAATTGTGTCAAAGGTTGAAAATAAGCCGTCTTTAATTTCCCCTTTTTAGATGATAAAACACCTCGTAATAAATATGATTTTATACCATCTGAGGCTGTAAATGCTTTAACGATAAGACTAGTGTCGCCATATTTTATTGCAGAAAATACTATCGCTTTTGTTGTTACCTGCATAATGAACCATCTATTTCAACAAATATAATAGTTTGCATAATGGTGACGATATTGTGTATAAAAAATGCGAGGCCCTAAAATAGAACCTCGCAATACAATTTATAAACTACTAAGTTAAATTGGTGTCTAGGAATTAAATAACCCCTTGTGCAAGCATTGCATCGGCAACTTTTACGAAACCAGCAATATTTGCTCCTTTAACATAGTTACAGAAACCATCCTCTTCTTTACCGTATTCGATACATGAGGCATGTATGTCTTCCATAATATCTTTAAGTCTCTCATCAACCTCTTCACGTGTCCAGCTAATTCGTAATGAATTCTGTGACATTTCTAAACCTGATGTTGCAACACCACCAGCATTAGATGCTTTACCTGGTGCAAACAATATTTTTGCGTTATTGAATTCATGAACAGCATCTGCATTACAAGGCATATTCGCACCTTCTGCAACACAAATACATCCGTTTTTCAATAGATTTTTAGCATCTTCTTTATTCAACTCATTTTGGGTTGCACAAGGCAATGCAATATCACATTTAACGTTCCACGGAGTTTTTCCTTCGTGAAACTCTGCAGATGTATATTTATCTACATATTCCGATATACGACCTCTTTTATTGTTCTTAAGATTCATAACAAAAGCCAACTTATCATTATCTAAGCCATCTTTGTCATAAATATATCCGCTAGAATCTGAGAGTGTCACAACTTTAGCTCCTAATAAAATCGCTTTTTCTGCTGCATATTGTGCAACGTTTCCAGAACCAGAAATTACAACCGTTTTACCATCGAAAATTTCATTCTTAGTTTTTAACATACTTTCAGCAAAGTATACAGTACCATAACCCGTTGCTTCTGGCCTAATTTTAGAACCACCCCATGACAAACCTTTACCTGTGAGAACACCGGTAAACTCGTTACGAATCTTTTTGTACATGCCAAAAAGGAAGCCTATTTCACGAGCACCAACACCTATATCTCCTGCAGGCACATCTGTATTCGGACCAATATGCCTATTCAGCTCTAACATAAAGGCATGGCAAAAACGCATTACCTCATCATCTGATTTACCTTTAGGGTCAAAATCAGAACCCCCTTTACCACCACCCATTGGCAGTGTCGTAAGGCTATTTTTAAAAACTTGTTCGAAAGCTAAAAATTTAAGAATACTCGCATTTACTGTTGGGTGAAAACGCAAACCACCTTTATAAGGTCCTATAGCAGAGTTCATTTGTATTCTATACCCACGGTTTACGTGAATTTCCCCATCATCGTCTACCCATGCCACCCTAAAAGAAAGTAAACGTTCTGGTTCAACCATTCTTAAAAGAATATTCTTACCATTATATATTTCTTGTTTTGCAATATATGGTATTACCGTTTCTGCTACTTCCTGTACTGCTTGTATGAATTCTGGTTCGTGACCATTTCTGGCGGTAACCTCATCCATAAATGCCTTTATTTTATCGTCCATAAAGCTATTTACACTTAGTTAAATTATTGATTTCAAAATATAACGTCAAAATTATGCTATTTATGTAATCTGATTGCCTATTTTTTTTTAAAATCGATAAAATTTGTTGTTTTAGCAACAAATTACCCAACCTTAGTGTTTAAAATTTAACGAAATACGGATTATCCTATTGCTTGTTCTAAATCTGCAATTAAATCTTCCGAATCTTCTATACCTACACTAAGTCTTATCAGTGCATCGACTACTCCACTTTTTTCACGTTCTATTTTTGGTATACTCGCATGAGTCATACTCGCTGGATGACCAGCTAAACTTTCAACACCACCTAATGACTCCGCTAGCGTAAAAACTTTTAAACGCTCAACAATCTTAATAGCATCTTCGTAGTTACTCCCTTTTGGTACGAATGAGATCATTCCGCCAAAATCTTTCATCTGTTCTTTTGCTATTGAATGATTAGGATGATCATTGAAACCAGGCCAAAATACTTTTTCAACTTTAGAATTATTCTTAAGATATTCAGCTACTGCTCTTCCATTTTCACAATGTCGTTGCATTCTTACATGCAGCGTTTTTATTCCTCTTAAAACCAAAAAGCTATCCATAGGTCCACAAACTGCACCACTTGCATTCTGTATAAAATAAAGCTTGTCTGCTAAGACCTTATCTCTCACCACTAAAGCTCCCACTACAGTATCACTATGACCACCAAGGTATTTGGTCGCTGAATGCATTACAATATCCGCCCCTAATTGCAAAGGCATTTGTAAATATGGCGTTGCAAATGTATTATCGACCGCTAAAAGAATCTTCTTATTCTTTATTAACTCTGCAACTGCTTTTATATCTATGATGTTCATCATAGGATTTGTTGGCGTTTCAACCCAAACCAATTTGGTGTTTGAATTCATTTTGTCGCGTATAGCATCGGTACCTTGCATACCTACAAAATGAAAAACAATACCAAATTTCTCAAATATCTTTTTAAATATTCTATATGAACCTCCATAAAGGTCATTTGTAGAAATTACCTCATCGCCTGGTTCTAATAACTTTATGACCGCATCTATCGCTGCAAGACCACTACCAAACGCTAAACCAAATTCACCATCTTCGATACTTGCCAAAGCATTTTCTAAAGCAGTACGTGTTGGGTTCGCACTTCTCGAATATTCATATCCTTTATGGCCACCAGGAGTTGTTTGCGCATAAGTCGATGTTTGATAAATAGGTGGCATTACGGCCCCATATGCCTCATCTGGTTGTTGACCACCATGAATGGTTTTTGTGTTAAACTTATAATTTTTAGCAGCCATTTTAAAAGTATTTAGCCCACAAATGTATCGTTATCTTTTGGAGAATACAATGAAGGTGTATTTTTACATTAAATCTAATCATTTAATGAAATCGAAGCTACTTTACCTAATGATGTGTTTTTCTCTTATTGCCTGTAATACTGAGGAAATACTCACTTTTGAGACATCAATTATATCTAATGATACTTGTGAGAATTGCACTTCAGTATCTATTGAAATTCCAAAAGCTTTAGGTCGTATAAAATTAAGTAAGACCATTAACATCGCCTTACAAGAAGAGATAATTGCATTGCTGAATTTTGACGAAGAAAGTGATGCACAGACTATTGAAGGAGCAACTGCTGCATTTGTGAAAGATTATGAAGAACTGAATGGTAAATTTCCGGAGGAATCTATGCCTTGGAAAGCTAAAATAAATGGCACCATAATTTTTGAAAATAAGGAAGTATTAACCATTTTACTCGAATCATATATGTACACAGGCGGTGCGCATGGTTATGACACCAATAGATTTTTAAACTTTGACAAAATCAAGGAAGTAGAATTAGACCGCGTAGAATTATTTAAAAATGAAGAAAAATTCAAAGCATTTGCTGAAACAATATTTCGAAAACAAGAAAATGTACCTGCAGATGCATCCATAAATAGTACCGGCTTTATGTTTGAAACGGAAAGTTTCTATTTACCCGAAAATATTGGTTATACCCATAAGGGCCTATTACTATTTTACGAACCTTATGAAATCGCCTCCTTTGCCGATGGCCCCATTATATTGACCATACCTTATAATGACGCTAATAACTTTTTGAAAATTTCGACAAAGCCTTAACTGACCTTTCTTAACAAAAGAATGATTGCCCCTAAATGCAACCCTTCATGAAATAAATTAAATGCAATCGCATCATCAATATTTTTAAGCGTTACCCGAGCACTTGTGGTATACTCTTTATAATTTTGAAATAGTTTTGTATCATAATCTTCTTTCAACCATTCTACTGTAGAGATTAAAAAATCTGCCACCATCATAATCTCCTCATCGGTCGCTGTACCATCAGGGGTTGTACCTTTCATAAACTTGGCCACCAAATCATCTGGCACACGCATTTGAAGTCCGCTGAATTTATATTGTAAAATTTGCTGGGTAACAACAGTATGCGCAATATTCCAAAATATATTATTATTGAAGCCTTCTGGTATCTTAAGAAGTTTTTCTTTTGGAGTTTTTGTTAGTATCGAGTGTAAGTTTCTTCGATTCTGCAAGGTGATTTCAAATAAATTCTTAGGCATTATTTCATATTTAAAGGAGCATAAAAATAGTACAATTAATGGGAAATAAGTTTCTTTGTAAGTTATAAGGCCTATATGAAATTTGTGATTTACACCATTTTTAGGTTCAAAAACACAATTTAAGCAACATCGTAAAACATGAATAAAATATATCACTTAAGTACTTGTTCTACATGCCAACGAATTATTAAGGAATTACAACCACTTAATGATTTTAAATTACAAGATATAAAATCTGAGCCCATTACGGAATCTCAGCTAAAACAAATGCATGCTTTATCTAATAGCTACGAGGCATTGTTTAGCAAAAGAGCTATTTTATATCGTGAACGAAATTTAAAAGAGCAAAATCTCACCGAAGATGATTTTAAGAATTTAATATTAGAACAGTATACCTTTTTAAAACGTCCGGTTATAACGGTCGGTGACCAAATATTTATTGGCAACAGTAAAAAAGTTGTTGAGGCCGCACAAAAGGCCATTCATTCGTGAACAAGCGTCTACTAGCAATTATCGCTGCAATTGGGGCTACCACTATTTATGGTATAAACCATACCATTGCAAAAGGTATAATGCCACATTACGTGCAACCTTTTGGTTTTATTATTTTAAGGGTTCTAGGTGCTGCCATTTTATTTTGGCTTATATCTCCTTTTGGCCCAAAAGAAAAAATTGATCGCAAAGATTATTTAAGAATGATTGTTTGCGCCTTTTTAGGCATGGGTTTAAATATGCTCGTTTTCTTTAAAGGACTGTCATTATCTACACCTATAAATAGTGCTGTTTTAATTACCACTACACCAATTATCGTTCTTATTTTATCTGCAGTAATTTTAAAAGAAAAAATTTCAAGCAGAAAAATATTGGGCATCGGAATAGGTCTTTTAGGTGCTTTAGGCCTAATTCTGTATGGATCCGAAGTGCGCCAAGATGCGCCTAATATACCGATGGGGAATTTCCTTATTTTTCTTAATTCTATGTTTTATGGCTCATACTTAGTAGTCGTAAAAGCTCTAATTACCAAATATCACCCATTTACATTTATGAAGTGGTTATTCTCATTAGGTGTCCTTATCTGTTTACCTTTCGGGTTAGAAGAATTTATGCAGATTGAATGGACTACATTTCCTTATGAAGCATATTGGGGAATCGCTTTTGTGATTTTAGGAACCACATTCTGCACCTATCTTTTTAACATTTTTGCATTAACCCAATTAAAGGCTTCGACTTTAAGTGCTTTTGTTTATGTTCAACCTTTGGTTGGTATTGGGTATGCCATATTTAGCGGTCAAGATAGCCTTACTTTAGTGAAAATCGTTGCTGCATGCTTCGTGCTAGTAGGCGTATATCTCGCTAGCAGACAACCAAAAAGATTTTATACAAAATCAAAATAGTACCACCTTAAAGGTTATATCCTAATAATTTAAAAATGTGATTTTCTAGCGTTCTCAAGATGTGTTTGTATGGCCTTAACAGCCATTTCTTCATCTCTATGATGCATGGCTGAGATCAAATCTAAATGCTCTTGCATTATTATTTTCAATGGCCTCGCTAGACCTACAAGATCCATGAACGGTAATATTTTGGCATTCTTAAACAATTCATACAACATTCTATTTCCACAATTTTTGGCAATATACTCATGAAAATATCTATCTATTTTATGAAAAACATATGCGCTCTGTGGTCCATTCTCGAACGGAACCAAAAGATTTCGCAAATCGTCAATTTTCGACTGCGGAGCATTTCGTGTAAATAATTTTACGGTCATTGTCTCTATAGCGATTCTACAATCGAACATTTCAGAAATATCTTGTTCACCAAGTTCACGAACCATTAGACCATTAGTTAACGTACCAACCAATAAAGATTCTTCCTGCAATTGAAGCAATACCACAGGTATGGTATCATCTTTAATATTAAGTGTATGTGATAACCTATGCTGAGTAATTAATTGACCTGGCGCCAATTTCTTGGTAACAATCAATTTCTTCACTTTCCCGTATGTCTCTTGAAATAGTTCTTCTGGTAAGCTGAGCATATCGTAAATATACTAAAATAGCGTTATCAAAAAATAATTAAAACACTATTAAGGAATGGATTACAATTCTGTAAGAAAATCACCATAGTAGACTTATAGATTTTTAGGAAGTCTAGCAAATTTGCGTGAATCTTCTTTGGTAAGAACCCTAAAACCTTCCGCTTTTTCTACACCACTAAACGCAACCAATAACTCATTTGTTAAGCCAGTTAGCTTTCGGACTTTTAAATCCATCCAGGCACCCATCTAATTTCAAATTCTTTCAAGTACATCTTCTGTTTTTTTGTTATGCATGCATAATTCTTAATGAAAATAATATAGTTTTGAATCATAAGTAATTAAGAACATGCTTTTTTATACTTATTTTTAATTCGAGTTGAAAAAATTTATTTCAGTATGTCAAATAAACCTACCTTCATTAAACAATTATCATTACCCGTTGTTGCCGCACCCATGTTCTTAATATCGGGACCGCAATTAGTAATAGAATGTTGTAAAAATGGTATTGTTGGCACTTTTCCCGCTTTAAACCAACGTACAAGTGAGGGTTTTGAAGAATGGCTGATTGAAATAAAATCTGCATTAAAGGTATTTGAAGAGCAGACCGGTAAAAAAGCGGCACCATTTGGTGTTAATTTAATTGTTCATTCTACAAACCCGAGGCTAGAGTCAGATATTAAATTGTGCGTAAAACATAAAGTTCCTTTAATAATTACCTCATTAGGTGCAGTATCTGAAGTTGTCGATGCCATTCATAGTTATGGCGGACTAGTTTTTCACGATATTATTATAAAACGACATGCAGAAAAAGCTGCTGAGGCCGGTGTAGATGGATTAATTCTAGTAGCTGCGGGAGCTGGTGGTCATGCGGGAACAATAAACCCAATGCCTTTAGTTGCTGAAATAAAGAAATTCTTTCATAAAACTATTTTACTATCTGGATGTATCAGTACTGGTAGAGATATTGCATCAGCTTTACAAATGGGTGCCGATTTAGCCTACATGGGCACTCGTTTCATTAATACTAATGAAAGCAAGGCTACACCAGAATATCGCCAAATGATTATTGATGCTGGCGCTAGTGATGTTGTTTATACTGCAGCCATTTCTGGAGTTCATGCAAATTTTCTAGGAGCAAGTTTAAAAGCTGCCGGCATAACCGAAGAAGACCTTAAACAAGACCGGAAAATTGACTTTGGCAAAGAATTGGACACCGAGGCAAAAGCATGGAAAACTATCTGGTCTGCAGGCCAAGGTTCTGCCCTTATAAAAGATAGTTTACCTGTAGCCGATTTGGTCTCCAATTTGAAGTCAGAATTTATACAGGCCGTAAAAGAACAAATTAAGGTTCTTGAAAACTATCCAAAATAAAATTTTGTAATCCTGTTTTAGTGTATTTTGGTTTACTTTAAAATGTAGATTCATTATTCACTAATTCAAAAAAATCACTTAGTATTTCCAATGCCCATACTTAAATCGACATACAATCCACCACTTTTTTTTAAAAACGGACATTTGTCGACGATATATTCTGGATTACTTCGAAAAGTTGAGCATCTAGAACAAATAAGAATACGGCTAACGTTACCCGATACTGATTTTTTAGATCTGGATTGGAGTTATTCAAAAACTCCTTCTAAAAAAATAGTACTTATAATACATGGTCTAGAAGGAAGCTCTAGACGCGCTTACATACAAGGTAGCGCCAAAACTTTAACCGATTCTGGTTTCGATGTTTGCGCTATTAATCTTAGAGGTTGCAGTGGTACAATGAATAATTTATATCGATCATACCATTCTGGCGCTACTGAAGATTTACAATCTGTAGTAAATCATGTTCTTCAATTAGACAAATACTCCTCAATTTTTTTACAAGGCTTTAGTCTCGGCGGCAATCTTTTATTAAAGTATTTAGGGGAAAAACGAATACTGGCTAAAGAAATTAAAGGTGCGCTAGCTATTTCTGTACCCTGTCAATTAGCAGATTCACTTCATCAATTATTACGATTCAAAAACATACTTTACGCTAAAAGATTTAAGGGAAACCTAATCGAAAAACTCAAACTAAAACAACAATCCTTTCCAAACCTGATATCAGATGTAGATATTGAAAAAATTAAAACACTAAAAGATTTTGATGATATCTATACAAGCAAAGCACATGGTTTTAAAGACGCGATGGATTATTATGCCCAATGTAGTAGTCTTCAATTTTTGAACACTATTGAAATACCCACCTTATTAATTAACGCTGAAAACGATTCGTTTTTAGGAGAAGCATGCTACCCTAATGATATAGCCAAACTACACAAAACCCTGTTTTTAGAAGTTCCAAAATATGGAGGGCATGTAGGTTTTTATGGCCCCGACAACTTTACCTATACCGAGCGTCGTACTATTGAGTTTATATCGAATTTTAATTAATCTCAGTTCATCGTTTATAAAAATAGTTTATTGCAATACTATTGTTAAAAATCTCTTTAAAGTTAAATTGTACTTTATTTAAAGATAGTGCTACACGTAAAAATTCCTATCTTAGTCCTTCGATTGACTCACAACATTTAAATTATAATAAACGTATGCGTAAATTATTTACTTTATTAGCTCTTAGCACAATGATTATCAGCTGTGGCGAGAAAAAAGAAGAGAAAAAAGAAGGTTTTGAAATGAACAGAGCCAAAAAAGAAGTTAAAGCTGAGACAGCTAGTGAAGGTGTACCTGTTGACCTTGATAATAAAGGTGTTGGTCCAATAACAGATGTCACATTTTCAGACACTATTAACGAAGAAATGGCTGCTGCTGGTAAAGAAAAATTTCAGGCAATATGTACTGCTTGTCATATGGCCGAGCAACGTATGATCGGACCAGCCTTAAAAGGTGTGTTCGAGCGTAGAAGCCCAGAATGGGTAATGAACATGATTATCAATCCAGATAAAATGTTGAAGGAAGATCCAATTGCAAAAGCATTGTTGAAAGAATATAATAATGCATTTATGCTAAATCAGAATTTAAAAGAAGAAGATGCGCGTAATTTAGCAGAATACTTACGAACGCTATAAGCTAATTATTTTTTTTATAAAAAAACCCTTTCAATTACTTGAAAGGGTTTTTTATTTTTTTAGAAAGTATTTAAAACTTTATATCTTTCAATTCATTGATTCATAGAAATCTACAATTATAGAATTTACAAATCATTGAATTCCAATTAGCCATTATATAGCAGAATCTACCTTAAAAGTACAATGTAGGTTTTGGTATTTTTTACGACCAATTATGGGCAACGTTTTATTGAGAATAGATAAAAACTCAGATTATTTCTTACGTTGTCTTGCTTACAGTATTTTGTTGTTAAAACAATGCAACTTCATTTAAAATAATATAGTACTTATGAAAGCATCATTTTCTGAAATAATAAAAGGAGAAACACCTATAATAGTTGATTTTTTTGCTGATTGGTGTGGGCCATGTAAATCATTGGCACCTATTCTTAAAGACGTAAAAAGTGATTTAGGCAATTCGATAAAAGTCATTAAAATAGACGTTGATAAGAATCAAGCATTAGCTGCGAAATATCAGGTTAGAGGTGTGCCCACAATGATTTTGTTTAAAAATGGCAAACAAGTTTGGCGACAATCGGGGGTAGTGCCAAAACATGATCTTTTACAGATTATTAAAACCTCTTAATAAAATTTCAAACAAACAGGACTAGGCAAATCAACCTGGCTCACAAAACTTAGGGTTCCATTCTCTGGATTCCTATTAAAAACAACAATATTGTTGCTTCGTTGATTTGCTACCAGTACGTATTTACCTGTTGGGTCAATGGTAAAATTTCTAGGCCAGTCTCCTTTAACAAATTCTCTACCTATTAGATTAAGTTTACCAGTTTCTTGATCAACCTCAAAGATAACTATGGTGTTTTCCCCCCTATTTGTACCATAAAGAAACTTCCCATCTAGAGATAAATGCATATCGGCACAAAAACTCTCACCCTTAAAATCGTAGTCTGTGGTCTTTTGAGTTTCAATAGCATGGTACTTTTCATTATCCAATCCAAAAACGGTAATGGTTGAATTCAATTCATTAATAATATAAAGAAATTCACCATTTTGAGTGGAGACAAAATGTCTAGGACCTGCACCCTCTGCAACAACTAATTCTTTCTGCTCGCTTGAAAAGTATTGCCCATCTGTTTTACTGTACTTTTCAATTCTATCTAATCCTAAATCAGACACAAATAATTCACCATTTATAAATTCAGCCATATGAGCATGAGCAGTCTTGGTTGTATCTAATATCTTATGGTCTATAATTTGAGGCGAAGAATTAAGGTTGCCATTCTCCGAAGTACTATACACTGCAACATTTCCTCCTGTATAATTCGCCACTGATACCAAATCACCGCTTTCATTAACGCCAACATAACAAGGGTTAGCTCCGTAAGTAGACTTTACATCTACTTCTATAAGAACTGTATCTTTAACCCTAAACGTGGTAATTGAGCCATCATTTTCTATATAATCATCAATCTCGCTAACTGCATACATGGTATTCTTATCAGGAGACAAACATAAATACGAAGGGTTTTTTATAGTTGCAGCTAATGTTCTGTTCTCTAATTTTCCGGTTTCAAGATTTAAATTAAAACGATAAATACCTTCACTCCCATTATTGGTATAGGTGCCAACAAATAGAACCTCTTCATTTTTCACCTCTTTCATCTTACAGCTGTTTAAGAAAACTAAACCAAAAATCACAATTAATAAACAAGTTCTATTTTTCATATTTTAATTCATTACACTAGTATGTAAAACCTATTTATAGGAGTTACAAAAAACCTATAGTTTTTTGTTCAATAAAAATATGAAAGAATTGCTGGTATATTAGGTTGAATTCAATTTATGTAACAAAAGTGTCTTAATCACTACCTATACTATAAGAAAGAAGATGGGATACGGAGGACAACCAATGAAAGTGATTAAAGCGAATAGAGCTTTGCTCAAAAAAAGCAAAAGTTTTAAAGACTTACGAAAAGATTATATCAACTATTCACAAACAACCAAGTTACAGTTTAAAAAACTTACGGAAGTTGAGCGTAAAAAAGTACGAGCTAAAATAATTGCACAAGCAAAAAAAGATAGGATTGAAGAAATTGGTCTTTACTTAATTTCTTTAGTTTTTGGTATTTTTTATTTTCTTTATTATTATTTATTCTAAAACAATAAAGAGCTATAACCCTAAAGCCCCCATAGCTTAAACGGATTTTTGGTATCCTTATTTCCAGATTTAGGTTTATCAACCATTACCTTGTAGGTAGGATCTTCCATGACGTTTACATCAATTATTTCTTCTGCGTTCTCCAGTAAACGAATACAATCTTTACTTAAATGGCGCAAATGAACTTTCTTGCCAACCTTGGCATACCTTTCCGTAATCTTATTTAAGGCCTCAATACCACTCATATCGGCAACCCTACTCTCTTGAAAATCTATTATAATTTCATTTGGATCATTTACAACGTCGAACTTTTCACTAAAAAGTGTTGTAGATCCAAAAAATAAAGGCCCGTAGATCTCGTAATGTTTTACTCCATTTTCGTCGATATGTTTTCTTGCCCGTATCCTCTTCGCATTTTCCCAAGAATAGGCTAGTGCAGATATAACAACACCTAAAAGTACTGCAACGGCTAAATTGTGTGTTACTGCAGTAATTAAGGTTACCAAAATCATTACAACAACATCTGAATTTGGCATTTTTCGAAAAGTTTTAAAACTAGCCCACTCAAACGTACCAATGGCAACCATAAACATTAATCCGACCAATGCAGCCATAGGCAAACGTTCAATTACACTAGAACCAAACATAATAAACACCAACAACATTACTGCTGCAGTTATACCAGACAATCTTGCTCTAGCCCCTGAAGATGTATTAATTAAACTTTGACCGATCATTGCGCAACCGCCCATTCCTGATAAAAATCCGGAAAGTATATTCGCCGAACCCTGTGCTATACATTCCCTATTACTATTACCTCTTGTTTCGGTAATCTCGTCTATTATGTTCAATGTCAGCAAACTTTCAATTAAACCAACACCGGCAACTATGGCTGCAAACGGAAATATGATTTTAAAAGTTTCAAATGCTAATGGTACCTGTGGAATGGATAATGGTGGAAACCCACCTTTTATCGATTCACCTTCTCTCATTGTATCAGCAACGGTTAAGGTATCAATTCCAAACCCAATTACAATCGCCGAAACTACAATGATAGCTACCAATGAGGATGGTATAGCTTTAGTTAATTTAGGTAACCCCCAAATAATAAGCATTGTAAGTAGGGTAAGACCTAACATCATGGCCATATTCATACCCGTCAATAAACTGTCGGTGCCTTTCTGATAGAAGTTAGGAAATTGTGCCATAAATATGATAATCGCCAAACCATTTACAAAACCGAACATTACCGGATGCGGTACTAAACGTATAAATTTTCCAAGCTTTAAAACTCCCGCTAATATTTGCAATACACCGGCTATTATAACTGTAGCAAAAACATAATTCAATATAGTTTCAGGTTCAATACCTGGAAAATTGCGTTTCAATTCTAATATCAACCCTATAAAAATTACGGCAACAGCACCTGTTGCCCCAGAAATCATTCCTGGTCTACCTCCAAAAATTGAAGTGATCAAGGCAAGTACAAAGGCAGCATATAGTCCTGTTAATGGCGAAAAACCAGGTATAAGGGCAAATGCAATAGCTTCGGGCACTAAAGCCAATGCTACTGTAAGTCCAGAAAGTATTTCTGTCTTATAATCTACTTTTTGTTTGAAATCGAATAAATTAAAAATCTTCGCCATGTACCTTTGCTTTTAAAGGGCGCAAATTTAATGCTTATTGTTCTGCAAAAGAATCAATTACTAGAAAAACCCCATTAAATACAATCTCAATTAGTCAAAAACTCAATTTGCCCAATAGTCCACTACAAATACCTTTTCTAAATGGGGCTTTAGACTAGCTACAAACTCTTGATGTTTTAGATGTGGAGTATATATGGTATCCCTATCTTTTTTTGAATTAAACGTAATCATATAACAATGGGTAAAATCTTGATGAAAATTTTCAGGACTATCATTTAAGCCCCATTCAAAATCTTTAATTACTGAAATATGATCTGGTAGTTCATTAAAATTGTCATTTAACTTTTGTACATCTGCTTCACTAGCGTCATCGTTGAATTTAAAAATCACAATATGCCTTAACAGGTTTTTATTCAGTTTTTTCATTTTACTGGTTTGTTTTTGGAGTTCAATTTCTTTATTAATATTATATTGATAGTATAGCTCTAGAATAACAATGATTAAAAAGATGACCATCCTTTTTTTAAGATGTTTCTATCTTAAATTATTAATCTTCAAAATGAGGTAATTAAAGAATCCCCCCCATACTACCTCCATCTACCTTAATAGCCGCACCATTGGTTGCAGAAGAAAGAGGACTTGCCATGTAGGTAATCGTATTTGCAATTTCCTCAACCTTAGCAAATCTTTGCAATAGTGAAGAGTTTCTCACATCGGTAAAAAAAGAGGTTTCAATTTGAGCTTTTGTCTTTCCTTCTTTTTGAGCGGCATTTTCTAAGAACTGCTCTGCTCCTTCAGACAAAGTAGACCCCGGAATTATCGTATTTACAGTTACACCAGTCCCTTTAGTGAGTTGCGCTAAACCTCTAGATACAGCTAGAATTGCAGCTTTAGTCATGCTATAGGGAATCAAATCTGTAGGTACCAAAGTGGCACATTCACTTGAAACAAATAAGATACGGCCCCAATTCTTAGTCAACATTTTGGGTAGTATTCTTTTAGAAAGGCGTACTCCACTCATTACATTGACTTCAAACTGTTGCTGCCAATCTGTATCATTCGTTTCAAAGAAAGACGCTGATGAATAGATACCCACATTATTGACAAGAATATCAATCTCAGGAAGTCTGCCCAATTGCTCTTCTATCTGCTTTGTATTCCTGAAATCAATACATAGTCCTGAAATAGTATTATTGGGAAATTCTCTTTGCAATTTTTGTACTGCTTCTTGCAGTTTGCTTTTAGTTCTACCATTAAGAATAACATTTGCCCCTTCTCTAGCTAAAGCTTTGGCCGTAGCATAACCTATACCAGCAGTTGACCCTGTTATGAAAGCTATTTTCCCTTGTATTTTTAAATCCATTTTTTTTAATCTATTCTATTTCGCTATTCCCCATGTACTAAACAACCACCATAAAACAAGTACAAGACCTATTAAAATTACAGTTAACGTTGCATCAGAAGACCATTTAACTTTTGGCCGTTCTGAACGCCTCTGAAATGTTACTAGTTCTAACATTGCAGCAGGTTGTGGCTGACCCATTTTACTTACTAGCATTAATATCACCGCACACAAAATGAACAAGAATAGTGCAAAGTGTAAGAAATTAACACCTAAAAATACACCTAAAAAAGACCCTTCGTTTACTTGAATAGTACCTTCATTACATAAAAACTCTGCTACTAGCCTAAAAACTCCAATTGCAAATCCTACCCATAAAGACACAATAGCTCCTTTTGCATTTATCCATTTATAAAATAATCCAAAGAGAAAAACCGCAGCAATTGGTGGTGAGATATAGGCTTGCACACTTTGTAGATAGTGAAAAATACCCCCACCCATTAATGATTTCATAAAAGGAATCCAACCAAGGCTTACAATAACTAAAACAACAGTAGCAATACGCCCAAAACTAACAAGATCTTTTTGAGTAGCCATAGGCTTATACTTTTGATAAAAATCGATTGTCAATAACGTGGAACTTGAATTAAACGCAGATGAAAGCGAACTCATTAATGCAGCCAATAGTCCGGCTATGGCCAAACCTTTCAAGCCTGAGGGTAAAAATCCATTTATCATTGCAGGAAGAGCTTGATCTGCATTTTCCATTGAAAAATCAATAGCGCCTTCTTGCAATAAAGCATATGCGATCACACCCGGAATAAAAAATATAAAAACAGGAAGTAATTTCAAATACCCAGCAAATAAGGCTCCCTTTCTTGCGTTGTTGATATCTTTTGCAGAGAGTGTACGCTGCACAATGTATTGATCTGTACACCAGTACCAAACCCCTAAGATTGGAGCACCGAAGAGCATACCCGTCCAAGGGTATTCCGTATCAACCATGGGTCTCCATAGATTAAAAAACTGCTCTGTAGGTGGGTTCCCTTCTTTGGCAGATGCAGTAGTAATAACATCAATCATATGATCCCATCCACCTAAAGCATATAAACCGAATGCGGTAACCGCAATGGTGCCAATTAATAATATAAACGCTTGTACCATATCGGTATAGATAACAGCCTTTAGACCGCCCAATACCGTGTAGAAACCAGTTGCAACTACAGTAATTATAGCGCCGGTCCAAAAAGGGATTCCAATAGTTTCAAAAACCAAGGCCCCTGCAAATATGATTAACGAAATTTTTGTAATCACATAAGCTAAAATCGAAATAACCGAAAGATAACTACGGCAGGCCTTAGAATACCTTTTTTCAAGAAACTCGGGCATTGTATATACTCCCGTTCGAAGATAAAAAGGAACAAATACCCAGCCTAAAAGTATTAATACCAGCGATGCTATAATTTCAAAGTTGGCCATTGGCATATTACCCCGTGCCCCAGCTCCTGAAACGCCTAAGATAATCTCTGATCCGATATTTGAAGCAAAAAGTGAGGCTCCTATAACCAACCATCCTGAGTTTCTTCCGGCTAAAAAATAATCAACAGCGCCTCCTGATTCTGATTTGTTTTTTGACGCCCAATGGGCAATCCATAATATAATTCCAAAATAGATAACTATAATGGCAATATCTAAAAAACTTAAGGTTGAAAACATAAAATATTTGGTTTGATTGGTTGTATGACTTTTGTAACTGTATTGTAAATTCTACCAGTCTTTTAAACCAAGTAAACGCTCCCCTAAATCACTCAATTCAGCGGTATCATATTTGGTCTGTTCCCAATTTCGTGGATCTCCAGGAAATGCATAACCCTCAGGTGCAATCCTATTTTTCCATGAATTAATGCGCCAGTTTTTAAGTTCTTTATTTTCTGGCTCTGCTGGCATCATAGAAATGTATTGTGCTATACGCACCTTATCTTTCGATTTGTTGGGGCGAATACCATGTGGCTCAGTGCTGTTGAAAATCAACAAATCACCTGCCTGCATTTTAACCTTTATAATTTTGTCTTGTAAACCATTCAAACTAGGTTGAAAACGGTCTCTATCTTCCGGCTGTGTTAGTTTCCATGAATCATAATTACGGTATAACCAAGGTATACATTGAAACCCGCCCATATTCTCATCATCCTGATCAGCTAGCGCCAATACACCTTGTACATTTTGTGGCTTAGTTTCCGGATCATAATCCCAGTGGATAAATCCTTTTTTATCGACACCGGGTGGTAATGGAAAATTAAGATTAGCCCGGTCAATGGTAACCCACAATTTTTCTGTTCCCCAAACATCTACAAAGGCATCATATATTTTTTGCGTCTGTCTATTATTCCATAGATATTGATGGTTATACACCTCAACCATTCCTGTTCCTGTCAATTCTTTCATTTTCATCTCTGCACGTGGCGGGGCATACCATGTTGATTTATCTGTCGGACTCTTTTCATCAAACTCCCAAAGAAAATCGGCTGTACGTTTTGCTTGTTCTTTAGATATAGCACTTTTTATAACTATGTAACCATTCTCTACCCAAAATTGCCAATCCTCTTCACTCAGCACGCTTAAAGGGAGACCATTAGAACGATCATTCAATTTTTGTTTGCTACTTGTCGCAGTAGATGGATTTCCCGGTATATCGTTATGCGCATTATTTCCTTGCGCTACTTTAATATTTGTCTGTTGCATGGTTTGATATTTTAACTTGTTAGACAAAACTATTGAGTATTAGATATTTGAACCACCTTAATATTGACCACTATTTGAACAATATTGATTTTAATCCACCAAAATGTAATCTACATATATGCAATTTTGTTACATTTATTCAATGAAAATTGAACTAGAAACCATTGACCCATTAAGTAAAAGTCCGTTTAGGCTTTTACATGACCCTAAATTGAGTCATCTTTTTTACTGGCATTTTCACCCAGAATATGAGTTGGTCTATATAGAAGGTGCAAGTGGGACACGACATGTTGGCGACCATATTTCTGAATATGAAGAAACCGACCTTGTTCTTATAGGTTCAAACATTCCTCACTTAAATTTTGACTACGGAGTGAAGACTTTTTACAGAGAAGAAGTCTTACATATTAAACCTTCATTTAAAAACACATTTGTTGAGCCAATACCAGAATTGCAAAGCCTGAACCGGTTACTAGACCTATCGAGATATGGACTTGCATTTCATGGAGAAACGAAAAGAGTTGTTGGCGAATTATTAAAAGAACTTCACACTTTAAAACCTTTTGAATATTTCATGGCCATCATGAGTATTCTTAAAAGATTGTCTCAAAGCAATGAGTTTGAACTATTACATAAAAAGCCTTATAAAAATAGGTATAGCAAAAAAGAGCAAAGCCGTATTCGTGACATTTACGCCTTAATCGATGAACGATATCAAGGTAAAATTTCTGTAGATGAAGTTGCAAAATTTTGTAATTTGACAAAACCAGCTTTTTGCCGCTATTTTAAAAAAGCCACAGGCAGTACTTTTATAGAGTTTTTAAATCAATATCGTATCAGCCAATCTAAACGTATGTTACTTACTGGCAAAAATGTTAGTGAAACATGCTTTGAATGCGGATTTGAAAGTTTGTCTTATTTCAACAGAACGTTTAAGAAAGTTACAGGTGAGAATCCTTCGGCATTTAGAAAACGATTACGCTCTAATATTAACTAAATAATTAGATACAGAAAGTTTTTGAAAAGATTGGGAACAAACGAACTAGAAACAATAAATCTTATGCAAAAAAAATCTTTTAAACTTTTATCGATATCCACAATTCTATTGGTTTCTTTGTCTTTTTTTCAAACCAAAGCACAAGATGATTCAAACCCTAAATTGGTGGTTGGAGTTATTATTGATCAAATGAGAGCAGACTATCTGTATAAATATCAGGAAAGGTATGGCGAAGATGGGTTCAAAAGATTAATACGCAATGGATTCAATTATAAAAACGCAAATGTTAATTATATTCCCGCGGAAACTGCACCAGGACATGCTTCAATTTATACCGGAACCACCCCTTCTTATCATGGTATAATCGGTAATTCTTGGTTTGACAGAGAAACCAATTCAGTAGAAGAAAATGTGTCTGATCAACAAGAAAAAATAGTTGGAGCTGCAAAGGACAACCCATATGGAGTATCCCCCAATAAGTTAATGGCATCAACCATAACTGATGAATTAAAAAAAATAAGCAATTTTAAATCAAAAGTAATAAGCGTATCCATCAAAGATAGGGGAGCTATTTTACCAGGCGGAAAATCTGCAGATGGTGTTTATTGGCATGATTGGGAATCAAGCCCTGGCTATTTTGTAAGCAGTAGTTTTTATATGGAAACCCTACCTAATTGGGTCAATAAGTTTAATCAACAGGAGAAATCAGACGCCTATTTAAACGAAACTTGGAATACCCTTTACCCAATTGAAACATATACATTAAGCACGCCAGACGACACTACATATGAACCTTCACTAGGCGGAAAAATCAGCCCAACATTTCCTTACAATTTTAAGACTATGAGAGAAACGTATAGAGATATGGGAAGTGAATTTCAATTATTATGGATTTCCCCAAAAGGAAACACTTTACTTACAGAATTTGCCATTACGGCAATACAGGAAGAAAAATTAGGAAAAGATAAGTACACCGATTTTTTGAATGTTAGCTATTCTGTGCCAGATGTTATTGGGCATACTTTTGGACCACAATCTGTGGAGATGGAGGATATCTATTTAAGATTAGATAACGAAATCGCTACACTTTTAAAGGCATTGGACACGAAAATAGGAAAGGAAAACTACACCTTATTCCTTACCGCAGACCATGGAGCTATGGAAAACGTGTCGTTTTTAAAAAATCACAAGTTAGATGCTGCTATTGCACGAACTACTAGTGATGCAAGAAACTTAGAAGCATTTTTAGATACGAAGTATGGGAAAGCCTCATGGATAACTGCTGTGAATGGCAATAACTTGTATTTAAATAAAGTTACTATTGACGAACAAAAGTTAACCTTACCAATAATTCAAAAAGAGGCTGCAGATTACTTAATGACCTTACCAGAAGTTTCTTTTGCACTTACCGCAGATGACCTTCAAACCTACGTTTATGAGGAAGGAATACGAAAAACCATTCAAAATGGTTATTATGTAAAAAGATCTGGTGATGTAATAATAAGCTATTCCTCTGGTACCATAATCCATCCAAATCCCAATATTGATGTTGAAATGGTCAATGGCACCGTACATGGGTCTGGTTATTCGTATGATACACATGTACCCCTTATTTGGATTGGCAAAGGTATTAAGAGCGGTGAATCTGTTAAAGCGGTGAATCCAATAGACATTGCCCCTAGCTTGTCTATGTTTCTAAACATTCCCCTACCAAGTTCTTCACAGGGAAAACCCTTGTCCGAGCTTTTTGAAAACTAATTTTAATATTTATCTCAACCTACTTTTATCCAATATTTCTGATTTGAATTTGGCAGGATTCGATATAATATTGAAGAACCCTAAAATATATTTTTCACTTCTTTGAAATTCGGCTTCATCTTCAAAGTAAGACTTATGATCTTCAATTATTGCCATCATATTTTCCTGATTTTGCATAAATTCGTCCCTTATTAATTCCATTGTAGTATCCGACCTTTGAAAACCTCTATACAAGCGTTGTGTCACCGATTCTAATGGCAACACCAAGCCATCTATTTGAGAGACAACAGAATAACTAACATCGCACAATCCAGACATATCAAAATCATAAGGTATGGGGATAGAATAACCATTCAAAAACAATAACTTTTCATTATGTTGGTAGCCCGTAGAGAAATCCGTATTGCCAATCATATATTGAAAAAAACTATTTCGTATTGAGGTTAATGAATCTTGTTGTAACGGATGTACATTTCTTTTCATCGTTTTACCACCAAAACGCTCTTCCAATTCATCAATATCCTCAATAAAAAAAGCTCTAATTCTATGCTTTTGTACTTTTTCCCCTTTTGGTTCGCTAAGAGTAAAATCTAAAAGCCGGGTCTTAAAATGATAAGGAGAAACAACCTCATAGAGTTTATACGCTAATAACTCCTTTATGATATAATCGTTGGCATTCTTCTCTTTTAAACATGGCAGAACCAATTTCAATTCCTTATTCCCTTTAAATAATGTCTTTTTCGTATATTCTTTTTTTAATCTCATTTTGACCGGTGAAAAATAACAGTTCTTTCTCCTAAAATTACCTCTTGCCCGAACCCTTACAGGTAAAGAACTTAGTGAGTCTTTATCTAAATATGTAAGATTCACATCTATATAGGTACTATCATTGGTGAGTTTTTTAAGATCTCGATTACTATAGGCCATTTGAACTTCAAGTACATCTTCAGTACTAAATAGTTTTGAGACTTTACCTAACTTTTTGCTATTGTTATCTTTTTGACCAAAACATAACATAGATAAAAAAACGCAAATAGTAAGGAGTCCTAAATTAGTTTGCATCTTTCCCATAATCAATTAACTTTACACTTAAAGTATTAAAAATTAAGTTATTAAACGCTATCTCTCTTCCTTAAATTACAAGACGCTATTGGTAATGGTAATTTCCTTTGCCTCTGTTTTTCTTTGTTATCATTTTGAGATTTTCTTCAAAGTTGATTTAACCCTGCTAAGTATTGCCATTATTTTCCCCTTAGTATTTACCATTAGAGGTTCTTTTAGAAGGCGGGAAAAGGCATTGGAACATTTAAGCCAGTACCGTAGTGCAATGAAAACCCTGTATTATTTTATTACGACCAGTACTTTATTAGAGGAGGAGGAGGCAATTTTAAAACATCTTTTGGAAAACATAGAGGATAAAACTTTGTTGCATCTTAAAAGTCAACAAAGCAGCATAAAAGATTTAGATGAGGAAGTTGACAAGATATATGAATTTATTCATTCTAGAAGAGAGACTATCCCTAAAGGTTTAAAGGATAAACTGTTTAAATATTTGTGTGACTTACACGAGGCCATTGATAATTTGAATGGTATTCATGTACATAGAACCCCAGTAAGCTTAAAGGCTTACTGTGAAGTTTTTATATACATTTTTCCGCTAATTTATGCGCCTACTATTATATCAGAAATTGGAAAAAATTATAATCATATAGCTGTTTATTTTGTGGTAATACTTACTGAGTTTATTCTTATTTCACTTTATAATATTCAAGATGATTTAGAATATCCTTTTGATGAAAAAGGATTAGATGATATTAAGTTAAATTATTTCAAAGTCTTACGATAAGATTAAAAAAAAATGCCCTTCTTTAAAAAAAGGGCATTTTTCAAATCAACTAACCTAAAACTATTTTAACTTTTTCCTTTTTACATTCATTGTAGGGTTCGAAGATTTAATTCTTTTTTTAATCTCAACACCTTTTCCAGACTTTAAATATTCTTGATAACCCCTACCTCTAAATTCATAGGTAGTTCCACTATCTGGGTGATATAATTCTATGGTACTATCGTTAATTACGTATAATTCAAAATAATCATCACTAAAGAAATCATAGTCTAAGGTCAAGGCTTTTAAAGTATTATCGCCATGCACATCATACACTTCATATTCTCCTTCAAAATCCCACTTTAAATTTGAAATATTTGTACCGGGCATGTCTAAGGACGATTTGAAAAAATTTGATAAAAACTGTACATAATTCTCATTATCAAAATCATTTAAAGCACCGGCTTCACTCGTGTATATTTTCTCCCATGCATCATACTCTTGTATGAAGTAATTAATGTTATCATAGAAAACCATATCATAGTCGAATGTATTTGTTTGATATCCTTTTAGAAAATAAGAGGTATCACTTCTGGCATCATATAGTTCTATTGTATTTCTATTTATAGCGAACACTTCTAAAGCCCAAAGGCCATCAACATCATGATCTATATCTACAATACCCCTTAATGTGCCATATGTTCCAACATCTATACCATAACCGCCTCCCGTTTTACCTATTCCAACGATATTATTATTGGCGTAAAGCACACCTCTATCAAATGAAACGGTAAAAGCTCTTTGTAAAAAAGGAACCTCACCATTACCTTGAGTCGCATTTATGTCTATATACCATAAATCAAAACTCTGTAAAACTTGATCTGTATTAAAAGCTGATTCTTCAATAAAATCATCTTCTATGATTATATCTGCATAACAAGAAATCATTAGTGTGACCAAAAGAAAATACCCTGTAAGTAGTTTTATTGTTTTCATATGATTTTATTTAAAGATCACTATCACAGAAACAATCACCATGCCAAAATTTATAAAACACTGATACATAGCTAATGATGAGCACACAAATTATTGGTAAATTTGTACCATGGAAAAGGATACGAAGTTTGCAGTATTAGGTGGTGGTAGCTGGGCAACGGCAATTGTAAAGATGTTGACCAACAACCAAGAAATGGTAGGTTGGTACATGCGTAATTCAGATGCTATAGAACATATAAAAACTCAAAAGCATAATCCAAATTATCTGACTTCTGTTGAATTTAAAACTGAGCAATTATTCTTGACAGATGATATTAACGATGCCGTAAATTTTGCGGATGTTTTAATATTTGCAGTTCCATCTGCATTTTTGGTCAGCGAATTAAAAAAACTTAAATCTCCTCTAAAAGATAAAATTATATTTTCTGCAATTAAGGGTATAGTGCCAGAATCTGGTTTAATTGTTGGCGAACATTTTCATGAAATCTATAAAATTCCTTTTGAAAATATAGGGGTTATAACCGGACCATGCCATGCTGAAGAAGTTGCTATGGAAAGGCTTTCATATTTGACTATTGCATGTGCCGATAAGGACAAGGCTCAATTAATTGCTAAAAACTTATCGAGCAACTATATTAAAACCAATATCAGTAAAGATATTATTGGTACAGAGTACGCTGCCATGTTAAAAAATATTTACGCCATAGCAGCTGGTATCGCTCACGGATTGGGTTATGGCGATAATTTTCAAAGCGTATTGATGAGCAATGCAATTCGGGAAATGAAACGCTACACCAAGCGAATTCACAATATTGACCGAAACATTAACAAGTCTGCCTATTTAGGAGACCTTTTAGTGACCGGATATTCTATTTTTAGCAGAAATAGAATGTTCGGAAATATGATTGGCAAAGGGTATACCGTAAAAAGTGCACAAATGGAAATGAGCATGATTGCCGAAGGTTATTATGCAGCAAAAAGTGCTTATGCAATAAAAGAAGGTTTCAAGAAAAAGGTTAAAACCCCAATTATTGATGCTGTATATCAAGTACTTTACGAAAACAAAAATCCTAAGAAAGTGTTTCTTGATTTAACGGATAAACTAGATTAATCTCTATTAATCGAAAAATCTGAATGTTCCTTTAATTCAACTTCTAAATTAGTTTTCCACTTTTGAACTATTTCATCAGAAACTCCAAATCTCTTTTGGAATTCTTTTAGGATAGGTTTCATAAGGGTTCTAATACTATCAATATCAAAATATAATCTTCCTGTTCTTCGTATAAAGAAATCCATAGGGTTCTGCACCATTTCATAATCGATACCAAAAGCAAGTTCTGCTTTTGCCAAGCGGACATATTTGTCTTTCTCAACAATTTTTGAGTAATTATCTAAAATTATCTCTGTTTGTTTACCATAATTGGTGACTAAAAACCAAGCGTCATGTTCAGTAAACTTATCCCCTTTTATTCTTTCGTAAATTTCAGCGATGTATTTTTTTACGTGTTTGAACTTTTTGAAATCATCATTTCCGCAAAGGAAAATCTTTTCTGTATAACAATCCTTTAATTTTGTATCATACTCCTCTTCCATTTTTTTAGCAATGCGATCAACTACACGTTCAGCCATTTTTCTATAGCCAGTTAATTTACCGCCAGCAATACTGATTAATCCAGTATCAGAAACAAAAATTTCATCTTTTCTAGACAATTCAGAGGCAGATTTGCCTTCCTCGTGTATTAATGGGCGTAGACCTGCCCATGATGAAACAATATCTTCCAGCTCTAAATTAATGTCTGGAAACATATTATTTACAGCAGAAATCAAATAAATAGCATCTGCTAAGTCGGTACGTACATTTTCCTTACTATCATTATAATTGGTGTCCGTGGTACCCACATACGTAATCTTACCTCTTGGAATAGCAAACATCATTCGACCATCTGGTATATCGAAATAACAAGATTGTTTTACTGGAAGTTTCTCATAAGGAAAAACTAAGTGCACACCTTTGGTAAGATGCAATTGCTTTCCCTTTTTTGAATTATTCAAACTTCTTAATTCATCAACCCAAGGACCAGCTGCACTGATTACAAACTTAGATTTTATGATAAATTCTCTACCTGTAGTTTCATCAGTAGCCTTTACACCTGCAACCTTATCCTTATCATATATAAACTCATTTACCTTAGCATAATTCAAAGCTTGAGCACCGAAAAGTAAACTTGTTTTAATATTCTCAATGGTTAAACGGGCATCATCTGTTCTATATTCTGCATAGTAACCTGCGCCGTTCAGAATTTTCTTTGGCAAAAGAGGCTCCAATTTCATGGCCTCTTTCTTTTCTAACATTTTCCGTTTATCGTCTCCTGTTACTTGCGCCAAAATATCATACACCTTAAGACCAATTGAAGTAAGCCATTTACCATATGAACCATTTTCAATTAAGGGTAACAACATTTTTTCGGGCAGCACCAAATGTGGAGCTAGTTTGTGTACAATAGCACGTTCAGAACCAACTTCTTTAACCAACCAAAAATCAAACTGCTTTAAATAGCGAAGACCACCATGTATTAATTTTGTAGACTTACTACTTGTACCCGAAGCGAAATCACCTTTTTCTAGCAAGGCAATTTTCAAACCGCGAGATGCAGCATCTAAAGCTATACCCCCACCTGTTATTCCTCCTCCAATTACTACTAAATCAAATATTTCCCCTTCCAAGGAATCGATTGTTTTTTGACGTTCTAAATTGGTGAATTTTATGTTTTTCATCAGTAGATGTTTATTTAATTATTAAGGAAAGTTTTTACTAAATAAATAGACTATTAAATAGTAACAAACCCAGATTCAACATCAAAGATAGGAGTAGCATTTCACTAATTTTTGCTTAATAAAATTATTTAATTGTAAAATTTAAATGTTTGAGAATCAATCTTCTTCCCAACCTTTACAACGCTCAACGGCTTTTTGCCACTTTTTATACAATCGTTTTCTTTTCACCCGATCAAAAGTAGGTTTGAAAATTCGGTTCATTGGTCTGTTTTCATCAATATCAGACTGTTTCCAAAAACCAACTTGAATACCTGCTAAAAAAGCAGCACCCATTGCTGTTGATTCTATAATCTCTGGTCTATGAACTTCAGAATCTAAAATATCAGCCTGAAATTGCATTAAGTGATTATTAGCACATGCACCACCATCTACGCGAAGATTTTTTAACTGAATACCCGAATCATCCTCCATAGCTTTTAAAATATCCTTGGTCTGATAAGCAAGTGATTCTAATGTCGCCTTAGCAATATGCGCTTTTCCCGTATCACGTGTCAATCCAAAGATTGCACCCCTGGCATACATATCCCAATATGGAGCGCCAAGACCCGCAAATGCAGGAACTACATAAACAGGATTCTCACCTTGAATTGAATTAGCTAAATCTTCAGATTCTTTAGCATCTTCTATTAGTTCTAAACCATCTCTTAACCATTGTATAGCAGCGCCTGCTATAAAAACACTCCCTTCCAATGCATAATTCACCTTACCATCTAAACCGTAGGCAATCGTTGTCAAAAGGCCGTTATTTGAAAATTGCGGTTCTTCTCCTGTGTTCATCAACATAAAACAACCTGTACCATAAGTATTTTTTGCTGAGCCTTTTTTAAAACAACCTTGGCCAAAAAGCGCCGCTTGTTGATCACCCGCTATACCAGCAATAGGTATTTTAACACCCTCATATTCAAAATTACCAAAATCAGCTGCCGATGGTTTTACCTCTGGAAGCATCCCTTTAGGAATGCTCAACGCTTTCAACATCTTATCGTCCCATTTTAAATTAACAATGTCATAAATCATTGTTCGAGATGCATTCGTATAATCTGTATAATGGTTATGATCTTTCGTCATATTCCAGACCAACCAAGTATCTATGGTCCCCATTAATAAATCTCCCGCTTCAGCTTTCTTCTTTGCGCCTTCTACGTTATCTAAAATCCATTTAACCTTAGTACCCGAAAAATAAGAATCTATTACCAGCCCAGTCGTTTTCTTAACATGCTCAGTAAGTCCAATTTTTTTAAGATGTTCACAAATATCAGCTGTCCGTTTATCTTGCCAAACAATCGCATTATAGACTGGCTCTCCAGAATTTTTATCCCAAACCACTGTAGTTTCCCTTTGGTTGGTTATCCCTATACCCAGTATTTCTGAGGGTTTAACCTTTTCCTTTTTTAACAGTTCTTGCAAAACTTCCATTTGCGAGGATAATATTTCCTTAGGGTCGTGTTCTACCCATCCAGATTTTGGAAAAATTTGTTTGAACTCCTTCTGAACCATTCCTTTAATAGCACCTGCATGGTCTACCAATAAGGCCCTAGAGCTTGTAGTTCCTTGATCTAATGATATAATAAATTGCCTTGACATTTGAGTGTAGTTATTTTTCTAAATATAGCGGATTTAAAAGCTATTTCAAAAAGGAAATAATTAAACCGATGAAAGGATAAAATAATCCACTTCAGGAATCTGAAATCTAAATGAAAAAAAATTACTAGGCCCTATAGCGGGGGAATTAATGGCCAACAAAGGCTACGGTTTTATTTTATAAACTCTTTTTCTAAAAAGTAACCTACAATAGCCTCTTTCATAAGAACAGTTTGCTCGCCAGCCTTTAAAGGAGGTAATTCTTCGTTGAAGGTGTAATGTGGCCATCCATCTTCATCAAAATAACTAAACTCATAAAACCCGTAAGGTTCTAATAGTCTACAGATAGCAATATGCATTAAATCTAGTTTGTCATCTTTCTTATATTTTTTATGGTATTGTCCTAATTCTTGAACTCCTACCAAATATATAATTGCATCTAATTCTAAAGGGTCTCCATCCGAAAACTTTATAGAAAGCTTTTCGACCAAATAATCCCATCGTTCTTTTAATTGTATATCCCTTGCCATATTATTTATGTCTTGCTGTACTTATCTTTAGACATTTCAAAGGTACAAATCAAAGTTCTATATTTGTTAAAACACTTCACGAATGGGGCTTTTAGATATACTTCTTGGAATACCTTTAATTTGGGGCTTATGGAAAGGTCTAAAAAATGGTCTTTTTATGGAAATAGCCTCTATAGTTGCATTAATTGCAGGTATTTATGGAGCTATTCATTTTTCGTACATCACAGGAAATTATTTATCTGAACACTTAGAATGGGATGAACATAATATGAGTATTATTGCATTTATAATCACCTTTGTACTTATCATAATAATCGTTCACTTGGCGGGTAAACTATTAACAAAAGTTGCAAATATTGCCATGTTAGGTCTATTAAATAAATTTGCAGGAGGCATTTTTGGCATCTTAAAGGTTGCAATTATTTTGGGTGCTGTCTTCATTTTTTTTGATAGAATGGACAATACATTTAACCTACTGGAAGACGAAACAAAAAGGCAATCTATTTTATATCAACCTATTAAGGATATAGGGGCCTTAATTTTTGAAAACGTTCTTAAGACTGAAATGCTACCAAAGGAGTCTTTAAATGATCCTATTTCAATATAATCGAATAATACACTAATCTAACTTTTTACACACTTCATCGAATAATCTTTATTGTTTTTAGACTGCATATATTTTTTTAATAATATTACTCTATCGATACCCCTTTCGATAGAGAACTTAGAACGCTCTCGTCTTATTTACCTACTGCGCTAAGCCTAAAGGCTACAAAAAAGAGACACTATATGAAAATGAGATTGCTTTATGCGGTCCCTGTCTTTTTATTGCTTTTTCTTAATTCTTGTACAAGCGATTCTCTTGAAGATACGACCATTGTAGAAGCAGAAAATGTTATAACTATAGAGCAGGACCTATTGGACATTGTAAATGAACACAGGTTAACTTTAAACACTAATACTCTTGTATTTAGTAATATAGCCTATAAATACGCCAACATTCATACCGATTATATGATTGCTAAAGGCAGTATTAGCCACGATAATTTTAGCTCTAGAGCTACTAATATAAACTCTGAAGTTGAAGTTAAAATGGTAGCGGAAAATGTAGCCAAAGATTATGTATCGGCAATAGATGCTTTTGAAGGTTGGTACACGAGTAGTAGTCATAAGAAAACAATGGAAGGCGATTTTACGCATACCGGTATTAGTGTCAAGAAGGATAAACAAGGTAATTACTATTTTACCCAACTTTTTTATAAGCAATAAGCATAGTTAATCCCAAATTCAGTTTATAAACTGAAAAATGACCACGTTTAGCATTGTCATTTTAACCGAACTAGGTTAATGTGTTTTGTTTCAAGGATTAAGTGGGAAAAATCATATTAAATGCGTTTTTTCACGATGAAACTCCAAGTGTATTTTATCTATAACAGCTCATAGACACTTATTTGGCAGCTTAACGATGATTTCAGCACACCTATAGATATTATTCTTCAATAAATAACTCCTAGGTTTACTTTTGAAATATTAATAATAAAAAATGTTTCCCAGCATGAGATTAGCATTACCTACATTAGTATTAATCATTACATTTTTATCATCTTGTTCTAATTACGAAAATTTTGCAGGTTACGAAGAAAGTTCTGATGACTTAACATCTAAAGTTACCTTAATTTCTTCTGACGCTCATAATACTATTGAAACAGAACTTTTTGAAATGATCAATAACTATAGATCTAGTATTGGTTTAAATGAAATGGAGTTTGAAAGCACTACATATTATTATGCAGGTCTTCATACCGATTACATGATTGAAAAGGAAAATACAAGTCATGAAAAATTTGATGAACGAGCAGAAAATATTTCGAAAAGAACAGGAGCCGTTTTTGTAGCAGAAAATGTAGCTAGAAACTATGATACTTTAGAAGCTGCTTTCGAAGCATGGTTGGATAGCCCAGGCCATCGAAAAAATCTTGAAGGTGATTATGATTATACAGCTATAAGCATAAAACCAAATAGTAATGGTGACCTTTACTTTACCCAGATATTCTTTAGATAGTCAATTATAACTTATTATTATATGCCTTTGTTATTCAAAGGCATTTTTTATGCTTAATTTTTTTAGGTGAGAGCCATCGGTTTATTTAACTTTCAGCTAAAATTAATTAGATGAGTATTAAAGCACCATTCAATCTAAACAAATGGATTGAAGATAACAGAGCGCTGCTTAAACCCCCTGTAGGCAATAAAAATCTTTACAAAGATTCAGGCGATTATATAGTAATGATAGTAGCTGGGCCAAATGCTAGAAAAGATTATCATTATAACGAAACAGAAGAACTTTTTTACCAGTTAGAAGGAAATATAGAAGTTCATATTCAAGAAGACGGTCAAAAGAAAACAATGAAATTAGGGCCAGGGGATATGTATCTACACCCTGCGAAAGTGCCACATTCTCCTGTACGGAATAAAGGATCTATAGGCTTGGTCATTGAGCGTAAGAGAGCACATATGAACGTTGATGACGGGTTATTATGGTTTTGTGATAATTGCAACCACAAATTATATGAAGCTTATTTCACCCTCAATGATATTGAGAAAGATTTTTTATCACATTTCAAACACTTCTATAGTTCTAAAGAATTAAGAACCTGTGATAACTGCGGCACAGTAATGCCTATAGATGAACGCTTTATTGCAAAAGACGAATGATATTAGCAGCCAAAATAATTACCATATTTGTAGTATTGATGCATATTTATATTCTTTGGATGGAAATGTTTTCATGGACAACAAGAGGAAGAAAAGTATTTAAAAATTTTCCTCAAGATTTGTTTGAACCTACAAAACAAATGGCCGCTAACCAAGGGCTTTACAACGGATTTTTAGCCGCAGGTTTAATTTGGTCTTTATTGATTAACGACTCCGTTTGGTCAGGTAACGTTGCCCTCTTCTTTTTGGGCTGCGTTTTCGTAGCAGGATTGTATGGTGCCATTTCGGTCACTAAAAAGATTTTCTATATTCAGAGTATTCCCTCATTAATAGGAATCGTACTTTGGAGTATCATAAAATTTTCATTGTAGGCATTAGGTTCGCATAAAGCATAATATTCTTCGTATTTTTGTAATATATCTAACAGAAAACGTATAAAAAGTTATAAAATGTCAAAAATAGCAACAGATTTTGGAATACATGATGCCCTAAAAAAATTAGGTATCAAGGATGTTAATGAAGGTACTTCAACAGGTTCCAATAATTTTTCATCAGGAGATATCATTTCATCATACTCCCCAGTAGACGGTTCGTTAATAGCTAAAGTGAAAACAACCACCAAAGCCGATTATGAAAAAGTAATGAGTACAGCTACCGTTGCTTTTAAAGAATGGAGAACAAAACCGGCACCGTTACGTGGTGAAATTGTAAGACAATTTGGAGACAAACTAAGGGAGCTAAAAGAACCATTAGGCAAGCTAGTTTCCTTTGAAATGGGTAAGAGTTATCAAGAAGGTTTAGGTGAAGTTCAAGAAATGATAGATATCTGTGATTTCGCTGTTGGTCTATCTCGACAATTACACGGGCTAACCATGCACTCTGAGAGGCCTGGCCATAGAATGTACGAACAATATCATTCTTTAGGTGTAGTGGGTATAATTTCTGCATTTAATTTTCCAGTGGCCGTTTGGGCCTGGAATACAGCATTAGCTTGGATTTGTGGTGATGTTTGTGTTTGGAAACCATCAGAAAAAACACCACTATGTGGTATTGCCTGTCAAAATATTGCTTCTTCAGTTCTTAAAGCTAATGATTTACAAGAAGGTATTTCTTGTCTAATTAATGGTAACTATAAAGTTGGCGAACTAATGACACAAGATAGAAGAATTCCTTTAGTATCTGCCACCGGTTCTATTCGTATGGGAAAAATTGTTGCACAAGCGGTAGCAGCTCGTCTTGGTAAATCATTATTAGAACTTGGTGGAAACAATGCCATTATTGTAACTCCAGATGCTGATTTAAAAATGACCGTCATTGGTGCTGTATTTGGTGCTGTAGGTACTGCTGGTCAACGTTGTACTTCGACCCGTAGATTAATTATTCATGAATCAATGTATAGTAAAGTAAAAGAAGCAATAGTTGCTGCGTACCAACAATTAAGAATTGGAAACCCATTGGACGAAAACAATCATGTAGGTCCGTTAATAGATACAGATGCTGTAGTACAGTATAAAAAAGCATTAGAAAAAGTAGTTGCTGAAGGTGGTAAACTAATTGTAGAGGGTGGTGTATTGGAAGGAAAAGGGTATGAGAGTGGCTGCTATGTAAAACCAGCTATTGCAGAAGCGAAGAACAATTTTGAAATTGTACAACACGAAACTTTTGCTCCTGTTTTATATCTTTTAAAATACTCTGGCGACGTTGAAAATGCCATAGCTATACAAAATGGTGTTGTTCAGGGTCTATCATCAGCAATAATGACCAATAATCTTCGCGATGCAGAACAGTTTCTTTCTGCTTGGGGAAGTGATTGTGGAATAGCGAATGTTAATATCGGTACTTCAGGTGCAGAAATTGGCGGAGCCTTTGGCGGTGAAAAGGAAACCGGTGGTGGCCGAGAAAGTGGTTCAGATGCTTGGAAAGTTTATATGAGAAGACAGACCAATACAATTAACTATACCACTGAGCTACCATTAGCCCAAGGTATAAAATTCGATTTATAACTTAAATATTATTTCCTTTGCATGTTTACACGTTAGGCTGTTTTTCCATTCGATGATTCGTTAGACCAGCTGCCGTGTAATAGGGTTTGAATGCCTAATATTACAAACATGCAAAGGAAATTTATTATACCTTTTATTTTTCTTTTCATTGGTATAGTGTATTATCCTCAGCATTAAACTACCAAAATATCCTGTTCATTCTTTCAAGAGTTGTACAGCTATACCTAAATATTGTATAATCGGAATTCTTGTCTGGTGAATTTTAGGCATAAAAAAAATCCTGTATTCATTAAAGTCCACAGGATTTTTAAACCAACTAACTCAAAACTCTAAAGTGTATACTCAATGCCCTAACGTTGTGGGGAGAAGTATACCTATTTAAATATTCACCTAAAATTGCAAATAAAATTTGTTCTATACCCTACAATTTTCGCCAGCTAACAATATGATTGTATAGTTGGCATACATTTAAGTATATTTGGAAATTCACATAATCGTTGACTGTAAGGTAATTAGGTCGTAATGTTTTAAGATTTTTTAATACATTGTACCATAAATACTAAACAAATTTTACAATGACAAAAACAACAACCAATTTATTATTGATGTTGATTACCATTGTAGCTTTCACATTCTTTTACATAACCTGTTGTAGCGAATGCGGTGCATCAACTACCACAGAACAAGTAAGAAATTGGGACAATACCGCGCAGATTTTGCAAAAGATTAGCTAATGGATAATGGATTGTTTCAGATAAAATAGTGTCAATATCTATAGGCCAAACAGAACCAATTACAAATAATGACACAGAAGAAGACAGAGATAAAACAAAAGAACCCTAATTACTTTAAATTAAAACATAAACTAATCTTATAAATAAGTAAAACATGAATTTAGAAAATATAAATTGGTGCTGGGTATTACCGGTTTTAGTTGGAATCATCTGTGGTGTATTAGGCTATCTTATTGGCAAAAGATCTTCTAAAGTAATAGATAATTCCATAGAAATATCAAACCTTAAAGCAAGCAACAGTAAGTTAAAAACTGATTTAGATACTTGTAACCAAAAAGTTATTGCTGCTAGTAAAGTTGTAAAACCTACCCCGGTAGCCCCTAGTGCCACAAGTACAAATACTGGCGCTTCTGCCGCCTCTTTCGCTGCTAGTGCTAAGACAAGTAATACTATCGCCTTTGATGCCTCTGCTGCAAAGGCTGCATTTGGAAAGAACATTAAGCAAGATGATTTAAAACTAGTAGAAGGCATTGGTCCTAAAATTGAAGGCATGTTTAAAGATCATGGCATAAAAACATGGAAAGCGCTTTCTGAAACAAGTCTTGCCGATTGTCAAAAGATATTGGATACCGGTGGAACCAGATATAAAATTCACGATCCAGCTTCTTGGCCAATGCAGTCTAAAATGTGCTATGAAGGCAAATGGGAAGAATTGGCCAAATGGCAAGATGAGCACAAACACGGTAAATTGTAATATTGTATACACAAAAAAATCCCAATCATAACTGATCGGGATTTTTTTATTTTATAATGCTCCGTTTGCTTCAACCCATTTAAAATGGTATTGATCTTGTGGAAACTTCATTCGTTCTGCAATTCTTTCCAATCTTTCAGGTAGCTTAATTAAATAATCACGTGCTTTCTCAGCTTCTTCATTCAATGAACGTATTCCGTCTAATTCCCAGAAAGCATTCAATTTGCTCAAAATGTCAACATAATCTTGTGCTGTATACACCCCTAAACGCTGTGCACAATTAGAGAAATTTTCAAATGCTGAACCAATCGTTCCACCTGATTCTCGTAAAAAATGAGCGGGCATTACAATTTTTTTCTTCATCATTTCTGCAAAAGCAATCATCATACCTGAAGGGTCTTCACTAAAAATGGTCTTCACAAATTCTCTATACGCCAAATGATGTCTCATTTCATCACCCGCAATTATAGTACACATTTTACCTAAAAGTACATTCCCTTTTTTCTTGGCCATTTGACCAACACGCTTATGCGAAATGTTGGTTGCCAATTCTTGAAATGAGGTATAAACAAAGTTTTTATATGGGTCACGATCAGTACCTATATCAAAACCATCTGAAATTAAATGTTGAGTGGTTAATTCTACTTCTCTCATATTTACCCTTCCAGATAAGTAAAGATATTTATTTAATACATCTCCATGTCTATTTTCTTCTGCAGTCCAAGCGCGAACCCATTTAGCCCAACCATTAGTTTTATGATCACCATGTTGGTCAATACCAACTACATCCATCAACCAAGATTCATAGGTTGGCAATGCCTCCTCTGTTATTGTATCCGCAACCATGGTAACCCAGAAATCATATCCTAAATCTTTAGATTCTTCTCGTAGTTCTTTTACTTCCTGCAAAAAAGTATCTTTTTCAGAATTAGGCAAAAAGTCTGTTGGCTGCCATATATCTTCAGGCTTTATAAGGAAAGATTTCATAAAACCCTCCACCTGTGGCTCTAATGCCTGCATCACTTCCAATCTTATATTCTTAATCGGCATAATATTATTTTTATTAAAGTTCGTTAATAAAACAACTCCTTTTTATGTAAAGTTAATGGTTTTCTCAGTTTCTGCCATTTTCATTGGGATAAAACGTATAAACAGGATTGCTTTGCCAATATCTTTTAGTGCTTATATCAAACACCGTTAATGGACCTTTAAAGGCTGCTCCTGTATCAATATTCCAAACATTTGCAGCATTTTGCGGCGTAGTCTTTCCAATTCGCGTTACTGGGGTATGCCCAATATAAATCTCTGAGTAATTTTTAAGCCTTTTAGGATAATGTATATGCTCTTTATCTAATTCTTTATTTAATGAAAGTGCCAATTCCCATAGGGTACGATCCCAATAAAAAGTCTTCTTGAAATATTCGAATTCTATTCCTTTTAAATTAGTAAAACCAGCATGTAAAAACAACCTGTTTTCTGAATCTAGATGATAATTCTCTAAGCTTTCATAAAACTTTAGATGCATACATTTGGCTTCTTCAGTAATATTGGCATAAGAATTTACAGTTGCTTCACCACCATGCATAAACCAAGTTGGGTTGTTGCCCGCACCTGTCAACCATTCATAACAAAGTTCATCATGGTTACCTCTTAGAAATACGCAATTATATTCTTCCCTAAGCTGTATTAGATAATTTATGGTTTCAACGGCCTCACTCCATCCA
Organism: uncultured Maribacter sp.; assembly: GCF_963975365.1. Classification (GTDB taxonomy): domain Bacteria; phylum Bacteroidota; class Bacteroidia; order Flavobacteriales; family Flavobacteriaceae; genus Maribacter. The sequence continues at coordinate 93,190 of NZ_CAXBGF010000001.1, read as the reverse complement.
TCAATATAATCTCCTAAAAACACAAGAGTATCATTTTCTGTAACAGCCGCTTTTTGAAGTACTTGTTTCAAAGCCTGTAATCCGGAATGGATATCACCTACGACTAGCGTTCTTTTTAAACTCATTTAGCAAAAATCGCAAATACTGCTATGACCGCAAGAATAAAAAGCACTAAAAAGAAAATTTTCCAAAAAGAATATGGCCTATTCCCACTTAAAACACCTGTTTGTCCATTAATATAGAAGTTAAATTCCTTACCGTCATATCTATATGAACTTAGGTAAATTGGAAGCAAAATATGTTTGAATTTTTCATCCGATAATTTAATATCCGCATTGGCTATTCGTTGGGTATCGCCTCCAATATCGCTCCGAATCCAATTATAAGCAATATTCTTAGCCTCTTGAAAAGATTTATGATGTCCCTCTTTTAATGAAACGGAATATTTTTCTGTTACAAAACCCGATAGATATTTTGAATTAAAAACAACTAAATCTCTCAAGTTCCAAAATGCAACTTTAGCTGGAATTTCTTTTCTCTTTTTCTCAGAAGCGTTTATTAAAATATCATCTATAAAACCTTCAACATTACCAGAAGCATAGGTCCATTTAGTTTTTCTAACCTGTCTTGTGCGTTTACCCTTATCACTATTATAAGTTTGAGTCTCATAATAATAATCGCCACGTTGACCTTGATAAGAGGCGAATAGGTTTGCATCAAAAGTCCAGTAAGGCAAATAAAGTCCCTGCAATCCATCTGGATCAAGAGCAGCCTTTTTAAGGTTATCTGGGGCAAACCATATTTTACTTACCCAATCTTTAAAAATAGAATGAGCTTTATTTGAATTGAGTTGAAAAGGCACTAATGCTCCAGGTAAAATCCATCCTTCTTTTTCAATGTCTTCACGAATTAATGGCTCTCCACAATATACACAGTTAAGCGATTTATAATTTTCCTCTACATGCTGATTGGCTCCACAATTTTTACAATGTAAGAGCTCAATAGTTTCTGTATATGCATTCTCACCAACAATTTTTAAGTAGTGTTCTAATTCAAGCTCCTCGAAACTACTTTTAGATTGTTCAATGAATTCTTCATAGCCGCAATATTCACACGTAAGCTGATGTGAGCCTGGTTTAAATTTTAACTCGGCGCCACAATTGGGGCATGCTTTTTTATATTCCGATTTTTGAATATCGTCCATAGTCCTTACCCCTTATGCTTAAAGAGTGTGTTTTTCTGCTTTTATGCTTTTGGTAATGGTGGCGGAGTATTACCTCCTAAAAACGATTTTAGTTCCTCTATTTCTTTTAACTCCGCCCAACTGGCCATACCTTGTTTCCAAATTAAAGAATCTCTATTGATTATTCTACTAGCAAAAAGTTCTTTTAGTTTTTCAAAAGAAACAGGACCAGATTGATGGCCGTTAACTGCATAAAAATAACTTACCTGTAAAGGAACCGGTGGTGGAGCTTGTGTCTGTATTGCTTGACCGCCGAATGGTTGCGCACCTGGCTGACCCATCATACTTCCCATTTGTTGTGCCAATACGAAACCCATTCCAATACCCATGCCTGCACCCGCTGTACCACCTTCATTTTTAGCAGCCAATTCCATCGCTTTCGCAGCTTTAAATTGTGCTAATTTGGCCATATCCAACTTATTTAACCGGCTATATTCAAAAATTTCTTTTTTCAATTCTTCCGGCATCGATACATTTTCGATGTAGAATTTCTCTAACTCAATGCCAACTCTATTAAACTCGGGCTGCATTACCACTTGGCACGTTTCTGAAAGCTCACTGGTATTTGCCGCATACAATTCAATCGGTAAATTAGCCTCACCAACTGTATCGGTAAAGCGAGTAACAATTAAACTTTTTAAGTGTTCATTAATTTCATAATTAGTGAAATTACCATCGGTGCCTACTACATCTATTATAAATTTACCTGGATCATTAATCCTAAAACTATAGGTTCCAAAAGCTCTTATCTCAACTAAACCAAACCTGTCGTCGCTTAACAAAATTGGGTTTTTGGTTCCCCATTTCTCTTCTGTAAACAAGCGGGTATTTACAAAATAAACCTCAGCTTTAAATGGACTGTCAAATCCGTATTTCCACCCTTTTAAAGTAGTTAGAATAGGAAGGTTATTTGTATTTAAGGTATATGTTCCCGGTTTAAAAACATCTGCCAATTGCCCTTCATTAATAAATACTGCCGTTTGCCCCTCGCGAACAATTAACTGCGCATTATTCTTAATTTCATTTTGATAACGTTCAAAACGATGAACAATGGTTTCATTATTAATATCTAGCCATTCGATTATATCAATAAATTCGTGACTTAGTTTTTGTTTAATTTCGTCAAATATGCTCATGGTCAGAATATTTTTTTAAATATGTAATTCAAGATATGGATTTCATCCTCAGACCCAAAAAAAGATGCGTTTTAATTCTAAAAAATAATCTGTTACTACCAAAATTTAATAATTCCTTAAGATTATTTAGGTAGTAGCAACAAATTCTAATTAACTTAGACCTTCTAATTTTCATTTATATCTATGAAAAAGATATTTTGCATTGGCGAATTGCTAATTGATTTTGTTGCTGAAAACCAAGGTAAAGATTTAACAAAAGCGAAGGAATTTACAAAAAAAGCGGGTGGCGCTCCTGCAAACGTATCGTGCGCCATTAGTAAACTAGGAGGTGACAGTGTATTTATTGGCTGTGTAGGCAACGATCCGTTTGGCACCTTTTTATTACGAATTTTAGAAGATGAAAAAGTGGATATTTCGTTAGCACAAAAATCTGACACATTTACCACCTTAGCCTTTGTTTCGTTGGATGAAGATGGTGAACGTGATTTTGTTTTTAGCCGTGGTGCAGATAGAGAACTTACCTATGATTCGTCTCATAAATCTTATTTCAAAAACAACATCATACATTTTGGTGCTGCTACCGCTCTTTTAGGAGGCCCATTAGAGGATGCCTACAGTAGGTATTTATTTGATGGACTAACCAAAAATGCTTTTATCAGTTTTGATCCAAATTATAGAGTAGACCTGTGGAAAAATAAAGTTGATAGTTTTAAACGTAAATGTGAATCTTTCATTGAAAAATCACATTTGTGTAAATTTAGTTTAGAAGAAGCTCAACTTCTGTCGGGCAAAGAAGATGTAAAAGAAGCTTGTAAAGTGCTTCATGAAATAGGCACTGAAATTATCGTTATTACACTTGGTAGTGAAGGAACATGGTTAAGTACCAAAAAATTTCAAAAAACTATACCCAGTATTAAAGTAACTCCAAAAGACACTACTGGTGCGGGCGATGCATTTATTGGATGTCTATTGCAACAAATTGCCAAACATTCTAGTATCGATGCATTATTGGCAGATGAAAGCATCCTTACCAATATGGTAGCTAGGGCGAACAAAGCCGGTGCTATCACCACCACTAATTTTGGTGCCATTGAATCGTTACCTACATTACAACAATTAGATTCTTAAAATGAACCAAGCTGAACTACACCGCTTATTGGCCTCAAAAAGTCAAACAAAAAAAGGCGCGTTACCCCTAAAATCTTTATACGACCAAAGATTGTCAACCAATCTTACTCTTATTAAGACACAGTTTTTTTCTTTATACAAAGACACTGAACATAAAGAATATTTTTTTAAGCTTTTAGATCAATTAAACCATCTTTATAAAGAACGACCTTCTGAATTAAAACAGCAGGACATTGAACGTTTAAATTCTGGAAACTGGTATCAAAGTGAGAAAATGGTGGGTATGCAGTTATATGTAGATCGTTTTAATAAAGACATTAACGGTCTAAAAGAGAAGTTGCCCTACTTTGAAAATCTTGGCATCAATTTTCTGCACTTAATGCCAATTACTACTCGACCTTCTGGGGAAAATGATGGTGGTTATGCGGTAAATAGCTATCATGAAATTGATAGCAAATATGGTACTAAGGATGACTTTCTTGCTTTGACTAAAAAAGCTAGGGAGAAAAAAATATTCTTAATGCTAGATTTTGTCGTTAACCATACCTCCGATCAATTTGAATGGGCTCAGAAAGCAAAAAATGGAAGCCTACATCATCAAAATTATTATTACACTTATTCTGATCGCCTTATACCAGATGAGTTCGAGAAAACATTACCGGAAATATTCCCTCAGTCGGCACCAGGTAATTTCACCTACAATGAGGAAATGGAAAAATGGGTAATGACCTGTTTCAATAATTATCAATGGGATTTAAACTATAGAAATCCTGAAGTGTTTATTGAAATGTTAGGCAATTTAATGTCCTTGGCTAATTTAGGGGTAGATGTTATCCGTTTTGACGCACTTGCATTTTTATGGAAAAAATTAGGCACACTTTCTCAAAACCTACCAGAAGCCCATACACTTATTTCACTCTTTAGAATGTGCCTACAAGTAATCGCCCCAGGGGTTATTCTATTGGCAGAAGCTATTGTTGCGCCTAGAAATATTATTAAATATTTTGGTGAAAATATTACAGAAGGCAATGAATGTGAGGTTGCCTACAATGCCTCTTTAATGGCATTATTATGGAATTCAATTGCTACCAAAAAAGCCTCTTTAATGCTAATGAGCTTGACAGAAATTCCTAATAAACCGAACGATGCTACTTGGATAAATTATATACGTTGCCATGATGATATAGGACTTGGTTATGATGATGATTTTGTGCGATCGATAGGTTCAGACCCTACGGCCCATAAACAATTTATACTAAGTTATTATACTGGTAAATTAGAATGGTCACCAGCAAAAGGGCTAATGTTCATGTACAATCCCAAAAACGGAGATGGTAGAATTACGGGTAGTGCAGCTTCTTTGTTAGGACTGGAAACCGCATTGAAACTGAAAAATATGAATATCATCGATTATGCGATCGCTAAAATTCTTATGATGCATGGCATCATTTTGACCTATGGTGGAATACCTATGATATATGCCGGTGATGAAATTGGCACATTAAATGACTATGCTTACGAGCAAAACGATGACCATGTAAATGACAATCGCTGGGTCAATAGACCTATGCACAATTGGGATGTTGTTTCTGAATTGAAAAAAATCGAAGATAGTCCGTCTTCGATTATTTATCAGGGTTTAAAAAAAATGATTCACTTGAGAAAAGAACATGTCATTTTTCAAGATTTAAATGATGTAAAAATACATGGCTGCCTTAACCAACATATTTTTGCTTATCAAAGAACAAATGGAACCGAAAGCATTTGGGTATTATCTAATTTCAATGAGGTTACCGAAACATTAGATATTGGCTGGTTACTTTCAATCGGAATTCACACTGGTAAGAACTCCATTGATTTACTAACAGGAAATTCCTTTGAACTTATTCATAATGAATTGCCCCTGAAACCTTTTCAACAGCTCTGGATTAAGAATATCTAACTATACTTAACCTTTCTAAGCACCCGAAGCGCCTCTTTGAACGATGCATTTATATTAGGATAGTTGGGCTTTAAGATTTGCCTAGCCTTTTCCATTTGATCTTTAGCTTCCTCAAAACCATTTAAATAACAAATCAGATAGGTATCTGCAAGATAAATTAGGCTTTTAACCTCATTAGGTTCCAAAGCTATTCCACTCTTGGCTTTTGCAACTAAAGCATTGTTGTTTTTAATTATTTCTTCGAGTTTTTTTCGATTATGTTTTGGTGGGTTAAAAAGCAAATCGCTATTAATTTGATAGGTGCCGTTCTCACTAAAATTGATGACTACTTTTTCTAAAGGGTAATATTTTTGCTTAGCCCCTAGTCCTAACTCAACAAACTCTATTATAGTAAAAGAATTATCATCAATACTTATTTTAACCTCATCTAAGTTTGAATAGAACAATTTCACTTGTTCATTGATCAATTCAATATCTACTCTATAATAATACGTTTCGCCGTTAACTACTTTTCTATTGCCTGCCCAACAGACTACAAATTGTTCCTTAAATACTTTATAATCACTTTCTAAATCTTTGTGGCGAAAGTTTAGAAAGTCAATTACACCATCTAAAGTGAGCTCAATATTATTCTTGGCATGTTGTTCAATAGTGGCCACAGCTTCGACATTAGTGCTCTTAAGCTCAATATCGTAGGCTTTTGGTAAACTAATGCTGCCCTCTCGAAAGAAAACCGAACCACCATAATACTTCCAAATATTCTTTCTTAATGAACATAATTTTCCAATAGACCTAATGGTAACCAGACCCACGACCTTACCTTCTGGTAAGTTTGGAAATGGAATATTCTCATAAGATATAAGAGGAGGATTATTTAAATAAGCATTGACCAAATTTTGAATCTTACTATCATCAAAAAAATCTACACCTACTATTTTGTTATCCTCATCTTCAACACCCAAAACAATAAATGAATTGTTCGTAGGGTTACTATTGGCCAATGCACAAACATGTTTTAAAAATTTTGCTTTACCTTCCTTTTCCCCAATATTAATGAAGCGCTTTTTATCGTAAAAACTATTCTCGTCGTTATGTGCGAGTAAGTTTTTTACCAATAAGCGTTTGTTAATCATTTTATAGGTGTTTGACTTTTATCGTTTGTTGAATTTAAAAAAACTAAGATTTATTTACTATAGTTGAAGAAGCCTGAGCAGTGGGCATAACGACCAAGTCGGCAATATTTACATAATAGGGCCTTGTGACTACAAAGTGAATTATATCTGCTATATCTTCTGGTTTTAGTGGCTGAAAACCTTTATACACATTTTCCGCCCTATCTTCATCGCCCTTAAATCGAACATTACTGAATTCGGTTTCCACAAGGCCAGGGTTTACAGCACCCACACGTATCCCATAAGGGTTCAAATCTATTCGCATTCCTTGGTTTATAGCATCTACAGCATGCTTACTTGCACAATAGACATTCCCTTTGGGGTAAACCTCTTTACCTGCAGTGGATCCAATATTTATAATATGTCCAGATTTTCGTTCTACCATTTGTGGGATCAAAGCTTTAGAGACATACAACAAACCTTTCACGTTAATATCTAGCATGGCATCCCAATCCTCAACACTACCTTCTTGTATAGTATCTAACCCATGGGCGTTTCCCGCATTATTGATTAAAATATCGATTTTAGCAAACTCTTTTGGCAGTGATGCTATCGATTCCATTACCGATTCTTTATCTCGAATATCAAAATTTAAGGTGTGTACGTTCACCTCTTTACCCAGTTCTTCTTTTAGAGCATCTAATCTTTCTTGACGTCTCCCACACAAAACTAAATCTATACCGTTGAAGGCAAAATTAATCGCTGTAGCCTTACCAATTCCGCTAGTAGCTCCTGTTATAAATGCTATTTTTTTCATTTTTGTTTTAAATTAAGCAACTTCATATCCTTCGTTTGCTTCTAATAATATAAACCAATCTTGCAATTCCATTTCAATGTTAACAGCTTCCATAGCCATTTTCAATCTTTTCTGCGTTGCAGTACCGACCACAGGATGAATCTTTGATGGGTGTTTTAAAATCCAAGCTAATAATAATTGGTCTTCGGTTGCATTATATTTCTTAATTAAATCGTTTAGAACATTCTTAATCCTCTTGTTCGCTTGCGATTTTTTCTTAAAATAATTACCTAACGGACTCCAACTCATTGCGAGCCTATCATGAACCATACAATCATCTAAAGTCCCATTATTCATTACCTCATTAGATGATAGTGAATATTCTACTTGATTCGCATCGACCCTAGTTTCTTTTTCCATTAGCTTAATCTGTGAAGGCGTAAAATTCGACACACCAAATTGTTTGATTTTCCCCTCTTTCTTTAATATATTAATAGCCTCTGCTATTTCCACAGGGTTCATTAATGGACTAGGCCTATGTAATAAGAGTAGATCCAAATATTCAGTCCGTAGCATTTTTAATGACCTTTCTACCGACGAAATGATATATTCTTTGCTATAATCGTAATGCTTTACTTTATTGGCTCGTCCTTCAGCATCGAACTGAATTCCGCATTTACTTATAATTTGAATATTTTCTCTGTTAATAGCGCTTTCTGCAAATGCTTTTCCGAATTGTTGTTCAGTGGTATAATCGCCATAAATATCTGCATGATCGAATGTCGTGATATTGTTTTCTAAGCAATAATTCATTAGCTCAATCATTTCTTTGGTGGAGTGTTGTTTTCCCCATTTTCCCCAAGTCATAGTACCGGCGATTATTCTCGAATATTTCAATGTATTGTTCATAGGTTAATGAATTTAAAAAGAATTCCCTTAAAAGCTTCATAAAAATAAGGGGTTTTCGCATTTTTTAACCTATCATTAACAGCTACTGACTGAATAAATTTTCAATTTGCATGCCTGTTAAAATTAGAAGCGTTAACAATCAATAATATATAGTTTTAAATGGAAGAAAATACCTCAATTGACATTAGTGCCGTAAATGAGAAAATAGCTCAAGAAAGTGCTTTTATCGATTTATTGATGCTTGAAATGAATAAAGTAATTGTAGGCCAGAAATATATGGTCGAACGATTATTAATTGGTCTCTTAGGACAAGGACATATTTTATTGGAAGGTGTTCCTGGCTTAGCGAAGACATTAGCGATCAACACCCTTTCAAAAGCAGTTAAAGGAAGTTTTAGCAGAATACAATTCACTCCAGATCTATTACCTGCCGATGTTGTAGGAACAATGATCTATAACATGAAGTTGAACGACTTTTCCATAAAGAAGGGTCCTATTTTCGCAAATTTTGTTTTAGCCGATGAAATAAACCGTGCTCCTGCAAAGGTGCAATCTGCTCTTTTAGAGGCGATGCAAGAAAAGCAAGTGACGATTGGTGACGAGACTTTTATTTTGGACAAGCCCTTTTTGGTAATGGCTACTCAAAACCCGGTAGAGCAAGAAGGAACATACCCACTTCCTGAAGCGCAAGTTGACCGTTTTATGCTGAAGACAGTTATCGATTATCCGAAAATCAACGAGGAACAATTGATAATGCGTCAGAATTTATTAGGCAATTATGAAACGGTAAATGCCGTAGTATCCATAGAACAGATATTAAGTGCACAAAAGGCTGTTCGCGAAGTATATATGGATGAGAAAATTGAAAAATATATTCTTGATATTGTTTTCGCGACTAGATATCCAGAAAAATATAATTTAGAAAGCTTAAAACCTCTAATTAGTTTTGGCGCTTCACCAAGGGGAAGCATCAACTTAGGTATTGCCGCCAAATGTTATGCTTTTATTAAAAGAAGAGGTTATGTAGTTCCAGAAGATGTACGTGCCATTGTACATGATGTTCTTAGGCATAGAATTGGAATTACTTATGAGGCAGAAGCCGAAAATATCACCTCTGTAGATATTATAAATAAAATCGTAAACGAGATAGAAGTACCATAAAGTTATCTTGCAGTAATCAGTTCGTGATTGACAATTCTATTTCAATTGCATAATTTTCAATGCTGATTTCTAAAAAGTCAACTCCTGTTTTAAAAACAAAATGGATACCAAAGAGCTACTCAAAAAAGTACGGAAAATAGAGATAAAGACGCGACGTCTATCTGACCATATATTTGGTGGGGAATATCACTCCACCTTTAAAGGTAGGGGTATGACATTTAGTGAAGTACGTCAGTATCAATTTGGTGACGATGTTAGAAACATTGACTGGAACGTTACCGCTCGTTACAATGAACCTTTCATAAAGGTTTTTGAAGAAGAACGAGAACTCACCATGATGCTCTTGGTCGATATAAGTGGTTCAGAACTTTTTGGAACTACCAATCAATTTAAAAACGAAATTGTTACCGAAATATCGGCAACTTTAGCATTTAGTGCTTTAAAGAATAATGATAAAGTTGGCATCATTTTATTCTCTGATCAGATTGAACTATTTATACCACCAAAAAAAGGTAAAACACACGCTTTACGCATTATACGTGAGCTGTTAGAATTTAAACCTAAAAGCAATAAAACGGATATTGCACAAGCATTGAAATTCTTGAGCAGCGTAATGAAAAAGAAAGCTATAGTTTTTGTGCTTTCTGATTTTATTGATGATGGGTATGAAAAAACACTGAAAATTACAGGTAGTAAACATGACCTAACAGGAATTCGAGTCTTCGATGAACGTGAAGAGTCAATACCTAATCTAGGTATGATACAAGTTGAAGATGCTGAAACCGGAAAATTACAATTGGTAAATACCCAATCTAAAAAAGTGCGAAATGCCTATGCAGAATTTCATAGAGAACGGGTTACGTATTTTAAAGAATCGTTTACAAAATCTGGCTGTGGAACATTAGATTGTAGGGTTGACGAAAGTTATGTAAAAAAGTTATTGGGTTACTTTAAAAGAAGAGGTTGATACAAATGATGTATAATACGTGTATAACTAAAAAAGGCATTTCAAATTTACGGCGAAGCATGCCTATGTTCGTATTTATTCTTTTCATAATTCAAGGTTTTGCTCAAGAGAGACCCACTGTAAGCACTGAAATAGACACCACATATATTAAAATAGGTGAACAGGTACATTGGACAGTAACCGTTGAAATTGACACCACGTCAACAGTTATTTTTCCTGAAGGGCAAACTTTTTCTCCATTAGAAACTGTGGAAGCGTTTGCAACGGATACAACCAGAAAAAAAGACCGTTTAACATTACAAAAAATATACGCACTTACTCAATTCGATTCTGGGGCATATAAATTACCCTCTCAACGAATTGAAATAAACGGAATGGGTTTCATGACCGATTCTATGTTGATTAATGTAGCTACTATTCCTGTAGATACTTTGAATCAAAAAATGTACGATATTAAACCGCTGATTAATGTTGAGAAAAGCAATATCGAATTTTGGAAATATATACTCATTGGCATTTTGGCCCTTCTTGTATTTGGAGCACTTTTCTACTGGTTCCTATTGCGCAAAAAACCATTAACAGAAGAGGAGAAAGTAGCTCTTTTGCCACCTTATGATAGAGCGTTATTAGAACTAAAACGTTTAGAAAATTCTAAATATTTAATTCAAGACGAGTATAAACAATATTACTCTGAGCTTACTTCTATTGTTCGTTCTTATTTAGAGGAAGATGCACATGTAACCGCTTTAGAAAGTACTACAGGTCAGTTAATTGAAAAATTAGAGCTATTAAAAGATGCGGGGGAGTTAAAATTGGACGATGACACCATTAAACAATTTCAACAAATATTACAAACGGCCGATTTAGTGAAATTTGCTAAAAATAAGCCTTCGACTTTAGTAGCAGAGCAAGATAGAAAGATGGTAGAGCAAATTGTGGTTAAAACCCATGACGCCCTGCCAGAGCCTACCGAAGAAGAATTATTAGAGCAAGCTGAATACCAAGAGGAACTTAAACGTAAGGCGAAAAAGAAAAAGATAATGGTTGCCATTGTTTCTATTGTAGCCATTATTCTTATAGGCACCACTATAGCTGGTGTAAAATATGGCTTTGGCTATTTAAAAGATTCTGTTTTTGGACATCCAACTAAAGAGTTATTAGAAGGTGAATGGATACGCAGCAGTTACGGTTTCCCACCAGTACAATTAGAGACACCACAGGTTTTAGTGCGACAAGAAGTTAAACTGCCACTAGAAGCAAAAGCAGCAATTGCAGACATACAAGCATTTGGATATACGAGCGCTATTGGCCTATTTACAGCAGGTACAACTTCAATAACACTTAATCAACAGGACGCTGAACCCGATTTTGATAAAACGATAGAACAAATATTATCTAATTTCGAAGGGCAAGGCGCTAAAAATATTATCACCAAACAAGAGGAATTTTCTACTATTAGTGGAGTTAAGGGAGTGAAAGTTTTTGGTAGTGGAGAGTTTTTAATACCCGAATCAAAAGAATTAATAGATGGGAAATACACCGTACTGCTTTTTGGCGGAAAAGGTTTCCAGCAGTATGTTATCCTCACGTGGCTAGAAGATGATACTTATGCCCAAGAAATAGTAGACCGAATTTTGGCATCGGTAGAAGTTAAAACAGAATCATAAATGTTAGAGAATATATCATTTGCAAATCCAGATTTCTTTTGGCTGTTTTTAGTACTGCCAATAGCTATAGTGTGGTATATCTTTAAACAAAAAGAAGAGACTGCTTCGCTTCGCATTTCTAGTACAAAAGGTTTTAGTTATAAAACCATTTTGCCTAAATTAAAACCAGGCCTTTTTTTATTAAGACTTTTGGCACTTGGCGCCATTATTGTTGCATTGGCAAGGCCACAAACTGAAGATATTTCTACTAGAACGAAAACAACTAAAGGTATCGATATTGTTATGGCTATTGATGTGTCTTCTAGTATGCTAGCACGAGACCTAAAGCCAAACAGGTTATCAGCACTTAAAGATGTTGCGGCAGATTTTATCAAGAAAAGACCAAATGACCGTATCGGACTTGTGGTTTACGCGGGAGAAGGTTATACTAAAACACCGGTTACCACCGACAAATCAATTGTACTAAATGCCCTTTCTGAAATCACATACGGCCAATTGGAAGATGGTACGGCCATTGGTATGGGATTAGCCACTTCTGTCAACCGTTTAAAAGAAAGTACTGCAAAAAGTAAAATCATTATTTTATTAACCGATGGAGTCAATAATTCAGGTTTTATAGAACCACAAACGGCATCAGACCTGGCTATTGAATTCGGCATTAAGACCTACACTATTGGCTTAGGAACAAATGGCAATGCCCTTTCTCCTATTGCATATAATGCGGACGGCTCTTTTAGGTATGGTATGCGCCAAGTTGAAATAGATGAAGATTTATTAAAAGATATAGCGCTGGCTACTGGTGGTAGATATTTTAGAGCTACCGATAACGAATCTTTAGAAGAAATCTACGACGAAATCAATAAACTGGAAAAAACGGAGATAGAAGAATTCAAATATTACCGATACGAAGAGAAATTTAGACCATGGGTTTTATTGGCAGGCGCGCTCCTATTAGTAGAATGGATTTTAAGAAATACGCTATTTAGAAGTTTTGTATAATATGGTACAGTTAGACGAAAAAATATATTTCTACTTGCTCATTATCATACCGGTGATAGTGGCACTGTTTCTGTTGGTTTTAGTGTGGAAGAAGAAAACAAGAAAGAAATTTGCGAACACCGAGCTATTAAAAAGATTGACGCCTAATCGTTCTTCTAACAAGGCTGTAATAAAGCTTATGGTATTAATTCTTGGATTGGCATCTTTAATTGTTGGTCTAGTGAACCCTAAGATTGGCACAAAATTAGAAACCGTAAAAAGAGAAGGGGTAGATATTGTTTTTGCTGTGGATGTTTCTAAAAGTATGCTTGCTGAAGATATTGCACCAAATAGAATTGAAAAAGCAAAAAGATTAGTTTCAGAAATTATAAATCAATTGGCCAGCGACCGTATTGGCATAATAGCTTACGCAGGTCAGTCTTATCCTCAATTACCCATAACTACAGATTATAGTGCTGCAAAGATGTTCTTGCAGGGTATGAATACCGATATGCTTACGTCACAAGGTACGGCCATCGACCAAGCCATTGAACTTGCAACTACCTATTATGATGATGCCGAACAAACCAATCGGGTATTGTTCATTATTTCTGATGGCGAGGACCATTCCGAAGGTTCTACATTAGATGCGGTAGAAGATGCTATTGATGAAGGCATCACTATTTATACTATTGGAGTAGGGAAAGAAAAAGGCGCCCCTATACCAATTAAAAGAAACGGAATATTAGAAAGTCTAAAAAAAGACAGTGAAGGTGAAACCGTGATTACAAAACTAAATAAAGAGGTTCTTATCGATATTGCAAGCGAAGGCAATGGTGAGTATATTGATGGCTCAAATACAGATGAAGCTGTAGAATTTATTAAAAATGAATTGTTACAAATGGATAAAAAGGAATTTGAAGCCAAGCAGTTCGCAGAATATAAGGACCAGTTTCAATGGTTTATTGGAGCAGCATTGTTGCTTCTCTTTTTAGATATTTTTATATTGGACCGTAAGACCAAGTGGTTAAAGAAACTTAATTTGTTCAATGAGAAAAGACATGAATAAAATAGGCATAGTATTTTTATCAGCTTTTGTGTGCTTCTCTTCTTTTGCACAAGAAGCTGACGGGAAAGAAAAAGAAAAGGCATTAAGGTCTTCAACCAACCTAACCTGGGACGGCAATAAAGCATTGTCCGAAGATAATTTTATCGCTGCCGAAGTTGATTATAGAAAGGCAATATCAAAGAGTCCAGATAATAGCGTAGCCCCATATAATTTAGGAAATGCCTATTATTCCAATGAAACGTATAATGAAGCTTTTGGCAGATTTAAAGAGGCTGGAGAAGCATCAACATCAAAGGAGGGAAAGCACAAGGCTTATCATAATATGGGAAATGTATTTATGAAGCGCAAAGATTACGCTAAAGCAGTAGAAGCCTACAAAGAAGCTTTAAGAAATGACCCTTCAGATGAAGAAACAAGATACAACCTTGCCTTGGCAAAAGAACTTTTGAAAAAAGACGAAGAAGAGAAAAAACAAAATCAAGACGATAAGGATAAAGAGAACCAGGACGAAAATAAAGACCAGGATAAAAAAGACGAGGGAGACAACGAGGATAAGAAGGATAAAGGAGACGAAGGTGACAAGGGTGATGAAGGTGACAAGAACGAAGAGAAAAAAGACGAGAACAAGGAAGGTGAAGGCGATAATAAGGAAGATCAAAAGAAAAAGCCTGAGCAAGGCGACAATCAACAGGAACAACAGCAGCCTAGACCTAATCAACTTTCGAAACAACAGGTTGAAAACCTGTTAAGAGCTATGCAAAATGCAGAGAAAAAGGTTCAAGATAAAATTGATGCCAAGAAAGTAAAAGGTGCTAAAATTAAAAACGAAAAAGATTGGTAGACTTTAAGGCTATAACTAAACTTACGTTAGTACTAACGGTATTTCTATCATCATTTTTGATGATGGCACAAGGTAATGATGCCGTAACTTTTGAAATGAAACTGAGCAAACCTAAGCTTGGTTTAAATGAAAGACTTAGGGTAGACTTTGTAATGAACCGTGATGGCGACAATTTTAATCCACCAGATTTCTCAGGCTTTAAAGTAATTATGGGGCCATCACAGTCAATCAGCTCTTCATGGATCAATGGAGTAAGAAGTTATTCTAAATCTTACTCTTACACACTTTCACCAACCGCAAAAGGTAAATTCACCATTAAGCAGGCCACAATTGTCATTGGTGGCGAAACCTATAAATCGCTTGCAAGCGAAGTAGAGGTAACCTCAGCAGTGGATAAACCTAGTGATCAAATGACCGTAGATGATGTGGCTGATGAAAACTTACATTTAGTTGCAGAAATTTCTAAGACCGATCCATTTTTGAACGAAGCTATTACGGTCATCTATAAATTATATGTGAGTCCGAATATTAGCGTATCGAATTATCAACCTTTAGATAATCCTACCTATAATAATTTCTGGAGTCAAGACATTAAAGTTTCAGCTTTAAGTGCCCAAAATGGGACCTATAAGGGCAAGCCTTACAGATATGTAATTTTAAAACGTGTAGTACTCTATCCTCAAAAATCTGGAGAATTGGATATTGAACCTCTTTCGTTAGATGTTACCGTAGATGTGCCAACAGGAAGACGTGACTTTTTTGGACAAAGAATGTATGCCCAAACCAATAAAACGGTATCTGCTGGTAATAGAACTATTAACGTAAAGCCATTACCATTGGCTAACCAACCATCTAATTTCAATGGAGCAGTAGGCGATTTTGATTTTGCCGTTACAACTACTAAGAATAGTTTAAACGCAACCGAATCTTTACAAGCAACCGTTGAAGTAACCGGAAAAGGAAACCTTAAGCTATTTAAACTTCCTGAACTTGAACTACCAAGTGCGTTAGAAGTCTATGAGCCAGAATTTACCGAAGGAGTTAGAACTACATTGGCCGGTATGCAAGGCAAGGTTAGTAATCAATACACTATTGTACCCTCATTTAGGGGCAAATACCCAATTGCACCGTTAAGTTTTAGCTTTTTTAATCCAACAACCGAAAAATATACAACACTAACTTCAGATGAAATTGTTATTAACGTCTTAGAGGGTCCGTTAAGTGCAGATATCAATTCGTCAGTTTCCACAAATAGTTTAAAACAAACTGTTATTGCCAGTAAAAATCAGTTTAATTTCATAAAGCTGACCCCAAATCTAACGACTAAATCAATATCTTATTTTTTCGGCTCCACGTCATTCTATCTTTGGTTATTATGTCCACTTTTATTAATTCCATTGGCCATTGTATTTAGAAAGAAAAAAGATGCCCTTGCTAGCGATGTGGCTGGCAATAAAATAAGAAGAGCGAATAAATTAGCTAGAAAATACCTTTCTGCAGCTAAGAAAGAACTAGGCAATAAAGACTCTTTCTATGTTGCTTTAGAAAGAGCTCTACATAATTATCTGAAAGCAAAATTAAAGATCGAGACTTCTGATTTCAGTAAAGATAAAATTGTCGAATTATTACATAAAAAAGAAATAGAAAAAGGTACAATACAAGGCTTTATTGCATTATTAGAAAATTGTGAAGCGGCAAGATATAGTCCTTTTTCCGATGTGCAAATGCAGGCCGATTATGAAACGGCAAGCGAGGTAATTTCCCAAATGGATAAACAATTATAAGCATGTTCAAAAATCTAGCTATATTTTTTAGCCTCTTTACAGTTCTATTGTGCAATGGGCAGAATAATAAATTGTTCGACGAGGCTACAACTGCATATAATTCTGGCGAATATGAAAAAGCTATTGAATTATACACCGATATTCTAGATAATGGTGAGCACTCAACTGCAGTGTATTACAATTTGGGCAACTCATTTTATAAGCTTAACAAAATAGCTGAGAGCATTTATTATTACGAGAAGGCATTATTGTTATCACCTGATGATGAAGAAGTAAAAACCAATCTTAGCTATGCTCAGAATATGACACTCGATGCCATTGATACAATGCCTGAAACTGGATTGTCTAAACTATACAAAAGTATAACGGGTAAATTAACATTCGACCAATGGGCTTATATTGCTATTGCCTTCATGTTCCTATTTGTTCTTCTGTATATCCTTTTTTATTATGCTAACTTATCTATTGCTAAACGATGGTCATTCATTGGCAGTATACTTGCCTTATTCATATGTATCATTGCAATTGTTTTTGCATATATACAGCGAAGGGATTTTAAAGATTTACAACCTGCTATAATTTTTGCAGAAGAAAGCTCCATAAAATCAGAACCTAATGCTAGCAGTCAACAGATATTTGTGATACATGCCGGCACTAAAGTGAACGTTCTAGATCAATTAGATGAATGGAATAAAATAAAGCTGGCAGATGGTAAAACAGGATGGATTCAAAAAAATGAGTTGAAATTGTTAAAGGATTTTTAGAAATTTGTTAACAGTATTTAAACGTTAGAATATTATCTTCGTCAACGATTTTAGAACATGATATTTCTAGCACGCATTACTATTTTACTACTTTGGCTTTTTGCAGTTACTGCACCTAGCATAATAACATTATGCGATATTGAAAATCCTATAATCGTGACTAACCTCAATGAAGAGGAACAACAAGAGTCAAGCAAAAAATCAATGGGTGAGGAAAAATATGTTAAGGAAAATTTTCTTGACTTTGCCTTAATCCCAATAGTTAAAAAATTATCGGTGAATAACGTTCCCATTTTAGGGAGTTTCAATCTTTCATTCGAAATACTTTCCCCCCCTCCTGAACATTTAGCTTAGTAGTTTATTTATTTTTTTTAATTAACTAATCTGTCTTATAAATTTATATAAGACATTATTTATACATTATATGTTCAAACATTTAAAAAGTGATTTTCCAGCGAGTATTGTTGTATTTTTTGTAGCCCTACCCTTGTGTTTGGGAATTGCGCTTGCTAGTGGCGCCCCATTATTTTCAGGAGTAATTGCTGGTATTGTAGGTGGTATTGTTGTAGGTGCCTTAAGTGGATCCAAAATTGGTGTAAGTGGACCCGCTGCAGGTTTAGCTGCTATTGTTCTTGTTGCTATTGGATCTCTTGGTGGGTATGAAAATTTTTTGGTAGCAGTCGTTTTGGCGGGTATAATTCAAATTATTTTTGGTATTCTAAAAGCAGGTATTATAGGATATTATTTTCCATCTTCCGTTATCAAAGGAATGTTGACAGGTATTGGTATTATTATCATATTAAAACAAATTCCTCACTTTTTCGGATATGATTCTGATCCGGAAGGAGATTGGGCATTTTTTCAGGTAGATGGACAAAACACCTTCACTGAAATCTTAAATACCATAAATAATATTAGCCCGGGAGCTACATTAATAGCGATAATAGGTTTAGGAATTCTAATTTTATGGAGTAATGTACTTTCTAAAAAAGGGAAAATATTTCAATTGATTCAAGGTCCCGTTGTTGCGGTAGTTGTTGGTATTGTTTATTATATCATGACCAAAGATCATGAAGTACTATCCATATCTAAAGACCATATGGTTAGTGTACCGGTACCTGAAGGAATTTCTTCATTTCTCGCACAGTTCAGTTTTCCAAATTTCAGCGCCATCACCAACCCTCAAGTTTGGGTTACCGCCTTTACCATGGCATTGGTGGCCAGTCTCGAAACACTGCTTTGTGTTGAAGCTACCGATAAATTGGATCCACATAAAAATGTAACCCCCACCAATAGGGAATTATTAGCTCAAGGCACCGGTAATATTATTTCAGGTTTAATAGGTGGTTTACCAATTACCCAAGTTATAGTGCGTAGTTCTGCGAATATTCAATCTGGAGGTAGAAGTAAATTATCGGCCATTATTCACGGTTTTCTATTGCTTATTTCCGTAATCCTAATACCGACACTACTTAATATGATTCCACTATCTGTATTGGCGGCTATACTTTTTGTAGTTGGGTTCAAATTGGCAAAACCTTCCCTATTCAAAAAAATGTATCAATTAGGTTGGAAACAATTTCTACCGTTTATCGTAACCGTTCTTGGTTTGGTTTTTACCGATATGCTTATGGGTATTTTATTGGGCTTAGCCGTAGGCATTTTAGTTATAATGATTAAAAGTTATCAAAACTCGCACTTTCTACATATTGAAGATAAAAGTGATGGAAAGCACAGAATAAAAATGACCCTTGCAGAAGAGGTGACATTCTTTAACAAAGGGGCTATTTTGAAAGAACTGGATAGTTTACCCAGAGATACCTATTTGGAATTGAACTTACTAAATACACGCTATTTAGATTATGATATTATCGAAATTTTAGAAGACTTTTCGCTTAAAGCTAAGGAAAGAAATATTGATATAAAGCTAATTTCTAAACGAGGTGCAGTTGAAAACCCTTCTAGTTATATTGAATTTTTTGAAAAAAGACCCAAATCAGAAAAAAGCTTAAGTTGAAAATTGATGCCGATCAAAAGAAATAAAATTGGTCCTCTTATTCTAACAACAAAGCACTAAAAGTAAAAAAATTATGAAAGCACATACTAAAGAAACACAAGCTACGATGACCCCAGAAAAGTCATTGCAGTTTTTAAAGGAAGGAAATCAAAGGTTTCAAAATAATTTAAAAGCGAACCGTAATCTTTTAGAACAGGTAAATGATACGAGTGATGGGCAATTCCCATTTGCAACAATTTTAAGCTGTATCGATTCACGGGTTTCTGCAGAGTTGGTTTTTGATCAAGGTCTTGGCGATATTTTCAGTATAAGGATTGCAGGTAATTTCGTAAACGAAGATATCTTAGGAAGTATGGAGTTTGGCTGTAAACTAGCTGGAACAAAACTAGTAGTCGTATTAGGACACACCAGCTGTGGCGCTATAAAAGGTGCTTGTGACCATGCACGTTTAGGAAACCTAACTGCATTGATCAACAAAATAGAGCCTGCAGTAGCAGCTGTGAAAGAACCTAAGGATGAACGTTTAAGAAACTCTCAAAACCTAGAATTCGTGGATGCGGTATCTGCAAAAAATGTTGAGATTACCATAGAAAATATAAGGGAGCGTAGCCGAGTTTTAGCCGAAATGGAAGAAAAAGGTGAAGTGATGATTGTGGGCGCCATGTATGATATTTCAAACGGTGAAGTGACTTTCTATTAATTTGAACTCATAAATAGATTATTGACTATTAATAGTTTTATAAACTATCTTTCTACCCAATAAATACTTAATACAATGTTATGGATTTAACCCACGTATTTGAAAATAATAAAGTTTGGATCCAGAAAAAGCTTCATACGGAATCAAATTATTTTGAAGAACTGGGTAAAGGACAAAACCCAGAGCTATTATATATAGGATGTTCTGATAGTCGAGTAACCGCAGAAGAGCTTATGGGTCTTAAACCTGGTGAGGTTTTCGTTCATAGGAACATAGCGAATATGGTCATCAATATAGACCTAAATTCTATGTCTGTTGTGGAATATGCGGTAGAACATTTAAAAGTGAATCATATTGTGGTTTGTGGCCATTATGCCTGTGGTGGCGTAAAAGCCGCTATGCAATCTGCAGACCTTGGTCTTCTAAACCCTTGGTTACGTTGTATACGTGATGTCTACCGACTTCATAAAGAGGAGTTGAATGCAATTAAGGATGAAGAAACGAAATATGATCGGTTGGTAGAATTGAACGTTCAAGAACAATGTGTAAACTTGATAAAGACTGCTGTAGTACAAAAAGCCTATAGAGACCGTGAGCTAAAAGTTCATGGCTGGGTGTTTGACGTTCATACCGGCAAACTAGTCGATCTAAAAATAGACTTTGAGGGAATATTACATGATATCATGGAAATATACCATTTAGATTGATACATGTAGGTTATTTTGTTTCCTAAGTACTTACATTCCATTAAATATTATAAACCAAGCCCCTAATCAAACCCATAAAAAAACAGGACTTACTGTGGTAAATGTTATAAATTTGCTTTTTTAGTAGCATAACATGATTGATAAAATAAAGGAACGGATTTCTCAGGTGAATGCTTTTACAACTGATAATTTAGCAGATGTAGAATCGTTTAGAATTAAATATTTAGGTAAGAAAGGAATTTTAAACGACTTTTTTGCTGAATTCAAAAATGTTCCAAATGAACAGAAAAAAGAATTCGGTCAAACGATAAACGAATTAAAGCAGGCTGCAACCGAAAAAGTAGAAGCGTTAAAAGAAACATTAGAGAACAAAAACTCTGATGAAAAGGTGTTTGGTGATTTATCTCGACCAGGAAACCCAATTCAAATTGGCTCAAGACATCCTATTTCTATTGTAAAAAATCAGATAATCGATATTTTTTCAAGGATAGGGTTCAACGTATCAGAAGGTCCGGAAATTGAAGATGATTGGCATAATTTTACCGCATTAAATTTGCCAGAATATCATCCGGCACGTGATATGCAAGATACTTTCTTTGTTCAGACAGATCCAGATATTCTGTTACGTACGCATACCTCATCGGTTCAAGTACGATATATGGAAAACAACAAACCTCCTATTCGTACTATATCTCCAGGTAGAGTTTATAGAAATGAAGCAATTTCAGCAAGATCACATTGTTTCTTTCACCAAGTAGAAGGCTTGTATATTGATAAGGATGTTTCTTTTGCCGATTTAAAACAGACGCTACAATATTTCACTACCGAACTATTCGGAAAATCTAAAATTAGACTTAGACCATCTTATTTTCCGTTCACGGAACCCAGTGCAGAGGTTGATGTTTATTGGGGCTTAGAAACCGAGACCGATTATAAAATGACTAAAGGCACTGGTTGGTTAGAAATTATGGGGTGCGGTATGGTAGACCCTAATGTGCTTAAAAATTGTGGTATCGACCCAGAAATATATTCAGGCTTTGCATTTGGTATGGGCATTGACCGTATAGCCCTTTTGTTACATCAAATTTCAGATATACGATTATTGAGTGAAAATGATTTACGTTTTCTAGAACAATTTAGAAGCGCTCTGTAATAGAAAGTTGTGAAAAAAGATATTGAAATACCTGTTGTCAAGGATGTTTATGTAGCCATTATTCGTGAATGGAACGAAGAATTTTTGGACAAGGACTGGAATGCTTATATCATTAACAGCCGAGTTAACCCCATAGAATTGACAATGATTGTTTCAAAAGGATATGAAGGCGACCGCAAAACCTCTATTATGAGACATGCTATTGGTAAGGTAGAGGGTAAATCGTATAAGAAGATTGAGGTAGTGCAAGAGGATGTTCTTGCATTAAACAATGAATTTTACGTCACCTATTACGCAGACAACAAGTTATATGAAAAACGGTTTCTTTTCGAACAAAATAGTGTAAAAGAAAGTGATCTTGTTTCCATTCCTATTATGGATAAGGAAGGAATCTACGCTAAATAAACTGCACTTTAAATACATTTTTATTAGATTCTAAGTTTTCAAAGAACCCTCAATTGTAAAATCTCATTAAACACCAAGAACGTTTTATACTTGAAGAAATATGCCAATCGCTAATTTTAGCAACAAATCTTAGGCTCAAAAATATACTAACAAAATTTTAACGCTCTTAAAGAAAATTTAGGTTCTTTTAGTTTGTTTGCTTCCGAACTAATATTACCTTTACTACTTCATTCCTAAAATAATGAGTAAAGAAGAGATAAAAAACAAGTTAATAGAAGAACTTGGTGTTCATTTTGAAACTGAGTACGATATTCCACCATTGGCCGCTAGAATATTTGCAAACTTGGTACTGACAGATGAAGACGGACTAACTTTTGAAGATTGTCTTCTTAAAAGAGGTGCTAGTAAAAGTTCTATTTCGACTTCGTTAAACCTTTTATTACAAATGGATTTCGTAAAATATTTTACAAAATCTGGTGATCGTAAACGTTATTTTAAAATTGCTGAAAAAAATACTTTCTTTATTAAGAAGCTTGATCGATCATTAAAACAACTCGAAAGGGAAAGTAATATGCTACATAAGCTTACCGAGTATAATGAGCAATTTCGACCAGAAAAATATAAGGAAAACAAAAATAAAAAAACCGTATATACCAAATGTTTAAAAGAAATGACAGCAACCCTTAAAACAACCATTGCTGAATTAAAAAAACAAGAAGAATAATTTTTTTAACAAAAAAGTTCGTTTTATACCGAACATTCCGAAATAACAAGGCCCTGTCAATAAATTAAAACAAATAATATACGTCTAAAATGAAAAAATTATCAATTATAGGAATAATAAGTGCTTCCCTACTTTTAAGTTCCTGCTTTGAAACATCAGAAAAACCCGCGCAAGAAGTTGCTCTGCCACCTCCACCAAGTTTAAAAGTAGGTGAATTAAAAAAACAAGATCTCACTGTCTTTACTGAATTTTCAACTACACTAGAAGGCAAACAAAATGTAGAAATATGGCCAAAAGTATCTGGATTTGTACAAGAAGTATATGTAGAAGAAGGTCAAAAAATCGAAAAAGGTCAACTCCTATTCAAATTAGAAACTCAAACTTTAAATCAAGATGCTAATGCTGCAAAGGCATCAGTAAATATTGCAGAAGTTGAGGTGCGCAAACTTAAGCCGCTAGTTGAAAAAGGTATTATTAGTGACGTACAACTGGAGACTGCAAATGCTAAACTTGAGCAAGCTAAGGCAAGTTACCAGAGCGTTGCCTCGAATATTGCCTACGCTCGTATTACAAGTCCGGTTGATGGGTATATTGGTGAAATCCCTTTTAAAATAGGTGCTTTGGTGAGTTCTTCTATGGGCAAGCCATTAACTACAGTTTCTGATATAAGCGAGGTACGTGCCTACTTTTCTTTAAACGAAAAAGAGCTTTTAAAGTTAAAAGAGTCTATGCCTAAGGATGATAAAAACCATATGGATATTGAAAAGGCTCCAAAAGTTACGCTAGTTATGATTAATGGTGAAGAATATGCTGAGCCTGGTAAGATTGTAATGATAAATAACATCATAAACAGTACAACAGGCAGTGTTACTGTAAGAGCCGATTTTGACAATAAAAGCAATTTATTAAGTAGTGGTAGTACTGGAAAAATTAAAATTCCTACCATTTATGCAGGTGCATATGAAATTCCTCAAGTAGCCACAGTAGATCTTCAAGGAAAGAAATTAGTTTATGTTCTAAAAGATGACAACAGTGTGACCACTATGCCCATTAAAATAGTCGCGAATACGCAAAAAGGCTATATCGTTGAAAAAGGAATTAGTGATGGAACCACTATTGTTCTTGAGGGTGTAACTAAAATTAAAGACGGAATGATCATTAGTCCGGTCAAATAAGAATACGAAATTCATCCTAATAGATAAATAGAGAATAATGTTTCAAAAATTTATAGATCGTCCCGTACTTTCTACGGTGATATCAATTATCATCGTTATTCTAGGTATTTTAGGTTTAACGACACTACCTATTGAACAATACCCTGAAATTGCACCTCCTACAGTACAGGTAACGGCTACATACACAGGAGCAAATGCAGAGACCGTACTTAATAGTGTTGTTACTCCACTTGAAGAACAGATTAATGGTGTTGAAGGCATGCTATACATGACTTCTAACGCGAGTAACGACGGTGCCGCTACCATAAACGTATTTTTTGAACTAGGTACAAACCCAGATATTGCGGCCGTAAACGTGCAAAACAGAGTGGCTCGTGCTAATAGTATTTTACCCCAAGCTGTAGTACAAACTGGCGTAACCACCCAGAAATCGCAAACTAGTGCACTTATGTTCTTTTCATTGTTTTCTGACAATGAAAATTACGACGCCACCTTTGTTGAAAACTACGCAAGAATCAACTTAGTACCTAAATTGCAACGTATAAAAGGGGTTGGCAACGTTACAGTTTTTGGTGCCAAGGATTACTCTATGAGAATATGGTTGAACCCAGATAAAATGGCATCTTATAACCTCATGCCATCAGATATTCAAAATGCACTTAGAGAACAAAACCTAGAGGCGGCTACCGGTAAAATCGGTGAAAATGCAGATGGTGTCTATGAATACGTGTTAAAATATAAGGGACGTCTTTCAGAAGAAAAAGAATACGAGGGTATTATCATTAGAGCTCAAGAAAATGGCCAGTTTTTACGGCTTAAAGATGTTGCGGAAGTTGAATTGGGTGCCTTTAATTACGGTACTAAAAACGAAGGTATGGGTAAACCCGGTACCGCTGTTGGTATATTTCAAACTTCGGGTTCTAATGCCAATGATATAATAAATTCCATTCAAACCATCTTAAAAGATAGCAAACAAGATTTTCCAAAAGGAATGGATTATGTGATTCCTTATAACACTAAAGATTTTTTGGATGCTTCTATCGGTCATGTTGTTCAAACCCTTATTGAAGCATTCCTATTGGTATTCATTGTGGTTTTCTTATTTCTACAAGATTTTAGATCCACTTTAATTCCAGCCATTGCAGTACCTGTTGCGATTATAGGCACATTCTTCTTTCTCTCCTTATTTGGTTACTCCATTAACATGTTAACACTTTTCGCTATGATACTGGCTATCGGTATTGTGGTTGATGATGCCATTGTAGTAGTAGAAGCGGTTCATGCTAAGATGGAAGAAGGTGCAACGAATGCAAAAACTGCTACCAAATCGGCAATGTCTGAGATTTCTGGAGCCATCATATCGATTACCTTGGTAATGTCAGCAGTGTTTATCCCAGTTTCATTTATTAGTGGTTCTTCAGGAGTTTTCTACCAACAATTTGGTATCACTCTAGCAATTGCTATTCTTATTTCGGCAGTAAACGCATTGACCTTGAGTCCTGCTTTGGCAGCACTTTTCTTAAAGCCACACAATTCATCCGAAGTAGATAAAAAAAGCCTTACAAAACGATTCTTTTCTGCTTTCAACATTGGTTTTAATGCTATTACCAACAAATATGTTGGGTCCCTAAAATTCATTACAAAAAGAAAATGGATTACCATAGTATCACTAATAATTATAACTGGAATTACCGTTTTACTATTTAAGACAACACCTGCTGGCTTTATCCCTAATGAGGATAGGGGTCTTGTTTTTGCCGATATTAGTTTACCACCAGGTACGACGTTAGAACAAACGCAACTAACAGTAAAGAAAATTGATTCTATATATGACTCAATGGATATTATAGAAGCTAGAATGAATATTACAGGTTTTAGTTTATTAAATAGGGTAAATGGTGGTTCTTATGCCTTCTCTGTACTTAAACTTAAAAACTGGAACGAAAGAACAGATCCATCACAATCTGTAGATGCAGTAGTGGGTAGTCTTTTCGGTAAAACTGCAGGTTTAAAAGATGCAAAAGCGTTCTTCTTTACTCCACCTAGTATTCAAGGTTTTGGTAACTCTACAGGTTTTGAAATGAACCTACAGAGTAAAGACGCTGATGATTGGCAAACTGTGGGCAAAACCACAAATGAATTATTGGCTGCATTAAATGCCAGACCTGAGGTACAATACGCCATAACTCAATTCAACCCAAACTTCCCACAATATGAAGTTCAGGTAGATGTTGAAAAAACTAAAACTGCTGGCTTAGCGGTTACAGATGTTTTCAGCGCAATGCAAGGGTACTATGGAGGATTGTATACTACCGACTTTAACAAATTTGGAAAGCAATATCGCGTTATGATTCAGTCAAAACCTAAAGATAGGGCGAATGAACAATCGCTTAATCATATTTTTGTGACTAACGGAAATGGTGAATCGGTTGCTGTGTCACAGTTTGTTTCATTAAAGAAGATCTATGGACCAGAAATCGTTAGTAGATTCAACCTTTTAAGTTCAGTCAAAATTAACGGTGCCATGAACCCTGGTTACTCTACCGGTGATGCCATAAAAGCAATTGAAGAAGTTACCGCTCAGGTTTTACCTACTAATTACACTTACGAATATTCGGGGCTTACTAAAGAAGAAAACAGTGCAGGTAGCCAGACTATCATCATATTTATACTGAGTTTGGTATTTGTATACTTCTTATTAAGTGCCCAGTACGAGTCGTATATTTTACCTTTTGCCATAATTCTTTCATTACCCATAGGTATTTTGGGTGCTATAGCATTCATAAACTTGGCAGGACTTGAAAACAACATATACTTTCAGATTGCTTTAATCATGTTAATTGGTCTACTTTCTAAGAATGCTATTCTTATTGTGGAGTTTGCCCTTCAACGTAGAAAGCATGGTATGTCTATACTAGATTCGGCCTTAGATGGCGCAAAGGCCCGTCTTCGACCTATTTTGATGACTTCATTTGCTTTTATTTTTGGTTTAATGCCATTAGCATTATCGACAGGTATTGGTGCTATAGGCAATAGGTCTATTGGTATGAGCGCCGTTGGTGGTATGCTAATAGGTACCATATTCGGGGTATTTGTAATTCCCGTATTATATATCTTTTTCCAAACTTTACAAGAGCGCATTACTGGTGCCCCACAAGAAACTATTGAAGAATCAAAGAATTAGAAAAATCATGAACAAATTCATAACTAATAAACTTTTATTGGTAGCCGTACTTCCGCTTTTGCTGTCATCTTGTTTTACAGCAAAAACCTATAAGCGACCAGTGGTTGACATTGAAAGTCTTTATAGAACAGATAATTTGCCACAAGACAGTATATCATTTGCAACAGTCTCTTACAAAGACCTTTTTACTGATTCACATTTAAAAACGCATATACAAAGGGGACTTGACAACAACCTAGATATTCGTATCGCTTTACAAAATATTGCAGCTGCTAAGGCATATGTTAAACAGGGTAAGGCAGGGTATTTACCTACCATAAATGGAACTTCTACCGCAACAAGAACGGCAAGAACTAGTGAAAATGGGCAATTTGGAAGTTTCTTTACACGGCCTTTTAATCAATATGAAACTTCAGGTAATGTTTCTTGGGAAGCAGATATTTGGGGCAAAATTAGAAGCACTGAACGAGCAAGTGATGCAAATTACCTACAAACTGTAGCAGCTCACAAAGCAGTAAAAACAAGGCTAGTGGCACAAATTGCCATTACCTATTACCAAATATTAGCTTTAGACAAACAGATTTCGATAACAGAGGAAACAATAGAAAACCGTTCTAAAAGTGTAGAGACTATTACTGCTCTTAAAGAAGCTGGGCAAGCCAACCAGGTTGCTGTAGACCAAACTGCCGCACAGCTCTATAGCGCGCAAGGTCTATTATTAGACCTTAAAAACTCCCTTTATAAAACAGAGAACACCTTTAGTCTTTTATTGGGTGAACAACCGAAATCGTATACTCGTAATCTATTAAATGAACAGTCATTAGCAAATGAAATGAAACTTGGCGTGCCGGCCCTTTTACTTCGAAATAGACCAGATATTATGCAAGCAGAATATAGCTTAGTCAATAGTTTTGAAATGACAAATGTTGCTAGAAGTAACTTTTACCCATCTATTAAACTTTCAGCACAAGGCGGACTTCAAAGTTTGGAGCTTGATAACTGGTTAGATTCGAGCTCTATTTTCGCCAATCTTGTTGGCGGACTTACGCAACCAATTTTAAATGGAAGAAAAATAAGAACTGCCTATGAAGTAGCTAAAGCACAACAAGAGCAATCTTTATTAAGTTTTAAAAAAGCACTTTTAACTGCTGGAAAAGAAGTATCCGAAGCTTTATATGA
Source organism: uncultured Maribacter sp. (assembly GCF_963975365.1). GTDB lineage: Bacteria > Bacteroidota > Bacteroidia > Flavobacteriales > Flavobacteriaceae > Maribacter. The sequence continues at coordinate 64,449 of NZ_CAXBGF010000001.1, read as the reverse complement.
TTACAACAACTCGGTTGAGAAAGAAGTTTTTATAGCTAAACAAGTGGCAGCATTAAAAAGAGCGGAAAGTAATTCTGAAGAATTATTGAATAACGGGTACCTAACGTATTTAGACCTTTTAACTGCCAGAGAAAATTCTTTAAACGCAGAACTTAACTTAATTAATAATAAATTCACCCAATTGTCTGCTACGGTAGAACTATACCGTTCTCTTGGGGGTGGATGGCAATAGAAATTAGTAAACGATACATGCAAGGAAAAGACTGAATTTACAAAGGGTGAGACTAAAAGAACTAAAAAAATAAGACTTCCCCTTTTTAGTGAATGGGCAGCAAACTACCAATAATTTAGGATTATGTATACTTTGAAAACGTGACAATTAAACCCTTAAAAAATAAATATCTACCATGCCTTAAAAGGCTTTTTACTTAATTGAGAATTATAATATTTAACATCACCTGTAACTTCCTCACCTAACCAATCAGGTTTTTGAAACCTTTCATTTTCAGAATTCAATTCTATTTCAGCGACAGTTAATCCTTCATTATCACCATAGAATTCATCAACTTCATACACATGATTTCCTGATACAATTTCATATCTACATTTCTCTAAAATTCCTTTTTCACATAACGCCAGCAAATTATCGGCGTCTTCAACAGAAATCTCTTTTTCCCATTCAAATCTAGACGTACCCGCCTCATTAGATTTGCCTTTTACGGTAATAAATCCTAAATCCCCTTTTATTCGTATTCTAACCGTTCTGTTGGCATCGGTATTTAAAAACCCTTGAACTATTCGTGTTTTAGACCTTGCCAAAGATTTATAAATATCTGATTTTACTAAAAATTTACGCTCAATTTCCATCATATCATTAGTTACATCTACTATCCTTAAACTAAGATAAGTCTTAAATTTGCTTATGCCCAATGAAATGCCTTTGCGGAAAATTATTCACGTCGACATGGATGCATTTTATGCATCGGTTGAAGAACTGGATAATCCTGATTTAAAAGGGAAGCCACTGGCTGTAGGCGGTAGCGAAAAGAGAGGTGTTGTTTCTGCTGCAAATTACGAAGCCCGTAAATTCGGTGTGCGAAGTGCCATGAGCGGTTATTTGGCTAAAAAAAACTGTCCGCATATTACATTTGTAAAACCAAGATTTGAGCGGTATAAGGAGATCTCCAAAAAAATTAGGTCCATCTTTTTCGAGTATACTGATTTAGTAGAGCCTTTATCCCTAGATGAAGCTTACCTAGATGTTACGATTAATAAAAAAGGGAATCCTTCGGCTACTTTATTAGCTACTGAAATTCGACAACGCATTCTGGAAGAAACAGGATTAAATGCATCCGCAGGAATATCTATAAATAAATTCATTGCTAAAGTAGCTAGTGATATTAATAAGCCGAACGGACAAAAAACAGTTAACCCTGAAGAAGTAATTTCATTTTTAGAAGCTCTTGATATTCGTAAATTTTATGGCGTAGGTAAAGTTACTGCAGAAAAAATGTATCAATCTGGCATTTTTACGGGTAGCGACCTAAAGACTAAACCCATTGCATTCTTGGTAGAAAAATTTGGAAAAAGTGGTAGCTACTATTATAATGTGGTTAGAGGAATTCATACGAGTGAAGTTAAACCCCATCGTATTCCGAAATCTGTAGGTGCTGAACGTACGTTCAATGAAAACTTAAGCAGTGAAATTTTCATGTTAGAGCGTTTAGAGCATATTGCAGAAGAGCTTGAAAAAAGACTTAAAAAAGGTACTATTGCTGGTAAAACTATTACACTTAAAATAAAATATAGTGATTTCACACTAAACACTAGAAGCAAAACAATACCCTATTTTATTGCTGATAAAACGCTAATATTAGAAACTGCAAAAGAATTATTATATCAAGAAGAGTTGCAAAACTCAGTTCGCCTCTTGGGTATTTCACTTACCAACTTAAATACTGATAATAAGGCTATTAAAAAGATTGATAATAAAGCAATATTGGTGCAATTAAAGTTCGATTTCTGAGTATTCAACCCTCAATTGAGCACTTTTATCTAAAAATTACAAATATTAACAAAAATTAACTGCTTTTACTTGTACAGACCATTTCACTAGAATAATTTTGACCTCTTAAATGAAAAAGAGTTTTTTTAAGTTTCTTCTTTCTATTTGTATACTTATATCTAGTGTATACAGCCCTCTATTTGCTAACATCAATTCAGGGGAATTTTCATTACACCTTACTGAACACCAGTTCCCTATAGTTATTGGCTCACCAACCAGCCAAAATACGGCAACCATAGCTGGCGCTATAGACCACTCTAATAAAGTTTTAGAGCTAGAAGCTGCTAAAATCGAAGAAGAAGAAAGTGAATCTTCTTCTTTTAAAAAAGGAGAAGAAGTAACCTACGCTTCAGCATCATTTTATCTTTTATCTCTACTGTTCCTATTTACTTACTTTGAAAGTAGAAATAGCTTTGAAACACTATCAAGCCACTTCTTTTATGTAAATAAGCGCTTCGTCTTATTTCAAGTATTTCGATTATAATTTAATTGGGCAATTAACTTTTGCCCTAAACTACTTCATTTGGGTTAGTTAGATAAGTATTTCTAATACCCAACAATTCATGCGTTTTCGCATTTCTATAAACTAAAAGTAACAATCAATTTTAATTTAAAAATTATGACCAAGAGAACTCTCCTGTTCGCCTCAGTGTGTGCCTTGTTTTTGTATACAAGCTGCGAATCAAAAAAAGAGAAAAAGGAAGAACATGCCAAATTCCTAGTTACAAGCCCTTTTAAAAAGGATACATCAATAACCAAAGATTACGTAAGCCAAATACACTCTATTCGGCATATTGAAGTAAGGGCTCTTGAAAGGGGCTATTTAAAACAAATTCATGTTGATGAAGGCCAATTCGTTAAAAAGGGCCAGCAGATGTTCAACATTATGCCCAACATTTACGAGGCAGATTTACAAAAAGCAAGAGCAGAAGCGAAAGTTGCAGAAATTGAGCTACAAAATACTCAGTTATTATTAGATGGTAATGTTGTATCAAAAAATGAGTTGGCCATGGCCAAAGCAAGTTTTGACAAAGCGAATGCAGAGGTTGCCTTAGCACAAACCCATTTAGGGTTTACAAATATTCGTGCGCCATTTGATGGTATTATGGACCACTTACATGTACGAGAAGGAAGTCTATTAGATGAGGGCGAATTATTGACCACCTTATCCGATAACTCTAAAATGTGGGTTTATTTCAATGTGCCAGAAGCTGAGTACTTAGATTATATCATCAGTACTGACAAAGACACCAAAAAAGAGGTTGGGCTTTTAATGGCCAACAATAAGCCATTTAATCAAATAGGTATCGTTGAAACTATAGAAGGTGAATTCGATAATACAACAGGCAACATCGCATTTAGGGCAACTTTTCCAAATCCTGACAAAATACTAAGACACGGTGAAACTGGCAGTATTCTTATGACGGTTCCTTTAAAAGACGCATTGATTATTCCTCAAAAGGCAACTTTCGAGATTTTAGATAAAAAATTCGTATTTGTTGTTGACAAAGACAATGTAGTAAAACAACGTGAAATCTTCATTGGAGCAGAAATGCCCAACTTATTCGTTGTAATCAAAGGCCTAACTGAAAAGGATAGAATTATTCTTGACGGTATACGTATGGTTAAAGATAATCAAAAGATAGAATCTGAATTTGTATCACCTAAGAAAGTGCTGTCAAGTTTAGACCTATACACAGAATAACAATATCCAAATACATTAAGATATGTTCAAAAGATTTATACATAGACCAGTATTGGCTATTGTTATTTCGGTAATTATAGTTTTTACAGGGTTATTGGCAATTAAACAATTACCAATATCCCAGTTTCCTGAAATTGCCCCTACAACGGTGAATATTTTCATCGCTTATCCAGGCGCAAGTGCAGACGTGCTTATAAATTCAACCATTATTCCCTTAGAAACCGCTATTAACGGTGTACAAGGAATGCGATATGTTGCTTCAGATGCTACAAGTGCTGGAGAAGGAACATTACGTATCATTTTTGAGCCTGGCACAGATCCTGACCAGGCAGTTGTAAGGGTAAAAACTAGAGTAGACCAAGTAATGCCCAACTTACCAGAATTGGTACAGATGGAAGGTGTTGTAATTACTCCTGTACAACCTAGTATGTTAATGTACGTAAACCTGTATAGTAATAATGAAGACGATAATGAGCTTTTTCTATATAACTATGCGTATACTAAAATCGTTCCTGAGATTCAACGAATTGATGGTATTGCAAGTGCCCAGATATTAGGAAGCCGAAAATATGCCATGCGTGTTTGGCTAAAACCTGACCGTATGCGCGCCTATAATGTTTCTGCCGAAGAAGTGATGGAGGCTATGCAAGAACAAAGCATAATCGCAAGACCAGGAAGATTAGGTGGTAGTTCTGGTAAAAAGTCTCAATCATTAGAATATGTACTTACCTATGAAGGCAGATATAATGAGCCTGAACAGTATGAAAACATTATCGTTAGAGCAAACGATGAAGGTGAAATTCTAAAATTGAAGGATGTAGCCGAGGTTGAATTGGGTAGTGAATTTTTTGATATTTACTCTAATTTAGATGGGCATCCTTCCGCTTCTATGATTCTAAAACAGACTGTAGGTAGTAATGGCAAGGATGTTATCGATGCCGTAAAAGTTAAATTAGAAGAATTAAAAGTAGACCTCCCTCCTGGATTAGAATATCAAGTAAGTTATGATGTGTCGAACTTTTTAGATGCCTCTATCGAAAAGGTTTTGCATACACTTAGAGATGCTTTTATTCTTGTGGCAATAGTTGTATTTCTCTTTTTAGGAGATTGGCGCTCTACGCTAATACCTATTATAGCGGTACCTGTTTCTTTAATCGGATCGTTCTTTGTAATGCAGATGTTCGGGTTATCAATTAACCTAATTACCCTATTCGCATTGGTATTGGCTATTGGTATTGTTGTAGATAACGCAATTGTCGTCGTGGAGGCCGTGCACGTAAAAATGGAAGAAGAAAACCTATCTCCATACAAAGCCTCTTCTGAAGTTTTGGGTGAAATTGGTGGTGCCATCGTCGCGATAACCTTGGTAATGGTTTCGGTATTTATTCCCATTTCATTTATGTCTGGCCCTGTTGGGGTTTTCTATAGGCAGTTTTCAATAACTATGGCAGGATCAATCATAATCTCAGCTATCGTTGCCTTGACTCTTACCCCTGTTCTTTGTGCTATGATGTTGAAAAACAATCATGGTAAGCCAAAACGTAAATCTCCCATCGATAAATTCATTGACTGGTTTAACAAAGGATTTGAGCGCCTTACAGGAAGTTATGTAAAGCTTTTAAATAAAATAGTAGCGAGAAGAGTGGTAACCTTTGGACTTCTAATCGCTTTCTGCTTAGCTATATTCTTTACCAATGAATCACTTCCTGCTGGATTTATACCCAACGAAGATCAAGGTATGATTTATGCGATTATTCAAACACCCCCAGGTGCAACGCTAGAACGTACCAATGATGTTGCAAGAAAATTGCAGAAAATTTGCGAAGAAATGGAAGGTGTGGAATCAGTTTCCTCATTGGCCGGTTATGAAATCATGACAGAAGGAAGGGGCTCTAACGCTGGTACTTGTTTAATAAACCTTAAACCATGGGGCGAACGTGAACTCTCTGTACACGAAATTATGGAAGAGCTTGAAGAGGAAACGAAGGATTTAGGGGCTGTAATCGAATATTTTGAACCTCCCGCAGTACCTGGTTTTGGTTCTTCTGGCGGATTTTCTATGCGTCTACTAGATAAAACTGAGAACACCGACTATCATGTATTCGAAAAAATCAATAACGATTTCATGAAAGCTCTAGGCGAGCGCGAAGAATTAACAGGTTTATTTACTTTTTACTCTGCTAATTATCCTCAATACGAATTGAAAATAAATAATAAGATTGCCATGCAAAAAGGTGTTAGCATCGGTAAGGCAATGGAAAACCTAAATATTTTAATAGGTAGTACCTACGAACAAGGTTTTATTCGTTTTGGTAGATTCTTTAAAGTGTATACGCAGGCTGCACCTGAATACAGAGCATTGCCTTCAGATTTAGAAAAGTTGTTCGTAAAGAATGAAGAAGGTGAAATGGTGCCTTATTCAGCATTCATGTCTATGGAGAAGAAACTGGGACCAAATGAAATCACTAGGTACAACCTTTATAATTCTGCTGCTATTAATGGATTACCAGCTACTGGTTTTACAACTGGTGATGCCATTAACGCTATTAAAGAAGTAGCCAAAGAAACCTTACCTAGAGGTTATGATATTGCATGGGAAGGTTTATCGTATGACGAGGCCAACAGAGGTAGCGAATCATTATACATTTTTATCGTGGTATTGATATTCGTTTATTTCGTGCTTGCCGCCCAATACGAAAGCTTTCTACTACCATTCGCTGTAATACTTTCTTTACCAGCAGGTATATTTGGTTCATTCTTACTATTAAAAATGACGGGATTGGCAAACGACGTTTATGCCCAAATTGGTGTAATTATGCTCGTAGGTCTTTTAGGTAAAAATGCGGTTTTAATTGTAGAGTTTGCGGTTCAAAAACAAAGACAAGGTGCAACTGTTTTAGAAGCTGCAATAGAAGGGTCTAGAGCAAGGTTCAGGCCAATTTTAATGACATCGTTTGCATTTATTGCAGGATTAATTCCTTTAATAGTTGCATCAGGTGCCGGTGCCATAGGTAACCGAACTATTGGTGGTTCTGCTCTTGGCGGTATGCTTATCGGTACAATTTTCGGGGTTATAGTAATTCCTGGACTCTACTATGTATTTGCAAAACTTGCCGAAGGACGTAGTCTTATTAAAGATGAATCATTCGAGCCTATTTCTGAAGAATTCATGAGAGCTAGTGAAGGAGATAGCAAGACCAAACAAGCGATCAAAGAATTAAAGTCAATGATTAAAAAACTAACCAAAAGAGAAAACAATGATTAATAGTATAAAATTCTTTATGAAGCGTAGTAAACTGCTTTTGGTGCTAATACAAAGCGTTAGTGTTTTTTACTCTTGTGTTCCTACAAAAGAACTTAAACAAGAAAATAAAAACCTACCGTCGCAGTATGCGCAACAATCGACTAATACGACTAACAGTGCAATCATTCAGTGGAAAGATTTTTTCAAGGATGATAATTTAGTACAGCTTATTGATACAGCATTGGTTAATAACCAAGAGTTGAACATCATGTTGAAACAAATTGATGTAGCTCAGAATGAAGTTAAAGCTAGAAAAGGAGAATACTTACCTTTTATTACTTATGGCGCAGGAGCCGAGGTTGAAAAAGTTGGTGAGTACACCCGTAATGGCGCTGTTGAAAAAAATCTGGAAATAAAGGAAGGGGAAGAATTTCCTGAGCCACTAACAGATTACTTTGCAGGAATTTTTGCCTCATGGGAGCTTGATATCTGGAAAAAACTGCGTAATTCTAAAAAAGCAGCCGTTCTAGAATACCTTTCAAGTATTGAGGGTAAGAATTTTATGGTAACTAGAATAATTGCTGAAATTGCAGATTCTTATTATGAGCTTTTAGCCCTAGATAATCAGTTAGCCTTCATTGAGCAAAACCTTGAATTACAAGGAAATGCCCTTAAAATGGTTCGGTTGCAAAAAGAAGCTGCACGTGCTACCGAACTTGCTGTAAAAAGGTTCGAAGCAGAGGTGTTGAAAAACCAAAGCCATAAGTTTGAGGTACAACAAGAAATTGTTGAAATGGAAAACAAACTCAATTTTTTAATTGGGCGTCAACCTCAACATATTGCTCGTAATTCAGCAGGTTTTATTGAAACTCAGATGGACACCATTTACTCGGGAGTACCTTCACAGTTACTGCAAAATAGACCTGATATTAGACAAGCGGAATATGAATTGGAAGCAGCCAAGCTTAATATCAAAGTCGCTAGAGCAAATTTTTATCCTAGTATAGGCATAAAAGCTGGCATTGGATTACAGGCTTTCAATCCGAAGTATTTAACGGCTGCTCCTGAATCGCTTATATACAGTGCTATTGGTGATATCGTGGGGACTCTAATCAACAGAAATGCAATAAAAGCAAACTATAATACTGCTAATGCAAAACAAGCACAAGCTGTTTTTGAATTTGAAAAAGCGATTTTGAAAGGCTATATTGAAGTTGTGAACCAGCTTTCTAAAATGGAAAACCTTAAAAAGAGTTATGATTTAAAGGAAAACCAAGTGCAGGCATTGACAGAATCTATTGATTTGTCTACTCGATTATTTCAATCTGCAAGAATTGAATATATTGAAGTGTTGTTAACGCAACGTGAAGCATTAGAATCAAAAATGGAACTGGTGGAAACTAAAAAAGACCAATTAATGGCAAGGATAGATGTTTACCAAGCTTTAGGTGGTGGATGGAATTGAAAAACCTTTACCAACTTTTTAATTAAGACACAAACCCTATAAGAGAAATTCTATTAGGGTTTATTTATAAAAAAATTATAACCTAAATAAACCAATTTAACTTAAGTAAGTCCCATAAATTAAACTATTTTCATTGAATTTATGTTCAACTTTTTAATTGTAATTTGTATTATTAGGGACGTTATATTAAACATTTGTGTTAATCATCTCTTAACATTATTGTTGCTTTGTACGTTTTTATAGCTTTGTAACAAATTGCTGTGAAAAAGAAAATTTATTTATTACTCTAAGCTAAATTGCATGATAGATTTAAAAGATTACGACAACGCCGTAGTCAAGTTTAGAAAAAGCTTAAATTATTTTGTTTTGCCTGTCCTTTCATGGGATTTTTACGCTGAAAATGTTGCAAGTATCTATAAATCTGAAGAGGACATGAGCTCTCTTATGAGTTTAGGATCATCAAATTCTTGGAATATAGATACTGAGGTATTAGATGAGAAATTGAAGGTCAATAAAAACGTAGTGGTGGTAACCGATACTAATTTAAATATTGTTTTTGCTACTAAAAATATTTGGGCGATGAATCAATATCACCCAAATGAAATTTTAGGTAAAAAACCTAAAATATTTCAAGGTAGCAAAACTTCAAAATCTACTCTTAAAATAGTCTCTGAAGCGGTTAAGGCAAATAAGCCTTTTGAAGTTACCTTGGTTAATTATCGTAAAGATGGTTCTACCTATAATTGTTGGATACAAGGTCACCCAATTTTTGACCAAAAAGGAAAGGTGGTTAATTTCATTGCCTTTGAGAAGGAAGTTGCTTAAAGAAATTACAAGTCAAATAAAAAAAGGAATCACTTTTCAGTGACCCCTTTTTTTATTTATTTCTATAGAACGACTAAATATCCCTAGATTCTATCTCTGACACTCTTAGTGTATTAACCATACCTTTATCTTTCATAGGCATCGCCGCTAGACTGATTAACATATCGCCAACTTCTAGGAATCCTTTTTTAAATGCCATACGGTTTACATCTTCAATCGTTTCATCAGTAGAAACATCCTTATCATAATAAAAAGCCTTTACTCCCCATAAAAGGTTCAATTGAGTAAGAATTCTTTTATTCGACGTAAATACAAGTATGTGAGCACTAGGTCTCCATGCTGAAATTTGAAAAGCGGTATATCCACTATTGGTCAATGTAGAGATTGCCTTTGCCTTTATTTCATTTGCCATTAATGCTGCATGGTAACAAATAGATTTTGTTATAAATCTTTTTGTACGAACATGTGGTGGATCATGAGGAACATGAATTAAATCTGAACCTTCAACACTTTGTAAAATACTAGACATTTTCTCAATTACCTCAACAGGATAATTACCTACTGAAGTTTCACCAGATAACATTACAGCATCTGCACCATCCATAACTGAATTAGCAACATCATTTACTTCTGCCCTAGTAGGTGTAAGACTAGTAATCATGGTTTCCATCATTTGTGTTGCAATAATTACAGGAATCCTAGCTTTTTTGGCACGTAATACCAATTGTTTCTGAATTAAAGGAACTTCATGTGCAGGAACTTCAACACCTAAATCTCCACGAGCAACCATAAGACCATCACAATAGGCTACAATTTTATCGATATTCTCAACCGCCTCTGGCTTTTCAATTTTTGCTATAATTGGAATTTTATGCGCAGAATGTTTATTGATAATATTCTGAAGATCAATCAAATCTTGACTGAAACGAACAAACGAAAGAGCAATCCAATCCACTTCTAAACTGATTGCAAATTCGGCATCCTTAATATCCTTTGGTGTTAGTGCCGGTAATGAGATATTTGTGTTTGGTAGATTTACACCTTTTTTAGATTTAAGTGGCCCGCCTTGTATAACCTTAGCTAAAACCTCATCTGTTCCATTGGTTTTAACTACCTCAAACATTAGTTTTCCATCATCCAATAGAATTCGTTCCCCAGCCTTAACGTCTCTAGGAAATTCTTTGTAGTTCATGTAAACTCTATCAGCAGTACCCTCAAAAGGTTTCCCTGTAACAAATGTTATTTCATCACCAGGACTAACTACAACATCACCTGTCATTACACCTACGCGTAATTTAGGTCCTTGTAAATCTGCTAAAATGGATGTATTTGTATCCAATTCTTCGTTTAATTCACGTATCATCTTAACGCGCTCGGCTACATCATCATAATCGGCGTGAGAAAAATTTATTCTGAAAACATCTACTCCTGCATTGATCATGCTCCTGAGTACCTCTTTCTTGCTAGTTGCAGGCCCTAATGTGGCTACAATTTTCGTCTTTTTTACAGTTGGCATTTTTAAAATATTAAATTGTTCTTCGATTTTAGTTTTTCTGTACTTATTTCATATGCTGCCATAATTCTTGGCATCATAAGTATATTTTTAATCAACAAACTTGTATCGTACTCCTTCTCCGTTTCTATTTTTAATAAATAATCAACATCCTTATATTCACGTATAAGCCTTGGTTTATTAGATATTGTTTCGTTTTGGAATAAATCATTATTGGGGATAAGTTCATGTTCACTTCCGTGGTTTGCAACTAACACCCAATATATGTCATGAAATTCATCATCCCATTCAAAAATTGGAAATGATTTATTTTCAGCAAGATTAAAATCCTTTCTTGCTCTTACAAATTTTGCTTTTAAACTTTTATTCAACCCATAGACTAAAGCGTAATCGTCTAAAGTAGTATGTAAAGCTATTAGTATAAAAGATTCATCATAAAAATCATCGTTTATTTTATAAATAGCTGCCATACTCCAAGAAAAGCGTAAATATAAAACTAATAAGCTTTAAAGCCTAGTATCATAAATTGATATAAACATTATAATAGTTATTAAAATGTTAGCATTTTACAATTTTTACTGAAGATTAATTCTCCATCTTGTCTTGAAGTGCAAAGAATGCTCTTTTTGAAGCTCTCTCTTCTGCCTTCTTCTTTGAAGTTGCCCTAGCTTTTGCCACTACATTACCTCCAATAGAAAGTTTAACGGCAAAATGTTTTAATACATCATTTCCTGTGTCTTCATAAACATCGAAATCAAAAGTTTTCTTTTGCTTTTGACACCACTCAATAACTAAACTCTTATAACTTATAACCCTGCCCTCTAATTGCTCAATATCTACATAGGGCTCAATCACCCTCTTTTTAATAAACTTTTCGCAGTAGTCGTAACCTCTATCTAAATAGATCGCACCTACAAGAGCTTCAAAAACATTACCATGAATGTTTTGGCCGAAATTCGATTTAGGAATTCTACTTTCTACAAAATTAATAAGCCCTAAATCTTTACCAAGTTCATTAAGATGTTCTCTACTTACTATTTTAGAACGCATTTTGGTAAGATAACCCTCATCACCCTCGGGGACTTCATTATAAAGATGCTTAGAAATTAAGGTACCCAACATAGAATCGCCTAAGAATTCTAAACGTTCATAATTCATAGCATTTCCCTTTTCATCCTTTTTATTCATAGATCGATGTAAAAAGGCCTTCTTATAGAAGGATAATGTTTTGGGTTTAAATCCTAAAATTTTAGTGACCCCCAAAAAAAAATCCCCATCCTCTTTAGGATGGGAATTAAATAAGTTTGTGGGAAAATGCATAAAATTAAATTAATCTAATTTTTTAAAGACTACACAGGCATTATGTCCTCCAAAACCGAACGTATTGCTCATGGCAACTTTCACATCTCGTTTCTGCGCCTTGTTCAATGTAAGGTTTAAACTAGGATCTATATTTTCATCAACCGTAGTGTGGTTTATTGTAGGTGGCACAATACCATGCTCCATAGACAAAATTGAAGCAATCGCCTCAATCGCCCCTGCAGCACCTAGCAAATGACCCGTCATTGATTTGGTAGAATTAATATTTATCTTTTTTGCATGTTCACCAAATACTTTGGTAATCGCTTTTAATTCTGCTACATCACCAAGTGGTGTAGAAGTACCATGAGTATTAATGGCGTCAACATCTTCTATGGACATACCGGCATCTCTTAGGCAATTTTCCATTACCCTAACCACACCAATACCATCTGGGTGGGGAGCCGTCATATGATAAGCATCACTTGACATTCCGCCACCTGCTACCTCTGCATAGATTTTAGCACCTCTGGCTATTGCATGTTCATATTCTTCTAGAACCAATGCGCCTGCACCTTCCCCTAAAACAAAACCATCTCGGGTTGCATCAAAAGGTCTTGAAGCAGACTCAGGACTTTCATTTCTAGTAGACAATGCGTGCATTGCACCAAAACCGCCCATACCCGCAATAGTAACCGCAGCTTCACTACCTCCCGTTACGATTACATCGCAATGACCCAATCGAATATAGTTTAAGGCATCTATCATTGCATTTGCCGAAGAGGCACATGCAGAAACAGTGGTGTAATTTGGCCCCATAAAACCATGCTTAATGGATATGTTTCCCGGAGCAATATCTGCTATCATTTTTGGTATAAAGAATGGATTGAACCTGGGTGTACCATCTCCATTCGCAAAATTCATAACTTCATTTTGAAAGGTTTCTAAACCTCCAATACCTGCTCCCCAAATAACTCCAACACGAAACTTATCTATTTTTTCTAAATCTAATTTAGAATCAAGAATAGCCTCATCGGAAGAAACTAACGCATACTGCGCAAATCTATCCAACTTTCGACCTTCTTTTCTATCAAAATGGTCTTCTGTATTGTAATTCTTTAATTCGCAAGCAAATTTTACCTTGAATTTTTCTGTATCGTAATATGTAATAGGTGCCGATCCGCTTTTACCGCTAATCAGCGCATTCCAATATTCTTCAATATTATTTCCTATTGGCGTAAGCGCCCCCAAACCTGTAACTACAACTCGCTTTAACTGCATTTAACTTCTTATTTGTTTAAATCTAAACCAAGCGTAAATTAAAAAAAATTATCCATGCGGAGCATTTACCACATGGATAATTTGAATTCTATTTAAGAATACATGATTTTACTTCGCTTCTTCTATATAGCTGATGGCTTGACCAACAGTTGCGATATTTTCGGCTTGGTCGTCTGGAATTTGAATATCAAATTCTTTTTCGAACTCCATTATCAACTCAACTGTATCCAATGAATCTGCGCCTAAATCGTTAGTAAAGCTAGCTTCGGTTACCACTTCGTTTTCATCAACTCCTAATTTATCAACGATGATAGCTTTAACTCTTGATGCAATGTCTGACATAATAATATTTGTTTTAAAAATTTAAATTGTTGGCAAAAATAAAAAACTTTGGTTTAATTACACTAATTGTCGTTAAAATGTATTGTAATTTAATAAAATTAAATACAAGTGCAGTAATTTTACCACATTAATATTTTGTTCCTGTAACGTTGAAAAAAGGTTTTGTAAAAAGGGGAGTTAATTAGAACTATAAATAATATACGTTTTTTTCTATTTTCTGTCTTGCTTACTATTCACTTCTCAAATACCGAACTTAATTCATTGATTGCCCTCTTTAAAAGACTATTTCTATTGAAAACCAAACAAATTATTCTTTTTGCCTCAGGTTCTGGGTCTAATGTTGAAAACATTGCCAACTATTTTAAATTCAGTAAGGACGTTACAATATCCTGTGTACTAACTAACAAAAGCGATGCCAAAGTCATAGAACGCTGTAATAGACTAGGTTTAAATGCTCTTTTTTTTAACCGTCAGGCCTTCTCTAAAAGCGATTTTATTCTAAATATGCTTCAATCCCTTAAACCAGATCTTATAGTTTTAGCCGGTTTTTTATGGAAAATTCCTGAAGCGATCACCGATGCCTTTCCCAATAAAATCGTGAACATACACCCTGCCCTATTGCCAAAATATGGAGGCAAAGGTATGTATGGCATGAATGTTCATAATGCCGTAAAAGAAAATAAAGAATTAGAAACTGGTATTACCATACATTATGTAAATGCTAATTACGATGAAGGCGCAATCATTCATCAAGCAAAAACAATTATTGAAAGAAACGATACTGCCGAAGATATTGCTTCAAAAGTACATCAGCTAGAATATGATTTTTTTCCCAAAATCATTGAAGATTTATTATCTAAAATGTAATGGCAAAAAAAGAAAAATATTATGTAGTCTGGAAAGGGAAAAAACCAGGTATTTATAATTCATGGAAAGAATGCAAAGCTGCTATTACCGGTTATGCAGGCGCAGAATACAAATCTTTTGAATCTTTTGATGTTGCACAGAAAGCCTATAACGGAAATTATGCTGATTATAAAGGAAAGAAGAAAACAGTATCGACACTATCAAAAGAAGAACTATTAAAAATTGGCCTGCCCAACTATAATTCTATTTCAGTTGATGCCGCATCTAGTGGCAACCCTGGGGTTATGGAATACCAAGGGGTAGACACCAAAACTGGCAAAAAACTATTCAGACAAGGGCCATTTCCCCAAGGTACTAACAACATTGGTGAATTTTTAGCTATTGTTCATGGTCTAGCATTCTTAAAGGAACGTAATAGTGACCGTATTATTTATACCGATTCGAGAACGGCGATGAGCTGGGTTCGTAAAAAAAACTGCAATACCAAACTGGCAGAATCCGCTAAAAACAAAGATTTGTTCGAACTAATACGTAGAGCTGTAGATTGGCTTAAAAAAAATCAATACACTACAGTCATTGTAAAATGGGAAACAAAGGCTTGGGGTGAAATACCTGCCGATTTTGGAAGAAAATGATATGGAATTAATCCTTTTTTGTGAAAAAAAGTAAACTATTTATTTTTTCAAAATAGTCTTACTTTATAAAAAAACTCGTTCTATATTATATATCCTAAGCTTTAATAAGGACCCAGAAAACAAAAAAATTAATTCTTATAAACTGAATCCTTTATAGTCAATGACTCTATTAATAACAACCATTTAGTATTGGTGAAATACTTTCAACTACAATTATTGGAATCGTATTTGTCTCATAAGTTGTAAAACAGATTTCAACACATTTTACATTAATAAATTTATTGTCAAAATCAACAAAATCAAAGGATTTTGGATTTACTGGATAAGAATAGACTATTCTTTTATTGGATTTTAAAGTGAATTCTAAAGCAGTATTTAGAATATCTGAATCCACTTCTAGAAAATCAGAAATGCTACTGTCATAATACTTTCCTAAACTAATTTGACCAATCTCTATTACAATCTTATTTAAAGATTTTATAACATCTACCTTGGGCCCCAATAAAATAGAAGATTGATAGTTTTTATTATTACTAATAATAGTAATATCTGAAGTTTTTTGACCGAAGGATAAATTGTTATTTAAAACAAATAATAAAATTAAAATATAACGCATTTCGTTTAGTTTTTTTATTTACTTTTTCTAATCATTGTTACAATATATGGATATTCTGCGTCAAGACTAAAGGGTGTATTTGAGGTGCCGGTCAAAATATCATTGGTTGAATCATAATATAATTTATTTTGATTACTAGCTCCATAATCAGAATAAGGCTTTAAGCCTGATGCATTATCGTAAAAAAGAAAAAATTTACCCTTATTATCCTGTCCCATACCAACAATTACAACGAAATGATCCGTTGTATTATCTGTTAGAGGATTTGGACTACCTGCATGTGTATCTACACCAACTATTACTGGAATATCATTTTGTAATGCATACGATAAATAGCTCAAGGCTCTGCGCATTTCCACTGTATTAGAACCATTTGATGCTTTATAAACTTGTATTGTTTGACTACTAACACCATAATTTGATATTGAATATCCTTTTTTCGCTATTTGAGCCTTGGCATAATCCATACAATTCTTTGTTACTCCCGGGTGATTCCATCCTATAAAGTCATTCACAGGAATTATTGGACCTATAGAAGGCCAAACTTGCTGGGAATTGAAATCATCATATTCATTAGTGTCATAACCTCCAGGACTATTATTATTTAAATCATTCGCCGCATCTAAGTCCAATGAAGTTCTGTTATTAAGAATATGATTAAAATCGATACCACCATTGCCAGTCATAACAACATTCAATCCTCTTTTTAACAAGTCTATATCAGAAGTTGTAATATTATAAGTGATAAATAATTGAACCAAGCTTTTGGCAAGTACGCTATAATTTGAAAGAAAGCTTAACTCTTCATTTGTAAGGTTATAATTCATAAGACCCTCCAACTTTAAAACGGATTTGGGATAAAGGACAGCTCCTGAAGCACCTGTAGAATAACAGGAGTCACATTCGCCCTTAGAAGATAGCGTTGACTTATTCACCCCACTATTACTACAATCAATAATCAATGCAGGTTCAGTGTGGTCATGAACCCCAACCAATTCACCATGACATGAGCAAGTGGCCTCCATATACCAAGTGCAATTACCAGATCCTGAATCAAAAGGTGAAGTTCCTCCGGTAGAACTAGGATCCCCACCACCAGTTTGTGCTGCGCCACCACCTCCCGAAGGGGCTACAACGGCAATGTCACATGGTATAGGATCCCCATATTGGTCATATCTTGTCTCACAAACCATCCCAAAAGGATTAGCGCCCTTAAAAAAGTCCTTATGAGATAATAATCCTATCTCGCCAGTAAAATCCTCGAAACGTCTGCCATTATTCTCATACTGTTCTATATAATTTTCATCCATTTTATACTGTAGAACAAATGGAGTCATAGGCTTTCCTTTTGAATTTAAAGGTACAATCAAATTGTAAAATATGTTTTCAGGTGAGTCATCATAAATAAACGGTATTGAGTAATTTACCTTACCTAATGAGTCACTAACCTTAGTTATATTCAATTTTGAAAAAATTATATCACGCTTTTCTTTACCCTTTTTTTCGAAAACGTCTACTCCTGATACATTAGCAATAAAATCAGTTATTTCTGGTATATCTTCTAAGTTTACTATACTAGAACTTAGGTTACTTTTAATAAGAATTGAATTGATATAATCTATTTTATTTTCTTCTACTTCTTTTTCACAACTAAAAATTGACAATAGTATAAATACAAACAAATAATTAAAAACAGTTGGTTTTTTCATTTCAAAAAATAAATGGTTACGACTTTAAATTAGAAAAATAATTAGGCTACCCCCACACACACAAAACCCTTACAATAATGGAGGTTATTCTATTTTTTTGATAAAGCGTGTACTTTTATCGACAACCAACTGCTTATTTTTGACCATTTCAATATTTCCATTTAACCTTTGATAAAATTACCAAACTCACTTTTATCAAATATTCCTTTCAGTAATCGTTAAACCATTTTAATTCGCCCTTCAAATCCGTATATTTGCAGCTTAAATTTTTTACATTTTTATGGGCAAACTTTTAATTGTAGGAACTGTCGCTTTTGATGCCATTGAAACACCGTTTGGCAAAACAGATAAGATATTGGGTGGTGCCGCCACCTTTATAGGTTTGGCAGCTTCACAGTTCGATGTAGATTCGGCCATTATATCTGTAGTTGGTGATGATTTTCCTCAAGAATATTTAGACTTATTAACCGATAGAAAAATCGATATATCTGCCTTAGAAATTGTAAAAGGAGGTAAAACTTTCTTCTGGAAAGGTTTATATCATAATGATTTAAATACACGGGACACCTTAGTAACCGAATTAAATACTTTAGCAGACTTTAATCCTGTTGTTCCAGAAGATTATAATGATGCCGATGTAGTTATGTTAGGAAATCTTCACCCAATTGTTCAACAGGGTGTAATTAATCAAATGAAAAAACGACCAAAGCTTATCATCTTGGACACTATGAATTTTTGGATGGACAATGCTTTAAATGATTTAATGGAGGTCATTAAACATATAGACGTTTTAACCATCAATGATGAGGAAGCTAGACAATTGACCGGAGAGTATTCTTTGGTTAAGGCAGCTCAAATGATTTTTACAATGGGCCCTAAATATGTAGTTATTAAAAAAGGAGAACATGGTGCTTTATTATTTCATGAAGACCAAATCTTCTTTGCTCCTGCACTACCTTTAGAGGAAGTTTTCGACCCTACTGGAGCTGGTGATACATTCGCTGGAGGATTTGCAGGATATTTAGCAGCCAGTGAGAATAGTTCTTTTGAAAACATGAAAAAGGCTGTTATACATGGGTCTAACCTTGCTTCTTTCAGTGTTGAAAAATTTGGCGCAGAGAGAATGCTTAAGTTAAATCACAAGGAGATTTCAGAAAGACTGCATCAGTTTAAAAGACTGACCCAGTTTGATATTGAATTACAATAAACCCCTAGCCCTAAATTATTGGGGTTTTTTTAATACCAAAAAGTAATGAGTGACGCTATTAAGCATGAATGTGGCATTTCTGTAATACGACTATTAAAGCCATTAGAGTATTACAAGGAAAAGTATGGTACAGCATTTTATGGTGTAAATAAAATGTATTTAATGATGGAGAAACAGCACAATCGAGGTCAAGACGGTGCAGGTTTCGCAAGTATTAAATTAGATGTAAAAGCAGGTGAACGATACATGAGTCGTGTTCGTTCGTGTGAGCAGCAACCTATTCAGGACATTTTTGCTCAAATTAATGATCGCATTAACAAAGAGTTAAAAGAACATCCTGAATACGAAGACAATGTTGCGCTTCAGAAAAAACATATTCCCTATATAGGCGAATTACTACTTGGTCACGTACGTTACGGAACTTTTGGTAAAAACAGCATAGAAAGCGTTCACCCCTTTTTAAGACAAAACAATTGGATGCACCGTAACCTAATTGTTGCAGGTAATTTCAACATGACCAACGTACATGAACTGTTCGACAATTTAATTCAGCTGGGGCAACATCCCAAAGAAATGGCGGATACCGTTACCGTAATGGAAAAAATTGGCCATTTTTTAGATGATGCAGTTGCCAAATTATACAAGCAAATAAAAAAAGAAGGCCATACAAAACAACAGGCTTCCCCTATCATTGCCGAACGTTTAAAGGTTTATAAAATATTAAGAAGGGCCGCAAAAAATTTTGACGGTGGTTATGCTATGGCCGGTTTGTTAGGTCACGGTGATGCTTTTGTGTTACGTGACCCAAGCGGAATTAGACCTGCTTACTATTATAAGGACGATGAAGTTGTTGTTGTTGCTTCAGAAAGACCTGCTATACAAACCGTATTTAATGTGCCTTACGAAGAGGTAAAGGAGCTTGATCCAGGCGCCGCTATTATCATTAAGAAAAATGGAACTAGTGCTATTAAACAAATTCTAGAGCCGAAAGAACGAAAAGCATGTTCTTTTGAACGCATCTATTTCTCTAGAGGTAGTGATAAAGAAATTTATCAAGAAAGAAAAGCCTTAGGTAAATTGGTTTTTCCTCAAATTCTAGAAGCTATAGATGAAGATATCAAGAATACAGTATTCTCATATATACCAAATACAGCTGAAACTTCTTTTTACGGAATGGTAAAAGAGGCACAAAACTATTTGAACAAGAAAAAAGAAGAACAAATACTAGCATTAGGCCCAAATATAACTGGTGAACAATTACATGAAATTTTAGAAGTTCGACCTCGAATTGAAAAGGTAGCCATTAAGGATGCCAAACTACGAACCTTTATAACACAAGACAGTAGTAGAGACGATCTTGTTGCCCATGTGTATGACATATCTTATGGTTCTGTCAAAGAAGGCGATAACCTAGTAATCATAGATGATAGTATCGTAAGGGGTACTACCCTAAAGAAAAGTATTCTTAGAATTTTAGATCGTTTATCACCTAAGAAAATTATTGTTGTCTCTTCTGCACCACAAATCAGATACCCAGATTGCTATGGTATTGATATGGCTAAATTAGAGGACTTTATTGCCTTCAAAGCCGCATTAGCATTACATGAAGACAATAACTCTATGCATATTGTAGAAGAGATTTATAAAAAATGTTTGACCCAAGTACAGACTAAGGACAAAGATGTAGTAAATTATGTAAAGGATTTCTACACGCCATTTTCTGCGAAACAGATTTCAAAGAAAATTGGAGAGTTATTAAGTCCGGAAGGTATTAAAGCTGAGGTAACTATAATCTATCAGACAATTTCTAGCTTACACGAGGCTTGCCCTAAAAATTTAGGAGATTGGTATTTTACCGGAAACTACCCTACCCCAGGCGGAAATAGAGTTGTAAACAAAGCTTTCATTAATTTTTATGAAGGAAATAACGAAAGAGCATATTAAATAAAACTTCGATGAAATACATAAATATTATGTATTTCATCGTCAAAAAATGTATTTAACCGATAGAATAGTCGAATTGAACTAACCGGCTTTACTTTTAGGGCTACCATAGCATAAGTAGGTTAAGTTCATGGTAAGATTTGGGGCAAAAAAGGTGGAGGTTTCTCCACCTTTTTTATTGAATACCCTTTCCTAAAACAAACAGCATTCTTTCAAAAAATTACACTTATTTGTCCTTTAAACGTTATTACTGGAAGTATAACCAATACCTTTTACAATCTTCATATACAGCATTACTTTTGAAGAACCATAGCATAAGTAGGTTAAGTTCATGGTAAGATTTGGGGAAAAGACGGGGCTATGTTCCGTCTTTTTATTTTGCACCATTTTTAGAAAAAATCAATTGAAAAGAATACAATAGTAGTATTACAACCAATGTTCGGGGCGTTGAACGGAAAGCTTTCCCTAAAACCTAAACTACACATATATTTGGAAGACCATAGCATAAGTAGGTTAAGTTCATGGTAAGATTTGGGGAAAAGACGGGGCTATGCTCCGTCTTTTTATTTTACGCCTGAGTAGCTTCTTTTCTTTAAACAGGATATTCAATAAAAACCAAATAGTATTACAATCATTGTTCAGAAAGTTCAATGGTTAACATGCCTAAAAACACCAACCACCTATATATTAGCAGAGGCAAATCATAAATAGGTTAAGGTCATGGTAAGATTTGGGGGGAGGAGGAGACAGAGTTATGCTTTATCTTTTTATTTTATCAATCGGGTTAACTATCCACATATAAGATATCTTAAAAACCTCCTGAAATTCAAGTTTTACTAAATTAAAGTTATTTTTTTCTTAAAATTTCTTTTTTTATTTACTCAATACCAGTAATTTAGTCCCGCCATAGCATAAGTAGGTTAAGTTTATGGTAAGATTTGGGATGAAAAGGGTGGAGACTTCTCCGCCCTTTTCTATTTTAAACCAAAAAAACCACTTAAAATTATTTATTAAGTGGTTTCCTACAAAAGCCGTAAGGCGCTTTCGTTTCTAAATATTATTTGTTGCTAGCATAAAGTTTTGACACTTCATCCCAATTAATGATGTTGAAAAATGCTTCAATATAATCAGGTCTTCTATTTTGATAATGAAGATAGTAAGCATGCTCCCATACATCTAAACCTAAAATGGGGTGTCCACCACAACCTACACCAGGCATAAGTGAGTTATCTTGATTAGGTGTAGAACATACTTCTACTTTGCCTCCTTTATGAACACATAACCATGCCCAACCGGAACCAAATCTAGTCCCTGCTGAAGTAGTAAACTTATCCTTAAAAGCCTCGAATGAACCAAAAGCACTATCCATAGCCTTGGCAAGTTCGCCACTTGGCTTACCTCCACCGTTTGGTGATAAAATTGTCCAGAATAATGAATGGTTATAAAAACCCCCACCGTTATTTCTAACAGCTGCATTATTCATATCTAAACCAGTTAAGATATCTTCAATTGATTTTCCTTCAAGATCAGTACCTTCTATAGCGGCATTTAATTTAGTGATATATCCGTTATGATGTTTTGTATGATGTATTTCCATTGTCCTCGCATCTATATGTGGCTCAAGTGCATCATATGCGTAAGGCAATTTCGGTAGTTGAAAAGCCATAATTTGTTTGTTTTTAAATTAATATTAATTGTATTTCAAAGTTACGAGTTTTAACATATATATTCATCTAATAATTTGTTAAGAACTGTACTGGAATCCTTAATTTGCAGTAAAAATCGGTGTCCAGTAATTCTTTTACCATATATAATGCTTCTGCAGGATCAGGCAAAACCTATGCTCTTGCCAAAGTATACTTAAAAATCATACTAGCATCTCCACAAAGTTTTAGAAAAATCTTGGCAATAACATTTACCAACAAAGCGGTAAATGAGATGAAGCATCGTATTTTAAATAGCCTTTACGAGTTTTCTACAACTAAGTCTATTGAAGAAGCTTCGCCTTTATTTAATGACATAATCAATGAAACCCTGTTTACTATTAAAGACCTACCTTCTTTAAGCAAACTTAGATTAAAACAAATACTGCACAATTACGCTTTTTTTGATATTTCTACCATTGATAAATTTACACATAGGCTTATACGAACTTTTGCAAAGGACTTGAAAATTCCGCAAAATTTTGAAGTTGTATTAGATGTTGACCTATTATTACAAGAAGCTGTCGAAAGAGTCATAGGCAAAGCTGGTGAAGATCCTGAATTTACAAAAGTGCTTTTAGATTTTGCCATTGAAAAAATAGAAGATGATAGAAGTTGGGATATTGGCTTTGACTTATTAAAAATTGGTAAGCTTATATTCGACGAAAATAACGAAGAACATCTTAAACACTTGAAGGATGTAGAGCTCGGAGATTTCTTAAAACTACAAAGTCATCTAAAGACCCAAATAAAAACAATAGAGAAAAAAATTATTGAACTTGCCTCCGCCTCACTAGATACTATAATCGATCACGGTGTTGAATTCAAGGACTTTCCCAGGGAGACTTT
The DNA here is from genome assembly GCF_963975365.1 of uncultured Maribacter sp. GTDB lineage: Bacteria > Bacteroidota > Bacteroidia > Flavobacteriales > Flavobacteriaceae > Maribacter. The sequence goes on along the minus strand of NZ_CAXBGF010000001.1, from coordinate 41,180 downwards.
ACCCAATCATTTTATAAAAATAAAGAATGGTTATTTTAACCCTACATCACTCTATAATAATAAGCTTGAAGAAAATCTTATCGAGGGTAAAATACTAAAAGCTACCATCAAAAACCCTCCCACAGAACTTGCTCCCCAATTGCTTCAATATTATCAAAATATAAAGCAGCTGATTTATAAAAGAGGACTCTTCTCCAATATCAATAGAAACATTGTTCCTTTTGCATTATTAAACGCCATTCGAAAAGAATTGAAAATAATTCAGGAAGAAAAAGACCAGTTATCAATTTCTGAATTTAATAGCTTAATCGCCAAAGAGATTAAAGATCAACCTGCGCCTTTCATTTATGAACGACTAGGGGAAAAATACAGGCACTACTTTATAGATGAATTTCAAGATACTTCTCAGATGCAATGGGAAAACCTTATTCCATTAATCGGTAATGCCATGGAAGGGGAAGACGAATTGGGCAATACAGGATCACTATTTTTAGTAGGTGACCCTAAGCAAGCCATCTACAGATGGCGTGGTGGCAAGGCAGAACAATTTCTCGAATTGGCAACACATCAAAACCATCCGTTTACCATACAATCGGAGCTAGTAACGCTGCCAAAAAACTATAGAAGTTATGCAGAAATCATCAATTTCAACAATAGCTTTTTTCAAAGCATAAGTCCTTTTTTAGAAAACACATTGTATCAAGAGTTTTTTAAAACTGGTAATCAGCAAGAAGTCAACCTAAAAGAAGGCGGCTATGTAAACTTAACTTTATTGCCCGAAGAGAATGATGAACAATATTCACTAGAAACCTTGGCCGCTATCCATAAATGTTTAGCTCAAGGATATTCTTATAATGACATATGTGTCATTATAAGAAAAAAGAAACACGGACTACTATTGGCAGATTTTCTGATGCAAAACAAAATACCTGTAGTATCTTCAGATTCTTTGTTATTAAGTGGGAGCCCTAAAGCCATTTTTCTGGTACAGCTTATACGATATATGGTTCAACCGAAAGAACAGGAAATACAATACGAGATACTGAACTTTCTATCTAAGGAAAAAGAGGACAAACATGCATATATCTATGAAAATATAAATAATCTTGACACCCATCTATTAGAACAATATGGTTTTGACGCCTCAAAATTACGACAGACCTCTGTTTTTGACGGACTAGCATATGCCATTAAAACATTTGACCTTATACCGAATTCAGATGCCCATTTATCTGCATTTATGGATTTGGTTTTCGATGTTGAGCAAAAATATGGTTCAGACATGCAATCGTTTCTAGATTATTGGGATAAAAAAGGAAAAACGTCTAGTATTAGCACTCCAGAGAATTTAGACTCTGTACAAATTATGACCATTCATAAATCTAAAGGTTTGGAGTTTCCTGTTGTAATATTCCCATATGCTAATTCTAATGTATTTGAAGAAATTGACCCAAAACTTTGGTTACCGGTAGACCAAGATGAATTTCTTGGATTTACAGAAGTACTCATTAACAAAAAACAAGAAGTACAGCAATATGGCGAAATTGAATCATTGCTTTATTCCCTTGACCATCAGAAGCTACAATTAGATGCATTCAATCTTTTATACGTTGCACTAACTAGAGCTGTAAACGCTTTATTCATTATAAGCTCAAATAATCTTGATAGAAAAGGTGACCATAACCCAAACTATTATTCAGGCTTATTTATTCATTTTTTAAAAAGTAAAGGATTATATGAGCAAGATAAAGTTGAATATGATTTTGGAGAATTTAAAAGTATGGAAACAAAACGTTCCTCAAATACTACTCAAAAAAACATACCCTATATATATACCAACAAAGATCGCCCTGATTTTAAAATTCTAGCAATGGCAGGTATTTTATGGGATGAAGGTTTAGATGATGCTATCAATCAAGGTAATGTTATTCATGCTGTTTTAGGGGCTATTTACACAACGGCTGATTTAGAAAAAGCGCTTCAAATGGCACTTCAAAAAGGATTCATCAAAGATCAGGAAAAGCAAAAAATAAAAGCTATCGTTAAAAGAGTTATTTACCATCAAGATTTAAATCATTTTTACGAAACAGGTTTTGAAGTGCTGAACGAACGAGATTTATTAATGCCCAATGGAACTATTCAAAGACCAGACAGAGTTGTACTTAAAAATAATCATGCTACCATAATTGACTATAAAACAGGCGAACAAAATGCTAACTATCACAATCAACTGAATACATATGCCGAGAGCTTTTCAAATATGGGTTATATAATAGACCAAAAAATCATTGTGTATATTAATACAGAAATACAATTAGAATATATATAAGTAATTATGTACGGAAAAATTAAAGAATACTTAGAGCAAGAAATTGAGTCTATTAAAAATGACGGTCTTTTTAAAGAAGAAAGAATTATCGTTTCCCCACAAGATGCCGTTATAAAAATTAACACGGGACAAGAGGTTATTAACTTTTGTGCGAATAACTACTTAGGGCTTTCATCACACCCAGATGTTATCCAAGCCGCTAAAGATGCTATGGACACCCATGGTTTTGGTATGTCTTCAGTTAGATTTATTTGTGGCACACAGGATATTCATAAAACCCTCGAAAAAAAAATAGCGCATTTCTACGAAACTGAAGATACGATATTATATGCAGCGGCTTTTGATGCAAATGGTGGTGTTTTTGAGCCATTACTATCTGCGGAAGATGCCATAATTTCAGATTCACTAAACCATGCTTCTATTATAGATGGTGTACGCTTATGTAAAGCTAAACGATATAGATATGCAAATAGCGATATGAAAGATCTAGAGGAGCAACTTATAAAAGCGAATGAAGACGGAGCTAGATTTAAAATCATCGTAACTGATGGTGTATTTTCTATGGACGGTATCGTAGCTCCATTAGATAAGATTTGTGATTTGGCCGATAAGTACGACGCATTGGTTATGATAGATGAATGTCATGCGGCAGGTTTCATTGGTGAAAAAGGAAAAGGGACCCTAGAAGAAAAAGGTGTTATGGGTAGAATAGACATCATCACCGGCACCTTAGGTAAAGCTTTAGGTGGGGCAATGGGTGGATATACTACCGGTAAAAAAGAAATTATCACGCTACTAAGACAGCGTTCCAGACCTTATCTATTTTCTAACTCATTGGCTCCAGCCATTGTTGGTGCGTCTATAAAGGTGTTTGATATGTTAGAAAACGATACATCACTACGTGATAAACTTCAAGAAAATACAGAATACTTCAAAAAAGGCATAAAAGAAGCAGGCTTCGATATCGTAGATGGAGACTCTGCGATTGTTCCTGTAATGCTATATGATGCTAAATTATCACAAGAAATGGCAAATAGGTTACTTGAAAAGGGAATTTATGTTATCGGTTTTTTCTATCCTGTAGTACCAAAAGGTAAAGCACGAATAAGAGTTCAACTTTCAGCAGCCCATTCAAAGGAGCATATAGACACTGCAATTAAAGCATTTACCGAAGTTGGCAAAGAACTGAAAATTATTTAAATGTGCTTTTTAATCTATTAAATGCGTAAAAAAAAATAGGAAATTGATTTTGTTAATAATATTTAACAAGTTACATTTGTCTCTAATAAACACTTAAACTTAAAAATTTGAAAATGAAACATCTTAGCAAATTATTGGTTGTTGCCCTACTTGTGGTAGGTATCAACAGCATACAAGCGCAAGACGAGAATAACCCTTGGCAAATACAATTCGGGGTTAATGCCATTGACGTATATCCTACTGGGGATGTAAGTTCTTTCGGTAATGAATTCTTTAATGTGAACGACCACTGGAATATTTTACCTTCTATTTCTTATGTAGGAGTATCTAAGAGTATAGGAGACGGCTTCTCTATTGGAGCAAGAGGTTCTCTTAACAAAATCAGTAAATTAGGTGACGTTAGCGTTGATGATTTATCTCATTATGCTATAGATGGTACAATAAAATATGATTTAATCAAAAGAACAACGGTAATTGATCCTTTCATTGAGATTGGTGGTGGTTATACTTGGGTTGATGAAATCGGAGCTGGAACTGCAAATGGTGGTATTGGATTCAACATTTGGTTTTCAGAAAATGTAGGTCTTACATTACAATCTAATTACAAGCATGCTTTTGAAGATTACGGTGTAAAACATCTCCAACACTTAGCTGGTATTTCAGTTAAGTTTGGTGGTACTGATACTGACGGTGATGGTGTTTACGACAAAGATGATGCTTGTCCTGAAGTTGCTGGTCTTGAAGCATTCAACGGTTGTCCTGATGCTGATGGTGATGGAATCGAAGATAGCAAAGATGCTTGTCCTAACGAAGCTGGTTCGAAAGAAATGAACGGTTGTCCTGATGCTGATGGCGATGGTGTTGCTGATAAAGATGATGCTTGTCCAAACGAAGCTGGTCTTCCTGCATTAGCTGGTTGTCCTGATGCTGATAGCGATGGTGTTGCTGATAAAGATGACGCATGTCCTTCTGAAGCTGGTCCTGCTGAAAACAAAGGTTGTCCTTGGCCTGATACTGACGGAGATGGTGTACTTGATAAAGATGATCAATGTCCTGAGGTTGCTGGTACAGTAGCTAACGCTGGTTGTCCTGAAGTAACTGAAGAAGTACAAAAGCAATTGAATGATTACGCTAGAACTATCTTATTTGATACTGGTAAATCTTCTATCAAAGCTGAGTCTACTTCTGTAATGGTTGACATTATCACAATCCTTAAAGAATACCCTAACGCTAAGTTTACTGTTGAAGGTCATACTGATAGCGTAGGTAGCGAAAAATTAAACCAAAGTCTTTCTGAGTCAAGAGCTCTTTCTGTAAAAGAATTCTTAGTTGACAAAGGAATAGAAGAGTTTAGATTATCTGCAGTTGGTTATGGTGAATCTAAGCCAATGGCTACCAATAATACAAGAGCTGGTAGAGCTCAAAACAGAAGGGTAGAAATCAACTTAGTAAAATAAGTTAGACTAACCTAAGTGTTTTTAATTAACAAAAGCTCCGCATATAGCGGAGCTTTTTTATTTTTACTATATGCAGAGCTTTATAGAAGACGTAATCAAAGATGTTATTAGTAAAAATCCAGACACTGGTAAAGTTATTTATATTTTACCCAGTAAACGTGCCGGTGTATTTCTAAAGAAGATATTATCTAATACGATTACTAAAACGGTAATCACGCCAGAAATATATAGTATTGAAGACTTTATTGAAAAGGTTTCCAACTTGGTTACTGCTAATACTACCACACAGCTTTTTGAACTCTATAATGCATATTTATGTGTTGGTGATTATGATAAAGAATCATTTGATTCATTTTTAAAATGGGGCCAAATATTATTACAAGATTTTAATGAAGTAGATAGATATTTAGTAGATGCTTCCAAGTTATATAGAAACATAGAGGCAATACAAGAAATCAACCATTGGTCTTTGAATACGGGAAAATCCGAAATGATCGAAAATTATCTTCATTTTTGGAAGTATTTAGAAGAAATCTATAGCTTATTCAATGCCAACTTAATTAAACAAGGGCTAGGTCATCAAGGGCTTATATACCGAGCTTCTGTTGAGCAATTACCTAGCTATATTTCAAACATTACCAAGAAGCATATATTTCTTGGTTTTAATGCCTTAAACAGCGCAGAAAGTATCCTTATCCAAACCATTCTCGAAAAAACAGGGGCAACTATTTATTGGGATATAGATCCCTCCTTTTTGCAAGACACCATTCACGATGCTGGCTATTTTATTAGAAACTACCAAAATACTTGGGGAGTTCTTAAAGGTAAAAATCTTAAAGGACCATCCAATTACTATACTACTGAGAAGCATATTGAAATTATTGGCGTGCCTAAGAATATATCGCAAGTGAACTACGTAGGTGATTTACTTTATAAACTTCAAAATGAACATCCAGAAGCGCTTACGAATTCAGCTATTGTATTGGGCAATGAAGAATTATTAAACCCTTTATTAAATTCAATTCCTGAAAATATTCCGGCTACTAATATTACTATGGGCCAAAAACTAGAATCAACTCCATTAGCAAGTTTTTTCACAAATCTCATAGACTTCCATGAACAAAAAACCGAGAAAGGGTGGTTTTACAAAAACCTATTAAACTTACTCACGCATTCTTATGCTGTATTACTTTTTGATACAAACAAAGTGTCTGCCGAGGCATTAATAACGAAAATAAAAACAAATAACTGGTCTTATATCTCCAGTTCTCAAATTGAAAATTTAATCCCAACAAATGCCATTTTATCATTATTGTTTAAGGATACCAACAACAATCCAAATACCTTAATTGATAACTTTTTGGTACTTGTTGAATCTATTAGAACTATAGACGTAGTTAAGGAAAACGCTCTATTATTAGAACAATTATATAGATTTTATACGTTATTCAATCAGCTTAAAGATTTATGCACTAATTTTTCTTATATAAATAATCTCAAAAGTTTTAAGCATCTTTTTAAGCAGCTATTAACTACCGAAACTTTAGACTTTCAAGGTAATCCTATAGAAGGTATTCAAATTATGGGAATGTTAGAAAGTAGACTTCTAGATTTTGAAACTATTATTATTACCTCGGTTAACGAAGGTGTCTTACCCTCTGGTAAATCTAATAATTCGTTTATCCCTTTTGATCTTAAAATTAAAAATGGATTACCTACGTATAAAGAAAAAGATGCGGTGTATACCTACCATTTTTACAGATTACTTCAGAGAGCTAAGAACATTTATATTGTATACAACACCGAACCTGATGCTTTAGAGGGTGGTGAAAAAAGCAGGTTGATTACACAACTACTAACCGATGAAAATAGAACCGATATCAAAGAGTATATCGCTACCCCAAAAATACAGTCGGTTACTAGAGAAAATGAAACAATTTCTAAATCGAAAAGCCTAATTACCTTAATTCAAGAAAAGGCAAATAAAGGCTTTTCACCCAGTTCTTTAAGCAACTACATTAGAAACCCAATAGATTTCTACAAACAAAACCTATTGAACATTAACGATGTTTTACAAGTAGAGGAAACTCTTGCGCCTAATACATTTGGCACCATTGTACATGACAGCTTAGAAGAACTTTATACTCCATTAGTTGGAAAAAATCTTACTGTTGCGCTTTTAAATGGCATTAAAAAGAATATCCCACAAATAGTATCACACAACTTTGAAAAGACCTACAAAGAGGGGAATATTAGCTCTGGAAAGAATTATATTTCATTTCACGTTATCCTTAAATACATTCAAACATTTATTGACGCCGAAATAGCACTAATAGCTAATCACAAAATAAAAATTATTGCTTTAGAACAATCCTTAGAAATTCCGTTTCATATAAACGGACTTGATTTTCCCATAAAGATAAAAGGAAAATTGGATCGTGTAGATGAGTTTGATGGAATTACCCGCATTATAGATTACAAAACAGGTAAAGTAGAACGAAGGAATGTAGAAATAATGGACTGGGAGACATTATCTGGGGAATACCAGTACAGTAAAGCCTTTCAATTACTGTGTTACGGATTAATGTTTTTTAAAACATATCCTTCAGAGCATTTATCGATACAAGCAGGAATTATTTCATTAAAAAATTTCGCGGAAGGCACATTACTTTTTGCACAAAAGGAATCTGCCCGAGGAGCCAAAAATCACATTATTACTAAAGAAGTGATTTCTGAATTCGAACAGATTCTTGGACAACTAATTACAGAAATTTGTAATCCTGATATTCCGTTTATAGAAAAAGAGGTGTAACAATTATTTTTTGTCAGGTCTAGTAGGTCTAACCTCTATTTTACTAGGCAGTGTTCTTGGATTCATTTTTAATAAATCTAACACCAACTCCCCAATATCCTCTGGTTGAATTTTCCATGCATCACTTTCATCTGGCTCATGATTATTAAAATGAGAAGCTACAGAACCAGGCATAATCGTAGATACCTTAATATCATATTTTCTTAAGTCCAACATAGCGGCTTGGGTAAAACCTACAACACCAAATTTAGATGCATTATAACCCGCTCCGTTTGCGAAGAAATTAGTGCCCGCTAAACTCGCTAGCGTTATATAATATCCTTTTGATTTCTTTAATTGCTCTACAGAAGCTTTTAGAGTGTGGAAAGCTCCATTTAAATTGGTATCTATCATTTGATGCCAATCCTTCTCGCTCATTTCATCTACAGGTGCAAAATTACCCACTCCTGCATTCGCTAGAACAGCATCTAACTGGCCCCAAGTATCTACAATTTTAGAAACTGCCTTCTTTTCATCCTCCATTTTAGAAACATCAGAAACAATTCCTAAAACCGAATCATTGTTGAATTCCTTTAAAGCTTTATCAACACTCCCCTTTGTTCTTCCACTTATAGCGACTCTCATACCTTTGTTAAGCAATGTTTTTGCTACACCGAAACCTATTCCTTTAGTACCTCCAGTAATATAAACCACCTTATTTTTTAAATCTTTCATTTTTTTATTTCTAAATATCAATACAAGTTACCATTTAAAGTATTTTATTGTTGTTGATAAAGAATAAGATTTAATCGATTCGATTTATTATATTTAACATTAACATAAATTTTAGAAATGAACAGAATATTAATTTGGTCTATTACTGTAGCATTAGCGGGTTTCTTATTTGGTTTTGATACTGTCGTAATTTCCGGTGCAGATAAACAATTACAAGCATTATGGCACAGTTCAGATTCTTTTCATGGTTGGGTTGTTATTTCTAGTGCATTATGGGGAACCGTACTTGGTGCCTTGTTTGCCGGTTATCCTACCAACAAATATGGTAGAAAAAATACTTTAATTTGGATTGGTATACTTTTTAGCGTATCTGCTATAGGCTCCGCTTTATCGAATGATCCGATTACTTTTGCAATTTTTAGGTTTATAGGTGGTATTGGTGTTGGTGTCTCAACCATTGCCGCTCCTGCGTATATCTCTGAAATTTCACCAGCGGAAAAAAGAGGTAAATTGGTCGGTTTCTATCAGTTTAGCTTAGTTTTCGGTATACTTATAGCCTTCCTTTCCAATTATATGCTTAGTGGTTTAGGTGAAAATTCATGGAGATGGATGGTCGGTGTTGAAGGTATTCCTGCAATTATATATACACTTTTTGTACTTACAGTACCTAAAAGTCCGAGATGGTTGATTATTAAAGGTAGAATTGATGAGGCACGTAAGGTTCTTAAGCTTATTGACCCAGATGGAGATATTGATAAAGAGATTGAATCAATACAGCAAGACGATAAAAATACAGTAAGCGGAGAATCTATTTTCATGAAAAAGTATCGCTTTCCATTGATCCTTGCCTTTTTAATTGCCTTTTTTAACCAAGTATCTGGAATCAATGCATTTTTATATTATGCTCCCCGTATTTTTGAAGAAGCGGGCCTAGGCGAGAGCACGGCACTTTTAAGTAGTGTGGGTATTGGAGTAACAAATATGTTATTTACTCTTTTAGGAATCAATTTAATTGACCGATTAGGGCGTAAACAATTAATGTATATAGGCTCCGTAGGTTATATTGTTTCCCTGTCGCTTGTTGCATGTGCTTTCTTTTTTCAGTGGGAAGGTATGGCTGTTCCCATCTTTTTATTCTTATTTATAGCAGCTCATGCCATAGGTCAAGGAAGTGTGATTTGGGTATTTATTTCAGAAATATTTCCCAACCACCTTCGCGGTAGCGGACAAGCATTCGGTTGTTCCGTACATTGGATCTTAGCTGCAGCGATACCGGCAGCTGTACCTTTCTTATTTTCCACGATTGGTGCAGGAACAGTTTTCCTATTCTTTGCATTTATGATGGTATTGCAACTATTATGGGTGCATTTTATGATGCCGGAAACAAAAGGAGTTTCGTTGGAAGAACTTAGCAAAAAACTGATTAAGAAATAGAACAAGATGCGCGTATACAGTAAGCCAATTACTAAATAATTTACGCGCTTTATTTTTTTACATCCTTTCAATAATCATTGCATAGCCCATTCCCACTCCAACGCACATGGTCGCCAGGCCATAGGTGCCATTGCTGCGTAGTAATTGATTTGTAGCGGCTTGTACGATTCTAGTTCCTGACATTCCCAATGGATGGCCTAAAGCAATTGCACCGCCATTAGGGTTTATTCTTGGGTCATTGTCTGCCAACCCTAGTTCACGTGTACAGGCTAAAGCCTGTGCGGAAAAAGCTTCGTTAAATTCTAAAACATCCATATCGCCTATGGTCAATCCTGCTTTGGCCAGTGCTTTTCTGGTGGCATACACCGGACCTATGCCCATAATTTTAGGCTCAACGCCAACCACGGCCGAAGTTATGATGCGTGCCTTTGGTGTTAAGCCATAGTGATTTAATGCTTCTTCTGAAACAATCAACATGGCCGCCGCTCCATCGTTTAATCCCGAAGCATTGCCTGCCGTAACTGTACCCTCTTTTTTGAAAACCGTACGTAAGCTGGCTAATTTCTCAAGAGTGGTATCGGGTCTTATAAATTCATCTTGATCAACGATAATCGATTCACCTTTTCGCTGTGGAATTTCTACTGGACAAATTTCTTCCGCTAGTATTCCGTTTTGTTGCGCTTTAACAGCTTTCATTTGAGAATTATAGGCAAACAAATCTTGGTCTTCCCTACTGATGCTGAACATTTCCGCCAAATTCTCTGCGGTAATCCCCATGGCATCCGTACCATATAAATCATGTAATTTTTTGTTCACAAAACGCCATCCGAAACTGGAATCTTCCATTTTAGAATCATTGCCAAATGCTGCAGAAGGTTTTGAAACCACTAATGGTCCACGAGTCATGTGTTCCATCCCTCCGGAAATAAAAACATCGCCATCACCGGCTTTAATTGCCCTATTGGCGTGAATTATGGCCGACATGCCCGAAGAGCATAATCTATTTATGGTTTCACCAGGTACGGAATAGGGTAGGCCCGCTAGCAATAATGCCATACGGGCAACATTTCTATTGTCTTCCCCGGCTTGGTTATGGCATCCTAGAATTACATCATCAATGGCCTCTTTTGGCAAGTTGGGGTATATGTCCAACAATGCCTTTATAGGAATAGCGGCCAAATCATCTGCCCTAACGGGCGACAAAGCCCCTCTAAAACTTCCTATGGGTGTACGTATGGCGTCAACGATATATGCTTCTTTCATAGTGCTATGCTAATTGTTCCACAAATTTTGCTTCGGTTTTTTCCCGTACTTCCGCTATAGAACTACCAGGTAATATTTCAATTAATGTTAATTGACCTTTAATGAATTTAAAGACAGCCAATTCGGTAATCAGCATATCCACACACTTAAAATCGGTAATGGGCAAAGTACATTTTTTAACCACTTTTGAGGCTCCCTCACGATCGGTATGCTGCAAGGTAATTATTAATTTTTTTGCCCCGGATGCTAAATCCATTGCCCCACCAACGCCTAAAAGTGGTTTTCCGGGTACGGCCCAATTCGCCAAATTTCCCTGTTCATCCACTTCTAATCCACCCATAATGGCTACATCAATATGACCGCCACGAATCATGGCAAAACTATCGGTGCTATCAAAATAACTACTACCGGGTAATGCAGTAACCGGAACTTTACCTGCATTTACAGGATAAAACATTGCCCCACCACCATCTTTTGGTTCTGGGCCAACACCAAGCATTCCGTTTTCGGTATGTAAAATAATTCCGTCTTCCGGTTGTATAAGATCAGCTACCAAAGTTGGTATCCCGATACCCAAATTTACCACATCACCTTGTTCCAATTCGGCAAAGGCTCGTTTGGCCATATTCATACGTTTTTCGTCAATGACCTTACTAGATCCTACAGATGCCGATGAGCCCAAATCCTCTTCCGTTAATTTACGTTCTACCAAATAATCTACAAAGCAACCAGGGGTATGAATTTGGTTTGGATCTATTTCGCCGACAGGCACAATTTCCTGTACTTCTGCAACCACAATGTCTGCCGCCGTTGCCATGGCCCTATTAAAATTTTGCTCGGTCATTCTATATTGAAGGTTTCCGGCCGTATCCGCTTTCCAAGCCCTTATAAATGCTACATGACCACGAATTCCCTCTATAAAAACCTGTTCCCTGCCGTTGATGATTTTGGTTTCCCTACCATCCGCAATTTGGGTTCCTGCCGATGTGGGGGTAAAAAATCCGCCAATACCAGCGCCACCGGCCCGTATGGCCTCGGCCAAAGTCCCTTGCGGTAACAGTTCATATTCCACACGACCTTCTTGTGCCGCCAAAACCGCTTCCCTGTTCGAGGTGAAAAAAGACCCGATCATTTTTTTTAACTGGCCGTTGTTCAATAAACGACCCCCACCCATATTGGGCTCGCCTACATTGTTTGCCACAAAGGTTAACTCTTTGGTATCGGTTTTGGCCAATTCGTGTATAATGTTCACGGGGTTGCCTGTCATTCCAAATCCACCACCTAAGATGACATCACCATCTTTTACCAATCTTGCCGCTTCTGCCGCACTTATTACTGGAACCTTCTTCATTTTTAATTATTAAAAGTCATACGTCTCAAAGGGCAATCCCACATAATTTTCAGCGATTGTGGTTTTATATGCTTTGGACATTTTGATGTAGTTGAATTTTGCTTTCTGCAATTTATAGGAATAGGAGCCGTGGGCTTCTTGTTTGTGGAACAGCTGGGTCATATAGTTGGAAAAATCCTGTGCCCGCCAAATTCTCCTCAAGGCCATTTTGGTATAATTATCCAATTGCCCAAAACTATTGTGCTTGTAAAAATCCACGATACCGTCTACCAAATGTTTAATGTCCGCTACGGCCAGATTTAAACCCTTACCACCAGTTGGGGGAACGATATGCCCTGCATCGCCGGCTAAAAATAAACGTCCATATTGTAGATTATCGATCATGTGGCTTCGCATTGGGGTAATGCTCTTATCGAATATAGGACCGGATTTTAAGTTCCATCCCTCGGTTCCCAATCTCACGGACAGTTCCTCCCAAATACGCTCATCTGGCCAATTTTCCATGTTTTCATCATTATCCACTTGCAGGTATAATCTGCTTACAGTCTCTGAGCGAAGACTGTGTAACGCAAAGCCGTTTTCATGATAGGCATAGATCAACTCATCCGTAGAGGGTGCCACATTTGCCAGAATACCCAACCAACTGAATGGGTAGGTGATATCATAGGACTGGTAACTTTCCTTCGGCATAGTTTTACGACCAATTCCGTGAAATCCGTCACAGGCAGCCACAAAATCACAAGAAATAATACCTTCTTCACCATTTTGCGTAAAATGTATTTGAGGATTGTCCGTATCAAAATTCGTTATTTTGGTAGCCCCTGCTTCAAAATAAAGTTGTTGTCCGTCCTCTAACCAAGCATCCGTGAGGTCTTTCACTACTTCTTGTTGTCCGTAAATGGTTATTTGCCTTCCACCCGTCAGTTCGGCAAACGGCACATGTATACGTTCTTGGTCAAAACTTAGATATACCCCGTCGTGGGTAATGCCTTCTTTTTGCATGCGCTCACCTAATCCCATATCATTGATGATATCAACGGTGTTCTGTTCCAAAAGTCCTGCTCGTACACGTCCCTCTACATATTCCCTACTTCTTAACTCTATAATTACGGAACTGATACCGTTCTTTTTTAACCAATGCGCTAAAGTTAATCCGGCCGGTCCTGCGCCAATAATTCCTACTTGTGTTTTAATCTTAATCATGTCGTTACAATTCGATTCCTAGTTCATGAATAACTTCTTGTGCGGTATGCAATGCCTCGTTTGCTGCGGGCAGTCCGCAGTATATTCCCGATTGCATAATCAATTCCTTAAGTTCGAAAACACTTAATCCATTATTGAATGCAGCTTTCACATGCATTTTAAACTCCGATTTTCGGTTTAGGGCAATCAGCATGGCCAGTGTAATCATGCTTCTACTGTGTTTTGTTAATCCTGGGCGTGTCCAAATTTCGCCCCATGCGTAATTGGATATAAATTCTTGAAAATCTTCGTTGAATACATTTTTAGTGCCATTGGCACGGTCTACATGGGTATCGCCTAGAACAGTTCTTCTTACGTGCATACCGCGGTCAAAAGTGCTCGTGCCAATTAGAAAATCAATGAGGCTTTCCACATAGTCTTTTGGACGTTCCGTACTGGGTAAATGTCTGGCGTGAAAAACCTTTATTATGGCATTCGGTATTTCTTGCTGCATAATTTCTGCCTGTGCTCTAGTGGTCACTTCATCCTCATCTCCTGTAATGATCAATGTTTCTACGGAAATGCTTTTTAGATCGGCCCTAAAATCGGCATCGCGAACTACGGCACAACAAGAAGTATAGCCTTCCGGATTATTGTTTAAAAACATGGTAGTCATTTCCGCTAAGCGGGATGGATTGTCGGTTCTAAATTCATCGGTAAACCATTTTACCATCGTGCTTGCTACAATGGCGGACATTCCTTCTTCGGAAATTGTATGTATACGACCGTTCCATCCATCTGCAGTGCCTATTTTGGAATCGGTATTGCTGATCACCAACTTGTGCAATCGTTCCGGATGGTTTATGCCCAACCACTGCCCGATCAGTCCACCCAAGGACAACCCGCAGAAGTAGACCTTTTCCAGGTGTAAATCGTCCAAAAGGTCAATAACATCTTGCCCAAGCATTGCCACGTTATATTCACCTTCGGTGGTTTCACTTAAACCATGCCCTCGGGTATCGTACTGCAATACTCTAAAATAAGGCAAGAGGTAAGGCACCAATTCGTCCCACATAGCCATAGTTGCCCCTAATGAATTGGAAAATACCAAAACGGGACTGTTGGGTGTACCCTGAATTTTATAATTGGTCTTCATGTATTACGAATAAGATTTTAAAACGTGTTCTACCCATGCCACACTATTACCGATGGCATTTTTGGGCTCGAACAGTTCATTATTGTTTTTTAGTTGCGGATGCATTTCCAATACCACCTCTTTTAAGTGTTTTTGTTGTTGCATAGCGATGGTACATGCTTTTTTAACGGATTCATGCGCCTGCATTTTTCCGAGGGATTTTGATAAGTACAGCGATACTTTTTCGGCATAGATCAATCCATTGGTAATTTCAATGTTTTGAAGCATCCGTTCTTTATCCACCTCTAAATTTGTAATCAGATCGACCGCCTTTTCCATAGATCCACCGGTAAGGTTCATCAGTGTTGAGAGCGTTTCCCATTCGGCATGCCAGAGTCCGGCAGAACGTTCCTGTTCCTGTGGCATGGAAGCCAATATGGTAGCCACCAAACCTGGCGTTCGTGTGGTATTGCTCAATATGAGGGCACAGCCTACTGGGTTTCGTTTATGGGGCATGGTACTGGACCCTCCTTTACCTTCGGCGGCACCTTCAAAAACTTCAGCCACTTCTGTCTGCATCAACAGGGAGATATCTTTTGCTATTTTACCCAAAGAACCGGACAACACCCCTAAAAAAGAAGCGAATTCCGCCAACGAATCGCGCTGCGATTGCCATGGAAATGACGGGTTCAAATCAAGAATTTTGGCAAATTCTACTTGAACCTCGCTGGTAATATTGGCATTGCCGCTACCTACCGCACCACCCAACTGAATACAGAATAAACGCTTTTTTAATTCGCCCAATCTCGTTTTATTTCTAGAAATACCCTCTAACCATCCGGCCGATTTTAGACCGAACGTCATCGGTTTTGCCTGTTGCAACAATGTTCTGCCCATCATTAGGGTATGTACATGTTCTTTGGTCAGTGTTACCAAGGCGTCTTGTAAGGCTGTTAGTTTTTCTTCCAACCAACCCACATATTCCTTCATGGTGAGTATGGTGGCCGTATCGATGATATCTTGGCTCGTTGCCCCTAGATGCACATATTTAGACGCTTCAAAATCGCGGTTCTTGATGACCTTGGTCAATTGCTTTACCAAGGGGATGGCCACATTACCGCCCAGCACCACATCGTTCTTTAAGGCGTTGCTGTCTATAGCCTCAACCACACAGCAATCTGAGATAATCCTTGCCGCCGCGCTGGGTACAATACCAATTTTGGCCTGTGCCAAGGCCAATGCGGCTTCTACTTGCAACAATTTGGCAATAGCCGTTCTATCCGAAAACAGTTCGTACAGTTCACTGGCATAAAAGGTTTTGGAATAGAGCGACATAGGTTCTAATGTTATTATAGGGAAAAGAAAACGGTTTCCTTCGGTCCCTGCATGTGAATATCAAATGTATAACCGTTCCCATTCTGCTTTGCGATTAGGGTTTGTTTTCTTTCGTCTGCAACACCGTTTAAAACTTCATCGGTAATATTCAAGGTTTGCTCATCTGCAAAATAGATGCGGGTATAGGAATGTAATAATTGCCCACGCATAAACAATATTACATGTATAAAAGGTGCCTGCCCGTTAACCGACTTAGGCTTAATCGTCTTAAATTTAAATAGATTTCCTTCTTCCGTACCCGTTCCATATCGCCCGAACAATTTATGATCGCCATCCTCTTGCCAAAGTTCTATCATGGCATCATCGATAGGTATATGCTTGCCGTCATAGACGGTTCCCGTTATCGTAATGGTTTCCGCGCCATGTACCCCTTTGGTCATGTCATTATCTACCCAGCTTTCAAAATTATAGCCGTATTGTTGCGGTGTAAGTCCGTAGGCAAAATAGGGTCCTATGGTCTGTGAAGGGGTCTGTTTTTTTAATTCTGATGTCTTCATGGTCGTTTACAGATTTTCGAAGGGGGTTGTATTTTTTCCGCGTAATACGATATCAAATCGATATCCAAGTGCAAAATTGGGTTCGGTTATGGAGCGGTCGAATTCCGATATTAATAAATCCCTACCTTTTGGTGGTACGGCCTTAAATATTGGGTCATAGGCAAACAATGGGTCGCCCGGAAAATACATTTGGGTAATCAGCCTACTAGCAATATCGCCGCCGAACAATGAAAAATGAATATGGTTTGGCCGCCAAGCATTTGGGTGGTTTCCCCATGGGTAAGCTCCTGGTTTTATCGAATAAAACTTGTACTTCCCCTGAGCATCGGTCATGCAACGGCCCGTGCCCAAAAAGTTAGGGTCTAAGGGCGCATTGTGCTGATCTACTTTATGCACATACCTTCCTGCGGAATTCGCCTGCCATAATTCAATTAATGTATAGGGTAACGGCTGCCCTTTTTCATTGGTTACCGTACCATGTACCACAATACGCTCTCCTATAGGTTCACCATCCTTTACCGAATTTTTGGTAAGGTCATGATCCAATGCACCCAATTTAAACTCTTTAAAAAGTGGACCCGATAAGGTGATTTCTTTCTTTTTAGGTACAATTAAAGGCTGTGAAGGTGCCCTTAAGATGGTTGATTTATAAGGTTCATGCAGATAGGGCGGTTGCACCTCCATATCAAATTTACTGTTGGTCGAAGCACTCATGTTTAACACTGTATTAGTACGGGCCACCGAAAATAGGGAAATACGGAAACGCTAGATTGGACGTTTTAAATAATTAATAGGACAAAATAAACATAATAACTATATTTAACTTCAAATATATCATGAATTTATATCATAAATTATTATTTTTCAGTTGTTTAAATAAAATTAGATGTAAGTAAATACCTGTTTTAAATACACATTTATGAACGATTTACTACGCTATCAAGGTCTCTATGGGGAACAACAATTGCCCCTAGTAACCGATTTTATACATATAGAACCCTTAGCGGACCGCAGTAAAATCTATGAATGGGAAATTGAAGAACATATTCATACGGACTTGGTACAATTGTTCATCATTGAGGCCGGGAGTGGAATTTTATTTTCGGAAGGTAAACGCTTAGAACTTATTTCGCCCTGTGTCATCACCGTCCCGGCCAATGTATTGCACGGTTTTCATTTTGAGCCCCATATTACGGGCGATGTCATTACCCTTTCCGTTTCATTTTACGATACCCTGTTAAAAGATAAAGCACCCATTAAACAGCAAAGCAACCTGTTGTATTGCTTTCCTTTTGCGGACAATACGGACATGTTTGCAGAATTTACGTATTGGAAAACCAAGATCCAAAAAGAAATCTTTGAAGAGGCCCCCGAAAAACTATTGGCGCTAAAAACGTATTTTGAGTTGCTGTACCTAGAACTGTACCGAGAGAAATTTAGAAATACCTCAGATGCGTTACTATCCAATAATCGCAACCTTGCCTATTTTCAGCAGTTTCAAGAGCTGATACGGCAGCACGCCCAAAACCTGCCTTCCATAAAGAAATTTGCAGATGCCATGGGAATTACCCAAACCCACCTTAACCGCGTATGCCATTCGGTAACCCGTACTTCTGCCTTAAAAGTGGTACAGGATTTCACGATCAATGAAGCCAAAAAATACTTGTTGAATACCTCATATTCGATTGCCGAAGTGGCCTATTTTCTCAATTTCAACGACCCTGGATATTTTAGTCGCCTTTTTAAAAAGAGGGTAGGCGTAGCACCGGGAGAGTTTCGGAAGGGGTAGAATTGTTGTTTGATAGATGGTTGATGGTTGATAGATTTTGTAATCCAACTGCGCTCAACATGACGGTTATTCGTATCTGGCTGTTCCCTTTTTGCTATTGGATTTAGTTGTATATATTATTTATATAAAGCCCATTAGATTATACTATCCTTATCTATAAAGCAATGTACGTTTGGATGGAGCCATAGAAAAGAGGCGGGAAGTTCGGTAGTAATTTGTCCCGTTAAAAACTGGTCTATCGTTTCTTTTTTGCCCTTTCCCGTTAATAAAAGGATAATGGCCTTAGAACACAAAATATCTGCCATACCCAAAGTAATTCCTTGGTTTGGGTTCGCTTCCATATTTTGTAGCATGTTGTGGTTTTTGGACATTTCACTAAGTTGTGCAATATGGCAATGAGCTTGTAATTTATCCGCTGGTTCATTTAAGCCAAGATGTCCATTTTTCCCTATTCCCAAGACACATATATCCAATGGCCCATGGTTCTGCAGCATGGCGTCAATTTTTTTACACACCTCATTTGAAGGAATTGAAACGTCTATTGCGTGATAACAGTTAGGAGCTATTCCCC
The DNA here is from genome assembly GCF_963975365.1 of uncultured Maribacter sp. Lineage (GTDB taxonomy): Bacteria > Bacteroidota > Bacteroidia > Flavobacteriales > Flavobacteriaceae > Maribacter. The sequence continues at coordinate 22,051 of NZ_CAXBGF010000001.1, read as the reverse complement.
ATGGGGAAACCACATGCTTCTGTAAATAAAAATGGCAAGATGACTCACTGTTTTCGGGAAGTCCCAGCCACTCATCCAAAGGGACAATATGTGTCTTCGAAAATAATTCCAGTTCTGCTTCCCGTTCCTCGGCCAAAGAACGATACATTCCCGTTGGCGAAGCACCCGTAGCGGTGCATACCATTTGTTTTCTATTGCGCTCCAGTATCCTTAAAAATAGGTCGGCCGCTTTTTGCGACATAGCTTCATAATCCTCGCAGTAATATCGTTTTACACCCATGCTTTGTCGCCTTCTTTATAGGGTATACAGCCCTTGAATTCTTGGGGAACCTTATTGTATCGCAATGCCTGGGTAGCGCCAATTTCCGAACTAAAATAGCCCCAAAGCGTCAATTGTTTCATCATGGAAAAATAATGTATTGGTGTTTCCGCTTCATTTTTGGATGCTTCCACATCAATAACCGACAATAATTCCAATTTTGTTTCTGCGGGTAAATCCACAAAAATCGTGTTGTATTGGTCCATAGCTCGTTCTTCGAGTGTATTAATTCCGGTGATGAAAATATGCTGTTCCGCTGGTGAATAACAATCCTCTACAATGGCCTTTATGAACAGCCCAATTTGTGCCGCTTTTGCACCTAGGGAATCGGGAGTTTCGGGCAAAATGGTTTCACCAACCTCATCCAACAAATTAATAACTGATTCGGTAATACCCTCAATTTTCGTTGCTTTACGCGCACAGCCCGAAAGAAAAAAATCGGCGCCGATAATACCGACCCCTAATAGGGTCGCCGTCATCTTTACCGCCTGTCTCCTGTTGAGGTTTAATTTTGAGGTTTCCATAATTTATAAGGTCTATCGATCGTAGTATTAAAAGGCAATTTTATCTTTTTTCCCGTTCCTGCGGATTCATATGCGGCCTGTATGATCTGTAACACCATTTTGCCATCTTCCCCGGTAACCAAAGGTTGTTTGTCATACCGCACGCAATCTACAAAATGGGCCATTTCTTGTGGAAATCCATAGTTCCAAAGCTCCTCGTACATTACAAAACTCCAACCAATGGTATTGCCCGCTTTTTCCACGGCATAGCCAATACCTTTATTACTATAGGTTTGTATGGAATTTCCCTGAAGCACATCGGCATAGGCCACACCTTCCGAGCCGTGAATCTCCGCCCTATCGTCCATACCTCCCAATTTGGTCCAACTTTCCTCGGCAATTGCCGTTACCCCATTTTCAAACTCCAATATCAAAATGGCATTGTCGTCTCCTTTTGTTCTATGACGATGCACCGTGGTGGACATATGTGCATAGACAGAAACCACCGGGTTATTCGCATTCAACCATCTAAAAAATTGAATGGCATGGCAACCCATGTCCATGGTAACCCCTCCTCCCGAACGTTCTACATCCCAAAAATGATCCGAATGTGGGCCATCATGCTTTTCGGATTGCTTAAAAATGATGGGGTCGCCCAAAGAACCGGAATCCAAAAGACCTTTAAGGCGTACATACTTTGGTGTAAAACATAGCTCTTCGGCATACATCAATTTAACTTCGGCCTCCTTGCAAGCAGCGATCATTTGGTCCGCTTCGGCCATATTAAGGCATAAGGGTTTTTCTACCACAATATGTTTACCGGCCTTCGCCGCTTTCAGGGTAATATCGCAGTGAAGGTAATTGGGCGCGCCAACCACCACCATGTGCACCTCCTCCAAAGCAAGCATATCTTCCAATTGGGTAAAATACTTTGGGATATTATGGGTTTCGGCAAATTGTTTTGCGTTGCCAGGTGTGGGAGACATTACGGCAACGATCACCGCTTCTGGCACCTGTTTTAAAGATTCCACGTGAATGGACGAAATAAATTGCGAACCAATTATACCTACCCCAACTTTCTGTTCCATGATGTTATTTTTCATCAAATTTTCCGTTTTTAAATTCTTCTGCCGCAAAGTTTGCTGCACGTGCCGTGAGGGCCATGTATAGGATAGACGGACTTTGATATCCCGTACTGGTCATACAAGCGCCATCGGTAACAAAAACATTGGGGCATAAATGCAGTTGGTTCCATTCGTTCAAAAGTGAGGTTTCCGGATTGTTGCCCATTCGTACACCGCCCATTTCGTGAATGTCACGTCCAGGGTTCCAGTTTTTATTGTCACGCACTTCCACATTGGTACCCCCTATTTTTTCTAGCATCGCCTTGCTTTCACTCAAAAAATCGGCAATCATCTTTTCATCGTTATCGTCATAACTTACATCGGTCACCAATTGTGGAATACCCCAAGGATCCTTTTCGGTTTTGCTTAGGTACACGCGGTTCGTGGCCTTTGGGATGGTCTCGCCCTGCATGTACATATAAATGTGCCAATCGCCCGCTTCGGTCAATGCCTTTTTAAAAGGAGCCCCTAATTGCACTTCTCCTTTTGGTAAGCTCGATTTACGTGCTCTGTAGGCCCCGCAATAGGTGGTAAATCCGCCAACATAATCCATTTCCTTTTTTCCTAAATTCCGGTAATTGGCAATAATGGGGTCGGTAGGATTTCTGCCAAATACATAGCCATCCAAGAATCCGGGCATTTTTGCCGATGCACTGCCCCGGTACAGATGAAAACCGATATACTTGCCCAAAAGCCCATTATCGTTACCTAGTCCGTTTGGAAAACGTTCCGATTTTGAATTGAGCAAGATCATATTCGTATTCAAGGCCGAAGCATTCAAAAAAATAATCTTGGCCTTAAATTCTATCACCTCCTTGGTTTCGGCATCAATGACTTTTACACCGGAAGCCTGCCCGCTATTTTCATCGTACATAATGGAATGTACTACTGAAAATGGTCGTAAGGTCATATTCCCTGTCTTATCGGCCCAGGGCAGGGTAGAAGAAACCGAGCTAAAGTAGCCGCCATAAGGGCAGCCCCGCATGCACAGGTTACGGGCCTGGCATTTACCGCGCCCTTGTTGCAAATGCAACTCGGTGGGCTGTGTAAGGTGGGCCCATCTTGCATGCACCATGTGCCTATCCGGATAATGTTCCCGTATGCGTTCCTGCATTGCCTTTTCCACGCAACTGAACTCGAACGGTGGCAGAAATTCGCCATCTGGCATGGCCTCCAAACCATCTTTATTGCCGCAAACGCCTACGAATTTTTCTACATGGGAATACCAAGGCGCCACCGTTTTATAATCTATGGGCCAGTCCATACCATACCCTAATTTCTTAGGGGCATCAAATTCATGTTGGCTCCACCTGTGGCAAGCGCGGCCCCATGTAAGCGATTTGCCCCCAACTTGGTAGCCCCTGAACCAATCGAACGGTTTTTCCTGTACATAGGGCTGATCTTTGTCCTCAATAAAAAAATGGGCGTTGGATGCATCCAGACCGGCTGTTTTGCACATAATGGGGTTGGCCTCCTTATAGTCACGGCCCATTTCCCCACGGTACTTAAATTCCCAGATATCCTTGGTTGCGGTGGGGTAGTCTACAGGGTGTTTTACCTCCCTTCCCCGTTCCAGCACCAAGGTCTTTAAACCTTTTTCACATAACTCTTTGGCGGCCCATCCTCCTGAAATGCCCGAACCTATTACGATGGCATCAAAAATGGTATCGGTTGTTTTCATAGGGCCAAGGGGGTTTTATAAACATTAGGGAAGGTGTTGGTTTTTACCTCCTATGAATATACTCATTTCCATGGAAAATGCGAAGACCAAAATTTTTGGTTATTGGTGATTGTTGTTCGTGAGAATTCTTAATTTTCTTCTAACCTCTAATTTTAAAAGAAATGAACCTAGTCTTTTCCTAAAACAAACGTATTAAAAACATATTTCCAAGGTGTAAAGAGAATTGGGATACCGATCAAGATAAAAATTTGGGCCCAACCTTCCGCTTCGCTGCCTTCTAAGGTGCCCGAACTCCATAACGGATAGGCCACGAAAAATAGAAAAAGGCCTTTGTATAAAAGCATAAAGAGCAGTATCGGTAACATTTTTAAGGTGTGGAAAATTCCCAGACCGGATAAGGTGGTATAGGCAGCTATGGAGCACCAAGCAATGGCTACTTCCACGTTCAAATCGCCTTTATGGCTAATTAATTCTGCCCAAGCGTCTTTGGCAACGAACACGAACATGAGAAAGAAAAATAGTTTAAGCACATAAATTTTTATGGGCCAAATACCCTTGTGTTTTTCGGAAGGACGAAAAATGCGTTTAATGGAAGTTACGAATTGCATCTTAAAGGGGTTGGGTGAACCTATTGACGAATTAGAGGCTTTAATGTTACTTTAATAAAGATTTAAATTGGTAACGGTTCGTATATGAAAAGTAGGCGATTTCGAAGCTCTAAACATTCGGTTAAGAACAAAGTTTGATACGAGCCAAAAGCTTTTATTTTACTACTATTTCGCCTATTTTTTATAACATTGTTAACTGCTGCCATTTTATTATTCGTTCGTTGTCATTTCAGTTACCATTTCTCCGTCATATTTCCAAATTCCATTTGCCCCTCCAAACCAAATGTTGTCTTTTAAATCACCTATTATAAAAAACACATCAGAAAAAGTTTGTTCGTTATAGTTAAACTCAGAAAATTTTTCGCCATTAAAAATACATAAATTCCCAAATTGTGCTCCAAGCCAAAGATTACCATTTTTGGCTTCGTAAATGGCTCTTACTCTTTTATTACAAAGACCATCTGCTTCTGAATAAGTTTTAAATGACTTGCCATCATATACGGTTAACCCACTATTTCTATTTCCATTGAAGCCTATCCATATTTTTCCAGATTGGTCAGAGTAAATGGTTCTAACTTGGCTGTCACTTAATCCATCTTTAATTGAAAATTGAGTAAACTTTTTACCATCGAATTGATTGACTCCTCCGTGAGTCATTGAAGCAAACCACATATTTCCTTTGTTGTCCTTTCTAATAAATGGTATCCAATTGTGATATAAACTGTCTTCTTGTTTTTTGCCTATTTCTATTAAATAGGATTTGAAGTTTTTCCCATCGTATTTATATGCACCATAACCAGCGGTACCAATCCATAAGTTATTGTTATTATCTGTTGCTAAAGAATGTGCAGCATTCGGGCTTAGAGTGGGGTAAACAGTACTAATCCAACCTGTTGTGGTGTCTTGGTATGGTAAAGGAATATTTTTAAACTGTTTTCTGTCGTATTTGGTTAAACCGTTTTGAGTTCCGAACCACATATTATTTTTATCGTCGGAGGTAATGGAATAGACTTGGTTACTGCTTATTCCGTTTTCTTCGGTATAGTTTTTAAATGCTTTTCCATTATAATGATATATACCACCGCCATTACTGCTAAACCAAATAGTACCGTCTTTGTCGAGATAGGCATTTGAAAATCCATTCTCAGGAATCGGTATTTTGACCGTTTCTGAAACTTTCTCAGCCTGGAGAGATTGCTTTTCCTTTTTTACTTGTCCGTTACAAGAAATAAAAGACGCAGCCAAAATCGTTATAAATATATTTTTTATTAATGGTATCATTTCGTTTTTTGGTTGCAGCTAACGGTTATGTATATGAGCTGTGGCGTGTCTCGGCACAGACCTTTCCTGATAAAAACTGGCTTTGGAAAATCCGAAGGATTTTCCAAGTGAGTGCTGACCAAGCCATAGCTTATATATGGTGTTGGCATTTCGTTTTTTTTAGCGTTGATTTTATCTTTTATTATATTTAATGTCTCCACCCAGTATCCCTATTATTGAAGATGTCAAAAACATAAAAAGCACCTAACATAATTAAGAATGAAAAAATACTCACCATCATTAAATTTCTTATGAAAAAATTAAATCTGTACTGTTTTAAACCTTTTAATCTACTACTTGCCGGATTGCTTTTTACATATTCTATTTCAATTTCGTCGCCAATAGAAAGTTCTTTTGGAAAATGTTCACTTCCGTATTTATAATTTTTTCCATTCACAAAATAGGAATATTCTATATAATCAATGTCATATGCATTAACACTCCTTCCGTCATTATATTCCTCAACAACTTCCTGTGTACCAAAATTAAATATTTCTGCAGTAGTCATTGCTTTTTCCCTGAATTCAATATCGAATTCATTTTTGTCAAAATAAAAGATTGTACATAACCAGCTTATTGCAAAAGTTATGAGGAAAATAACTATGTAGTTTTTGGTCGATTTTATCATTTTAATCGTAGTCTTGTTTTTGAATGAATGAACTTTTGCGGTTTTGGCATTTCGTTCTATACTAAACTAAACAATGGTTCTTGTGGATGTGTTTTGTTTCTGTCTGGGTCAACCAAACACATATTAAAAGTGTATGCAGTATTTTTTTCTACAACTTCCTTTATACATTGTCCTCTATCCCCAAAATCTTGTTTAGTTGGTGACATTAGTACATTCTGTAAATGTGTTTCATTGCTCTTTTGTAGGTTAACAAATTTATCTTCATTACTGTTTAAATGGTGTAATATTCCCGATGATAAAAACTCATAAAAGTAAATCCATTTCATTGAAACTTTTATTTCTAAATCTGCATTGTATTTATATCCAGGTTTTTGTTTTAGCTCATATAACACATTATTATCAATCAATTCAAATTCTGAATAATTAGTGTATATACTTTTATCTCTTATTTTTCTCAACTTTGATTTTATCAGCCTAAATATATTCTGTTGAAAGGAAATCCGTTCATCTCCTTTTATTATAATATAATCATCTGGATTTATAGCCATTAGATTTTGTTGAGGACTTTTATGAGTTGTCGTAATCATCATCTGTCCTAAATATCCAACTCCGATAATATGTGGTATATTTTTTATTGGGATACCTAATTCTTTAGGCTGTATTAATTCAATTCCAATCTGTTTGGCTCTTTTTATTGCTGGTTCAGTATAACCTTGATTTGAAAATATTATAACTTTATTCGCTCTAATTTCTCCAGATAGATATTTCCCGACTAATCCGTCTATTGTTTCACTTCCTACTGCTTTATTCCAATTTTTTGCTTCGCCACATATTAAGATATCTGAAACGCCCAATTTTCCTTTAATTTTAGTGTCAATCTGTCTTTGATTTTCACTTTCCTCACCAATGTCTTTAATGTCATGTTCTACTGTAAAGTTTTTTGGTAAATCCTGTCTGCTAAATTCACAAAGAAGTAGTTCAAATTCTTTTGGTGTTAAATTCATATTTGCAATTTGTGTTTTTTAAATGAATGCCAACGTACGGATATATGTATAATTACCTATATCACCAAATATCGGTGGCTAAACGTAATCTACTAGTTGTTTTGTTCTAAATTAAAAAGGTAGGGGGAGTGCTTTGTAATTGTACTGCACAAGATAGAAATACTTACAAGAAGGGTAGTACGGTTTTCCGTAATTTTTGGCGGTTTTTTAAAAAAGCAAAAGAATTACATTAAAATTCCTCACAACATCGTAATAACCACATTGCCTGTTTTCTCGCCCTTAAGTACATATTCGTAAGCTTGGGCAATAGTATAAAGCGTATAGGTTTTGTCAATAACCGGTGTAAAAACACCCTTCTTCAACAAATCGCATATATAGGGTAGCGTTATTTTCTTGTTGTACGGTATGGGAAACACTACACTTTTTCTTGTCTTTGAGGTAAAAATCGCATAAAAAATATTTTGGGCATATGGTCCCAACTCCGAGGAAATATACACGCCTTTGTTGGTCAATAAGGGCTTACATTTCCCAAAGGTGCTTTTGCCTACCGTATCAAAAATAAAATCATACTTCTCCGTATCGGTCGTAAAATCTTCTTTGGTATAATCGTAAATTTTATCGGCTCCCAGGTTTTCTATCAACCTCCTATTTTTTGTGTTACAAGTGGCCGTTATTTTTACATCATATTGCCGTACGAATTGCAAAAGTGCAGAGCCTATGGCACCGGTTGCCCCATTGATTAGAATGTTGTGCCCCGGTTGTATATTCGTTTTATGAATAAAGGTGTAGGCATAATGGGCGCCTTCTATACTGGCTGCCGCTTCTTTATAATCGATATTTTCAGGGATTGGAAATACTTCATCTTCTGCCGATACCACATATTCCGCTTGAGACGCAGCGCCTATGTCCACAAAACCGACAACCCTATCCCCAATTTTTGAAGATTTAATATGGCTGCCCAATGCAACCACCTCACCAGCGAAATCGGTTCCCATAATTTTTTTACGTGGGGTAAACAATCCCAAAATAAACCGCATAATAAACGGTTTTGCCGTTAGGTTGGCACAATCTGTTCTATTGACCGTGGTAGCATGTACCTGTATTAAAACCTCGTTGTCCTTTGGTTCTGGTCTTTTAATATTTTCTAATGTTATTCGGCTTGGCGAGCCATATGTTCTACGTAGGGCTGCTTTCATATCCTGCAATTATTAATGATGTATGGTACGTAAATATGGGACGTAACTTAAGGGAATTTGTTACAAAAAGCAATAGCCTACCTATGTAAAGTTTATGCCAAAGAACGCTAGTACGCCGGTAATCTTACTATAAAACAGTACCCCGTTTTAATTTGAATGATACGTGGAGTTACTTTTAATTAGAGCCGATGCATTTGGTTTTTTACCACAGATCAACCTTCTACGATCTGCTTTTGTACCCGAACCGATTCGTCATGTATGGTGTGTAAAATAGTACCAATATAAGCTTCGGATAAACCTTCTTCCTTTCCTTGTGCTATACGGGCCGCTAACAACTCTTGCCAGCGTTGTCCTTGTACAATGGGCAAATTCTGCTGCTTCTTGTAATGGCCAATGGCATGTGAACATCGCATACGTTTTCCTAGCAATTCTAGGATTTTAACGTCGATGGCATCAATGGTTTTTCGTTGGTCTTGCATAAACGGTGAATTCATATCCATAACATTTTAGAGCAACTAATTTATAGATCCAGATTCTTTGAAGGTATAGAATAGGCCAATACCGCCGCAATCAACAACGGCACCGAAAAGATAGTAAACAAGGTTTCTATAGACAATTGCCAATCTGACAAAACCCCAAATAGCAAAGGCCCCAAAATGGCACCGAACCTACCGATGCCCATGGCCAAACCTACCCCTGTAGACCTAATTTTTGCCGAATAGACTCTTGTTGCAATTGGGAATAAGGTATTGAACCCCCCTTGCACAAAAAAGCCGATACAGAAAATCAATATGAACATAATGACATATGTAAGCCCCACATTGGCATACACCAACATGATCAAGAACGCCGTAAGCAAGAAGACCAAAATGGTTTTTTTAGGCCCTACTTTATTAGCGAAATAGCTCATGGCCAAAACACCCAATAATGCACCCAAATTCAACATCATACCTGCATAGGTGGCCATTTCAAAAGGCATGCCCGAATCTTTGGCTATGCTTGGAACCCAACTCATTAGGGTGTACAGGGTTAGGAAGCCAAAGAAAATTGCGCCCCAGAGTCGTAACGTAGAAGGTTTCAACTCAACGGAGAGTACCTTTTTAAGATAGATGTTTCTGGAATGTTCCGGTTCATTTTCGGTTTGTGGGTCTAGCGTTACGGTAGCAATATGTTCCCCTTTCTGCATGCGAACGAGTAATTTCTTAATGTCCGTCATTTTGTTTTCGTCCTTTTTATTGGCTAAAAAATCGATGGATTCCGGCATTAAAAAGTAAACCGCCAACAGCATGACCAAGGAAATAGAACCGGCAAACAAATAGGCGAAACGCCACCCAAATTCCGGTACCGCCCAAGCTGCGAAAATTCCCGTAAGTATAGCGCCTAAAGGCCAACCGCCTTGAATAAGACCTACATTAAAATCGCGGGAAGCATTATTGGAATATTCAGACGTTATGGCCGCCATGGTAGGAAGTATTCCTCCAATTCCTATGCCGGTAAGTACCCGAAGCACCAACATTTGTGTGTACGATGAAACATAGTAACAGCTCAGCATACCGACCGTATTTAAGATCAATGCAATGATAAAGAGTTTTCGACGCCCAATTTTATCACCAAAAGGAGCCAGAAAAAAACTGCCCAAGGTCATCCCGATAAGTCCCATACTAAAGATCCATCCCATTTCACTTTTAGTAAGGCCCCACTCCGAAATAATTTCCGGCCCGGTATAAGAGACTACCAGCACATCCATGCCATCGTTCATATTCAATACAAAACATAGGAAGACTACCATGATCTGGTAACCGGACATGGGGGTGGTATCTATTAATTTTCTTAGTTGCATGTTTGGTGTTTTGGTTGGATTTTGGTTTTTTTATTTTCCGCGATAAGCGGTATCAATGGTTAGATTTCCGTTTGCGACCCGACTTACACAGGCGCACATTTTTTTATTCTCCCCTTTTTCTTCTTCTGTAAAGAAGAAATCACGGTGATCAATAGCTCCGGTATAGGATATAATATCTATTTGACACAGGCCACATTCCCCTTTTTTGCAATCGTACATCACCTCGATTCCTGATTCTTCCAGAGCGCTTAAAATGGTTTGATTTTTTTTTACCTGAAGTTCTTTCTGAAAACGGGGTATGTTTAACGTGAATGCCTGTGGGGCAAATAGACCCGAAGCACCAAAGGTCTCAAAACGTAAATTTTGGTTGTCAAAAGAACTTTCTTCCCACGTTTTTCTTACCGCGTTCATGAGTCCTAAAGGTCCACAGAGATATACCAGTGTTTGATCATTTACAAGTTTTAATATTTGCGCGGTGTCATACAGGCCTTGCTCATCGCTATAATGAATTGTTAGTCTATCTTTTAATAGATTTTTTAACTCCTCTACATAAGGCATCTCTTTTTTGGACACCCCCAAATAGAGCATCTGAACCTTTCTACTGGCTTGGGCCGCCAGTTGCTTGGCCATACCTAAAATGGGTGTAATACCTATTCCCCCTGCGATCAGCAAATAATCTGGGGCAGTAAAATTAAGTTCAAAATGATTGGTAGGTTGAGAAATTCGCAATTTGTTACCCTCTTTCAAGCGCCACATATATTCAGAACCCCCACGACTGGCAGGCAATCTTTTAACGGCAATTTTATACGGTGAACTAGTTCTATATTGCCCAACTAACGAATAGCTTCTTATCTCTGGATGACCATTGATCAATACCGATACGTCTATATGTGAGCCTACAGAAAATCTTTCGGTGCCGCCATTGGGTGCAATCTGAATTTGCATCACATTGGCTGCAACCTGTTCTGTGTGTATAACTGTAGCGTCTTCCCAAGTATTTCTAAACCGCATTATCCGTTGTTTTCTTTAGCTACCATTTTATCGGTCAATCGTCTGGCCCACATGGCACCCGCATCAATATTCAAATTATAAAATTCACGATTTGGATTTCTGTTTATGGCCTGTTGTTGTGCCTCCAATATTTCCTCGTCCTGGGCAAAAATACCGGTTACACCATTTACAAGTTCAGTGGTATTGCTTTGATCTTTTAAATTATAGTTCCTGACAAAGGCCCAAAAGTAGTAACAGGTCTGGTTGGTAGATGGGGTCATGGTATTCAACACATACCCATTTACCCCTTGTGAGCGGTCCCCTTCCGGAGCGCCCGTATCAGCAATGGCTACGCCGACATCAATATTCACGGTTGCCGGTGCTTGAAATTTTATGATCTGCCACCGGTCTACCAAACCGTCGTACTTCATTTTTTTGTTCATTTGACCATGCCAAAATGGAGGCGGGTCTATGCCCTTCATCCAACGGATTACGGTTGCCGTATGTGCATCGTAATGTACATCGAATGGAGCTTCGGCCACATTTCTGTCCCCAATACTTTCGGAGTGCACAAATGTCTCGTGCGTGAGGTCCATTAAATTATCAACGATCAATCGGTAATTGCATTTGGCTTCTATCAATTTACCATCGCCCGCCCACTCCGGATCGTCGTTCCAATGCATATCCGGTATTTTGGCTTCGTCCGCCAAAGCGGGGTCGCCCATCCACACCCAAATAAATCGGTATTTCTGAATAACGGGATACGAACGTACACATGCAGAAGGATTGATGGTTTCCTGTGACGGCATGTACGAGCACCTGCCATCACTATTATATTCCAAACCATGGTAGCCGCACACTACGGTATCTCCTCGTAAGCTTCCTTTGGACAAAGGCAATAAACGATGCCAACAGGCATCTTCTAGGGCAACTGCCGTACCATCCTTTTTACGAAACAATACCAAAGGCTTATTGCAAATGGTTCTCGCAAGCAACTTATGTTTCAATTCCACATCCCAGGCCGCAGCATACCATGCATTCATGGGAAAAGACTCGTTCATGGTAAAAGTTGTTTTTTGAGCTGACATGGTGTTCGTGTTATATGTTGATTACAATTTTTGTTTGATTGCCCTCCGCAGCGAGTTCCATAGCGGACTGTAAGCTGGACAAGGGCATATATTTTGAAATAATACAACTAGGTTGAATTGTTTTTGAGGTGATCAGTGCTATCGTTTCTTTAAAATCTTGCGGATGGTCATAGATCAAGGAAGGTAAAATTCGGATACCTTCCCGCACCAATCGCAACGGTTCTATTTCGGCCTTATCACCGGACAGTCCCAAAAGAATTATTTCTGAACCTCTTGGGGCATTTTTAGCGGCCATGGTGACCGTTGTCGCCACCCCGGCACATTCAAAAATAGAGACTACGTTATTTTCTTTCCAAATCTGACTTAAATTTTGACCGACCGCTGGCAAAGCGCCCATCGATTCCGCCAATTTCATTTTATCGGTATTGATATCCGACACACAAACTTTATAGCCCTTTGCAATGGCAAGATGGGTCAATAATAGACCGATGGCCCCCAGACCGATAACCGCAATGGTACTTCCCGGTTTTGCCGATGATACCTGTAAGGCATGGACACCCGCGGCCATGGGTTCAATGGTAACGGCATCGTCATCTGACACCTTTTTAGAAATGGCCCAAGCAAATTGGGATGGTAATACTACATATTCCGCAAAACAACCGGCTTCTGTTAGCCCGATTGTGCGTTTGTTGGGACAAATAGAACCACGGGCAGAAGTGCAGAAAGCACATGCACCGCAAGGGATATTGGGTTCTATGACCACTCGTTCGCCAATTCTATTGGTAGGAACCCCATTACCAACGGCATCTATTTCCCCTAAGCCTTCATGACCAATTATCGTAGGTTTTTCAAGTGTCCTATGGCCCAAGAACAGATGTACATCAGAACCACAGATACCTACTTGTCGCATTTTTACACGCACTTCTCCTTTCACAGGATCTGGAGTGGATACCGTCTTTTGTTGTATGGTTTTCGGTGTTTCTAAAAATGCAGCGTTCATTTAAATCAGTTTACTTATTCAACAGCACCAGGCGCAGGCTTTTCTCCTGTTTCTAGCCACTTTAATAAACTTACCAACGCCTGTTGGGTTTCTTCCGGGGTAAATTGGCAATGCCCTTGGCCCTTGGTATATCGTACGGATAAAAATTCCGTTTTATCCTTATTGATGACCATATTCTCAAAATTGGTAACGCCATATTGAAGAGGGATCAATTGATCGTAAATGGTATGCATTAAAACCACCGGTGCATTGATATCGCCTGTTCGGTCGTATTTTTCAAAAAGTAGATTGGCATCTACGGTGGCCGCTACACGTTCCGCTTTTTGGTTTACCTCCCAATCATTTGGGAAACCGTTATAGACCGTATTGGTATTGTCAAAAGGATTACCACCCGCTTTTTGAGCCAGGTCGCGCAACACATTTTCATTAAAGAACAACGAAAATGGCAAATCCTGGAATTTTAGATTAAATCGGTTTGCAAAAGCCACACCTAAAAGTGAATCTTTGGTAACTATGGCCTTGGTAATTTCTTGTGCCCTAGAAACCATTTTGCGGCTATCCTGGGCCGTGTACGGTTTTTCTAAATCGAATATATCCGTTAGGCTTGTAATTACATTTGGAAACAGGCCATTGAACGTGGCATACATATCAAACTCCTTTCGGCATTGTAAATAGGGCCTGCTAGAGAGCGGACATAAGGCCAAACCGCCTTGGTAGTTTTTGCCAAAATTCTCTAATGTGGCCAAGGTAATACCACCGCCCATAGAATGCCCGGCCATAATGGTCTGCTTTGGCTGACCGTATTTTTCGATGAAATAGATACGTAAAGCCTCGGTATCATCAACACCCTGCGACAAGGCAAAACCTTGGTACGCATAATCGGATGCTGCAACGGCATAGCCTTGACTTAAAAAGACGTTCATATTTTTTACAAATTCGGGATTTTCGCTCTGTAAAGGCGAACCCATAAAGGCATATCCATGTGCGTACATGACCAAACCTTTATTCCAATTATCCGGAATAAAAATTTTAAATGCCGCACCATCAATGGTACCTGATTCTTCTTGAACAGGAGTCTGTGACCAAATAGTGGAAGACACCAATAAAAACAATAAGATCTTTTTCATTTTCGATATTTAAACGATTCTTATAAAACTTTCCAAACTTGAATAGAAACATACTCTTTTGTGGGCACCCCTTTACAAACAAAAATAGCATTGTTCATCCAGTTGTACGGGCTATCTATCGGCGCATTAAATTTTGGGGCCGCCCTAAAATAAATTCGGTTCCAATCTATTGTCTCGCCATTTTTTAATTGTTCTGCTACTGCCGGATCTTTATAAACAACACCTTCATTTCTGATATGAATAAAGATACCATCATCTGTTTTGATACTATAAATAGCTTCAATTTCTGTGCGGGTATCTTCTGCATTTACAAATTGATAATCGGCGCCACCGGCCAATACGGTGCCCTGTAATTTTGGGCCCTTAAATGTTCCTCCGGTTATAGGGATAATTCGACGTTCGCCATATGGTGTATTGCCTACCACAAAGCTGTCGCTTGTCGTTACTTTTAACTCGCATACAAATTCCAGATCAGGTTGCTCATATTCTTGGGCAATAGCCCAGTTCATAAAAAATACGACCAGTAAAAGCAAAAGTGATAATGGCTTATTTTTCATATTATTTATCTTTTTTTCGTATTATCTTTTTTTCGTAGTCCCAACATATCAATCGCGTTTTCCTTTAAAATGAGTTGCTTTACTTCATCCTTAAAACCGGCTTCCTCAAAATCCTTTAGCCAGCGTTCTGGGGTGATCAAAGGAAAATCGGTACCGAACAACATTCTCTTTTTTAGCAACGTATTGGCATATTGCACCAGTTGTTTTGGGAAATATTTAGGTGACCAGCCACTTAAATCGATATACACATTAGGCTTGTGCATGGCCACGGACAATGCTTCGTCTTGCCATGGAAAACTAGGGTGCGCGATTATAATGGGGTTATCCGGAAAATCTATGGCCACATCATCCAAGTGCATCGGGTTGGAATATTCCAATCGCAAACCGCCGCCGCCGCGCACACCCGAACCATATCCGGAGTGCCCGGAATGGAACAACATGGGCAATTTATATTCCGCAATAACCTCATACAAATGATAGGCCATACGGTCATTTGGGTAAAACCCTTGTACGGTTGGATGGAATTTAAAGCCCTTTACGCCATAATTCTCGATAAGATTACGCGCTTCGCGTGCACCCATCCTACCTTTATGTGGGTCGATGCTTGCGAAAGCGATCATGACATCGGGGTTTGCCATGGCGCCTTCTGCAACTTCCTCATTGGGAATTCTTTTCTTACCGACTTCATGCTCAGAATCGATACAGAACATAACGAAAGCCATATTTTGGGCACGGTAATAATCGGCCGTTTCTTGTATGGTAGGTCGCTCATCGGTCTTAAAATACTTGGCAAAAGCCTCATCAAATTCGGGTCTAAAATCATCATGGGGCTGGCAACAGGAACGCTCCGCATGGGTATGTACATCTATAGCCCTTATTTTATCAATATCTATCATTGTAGTAGTGTTCGTTTTTCGTTTGCTATTCGCTGTGCGCTGTTATTCTTTATTCTCTTTTACTTTCTTTAAACTTATTGGGATCTTTCATTTACCCCTACTTAAACTGATTTAAGCTTATGAAATCTCTTTGGATGACAGATAAAAAGTCACTATTCCTGCAAAGAATATGGGTACGGCAAAAATCATAAAGGTCGATGCCATTAAAAAACCCATTCCAATTAAAACGCCGCCGACCGCTGGCCCAATAACGCCACCCAAACGTCCCATACCAATGGCCCAACCTAATCCGGTTGTCCTGAATTCCGTCGGGTACATTCTTGCCGCAACGGCATACAGCCCAACAAAACCACCTTGTAGGGTAAAGCCCAAGAGTGCAAATACAAAAAGTAGCCAATCGGACCCGATAAACCATTTAAAGACAACCATTAAAACCGCTGTTAGTACCAAGAAAACGGCAATCGTCTTTTTAAGTCCGAATTTAGAGGAGAAATACCCTTGAACAATGATTCCAAAAAATGCGCCGACATTAAAAACGGTACCAGCATAAATAGCTAAGGACAGCGATAAACCCGTGGTTTGTGCCAATTTTGGAATCCAGCTCGTCAAAAAATACAAACAGGCGAAGGCCAAAAATAAGGCCGTCCATAATTGTATAGTGGAGCGTTTAAATGTGGAGTTCAATAATTTGCTTACCGGTATGCCAGAACCTTTTGAAATTCTTTCGGGGAGTTGCGCCAATTCTGCCAATTTCATCTTTTTAAGAATGCTGTTCGCTTTTTCCAAAGCCATAGCCGGCTGTTTGTTGAGATAAAAATCGATGGATTCCGACAGGAAGAACAAAATTAATGGAATGGTCACAAAAGAAGCCAGGCCTGCCAATTTGAACATGGTTTGCCAACCACTTGCCGGTACAACCGAAGCCGCTACCAAACCAGATAAAACCGCACCAACCGGATAGCCGGAGATAACGAAACTTACCCAAAAATCCTTTGTTTTGTTCGGTGTAAATTCTGCCGTTAACGCTGCGGTACTGGCCAACATACTGCCAATGCCTATACCGCTTAAAAAACGCAATAAAATTAATTGAGGAACCGTGTTGGTCCACGCGGTTAAGATAATACTGGTACCCATAAGCAAGGCACTTAACAGGATCATTTTTTTACGTCCCATGTGATCCGCGAAAGGTGCCAGAAACAATGCACCGATGGTCATCCCTGCTAAACCAGAACTGAAAACGATACCCAAAGCCTCTGGTCCTACGCTCCAAGATTTTGCAATTGCAGGGGCACAGTAGGATATGACCAGCACGTCCATACCGTCTAAAATATTCATTAGAAAACAAACCAAAATTGTGGTGTACTGCAATTTGGACATGGCACTTTGGTCGATCAAATCTTTAATTTTCGGTTGCATAAGTGGCTATTTAGTTTCAAGAACCCCTTCTTGCAGGGTGTCCGAGTATAATTTTTCTACAATTGTTTTTCTGTTGGATAGGATACTTCGTTGATTGATGGAACCTTTATCCGTTATTTCCCCTTTATCGATAGAGAGCTCAAAATCGGCCAAAAACGCTCTTTTAATGAAGGTGGAACTTCCCGTTCTTTCCTTACCCAAGGCATTCAATATATTTTGAACTTCATTTATGATGATAGAATGGTTAAGTAAAGCCGTTAAATCCGTCTCTGTTGTACAACCCATTAAATTGTAACAATGGTTGACATCTGGAAATAGTATGGCACATAAATAATCCTTATCATGACCCGTAATTACAACGTCCCGTATCATTCCGTTACCCGCCGTAATAAGTTTAGAGCGCAAAACGCCTACACTTACCCAAGTACCCGAGCTTAATTTAAAGTCTTCCGCAATTCTACCATCAAAGAGCATTCCTTCGTTTGGATCATCGTTATTTATAAATTTTAGAGCATCACCCGTTTTATAAAATCCTTCTTCATCAAATGCCTTTGCGGTTGCTTCAGCATTTCGCCAATACCCGGGGGTTAGGTTGGCCCCTTTAAAACGGGCTTCCAATTTATCCCCATCCGGAATAAGTTTCACCTCTAAACCAGGCACGGGGACACCCAACAGTCCAGAAATGCTACCATATCGTGTATTGAACATGGCAGATGGACTCGCTTCCGTCATACCCAAACCAGATGCTATCAACAATTTCTTTCCGGTAGTTTTTAAGGAAAGTTCCTCCAGGCCATTCCATATATGTTGCGACATGCTTGCACCGGCATAGAAGAACATTTTTAATCGAGAAAAAAACAACGTTCGTAACGCTTTATCCTTTTTTAAACAACTTATTAATTCTTCAAAACCTTTTGGCACGTTAAAGTATACCGTTGGCGCAAAATCTTGCAGGTTTTTAATGGTTACTTCAATTCCTCTTGGTGTCGGGTTACCTTCGTCAATGTATAAACTGCCGCCATTATAAAGTGTTAATCCAAAATTATGATTCCCGCCGAAAGTGTGGTTCCATGGAAGCCAATCCATGAGCTGTAAACCGCCATTTTTAAAAAAAGGAAAGGTTTGCGTAATCTGCTGCCAATTGGTGGTCATGTTCTTGTGTGTATTGATGACTCCTTTTGGTAATCCTGTAGACCCAGAGGTGAACAATACTTTTGCAATGGTATCGGGGTTTATCAAATTATGGGCATTTTCCACTTCTTTCGTTACTTGGGTTTCTAGGACCGAAGCAAAGGAAATGGTATTGGCAGAGCCATTTTTTACCGTAATTATAGGCGTATTTGTTGAAAGTGCCTGTAGAGCTTCTGAAAAAAGAGCTATATCCTGAACAAAGATTAGACCGGGCGTCAAGAAGTCTATGCAGTGTTTCAGCTTGGCATAATCAGTAGATTTTAAAGCATAGGCCGGGCTGATAGGAGCATAGGGAATGCCTACATGCATTGCGGCCAAGGCAAAAAGACCATGTTCCAGACTGTTGCCAGAAAGTATGGCGATGGGTCTTTCTTTTGAAGCTCCACTGTCTACTATAAACTGACCTATATGCTGAATTTTTTGCCAGGCCTCTAAATATGTCAATGTTATCCAACTCCCATTTTTCCCCCGTTGTGCCAAGAAAACGGTTTCAGGAATATTTTGTGCCCAATAGGCTAAACATTCGGTAATTTTATTGGGATGCGACCCCAAAGGAATATTCGATTTTAAATAAATGGCATTGTCCTTTCCCGTTCGTTTTTGAATGTCAATGGGAAGGGTATCTATTTTTAAGTAATTGGTTGTAGTAGTAGGTATCATGTTTTACACCTTCTAATTTACTTGGTAAAAACGAATAACAACTTCGGTTTCCAAACGTGCTCCACTGGCAACTGCAATGATTTTGTTCAACCACTTATATTTTTCGTGCGAAGTTTCAAAGGTGGCCGCAGTTCGCATATAATACTCACTGGGGTCTACAAACTCACCTTTTTTCATGCGTGCCAAAATATCTGGGGAAGCGTGCCGAATACCTTTATTTACGATATAAATAAGTGCACCATCATCTGTCTGTAAGGTGTACTGTGCTACCAAATCTGCTGTGCCGTCTTCACGAACGGTCTGCCAATCTGCACCACCAGAAAGTATTTTACCTTTAAGTTTAGGTCCTTCAAAAGTGCCCCCAACAATATTAATGATACGGCGATTGCCATAGGTTGTATTACCTACTTCTATAGCAGGTTCTAGGAGAACGTTCTCCTCAAATAGAAATTCCAATTCGGGTTCTGGTACTTTGCTCTGAGCAGCTATCTGTAGACAGCTCAAAACAAATAAAAAAGTCAATACATTAAAAAAAGTCTTCATGGTGTTGTTTGCTAAAATTATTCTCCAACTTTTTTGGCCCTTCCTTCCAAAAAGTCCTTTAATCTTTGTTTTGCCTCTGGGGCATCTTGGGAAATTGCACTGGTCATAGACTCCAACATGAGGCCAACATCTTGTCCGCCTTCAACAATTCTGGGTAATACATTTGTAAGGGCATAATTGGTCATTGGCGCGTTACCACTAATTTTGTTTGCGAGTTCCAATGCTTTTTCCATGCCTAAACCATCTTTTTCAACATATTGTGAAAACCCTACCAAATAACCCTCATCTGCTTTATAGACCCTGCCCGTAAGCATCATATCCGTCATGCGCGCCACCCCGATCAGTCTTGGAATGCGAACCGAGCCACCGCCACCAACAAAGATGCCCCTTTGCCCTTCTGGCAAGGCATAAAAAGTTGTTCGTTCGGCAACACGAATATGACAAGCACTTGCCAGTTCCAATCCGCCACCTACACAGGCACCGTTAAGAAGTGCGATTACTGGAGCCGGACTATTCTGTATCTGATCTAAGGCCCTGTGCCATTTTCTGGAATGAAAAACGCCTTCTGTAGAATTGGTTTCTTTTAGGTCCGATAAATCCAGACCCGCACAGAAATGATTTCCTTTACCATAGATGATTACACTTTTTATGGTATTTGGCATATGTATAAATACATGTTCCAATTCTTCTATGGTTTCCGTATTTATGGCATTACGTTTCTTTTCCCTGTTCAGTGCGATAGTAAGTATTGCACCATCGGCATTGACCAATAAATTGGTATAGTTGTTTTTCATAAATTTTTATTTTGCGGCCATCCGTATAGCCCCGTCTAGACGAATGACTTCACCATTAAGCATTTGGTTTTCAATGATATGTTTGGCCAAAGAAGCATATTCATTAGGTCTTCCCAAACGAGAAGGAAAAGGTACTTGAGCGCCTAAGGATATTTTTGCATCTTCGGGCAGGCCCATTAACATTGGAGTTTCAAAAATACCTGGGGCAATTGTCATCACCCGAATGCCGAAACGGGCAAATTCCCGGGCAATGGGCAAGGTCATGGAAACAATGCCGCCCTTTGATGCCGAATAGGCCGCTTGCCCAATTTGGCCATCAAAGGCTGCGACCGAGGCCGTTGTAATAATAATGCCACGTTCACCACTTTCACCGGGGGTATTACCCTGCATTACATTTGCGGCCAAACGTAAAACGTTAAAAGAACCTATAAGATTTACTTGAACTACCTTTGAGAAGCTAGAGAGGGAATGCAATCCTTCTTTTCCCAGTACACGATGCGCAGGACCGATACCGGCACAACAGATTACGCCATGTATTGTGCCAAATGCATTAACACCGGCATCTATCGCTTTATTAACCTGCTCTTCATTGGTGACATCCGTAGCTGCAAACAAAGCTTGGCTACCTAGGTCTTTAGCAACAGCTTTACCTATTTCTTCATTGATATCCAACAACACTACAAAGCCTTTATTCGCTACTATTAATTCTGCAGTGGCCAAACCTAAGCCGGAAGCGCCTCCACTAATTAAAAATACTTTATCCTTTATATCCATCTATTTAATTTGGATTAGATCATCTATTTAAAAAAGTATACCTGCCTATAATTGAAATCCAATAATCTTTGAATATGACAAATTACTACATATTCAATTACTCTGTTATGAATACTATAATTTAAAACTTCAATTATTATGGTAAAGAAAATAAAAAGTTAAAAGGATTATTAGGTAAATCGTATCCAATTTTATGCAAAATCAATCAATTTTCTATTTTACGATACGCTGTAGGAGTCATTCCCGTCCAGGTTTTAAAAAACCTGGAAAAATCACTTTGGTCCATATTTCCGCTTTTAAAGGCAATTTCGCCAACGGATAAGTTGCTTTGTTTCAGCAAAACCTTAGCCTCCAAAATGCGCATTTCTGTTAGTAAGTTATGTGCCGACTTACCGGTAACCGCCTTTACACATTTATGTAAATGATTTTTAGAAATAGCTAAATAGGCCGCATATTCTGCAACGGTCTTTTTCTCGTTCACAAATTGTTGCAAGGCATTCAGGTATTTTTCCGTGATACGGTTAGCGGCTTTTCGATTCTTCTTATTTAAGACCGATACCATGGATTGCTTATTTATTTCGATAAACATGGTAATCAAGTAAAAAGGAATCAATTCAAAACGATCCTTTTCGCCTAGCTTATACTCCTGTTCTAAAATCCCCAAGATTTTTAAGATGGGCGCTGCGTTTAAAATTTTATACAAAGGACTTGCCGTAATGGAGAAAAATGAAAAATCTTACTGATTATCCGTTTAGTATCATAATCCCGTAATATTGGCAATCACCAGCCTAT